>NZ_JBTMUW010000001.1:2006831-3290482 GCF_054473825.1 Stenotrophomonas genospecies 5
TACTTGGTAGCGGGGGCAGGATTTGAACCTGCGACCTTCGGGTTATGAGCCCGACGAGCTGCCAGACTGCTCCACCCCGCATCAGAAGCGGAATCATGAGGCATAAGTGCAATAAATGCAAGCTTTCCCTCATTCATCAAGCCGGATGGCGCCGGCCCGATGTTGGTAGCGGGGGCAGGATTTGAACCTGCGACCTTCGGGTTATGAGCCCGACGAGCTGCCAGACTGCTCCACCCCGCACCGGAAGTGTTTGAACTGCCGCCCCACCCTGACGAGGGGGCCATTGCAACGATGTTCTGGCTGAACCGCTGCAGTGACAACTCAGGCTGCGCATATTACACGAATCGCGCAGCTTTGTGTCAACTTTTATGCAAGATGCGCAAAAGCCTGCTGGCACCAGACCATGATCGGGTTCCAGGCCAGGCCCAGGGCCAGCAGCGCCAGCGCGTTCACGCCCAGCACCAGGCCCAGCACGCGGTCGTTGCTGCGCGGAATGGCCTCGCCCACCGGCTCATCGAAGTACATGACCTTGATGACCCGCAGATAGTAGAAGCAGCCGACCACTGCGCACAGCACGCCGAGGATCGCCAGCCACAGCAGGCCGCCGTTGACGGCCGCACCCAGCACCGCCAGCTTGGTCCAGAAGCCGAGGAACGGCGGAATGCCCGCCAGCGACGCCATGATGCACAGCACCAGGCCGGCCATCCACGGGTTGCGGGCGTTCAGGCCCTTGAAGTCCTCGATGTTCTCGGCCTCGAAGCCGGCACGCGACAGCGCGATGATCGCGCCGAAGGCAGCGGTGGACATGATGGCGTAGGCCAGCGCATAGAACAGCGCGGCAGCGTAGCCCTGCGAGCCACCACCGGCGATGCCCATCAGCAGGAAGCCGATGTGCGAGACGGTGGAGAACGCCAGCATGCGCTTGAGATTGCTCTGCGCGATCGCCATCAGGTTGCCGATCACCAGCGATACGGCGGCCAGGCCGGCGATCAGCAGCTGCAGCTCGGTCGACAGCGGACCCACGCCCATTTCCAGCAGGCGGTAGGCCATGCCGAACGCAGCCAGCTTCGGTGCCGAGCTGATGAACAGCGCGATCGGCGCCGGCGCACCCTGGTAGACGTCCGGCAGCCACATGTGGAACGGTGCCGCACCCAGCTTGAAGGCCACGCCCGCGATCATGAACACCGCGCCGGTGATCAGCAGCACGCGCTCTTCGGAATGCGGGATGGCATCGCGGATCACGTCCAGGTGCAGGCTGCCGGTGGCGCCGTAGATCAGCGACATGCCATACAGCAGCAGGCCGGAGGCAAGCGAACCGAGCACGATGTACTTCATCGCCGCTTCCGAGGCCAGGCCGCTGTCGCGGTTGCTGGCCACCAGCGCATACGAGCACAGCGCCAGCAGTTCCAGGCCCAGGTAGACCATCAGCAGGCTGCCGGCCGAGACCAGGATCATCATGCCGGCCGTGCCGAACAGGATCAGCACCGGGATCTCACCCTGGAACAGGTTGCGGTCGCGCAGGTAGCGCCAGCCGTACACAAGGGTCAGGCCGCTGAGCAGCACGATCCCGGTCTTCATCACGTCCGCGGCGGTATCGCGCACGAACATGCCATGGAAGACCTCTCCCTGCCCGCCCACGCCGGTCGCCAGCATGAACAGCACGACGGCCAGTGCAGCAACCGAGGACAGGTGGGTGACGATCTTGTTCCGCTCGCTGACGAACAGGTCGAGGATCATCAGGGCGAAGGCGCTGCCGATCAGCACCAGCTCGGGGGCGAGCGGAGGCAGGTCAGCAGCGGTCAATGGCAGCAGCGGCGAGGTGGTCATCATCAAATCCTGGAATTACAGCAGCTTGCTGGATGCGATCTGCATCGCCAGCTTCGCGATCGAGGGCTCCATCAGGTCGGTCAGCGGCTTGGGGTAGATGCCCAGGGCAAGCACGCCGATGGCGAACACGCCCAGCACCAGCCATTCGCGGCCGTTGATGTCCTTCAGTTCGGCGACATGGCTGTTGGCCACTTCGCCGAAGAAGATGCGCTTGTACAGCCACAGGGTATAGGCCGCACCGATGATCAGGGTGGTGGCCGCGCCCAGGGCGATCCACGGGTTACGCTGGAAGGCGGACAGGATGACCATGAACTCGCCGACGAAACCGCTGGTGCCCGGCAGGCCCGCATTGGCCATGAAGAACAGCATGGCGAAGGTGGCGAACCACGGCATCACATTGACCACGCCGCCGTAATCGGCGATGCGGCGGCTGTGCATGCGGTCGTACAGCACGCCGACGCAGGAGAACATCGCACCCGACACGAAGCCGTGCGAGATCATCTGCACCATCGCGCCCTGCAGGCCCAGGCGGGCCGCATCGACGTTGCCGGCTTCACGCACCAGCCACAGGGCAATGAAGGTACCCAGGGTGACGAAACCCATGTGCGCGATCGACGAGTACGCGATCAGCTTCTTCATGTCGTCCTGGACCAGGGCGACCAGGCCAACGTAGATCACCGCGATCAGCGACAGCGCGATCACCAGCCAGGCCCACTCCAGCGAAGCATCCGGCACGATCGGCAGGTTGAAGCGCAGGAAGCCGTAACCACCGATCTTCAGCGCGATGGCGGCCAGGATCACCGAACCGGCGGTCGGCGCTTCCACGTGCGCATCCGGCAGCCAGGTGTGCACCGGGAACATCGGCACCTTGACCGCGAAGGCGATCAGGAAGGCGAAGAAGATCCAGGTCTGCTCCTTGGCCGTCAGCGGCAGCGCGTACAGATCGGCCAGCTGGAAGCTGCCGCCCTTCATGTACAGGTAGATCAGCGCCACCAGCATCAGCACGGAGCCGAGGAAGGTGTAGAGGAAGAACTTCAGTGCGGCGTAGATGCGACGCGGGCCACCCCAGACACCGATGATGAGGAACATCGGGATCAGCATCGCTTCGAAGAACACGTAGAACAGCATCGCGTCCGTCGCGGCGAAGATGCCGACGGTGACGCCTTCCAGGATCAGGAAGGCCGCCACGTACTGGTTGACGCGCTTGTCGATCGCGCTCCAGGCACCGATCAGGGCAAGCACGCTGACCAGGGTGGTCAGCAGGATCAGCGCCACGGCGATGCCGTCCACGCCCAGGTTGTAGCCGATCTTGTACGCCGGGATCCACGCATGGGTCTCGACGAACTGCAGGCCATCGATGCCCGGGTTGTAGCCGCCCAGCAGCGAGAGGCTCGCCACGAAGGTCAGCACCGCCACGCCCAGCGACGCCCAGCGGGCGGTCTGAGCATCACGGATCGCAAGGATCAGGGCACCACCGATGATCGGCAGCCAGATGAGGACACTGAGTAGAGGCCAGTTCGACACGTCTTCTTATTCCGTACAGGTCATCAACGCAGGTAATGCATCAGCACGCCCAGCAGGGCAATCAGGCCGATGATCATCGCGAAGGCGTAGTGATAGAGGAAACCGGATTGGGTACGACGCAGCACGCCGGCTGCGACGTCCACAACACGTGCCGAGAGATTGACCACGCCGTCGACGATGTTGCTGTCGATCCAGCGCGAGACCCTGCCGAGCTTGACGCTGCCACCGGCAAAGCCATCGATCCACAGCTTGTCGAAGCCGTACTTGTTTTCCAGCACCGACACCAGCGGGGCGAAGGCCTTGCGTGCCTTGCCCGACAGGTCCGGCTTCCACAGGTAGAACAACGCGGCCAGCAGGAAGCCCGCCAGGGTCAGCCAGAACGGCGGCAGCATCATGCCGTGCAGCGCGAACGCCACCGGGCCATGGAACTCCTCGCCGAGGAAGGCCACGGTGTTCTTGGCCGGATCGTAGAAGTCGACGATGCCGGTGAAGAACGTGGTCGCCTGGCCCTTGATCGCCTCATGGGCGTGGTGGCCGGCCCAGTCGGTGCCGTGCAGCATCGGACCGATGCTGAAGAAGCCGATGGCGATCGACGGGATGGCCAGCAGGATCAGCGGCAGGGTCACCACCCACGGGGTCTCGTGCGGCTCGTGCGCGCCGTGCCCATGACCGTGGTCGTCATGGTGGGCGTCGGCATGGTGCGCATCGGCGGCATGGTGATCGTCATGGCCGTGGCCATGATCGTCATGCGCGTCGCGGAAGCGCTCCTTGCCATGGAAGGTCATGAACAGCAGGCGGAAGCTGTAGAAGCTGGTCACCAGCACGCCGCCCAGCACCGCCCAGTAGCCATAGGTGGCCACCCAGCTGCCCTGGATATGGGCATGGATCTCGGCGGCCTCGATGATGGTGTCCTTCGAGTAGAAACCGGAGAAGAACGGCGTACCGACCAGGGCCAGGGTACCGATCCACATGGTGATGAAGGTGATCGGCATGTACCTGCGCAGGCCGCCCATCTTGCGCATGTCCTGCTCGTGGTGCATGGCGATGATGACCGAACCGGCGCCGAGGAACAGCAGCGCCTTGAAGAAGGCGTGGGTCATCAGGTGGAACACGGCAGCCGAATAGGCCGAAACACCCAGCGCCACGGTCATGTAGCCCAGCTGCGACAGCGTCGAGTACGCGACCACGCGCTTGATGTCGTTCTGCACGATACCGATCAGGCCGGTGAAGAAGGCCGTGGTGGCACCGATGAACAGGATGAAGTCCAGCGCGGTCTGCGACAGCTCGAACAGCGGCGACATGCGGGTGACCATGAAGATACCGGCGGTCACCATGGTCGCGGCGTGGATCAGCGCCGAGATCGGCGTCGGGCCTTCCATCGAATCCGGCAGCCACACGTGCAGCGGGACCTGGGCCGACTTGCCCATGGCGCCGATGAACAGGCAGATGCAGATCAGGGTGGCGATCGACCAGATCACCGGCTCGTTCAGCAGCTGCATCCCGAACAGGGTGCCGTCCCAGATCTGCAGCTGGGCGCGCGGGTCGGCCAGCATGCTGGCCTGCGAGAACACCTCGGAGTAGTCCAGGGTGCCGAACACCCACAGCACGCCGGCGATACCCAGCAGGAAGCCGAAGTCACCGACGCGGTTGACCAGGAACGCCTTCATGTTGGCGAAGATCGCGGTCGGGCGCTTGAACCAGAAGCCGATCAGCAGGTACGACACCAGGCCCACCGCTTCCCAGCCGAAGAACAGCTGCAGGAAGTTGTTGCTCATCACCAGGGTGAGCATCGAGAAGGTGAACAGCGAGATGTAGCTGAAGAAGCGCTGGTAGCCCGGATCGTCCTGCATGTAGCCGATCGTGTAGATGTGGACCAGCAGCGACACGAAGGTCACCACCACCATCATCATCGCGGTCAGCTTGTCGACCATGAAACCGACGTGGGCCGAGTACTGGCCGACTTCGAAGAAGGTGTAGACGTTCTGGTTGAACGGCTGCGCCCCGCCCCACAGCAGCTGGTAGAGCGTGTACATCGACAGGCCGCACGCAACCGCAACGCCGAGGATGGTGATGGTCTGCGCGCCGAAGCGCTTGACCTGGCGACCGAACAGGCCGGCGATGATGCTGCCGAACAGCGGTGCAAGCACCACTGCGATCAACAGACTCTTGGAGAGAGTGATTTCCATCTGTGGATCAGCCCTTCAGCGAATCGACTTCGCCGACATTGATCGTGCGGCGGGTACGGAACAGGGTCACCAGGATCGCCAGGCCGATGGCGGCCTCGGCAGCGGCGACGGTCAGGATGAAGAACACGAACAGCTGGCCGGATGGATCGCCCAGCTGGCGCGAGAATCCGACGAAGTTGATGTTCACCGACAGCAGCATCAACTCGATGGACATCAGCAGCACGATGATGTTCTTGCGGTTGAGGAAGATGCCGGCAAGGCTGATGCAGAACAGCACCGCGCCCAGCGCCAGGATATGGCCCAGAGTGATCATGCCTTGGTCTCCTCTTCGCCCGCCGCAGGCGTGCTGTTGCTGTGCACCACCGGCTGCTCGGCACTCATCTTGACCACGCGCAGGCGATCGTGCGCCTTGACCATGGTCTGCTGCGTCGGGTTCTGGGTCTTCAGGCCTTCGCGGCGACGCAGGGTCAGCATCACCGCGGCCACCACGGCCACGGTCAGGATGACGGCGGCGAACTCGAACGGCAGCAGGTACTCGGTGAACAGGCTGCGGGCCAGCCAGGTGACGTTGGACGTGTCAGCGGCCAGAGCGGCGGCATTGTCGGCCGGGAACGGGTTGACCGCCCTGCCCTTGACGCCGATCAGCATCAGCATCTGCACCAGCATCGCCACGGCCACGACCAGGCCCACCGGCAGGTAACGCACCCAGCCCTCACGCAGGTTCGACGGATCGATGTCAAGCATCATCACCACGAACAGGAACAGCACCATCACCGCGCCGACGTAGACCAGCACCAGCGCCACACCGAGGAACTCGGCGCCCACCAGCAGCCACACGCAGGCAACGGAGAAGAAGGTCAGCACCAGGCACAGAACGGCGTGCACGGGGTTGCGCACGCTGATCACCGCCGCGGCGGAGATGCCGGCCACGATGGCGAAGACCCAGAAAGCGATATTTACCCAATCCATCTCTCGACCTCAGCGGTAAGCGGCATCGGCGGCGCGACGCTCGGCGATCTCGGACTCGAGACGGTCGCCCAGGGCCAGCAGCTGCGGCTTGGTAACGATGTTTTCGCCACGATTCTCGAAGTGGTACTCGAGGATGTGGGTTTCGACGATCGAGTCCACCGGGCAGCTTTCCTCACAGAAGCCGCAGAAGATGCACTTGAACAGGTCGATGTCGTAGCGGGTGGTGCGGCGGGTGCCGTCCTCGCGCTTGGCCGAATCGATGGTGATGGCCAGCGCCGGGCAGACCGCCTCGCACAGCTTGCAGGCGATGCAGCGCTCTTCACCGTTGGGATAGCGGCGCAGCGCATGCAGGCCACGGAAGCGCGGCGACTGCGGGAACTTCTCCATCGGGTACATCATCGTGTACTTCGGCCTGACGCTGTACTTCAGCGTCAGCCAAAGGCCGGCCAGCAGTTCGAGCAGCAGCAGGCTCTTGAAGTAATGGGTAATCCTGTTCATCACTTTAGACGCCCTTTTGAATCACGCCGAAGAACACCATGACGGCGGTGACCGCGATCCAGAAAATGGTCAGCGGAATGAAGACCTTCCAGCCCAGGCGCATGATCTGGTCGTAGCGGAAGCGCGGGAAGCTGGCACGGAACCAGATGTAGGCACTGGCGAAGAAGAACACCTTGACGAACAGCCACGGCGCGCCACCCTTCCAGATCCAGTCGACCAGCGGCGACACAGTGCCCGGATCGACCCAGCCCTGGATCGGGCTCAGCCAGCCACCGAGGAAGAAGATCGAGATCAGGAAACTGATCAGTATCATGTTCGCGTACTCGGCCAGGAAGAACAGCGCGAACGCGCCGCCCGAGTACTCGACCATGTGGCCAGCGACGATTTCCGACTCGCCTTCCACCACGTCGAACGGCGCACGGTTGGTCTCGGCCACGCCGGACACCCAGTACACGACGAACAGCGGGAACAGCGGAATCAGGAACCAGTCGAAGAAGCCGGAACTGCCGGCCTGGGCCATCACGATGTTGCTCAGGTTCAGGCTGCCCGAAGCGATCATGACGCCGACCAGGGCGAAGCCCATCGCGATTTCGTAGCTGATCATCTGCGCCGAGGCACGCATCGCACCCAGGAACGCATACTTCGAGTTGGACGCCCAGCCGGCCAGGATGATGCCGTAGATGCCCAGCGAGGTCATCGCCAGCAGGTACAGCAGGCCGGCATTGGCGTTGGACAGCACGATCTGCGAATCGAACGGAATCACCGCCCAGGCCGCGAACGCCGGGGCCAGGGTGATCAGCGGTGCCAGCAGGTAGATCGCCTTGTTGGCGTTGCTCGGCTGGACCACTTCCTTGAACAGCAGCTTGAAGACGTCGGCGAAGGCCTGGAAGATGCCCATGCCCACGTACATCGGGCCATGGCGGACGTGCATCCAGCCGATCAGCTTGCGTTCCCAGACCACGTAGAAGGCCACCGAGACGATCACCGGTACGGTGATCACCAGGATCTTCAGGATGATCCAGAGCAGCGCGCCGATGTCACCGAGGCCGAGCAGCCACTGGTGCAGCGGATCGACCGCGTTCAACAGCAATTCGTTCATGCAGCCACCACCGTTACGCGAGCGGCACCCAGCGGCGCGGTCGCGCCGTGGCCCGATTCAATCCAGACCGAACCCGCAGCGACGCGGGCGTCGACCACCACCGGCAGGGTGGCGCGACCGGCATCGGTGCCGACCTTGGCCATCTGCCCTTCCTGCAGCTGCAGGCGTGCGGCATCTTCCGTGTTGAGGACGATGCGCGGGGCGTTGTTCAGCGGATGCGACTGCAGCGCCGGAGCGCGGCGGACCACGGCATCGGTGCGGTAGATCGCCGCCGTCGAGGCCACTTCCAGGCCTTCGCCTGCAACGGCCGGCTGGGCCGACGCAGCCACGGTGACCGATACCGGTGCCAGGCTGGCACGCAGGCCCGCCAGATCGATGAAGTCGAAACCGGCCACCGCCAGCTCACCGCCCAGCGCACGCAGGACGCGCCAGCCTTCGCGGGCCTCGCCCGGCAGCTTGCCACCGGCACGGGCCGACTGTTCGCGGCCATCGAGGTTGGTCAGGGTGGCGTCGATTTCCGGCAGCGCACCGATCGGCAGGATCACATCGGCGACGTCGCGGGTCGAGGCGCAGGCGAAGTGGCTGAACGCCACGACCTGGGCACCGGCCAGCGCCTTGCGCGCGGCAGGCGCATCGGCGAAGTCCAGGCCCGGCTCCAGGCCGTACACCACGTAGGCCTGGCGCGGCTGCGCCAGCATCGCGGCGACGTCCCTGCCGGCCGGCAGCACGCCCGCACGGGTCAGGCCGACAGCGTTGGCGCCCTGCGGAATGCGGCACAGGCGGGCACCGGTGGCGGTGGCGAAATCACGCGCGGCGGCGCGGATCGCGGCAGCCTGCGGGTGGTTCTCGGCGATGGCACCGACGATCAGCACGGTGTTGCTGCCACCCTGCACCGCCGAACGCAGCTCGGCGTTGCCCAGGGCATCGACGAACTGCGACGGTGCGACGATCTGCTTGCCGGCGATGCTGAAGGCGAAGTCGAAGTCGACCGGGTTGACGACGTGGATCTTCGCGCCGTTCTGGGTCTGCGCCTTGCGCAGGCGGGCATGCAGCAGCGGCAGTTCATGGCGGATGTTGCTGCCCAGAACCACGATGCGGTCAGCGCCTTCGATCTCCGCCAGCGGCAGGCCGAACACTTCGGCGGTGGCGGCGTCGGAGAAATCGCGGTTGTTGATGCGGTGATCGATGTTGCCCGAACCCAGGCCCTTGGCCAGGCGCGCCAGCAGAGTGCCTTCCTCGTTGGAGGTCGACGGGTGCACCAGCACGCCCAGGGTGTCGCCCTGGTTCGCCTTCAGGATGTCGGCGGCAGCGGCCAGGCCTTCGGCCCAGCTCACTTCCTTCCACTCGCCGTTGACCTTGCGCAGCGGCTTGACCGCACGGTCTTCGCTGTACAGGCCCTGGTGCGAGTAGCGGTCGCGGTCGGACAGCCAGCATTCGTTGACCGCTTCGTTGTCGCGCGGCACCGAACGCAGCACTTCACCGCGGCGCACATGCAGGAACAGGTTCGACCCCATCGCGTCGTGGTAACCCAGCGACTCGCGCGCGGTCAGCTCCCACGGACGGGCACGGAACTGGAACACCTTGTTGGTCAGCGCGCCGACCGGGCAGACGTCGACGACGTTGCCGGACAGTTCGGTGGTCAGGGGCTTGCCGTCGTAAGTACCGATCTGCAGGTTCTCGCCGCGGTACATGCCACCCAGTTCATAGGTGCCCGCCACTTCGGCGGTGAAACGGACGCAGCGGGTGCACTGGATGCAGCGGGTCATCTCGGTGGCGACCAGCGGACCCATGTCCTCGTCCGGGACCACGCGCTTGCGCTCGTTGAAGCGGCTGACCGAACGGCCATAGCCCAGCGACACGTCCTGCAGCTCGCACTCGCCGCCCTGATCGCAGATCGGGCAGTCCAGCGGATGGTTGATGAGCAGGAACTCCATCACCGAGCGCTGGAACTTCAGCGCCTTCTCGCTGCGGGTGGCGACCTTCATGCCGTCCATCACCGGCGTGGCGCAGGCCGGCGCCGGCTTCGGCGACTTCTCCACGTCCACCAGGCACATGCGGCAGTTGGCGGCGATCGGCAGCTTCTCGTGGTAGCAGAAGCGCGGAATCGGAATGCCGGCCTTGTCGGCGGCCTGGATGATCATCGAACCCTTGGGCACGACCAGGGACTTGCCATCGATCTCGATGGTCACATGGTCCGGTGGCACGTTCGGGTTTACGGGTTGCGCGCTCATGCGGCGGCTGCCTCCACCTTCTTGCCGTCAACCATCGAATGACCGTTGACGATGTAGTACTCGAATTCGTCCCAGAACTGGCGCAGGAAGCCCTGGATGGGCCATGCCGCCGCTTCGCCGAACGCACAGATGGTGTGGCCTTCGATCTGGCCGGCCACCGCCTTCAGCTGGTGCAGGTCTTCCATCGTGGCCTTGCCGGCGACGATGCGCTCGAGCACGCGGTGCATCCAGCCGGTGCCTTCACGGCACGGCGTGCACTGGCCGCAGGATTCCTTGTGGAAGAACTGGCTGATGCGGCAGGCGAACTTGACGCAGCACACGCTGTCATCCAGCACCACGACCGCCCCGGAACCCAGGCCGGAGCCCAGCGCACGGATGGTGTCGTAGTCCATCGGCAGGCCCTTCAGCTCCGCCGCGGTGAGCACCGGCATGGAGACGCCGCCCGGAATCGCACCCTTCAGGGTACGGCCCGGGCGCAGGCCACCGGCCATTTCCAGCAGCTCGTCGAAGGTGGTGCCGAGCGGCACTTCAAAGTTGCCGCCGTTCTGCACGCAGCCGGAGACCGAGAAGCACTTCGGGCCGCCATTGGCGGTCCGGCTCAGGCCCTTGAACCACTCCGGACCGTTGCGGATGATCGCCGGCACCGAGCCGTAGGTCTCGGTGTTGTTGATCGTCGACGGCTTGCCGTACAGGCCGAAGTTGGCCGGGAACGGCGGCTTGTAGCGCGGCTGTCCCTTCTTGCCTTCCAGCGATTCCATCAGCGCGGTTTCTTCGCCGCAGATGTAAGCACCGGCACCGAGAGCACCGTAGATGTCGATGTCCACGCCTGAGCCCAGCACGTTCTTGCCCAGCCAGCCGTTCGCGTAGGCGTCGGCCAGGGCCTGTTCGAAGTGCTCGAAGGGCTCGTGGTGGAACTCGCCGCGCAGGTAGTTGTAGCCCACGGTCGAACCGGTGGCGTAGCAGGCGATCGCCATGCCTTCCACCACCGAATGCGGGTTGTAACGCAGGATGTCGCGATCCTTGCAGGTGCCCGGCTCGGATTCATCCGAATTGCAGAGGATGTACTTCTGCATGTTGCCCTTGGGCATGAAGGACCACTTCAGGCCGGTCGGGAAGCCTGCGCCACCGCGGCCGCGCAGGCCGGAGGCCTTGACCATCTCGATGACCTGCTCCGGCGGGATCTTCTCTTCGAGGATCTTGCGCAGGGCAGCGTAGCCACCGGTCTTGAGGTAGCTTTCGTACGACCACGGAGTGTCGTAATGCAGGGTGGTGTAGACCACCTGGTGCGGCAGCGGCGCGGGACCGACCGGGCCCTTGGATTCGTGGTGATGTGCCATGCCCTTACTCCAGCCCGTCCAGCAGCTCGTCGACCTTTTCCAGGGTCAGACGCTCATGGTAGTGACCGTTGATGACCATCATCGGCGCACCGCCGCAGCCGGCCAGGCACTCTTCCTCGCGCTTGAGGTAGACGCGGCCGTCCGGGGTCGATTCGCCGTGCTTGATGCCCAGCTTCTTCTCGCAGTGGCGCACGATGTCCTCGGCGCCATTGAGCCAGCAGCTGATGTTGGTGCAGATGGCCACGTTGTTGCGGCCCACCTTCTCGGTCTCGAACATCGAGTAGAAGCTGGCGACCTCGTAGGCCCACACCGGCGGCAGGTCCAGGTACTTGGCCACGCCGGCGATCAGCTCGTCGGTCAGCCAGCCCTCATTCTGCTCCTGGGCCGCATGCAGGCCCTGCAGCACGGCAGAGCGCTTGCGGTCCGGCGGGAACTTGGACAGCCAGTGATCGATGTGAGCGCGGGTCTTGTCGCTCAGCACCACCATCGGGTCGACGTCGCGCGCCGCCTCGAAATTACCTGTCGCCTTCATCGGCCGACCTCAGCGAAATGCATAACGTGAAATTCCAGGAACTGCGGCGCCGGCTTGCGCCGGCTGCCTGCAGCAGGCGTTGGCGTGGCAGACGGCATTACCGGTCAACCTCGCCGAACACCAGATCGTAGGTACCGATCATCGCCACCACGTCGGCCAGCATGTGGCCGCGCACGACCGAGTCGATCGAGGACAGGTGGGCGAAGCCCGGCGCACGCAGGTGCACGCGGAAGGGCTTGTTGGCGCCGTCGGAAACCAGGTAGCAGCCGAACTCACCCTTCGGGGCCTCCACCGCCGAGTAGGTCTCGCCGGCCGGCACGCAGTAGCCTTCGCTGAACAGCTTGAAGTGGTGGATCAGCGCTTCCATGTCGTCCTTCATGTCCTCGCGGCTGGGCGGAGCGACCTTGAAGTTCTTGACCATGACCGGGCCGGGGTTGGCCTTCAGCCATGCCACGCACTGCTTGATGATGCGGTTGGACTCACGCATCTCGGCGACGCGGACCAGATAACGGTCGTAGCAGTCGCCTTCCTTGCCCAGCGGAATGTCGAAATCAACGGCATCGTACTTGGCATACGGACGCTTCTTGCGCAGATCCCAGGCGATGCCCGAGCCGCGCAGCATGACGCCGGTCATGCCCCACTGGTGCGCCAGTTCCGGGGTGACCACGCCGATGCCGACGGTGCGCTGCTTCCAGATGCGGTTGTCGGTCAGCAGGGTTTCGTACTCGTCGACGCGACCCGGGAACTCATTGGTGAAGTTCTCCAGGAAATCCAGCAGCGAGCCCTCGCGCGAAGCATTGAGCTGCTTCAGCGCCTTGCCCTTGTGCCAACGGGATTCCTTGTACTTCGGCATGTGGTCCGGCAGGTCGCGGTAGACACCGCCCGGACGGTAGTACGCCGCGTGCATGCGCGCGCCGGAAACCGCTTCGTAGCAGTCCATCAGCTCTTCGCGCTCGCGGAAGGCATACAGCATCACCGCCATCGCACCCAGGTCGAGCGCGTTGGAACCTAGCCACATCAGGTGGTTGAGGATGCGGGTGATCTCGTCGTACATGGTACGGATGTACTGCGCACGCTCCGGCGCCTCGATACCCATCAGGGTCTCGATCGCGCGCACGTAGGCGTGCTCGTTGCACATCATCGACACGTAATCCAGGCGATCCATGTAGCCGATCGACTGGTTGAACGGCTTGGACTCGGCCAGCTTCTCGGTACCACGATGCAGCAGGCCGACGTGCGGGTCGGCGCGCATGATGGTCTCGCCGTCCATCTCCAGGATCAGGCGCAGCACGCCATGCGCGGCCGGATGCTGCGGGCCGAAGTTCATGGTGTAGTTGCGGATTTCCTGCCGGCTTTCGGCGGCATTGCTGGCGAACGCTTCGCCGGCCTGGTGTACGTGGCTCACTTCACTGCCTCCTGCGCGCGCTCGCCGGCTGCGGTCTGCAGACGGGCGTCGTCTCGGATCACGCGCGGCACGCCGACACGCGGCTCCACCGAGGTGACCGGTTCGTAGATCACGCGCTTCTTTTCTTCGTCGTAGCGCACTTCGACATTGCCGATCAGCGGGAAGTCCTTGCGGAACGGATGGCCGACGAAACCGTAGTCGGTCAGGATCCGGCGCAGGTCCGGGTGGCCTTCGAAGATCACGCCATACAGATCGAACGCTTCGCGCTCGAACCAGTTCAGGCCCGGCCAGATGCCGGTCAGCGAGGACACCACCGGCAGCGCTTCGTCAGGTGCGAAGCAGCGCAGGTGCATCATCAGGTTGTGCTGGTACGAGCGCAGCTGCGCCACCACGGCAAAGCGCTGGGTCGGCATGTGCTGCGGGCGGGCGCCTTCGGCACTCTCCTCGCTGGGGAACTCGCCCCACGCGAAGCGGCCCTGCGCCTTGCCCTCGACGCCGCGGCTGAAGCCGTGCGAGGACACGTCGGCGGTGTCCCATTCGTCGGAGCCATAGCCCAGGTAGTCGACGCCGCAGAGGTCCACGGCCTGCTCGAAACCAAACTCGTCACGCAGCGCCAGGGCGGTGGCGTGCCACTCGGCGGCAGGCACTTCCAGCGTCACTTCGCCGCGGGGTTCGACCACGATGACCTTCGCACCAGCGAAACGTGCGGAGAGTCGGTCGATGAAGGATGCTTGCTCTGCCATGGGGGCTTGGCGCGCTCTTGTCAGGTGAAGGGGTCAGCGGGCGATGGTCTGTGTACGCCAGATCTTCTTCTGCAGCTGCAGGATCCCGTACACCAGCGCCTCGGCGGTCGGCGGGCAGCCCGGGACGTAGACGTCCACCGGCACCACGCGATCACAGCCGCGCACGACAGAATAGGAATAGTGGTAATAACCACCGCCATTGGCACAGCTGCCCATGGAGATCACCCACTTGGGGTCGGGCATCTGGTCGTAGACCTTGCGCAGTGCCGGGGCCATCTTGTTGACCAGCGTACCGGCGACGATCATCACGTCGGACTGGCGCGGCGACGGGCGGAACACCACACCGTAGCGGTCCAGGTCCAGGCGCGCGGCGCCGGCGTGCATCATCTCCACGGCACAGCAGGCCAGGCCGAAGGTCATCGGCCACATCGAGCCGGTACGCGCCCAGTTCAGCAGGGCGTCGACGCTGGTGGTGACGAAGCCTTTTTCCAGCAGGGGGTTGTCGCCTTCCGGCCGCAGGATGTCATCAACCCGCCCTTCCGGGGTCGGATTGTTCATCAGGCCATCGAGCGTCTGAATCACTCCCATTCCAGCGCTCCCTTCTTCCAGACGTAAATGAAACCGAGGAACAGCATGCCGACGAACAGGCCCATGGTGACCAGCGAACGGGCACCCAGCTCCATGAAGACCTGGGTCCACGGCACGATGAAGATGATTTCCAGGTCGAAGACGATGAACTGGATCGCGATCAGGTAATAGCGCACATCGAACTTCATGCGCGCGTCTTCGAACGCCTCGAAGCCGCACTCGTACGGCGAGAGCTTTTCCAGATCAGGGCGGCGGGGACCGAGGAGTCGGCCGACCAGCATCAGCACGACGCCGATACCGGTGGCAACGATCAGAAACAGCAGAGACGGCAAATATTCGGCCAGCACAGCGATTCTCTCTTGCCTCTGCCGCTGCGCCTGCAGGCGCTTTGGCATGGGGGAGTGGACGGGAATCGCCCTGGCGCATTGCGCGCCAGGTGAACCCGCTTTACTTACAAATGGTGCCCAAGAGGGGACTCGAACCCCTACGACTTGCGTCGCTACCACCTCAAGGTAGTGCGTCTACCAATTCCGCCACCTGGGCAAACGATCACATCAGACTATCTTCCCGATGCGCCGCGTATTGTAACCGGCTTCAGTCTTTCTGGGAGCCTTCCGACGGCTTTTCTTCACCAGAAACCGAAGATTCCGCCTGAGCCGGCACAGTCGCCGCCGGAACCGGGGCTGCCGGGACCTCATCGGCCTTCGGAACGGCCGGCAGTTCGCCTGCAGGGGCGGCCGGAGCGCTGGCCGCCGGGGCGGACATCAGACCCAGGTCCTGCTCGGCGGCAGGACGACTGCCGTGGCCGGCATACCAGGCCATGAAGAGACTGATGCCGAAGAACACCACGGCCAGCCACTTGGTCGACTTGGACAGGAAGTTCGAGGCGCCACGCGCACCGAACACCGTTCCCGAGGCACCGGCACCAAAGCCCGAACCAGCCGCTGCGCCCGAGCCACGCTGCATCAGGATCAGCGCGATCATGGCTACGGCAACCAGCACGTAGACGACATTGAGGATCAACATCAGCATTGGAAATCCGCCCTCGGACAATACTTCTAGGATTTAGTTCGCGGCCGCCGCCTTCGCGATGGCCAGGAAGTCCGCGGCCACCAGGGAGGCGCCACCGACCAGCCCACCATCGACATCCGGCTGCGCGAACAGTTCCCCGGCATTGTCGGGCTTCACGCTGCCGCCGTAAAGAATGGGCAGTGAATCAGCAATTCTAGCATCGATGCGCGCGACTTCGCCACGGATGAACGCGTGCACCTGCTGCGCCTGCTCCTTGCTCGCGGTGCGGCCGGTGCCGATCGCCCAGACCGGCTCGTAGGCGACCACGGCGCTGGCGAAGCCGTCGGCACCGACGAGATCCAGCACCGGCGCCAGCTGGCTGGCGATGACCGCTTCGGTCTGTCCGGCCTCGCGCTGCTCCAGGGTCTCCCCCACGCACAGCACCGGCACCAGGCCGGCATGCAGGGCAGCGGCGAACTTGCGGGCAACCAGTTCGCTGCTCTCGTGGTGGTACTGGCGACGCTCGGAATGTCCAACCAGGCCGTAACGGGCACCGACCTCGTGCAGCATGGCCGCGCACACTTCGCCGGTGTAGGCCCCCTTCTCGTTGCTGCTCACGTCCTGGGCACCGAAGGTCATGCCGGTCGCGCCGAACTCCTCGACCAGCTCGCCCAGGTACGGCAGCGGCGGCAGGATGACGACATCGACCCCGTCCAGCGGCAGCCCCGCAGCCACCTGCCCCAGCAGTTCATTGGCGAATTGACGGCTGCCGTGCAGTTTCCAGTTTCCGGCGACGATCTTGCGGCGCATGAGCGGGTGGCTCCTGTGTGAAGTCAGCCGGTCATGATACCCGTTACGGCAAAAATCCGTTTCCGTGTAAGCGGTTACATGGATTTCCAGCCAACGGCGCGGCCCCTCGTGGCGGGGTGGGGTTGGTCGCGAGGAGCCCCGGGTAGTTGATCGGCCTGGCCGGGCGGGCGGGACTGCGCAGGGGACGCTGCAAGTACGTCCCTGTAAGCTCGATCGCCGCATCCATGCGGCTCACGCCCCTGCGCAGCCCCACCCGCCCGGCTTCTGACACATTCCGGCGGTTCCGCCCGCCACGGAAAGAGAAAAGAAGATCAAAGGCAAAAGCGGCATTGCGGGTGACTGCCGGGGTCAGATCCGGATCTGACCCCTGCCCCACCTCGGTGTGACAGATCTCATCCATCCGTCACCGGGAAACTGTCGAAGGCGGGGAGGTGTCGGATGGCGGGGTGTCCGCGGCATGGATGCCGCGGCCAAGCCCCCCAGGGATGGGTTTACGGCGTCCCCGCCATCCGACGCCTCCCCGCCTCCCCACGGAACATCCCGGAGCCGCTTTGGCTTTGGCTCGCCGGGCACGGCCCGGCACTACCCGTAATGGAAAGGCCGCCTCGCGGCGGCCTTTTCATTACTTCAGCTTGATCTCGCGCAGGCGTTCCTCGAGGAAGCCGTGGGCGGTGATCGGCTCCGGATACCGGCTCGGGTTCTCCGGGGTGATGCAGGACGGCAGCACGTCGATCAGGAAGTCCGGGTTCGGGTGCAGGAAGAACGGCACCGAGTAGCGCGGCTGGCGGGCCAGCTCGCCCGGGGGATTGACCACGCGATGGATGGTGGAGGGATACACGTGATTGGTCAGGCGCTGCAGCATGTCGCCGATGTTGACCACGATGGTGTCCGCATCCGAGGTGAAAGGCACCCACTTGCCATCGTGCGACTGCACCTCCAGGCCCGCCGCACTGGCACCGACCAGCAGGGTGATGAAGTTGATGTCGCCATGCGCACCGGCACGCACGTTGGGAATGTCGTCGGTGGTGATCGGCGGGTAATGGATCGGGCGCAGGATCGAGTTGCCGAAATTGGTCTTGTCGGCGAAGAAATCCTCCGGCAGGCCGATGTGCAGCGCCAGCGCCGACAGCACGCGCGACCCGAGGTTGTCCAGCGCCTGATACAGGCCGTAGCCCCGCTCACGGAAGCCCTCGACCTCGGTCGGCCACAGGTTCGGCGGCATCACGTCGCGGTACCTGGAGTCGTCGCCGATCTCCCGGCCGATGTGCCAGAACTCCTTCAGATCGAAGTGCTTGGACCCCTTCGCGGTTTCCACGCCGAACGGGGTATAGCCACGTGCACCGCCCCCGCCGGCCACGTGGTACTTCCGCTTGATCTCCTCCGGCAGGGCGAAGAAGGCCTTGAAGACATCGTAGGCCGCGTCGATGTCGGCCTGCGGAATGCCGTGGTTGCGGATGCCCGCGAATCCCCATTGGCGATAGGCCGCCCCCAGCTCGGCCACGAAGGCCTCGCGGTCGCTGTCAAAACGGGTGATGTCGAGGGTCGGGATCTGGCTCACAGCGGTTCCTGGCTTGTCATTGGGTCTGGAGGGCCGCCGCATTCAGGGCCCACCTGAACATTGTGACAGATCGCCCGCAGGTCGACACCGATACGTTGAAACAAACCGATACAATGCGCGACCCGCGCGCGGATCCGCCGGTCGCGGCGGCGCCGCCCCTTGCCCCGCTCCTGCTGAACACGTACCGACGATGCCTTCCGCTCCACCTGCCGCCGATCCAGCTTCCCGACCCGGTTGTACCCAGCACTGGCGCCGGCTGGCCTGGTGGTCCTTGTTCGTGGCGGCAAACGCCGTACTGGCAGCCGTCATCACCCTGGGCAACGTGCCGCTGCGGGACAACCCCGGCGGCCCCGTCGGCCTGGCGTATCTGGCCGTTGCCCTGCCCGGCCACCTGCTGGCGTTCGGCGCGCTGGCCGGCCTGCTGCCGCTGCTGCTCGGTCTGTGGGCCCGCAGCGCGCGTCCTCTGGGCATCGGCGCGGTGGTGCTGCAGGGCCTGTGGCTGTGCCTGCTGCTGGTCGATGCCAAGGTGTTCGCGCTGTACCGCTTCCACCTCAATGCCATGGTGGCGAACATGGTGTTCGGCGGCGCGCTGCACGATCAGGTCGCACTGTCGTGGAAGACCTGGCTGCAGGCGATCGCCCTGGTATCGGCCATCTTCGCCGCCGAAGCCCTGCTGGCGTGGGCCTGCTGGAAGCTGCTGCCCGCCCTGCCCCGACGGCGCCACGTCCTGCAGGCATGGACACTGGTCATCCTGCTGATGGCAGGTGGCCAGGTGGCGACCGCCTATTACGATGCACGCGGCGAGCGTGACGTGATCAGCCAGTGGAACTACCTGCCCTGGGCGCAGCCGATCACCGCCAAGAGCTTCATGCGTCGCCTGGGCGTGGTCAGCCAGCAGCAGGCGGGCCTGCCCGCTCCCCGCCATGCCCAGCTGCACTACCCGCTGCATCCGCTGCGCTGCCAGAGCCACCAGCGGCCGAACGTGCTGATGGTGGTACTCGAATCACTCCGCCACGATGTGCTGACGCCACAGATCATGCCGAACACCACGGCATTGGCGCAGTCCTCCCGCGTCTACGAGCATCACTTCAGCACCGGCAACGCCACCCGCTACGGCCTGTTCGGCCTGCTCTACGGCCTTCCCGGTGGCTACTGGGCAAGCATGCTTGACGAGCAGCGTGGCTCGCAGCTGTTCCAGGTCCTGGGACAGCAGGGCTATGACCTGCACCTGTACGGCAGCGCGCCGATGTACAGCCCTGAATTCGACCGCACCGTGTTCGCCGATGTCCGTGACCAGCTGCACCAGGGGCCGTCGGCACTGAAGCCCGATGGCCGCGACCGTGCCATCGTCGCGTCGCTGCAGCAGGACATCCGTAGCAGCCAGGCCGCGCAGCGCCCGTGGTTCGGTTTCGTGTTCCTCGACTCCACCCACGCGCCCTACCACCTGCCGGCCGACTATCCGCCCCTGGCCACGCCGATGGCCGCGGACATCGACTTCCTCAAGTTCGGGCCGGACCACGATCCGACGCCGGAACTGAACCGCTATCACACCTCCGTCCACTACGCCGACAGCCTGGTCGGATCGCTGCTCGATACCCTGCGTGCGCAGGGCCTGGAGCAGGACACCATCGTGCTGGTCACTGGCGATCACGCAGAGGAGTTCAACGACCTCGCGCTGAACTACTGGGGCCACAACGGCAACTTCTCCGACTACCAGTTGCAGGTGCCGTTCGTGCTGCACTGGCCGGGCGAGGCCAGCGGCCGTGATGCGCGCACCAGCTCGCATGAGGACTGGGTGCCCACGCTGATGCGGCACGCCCTGGGCTGCGAGAACCCGCTGGCCGACTACAGCACCGGCCAGGATCTGCTGGCGGCCCCGGAAGGGCTCCGTGCCCTGGTGGTGGAGAGCTGGTCGCAGCGCGCCGTCCGCCACGGCGATGCCCTCTATGTGTTCGACAAGTTCGGCAATGCCACCGCGCTGGATCGGCACTATCGCCCACTGCCACAACAGGCGCCGGACGCAGCCGCGATCCGTTCCGCCTGGGAAGCGCTGACGCGCTTCCGCAATCGTTGATATCAAGGATCGAGTCCGCATGAAACGTTCGCTGCGCATCCTGCACACCGAAGCCGCCAAGGGAATGGGCGGGCAGGAGATCTACATCTTCCGCCACATGCAGGCCATGCGCGCGCGCGGCCACGACGTCTCGCTGCTGTGCCAGCCCGAGGCACGGCTGGCGCAGCTGGCGCGCGATGACGGCTTCACCGTGCATACGCTGCGCATGGGAGGGCTGGCGCGCCTGCTGCGCGGCATCTGGTCGGTTTCGCGCCTGGTGCGCCGCGAACGCTATGACGTGGTGAACACCACCAGCCGTCGCGACGCCTTGATTGCCGCCGCCGGCGCCCGCCTCGGCGGTGCGCCGCTGGTGGTGCGCTCGCGCCACCTGATGAGTCCGGTCAACTCGCTGCTGACCTATACCGGCCTGCCGCACCGGGTGCTGACCGTCAGCAGCTTCGTCAAGCAGCTGCTGGCCGACCGTGGCATTCCCGCTGAGCGCATCGGCATCGTGCCGCCGATCGCGGTTCCACCGCGCTGGACCGATATCCGCAAGGAAGATCCGTGGCAGTGCCTGCAGGACGTGCGTGCCGAAGTCCGTGCCGAGCTCGGCTTCGGCGAACAGGACATCGTGGTCGGCTGCGTGGCGGTGCTGCGCGAGCCCAAGGGCCATGCCGATCTGCTGCAGGCAATGGTGCCGCTGTGCAAGGCCAATCCGAACCTGCACCTGGTGGTGATCGGCGACGGGCAGCCAGTGATGGAGCGCCTGCAGGCGATGTGCGCCGAGCACGGCCTGCAGTCGCAGGTCCACCTGCTCGGCTACCGCGACGGCGCCTGCCGGCTGATGGCCGGCTTCGATATCTTCGCCCTCGCCTCGCACAAGGAAGCCGCCGGCACCGTGTTTCTGGAAGCGGCGTACGTCGGCGTGCCGATCGTGGCGACGCGGGTTGGTGGCGTGCCGGAGATGGTCGTGGACGGCAGCAATGCAATCCTCACCCGGCTGGGCGACAATGCTGCCCTGACGGGCGCTCTGCGCCTGCTGGTGGACGATCCGGAACGGCGCCGGCAGATGGGCCGTGCCGGCTGGGAATGGATGCGCGCTGCGCACCGCTTCACACCCACCGGCCACGGCGAGACCACCGAACACTACTACCGCCAGTGGCTGAAGGAGCTGGGACATGGCTGATGCCCGAACCGTACCGGTGCTGATGCACCATCACGTCAGTCCGTCGCCCGGCATGATCACGGTGTCGCCGGAGAATTTCGAAAGCCAGATTGCCTGGCTGGCCAACAGTGGCTGGACCTCACTGACACTGGAGCAGTACGCCGGGTTCCTGGCCGGCAGGCCGGTGCCGCGCCGGTCGATCGTCATCACCTTCGACGATGGCTACCTGGACAACTGGGTCTACGCGCATCCGATCCTGCAGAAGTACGGCATGCACGCGGTGGTGTTCGTGGTCACCGGATGGATGGGCGAAGGCCCGGTGCGGCCGCATGCAGGCCTGCCCGGCGCGGTACTGCCGGCAACGCCGGACCATCGCGGCTGCGAGGCCGCCATCTACGAGCAGGGGCGCAGCGACGATGTGATGATGCGCTGGAGCGAAGCGCGCGCGGCGATCGACGCGGGCACCTTCGAGGTGCATTGCCATACCCACACCCATACACGCTGGTTGCGCCGCGAAGACCTAGACCGCGCGCAGCGCCGGGCCGGCATCAGCAACGACCTGGCCCTCTCGCGCCAGGTCCTGCAGGACAAGCTGGGCGAAGTTTCGGACACATTGTGCTGGCCGTACGGTGACTTCGACGATGACCATGTCGAAGTCGCGCGCGAGCAGGGGTTCCGTTACCTGCATACCACCCACCCGTTCGGCCGCAACGTGATCGGCGGCGATCCCGAACGCATCTACCGCTTCGCGATCCGCAACCGGCCGGCCAGCTGGTTGCGCAAGCGCATCGCGCAGAGCTACAACCCGTTGATCGCGCCGCTGTTCAACGGCTTCAAGGCCCGCCAGAAGAAGATGGTGCCGGGCCCCTGAGTCCGCCTCGGCCCAGCAGCGGCCCCCTGAACAGAAAACGCCCCGGTCGTCCGGGGCGTTGTCCGTTGCGGAACCACCTGCGGGCTCAGGCCGCGGCGGCGGCCTTCACTGCGGCCGACAGGCGATCCAGCGTGTCCTGCATCAGTGTTGCGTCATCGGCCTCGACCGTCACCCGCACCACCGGCTCGGTGCCGGACGGGCGCAGGAATGCGCGCCCACGGCCGGCCACGGCCTGCTGCGCCTCCAGCAGTGCCGACTGCACGCTTTCGGCCTGCACGGTGGTCTTGGCCGAGACATTGCCCAAGCGCACGTTCACCGTCTTCTGCGGGACCTTCACCAGCGGCTGCAACGCCTGCCGCAGCGTCTGTCCGCTGCTGCGCAGCGCAAGCAGCACCTGCAGCGCACTGACGATGCCGTCACCGGTCGTGGCCCGGTCCAGGCACAGCAGATGGCCCGAGGCTTCGCCACCGAGCACGCCGTCACCTTCGATCAGCGCCTGGTGCACGTAGCGGTCGCCGACGTTGCTGCGCTGGAACGGGATCTGCAGGTCGGCCAGCGCCTTCTCCAGTCCATAGTTGCTCATCAGCGTGCCAACCACCGGCCCACGCAGGCGACCTTCCGCCTGCCAGGTGCGTGCCAGGATGTACAGCAGGTCATCGCCGTCGACCGGATTGCCCTGGTCGTCAGCCATCAGCACGCGATCACCGTCACCGTCGAAGGCGATGCCGAGATCGGCACGGGTCTCGCGGACCTTGGCGGCGAGGTTGTCGATATGGGTCGAACCGACGCCGGCATTGATGTTCACCCCGTTCGGCTCGGCACCGATGCCGATGACCTCGGCACCCAGCTCGCGGAACAGCAGCGGGGCGATCTGGTAGGTGGCACCATGCGCGCAGTCCAGCACCAGACGTACGCCACGCAGATCGAACGCACGCGGCACGCTGGCCTTGCAGAACTCGATGTAGCGGCCTACCGCCTCGCGCGCGCGCGACGCCTTGCCCAGCCGCTCCGATTCGGCCGTGGTGAACGGCACGTCCAGTGCGGCTTCCAGCGCCAGTTCGGTGGCGTCGTCCAGTTTCTCGCCCTGTGCGGAGAAGAACTTGATGCCGTTGTCGTAATGCGGATTGTGCGAAGCACTGATGACGATGCCTGCATCAACGCCCAAGGTGCGGGTCAGGAACGCCACCGCCGGGGTGGGCATCGGGCCGAGCAGCTGCACATCGGTGCCGGCGGCGACCAGGCCCGCCTCCAGCGCCGCCTCGAACATGTAGCCGGAAATGCGGGTGTCCTTGCCGATCACCACGATCGGGCGGCGCCCGTCATGGCCGTGCCGGGCCACCAGGACGCGGCCCAATGCATTGCCCAGGCGCAGCACGAAGTCGGCCGAGATCGCTCCCTCGCCGACACGTCCACGGATGCCATCAGTACCGAAGTACTTGCGGCCTCCCATCAAGCCACCTCCGGCGCCGGCTGGCGGCCCAGCATCGCCAGCAGGTCGGACAGGCGGTCACGCATTTCGCGGCGGTCGCAGATCTGGTCGATGGCACCATGCTCCAGCAGGAATTCCGAACGCTGGAAACCTTCCGGCAGTTTTTCGCGCACGGTCTGTTCGATCACGCGCGGGCCGGCGAATCCGATCAGCGCCTGCGGCTCGGCGATGTTGATGTCACCCAGCATCGCGAACGAGGCCGATACGCCACCGGTGGTGGGATGGGTCAGCACCGAGATGTACGGCAGGCCGGCTTCACGCAGCTTGCCCAGCGCAGCCGAGGTCTTGGCCATCTGCATCAGCGAGAACAGGCCTTCCTGCATGCGCGCGCCGCCACTGGCGGAGAAGCAGACGTAAGGCGCACCGATCTCCACGGCAGCCTCGGCCGCCAGCGAGAAGCGCTCGCCGACCACCGAACCCATCGAACCGCCCATGAAGGCGAAATCGAACGAGGACGCGACCAGCGGACGGCCCTTGAGCAGGCCGCGCATGGCGATCAGCGCGTCGTACTCGCCGGTGTTCTTCTGCGCGATCTTGATGCGCTCGCTGTACTTCTTCTGGTCCTTGAACTTCAGCAGGTCGGTCGGCCCCAGGCGCGCGCCGATCTCGGTGGTGCTGTCCGCATCGAACAGCGCAGCCAGGCGCGCGCGTGCGCGGATCGCCATGTGGTGGCCGCACTTCGGGCAGACCTCCAGGTTCTCTTCCAGTTCCGGCCGGTACAGCGCGCTGCCGCAGTTGCTGCACTTTTCCCACAGGCCCTCGGGGACGCTGCGCTTCTTGCTGGGGGTGTTGTCGGTGCGGATGCCGGACGGCATCAACTTGCTGAGCCAACTCATGCGGGAGGACACTTCCGTTCAGGGCGGCCCGGGGGCCGCAAAGGCGGACAGTCTAGCTCCGCTTTCCCCGCCCGTGCACCCCTTGCCGGCCTGTGGGCGGCGGCGGAAAAACCATGCTGGGACGTACGTTTAGCGCAGGCAGCGCCGGGCCACGCCCGGCGGATACGCCGTAGCGCGCACCGTCGGGCATGGCCGGGCGCTGCCGTCAGGCGTCCAGGGCCTGGCGCAGGGGCGCCAGGAATGCGTGCGCCCGCTGGGCCGCCTCTTCGGCCGAGGTCGCTTCGGCCAGTGCCGCGACCAGGGCGCTGCCCACCACCACACCGTCCGCCTCGCGCGCCATGGCCGCCGCACTGGCGGCATCGCGGATGCCGAAGCCGGCCACCACCGGGACCGTGGCCCGTTCACGCAGCGCCTGCAGGCGTACGCTGGCGGCCTCGCTGTCGAGGCGGTCGGACGCACCGGTGACACCGGCAAAACTGACGTAGTACAGGTAGCCCCGCGCCAGCGCGAGCAGTTTGTCCGCGCGTGCCGGGCTGGTGGTCGGGGAGGCAAGCAGGACCAGGGCCAGGCCTTCCGCATCAAAGGCCTGCTGGGCTTCGCCGGCTTCCTCCGGCGGCAGGTCGACCAGCAGCACGCCATCCACGCCGGCGCTCACCGCGGCCTTGGCGAATGCCGCGTAGCCATGGATCTCCACAGGATTGAGATAGCCCATCAGCACCACCGGCGTCTGCGCATCGCGCTGGCGGAACTGCGCTACCGCCTGCAGGACGTAACGGCTGCCTGCACCGCGCGCCAGCGCACGTTCGGAACTGCGCTGGATGGTCGGGCCGTCGGCCATCGGATCGGAGAACGGCACCCCCAGTTCGATCACATCGGCGCCCGCCTCAACCAGTGCATGCATGACCGGCACGGTTGCTTCCAGCAGAGGATCGCCAGCGGTGACGAAGGGAATCAGTGCCTTGCGCTGCTGTTCGCGCAGGCGCTGGAAACAGGCGTCGAGTCGGGATACGGGCATGTCAGATACATCCTTCGATCAGGTCAACGGCGCCGCTGGCGCCCCAATGCATTCTGGATACGGTGCCATCCACGATCTCCACGCGGATCGCCAGATCGGAACCGGGGTCCTGCCAGAGCAGGGATTCGCCGGCGTCGGCATCAACGCCCAGCGCAGCTGCGATGACGCCCTGCGGCATCTGCTGCAGCACCTGCGCACGCGGCATGTCCAGGCGCAGTCCGAACGGCCCGGGCTGGGTCACCACCAGGCCCGAATCGTCGATCGGAGCCAGGTCGAAACGCACCACGTTGCCGTCCTGCACCAGCATCGCCACGCCCTCGGGCAGCGTGCCGCGCTCGTAATAGTCGCAGCGCCCGGCCGTCGCCTCGGCGAGGCCAGCCGAGTGCCACTGCGCCTCGGCCTGCAGTTCGCTGAAAGGCTGGCCGATCAGCACCTCGCCGGCATGGTCCAGCGCGACCGAAGCCACCGTCGGCGCCGCCCCGTCATCTGCGACCTCCCCCGCTGCAGGCAACGGTGCATCCTCGATCGGGTGATGGGCGGCATCGTCGTCGTTGCTGGCCACCTGGCGGGCCGGGGCGATGGCCGCCGGAGACGTCGCCGCGGGCGCCAGCACCGGCGGATCGGGCGGCGTGCAGCCGCCCAGCCCCACTGCCAGTACCAGCGCGCCACCATGGCGCAGCATGGGCCTCACAGCACCAGCCCTTCGCGTGCGGCGATGGTATGCACGTCCTTGTCGCCACGCCCGGACAGATTGCACAGCACGATCTGGTCGCGCGGACGCTCGCGCGCCAGCTTGATCGCCTGCGCCAGCGCGTGGCTGGACTCCAGCGCCGGCAGGATGCCCTCGGTGTGTGCCAGCAGATGGAACGCCTGCAGCGCTTCTTCGTCGGTGATGCCGAGATAGCGCGCGCGCCCGCTGTCGGCCAGGAACGCGTGCTCCGGGCCGACCCCCGGATAATCCAGGCCGGCCGACACCGAGTGGGTCTCGATGATCTGGCCGTCGTCGTCGCACAGCACGTAGGTGCGGTTGCCATGCAGCACGCCTGGACGCCCTGCCGCGATCGAGGCGGCATGGCGGCCTGTGTTGATACCGTCACCGGCCGCTTCGGCGCCGACGATCTCGACCTGGCGGTCGTTGAGGAAGGCATGGAACAGGCCGATCGCGTTGCTGCCACCGCCCACGCACGCCGTGATCGCATCCGGCAGCCGGCCGTACTCGGCCAGCATCTGTTCGCGCGCTTCGCGGCCGACGATGGCATTGAAATCGCGCACCATGCGCGGATACGGGTCCGGGCCCGCCACGGTGCCGATGATGTAGAAGGTGTCCTGCACGTTGGTCACCCAGTCGCGCATCGCTTCATTGAGCGCATCCTTCAGGGTCGCCGAACCGGAGGTGACCGGCACCACCGTCGCGCCGAGCAGCTTCATCCGGTAGACATTGATCTTCTGCCGCTCGATGTCGGTGGCGCCCATGTACACCACGCACTCCAGGCCCAGGCGTGCGGCAACGGTGGCGCTGGCGACGCCATGCTGGCCGGCGCCGGTCTCGGCGATGATGCGTGTCTTGCCCATCCGCGCCGCCAGCAGCGCCTGGCCGATGGTGTTGTTGATCTTGTGCGCGCCGGTGTGGTTCAGGTCCTCGCGCTTGAGCAGGATCTGTGCGCCGCCGACGTGGTCGCTCAGGCGCTGGGCATGATAGATCGGGCTCGGCCGGCCCACGTAATGAGCCAGATCGCGGTCGTAGGCCGCCTGGAACGCGGGGTCCTGGCGGGCCTGGTCATAGGCCTGGGCCAGCTCCTGCAGCGGACCGACCAGGGTTTCGGCGACAAAGCTGCCGCCATAGCGGCCGAAGTGGCCCTGGGCATCCGGGAAGGCGTGGTAGTCGGCAATGGGGGAGGCAGACATGGCAGGGACCGGTGATTCAGACAGGTGGATACTCTAGCGCACGGGTCATGACCGGAAAATGGATATTATCTGGCACATATCGTCAGGAAATCTCACATGAGCCGATCCCTGCTGCCGCCACTCAATGCCCTGCGCGCGTTCGAGGCCACCGCCCGTCTGGGCGGTGTGGGCCGCGCCGCGCAGGACCTGCATGTCACCCACGGTGCAGTCAGCCGGCAGCTGAAGCTGCTGGAGGATCATCTGGGCCTGGCCCTGTTCCAGCGCGCCGGGCGTGGCCTGCGCCTGACCGCATCGGGAACACTGTTGCAGGCGGCCTGCAGCGAAGCCTTCGCCGGCATCGAAGACTGCGTGCGCGAGCTGCGGCGGCCCGCGGCGTCGCCAGCGCTGGTACTGGGCTGCAGCGGCAGCGTGCTGGCGCGCTGGATGATTCCGCGCCTCCCCGCCCTGCAGGCCGCACTGCCCGGTGTGCGCCTGCAGTGGTCGGCACTGGACGGCAGCTTCACCGAGGCGCAGGCGGCACTGGATGCGGTCCTGCTGCTGGCGCAGGGGCCGTGGCCACGGGGCTGGCAGGTGCGCGAGCTGGCGCCCGAGCGGGTGGGCGTGGTGGTGGCACCGTCACATCCGGCGGCGCAGCGCCTGCGCCATGTGCCGCCCTCGGCACTGCTGCAGGAGACGCTGCTGCACACCAGCTCACGGCCACAGGCGTGGCCGACGTGGGCGCAGGCGCACGATCTCGACCCCGCCCGGCTGCGGCTGGGCACGGGTTTCGAACACCTTTACTACCTGCTGGAAGCGGCGGTGGCAGGGCTGGGTCCAGCGATCGCGCCGGAGCCGCTGGTCGCTGAGGATCTCGCGGCAGGCCGGCTGCTGGCCCCATGGGGTTTCGCCGCCACGGGCGGCTTCTGGGTCCTGGCGCGGCCGGAGGGCCAGGCCGACGCACGCGTCGACGCCCTGGCGGACTGGGTCGCGGCCCAGCTGAGGTAACGTGACGCCGCAGCCTCCCGGTCCTACTCCAGCACGGTGCAGTCGGCGCGGCGCACTTCCTCGACGAAGGTGCGCATCCTGTAGCCGTCCTTGATGCCCGGCTCCAGTTCAATGCCGCTGGAGACGTCGACGCCCCACGGAAGGGTCGCCAGCACCGCGTCGTACACATTGTCCGGGGTCAGACCGCCGGCCAGCAGGAATGGCCGATGCAACCCGGTCGGGATGCGGGTCCAGTCGAATGCAACACCGGTACCGCCACCGCCACCCGGTGCGTGGCTGTCGAACAGGAAGCCGGCCGCGCTCGGATAGCGCAGTTGCAGGGTACGCGCGTTGACTTCCTCACGCCCCCCCATCGCGACCGCCTTCAGGTAAGGCATGTTGAAGCTGCGGCAGAAGCTCTCGTCCTCCTCGCCATGGAACTGCAGCAGGGTGGGCCGCACGGTGCGCAGCACTTCGCGCACCTCTTCCTTGCTGTTGTTGCGGAACAGCGCCACCACGTCGACCATCGGCGCGATCGCCTGGCGCATCGCGCGCGCTTCGGCGGGCGCAACCCGGCGGCTGCTCTCGCGGGCGAAGATGAAACCCACCGCATCCACGCCGAGCTCGCCGGCCAGGCGCACGTCGCCGGCACGGGTCATTCCACAGAACTTGATGCGTGTACGGTAGTAGGAGCGGCTCATAGCGTGACCTCGGCGGGCAGATGCCAGTTGTCGGGGTACAGCGGTCCAAGAAACACCAGGCCCTGCGGCGGTGCAGTGGGACCGGCTACGGTGCGATCCCTTCCGGCCAGCAGCTCGGCGATCCACTCCACCGGTTTCTCGCCGCTGCCGACCAGGATCAGCGAACCGACGATATTGCGAACCATGTGATGAAGGAATGCATTGCCCTGTACCGCCACCTCGATCACCTCGCCGTGGCGGCTGACCTGCAGTGACTGCAGCTCGCGCCGCGCATGCAGGGCCTGGCACTGGACCGAGCGGAACGCGCTGAAGTCGTTCTCACCCAGCAGCGCCTGCCCGGCCGTGTGCATCAGCGTCGCGTCCAGTGCGCGACGCTCCCAGCTCAGCGTCTGCCGGTCCAGCGCCGGCCGTACTTCGCGATTGAGCAGCCGGTAACGGTAGCGGCGCGCCCGCGCTGAGAACCGCGCATGGAAATCCTCCGCCACCGGTACGCACCAGCGCACCGCGATCGAGCGCGGCAGGCGGGTGGTGGTACCCAGCATCCAGGCGCGCGGGTCGCGCACTACGTCGGTATCGAAATGCACGACCTGGCACTGGCCGTGCACGCCGGCGTCGGTTCGGCCAGCGCAGACCACCTGCAGCGGCGCGTCGGCCACCGAAGACAGGGCCTGCTCAAGACTGGCCTGGACGCTGGGACCGCCCTCTCCCAGGTTCTGCCAGCCTCTGAAATCGCTGCCGTCGTACTCGACGCCAAGCGCATAACGCATGTGCTACCTCGATGTTGCGGAGTGGACGACGCTCAGGCCGGATCCCGTTCCGACCAGACCGCCAGTTCATTGCCACCGGGTTCGACGAACTGGAAGCGGCTGCCGCCCGGGAAGGAGAACACCGGCCGCACCACCTCACCACCCGCCTGGCGCACGGCCATTTCGGCGGGGGCCAGCTGATCGGCGTACAGCACCAGCAGCGGGGCACCTTCAGTAGCGCGTTGCGGCTGGCCGCGGAAGAAGCCCCCCTGCAGGCGACCATCGTCGAAGGCGGTGTAGTCGCTGCCGTAATCGACGAACGACCAGCCGAACACCTTCTCGAAGAAGGCACGGCTGGCGGCCGGGTCGCGGGACGCGAACTCAACATAGTCGATGCGACGCTCGCGGGTCATGGCAGGGTCCTTGTCGAAGGTATCGGTCACGGCAGCCGGGCCAGCAGCTCGCGCGCCTGCGCCTGGCAGTCCGGGTCGCCCCCTTCGGCAACCTCCAGCAGCAGGGTACGCGCGGTCTGTGCGTCGCCCAGATCCAGGTAGGCGATCGCCAGCTCCAGGCGTTCCTGCCCGGCGCGGGGCGACCAGGTGTCGCCGGCATCCTCCACCGACGGGGCGTCGTTGTCCTGCAGATCGGCGGGCAGGTCGAACACGCCGCGGAACTGCGGCTGCTGCTCGGCATGCAGCGCGTAGTCCGGGACCGAAACCCCGGAATCGGCTTCCTGGGCCGTCGGCCGGCCAACACCCCTCTCGTCCACCGGTTCGTCCCAGCGCGGCAGGTCGGTCACGGGTTCCGGCAACGGTGCCTCGTCCTTGCCATCGCCCGACGGCTGCTCGTCCGTGCCGCCCGATCCGTCTTCGGATCGGGCGTCGGCGATCGTCGCCCAGGCCGGCATCGCCGGCTCCTGGCGCCCGCTGTCGGCATCGGCGGTAGACCACGCAGACTGCTCGGCCAGCGTATCGAGCGCGGCACCGGCCGGCACGGCCGCCGCCAGAGCTGTGGCATCGTCCTCCTCGCGCAGCGGCGGCAGCGGCGATGGCTTGCGACGGCGCAGCAACCATGCGGCGCCTGCCAGCACCAGCAGCACCGGCAGTCCCAGCCAGTACCACGGCGTTCCGGCGTCACGCGCGCCCGGCGCCTGTGCCAGCCGTTGCTGGGCCGCCGCCAGGTCGTTGTCCTTCATCGCGATCAGCGACTGCTGTTGTGCCTTCAGCGTCTCCAGTTCGGCCACACGCTGTTTCAGCTCGCCGATCTCGGCATCGCGGGTGGCGATGTCCTCGCGCGCCTGGCGAAGTTGTTCGTTGCCCAGCATGTCACCCTCGCTGCCGGCTCCGGTGCCGGTGGTTGTGCCCGCGTGCGCGGCGTCGGACGCCAGCGCCGGGGCGATCTCAAGTCGTGCCCCGGCCGCGGCGGCCGGAGAAGTGGCCCGCGCAGCGACCGCAGGTGCAGGAACGCCTGCCGGCTGCGGCACGGTACGCGCCTGCCGCCACTGCGCGGCGTGTTCGCGGACCAGGGCACCGGCTTCGGCCGCATCCACAGCCGCCAGCGCGTCACTGCCGGGCATGCGCAGTACCGCACCCTGTTTGAGCAGGTTGATGTTGCCCCGGATGAAGGCCTCGGGATTGGCACGCAGCAGCGCAATCATCGCCCGGTCGCGGCTGACCTGGTTGCCGCGGGCGACCGCGCTGGCGATCTGCGACAAGGTCTGCCCGCGCTGCACGGTAATGCTGCCATCGGCAGCCGGCGGCAACGACGGTGCAGCGGCAGCGCGCGGACGCACCGGTGCAGCCGCCGTGGTCGCACTGGCCGGCGTCCCGCCCTGTGCAGGCGCCGGTACCGCCGCCTCGGCGGGCGGATCGCGGGCGATGGTATTGGAGAGCGTGCCCGCCGGTGCGACGATTTCCGGTTCCGCCACGGCCAGCGCGCTGGAGGGCGCATCGATCAGGGCCGAATACTCGCGCACCAACCGTCCCTGCCCCCAGTCGGCCTCGACCAGGAAGCTCAGCGACGGCGTCTCCACCGGCATCTGCGAGGTGACCCGCACCACGGCCCGCCCCTGCGCATTGCGGGTCAGCTCGAACTGGAGCTCGCCCACCAGGCCGGTCGGCTGTTGCAGGCCGACACGTTCGAACGTGGCTGGCGATGCCAGCGCCACGCGCAGATTCTCCAGCTCCGAAGGATCGGCGGACACCACCGGAATCTCCGCCAGCAGCGGCTGACCGGGTCTGGACAGGACGCGGATGTCGCCCAGCCCCAGCGCGAACACCGGACTGCTGGCCAGAGCCAGCAGTGCGGCAGACAGATAGGTGAGCGGGCGCGATGCGCCCTTGGCCCGTTTATTCATGGGCGACACTATAAAGCGTGCGGACCGGGGTCCGCACGCACAGAGCAGCCCAGGGCGCCCGGGCTGTCGATCAACGCTGCTCGGCAGCGACCAGCTCTGCCAGCTGCACCGCGTTCAGGGCTGCGCCCTTGCGCACGTTGTCCGACACGATCCACAGATTGAGGCCACGCGGATGCGACAGATCCTCGCGGATGCGGCCGACGTACACCGCATCGGTGCCCGATGCGTGGGTGACCGGCGTCGGATAGCCGCCGGCTTCATGGCGGTCGACCACCTCGATGCCGGGCGACTGTTCAAGCAGCGCACGGGCCTCGGCCACGGTGACCTTGTCGCGGGTCTCGATCGCCACCGACTCGGAATGGCCGTAGAACACCGGCACGCGCACCGCGGTCGGGTTCACCAGGATGCTGTCGTCGCCCAGGATCTTGCGGGTTTCCCACACCAGCTTCATTTCTTCCTTGGTGAATCCGTTGTCCTGGAAGTCGTCGATGTGCGGGATCAGGTTGAAGGCGATCTGCACCGGGAAACGCTGCGGATCGATCTCCTGGAAACTCAGCAGCTGGCCGGTCTGCTTGCCCAGCTCCTCCAGTGCGGAGCGTCCACCGCCGGATACCGACTGATAGGTGGAGACGTTGATGCGCTCGATGCCATAGCGACGATGCAGCGGCGCCAGCGCGACCAGCATCTGCATGGTCGAGCAGTTGGGGTTGGCGATGATGCCGCGCGGACGATTGCCGATCTGGTCCGGATTGACCTCCGATACCACCAGCGGCACGTCATCGTCGTAACGGAAGGCCGAGGAGTTGTCGATCACCACCGCACCGGCGGCGGCGAACTTCGGTGCGTACTCCTTGGAGACGCTGCCACCTGCGGAGAACAGGGCGATCTCCACACCCTTCGGATCGAAGCTCGCCAGGTCCTGGATCCTGACCTTCTCGCCGTTGAACTCGACCTCACCACCGGCCGAACGCTCGGAGGCAAGCAGGCTCAGGGTTCCGACCGGGAAACCGCGCTCGGCCAGGATGGCCAGCATGGTCTCGCCGACGGCGCCGGTGGCACCGACGATGGCGACATGGAAGCGGCGTTGTGCATTGCTCATGGGGGGAACTCTCAAGAAAACGGATGGGAAAAATTCACGCACGACAGCTGGGTTCGGGGAACCTCCTCGGACGGAACGCGCGGAGGCTCCCTATCGTTTCCCGTTTTTTTTGCCCAGGGCGGCACGTGCGGCCAGCGCCGCGTCGGCATTGATCGCGCTCGGCATGTGCGCCGGCCCGCCGGCCAGGCCGAGCGCGGCCAGCAGGTTGTCCACGGCCCGCTGCACCATCGCCGTACGCGTGGCCAGCGACGCGCTGCCGATGTGCGGGGTCAGCACGACGTTGCGCAGCGCCAGCAGTTCCGGGCGTACGGCCGGCTCGCCTTCGTAGACGTCCAGCCCGGCAGCGGCCAGGCGCCCATGGGCCAGTGCATCGGCCAGCGCTGTTTCGTCGACCAGGCCTCCGCGCGCGATGTTCACCAGCGTGGCCGTCGGTTTCATCTTCGCCAGCGCAGCGGCGTCGATCAGGTGGTGCGAGGCCGGGGTGTAAGGCAGCACAAGCACCAGATGGTCGGACTGCGCCAGCAGCGTATCCAGATCGACATAAGCGGCACCGACTGCTGCTTCGGCATCTGCTGGCAGTCGCGAGCGGTTGTGGTACAGCACCTTCATGCCGAAACCATGCGCGCCGCGACGGGCGATGCCCTGGCCGATCCGCCCCATGCCGAGAATGCCCAGGGTGCTGCCGTGGATGTCGGCACCGAGCATGGTCTGGAACGACCATTGCTGCCAGTGCCCTTCACGCAGCCAGCGTTCGGATTCGGTGATCCGGCGCGCGGCGGCCATCAGCAGTGCGAAGCCCAGATCGGCGGTGGTCTCGGTAAGCACGTCGGGGGTATTGCTGGCCAGGATGCCCGCCGCGCTGAGCGCGGTCACATCCAGGTTGTTGTAGCCCACGCCGACGTTGGCAACGACCTGCAGCCGCGAGGCATTGGCCAGCTCGGCCGCGCCGATACGCTCGTTGAGGGTGATGATCGCGCCATCGGCGCTGGCCAGTTGTGCGGCGATCTGCTCAGGCGACCACACGGTGACGGCGTCGGTGGTGCGCAGCTGCACGCGATCACGCAGCGGCGCGATGGCCGCCTCGATCAGCGGCTGGCTCACCCACACCGTCGGCCGCGTTTCAGCCATCGACCTGCCCGGGAATGCGGGGCGTGATGGTGCCGACATCGCCGCATTGCGCGCGGTGACGCAATGCCTGGTCCATCAGCACCAGTGCCACCATCGCTTCGGCGATCGGCGTGGCGCGGATGCCGACGCAGGGATCATGGCGGCCAGTGGTGACCACTTCGACCACGTTGCCGGCGGTGTCCAGCGATGGGCCCGGCAGGCGCAGGCTGGAGGTCGGCTTCAACACCATCGACGCAACCACCGGCTGGCCGGTGGAAATGCCGCCCAGGATGCCGCCCGCGTGATTGCTGGCGAAACCCTGCGGGGTCAGCAGGTCACGGTGTTCAGTGCCCTTCTGGGCCGCGCTGGCGAACCCGTCGCCGATCTCCACGCCCTTGACCGCGTTGATGCTCATCAGCGCCGCCGCAAGCTCGCCATCGAGCTTGCCGTAGATCGGCTCGCCCCAGCCCGGGGGCACGTTGTCGGCAACCACGTCCACGCGCGCGCCGACCGAATCGCCGGACTTGCGCAGCGCATCCATGTACGCCTCCAGCTCCGGCACCTGCGCGGCGTGTGGCCAGAAGAACGGATTGTCTTCCACCGCCGACCAGTCGAAACCTGCAGGCGTGATCCCGCCCAGCTGCGACAGATACCCGCGCACGGTGACGCCGAAGCGCTCGGCCAACCACTTCTTGGCGACCACGCCCGCGGCCACGCGCATGGTGGTCTCGCGCGCCGAGGAACGGCCACCGCCCCGCGGATCGCGGATGCCGTACTTGTGCCAGTAGCTGTAGTCGGCATGGCCGGGCCGGAACTGCTGGCCGATGTTCGCGTAGTCCTTGCTGCGCTGGTCGGTGTTGCGGATCAGCAGCGCGATCGGCGTGCCGGTGGTCAGGCCCTCGTACACGCCGGACAGGATCTCGACCTCGTCGGCCTCGCGCCGCGCCGACGTGTGCCGGCTCTTGCCGGTGGCACGGCGCTGCAGATCGTGGGCAAATTCGGCCGCATCCAGCGCCAGCCCGGGCGGACAGCCATCGATCACGCAGCCGATGGCCGGCCCGTGCGACTCGCCGAACGTGGTGACGGTGAACAGCTTGCCGAACGAATTGGAGCTCACGGCCGTTGCGCCGCCAGTTCGGTGATGCGGGCGCTGTGGGCGATCAGCTCGCGGCATTCGACCGCGAAGATGCCCATCTGCCCGACCTTGAACTCGATCCAGGCGAAGTCCACTTCCGGCAGCAGCTTGACCAGGTGCTGCTCGGACTCGCCCACTTCGCAGATCAGCAGGCCGTCCTCGCTCAGGTGCAGCGGCGCATCGCGCAGGATCTTCAGCACCAGGTCCAGGCCGTCATCGCCGGCACGCAGGCCCATTTCCGGCTCGTAGGAATATTCCTGCGGCAGGGCATCGGTCTCGTCGTTGGTGACGTACGGCGGGTTGGTGACGATCAGGTCGTAATGGCGGCCGGTCAGGCCACTGAACAGGTCGGACTTGATCAGCGTGACATTGTGCGCCTGCAGGCGCTCCTTGTTCTCTTCGGCCAGCGACAATGCGTCGTCGCTCAGGTCCACGCCGTCCACCTCCCAGTTCGGGTAATAGTGGCCCATGGCGATGGCGATGCAGCCCGAACCGGTGCACAGATCCAGCGCGCGGCTGACGTCGCGGCCGGCCAGCCAGGGTTCGAAACCACACTCGATCAGCTCGGCGATCGGCGAACGCGGCACCAGGGCGCGCGCGTCGCTCTTGAAGCTCAGGCCGGCGAACCACGCCTCGCCGGTCAGGTAGGCGGCCGGGATACGTTCGTCGATGCGGCGCTGGAACAGCTCCAGCACCCGCACCTTCTCCTCCTGCAGCAACCGCGCCTGGCCATACGCCGGGCCCAGGTCATGCGGCAGGTGCAGGCTGTGCAACACCAGTTGGGTCGCCTCGTCCAGGGCGTTGTCGTAGCTGTGCCCGAAGGTCAGCCCGGCGGCGTTGAAACGGCTGGTGCCGTAGCGGATCAGGTCGATGATCGTGTGGAGTTCGGCGGCCGTTTCAGCGGTCATGGCGGTACTGCGGGCAAAGTGGCCCCCGATTATAGGGGCTGGCGCCTGCGCCGGCATCCGTTGCGACGGAAACGATCAGGCCGCAGCCGGTATGATGGGGACCACTTCGCGCGGGGGCTCCCATGTTCAATCGCAACGTCGGCATCATCCTGCTGATCGCCCTGGCGGCGGGCCTGGGCCTGCTCGCCGCGCAGCAGGTCTTTGCTCCGAAGCCCCCGGCCGGCCAGCCGGCCACCGAAGCGATCACCCTGTACCCGCAGCCGCGCGAGCTGCCCGACTTCAACCTGGCCCAGTCCGATGGCACGCGGCTCATTCCGGGCGAGTTGAAGGGCCATTGGACCCTGGTGTTCCTGGGGTTCACCTTCTGCCCCGACGTGTGCCCGACCACCCTGGCCGAACTGGCCGGTGCGCAGCAGCAGTGGGAAGCACTGCCCGACGGGCTGCGTCCGCGGGTGCTGTTCGTTTCCGTCGATCCCGAGCGTGACAGCGCCACCCGCCTTGGCGAGTACGCGCACGGCTTCCACAAGGACACCCTGGCGGCCACCGCCGACGTCCCTTCGCTGGAACGCTTCGCCACCGCACTGGGCTTCGTGTTCCAGAAGGTGCCGGGCAAGCATTTCGACGAGAATCCCGAGGATTACACCGTCGAGCACTCGGCCAGCCTGGCCGTGCTCGATCCGCAGGGCCGGCTCGCCGGCCTGGTGCGCCCCCCGTTCAACGCGCCGGCGATCGCCCGCGACCTGCAGAAGCTGACCGAGAAAACCGCCCCATGAGCCTCACCACCGCCCTGACATACGCCCTGCCCCATCGCCTGTTGTCCTCGATGGCGCGCTCGCTGGCGTACTCGGACAACCCGCGCGTGTCGCGCTGGCTGATCGACACCGTCAGCCGCAGGTTCAACGTCAATCTGGACGAAGCCGCCAACCCCGACCCGCGCAGTTACGCCACCTTCAACCAGTTCTTCACCCGTGCGCTGAAACCGGGCGCACGCGTGGCCGATGCCGATCCGCGCACCCTGGTGATGCCGGCCGACGGCCGTGTCAGCCAGCTCGGCAACATCGAGGCCGGCCGCATCTTCCAGGCCAAGGGCCAGTCGTTCACCGCCGCCGAGCTGCTGGGCAGCGCCGAGGACGCCAAGCCGTTCAACGACGGCCTGTACGCGACCGTCTACCTGTCCCCGCGCGACTACCACCGTGTGCACATGCCCTGGACCGGCACCCTGCGCGAGACCGTGCATGTGCCAGGCCGCCTTTTCAGCGTGGGTCCGGCCGCCGTGGCAGGCGTGCCACGCCTGTTCGCACGCAACGAGCGCCTGGTCTGCCATTTCGATACCAGCTTCGGCCCGATGGTGAGCGTGATGGTCGGCGCGCTGCTGGTCTCCGGCGTGGAGACAGTGTGGAGCGGTGAGGAGATCCCTCAGTACGGTGACCGCATCACCCGCAAGGACTATCGCGGCCAGGGCATCCGCCTGGAGCGCTTCGCGGAGATGGCACGCTTCAACTATGGCTCGACCGTGGTCGTGCTGCTGCCGCCGGGCGTGGCGGAGTTCGCTCCACACCTGGCGGCGGAGTCACCGGTGCAGCTCGGCCAGGCCCTGGCCACGCTGCGCTGACAATCCCGCCACCGGGTTGCTGCGCAGCGCCGGGCACGCGCCCGGCACTACGCACAGGCCCCTACTGCAGGGTGGGGGCCGGGCCGACGTCCATGCCGTCGTAGTCTTCCACACCCATCTGCGCTGCCAGCGCTGCCAGCTCCTGGTTGCGGCGATCCAGCGACGCTTCGTCGTGGACCTCCACGCGCTCCACATGCAGCACGTGGAACGGCGCGTCCCCCTCGTCCGGCTCCTGCTCGAACACCTCCACCAGGGTGTAGCCCTGCGCCTGCAGATGCGCGGCCAGTGCCTGCAGCGGCTTGGCAGTGGAATGCACGAAGAAATAGCCCCACAGCAGCGGGCCGCTGATGTCCCAGTCGGTGTTTTCGCGCAGATTGGCGAACAGGTTGCGGGTTGCTTCAAGGTCCATGGCAGTTCCAGAGGTCGTGGAGATTACTTTTCGCAGCCCTGCAGCTTCAGCACCTGGCCGTGGCGCAGGCTGTAGGCTGGTGCCTTCAGACCGTTGGCGCGTGCCAGCGTCGACACGTCGCACTGGAATTTGGCCGCGATGCGGCCCAGCGTCTCGCCGCGGCCGACCTTGTAGCTGCGTGCCGGCTTCGGTCGCGCGGCCGGTGCCGGCCGAGGCGCGGCCACTGCCGCCACCGGTGCGGTCGGTACGCTGGTCGAACTGGCTGCATCGGCCACCGGCACCACGCCGCCCACCGCCACGCTGCCGGTGTAGCTGGCAGCGCTTGGCCGCACGATGGCGGCATTGAGGTCGGCCGTGATCAGGGTGCGCGCCAGGTCGGCACGCGGTCCGCTCACGCAGTTGCGCTGATACAGGCTCGCGATGCGGGTGGTTGCGTTGATCAGGGTGCCGGCCGGAATCCAGCCATCAGCCTCATAACGCGGATTGAGGTTGCGCAGCGCACGCATGTAGCCATCACGGGTGCCGTGGCTGCCCAGGCAGATCGTCAGCTCGTAGATGGTGGTCGAGCGCGCCAGGCGCAGGGTGGCCGGCTGCGCGCTGATCTTCGGGAACTCCACGCCGTACTGCTGGGGGTGCAGGAAGATCCACGCCGCAGCAATCACCATCGGCACGTAATCCTTGGTTTCACCGGGGAACTGGTTGTAGACACGGTCGACCCAGAAGCTCTGCCCCGGATTCTCGCGCGCCACGCGCAGGGCGCGCCCTTCACCCCCGTTGTACCCGGCCAGCGACAACTCGATGTTGTTGTTGAGCTCGCGCATGCGCTCGTTGAGATAGGTCGCACTGGCTTCAGCAGCGCTGTGGGCATCAAAGCGGGTATCGAAACCGGTGCCGTCCGGACCGAGGCCGAAACGCCGCCCGGTGGCCGGCATGAACTGCATCAGGCCGGCGGCGCCAGCGCGCGAGGACGCATGCACGCGGCCATTGGATTCCTTGGCCATGATGCCGAACAGGAGCGCTTCGGGCAGGCCGCGCTTTTCCCACTCCGGCCACATCACGGCACGCAGGTTCTGGTAGTTCTCGTAGCTGGTCAGCAGCGCCGGACGCATGTCGGTCAGCCAGCGGCGGATGCCGGCCTGGACGGCCGGGTTGTACTCGACCATGTTGTCGAAGGCGTGCCGCTTGTCGTTGAGCAGTGCCGCTGCGCGTGCGGCTTCCGGCACGTCGGCGGTCAACGGACCGATATGGTCGGGGTCGGCTTCCAGCCGCTCGGCGGGCAGTTCACCGCCCTCGTCTTCCGCGGCCGCATCGGCATCGCGCTTGAGCAGGCGCTTGTAGGTGGCCAGCATGTTGCTCATCTGACAACCCTTCTGCTTCACGCACTCACTGATGACATCCTCCATGTCCTCCAGCGCCGCGTCGGCCTCGTTGCTGCCCTTGGGGTCGGCGTTGGCCACCAGCAGCAGCGCATCGCTGTAACGCTTCTCGGCAGCCGTCATGCGCTGCTGCAGGGCATCTACCTTCACTTTGTCCCGGGCGGAAACCCGCTGGGCGTGGGCATCGGGGGCCAGGGAAACCAGGCCAGCCAGGGCCAGCAACGGCCAGGTGCGGGAAATCAGGACAGGAACGGGCATTTTTGGCACTGTGTGCGAAACAGGCAGGCAGAGTAGCGGCGCCGCCAAGGTCGGGGCAAGCCGACCTTCGGGCCGTCATCGCTGCCGGTTAACATTGGGCGCATTCACCACAAGGGCTGGACCATGGATCCGATTCTGCTCGGCAAAGGCATCACCGACGATGTGGCCGTCACCCTGCTGCCGAAACTCGGCAACCGCCACGGGCTGGTGGCGGGCGCCACCGGCACCGGCAAGACCGTGACCCTGATGACCCTGGCCGAAGGATTCTCGCGGCTCGGGGTTCCGGTGTTCCTCGCCGATGTAAAGGGCGATGTGTCCGGCCTGGCCGTGCCCGGCACGGGCAGCGAAGCGCTGCTGAAGCGCGCTGCGGACATCGGCGTGGCCGACTATGCGCCGGCGGGCAGCCCGGCCATCTTCTGGGACCTGTACGGAAAACTCGGCCACCCGGTGCGCACCACCGTCAGCGAGATGGGGCCGACCCTGCTCGCGCGCATCCTCGAATTGAACGACACCCAGGCCGGCGTGCTGGACATCGTGTTCAAGCTGGCCGACGACCGTGGCCTGCTGTTGCTGGACATGGATGATCTGCGCGCCCTGCTCGGCCTGGTCGCCGAAGAGCGCAAGGACATTTCCACCGAGTACGGACTGGTCAGCGCGCAGTCGATCGCAGCGATCCAGCGTGCCGTGCTGCGGCTGGCGCAGGACGGCGGTGAGAATTTCTTCGGCGAGCCGGCACTGGAACTGGCCGACATCATGCGGGTCAATCACGACGGCCGCGGTGTGATCGGCATCCTCGCCGCCGACCAGCTGGTGCTCAAGCCCAAGCTGTACTCGACCTTCCTGCTCTGGCTGCTGTCGGAACTGTTCGAACAGCTGCCGGAAGTGGGCGACCTCGACAAGCCCAAGCTGGTGTTCATCTTCGACGAGGCCCACCTGCTGTTCGACGATGCGCCTTCCTCGCTGGTGCAGCGCATCGAGCAGGTGGTGCGACTGATCCGCTCCAAGGGCGTGGGCGTGTACTTCTGCTCGCAGTTCCCCGACGACGTGCCCTCCAACATCCTGGGCCAGCTCGGCAACCGCGTGCAGCACGCGCTGCGGGCCTTCACGCCGCGCGACCAGAAGGCGGTCAGGACCGCTGCCGAAACCTTCGTGCCGAACCCGAAGCTGGATGTCGCCAAGGTGCTGAGCCAGCTCGGCACCGGTGAAGCACTGGTTTCCACGTTGCAGGACAAGGGCGTGCCGATGCCGGTCCAGCAGACGATGATCGCGCCGCCCCGCTGCCGGATGGGGCCGGTCACCGAGGCCGAGCGCGCGCAGGTGCGTGCCGGCAGCCCGGTCGGCAGCCGCTACGACACGGCGGTCAACCGTGAATCGGCCGCCGAGCTGCTGGCCCAGCGGGCGCAGAAGAGCGTGGAGCAGGCCCAGACCCCGGCCGCGCGCAGCCGCGAGCAGGACGAGGCACAGGAAGGTGGATTCGGCCAGGCGATCAAGGATGCGATCTTCGGCACCAAGCGTCGCCAGGGCATGATTGAAACCATGGCCAAGCAGACCACGCGCACGGTCGGGACCAAGCTGGGCAACCAGATCGTGCGCGGCATCCTGGGCGGCATCTTCGGCGGCAAGCGCTGAGGCCCTTTCGTATTCCTGAGAAGAAGCTGTATTACATGTCCCGTTGGCGTCCGCCCGCAGAGAAAAGCACCGCCCTGATCACCGCCGCCGGCCACGCCCGGCTGAAAGCCGAGCTGGACGACCTGTGGCGGGTACGCCGGCCCGAGGTGGTGAAGGCGCTGGCCGCTGCCGCCGCCGAGGGCGACCGCTCGGAGAACGCTGAGTACACCTACCGCAAGAAGCAGTTGGGTGAAATCGACCGCCGCGTGCGCTACCTGACCAAGCGGCTCGAATCGCTGCGCGTGGTCGATACCACGCCGACCGATCCACAAGCGGTGTTCTTCGGTGCATGGATCGAACTGGAGAACATCGACAGTGGTGAGACCAGCCGTTACCGCATCGTTGGGCCGGATGAAACCGACGCCGGCCTGGGCTGGATCAGCATCGACTCGCCGCTGGCGCGGGCCGTGCTGAAGAAGCGCCTGGACGATGAATTCTCGGTGGAACTGCCGGGCGGCCGGTTCACCTTCGCGGTGATCAGCGTCGAGTACCCGTCTTCGTAACACCGAGCCCTCCCGGCGTTGCTGTCAATCCAGCGCCGGGCATGGCCCGGCGCTACCGGGGCAAGAGCGGCGGCGGGTACAGGCGGCCCTGCCGCAGCGGGCGGAAGTAGTCGGCGTTGCCATGGAAGGCGGCGTCCTGCTGCGGGTGCCAGCCGGGGATTCCGGCCAGTGGCAGCGGGCGCAGCTGCAGCGGATCGGTCACCGTCGCGCCCTGCTCGATCGCCCGGGCCACGCTCTCGATGCAGGCACCCTCATCATCGCCGCGCACCACCACGCACTTGCCGACCAGCAGGCGCCCCGGCAGCAACGCCTGTTCCATCAGTGCATGGCCGAACACCGCGGCGATGGTGATGCGACCGGCCTGCCAGTGCGGCGGCGCGAACAGCATCGGCCAATCGTGGGCGTCCCACGCAGCGATCAGCGCATCGTCCCTGACGCACACGATCACGCCGTTCTCGTCGAACTGGGTCAGCGCCGCCTGCGCGCGATTGCGTTGACCGGTTGGCATCGTGGCGACATGCAGGCATTGCCGCCTGTTGAGCACGTGCTTCAGCTGCGGGTGACACGCCCATACCAGTGCATTGAACAGATCGTGCCAGCTCGCCGCACGGGTGGCGATACGCCCCTGCGCGATGCGCACTTCGTAGTGCAGGCCATCGGCCAGCAACGCCGCATCCTGCTCGACCAGTCGCCGCCCGCGCAACGCCAGCCGCGCATCCAGCTCGGCAACAGTCGGCCAGCGGTCGCCGGACAGAAGATCGCGGAAGGCACGCACCCGGGCAAACAGCGGATGATCGAACACCGCCGGGTCCACCGCCGCGCGCGGCGGCGGCACGAATCGCCGAGGGCTGCCAGCGTGGCCGGCAGCACCCTCGGCCATGATCAGAGCACCTTCAGGTCGAAGGCCGGGCGCGTGGTCGGCGGCAGCGCGTCGCCATACAGATCGTGTTCGTCGCTCTCGGTGATTTCCACGTTGATGAATTCGCCTACGCGCAGCGGCACCTGGTCGGCATTCTGGATATGCACCAGTCCATCGATTTCCGGTGCATCGGCCCTGGAACGGGCCACGGCGATGTCACCTTCGATGGCATCGACCAGGCACTGCTGCACCGTGCCGATCTTGGCCTCCAGACGTGCGGCCGAGATCTGTGCCTGCTTTTCCATGAAGCGCGCCAGGCGCTCCTGCTTCACCTCTTCCGGGACAGGGTCCGGAAGAGCGTTGGCGGTAGCACCCTCGACCGGCGAATACGCGAACGCACCCACGCGGTCCAGCTGCGCCTCATCGAGGAACGACAGCAGCTCCTCGAACTCCGCTTCGGTCTCGCCCGGGAAACCGACGATGAAGGTCGAACGCACGGTGATGTCCGGCGCGATGCGGCGCCAGTTCTGCACGCGCTCCAGCGTCTTTTCCACCGCACCGGGGCGCTTCATCAGTCGCAGGATACGCGGGCTGGCGTGCTGGAACGGAATGTCCAGGTACGGCAGGATGCGGTTCTCGGCCATCAACGGCACCACGTCATCCACGTGCGGGTACGGGTACACGTAGTGCATGCGCACCCACGCGTCCAGTTCGGACAGGCCCTCGCACAGCGCTTTCAGGCGGGTCTGGTAGGCCTTGTCGCGCCACATCTTCTCGGCGTACTTCACGTCCACGCCGTAGGCGGAGGTGTCCTGCGATACCACCAGCAGCTCACGCACACCGCCCCGGACCAGGCGCTCGGCTTCGCGCAGCACTTCATCGACCGGGCGCGAGACCAGCTTGCCGCGCATCGACGGAATGATGCAGAAACTGCACGCGTGGTTGCAGCCTTCGGAAATCTTCAGATAGGCGTAGTGGCGCGGGGTCAGCTTGATGCCGTAGTCGGGCACCAGGTCCACGAACGGATCATGCCGGGGCGGTAGCGCCTCATGCACCGCCTCCATCACGCTCTGGTAGTCCTGCGGGCCGGACACCGCCAGCACGTTCGGGTACGCCTCACGGATCTGTTCGGGGCGCTTGCCCAGGCAGCCGGTGACGATGACCTTGCCGTTCTGGTTCATCGCCTCGCCGATGGCGTCCAGCGACTCCGTCACCGCCGAGTCGATGAAGCCGCAGGTGTTGACCACCACCACGTCGGCCGAGTCATAGGACGGGACGATGTCGTATCCCTCCGACCGCAGCTGGGTCAGGATGCGCTCGGAATCGACAAGGGCCTTCGGGCAGCCAAGGCTGACGAAGCCGACTTTGGGGTTCAGCTGGGACATGGAATCGCGGGACTCTGGGGGCCTGGGCCCCTGCCGGAGTGGCAGGGGTTCCTGGGGGCCGGGGCCTGAAAGGGCGCCAGTATACCGGGGTTGAGGGCCGCGCTCTGAACGGCCCCGGGGTGTACTGAGGGGAGCGTCCCGGATTCGGCCCCACGTGCCATCTCCATCAGCGGGGTACCCGTGAACGCGTCAAGGCCCCGGCGGCTTGAGCTGGAGCTCCGGCTCGACCCGGCGGAACGCGCTGCGAAGGCTCGACGCTCACGGAGCGGCAATCGTCTCACGGTCCACCGTCGCCACGGCCCCACGGGAGCGTTGATTGCGACATCAATAGACGTTGATTGATCCGTTGTTTGTTGGGCCCGCGTATTCATCGCTCGCGGAGGTCATGCAGCGCCTGTAGATTTCCCTGCCAACGAATTCTCGAAACGAGCAGTTACCACCGAATTGAAGTTGACTCCGATTGGCGCACTCCCACTGGGCGCCAATGCAAAGACGTAGTACCCCGCCCTGGGCTGCGTCATGTCGCTGGAGGCTGGATTCGAATCCTCCGCTGGATCTGAATCACCCTCACAGGACCAACCAACGACTGCCGACTCGCCAGATATCACGGTTTCGCCACGGCGCGCCTTGGAGTTCATGACTTCGCAGGCGGCCTGGTGGTAGAGCTTTGTGGCTTCATTCTGATCGTCGTAACGATATACAGAACCGCCCTTTCCATCCTTGAAAAGGAGCACCTGGACAGCCACGTCGCCGCCTTCGAAATCAGAGAGGCGCACCGTCCGCTCAACCCACTGCCTGCCATCCGATGACGCCATCTGGCGGTCCTGGTACGACGATTGGTTGGCCATAGCCACCGTGTGCATTGTTGCCATCCCCAATGCACACAGAAGGCGGAATTCCTTTTTCATTTCATGAAACTCCATTTATCGGGCGCCTGCGCCTTCACGCCGCGCCCCGGAAACATGCCGAGATATGATCAGCCCCACATCGCCCCTCCAGACTGGAGTTCCGCGAACGAAACGCTATCTGCTCGCCCTCTTGGCTTCAGCAGGTGCTTTACTGAATCTACTGTCAGAGCCAGGCCGGATCAGATGTCAGAATCCCTGGCAGGATCGTCCGCGACGCATTCGGTCAAGTCGCGATCCGACGTCGCTCGATGCATCAGCCGCCCGATCACGCACAGCCGCAGACGCCGCGCTAACCCGCCCAGCGCCGACAATGCAGGCCTGTCCACTGCTATGAGGAACCCGACGATGTCCGAATGGATCACCCTGGATACGCATCATGGCCCGGTCCGGGCCTGGCAGGCCCTGCCGGCGGGCACGCCGCGTGGCGGCCTGGTGGTCGTGCAGGAGATCTTCGGCGCCAATCCGCACATCCGTGGCGTGGCCGAGCGCTTCGCCGCCGAAGGCTATGCCGTGCTGGCGCCGTCGTTCTTCGACCTGGTCGATGGCCCGGACGCCGACCCCGACACCCTGCCCTATGACCCTGAAGGGGTGAAACAGGGCCTGGAACGGGTAAGTGCGCTGGGCATTGAACGGGCACTGGAAGTGGTGCGCGCCGCAGCAACCCGGCTTGCCCCCTTCGGCAAGGTCGGCACGGTCGGCTACTGCTGGGGCGGAACGGTGGCGATGCTGTCCGCGCTGCGCCTCGGCCTGCCCTCGGTGAGCTATTACGGCGCACGCAACGTGCAGTATCTGGACGAGACACCGAAGGCGCCGGTGATCTTCCACTTCGGCGCGCAGGACCGCAGCATCCCACCTGAGGCCGTGGAGGCGCATCGCCAGAAGCTGCCGCAGATGGCGACCTATGTCTACCCGGCCGACCATGCCTTCAACCGCGAGGTCGGACATGCGTATGATCCAGACAGCGCCACCCTGGCGCTGCAACGCACCCTGGACTTCTTCACGGAGCATCTTGGATGAGCGATTTCGAACTTGATTCCCGCCTGGCCACCGACAGCGTTCTGGTGGCGCAAGGCCCGCTGTCGCAAGTGCGGTTGATGAACGACGAACGGTTTCCCTGGCTGATCCTGGTGCCGCGTCTGGCCGGGGTAACGGAGTGGATCGAACTGGACGGCGACCAGCAGGACAAGCTGCGCACCGAACTCAACCGCGCCTGCAAGGCCCTGAAGGGCTCCGACGGGGTGGAGAAGATCAACATCGGCGCATTGGGCAACATCGTGCGCCAGCTGCATTTCCACGTGATCGGCCGCCACGACGGCGATCCGGCGTGGCCGGGACCGGTGTGGGGCAGCGGTCCTGCGCACCGCTACGAACCGGACGCGCTGCAGCAGCATGTCGCCTACTGGAAGGAACGGCTAGGATATCCGGCCCACTCCTGAGACCGTGCCGACACGATGCGATTCAACCTCGTCGCCGCCATCCTGCTGATCCTGATCGGGCTGTTCATGCTTGCCAGCAACCTGGGCTGGACGCACCTGAACCTGTCCAAGCTGCTGCTGACCTGGTGGCCGGTGGCCCTGGTCGGCGTCGGCATCGCCATGCTGTTCGGCCGCGGCAAATAAGCGAAGGCGGCGCAAGCGCCGCCTTCGATCGAGCGACGCCGGGCATGACCCGGCGCTACCGGTCCGTCAGGTGCGCGGCAGGGTGACGCCGGTCTGGCCCTGGTACTTGCCACCACGGTCCTTGTAGGACGTTTCGCAGATATCATCGGCCGCCGCCTGGAAGAACAGCATCTGGGCCACGCCTTCGTTGGCGTAGATGCGCGCCGGCAGCGGCGTGGTGTTGCTGAACTCCAGGGTCACATGGCCTTCCCACTCCGGCTCGAGCGGAGTGACGTTGACGATGATGCCGCAACGCGCGTAGGTGCTCTTGCCCAGGCACACCACGAGGGTGTCGCGCGGAATGCGGAAATACTCCACGGTACGCGCCAGCGCGAAGCTGTTGGGCGGGATGATGCATTCGTCGGCGGTGATGTCGACGAAGCTGCCCGAATCGAAGTGCTTCGGGTCCACGATGGTCGAGTTGATGTTGGTGAACACCTTGAACTCGCGCGAGCAACGCACGTCGTAGCCGTAGCTGGAGGTACCGTAGCTGACGATGCGCTGGCCGTTGACCTGCTTCACCTGCCCGGCCTCGAACGGCTCGATCATGCCGTGCTGTTCGGACATGCGGCGGATCCAACGGTCACTCTTGATGCTCATGCTCTGTCCTGGGTGCGAGGGGGCGCGAGGATTCTAGCAGGGGGCCGGGCGCCACCGCCCTCCCCGGCCGGTCCCTACAGCAGCGACGACAGGATCGGGATCGAGGCACGCGGGCGCTTGCCCACTTCCTCGATGAGCCGCTGCGCAGCGTGGCGATAGGCCTGGGCCGGCAGGGAATCCGCCTGCGCGGCGGTGATCGGTGTGCCTGCGTCACCCTGCTCACGGATGCCGATCTGCAACGGCAGCGATCCCAGCAGCGGCACGCCGTACTGCGCCGCCATACGCTCCCCGCCCCCCTCGCCGAACAGGTGCTCGACGTGGCCGCACTGGCTGCAGGTATGTACCGCCATGTTCTCGACGATGCCCAGCACCGGCACTTCGACCTTCTCGAACATCTTCAGTGCCTTCTTCGCATCCAGCGTGGCGATGTCCTGCGGCGTGGTGACGATCACCGCACCGGCCAGCGGAATCTTCTGGGTCAGCGTCAGCTGGATGTCACCGGTGCCGGGCGGCAGGTCGATCAACAGGAAGTCGAGGTCGTCCCACAGGGTGTCGTTGAACAGCTGGGTCATTGCCGAGGTCGCCATCGGCCCACGCCAGATCATCGGCGTGTCTTCCTCGATCAGGTAACCGATCGACATGGTGTCCACGCCGAAGGCACGCAGCGGTTCGATGCTCTTGTTGTCCGGGCTTTCCGGGCGGCCGGACAGGCCCAGCATGGCGGGAACGCTGGGGCCATAGATGTCCGCATCGAGCACGCCCACCCGCGCGCCCAGCTGCTGCAGCGCCACCGCCAGGTTGACGGCCGTGGTGGACTTGCCGACACCGCCCTTGCCCGAGCCCACCGCGATCACGTTGCGGATGCGCGCGTGCGGTGCCAGCCCCTTCTGCACCTGGCTTGCATGGGGACGACGGGTCGGACTGTTCACTGCGGGCTCCGGCGGAAAGTCAGGAAGGAGAACCCGACATCATACAAGCTGGGCGCATGCTGACTTGATTCAGGATTGCCCCAGATCCGCGCATGGATTCTCAAGTCGGCCTCCCCACGGCGGCGTTGCCTCTCTGCCCCGCTGGGTGCACAGGTGGACACTTTCACGTGCAGTTGACGGAAGGGCAGCACTCGTTCATCTTCCGGTCATCTTGATGCGAATCGCCACAAGGAACTGTCGATCATGGAAACCCGCCTCACGCGTGCCCGTCTGGGTGCCACCACCGCACTGCTGCTTGGCCTGCACGTCATCCACGCCTCCGCCACACCGTTGCCGGTCGAGGATTTCGCCAAGATCCCGGCCATCCAGTCTGTCAGCATGAGCCCTGACGGCAAGCAGCTGGTTGCAATCATTGCTGCGCCGGGCAGCAACAATGGCGATACCGCATTGGCCAACTGGAACCTGGACGTGCCCGGTTCGGCGCCCGTGGCGATCACGCCTTCCGGTGATCGCATGAAGTTCATTGCCGCCAGCGCGCTCAAGGCGGGTCGCAGCCTGGTGATCGGCCGACAGGAGCTGACCGCGCAGTTGTCCGGCTGCGGTGAAGGCAACTCGGTCGGCTCAACCAAGACGTTCCTGTCCAAGGCATTCCTCACCGACAGCAGCCAGACAAAGTTCGACGAGGCTTTCGCGGACAACACCCGCAAGCTCGGCATCAGCGAACAGACCCAGCGCTGCCTGGAGCTGGCCGGCACCGCGTCCCTGGTGCATTCGCTTCCGCTGGATCCGGACAAGGTGATCATCTCGCAGATCAACCAGACCAATTTTTCGGCCAGCTATTACCTGTTCAACCTCAAGACCGGGCAGACCGAGCTGCTGTTCCGTGGCGACGCCCGCTCCACCCCGGGCCTGTTCCACCCGCGCAACGGCGAGCTGCTGACGCGTACGCAGATCGAGCCGGCCGGCTCGAACGACTACGAGCAGCAGATCCTGGTCAAGAACAAGGCCAGCGGCCAGTTCGAGAAGCACGACACGCTGACCACCCGCCTGTCCGATCGCTACACGATGGAGGTGGTCGGCATCGATGACCAGAACGGCAAGCTGTACATCCTCACCGACAAGTTCTCCGACCAGGTACAGGCCCGACTGTACGACCCGGCCAGCAGAACGTTTGACAACGAACCGCTGGCGGCTCATCCCGAGTATCCGATCGGCGGCCTGATCCTGGGCACCAAGCCCAGCAACTTCAACCAGGTGCTGGGCTTCTATGTCGACGGCCCGCGCCGTGAAGCGGTCTATGTCGATCCGCAGATGAAGGCCCTGTACGACGGCCTCAAGCAGGCGTATCCGGGCAAGTACATCGCCATCACCGGTTACAACGATGATCTGTCCCGCGTGCTGTTCACCACCAACAGCGCGAGCTCGCCCACCAGTTACCAGATCCTGGTGGATCGCAAGCAGGTCACAACGCTCGGCAGCGAACGCCCCTGGGTGGACGGCAAGCAGATCGGCGAGCAGCGCTGGGTGACGTACACGGCCCGCGACGGCCGCAAGATTCCCGCCATCGTCGACCTGCCCGCAGGCTGGAAGAACGGTGACGCGGCGTTGCCGGCGCTGGTCCATCCGCACGGCGGCCCTTGGGCCCGTGACTACACCGGCTGGGATGCGTCCGGCTGGGTGCCGTTCTTCACCTCGCGCGGGTACGCGGTGATCCGGCCGCAGTACCGCGGCTCAACCGGGTTCGGGCGTGAGCACTGGATCGCCGGCGACAAGCAGTGGGGCCTGACGATGCAGGACGACAACGATGATGCGGCTGCCTGGCTTGTGCAGCAGGGGATAGCGGCCAAGGACCGCATCGCGATCTTCGGCTATTCCTACGGCGGCTTCGCCTCGGCCGCTGCGGTCGTGCGCAGCCCGTCGCCCTATCAATGCGCCATTGCCGGCGCCCCCGTAACCGACCTCGCCCGCCTGGGTGTTTCCTGGAGCGAGAACCGTCTGCAGCGCATCCTGCAGGGACAGACCGTGAAGGGCATGGACCCGATGCAGAACACCGCCAAGGCCGCCATCCCCCTGCTGACCTTCGTGGGAGACCGCGATGTGCGCACCCCCGCGTCCCACGCCAGGAATTTCTACAACGGCGTCAAGGACAAGGTGCCCGCACGCTTCGAACTGATTCCGGACATGCCGCACAGCATGCCGTGGTACCCCAGCCACTACCGCGCGACGCTGCCGCTGATGGCGGACTTCCTCAGCAAGGAGTGCGGACCGGGCGGCCTGTAAGCAACCGGACGCTGGCCCGTTCATGGACCCCGCTGGCTTGAACCCGGCGGGGTTTTTTCATGCGCCGTTCACTGAATTTCCCCTTAGCAACAACGGGTTACAGCAATTCTCCATTCATGTTGCATTTACTTTACGTGGCACATACACTCCATTAACCGAAGCATAACAAGTGGGGATCACATCGAAATGCGCAACGCCAACCGCCACATCAAGCCAAGCCGCGTCCCGCTCACTCTCGCTGTGCTGGCCTGCCTGCAGGCCGCACCGGCCCTGGCCCAGGAGACCACCCAGCAGGAAGCCGCGGCGTCAAGCACTTCCGCCCACAACCAGCGCGCCACCGACCTTGACAAGATCACCGTCACCGGATCGCTGATCCGTCGTGCGGATTACGAAACGTCGTCGCCGGTGTTCACCATCGACACCGAGCACAACGCTGCCCAGGGCCAGGTGTCGGTGGGCGAGTTCCTGCAGAAGTCCGCTATCGGTGCTGCTGAAACCCAGATCACCCACCAGTTCGGTGGCTTCGTCGTTGACGGTGGTACCGGCGTGCAGACGTTCTCGCTGCGCGGCCTGGGTGCCAACCGCACCCTGGTGCTGCTGGACGGCCAGCGTCCGGGCCCGGCCGGAACCCGCGGCGCGGTCGGCGCATTCGACCTGAACGTCATTCCCACCGCCATCCTGCAGCGTGCGGAAATCGTGAAGGACGGTTCCTCGTCCATCTACGGTTCCGACGCCGTGGCCGGCGTGGTCAACCTGATCACCAAGAAGAATTTCGAGCGCCCGGAGCTGACGGTCACCGGCCGTATCCCGACCGAAGGTGGCGGTGAAGTCTTCCAGGGCTCGCTTGCCAATGGCTGGAACTTCGAGAAGGGCAGCATCGTCGCTGCCGTCGAATGGTACCGCCACAACGAGCTGACCCGCGGCGACCGCGACTTCCTGAACTGCGGCAATGATCTGATCAAGGACGCCAACGGCAACCGCATCGACCGGCAGGATCATTCGATCACCGCCGGGACCAATCTTGCGAACTGCAACAACCTGCTCATCAACGTCATCGATGAGTACGACTCGCCGATCCGTTACATTCCCTCGCCGGACGGCAGCACCGTGGGTCCGTTCCCGGGCTATCGCCCGCGCGCCAACCGCACCTACGCCAACGGCAGCCCGGTCGCCTACTACGAAGAACCGCTGAACTTCGATGCATGGGGCCAGGCTCACATCATCAACCGCCAGGAGCGCAAGTCGGCCTACTTCGCTTCCGACTTCGGTTTTGACGGGTTCAACTGGAAGACCCAGTTCCTCTACAACAACCGCAAGACCAACAACTTCCAGTGGCGCCAGTTCTTCCCGACTGTCGAGGCACCGGGCACCACCAACGGCTACGCCCAGCCCGTCCTGCCGTTCAAGTCGTCCTCGCAGACCGAGGTCGACTACTACTACCTGGCGAACAAGTTCGATGGTCTGTTCTCCGGCAGCTGGGGCTGGGAAGTCAATGCCAATGCCAGCCGCTCCAGCGGCAAGTACAGCTCGCTGGGCATCCGCAACTCGATCACCGGCGATCTGACCACTCCGAACGCAGGCGATACTCCGGCAGCGAACTACTTCGACCCGGGCTATCTGAGCGGCGCCAAGGTTGACGAACTGGTCGACATCCTGGGCATCACCGCCACCGGCAAGACCACCTATGACACCGTGACGGTCAATGCGATCTTCTCCGGTGAGCTGTTCGACCTTCCCGCAGGTGCGCTGGGCGCCGCGTTCGGCCTGGAATACCGCTACTACTCCATCGAAGATACGCCGGACGCCAATTACAAGGATCTCTGGGGTGCATCGACGGCCGACGTGACCAAGGGTAACGACAAGGTGAAGGAAGCCTTCGTCGAGTTCGACATCCCGCTGATCAAGGGCGTCACCGGTATCGAATCGCTCACCGCCAATGCTTCGGGCCGCATCTTCAAGTACGACTCGGTCAGCGGCAGTGACAAGGTCTGGAAGGCCGGCCTGAACTGGCAGATCATCCCGTCGCTGCGTCTGCGCGGTACCGTCGGTACCTCCTATCGTGCACCGGGCCTGTACGAGCTGTACCTGGGCAACCAGACCGGCTTCCAGGCGCAGACCGCGATCGATCCCTGCATCCGCTGGGAAGAGAGCGACAACACCAATATCCGTGCCAACTGCGGTGCCGCCGGCATCCCGGGCGATTACATCGGCGCAGGCTCCAGTGCCACCGTGTTCACCAGCGGCGGCGCCGGCAACCTGGTTCCGGAAACCTCCCGCGCCAAGAGCGCCGGTATCGTGTTCACTCCGTCGTTCGCTGACCTGAGCGTGGCGATCGACTACTTCGACTACGATATCCGCGGCCAGATCACCTCGCTGGGTGCACTGGACATCACCACCGGCTGCTACGGCTCGAACACCTTCCCGAACCGTTACTGCGACCTGCTGGAGCGCAACCCGACCACCGGCCCGGACGCGAATTCGATCCGCAACATCTACGCCCAGTACCTGAACATCAACCAGCAGCGTACCCGCGGCTGGGACATGACCCTGAACTGGGAACATGAGTTCGGCTTCGGCAAGTTCGCCCTGGATTCGCAGGTCACCTACACCGTGGAAGACGTGGCACAGCTGTTCGACAGCGCCGAGGCCAGCGGCCTGGCCTCCTCGGATCAGCTTGGCCTGATCGGCCGTCCGGACCTGGTTGCCAACCTGGGCCTGACCCTGACCCGCGGCGACTGGGAATACAACTGGCTGACCCAGTACATCGGCAAGACCGAGAACACCAATCTCAACTCGCGCTTCACCTACCAGGGCCGTCCGGACTCGTACCGCGACCTGGTCGCCGACGCTCGCGTGTATCACACCGCTTCGTTGAGCTACAAGCAGGCCGACTGGGAAATCCTGGTGGGCGTGGCCAACGTGTTCAACACCAAGCCGGCACTGATCTCCACCGGCGCCGGCACCCGCTACGGCAACACCGCTGCCTTTGCCACCCAGTACGACCTGTACGGCCGCACCCCGTTCGTGCGTCTGAAGTACAGGTTCTGATAGGGCCGTAGTCCGCAGCACCCCGACAGACCCGGCTTTTGCCGGGTCTGTCTTTTGCAGGGCCCGATCCAGCCCCTTGCACCCGCCCATGACCTTCGACACCCTTGCGGGGTAGGCTGGCGGCGTATCGTTCGGCCCACGGCCGTCCCCGCGGCTCTTCCCTGACTCACTCGGCCTGGAGGCCAAACATAGTGATCACGCGTACTCCCAAGATCGTGCTGCTCAGCCTGGCCGTGTCGGCCGTGCTGGCCGGCTGTGGCAAGAACGAAACCCCGGCCAAGGAGGCCGCCGCGCCTGCCCCGGCCGCCGCCGAAGCCACCACCTACACCCTGGATGAGAGCAAGCTGCCGGCCTATAACGCCTTCCAGCCCAGCGATCTGGACACCAACCTGGACGCCTGCACCGCATTCGGCGACTACGTCAACAGCAAGTGGCTGGCCGCCAACGAGATTCCCGGCGACCGCACCAGCTGGGGCGCGTTCACCATCCTCGACGAGCGTTCGGTGGCAGTGCAGCACCAGCTGGCCGAGCAGGTCGCGCAGGTCAAGAACCCGAGCCACATCGAGAAGATCGTCGGCGACCTGTGGGCCACCGGCATGGATGAGGCCAAGATCAACGCCCAGGGCATCGAGCCGCTGAAGGCCGACCTGGCCGCCATCGACGGCCTGCAGGACAAGGCCGCCATCGCCGACTACCTGCGCACCAGCGCAGCCAAGGGCGAGAACGTGCTGTTCGGCTTCGGCGCCGAGGCCGACTTCAAGAACTCGACCATGAACCTGGCCTATGCCAGCCAGGGCGGCCTGGGCCTGCCTGACAGCACGTACTACACCGACGCCAAGAACGCCGACAAGCTCAAGGCCTACCAGGCGCACGTCGCCAAGGTGCTGGAACTGTCCGGCGTCCCGGCAGCCGACGCCGCCAAGCAGGCTGAGGACGTGGTCAAGTTCGAGACCCGCCTGGCCAAGGCGTCCAAGTCGCGCGTCGAACTGTCGCGCAATGTGGAGCTGTACTACAACCCGGTCACCCTGGCTGACGCCGACAAGCTGACCCCGAACTTCAGCTGGACCGAGTTCTTCAAGTCGCAGGGCGTTGCTGCGCCGGAGAAGTTCTCGCTGGCGATGCCGGCCTTCCATGAGGAAGTGAGCAAGGCGCTGGGCGACACCGACCCGTCGGTCTGGCGCGCCTACCTGCGCTTCCACACCGTCGATGGCGCCTCGCCGTACCTGGCCGATGCCTTCGTCCAGGAGAACTACGCGTTCTACGGCAAGACCCTCAACGGCCAGAAGGAACAGAAGCCGCGTTGGAAGCGCGTGCTGGGCACCATCGAGAACGATGCCGGCGAAGCGTTCGGCCAGCTGTACGTGAAGGTTGCCTTCTCGCCGGAAGCCAAGGCGAAGATGGAAGAACTGGTGAAGAACCTGGCTGCCTCGCTGAAGGAACGCATCCAGGGTCTGAGCTGGATGAGCGAGGAAACCAAGGCCAAGGCCATCGCGAAGTGGGAAACCTTCACTCCGAAGATAGGCTACCCGGACAAGTGGCGTGACTGGTCGGGCCTGCAGACCCAGCGCGACAGCTACCTGGCCAACGTGCGTGCGGCCAACGAGTTCAACTACAAGTTCAACCTGTCCAAGATCGGCAAGCCGGTGGACAAGACCGAGTGGGGCATGACCCCGCAGACGGTCAACGCCTACTACAACCCGCTGCAGAACGAGATCGTGTTCCCGGCCGCCATCCTGCAGCCGCCGTTCTTCGATCCGAAGGCAGACGATGCGCTGAACTACGGTGGCATCGGTGCGGTGATCGGCCATGAGATGACCCATGGCTACGACGATCAGGGCGCGCGCTTCGGGCCGACCGGAAACATGGAAGACTGGTGGACGCCGGCCGACAAGAAGAACTTCGAAGGCCTGACCGGCAAGCTGGTCAAGCAGTTCGACCAGTACAAGGTTGACGGCCAGGCCGTGAACGGCCACCTGACCCTGGGCGAGAACATCGCCGACCTGGGTGGCCTGGCCACGGCCTACGATGCGCTGCAGAAGGCCTCGTCCGGCAAGGAAGATCCGAAGGTCGACGGCTTCACCCGCGATCAGCGCTTCTTCTTCAACTGGGCCACCGTGTGGCGTACCAAGTACACCCCGGAAAACGCCAAGGTCCGCCTGGCCACCGATCCGCACGCCCCGGCGCAGTTCCGCGCGATGGGCGCGCCCTCGAACCTGCCGACCTTCGCGGCCGCGTTCCAGTGCAAGGCCGGTGCACCGATGGCGCGCAGCGGCGAGCAGCAGGTGGTGATCTGGTAAGCCACGGCTGACGCCAAGGCAGACCTGCAAGGGCCCGGGATCTCCCGGGCCCTTGTTTTTGCGCGACCCGCCACGGCCGCCAGGCATACCGTGATACGTGCATGCTGCGCCCATGCGCGGCTTGCTATAGTGCGCCCGCCCTCAATCCATCATGGATTCGTTCTACATGCCCAATTTCCGTCCGCTTGCCATCGCCCTGGGCATCAGCCTGGCGACCCTGGTCCCGAGCCATGATGCGTTCGCCGCAAAGAAAAAGGCCGCCCGCGCCCCGGCCGTCAGTGCCCAGTGCAGCGACTTCTACGGCGCCACCAACGCTGGCTGGCTGAAGGCCAACCCGGTACCGCAGACCGGAGCCACCACCGCGCTGGGCCAGCTGGTTGAGCGCAGCAGGCAGCAACAGCGCGAACTGCTCGATGCGGCCATGACGTCGCCGCAGGGCAACGTGCAGAAGCTGCTGGGCGACTTCTGGGCCAGCGGCCTGGACGAGGCGGCGGTGGAAGCCGATGGCTCCAATCCGATCGCGCCGCTGCTGACCCGCATCAATGCGATCAAGAAATCCAAGGATGTGCCGGCGTCGATCGCTGCACTGCATCAGGTCGGCATCCCGGTCGCCTTCAACTTCGGTCCGGACGTCGACCTGAAGGCACTGGACCGTCATATCGGCTACTTCATGCAGGGCGGCATGGGCCTGCCGGATCCGGCGTTCTATACCCGCACCGATGCCGATACCGTGGCGCTGATGGGCCGCTACCGCACCTACGTCAAGCAGATCCTGGCGCTGACCGGTACGCCGGCAGCCAAGCTCGATGCGGAGTCGCAGGCGGTGATCGCGCTGGAAACCGAGCTGGCGCGCAATGCACAGTCGCTGGCCGGCATCAACAACCCGTTCAACAACTACGCGCCGATCTCCACCAAGGAACTCAACAGCCGCTACCGCAACCTGCAGCTGGAGGCGTTCCTGAAAGTACAGGGTGTGAACGACGATCTGGTATCGCTGGCCGACCCGGGCCTGTTCCAGCAGCTGGATGGCATGGTCACCAAGCTCAAGCCGGACCAGTGGAAGGCCTACCTGCGCTGGCGCGTGGGCGACTCGATGGCGCCGTACCTGTCCAAGGCCTACCGGGACGCCGAGTTTGAGTTCCGCGGCCGCGTACTGCGCGGGCAGACGCTGCCGCCGCAGCGCTGGGAAGCGGTGCTCGATGCCATCAATGTGGCGGCCGGTCCGATGGTCGGCCGCGAGTACGCTGCCCGCCATCTCTCGGCCGAAGACCGCCGGCAGGCGGCATGGATCGTCGACAAGGTCCGCGAGGTGCAGATCGAGGCCGTCAGGAACAGCACGTGGATGAGTGCCGAAGCCAAGGCTGAAGCACAGGCCAAGCTGGCGGCGCTGAAGATCGAGATCGGCACCCCGCTGCGCGACCTCGACTACACCGTGCAGCCGATGGGCCGGGGCTCGTTCGGTGGCAACATGCTGATCGCCTCGACCTGGCGCCATCGCGAGGAGATGAAGCGCATCGGCAAGGGCAATGCCGACCGTCGCTGGGACGTGCTGCCGCAACAGCCGTCGCTGGCCTATGACCTGGCGCAGAACCGCCTGATCGTCACCGCGGCCATCCTGCAGGGCCCGGTGTTCAACGCCAAGGCCGACAGCGCCGACAAGTTCGGCAGCTTCGGCGGCCTGGTCGGCCACGAGCTGACCCGTGCCATCGATGCCAAGGGCGCGCTGGTCGATGCCAAGGGCGAACTGCGCAGCTGGTGGACGCCGGCCGACAAGACGGCCTGGACCCTGCTCGGCAGCCGCGTGGCCGCCCAGTACGGCGCCTATGAGTTCCCGGGCGTGAAGGGCGCCAAGGTCAATGGCACGTTGACCCAGGAAGAGAACCTGGCCGACATCGCCGGCCTGGAACTGGCCTGGGCGGCCTACACCGCACAGGAGCCGAAGGCCAAGCCGGCCCAGCAGCAGGGCTTCTTCCGTGCCTGGGCCGCGTTGTGGGCGCAGCAGCTGTCGCCCAACGAAGCCGCACGCCGCCTGACCGCCGACATCCGCGCGCCGGGCATGTGGCGCACCAACGGCACGCTGGCCAACCTCCCGGCGTTCGGCGCCACCTTCAGCTGCAAGGCCGGCCAGCCGATGCAGCGCAGCGATGCCGAGCAGATCAAGGTCTGGCGCTGAGCCAGCCGTCCGTGACACGAAGGGCGCCCTCGGGCGCCCTTTTTTTTGCGCATGCAGCACGATCCGCCATTAACACGCGGCATGCTATCGCTGCGCCTTCGTCCTGCAGCGGAGCCCGACCATGGCCCACAAGAACACGATCTGCATCTGGTACGACAGCGAAGCACTCGAGGCCGCCACGTTCTACGCCGGGATCCTGCCCGACAGCGCGGTAACGGCCGTGCATCACGCACCGGGTGACTATCCGGACGGCAAGGAGGGCAACGTGCTGACGGTCGAGTTCACCGTCTGCGGCATTCCCTGCGTCGGGCTCAACGGCGGCACCGCGTTCAGGCACAGCGAAGCGTTCTCGTTCCAGATCCAGACCGAGGACCAGGCCGAGACCGACCGCCTGTGGAACGCGATCGTCGGCAACGGCGGGCAGGAGAGCCAGTGCGGCTGGTGCAAGGACCGCTGGGGCATCTCATGGCAGATCAGTCCGCGCATGCTGATCGAAGCGGTGACCAGCCCGGACAAGGCCTTGGCCAAGCGCGCCTTCAACGCGATGATGCCGATGAAGAAGATCGACATCGCCACCATCGAAGCGGCGATCCGCACCGCATGACCGCGTGGGATGCGGTCATCGTCGGCGGCGGCCACAATGGCCTGGTCTGCGCGGCCTATCTTGCCCGTGCCGGCAGGAAAGTACTGGTGCTCGAACGCCGTGGCGTGCTCGGCGGCGCAGCGGTCACCGAGGAATTCCATCCGGGCTTCCGCAACTCGGTCGCCTCGTACACCGTCTCGCTGCTGCAGCCTAAGGTGATCGACGAGCTGCAGCTGCACGCGCATGGCCTGCGCGTCGTCGCCCGCCCGGCCAACAATTTCCTGCCGTTGCCTGACGGCCGCTATCTGCTGTCGGCACCCGGCCGTACCCAGGCCGAGGTGGCGAAGTTCTCCGAACGGGATGCGCAGCGCCTGCCAGCCTATGAGGCGAGGCTGGAGGTCTTCGCCGACGTGCTGCGCGCCTGGGCCCTGCGCGCGCCGCCGGACCTCGGCGTCGCAGGCGGCTGGCGCGCATTGCCGGCACTGTGGCGGATGGGCCGGCTCGGCCGGGAACTGGCGGCACTGTCCCCTGCCCTGCGCCAGGAGCTGCTTGATCTGTTCACCCTGTCGGCCGCCGACTATCTCGACCGCTGGTTTGAAAGCGAGCCGATCAAGGCCCTGTTCGGATTCGATGGCATCGTCGGCAACTACGCCAGTCCGTACACGCCCGGCAGTGCCTACGTCCTGCTGCACCACGTGTTCGGCCAATGCAACGGAGTGAAGGGCGCCTGGGGCCATGCGATCGGTGGCATGGGCGCGATCAGCCAGGCCATCGCTGCATCGGCGCGCGCGGCCGGCGCAGAACTGCGCGTGGATGCCGGCGTAAAGCGGCTGCTGGTCGAGCACGGACGCGCGGTGGGCGTTGAGCTGGCCGGCGGGGACGTACTGCGCGCGCGCGTGGTGGTGGCCAACGTCAATCCAAAACTGCTCTACGGGCAGTTGCTGGAACCGGAGCAGGTGCCCGCGGCGACGCGCGAACGCATGGCGCAGTGGCGCTGCGGTTCGGGCACCTTCCGGATGAACGTGGCGCTGTCGCGGCTGCCGGACTTCCACGCCCTGCCCGGCGCCGGTGAGCACCTCAGTGCCGGCATCATCATGGCGCCCAGCCTCGACTACATGGACCGCGCGTGGCTGGATGCACGGCGCGACGGCTGGTCGCGCGAGCCGATCGTGGAGATGCTGATTCCCAGCACGCTGGACGATTCGCTGGCGCCGCCGGGCCAGCACGTCGCCAGCCTGTTCTGCCAGCATGTGGCACCGGTCCTGCCCGGGGGTAGGCATTGGGACGCACATCGCGATACCGTCGCCGACCTGATGATCGCCACCGTCGATCGGTATGCGCCCGGCTTCGCCGACAGCGTGCTCGGTCGGCAAGTGCTGTCACCGCTGGATCTGGAGCGGACGTTCGGCCTGGTGGGCGGCGATATCTTCCACGGTGCGCTCAGTCCCAACCAGCTGTTCTCGGCGCGGCCGATGATCGGCCAGGCCGGCTACCGCGGTGCCCTGCCCGGGCTTTACCTGTGTGGTTCAGGCACGCATCCCGGCGGCGGCGTGACCGGCGCGCCGGGCCACAATGCCGCGCAGGTGATCCTGCAGGATCTGTAGGGGTGTGCCAACCACGGTTGGCACCTGCCGCATCAGATGACCCTGCGGATCATTTGACGCTGCGCAGATGATTCGGACGGTTCGGCGGGCCGGGGGGACGGCGCTTGTTGAACGGTGGCTGGCCGCGCCAGTAGCGGATCAGCAGCCAGCCGAACAACATGCCACCCAGGTGCGCGAAGTGCGCCACGCCCGGCTGCCAGCCGGTCATGCCCAGCACCAGTTCACCGACACCGAACAGGATCACGAACGTGCGCGCCTTCATCGGAATCGGTGGGAACAGCAGCATCACCCGCTGGTTCGGGAACAACATGCCGTACGCCAGCAGCAGGCCGAACACACCACCGGACGCGCCCAGCACCGTGGCCGGATTCTCCAGCAGCGTCCCCACCAGCAGCTGGCAGACGCCGGCGCCGGCCACGCACACCAGGTAGTAGAGCAGGAAGCGCTTCTCGCCCCAGGTCTGTTCCAGCGGCGCACCGAACATGAAAACGGCCAGCATGTTGAAGAACAGGTGGCCGAAGCTGCCGTGCAGGAAGCCGTAGGTCAGCAGCTGCCACGGCTGGAAGTTGCCACCCGGGGAGAACGCATCGAAGCCCTGCTGCAGCGGCTGCAGCATGAACGGCTCGAAGGTCTGGTTGCCGAGCAGGAACGGCTGCTGCAACAGGAACAGGATCGCGTTGGCGATCAGCAGGGCCTTGGTGACGGTTGGCAGTCGCGGGAACATGGGGACACCGGCATGGAACGGTCTCCATCATAGCCGCACCGTCGTGTCGTGTCGGCGACTGCCGCGTGCGGCCCGTTCAGACCCCGGTCGCGCTCAGCCCGGTCCCCACACGGCGGCATCCAGCGCCGCCGCCGGGTCGGACGCCGGCATCCGCACCCGGCCGTTCTCCACCACCACGCCTTCCGCGCGCAGCCGCTGCGACTGTTCCCGCCAGCCCGCCGACCCCTCCGCCATGGCGATGCGTCCGTCAGAACGCAGCACGCGGTGCCAGGGCAGTGTCGGGTCATCGTTCTGGCCGAGAATGCGTGCCGTCAAGCGTGCCCGCCCCGGCAGGCCCGCGCGCATCGCCACCTGTCCATAGCCCATCACGTGTCCCGGCGGGATCGCGTGGATCACCGCCAGGATGCGCGCGCGCGCCTGGTCCGGCGTTAGCGGCGCAGACGCGTCACCAGCAGCACGCCGAGCAGGACCAGCACGGTGCCGGCGATCTGCGCCGGCCCCATCGGTTCGTCGAGCAGCCATAGGCTCATCACGATGGTGGAAACAGGCCCCAGCATACCGACCTGCGCTGCCAGCGAGGAACCCACGCGCTGCACCGCCAGCATGATCGCCAGCACCGGCAGCACGGTGCAGACCGTGGCGTTGACCAGCGACAGCCACTGCACCGGTGCAGGTGCCTGCCACAGCAGTGGCAGCGGATGGGTGATGGCGAAATGCAGCAGCACCAGACCGCTGGCCACGCAGCTGGCATAGGCGGTCAGACGCACCGCGCCGATCCGTGCCACCACCTGGCCGCTGCCGAACAGGTACAGCGCATAGCTGAGCGCGCTGCCCAGCACCAGCAGGCTGCCGACGATGATCTGCCCGCCCTCCCGCTGCAGATCGTGGCCGAACGCCAGCAGCACCCCCAGGTAGCTCAGCACCAGCGCGGCGACCTGCCAGCGCCCTGGCCGCTGCCGCGCCAGCAGCACGTTGATCAGCAGCACCAGCGTCGGGTTGAGGTAGAGGATCAATCGTTCCAGCGTGACGCTGATGTACTGCAGACCCTGGAAATCCAGCAGGCTGGACAGGTAGTAGCCGGTGAACCCCAGCCACAGCACGCGCGCGCGGTCTGCCCACGACAGCGGCTCGACACGGCGCGAAGCCCACACCGCCATCAGTGCGAACAGGGGCAGTGCCATCAGCATGCGCAGCGCCAGCAGCGTGGTCGCATCGACACCGTGGCGCAGGCCGAGCTTGACGATCACCGCCTTGCCGGATGCGGCAACGGCGCCGATCGCCGCCAGGCCGATTCCCCCCAGGGCGATGCGTGGGGATGCGGTGGCGATGCGCGGGGAGGAGCTTGACATGGGAACAGCGGCGGGCCGCGCAGGGCGGCCCGGGGGTGCGTGTGGACGCCCATTGTCGCATGGCCCGACGCGGCAACCGCAGCGTCAGCGCATCAGCACCACTTCCTCTGCGGAGGTCGGGTGGATCGCCACCGTGTCATCGAACTGGGCCTTGGTCGCTCCCATCTTCACCGCCACCGCGAAGCCCTGCAGGATCTCGTCCGCGGCCTCGCCCAGCAGGTGCACTCCCACCACGCGCTCTTCCGGCCCGGCGCAGACCATCTTGAACAGGCTGCGCTGGGTACCGTTGGCCAGTGCCTGCAGCATCGGCCGGAAACGGCTGTGATAGACCGTCACCTGCTTGAAGCAGGCACGCGCCTCCTCCTCACCCATGCCCACCGCCCCCAGCGGCGGATGCGAAAACACCACGCTGGCCACATTCTCATAGTCCATCTTCGACTGTGGGCGGCCACCGAACAGACGGTCCATCAACCGACGCGATGCAGCCACCGCCACCGGGGTCAGGCCCACCTTGCCCGCGATATCCCCCACGGCATGGATGCTGGGTACCGCCGTGGTTTGCCATTCGTCCACCTGCACCTGCTCGTGCTCGCCGATGTCGATGCCCAGCGCCTCCAGGCCCAGGCCCCGGCTGTTGCCACGGCGGCCGGTGGCGAAGAACACCGCGTCGAACACGCTGTCCATGGGGCCATCATGGCCGAAGGCGCGGACGCGCTCACCGTCGCGCTGCAGTTCGCGCAGGCGGTAATCAAAGTAGATGCGCACGCCCTGCTGGCGGAGGTTTTCCGCCAGCTGATCGGTCAGCTCGTAGTCGAAGCGTTCCAGCAGGCGCTTGCCGCGTACCAGCAGGCTCACCCGGCTGCCCAGCGCCTGCAGCAGCCCGGCCAGCTCCACCGCGATGTAGCCGCCGCCGATGATCGCGACCTCGGCCGGGGCCGCACGCAGCTCGAAGAAGTCGTCGGATACCAGGCCCAGCTCCGCGCCGGGGATGTCCGGACGCTGCGGGTGCGCTCCGGTGGCGATCAGGATGTGGTCGGCGGTGTAGCGCACCCCGTCGCTGCAGGCCACCGTGTGCGCGTCGAGCAGGTGGCCGCGCGCCGGGATGCGGACGACGCCGGTTTCATCCAGACGCTTGTGGTAGCTGGTATGGATGTTGCTGATATAGGCCTGGCGATGGATCACCAGTTCCTTCCACGACAGTGCCGGTCGTGGCGGCACATCGAAGCCCATCGCGCTTGCCAGGCCGATACGCTCGTGCAGATCGGCGGCCAGCCACATCGCCTTCTTCGGTACGCAGCCAACATTGACGCAGGTCCCGCCCAGTTCACCGGGTTCCAGCAGCGCCACGCGCTTGCCGTACTGCGCGGCGCGGATGGCGCCGGCCAGGCCGGCAGAGCCGCCGCCAAGGACGATCAGGTCGTAATCATGGGAAGCCGTGTTCATCGGAATCGCTCGGGTCGGTAAGGGGCAGGATCGATCGCTGGCGTGCGGCCACAGACGAGATCGGCGATCAGCTGGCCGGTGCCGGCGCTCATGCTGATGCCGAGCATGCCATGCCCTGCCGCAAGCCAGACGTGAGGATGGGCAGGCGCGCGGCCGATCAACGGTACATCGTCCACGCTCATCGGACGCCAGCCGCACCACTGCTCCTGCAGCTGCGCGCCACGAGGCATGCGCAGGTGGCGATCAGCGGCCAGCTGCAACGCCTGCAGGCGCTGCGCACGCAGCTGCGGGTCGGCACCGGCGAATTCCATCGTGCCCCCCAGTCGCAGCGCGTCGCGCCAGGCGATCACGAACACGGAGTGATCTTTCAGCACCACCGGACGGGCCGGCACCAGCGGCGGGCGTGACCAGGTCAGCGAGTACCCCTTGCCGGGCTGGATCGGCACCCGCAGGTCGAGCAGCCGTGCCCATCGCGGCGACCACGGGCCGGTGGCCAGCACCAGTTCGCGCGCGCGCAGCGTGCGTCCGCCGGCCTGTACCCGGACCCCGTGTACGTCGCCGCTGAAGCCCTGCATCTCGACCTGCTCGTCGATCTCGACGCCCTGCGCACGCAGTACCCGCGCCAGCTCCGCAGTGAAACGGTCCGGGCGCAGCTGCGCGTCGCCCGGGAAATGGATCGCTCCGGCAAGCCGATCATGGAACGCCGGATTGTCGCGTGCGTAGTGGCCGCCATCGATGCAGCGGGTCGCAATGCCGTGCGCATCCAGCGCCTCGCACTGGGCGATATGCTGATCGAAGCTGCGTGCATCACCGAACACGTAATCCAGGCCGCGCGTCTCGAATTCACAGTCCAGTCCATGGGTTCCCACCCATTCGGCCAGGCGCACGCGGGAATCATTCAACAGCGCAGCGCGCGCGCGCGTGGCCTGCAGCCAATGCCGCGCATTGCAGCGCGCGCTGAACTGCAGCAGCCAGCGCCACAGCGCGGGATCGAGGCGGCTGCGCACATACAGCGGCGCACGTGGGTCGAGCATCCAGCGCAACGCACGCAGCGGCACACCCGGCGCGGCCAGGGGCGGTGCATGACTGGGCGTGACGGTGCCGCAGTTGCCGTACGACGTCGCTGCGCCCACGCGGCCACGATCGATCACCCGTACCTGCCGTCCCTGTCCGCACAACGCCAGCGCAGTCGCCAGGCCGATGGCACCGGCACCGATCACGATCACGTCATCGCGCGCCCCCTGCATCGGTCAGCCCCTTCCAGCCTCGCGGCGCATCGGCGGCCACTGGCGATAGGTCATCGCCCGCCACAGCCACTCCATCGGTCCGAAGCGGAAGCGGCGCAGCCAGGCATGGGAAAGCGCGACCTGCGCGGCGAACAGCAGCACAGCGAAGAGCAGCTGCACGCTGCGCGGCATCACGTCGAAATAGCCCAGGCCATGGTGGTAGAACACCCAGGTGCACAACAGCGACTGCCCCAGGTAGTGGGTCAGCGCCATCCGGCCGACCGGCGCCAGCCAGCCCAGCCGCGCGCGCCACTGCACGATCCAGGCGAGGTAGCCCAGGCACATCGGCAGCGCGCCGATCATCACCAGCGCCATCGCCGAGGTCACACCAAGGTCGTAGGCACCGGGTGCCAGGTAAGGTTTCCAGGCCACACCCAGCACGGTGACCAGCAGGCCCAGCGGCAAGGCGACCCAGCGCAGCGCCGCGAACAGGCGCGGATGGCGTTCCGGCGCGGCCAGGGCACCACTGCCGGCCAGTCCACTGCCGATCAGGAACATGCCCAGCACCGCCGGGCCGGTGATCAGCAGCGCCCCCATCGACGAACCAAACTCATGCAGGCGCTGGATGCAGGCCTGGATCCAGTTGCCGTGTCCGTAGACCATGCGCTCCCGGGCGATGCTCTGCTGCGCGTCGACCAGCATCTGCTGCGCGTCCTGCGGCGTTGCCAGTGAAACCATGGCGCCGAGCAGCAGCATCATCGCCGCGCCACCGAGGTAGACGATGACGCCCATCCACGGCAGCCAGCTGCGCGGTGCCTCGCGGCACGCCAGCAGGGGCAGCGACGCCAGCGCGTAGAGCACCAGGATGTCGCCGGACCAGACCAGCAGCGCGTGGCACAGGCCGATCAGCATGAGCCCGGCGCTGCGGCGCAGATAGAACGGAGTGAACTCGCGGCCGGCGGTCTCGGCGCGCTGTACCATCACTGCGAATCCGGCGCCGAACAGCAGCGAGAACAGGGTGAAGAACTTGCCCTGCACGAACACATAGACGAAGGCGTCGGCCCAGTAATCGATCCCCTGCCAACGCACGTCGATACCAGTGAATGCCAGGTCCAGCGGTCCGCTGAAGGCCTCCATGTTCATCAGCAGGATGCCCAGCAACGCGGCCCCGCGCAGTATGTCCAGCACGGCGATGCGGTCGCCGGAGGCGACCGGCTGCAGGAAAGACGAAGCGCTGTTCACAGGACATCCGGCGGGCAGGTTCTTCATTATGCAGCCCGCCTGCGCGCCGTGGACGAGCGCGCGGTGTTCCAGACATGCAACGGCCCGCCGAAGCGGGCCGTTGCTGCCGTCACGATCGCAGGGCGATCAGTGCGCGTGACCGCCGTCGCCGTGAACGTGGCCGTGCTCGATCTCTTCCTTGCCGGCTTCGCGGACGTCGACGATTTCCACGTCGAAGTGCAGGTCCTTGCCGGCCATCGGATGGTTGAGATCGACGTCGACCACGCTCATGCCGACCTTCTGCACGGTCACCGCACGCGGGCCGAAGTTGGTCTGCAGCACGACCTGCTGGCCCGGCGCCAGCTTGGTATTGCCGAAGTGCTTCTTCGGCACGCGCTGGGACAGGCCTTCGCGGCGCTCGCCATAGGCGTCGGCCGCCGTGACGTCGACACTGAAGGTGGCGCCGGCTTCCTTGTCCATCATGGCGTTTTCCAGGCCCGGGATGATGTTGCCGTGACCGATCAGGATCGCCAGCGGCTCGCCGCGGTCCTTGGACGATTCGATCGGCTCCTGGCCGACTTCGGAAACGGTGTAGTGGAAGCGGACAACGCGGTCTTTTTCGATCTTCATGCGCGACTCTGTCTGGTTCTGCCGGAGGCAGACGGGTTGGGGCGGGTTGTCGCCCGGCGGGGACGCCGCCATCATGACGGCCAATCCAAGGTGGCGCATTATCCGGAGAACATGCACATCACGCCAGTTTCGTCCGGCCCGCGCCGGCTGTCCGTGCCCGCCCTGCTGCTGGTCCTGCCCCTGCTGCTGACCGCCTGCGGCGGCGGCAAGGCCACCCGGACGGCGGCGCCCCCGCCGTCGGCGCACTGGCCGGCGACCACCCCGGACAATCCCGAGGCCGCCAATTCAGTACTGATGCGTGCCATCAGCCTGGTCGGCACGCCCTACCGTTACGGCGGCAACACCCCCGAATCGGGCTTCGACTGCAGCGGCCTGGTCGCCTATGTCTACCGCGAGATGCTGGATCTGAAGCTGCCGCGCACCTCGCGCGACCTGGCCGCCGTACAGGGCCCGAGGATCGATCCGAAGCGTCTGGCCACGGGTGACCTGGTGTTCTTCGGCAGCCGCGGCAACGTCACCCATGTCGGCATCTATGTCGGCGAGGGGCGCTTCGTGCACGCCCCCAGCACCGGCGGCACGGTGCGCCTGGACTCGCTCAGCGGGCCCTACTGGAAGGACCACTACACAGGGGCCAAACGCGTCCTTCGCTAAAATGAACAGGCGACATGTTCAAAATTGAGAAATACGTCACAGTGGAAATAACGGTTTTATAACGGAATTTTTAACTTATCAGTGCTTTTACAGGGCATGATGCCCCATCGTTTTTTTCTGTGACCGACGCGTGACGACTGACGACCTGACGTGCAAAGGCCAGACCGCCGCTTCCCCGCGTAGTGTCCGCCCTGTTCTTCTCGGCTTGGCACTGTGCCTGACCAGCCTCCCCGCCTGGTCGCAGACCGTTCCCTCACGCGCCGACGCTGCTCCGGTCCCGGCGACCGACAATGGCGTACGTGTGACGGGCAAGACCGACGCCGCGGCCCCCCAGCGCAGCCGCACCGATGCAGCCGCCAGTGCCACGCTGGCCGCCCTGCTGCCGCACCTGGCCGCCAACGACACCATTCCGCTGATGGACCGCTCGGCCATGGTCGCCGGCGATCTGAGCCGCCTGCTCGCCAACTACGACACCAGCAGCGCTGCCAATGGCAGCGTTGTCGGCAGCGCCGCCGACAACGGCAAGGTGCAGTCGCTGCTGCGGCGGGCGATGACCCTGCTCGGCACCCCCTATCGCTGGGGTGGCAGCAATCCGGACAGCGGCTTCGACTGCAGCGGCCTGGTCGGCTACGTCTTCCGTTCGGCGCTGGGCATCGAACTGCCGCGCGTCTCCCGCGAGATGGCACACGACAACAACGCCGAGCTGATCAACGACCGTGCCGCCCTGGCCGCGGGTGACCTGGTGTTCTTCGGTCGCAAGGGCCGGGTCGACCACGTCGGCATCTATGTGGGTGACGGCCGCTTCCTGCATGCCCCGAGCGCAGGCAAGGATGTCCGGGTGGACACCCTGCTCAGCGGCTACTGGGGCAACAAGTTCATGCAGGCGCGCCGCGTCGAGCTCTGACGCCGCCTTTCCAGGCACCGCCTGATAGCTGAAAGCCGCTGCCCTGCAGCGGCTTTTTCGTTGCCCGCGGAATGCCTGGGATGCGTCTTCCCTTCCCTGGCCCGGCGGGCACGCCCCCAACGAAAAGGCCCGCCAGTCCGGCGGGCCTTCATCTCTCGCATGACAGGCCGCTGCGCGGCGTCTCAGCTGCGTGGCGGCGTAGGGTCCGGGTCATCCACGCCCACGTTGCTGGAGGGATTGTCGTACACCGACTGGTCGAGCAGGCCGGTCTCCTTGGCCACCAGCACCGGCACCAGCATCTGACCGGTCACGTTGGTCATGGTGCGCATCATGTCCAGGATACGGTCGATGGCATACAGGTAACCGATGGTCTCCAGCGGCAGATTGGCGGCACTGAGCACCACGGTGGCCATGATCACGGCCGTACCCGGCACACCGGCAGTACCGAAGCTGCCCAGCACCGAGGCGATCAGCACCACCACGTACTGCTCCGGCGTCAAAGGCACGCCGCTGTACTGGGCGATGAAGACCGCGCACAACGCGGGGTAGATCGCGCCGCAGCCGTCCATCTTGATGCTCGCACCCAGTGGCACCGCGAATGCACCGTAGTCCTTGTTGACGCCCAGGTTGTGGGTGATCGAACGCAGCGCCACCGGCATCGCGGCGAAGCTGGAGGAGCTGACGAAGGCGACCTGCATGCCTGGCGCCGCGCCGCGGAAGAACTTCAGCGGGTTCAGGCCGTGCGCCAGCAGCAGCGCGCTGTAGACGACCACGATGTGCAACGCACAGGCCACGTACAGGGCCAGCACGAAATGCCCCAGCGGCAGCAGCTTTTCGAAACCGTAACTGCCCACCAGGCCGGCAATCAGGCCGAAGGTACCGATCGGGGTGACTTCCAGCACGAAGCGGGTCACCTGGATCATGATGTCGCTCATCTGGCCGACCAGCTTCCGCGCCTCGGTCACCTTCTCGCCCAGCTTGACGATGGCAAAGCCCACCAGGCCGGCGAAGAAGATCACCGGCAGGATCGAGCCCTTGCCAGCGGCCAGCACGGTCTCGCCGGCGGCATTGACGCGGGTGCCGATGCCGGACAGTGCATAGAAAACGTTGGCCGGCACCACATCCAGCAGCACCTGTACCACGCTGGGAACCTCGCGCGGTACATAGTTGCTGGCCATGGACAGCTGCAGGCCACCAGCACCGGGCTGCAGCACGGTGCCCACGCCCAGGCCCACGCACACCGCCAACGCTGCGGTGATCACGAACCACAGGAAGGTGCGGCCACTGAGCGCTGCAACCGACTTCTGGCCATGCAGTGACGAGATCGCGTTGATGACCGCGAAGAACACCAGCGGCACCGCGATCATCTTGATCAGGGTGACATACAGCTCACCGAGCGGACCGAACCACGTTTCCGCAGCGGGGCCGAGCGCCCAGCCGGCCAGCGCACCAAGCACGAAGCCGCCGACCACGCGCTGCCAGAATGGAATCCGCAGCCAGGCAGAGACCAGCGTCATAGGCAATCCAGAGGGGGAAGGAAGGGATGCTGGCACGATAGCCCAAGGCGGCCCGCAGAACGACCGTCCGCCCGGCAAATCAGTGTGTCATCGGCGTGCCTTGCGAGGGCGGGCATAATGAACGTCCCGTTACAGTTTGTGAGATCCCAGCGTCCATGCGCCGTTCCGTCTCCCTGTTGGCCACGTGTGCCACCACCCTGCTGCTCGGCGCCTGCGCCAGCACCACCCCCGCTTCCGCGCCGGCAGGCCTGAAGGTCGCCGTCGAGCCGGTTGCACACCCGGCCGGCGAGACGCCGCAATGGTGGTACCGCAGCGGCGCCGCCCAGGCCGCCGCCAATGGCGCGATGGCCGGCAAGGCCCGGAATGTCATCCTGTTCCTCGGCGACGGCATGAGCCTGACCACCGTGGCCGCTGCGCGCATCTACGAAGGCCAGAAGAAGGGCGGATCGGGTGAAGAGAACCTGCTGTCCTGGGAACGCTTCCCCGCCACCGCGTTCAGCAAGACCTACAACACCGACTCGCAGACCCCTGATTCGGCGGGCACCATGACCGCCATCACCACCGGCGTGAAGACCCACATGGGCGCGATCGGTGTCAGCGCAGGCGCCCGCACCGATTGTGCCGACAGCCTGTCCAAGGGCCTGCTCACCTGGCTGCAGCTGGCCGACAGCGCCGGCCTGGCGACCGGCATCGTGTCCACCGCGCGCCTGACCCACGCCACCCCGGCGGCCACCTACGCGCACTCGCCGGAGCGCAACTGGGAGAATGACACCGATCTGACCGAAGCGGCCAAGGCCGCCGGCTGCAAGGACATCGCCCAGCAGCTGCTGTCCACGTCGCGCTATGGCCGCGGCCCGCTGGTCGCGCTCGGCGGTGGTCGCGGTGAATTCACCACCGTGGAAGAGCGCGATCCGGAATACGACGACAAGGTCGGCCAGCGCCTGGATGGCCGCAGCCTGGTACAGGAATGGCAGCAGGCGCATCCGCAGGGTGCCTACGTGTGGAACAGCAGGCAGCTGGCCGCCGCCGCAAATGCGCCGGCCATCCTCGGCCTGTTCGAGCCGGACCACATGCGCTACGAGTACGAGCGCCCACAGGATCCGGCCGGTGAGCCGAGCCTGGCCGAGCTGACCGCTGCTGCGATCACCAATCTGTCGCGCCATCAGGAAGGTTACGTGCTGATGATCGAAGGCGCTCGCATCGACCATGCCAACCACAGCGGCAATGCCTATCGCGCACTGACCGAAACCGTGGCGATGTCCGATGCGGTGCGGGTGGCGTCGGAAATGACGTCGGCCGACGACACGCTGATCATCGTCACCGCCGACCACTCGCACACCCTGAACTTCGTCGGCTACCCCGCACGCGGCAACCCGATCCTGGGCAAGGTGAAGGACAAGGGCGGTGAGGACGGCGCCGGCAAGCTGGACTACGCGCTGGACGGCAACGGCCAGCCTTACACCACCTTGAGCTACGCCAATGGACCGGGCCACACCGGCAGCACCAACCAGCAGCCGGCGGGCAGCAAGCGCTACCCGCACAACCCGAGCAGCTTCGAGCCGGCCAAGGGGCGTCCGGACCTGCATGATGTCGACACCGAGCATCCGGACTACATGCAGGAAGCGCTGGTGCCGATGAAGTCCGAATCGCATGGTGGCGAGGACGTCGGCATCTGGGCGCGCGGTCCCGGCAGCAAGGCGATCCGCGGCACGCTGGAGCAGAACACGATCTATCACATGATCGTGCAGGCAACGCCGGCGCTGCGCGATCGCCTGTGCCAGGCGGGCACCTGCGATGACAAGGGCGTACCGGTGCAGCTGCCGGCGCCCAAGGCCTTCGAACGCAGCGTCGACGGAAAGTAGCGGCACGGCGGACGCAGTGTGCAGCCGGGCCATGCCCGGCTGCATCCCGCCCGTGAGTCGAAGGCGCGGCGCGACCCCGCCGATCACCCTACACTTCACCCGTGACTGCCTTCCCCGCCCTGGTTTCCCTCGATGCACCGCTGCTGGTCGGCTACAGCGGCGGCCTGGATTCGACCGTCCTGCTGCACTGGCTACGGCGCTGCACGCAGGCGGCCGGCGTGGGACTGCGCGCTGTACACGTGCATCACGGGCTGCAGCCCGACGCCGATGCCTGGGTCCAGCATTGCCAGCAGCAGTGCGCGGCCCTGGGAATCGAACTGGTCGTACACCGCGTGCAGGTCGAGACCGGCACCGGTCTGGGCCTGGAGGGTGCAGCCCGGCAGGCGCGTCGCGCTGCTTTCGTCGCCTCTCTGCGCGACGGAGAGACGCTGGCCCTGGCCCAGCATCAGGACGATCAGGCTGAAACTTTCCTGCTGCGCGCGTTGCGCGGTTCCGGTGTTGATGGCCTGGCGGCAATGAGCGGGGACAGCATGCTCGCCGGCCACCGGCTGTGGCGGCCGCTGCTGCAGGTCCCGCGCGACGCTCTGCATGACTATGCGCGGGCCCACGATCTGCACTGGATCGAAGACCCCAGCAACGACGACGCGTACGCCGACCGCAACTTCCTGCGCCTGCAGGTGCTGCCGCTGCTGCGCCAGCGCTGGCCGCACGCCGCAGCGGCCCTGGCCGGCAGTGCCGATCATTGCGCGCGCACCCGTGGCCTTCTGCAGGAAGAGGACACCGAGCTGCTCGCGCACCTGGAAGCAGCCCCGCGCGTGCTGTCCTTGCAGCTGCTGCGGCAGGTATCGCCGGAACGCGCCGCACGCGTCCTGCGCACCTGGGTGGCCAGCCATGGCGCGGCACCGCTGCCGGGGCGGGTGCTGCAGCAGATGCTCGAGGAAATGCTGCCCTCCGCTTGCGACCGGCAGGCGCAGGTGCGCTGGCAGGATCACGTCATCCAGCAATGGCGCGAGCATGCCTATCTGCTGCCGGCCGAGCTGCCTGCCCTGCCCCTGGACTGGCAGGAGGAGTGGGACGGCCGGGTGCCTCTGGCCTTGCCAGATGGCGGCCAGCTGCGCCTGCTGGGCGCCGCGATGTTCCAGCAGCCGATGCAGGTGCGTGCACGGCGTGGCGGCGAGCGCATCGTGCTGCCGGGACGCAGCCACGCACATGCCTTGAAGGACTGCCTGCAGCGTGAACATCTGGCCCCCTGGCGGCGCGCGCAGCTGCCGCTGCTGTTTGCTGACGGCAACCTGCTGGCCGCCGCCGATGTGGTGATCGCCGCACCGCTGCAGGCCTGGCTGCACGCTCACGACGCCCAGCTGCGGTGGCAGCCGGGTGGCTGGTGAATTGACCCCTGCGCGCGTGCCGTCCACACTTGCCGCATGGCCAAGAAGTCCCCCGAAAACGCCTCCCCTGTTGCCCAGTTCGAGCAGTCGCTCGAATCGCTGGAGCAGCTGGTGGAGCAGATGGAAACCGGCGAGCTGAGCCTGGAAGCCTCGCTCAGTGCTTACGAACGTGGCGTGGGCCTGTACCGCCAGTGCCAGCAGGCGCTGGAGCAGGCCGAACTGCGCGTCCGGCTGCTCAGCGATCCGGCACAGCCCGATACGGCAGAACCCTTCGATCCGCCCAGCCATGACGGCTGAGGCGGCGTTCGCGCGCTGGCGCGACCGGATCGAAAGCCTGCTCGATGCCGCCCTGCCCTCGCCGGCCGATGCACCGCAGCGGCTGCACCAGGCCATGCGCCATTCCGTCCTCGGCGGTGGCAAGCGCATGCGTCCGCTGCTGGTCTATGCCACTGGCCAGTTGTTCGGCGCTCAACCGGAAAGGCTCGACGCGGCCGCGATGGCGGTGGAACTGATCCATGCCTATTCGCTGGTGCACGACGACCTGCCGGCGATGGACGACGATGCCCTGCGCCGTGGCAAACCCACCACCCACATCGCCTTCGACGAAGCCACCGCGATCCTGGCCGGCGACGCCCTGCAGACCCGCGCCTTCAGCCTGCTGGCCGAGGCACCACTGCCGGCAACACTGCGCGTGGACTGCCTGCAGGCGCTGGCACACGCCTCCGGTGCCGCCGGCATGTGCGGCGGCCAGGCGCTGGATATCGATGCCACCGGACAGCGGCAGTCGCTGGCCGCGCTGACCCGGATGCATGCGCTCAAGACCGGCGCGCTGATCCGTGCCGCGGTGCGGATGGGCGCATTGTGCGGCGATGCGCCGGAGCCGCAGCGGGTGCAGCTGGACGCATTCGCCGATGCACTCGGCCTGGCGTTCCAGGTCCGCGATGACATCCTCGATGTCGAAGCCAGCTCCGAGCAGCTGGGCAAGACGGCAGGCAAGGACCAGGCGCAGGACAAGAGTACCTTCCCCGCCCTGCTCGGCATGGAGGGAGCGAAGGCGCAGCTGCGCGAGCTGGCGGCCCGCATGCAGGCTGCTCTGGCGGGCTACCACGAAGAGGCCGATGCGCTGCGGGCGCTGGCCAGGCTTGCGGTGGAGCGCGATCACTGACGTGGTGCGCAACGAAAACGCCCGGCAATGCCGGGCGTTTTCATGTCCGCATGCAGCCGGTCTTACTTGATCAGGCGCAATGCGAACGGGTAGCGATAGGCTTCGCCGTTGTTGGCCTTGACCGCGGCAATGATGCAGAACACCAGGCTGACCAGTCCGACGATCGGCATCAGGATCGCGCCGATGACCACGATGGTCAGGATGATGCAGACCACCATCGCGATGGCCACGGTGATCTGGAAGTTCAGCGCTTCCTTGGCCTGGTCGGTGACGAAGGACTTGCCGGCGTCGTCCTTGTTGATCAGCCAGATGATCAGCGCGCCGATGAAGCCGGTGAAGATGCCCAGCAGGTGCGCGGCCAGGGCCATGGTGCGCTGGTCTGCCGGGACATCGGCGGTGACCGGCGGCGGCGGGACGTTATCGAATTCACTCACGACAAAACTCCTTTTCATTGGGTGGTCTTGACCCACCGGCATCAGGCCGGTTGCGTCAGGCGGCCATAGCTTACGCCATCGACGCCATCAATCATTACCGGCGATGGTCATCCGCCCCACCAGGATCGAACCGGTCCGGATGTGCGAGCGCGGATCGACATCGCTGCCCACCGCTTCGATCGCCATGAACATCTCGCGCAGGTTGCCGGCAATGGTGATGCCGTCCACCGGGTACTGGATCTCCCCGTTCTCGACACGGAAGCCACCGGCCCCCCGCGAGTAGTCACCGGTCACACCATTGACACCCTGCCCCATCAGCTCGGTCACCAGCAGGCCGCTGCCCATCTGCCGGGCGATGTCTTCCAGCGGCCCGGCGTTGGCCGCCAGCTGCAGGTTGTGCACGCCGCCGGCATTGGCCGTGGTCTGCAGGCCCAGCTTGCGGGCCGAGTAACTGCCCAGTACGTAGCGCTGCAGCACGCCATCGCGGACCAGTGCCGACGCGCGGGTCGCCACGCCATCGCCGTCGAAGGCGGCCGAGCGCAGGCCGCGGCGCAGGTGCGGCAGCTCGTCGATCTGCATCCAGTCCGGGAACAGTCGCTGCCCGGCGCTGTCCAGCAGGAAGCTGGCCTGGCGGTAAAGCGCGCCACCGGACACGGCCGACAGCAGATGGCCCACCAGACTGCGCGCCACTTCCGGGGCGAACAGCACCGGCATGCTGCCCGTAGCCAGCGAGCGCGGTTGCAGGCGGGCGACGGTACGCGCGGCGGCCTGGCGGCCGACCTGGGCCGGATCTTCCAGGTCCTGCCTGGCCAGCGCACTGGTGTACCAGCCGTCGCGCTGCATGCCATCGCCCTGGCCGGCAATCAGCGCACAACCGATCGAATGGTGGGTGCCGCGCTCACGGCCAATGAAACCGTGCGAATTGGCGTACACCGACAGGCTCTGCGAGGTGGACACCGCCGCGCCATCGGAGTTGCGGATCTGCGCGTCGGCCTCGCGCCCGGCGGCCTCGCAGGCCAGCGCCAGGTCCACCGCTTCGTCGGCCTGCAGGACCCACGGATGCCAGCCGTCCAGCTCGGGAAAATCCTTGGCCATCAGGGCGGCATCGGCCAGTCCGGCGGCCGGATCATCCTCGGTGTGGCGGGCGATCGCGCAGGCCTGCTCCACGGTGGCCGACAGGCTGGCCTCGTTCAGGTCGCCGGTGCTGGCGCTGCCCTTGCGCTGGCCGAAGTACACGGTCACGGCAATGCCGCGGTCGCGGGTGGACTGTACGGTTTCCACTTCGCCCAGGCGCACATTGACCTCCAGGCCGCGGTCCTCGCTGCAGCTGACCTCGGCTTGGCTGGCCCCCAGCGCACGGGCACGCTCGAGCAGCTGCTGGGAAAGGTCGGCCAGCCGTTCCAGGCGGGCCGGGCTGTCGTCGCCGACAACCACTTCAGGGGCGATCACGTTCAATGCTTTATCCTGTACAGGTTGGGCCCGGCATCACGCCGGGCGACTTTTTTGAAAGCAGGTGTGGACGATGCGCGGACGCGACGAAGAAACCGGTGAATTCCTTGACAAGAGCCGCAAGCAGAAGCGCGGCGAAGCCCTGGAAGTCCTGGCCCTGGGTGAGAAGCTGGTGTCGCTGACCCCGGCCCAGCTGGCGCGCCTGCCGATTCCGGAGGATCTGCTGCCGCATATCGCCGAGTGCAAGCGCATCACGGCCCACATCGCCCACAAGCGGCAGCTGGCGTTCCTGGCCAAGCACATGCGCCGCGAGGAAGACGAAACCCTGGAGGCGATCCGCGATGCGCTGGACGCCAACAGCGAAACCTCGCGCCGCGAGGTGGCGATGATGCACCGCGTGGAAGACTGGCGCGAGCGCCTGCTGGACGACGGCGACAAGGCGCTGGCCGCGCTGCTGGACGAGTATCCGCAGGCGGATCGCCAGCAGCTGCGCACGCTGGTGCGCAACGCCCAGGCCGAGAAGGCGAAGAACAAGCCGCCGCGCGCCTACCGCGAGATCTACCAGGTGCTGCGCGGGCTGATGCTGCCGGCCGCGCTTGGCCTGAAGGTCGCCACCGGCGACGACACCGGCGCCGATCTGGACGACGCGACCGACGAGGACTGAGTCCCCGCCGGCCGGGGCGCTGGCCGGGGCCGTTGCCATGTTCAGGCCTGGGTGCCGCCGACGGTCAGGCCCTCGATCAGCAGCGAGGGCTGGCCGACACCCACCGGCACGCTCTGCCCGTCCTTGCCGCAGATGCCCACGCCCTCGTCCAGGGCCAGGTCGTTGCCGACCATGCGCACCTTCTGCATGGTTTCCGGGCCGTTGCCGATCAGGGTCGCGCCCTTCACCGGCGTGGTGATGCGGCCATCCTCGATCAGATAGGCCTCGGTGGCCGAGAACACATACTTGCCACTGGTGATGTCGACCTGGCCACCGCCGAAGTTGACCGCGTACAGCCCCTTCTTCACCGAGCGGATCATCTCCTGCGGATCGTGCTGGCCGGCGCGCATGTAGGTATTGGTCATCCGCGGCATGGTCAGGTGCGCGAACGACTCGCGGCGCGCGTTGCCGGTCGGTGCCATGCCCATCAACCGTGCATTGAGGCTGTCCTGCATGTAGCCGACCAGGATGCCGTCCTCGATCAAGGTCGTGCACTGGGTCGGATGGCCTTCATCATCGACGTTCAGCGAGCCGCGACGACCGTCCAGGGTGCCGTCATCGACGATGGTCACCCCCGGGGCCGCCACGCGCTCGCCGATGCGACCGGCGTAGACGCTGGTGCCCTTGCGGTTGAAGTCGCCCTCCAGCCCATGGCCGACCGCTTCATGCAGCAGCACGCCAGGCCAGCCCGGGCCGAGCACCACCGGCATCACACCGGCCGGCGCCGGCACCGCGTCCAGGTTCACCAGCGCCTGGCGCAGCGCCTCGCGGGCGAACGCTTCCGGCCGGCCATCGGCGAACAGTTCTTCGTAGCCATAACGGCCACCACCGCCGGCATAGCCGGACTCGCGGCGACCGTTCTGCTCGACGATCACCTGCACGTTCAAGCGCACCAGGGGGCGGACGTCGGCACCCAGAACGCCGTCGCTGCGCGCGATGAGCACGGTGTCAACGCCACCGGACAGGCTGACCATCACCTGCTTCACCCGCGGATCGGCGGCACGCAGATAGCCATCCAGGCGCTTGAGCACTTCAACCTTGGCCTCGTTGCCGAGCCCATCGATCGGATCCAGCGCCGGATACAGCGCGCGTGCATTGCCGCGCAGCAGCGAGCGGCCCGCCTGGGCACCGCCCTCGCGCGAAATCGCGCGTGCCGACTGCGCCGCCGCCAGCAGCGCATCGGCATGGATGTCATCGGAATAGGCGAAGCCGGTTTTCTCGCCGGCAATGGCACGCACGCCGACCCCCTGCTCGATGGAATGGGCACCGTCCTTGACGATGCCGTCTTCCACGCTCCAGCTCTCACGCCGGGCGTGCTGGAAATAGAGGTCGCCGAAATCGACACCGGGGCCGAGCAGCTGGCCGAAGGTGCGCTCCAGTCCAGCGGTATCCAGGCCGCCGGGGCGCAGCAGGCGGTCTTGGGCAAGCGTCAGGGCGATATCAGTCATGGCTCTCGATCTGGGGATGCAGGGGCACTCAGGCAAGCCCCGGGGAATGGGAGGCCGCGCTCAGCGCGACCGCGGCAGGTCGGTCACGGCCGGTGGAAGGGTCGGCGCAGGTGCGGGAGCCGGCGGGGTCCGTTCGCGGCTGCGTTCGATCACCTCCACCTTCGGCTCCTTCCAGGGACCGGTCACCTTGTAGGTACGGGCGCCGATCTCACCCAGCGGCTTGGACAGCACCGCATTGGTCGCCGCCCCCAGCGCCGCCCCGACCGGGCCACCGGCCACTGCGCCGACCACGGTCAGCAGATTGCCGGCACGCGGATTGACGTCGATGGTCTGGTCGAACTGCTGCTGGCGCAGGTCGGCCTGACCGCGGATGGTGATGTTCGCCGCAGGCCCTTCGATCAGCACCTTGTCGGTGCGGGCCACGCCCTGGCCGAACTGCAGGCTGCCCTCGATCTGATTGAACGCGAAGCCCTTGGAGAAGAAATCACGGAAGTCGAACATCAGCCGCCGCGGCAGCTGGGCCACGCTGAGCAGACCCAGCACGCGACCGGCACCGGGGTCCAGTTCCAGCAGCTGACCGTTGCGCGCATGGATATCCAGCTGGCCCTGCAGATTGCCCAGCTGGAAGTCCGACGGCCCGCCATTCCACGACGCCTGCAGCTGCGCCTGGCCGGCGCCGCCACGCAGCTGGCCACCGTAGTCGAGATTCTGCATCAGCGCGCCGAGATCCTCGCTGCGCACCTGCGCGTTCAGCTCGGTGCGGGCGCCGCTGCTGCTGCCCAGCCAGCGGCCGGTGATATCGATCTCCTGGTCGGGCGCGCGGAAGCGCAGGGTCTGCACCTCCAGGCCGTTGCCCCGCGGGCGGGTGCGCAGCACGGCCTGGCCGAGCGCCACCTTGCCGAACTTCAGGTCGGCGATGTCCAGCGCGAACGGCGGCAGTCTGGCCGGATCCATGTCGTTGGCGCCGGCCTGCACCCGGGCCGGTGCCGCTGGCGCACCGGACGCGGCCGGCGGTGACTGCCAGTACACCCGGTCGAGCTGGCCGCTGATGGTGCCGCCCTCGGCATTGGGCACGCTCAGGCGGCCAGCCAGCGAAGGGCCGTCCAGGCGCACATCCAGCGCCTGCGCGCCCGGGCGCAGTTGCAGGCGGGTCTGCTCGAACACCCCTCCGATCAGCATCAAGCGGCCGACCTGCACGTTGATCGCCCGCAACGGCATCGGATCGCCGTCGCCGTCTCCGCCGCGGGCCAGGCCGATCCACTCCAACGCGTCCAGGGTCGGGCTGTGACCGTTGACCGCCAGCCCGCTGGAAGGCGGCTCGCGGTCGACCTGGCCGCTGCCCAGGGTCACCTGCACGCCGGTCTGATTGTTATGGCTGCGCGCGGCCAGGGCCAGGCGCTGGCCAAACGCCACGTCGATGCGGCCATCCCCCATCGGCAGCTGCGCAGTCACGGTGGTGGCCAGTGGCTCGTCGGCGGGCTTGTCCAGCGGGGCGGGAAGATCCAAGCGCGTGCCTGCCAGATCCGAGCGCAGGCGCAGTTCGCTGGGAGGAGCGGGCGCGCCTGGCGCGACCTTCGGCAGGTTGACGGCGATGGTCCAGGGCGAGGTACCGGTGATGTAGGGCTTGAGCCAGGCCATTTCCGGCGCGCGGTCAATCAGCACGCCTGCATCAAGGCGCGCCGAAAGCTCCGACTCGAAGGCCAGCTTCGGGTCACGCACGAACCCACCCGCGCGCAGGCTCAGTTGGCCGTCCTGGCCCAGATGGCGCACCGCCAGTTGCTCGGCGGCAAAACCACCGTTGCCGTAGCGGGCCAACCCACGCATGTTGTCGAATTCCAGCGCGAAGCGCTTCTCCACCAGCTTCACGCCGGCCAGATCGACCGTGCCCTGCAGGTGCCCCCCCCCTTCGTCGGCATGCAGCGGCTGCAGCAGGTCGAAGGTCACCTGCGCCGGCCCGGTGGCGGTCAGGTTGTCCAGCGTCTCGCCGTATTCCTGGTGCAACGGGCTCTGCCGCAGCAGCGCCAGCAGCTTTCCGGCTTCGCTGCGGGTATCGGCACGCACGTACAGCGGCTGCTGGCCGAAATCCTTGATGCCGGCCTCGAAGTGCTGCACCGGCACGCCTGCCAGGTCACCGCGCCCCTGCATGTGGAAGCCAGGACCGATGAAGGCGATGTCGGCGTCAACCTGGCTCATCAGCGGCCAGTCGCGCTGGAAGCGGATGTCGCCGCGGGTGATATGGCCGGTGGCCTCGAACCGCCCGTCGTTGTTGTCGAAGGGCCAGTCGTCGAGGTCACCGGTGACCAGGCCGATACCATCACGCACCTGGCCGCCGGCCAGCGCCATGTCCAGCCAGTCGGTGGCTCCCTTGCTCATCCTGGAATGGATCCAGAACCGCTTGGCGGCCGTCATCGGTACATCGTCCAGCTTGGCCGCCAGCTGCAGCCACGGACGCGTGCCATTGCCCTGGAACCAGACACCACCGCGCAGATCGGCTGCGTAATCCGTGCCTTCCACACGCAGGGCGGCCGTGCCGATGCGCCAGCCGCCGCCTTCGTCGCGCCACCCCACCACCTGGCCTGCCAGGTGCAGGTCATGGCGCACGCCGAAGCCGGTCGGCCAATCGAACTGGAGCTCGCGCTGCGGCTGCAGCTGCAGGCGGAAGCCATCGGCGTCGCCTTCGAAATGGCCGCCCAGCCCACGCAAGCCAGGTGCGTCACCGACGCTGGCAAAACCCAGCGACTGCAGCTCGCCCTGGGCCCACAGCGGACCGTTGCGCTTGCCGGCCAGCTGCAGTTCCCGCAGATCCAGCTGCGGCTTTGACAGGAACAGCCAGCGCCGCAGGCCAGGGTCCAGGCGGTCACTCAGCGCCAGCGCACGCAGCGCGGTGCCGGCCTGCACCGCCCCGCTGCGGATGCCCAGTTGCGTGCCGACCTGCAGTTGCAGTCCATCAAGCTGCTGCGCGCCGGTGTCGTCCACCAGCCGCAGGCGCGGTACCTGCATCGCCCATCCGTCCGCCTGCCGCTGCCAGCGCAGCAGCGCCTGCATGCGCTGCAACTGCAGCCGCGGCACTGCCAGCCCCGGCATCGGTGCGCCGTCGATGCGCAGATCCCGCAGATCCGAATCGGTGGTCAGCGCCACGGGGACGAAATCGCGCAGGGTCAGCCACACATTGAGTTCGCCGCGTCCTTCACGCAGGCGCACGCCGCCGGCCGCCAGCAACGGCGACCAGGCGCGGAAATCGATGGGATCGGCGCCCAGCCATGCCTCGCCGTCGCCACGCACACGGTCCACATCCAGCACGGCGGTCAGCGGCAGTGCGTCGGTCTGGGCCCAGGCCCGCACGCCTACCCGCAGGCGGTCGCCATTGACGCGCAGGCGCAGATCGACGCGCGGCAATACGGTGTCGATGCCGAGTGCCGGGGCCTGCACGCCCAGCCGGCCGCCGATCACCTGCAGCTCGCCCAGCCGGCGCAGCGCCTCCAGCGGGTCACCACCGCTGCTGGGCTGCGGCAGGCCACGCACCGACCAGCGACCGTCCTCGCTCTGCTGCAGATCCAGGGCCAGGCCGCGCAGACGCAGCTCGGTCAACGAACGGCCCGGCAGCAGGCCGCTGTACATCGACACCAGGATTTCAGCCTCGCCGACCGCCAGGCCCTGCCCGGCGCCGATGCGCAGGCCCTTCAGCTGCAGCAGCGGGCCACGACGGGTCCACGCCGTGTCCAGTTGGTCGAAACGGACCGGCTGGCCTGCGCGCTCGCTCAACCAGGCGGCGATCCTGTCGGGGTGTCGCTCGGCCAGCGGCAGCAGCTGGCTGAAGGTGCCCACCAGCAGCGCCAGCCCGACCAGGGCCACCGCACAGGCAGCAATGAGATGACGGCGGATCCTTCGCAGTCGCAGGCGCGGCGGCGCGCTCATCGGCCGCCGCCGACCTTCGGCCGGCGTGGATCAGAGCAGCACAACATCGAACTGCTCCTGCAGGTACTGCTCATCCGCCTGGAAGCGGATGCTCTTGCCGAGGAACTCTTCCAGCTCGGCCACCGCCGCGGATTCCTCATCGGTGATGCGCGCCACCACCTTGGTCGACGCGATCACCAGCAGGCGCGCGGCATCGAACTGGCGCACCGCGCGGGTGATCTCGCGGAAGATCTCGTAGGTGACCGTTTCGGTGGTCTTGATGGTGCCGCGACCGCTGCACTGCGGGCAGGTCTCCGACAGCTGGCGCTCCAGGCTTTCGACCGTGCGCTTGCGGGTCATCTCCACCAGGCCCAGCGGCGAGAAGTCGTAGACCGTGGTCTTGGCATGGTCCCGCGCCAGCGCCTTTTCCAGGGTCCGCAGCACCTGGCGGCGGTGCTCGGCATCGTCCATGTCGATGAAGTCGATGATGATGATGCCGCCGAGATTGCGCAGGCGCAGCTGCCTGGCCACGGCCTGCGCCGCCTCCAGGTTGGTGCGGAACACCGTCTCCTCCAGGTTGCGCTGGCCGAGGAACGACCCGGTGTTGACGTCGATGGTGGTCATCGCTTCGGTCTGGTCGATCACCAGGTAGCCACCGGACTTCAGCGGCACCTGCTTGTCCAGCGCGCGGCCGATCTCGTCCTCCACGCCGAACATGTCGAAGATCGGGCGATCGCCGGAGTACAGCTCCAGCTTCTCGGCCAGCACCGGCATGTACTTGGCCACGAAAGCCTGCAGCTGCGCGAACGTTTCCTTGGAATCGACCTTCACCTTGTCCACGTCCTTGCGGATCAGGTCGCGCACCGAACGCAGCGGCAGGCTCAGGTCTTCATAGATCACGCTGCAGGGGGTGGCGTCGCGGCCGCGGCGCTCCACCACGTTCCAGACCCGCGACAGATAGGCGATGTCCTCGGCGATGGCTTCGGCCGGCTGCCCTTCGGCGTTGGTGCGCACGATGTAGCCGTAGCCGCCGTGCTGTGCCGACAACTCGGTCACCAGCGCCTTCAGGCGCGCGCGCTCGGCCTCGTCCTCGATGCGCGCGGACACGCCCACCACTTTCGATTGCGGCAGCAGCACCATGTAGCGCGACGGGATGCTGATCTGCGTGGTCAGCCGCGCGCCCTTGGTACCGATGGGATCCTTCACCACCTGCACCACGATGTCCTGGCCGTCGCGCAGCAGCTCGACGATCGGGACGCTGGCCGGTGGTGGCAGCGTGGTGTTCTCGGTGTCGGCACTGGCCACCGGCGCCGGCCGCACCACGTCGTTGGCATGCAGGAACGCAGCGCGCTCAAGGCCGACCTCGACGAAGGCGGCCTGCATGCCCGGCATCACCCGCTGCACCTTGCCCTTGTAGATGTTGCCGACCACACCCCGGCGCCAGCCGCGCTCGATGTGCAGTTCCTGCAGCATGCCATTCTCGATCACCGCGACCCGGGTCTCGCGTGGGGTCACATTGACCAGGATTTCCTCAGACATCTGCAGCCTCCCTGGCGGCGTTGGCAATGGGAGCCGGCACGCCGCAGCGCGCCAGCAGACGATCGGTGTGCAGCAGCGGCAGCCCCATCACACCGGAGTAGCTGCCGGACAGGTGTTCGATCCAGCGCTCGGCCCCACCCTGGATGGCGTAGGCCCCGGCCTTGTCCAGCGGCTCACCGGTGGCCACATAGGCGGCGATGTCGGCGGCGCCGATCGCAGCGAACGTGACCTCGGACACCACCAGTTCGCTGTCCAGCCCGGCCGCGCCGACCACCACCACGGCCGTCATCACCTGGTGCGTGCGTCCGGCCAGGCGCGTCAGCATTGCCCGGGCATCGGCGGCATCGACCGGCTTGCCGAACACCTCGCCATCAAGCACGACCTCGGTATCCGAGCCCAGCACCCGTGCGTCCGGGTCATCGGCCAGCACCCGGGCCAACCCGGCGCGCGCCTTGTCGGCCGCAACCCGGCAGACGTACTGTTCGGCGCTTTCACTGGGCGCGCGCTGCTCGACAACCTCCAGGTCAAGCGCCTGGAAGGGGCGTCCGAGTCGGGCCAGCAGCTGGTTGCGTCGGGGGGAGCGGGAAGCAAGATAGAGCATCGGCACAGCATAACCTGAGGCCGCCGCCTGAATCGTCGGCAACCTGCTCCCGCGTGCCTTCAACCCCGAACGGACTCACAGCGCGTTCATCGCTACGACACCACCCTCACGCCACAACAAGGAGATCCCATGCGCCTGACCGCCTCCCCGCTGCTGCTTGCCCTGTCCCTCGCCCTTGGAGCCTCGATGTCCGCCCATGCCGCCCCGCCGCCGCCGATCGCCGCCCCGGCCGAGGGCACCCTGCTGAACATTTCGGCCAACGCCGAAGCGACCCGTGTGCCGGATGTGGCCACCCTGTCGGCCGGCGTGGTCACCCAGGCCGCCGACGGCAACAGCGCCATGCGCCAGAATGCGCAGCAGATGGACAAGGTGCTGGCCGCGATCAAGGCGGCCGGCATCGCCGAGCGCGATGTGCAGACCAGCGGCGTCAGCCTCAACCCGCAGTACCGCTATGCCGACAACGAAGCACCGAAGATCACCGGCTACCAGGCCAGCAACACCGTCAGCCTGAAGGTCCGCGACATCGCCAAGCTGGGCCGGGTGCTCGATGCGCTGGCCGCCCAGGGCGCCAACCAGATCAACGGCCCCAGCTTCGAGATCGACCAGCCGGAGCCGGTCTATGACGAAGCCCGCCTGGCCGCGCTGAAGAAGGCACAGGCGCGCGCCCAGACCTATGCCAAGTCGCTGGGCCTGCAGGTGCGCCGCATCGTCAGCATCTCTGAAAACAGCAACGGCGGCTTCCGCCCGGTGCCGATGATGCGGGCACAGATGGCCTCGGCCGCCATGGACAAGGCCACGCCGGTCGCGCCGGGCGAATCCACCGTTTCGGTCAACCTGGACGTGGTGTTCGAGCTGGGTCGCTGACGACCCGGCACGGCGGGGGCACTGTCCGCCGGACAGCGCCCTGCCCTGATCTGCTGCCCACGGGGCCGGATGCCTTTCCAGCGGAAAGGTCTCCGGCCCCGTTGCGTAGATGAAGGCCAGTTCAACATCGCCTGACATGCCTCTAGGCAATGGCGGCCACGACGCGCTAATGCTTGGCTGCCAGCCGCGTGCGGCAAACCCCGATGGCGGCCCTGGTGCGTTGACGTCTTTCGACACTGGCACGGAGGTGGACCATGGTTCGTACGTATCCCGTTGCATCCGCGCACTTCGACCCCGCCCGCATCGCCGCCTGGAGCGCGGCCATCGCACTGCATCTGCTGGCGTTGCTGCTGCTGCTCATCCCCGCCACCTACCAGGCGGTACAGGCCCCGCGTGACACGACCACGGTCCGCTGGATCGAAAAGGTCGAGACACCGGAACCTCCGCCGATCCTGCCCACCGAACCCGAACAGGTGAAGGTCGCCCCCCGCTCCCAGGCAGTGCCGACCGCACCGGCGCTGCCAGCCCCCACCGCAACGGTCGAAGACGCGCCAGGCATCGTCCTGCCGGCCGCCGAACCGACCGCCGTGATGGCGCCGCCGACGCTGGCGGCAGCTACGCCGCTGGCGGGAGCCCAGCTGCAGTACCGCAGTGCGCCGCCCCCGGCCTATCCCATCCCCGCGCTGCGCAACCGCGAACAGGGCACGGTCCTGCTGCGCGTGGAAGTGGACAGCAACGGCCAGCCTGTTGCGGTCAGCATCGAACGCAGCAGCGGTTCGCGCAGCCTGGACCAGGCCGCACGCCAACAGGTGCTGCGCCACTGGCGGTTTGAGCCCGCCCAGCATGACGGCGTGGCGGTGCCTGCCATCGGCATGGTGCCGGTGCAGTTCTCGCTGCCCGACTGACCGCTGCACCGGCCCGGCCTCAGGCCGGGCCGGAATCCGCGACCGGGTTTGCGAATCCGCACACCGCCCGTCCGCGCGCTGCCGATTAAGCAAAATTTCACGACTCCGTCACCTGCCGGAAACCTAGATTGGCCCGTCCCGGACCTGATCCGGCGACAGCCCTCAACGCAAGGTTTTCCAGTTAGGAGAGAAGCTGTGAAACACCCGATCCATCGGCCCGCCAGCCGCCGTGACACCCTGGCATCGTCCATCACTCACATCCTTACCGGCAGCACCCTGCTGCTGGCCGGCGCCGTGGTTTCCTCCTCCGCCTTCGCCCAGGAGCAGGCCACCAATCTCGACCGCATCACGGTCACCGGCTCGAACATCCCGCGCACCAATACCGAGACACCGTCCCCGGTGCAGGTGGTGACCCGCCAGGAGATCGACCGCACCGGCAAGACCACGGTCGCCGAATACCTGCAGACCCTGACCGCCGACGGTTCCGGCTCGATTCCCAAGACCTTCGGCAACGGCTTTGCCGGCGGCGGCGCCGGCATCTCCCTGCGTGGCCTCGGCGCCGGCTCGACGCTGGTGCTGTTGAATGGCCGCCGCATGGCCACCTACGGCCTGGCTGACGATGGCCAGAAGGTCTTCACCGATCTGAGCACCATTCCGCTGGATGCGGTGGAGCGCGTGGAAGTTCTGAAGGACGGCGCATCGGCGATCTATGGCTCCGACGCCATCGCCGGCGTGGTCAACATCATCCTGCGCAGCGACTTCCAGGGCGCGATCCTGCGCGGTTCCTACGGCGTCTCCGGCGACGGCGACGGCGATGCCAAGAAGGCGACGCTGACCGCAGGCACCGGCGACCTGGCCACCGATGGCTGGAACGCATTCTTCAGCCTGGACGTCGGCAAGACCGACGCGATCAAGATCGGCGATCGCAAGAACCGCAAGTGGATCGGCACCGGTGACATCCGTCGCTGGGGCTATTCCGCCGCCGACGCGCAGTTCCTGGGCGGTGCCTACCTGTCCGGTGGTACTGCCGGTGGCGTGGGCCCGAACGGCTCGGTGTTCGACGACCGCAATGTCGACGACGACAATCCCGCGTTCCTGGTGGCTCTGCCGGGCTGTGCCAATCTGACCAGCATTCCCGGCCAGACCGATGCGACCGCACAGCAGCAGGGCTGCCTGTGGGATCCGGCGCAGAAGTTCCGTGACCTGAGCCCGGAAGAGAAGTACATCAACGTGTTCGGACGTGCCAGCTTCGCCTTCGGCGAAGGCGGCGAGATCTACACCGAGATCGGCTACTCGAAGAAGGAAACCACCTTCAGCAACACGCCCTCGGGCGTGTCCGGCGGCTGGGGCTACCCGGAAGGACCGGTCAACGCCAACAGCGGTTCCGGTGCCACCGTGCTCGGCCCGGATCATCCGGACAACCCGATTCCCGGCCAGGCCTCGCGCCTGCGCTATTCGGCCTGGGACGTTGGTCCGCGCGTGACCAACAACACCAACGAGTTCAACCGCTTCCTGGTGGGCGTCAAGGGCAACTGGGGCGACTGGAACTATGACACCGCCTACCTGCACTCCGGCACCGACCTGATCAACCGTCGTACCGGCTTCCTGCACTACGACAACGTCCGCTGTGCACTGGCCAACCCGAACTGTGCCGGTGGCGTATGGCGCATCGGCGACAACGCCAACCTCAACTCGCAGGCGCTGTACGATTTCATCTCGCCGGAGATCAGTGCACGCGCCAAGTCCAGCCTGGACATGTTCGACTTCACCGTGTCGCGCAGCCTGATGGACCTCAAGGGTGGCCCGCTCGGCCTGGCGATGGGCACCGAGTGGCGCAAGACCAGCAACAGCCTGACCCCGCAGACGTTCACCGACACCGGCGACATCATCGGCCTGGGCTACTCGGCCTATGACGGTACCCAGAACGTGTATGCCGGATACGTCGAACTGTCCGCGCCGGTGCTGGAACAGCTGGAGCTGTCCGGTGCACTGCGCTACGACAAGTACGAGAGCGGTGAAGGCAAGGCGACGCCGAAGCTGGGCGTGAAGTGGACCCCGGCCGACTGGATCGCGCTGCGCGCCAGCTACGCCGAAGGTTTCCGCGCGCCGAACCCGGCCGAGAACGGCGACGGTGGCCTGGCCGCCTTCTCCAACGCCCGCGACCCGGTGCGCTGCGCCATCAGTGAAGCCGAATGCACCGCACGCTCGGTGGCGATCATCACCCGCCCCAACAGCGACCTGAAGCCGGAGGAATCCAAGAGCTATTCGGTGGGTATCGTGCTGCAGCCGACCTCCTCCACCTCGATGACGGTGGATGCGTGGCAGATCAAGCGCACCAACGAAATCGCCCAGGGCAGCACCGCCGACGCCATTGCCGCCGGCAACGTCCTGCGCGACACCAACCTGCTCAACGGCATTGCCGGCACCGGCAGCATCCTGGCGGTCAACACGCAGTACATCAACGCCGCTTCCACCCGCGTGCGCGGTATCGACACCGATATCCGCCAGACCTTCGATATCGGTCCGGGCCAGCTGGAAATGGATCTGCAGTGGAGCCATGTGCTGAAGTTCGAGCGCACCGATGCCGATGTGACGGTCGACTACGCCGGCACCCACGGCAACTGCGACGTCACCAACTGCATCGGCACGCCGAAGGACCGCATCAACTTCGGCACCACCTGGAGGCAGGGCCCGTGGAGTGTCAGCGGCGTCGCCAACTACATCAGCAAGCTGGAGAACAAGGACCGCCGTGGCGGCGACTACCTGGCGTTCTACGAGGATGGCTCGCCGGTCGAGAAGATCTCCTCGTTCACCACCTTCGACCTGTCCGGCCGTTGGAACATCACCGAAGCCTTTGAACTGAACGCATCGGTGCAGAACGTGTTTGATCGCATCGCACCGCTCGATCCGACCACCTATGGCGGCGTGAACTACAACCCGCTGCACTTCAGCGGAGCCATCGGCCGCTACTTCACGGTCGGTGCCAAGTACACCTTCAACTGATCGTCGCTGCAGCATCACCTTCGGAGGCCCGGGCACATGCCCGGGCCTCCGTCGTTGCAGATGTTGCATGCGGCTTCACGGCACTGCCGCTACTGTGCCCCTGCGGCCGCGCTGCCGCAGGGGAGATTCATGGCTGCGACCTCACAACGGCTGGGCCTGGCTGCACTGACCGCTCTGGTGGTCGGCTCGATGGTCGGCGCCGGCATCTTTTCCCTGCCACAGAACGTGGCGCGCAGCGCCGGTCCGGCCGCCGCGATCATCGGCTGGGCGGTGAGTGGCGCCGGCATGCTGATGCTCGCCTTCGTGTTCCAGGCCCTGGCCAACCGCCGGCCGGACCTCGATACCGGCATCTACGCGTATGCGCGGGAAGGCTTCGGCAACTACATCGGCTTCTCCGCGGCATGGGGCTACTGGGTTGCCTCGGTACTCGGCAACGCCAGCTTCTTCGTGCTGATCTTCAGTGGCCTCGGCCACTTCATGCCGGTGTTCGGTGAAGGCAATACGCCGGCAGCGGTGGCCGCCTCGTCGCTGTTGCTATGGACCGTGCACCTGCTGGTGCTGCGCGGCCTGCGCACTGCCGCCATCGTCAACGGCCTGGTCACGGTGGCCAAGCTGCTGCCCATTGCGTTGTTCCTCATCCTGGCCGCCGGCGCGTTCCGCATGGACGTGTTCGGCGCCGATTTCCTGGGTACGCCCGCACTCGGCGATCTCGGCCAGCAGCTGCGCGGCATGATGCTGGTGACCGTATGGGTGTTCATCGGCATCGAAGGCGCCAGCATCTATTCCCGGCGCGCTGCGCGTCGTGCCGATGTAGGGCGCGCGACCGTGATCGGCTTTCTCGGCGTATGGCTGCTGCTGGTCCTGGTGAGCCTGTTGTCGATGGGCGTGCTGTCGCAGGCCGAGCTGGCTGCCCTGCCCAATCCATCGATGGCCTACGTGCTGCGCGCCATCGTCGGCGAATGGAGCGCGACCGTGATCATCATCGGTTCGATCATCTCGGTGCTTGGCGCCCTGCTGGCCTGGGTACTGCTGTGCGCCGAGGTGCTGTATGCGGCTGCCGGCGACGGCACCATGCCCGCGTTCCTTGGCCGCGAGAATGCGCGCGGCGTGCCGGCCAATGCGCTCTGGCTGAGCAACGGCCTGATCCAGTTGTTCCTGCTGCTGGTGCTGGTGAATTCCGGCAGCTATACCGGCCTGGTACTGCTGGCTGCATCGATGAGCCTGGTGCCCTATTTCCTGTCCACGGCATTCGGCGTGCAGCTGGGCTGGCGTGGTCAGGCCTATGCGGGCGGCGAAGCAGGAATCCGCTGGCGCGACTTCAGCGTCGCGCTGCTGGCGAGCGCATACGCGCTGTGGCTTGTTTATGCCGGTGGCCTGCACAACCTGCTGCTGTCGGTGCTGTTGTATGTACCGGGCGTAGCGCTGTTCGCGCTGACCCGTCGCCAGCGTGGCGAACAGGTGTTCACGCCTTGGGAGTGGGTGCTGTTCGGCGCCATCCTGGCCGTTGCGATCGCCACACTGGTGGCGTTCTGGCGAGGAGCGCTGACTCTGTAGAGCAAAAAAAACCTGCATCTCGCGATGCAGGTTTCTGAAAGTGGCGCCCGAAGTTGGACTCGAACCAACGACCCCCTGATTAACAGTCAAGTGCTCTAACCGGCTGAGCTATTCGGGCAGACGAACAGTATAACGGCTCTTCACGCGCGATGGTAGGGGTGATTTGCAATCATTGCGGCGGCCCGGTACAGCTGTTCCGCCACGACCAACCGCACCAGCATGTGCGGCAGCGTGAGCGGACCAATCGACCACTTCTCGTCGGCCAATGCCGAAACTTCGGGCGAATGCCCCTCGGGACCGCCGATCAGGAACGCCAGGTCCCTGCCCTGTCCCCGCCAATGCTCCAGGCGCTGCGCCAGCTGTTCGGAACTGAGCTGGCGGCCGGGCACATCCAGCGCCACGACGTAGGCATTCTTCGGCAGCGCGGCGATCACCCGCCGGCCCTCGTCCTCGGTGGCACGGCGTGGATCGCGGCCTTTGCCGCGCAGGCCGGGCTCGATCTCGACCAGCTCGAACGGCAGCCAGTGCGAGAGCCGCTTCTGGTACTCGGCGAACCCCTGCGCGACCCAACTGGGTGCGCGTTCACCGGTGGCGATCAGGCGGGCTTTCATCAGCGCTCCTCGAAAACGTCGACGGCGCCATCGGCGCCGTCGAAGGGATGCATCAACGTGCGGCTCAGGCCACTTCGTCGTCGCTGGACGGCGGCTGATCACCGACCGTCCACAGGCGCTCGAGGGCGTAGAACTCACGCACGCGCGGCAGCATCACGTGGACGATCACGTCGCCCAGATCGACCAGTACCCACTCGGCTTCGCGCTCGCCCTCAACCCCGAGCGGCATCACGTCGATCTTCTTGGCGAAGCGCACGACCTCGTCGGCGATCGACTTGACGTGGCGGGTCGAAGTACCCGAGACGATCACCAGGTAATCGGCAACGCTGGACCGGCCGCGCACGTCGATCTCGACCAGGTCCTTGGCCTTCAGGTCTTCGGTGGCTTGACGGACACTGGCCAGCAGTTCCGGCACGGACGGCGGCGGGCTGGGCAGATCGACCTTGATGGTCTGGGGCTGGGTCTGGTTGCTCAAAGTGGATCGACTCGATAAACGTGGGGGCGATTATACGGGGATGGCGCGGTCGCGGCATTCACGGTGTTGCCGGATGGTACAGCCGCTGCGCGGCCACGTAGTCGGCCACCGCCGGCGGCAGCAGGGCACGCCAGGGCCCTGCCGCGGCGATCTGCGCGCGCACGGCGCTGGCCGATTCCCCGCGCAGCGGATGGTGCAGGCGCAGGATGCGGCCGGCCGGACTGGCAAACAGGTCCTGTTCGCTGTCGGCCCACCGCCCTTCCAGGACACGGCCGAGCTCGCCGTCGACCGAGGCCTGCAGTGGACTGCCCGGCCGCTCCGCCACCACGAAGTGGGCCAGGCCGAACAGCGCCTCCCACTCATGCCAGCCGGGCAGGCCCAGCAGGCTGTCGGCGCCGACCAGCCAGGCCAGGGGCCGGCTGGGACCGAGCTCGCCGCGCAGTTCGCGCAGGGTATCGACGGTGTAGGACGGGCGACCGGGAAAGCGCGCGGCCCGATCCAGTTCGTGTCGGTCCAGCAGCAGCCCCGGCTCGTCGCCGATGGCCAGCGACAGCATCGTGCAGCGCTGTTCGGCGGTCGCGCCGGGAACCGGGCGGTGCGGTGGATCGGCCGCCGGCAGCATCCGCACCGCGACCTGCAGCTCATCGCGCGCGGCGCGCGCGATCGCCAGGTGCCCCAGGTGCACCGGATCGAAGGTGCCCCCGTAATAGACCCGCAGGCTCATCGATCAGGCCCGGGCCAGCAGCCGCACGGCGCGCGGCTCGGCCACGGCCACCAGCAGGCGCTCCAGCGCCAGCCAGGCGTCGCCGTCGGCGCGCCCCTTGGCGATGCGGTCGACCAGCCCGGCCTCGGCCACGAAACGTTCCCAGCGCTTGCCTTCCGGATGCCGCTGCAGCGCACGCTTGTACGGTGCCTGCCGCGACTCCCAGATGCCGCGCGATTTCATCTCGGCGGCAAGGTTGCCACCGCGCGCCTGCACCCGTGCCAGCCCGGCACCTGCCAGCAGTTCCCGGATCACGATCGGCATCAGCGCGGCCACCGCCTCGCCTTCGCCGCGCAGGCCGGCAAGCATGCGCAGCACCGCCGCCGGTTGCCCGGAGAACGTGGCTTCCACCAGCCGGAATACGTCGTAGCGGGCGGCATCGGCCACCAGCGATTCCATCCGTTCCACGTCCAGCGCGTGCCCATCGGCCAGCAGCGCCAGCTTGTCGATCTCCTGCGCCGCGGCAAGCAGATTGCCTTCCACGCGCTCGGCCAGGCGCTGCACTGCGGCCGGATCCGCGCGCAGGCCTTTGCTGCGCAGGCGACGCTCGATCCAGTCGGGCAGTTCATGCGGCTTGATCGCCCAGGCCACCGACAGCACGCCGACCCGGCCCACCGCTTCAGCCCACTTGCCCTGGTGCGCCTTGCTCCATTCGTTGGCGGTGATCATCAGCACGACGTCCGGTGCCGGATCGGCGCAGAACCGGCTGATCACCTCGGCGCCGTCCTTGCCCGGCTTGCCACTGGGCAACCGCACTTCCACCAGGCGACGGGCACTGAACAGGCTCGGCGCGTTGAAGCTGGCGTCGAGCTGGCCCCAGTCGAAGTCGCGACCATCGGCGTCGAACACCTCGCGCTCACCGATGCCGGCGGCGCGCGCCCGCGCACGGACCGCGTCGGCGGCTTCCAGCACGCGCAGCGTCTCAGGACCGGCGATCAGGTACACCGGCGACAGCGGGGTATCAGCGCCCTGGCTGGCCAGCTGCTCCGGACGCAGTTCCATGCCGGTCCCGGTCAGGGCTTGATGGCCGGTGCCGGTGTCGGCTCGGCCGGAACCGCAGGATCGACCGGCTTCGGCGCGGACAGGCTGCCCCCCTTCGCGACTTCGGCACGGACCACGCTGTCGATGCGGCGGATGATCGAGGCCGACATTTCCCGGCGCAGTTCATCGGCCAGGATCTCGCGCTCGGTGGTGGTACCGGTCGCGTCGGTGGGCGGCGACACGTAGTCGCGCGACAGTTCGATCACCTGCTGCGGCACCAGTTCGCTGCCATCCTCGCGACGGAAGATGAAGATCACCGCGTAGCGCAGGCTGTATTCCTGCGCACGACCCTGCGAGTCGATCGCGATCGGCAGGTCGCCCCAGCGTTCGGACAACACCTGCAGCTGGGTGCTGGGTTCGTTGCCATCCTCGCTCGCCAGCTTGGCGCCGGACGCCTGCAGACTGCGGTTGAGCAGCTTGACCAGTTCACTGTACGGGGCCGTGGAGACCACCTTCACCGGCGCGGTGTCGGTCGGCAACATCAGCTTGTTGCGCAGATGGAAGCCACAGCCGGCAAGGCCGAGGACAAGAACGAGGGCAAGCAGGAGTCGGGTCATGGAGAACAGTCTGGCGGAGCCGGGCGATCACGGCAACAGACAGCGTGCCCGAGACCGCGTGAACGCAGGGCCATCAACCGCATGCCCCCCGCGTTGCTGGAACACCGGCCGCCGGGAGGGCGGCCGGTGCGGGTACATCAGGCGGCGACGATGTTCACGATCTTGCCCGGGACGATGATGATCTTGCGCACCGTCAGGCCTTCCATGAACTTCGCTGCGTTCGGCTCGGCCAGGGCCAGCGCCTCGACCTGCTCGCGAGCGGCATCGGCGGCCACTTCGATGGTGCCGCGCAGCTTGCCGTTGACCTGCACGGCCAGGGTCAGCGCGTCGCGCACCAGCGCGCTGGCGTCGGCCTGCGGGAACGGCTGGTCCTCCAGCAGCGTCTCGCCATGGCCAAGCACCTGCCACAGGGCGTGGCTGGCATGCGGGGTGATCGGATTCAGCAGCAGCACGATGGCCTGCAGTGCTTCCTGACGCACCGCGCGGCCCTGTTCGCTGCCGTCCTCGAACTTGGCCAGCGCGTTCATCAGTTCCATCACCGCAGCGATCGCGGTGTTGAAGCTGTGGCGGCGGCCATAGTCGTCGCCGACCTTGCCGATGGTCTCGTGGGTCTTGCGGCGCAGCGCCTTCTGGCCACCGTCCAGCGCGGCCACGTCCAGCGCGGGGGCGGCACCCTCGGCGGCATGCTTCTGCACCTGGGCCCACAGGCGGCGCAGGAAGCGGGCCATGCCGTCCACGCCGGCCTCGTTCCACTCCAGCGACTGTTCCGGCGGTGCGGCGAACATCGAGAACAGGCGCACGGTGTCGGCGCCATACTTGCCGACCATCGCCTGCGGGTCCACGCCGTTGTTCTTCGACTTGGACATCTTCTCGGTGCCACCGACCACCACCGGCTGACCGTCGGCGATCAGGGTCGCGCCGGTGATGCGGCCGCGCTCGTCACGCTGCACTTCCACGTCGGCGGGATTGATCCAGTCCTTGGAACCGTCCGGGTTCGGACGGTAATAGGTCTCGGCGATCACCATGCCCTGGCACAGCAGATTGCGGGCCGGTTCGTTGCTGTCCACCATCCGCGCGTCACGCAGCAGCTTGTGGTAGAAGCGGAAGTACATCAGATGCAGGATCGCGTGCTCGATGCCACCGATGTACTGGTCCACCGGCAGCCAGTAGTTGCCGCGCTTGTCCACGGCATCACGCGCGCCCGGCGAGGTGTAGCGCGCGTAGTACCAGCTCGACTCCATGAAGGTGTCGAAGGTATCGGTCTCGCGCTCGGCTGCACCGCCGCACTCCGGGCAGGTGGTCTTGCGCCACTCCGGGTCGGTCTTGATCGGCGAACCGGTGCCGGAGAACGCGACGTCCTCCGGCAGCACCACCGGCAGCTGCTCTTCCGGCACCGGTACCGCGCCGCACTTGGCGCAGTAGATCACCGGAATCGGGCAGCCCCAGTAGCGCTGGCGGCTCACGCCCCAGTCGCGCAGGCGGTAGTTGACGCGGCGCTGCCCCTGCGCCTTGCGCTCGAAACGCTCGGCCAGGGCTTCAAAGGCGCCCTGGAAATCCAGCCCGTCGAACTCGGCCGAATTGATCAGTTCGAAGGCACGGTTCTTGTCGCTGTACCAGTCCTGCCAGCGCGCGCCATCCCAATTGCGCTCGTCGTCATTGCGCGGATCCTTCAGCGCGATGACCTGCACGATCGGCAGGCCGTACTTGTTGGCCACTTCGTTGTCGCGCTGGTCATGGCCGGGCACGGCCATCACCGCACCGGTGCCATAGCCCATCAGCACGAAGTTGGCGACCCACACCGGCACCTTCTCGCCGGTGACCGGATGGATGGCGCGCAGGCCGGTATCCATGCCGCGCTTTTCCTGGGTTTCCAGCTCGGCCTCGGACACGCCGCCCTGCTTCATTTCCGACAGCAGCGCGGCCAGTTCCGGATTGTTCTTCGCTGCGTGCAGCGCCAGCGGGTGCTCGGCGGCGATCGAGACGAAGGTCACGCCCATCACGGTGTCCGGGCGGGTGGTGAACACCCGCAGCGGATCCAGCGCGCTGCCATCGACGTCGCGCACGTCGAACTGGATCTCCAGGCCCTCGGAACGACCGATCCAGTTGCGCTGCATGGTCTTGACCGATTCCGGCCAGCCGTCCAGCTCGTCCAGGCCGTCCAGCAGCTCCTGGGCGTAATCGGTGATGCGCAGGAACCACTGCGGAATCTCACGCTTCTCGACCAGCGCACCGGAACGCCAGCCACGGCCGTCGATGACCTGCTCGTTGGCCAGCACGGTCTGGTCGACCGGGTCCCAGTTCACCACCGCGTTGCGACGGTAGGCCAGGCCCTTGCGCATCAGACGGGTGAACATGCGCTGCTCGTGGACGTAATAGTCCGGGCGGCAGGTGGCGAACTCGCGCGACCAGTCGATGGCATAGCCCAGCGACTTCAGCTGGCTGCGCATGTGGTCGATGTTCTTGTAGGTCCACGCCGCCGGCGCGGTTTTGTTCTTGATCGCCGCGTTTTCCGCCGGCAGGCCGAACGCGTCCCAGCCCATCGGCTGCAGCACGTTGTGGCCGGTCATGCGCTTGTAGCGGCTGATCACGTCACCGATCGTGTAATTGCGCACGTGCCCCATGTGCAGCGCACCGGACGGGTACGGAAGCATCGACAGGCAGTAGTACTTCGGCTTGTCGGAAGTCTCGTCGACCTCGAACGCGCGGGTGGCGTCCCAGTACTGCTGGGCGGCGGATTCAACCTGCTGCGGGTCGTAGGCGTTGGGTTCAGCGCTGGTCATGGAACACGCGGATGCGGCGGCAAAGCGGTACAGCGTACCGCAGTGCGGCAAACGTCTCCAATCCTGTCCGACGGCTGTGGGCCCGGTGGCGGCCCCGCGACCGTCTCAACGGGCCCGCGACAGCGGCAGCGCCAACGCCAGCCAGACCGCCCAGCAGGCGAAGGCCAGCCGCTGCGACAGAGGCGCCGGCAGCACGCCCTGCAGGGCGAAGGCTGCCAACGCGGCAACCACACCACAGGCCAGCGCCACCCCGCCCAATGCCCGGCCCTGTGTGTCGCGCAGGCGCGCCGTGCCCAGCAGCAGGGCGCCGGCAACGAAGCCCAGCACCCATACCATCCAGGCGCTGGCATGCAGCTGGCTGGCCAGCCCGTGCAGGTCATCCACATCCAGCGGCAGCACGCCCATGGCGGCGAACGCCAGGCCGGCCAGCAGCAGCATCTGGCTGCCCACACGCGGGGCCCAGCCCGCGGTGGCCGGCAGCTGCCGGCGCAGGCATTCGGCCACCACCACCGCCAGCAGGCCCGGCAGCATGAAGCCCAGCAGATTGAAGCCCAGGGCATGCGGCATCCCCTGCGCGCCCAGCAACGCCACCGGATGGCGAGCCTGCGCATAGCCGTCGAGGCCGGCACCGAAGCCGAGGACCGCAGCCACGAAGACGAGTGCGGCGATCACGCCCGACAGGCGCAGCAAGGGGGACGGCGACGACATGCAGGCTCCACGACAGCGGCAACAGGAAGGCCGCATTGTCGGCCATTTGCAGCGGCCCGGGTTGAGACGGGCAGGTTCCGCCACCATAGAATCCCTCTCCAGATGCCAAGCGATGCCTCCTCCATGACCGAGACGACCTACGTATTCGACGCCACCACTGCGACCTTCGAGGCCGAAGTCCTGCAGAAGTCGCTGCAGACGCCGGTGCTGGTCGATTTCTGGGCCACCTGGTGCGGTCCGTGCAAGACGCTGGGACCGATGCTGGAAAAGCTGGCCGGCGAGTACAACGGCGCCTTTGAGCTGGCCAAGGTCGATGTCGACAAGGAACAGCAGATCGCTGCCGCCTTCCAGATCCGCTCGGTGCCGACCGTGTTCCTGGTCAAGGACGGGCAGCTGGTGGACGGCTTCCCCGGCGCCATCCCGGAGGGCCAGCTGCGCGAGTTCCTGGCCCAGCACGGCATCGTCCCCGCTGATGTCGGCGATACGGTCAGCGAGGAGGAAGCACCGCTGGACCCACAGGCACAGGTGGACGTGCTGCGCGCGCAGATCGCCGCCGAACCGGACAAGGACGAGCTGAAGCTCGACCTGGCCCTGGCCCTGCTGCAGATCGGTGGCGTGGATGAAGCCGGTACGCTGATCGACCGCCTGCCGGCCAACCTGGCCACCGACGACCGCGCCGTGCGCGCCCGTGCACGCCTGGCCTTCGCGTCCGCACTCAAGGACGCCCCGGCCGCCGAGGTGCTCGAATCACGCATCTCCGCCGATGGCCGCGACCTCAAGGCGCGCCATCTGCGGGGCGTGCAGCTGCTGCTGGAGGGTCAGGACGAGGCGGCCCTGGCCCAGTTCCTGGAAATGCTGCGGATCGACCGCGGTTTCGAGGACGGATTGCCGCGCAGGACCCTGATCGACGCCTTCAATGTGATCTCCGACGAGGACCTGGTCGGGCAGTACCGCAGGAAGATGGCCTCGCTGCTGTTCTGAACGGAAGCCTGTCCCGTTCAGAATCCCTGCACTGAACGCGGGCGATAATGTGATCGATGGCGGCCGTTCGGCCGCCGCGATCCATTCGGGGGGATGAGGGTCGGGGCCATTGGGTCTTGCTGCTGCGCCTCCGCATTGCCGGGACTGCAAACTGTGACCTTCGTCCGCACTTCGCCTTTCATTACGCGCCTCCAACGTATCCTGCTGTGTGCCCTCCTGCTGCTGCCGGCCATCGCCGCCGCACAGGACTGGAACTACCGGGTCCGTCCCGGTGACACCCTCTGGGACCTGGGTGGCCTGTACCTGAAGCCTTCCGTGCCCTGGCAACAGCTGCAGCAGCACAACCGCATCGCCAATCCCTATCAGCTGCCGCCGGGCCAGCTGCTGCGCTTCCCGATCAGCTGGCTGCGCACCGAGCCTGCGCCGGCACGGGTCCTGTCCGTGCGCGGCAAGGTCGGGCTGGTGGGCGGCGATGGCAGCGCCACCCGCGCGGTGCGGGCCGGAGAGCAGCTGCGCATCGGCGACACCGTGGAAACCGAAGGCGACTCCAGCATCACCCTCGAATTCGCCGATGCCTCGCGGTTGCAGCTGCGCGAGTATTCGCGCCTGCGCCTGGACCAGCTCAGCCGCTACGGCCGCACCGGCATGGTCGATACCCGCCTGCGCCTGCAGCAGGGCCGGGCCAGCAACCGGGTCACCCCGGCACGTGGCCCGGCATCGCGCTACATCATCGATGCACCGACGGCGACCAGCAGCGTGCGCGGCACGGTCTTCCGCGTCAGCGCCGGCGATGGCGATGCCGGCCGGATCGGTGCCACCGAAGTGCTGGAAGGACGGGTGCAGGTCGCCAACACCCACGGCCAGCGCCTTGTCCGTCCGGGCCAGGCCAGCCGCAACGCCAGCGCCGACAAGGCGCCCGCCGCCGTGGCCGCGCTGCTGCCGGCGCCGACGCTGCGCCAGGATGAGCTGAGACTGGCCCCCCTGCCGAGCCTGCTGGCCTGGGACCCGGTCGCCGGGGCCGACCACTACCGGGTGGAGGTGGTGCAGGCGGCCACCCCGGAAATCCTGCTGTTCGCCGCCACCACCGCCGACACGCGCCTGGCGATCGGCGATCTGCCGCCCGGCGAGCTGCGTGTGCTGCTGCGTGCGGTCGACGCACAGGGCGTGGAGGGCCTGGACGCCAGTGCCGACTTCGAACTCAGCGACCAACCGCCGCCGCCGTTGACCGTCTCTCCGCTGCACGGCCAGACCGTCAACAGCGATCGCCCCCGGTTCCGCTGGACCCGGGCCCCGGGCGCGAGCAGCAGCGTGCTGCAGGTCGCTGCAGAACCGACGTTCACGCAGCCGCTGCAGGAGCAGGCCAGCACCGGTACCGACCTGCGCCTGGCGCAGCCCCTGCCGCCGGGCCAGTACTACTGGCGCGTTGCCTCGCGCGATGACAACGGCCACCAGGGGCGCTATGGACAAGCGCTGCCACTGCAGCTGACCAACGAACCGATGGACCCTGCCCTGCAGCCGCCCGAGGCGGCGCATGGCCAACTGACCCTGCGCTGGCAGGCCGGCAGCGAAGGCCAGCGCTACCGCGTGCAGGTGGATCGTCGTGGCGACTTCGCCAGCCCGATGCTCGATGAAACCGTCGAGCAGCCCCAGGTCAGCTTCAAGCGGCCATGGAGCGGCACCCTGCACGTGCGCGTGCAGTACATCGACGACGACGGGCACGCAGGCGATTTCTCGCCCGCGCAGCAGGTCAAGCTGCCCTGCCGCCTGTGCTACGGCGCCGGCGGCGGCGGTGCGCTGCTGCTCTGGCTGTTGTTATGAGGCGTTCGCCGCTTCCATGGTCCCGACGGATCGCACTGGCCGTGCTGGCCGGTGTGCTGACCGCCGTGGCCAGCCATGGCCAGTGGCTGTGGCGCCAGGATGAAGCGGCCTACGACGCGATGGTCGGCGGCTGGGACTATCGACCCGACCCCAGCGTGCTGATCATCGCCATCGACGAAGGCAGCCTGCAGCGCATCGGCCAATGGCCATGGCCGCGCTCGGTACATGCGCGCCTGCTTGATCGCCTTACCGACGCCGGCGCCGAACGCATCGCACTGGACCTGATGCTGTCAGAACCCGACCGCCGCGACAGCCGCCAGGACGAAATCCTGGCCGCCGCGATCCGGCGCAATGGCCACGTCGTACTGCCCGTGCTGGCGGCGCCGGCAGCCGGCGACCGCATGGCCGAGGAACTGCTGCCCATTCCACTGATCGCGGCCAGCGCTGCGGCGATCGGCCACAGCGATGTCGAAGTGGATGGCGATGGCGTCGCCCGTGGGGTGTACCTGCGCGCCGGCATCGGCCAGCCGCATTGGCCTGCGCTGGGCCTGGCCCTGGCCGGACTGCCCGCCAGCGCGATCGACGGCCTGCCGGATCCCGAGCCGGAGGTCGATTCCCCCTATCAGTGGCGCCGCGACGATTACGTGCGGGTGCGCTACGCCGGCCCGCCGGAACGATTGCCGCAGGTGTCCTATGCCGACGTGCTCGAGGGCCACGTGGACATGGCGATGCTGCATGGGCGACGCATCGTGGTCGGAATGACCGCCAGCGGCATCGCCCCGCGCCTGCTCACGCCGACCACGCGCGAGTACTGGATGAGCGGCAGCGAGTACCAGGCCAACATCGCCTCGATGCTGCTGCAGGGCAGGCAGATCCACGTCCTGCCAAGGTTCTGCCAGGACGCCATCGGTGGCCTGCTGGTGGCGCTGTGCGTGATCCTCCTCGGCCTGCGCCTGCCCTGGCTGACGGCGCTCTGTTCGCTGCCGCTGGCCCCGCTGCTGAGCTGGGCGCTGCTGCGCGCCGGCAACCTGTGGTGGGCACCGGCCAGCGCGATGCTGGGCATCGTGCTGGTGCTGCTGGCCTGGGCGATATGGCGGATCGCGGCCTGGCACCGGCTGGCCAACCGTGACGCGCTGACCGGCCTGGGCAACCGGCTGCGTTTCGAACAGTCGCTGCAGCAGGAATGCGATGCCGCACGGCGCAGCGGCAAGCCGCTCACGCTCGCGCTGATCGACGTCGATCACTTCAAGCACCACAACGACCGTCACGGTCACCAGGTCGGCGATCGCGTACTGCGCGAAGTGGCGCAGCAGATCGCCGCGCACGCGCGTCGCCCGCGCGACAAGGCGGCACGCTACGGCGGCGATGAGTTCGCGCTGGTGCTGCCGGATACGCCGGCCGAGGGCGCGCGGCAGGTGATCGAAGACCTCATCCAGAGCATCCGCGCCCTGCCCGCACCGGGTGAAGGCCATGGCGGCGGCATCACCCTGACCATCGGCGTCTATACCCGCATCCCCAACGGCGAGCTGCAACCCCACCATTTCGTGGAAGGTGCCGACGCGGCGCTGTACCAGGCCAAGGCCAATGGTCGCGACGGCTACGTGATCGACGCCGCAGGGTGACACGCGCCGCGCCGCGCACAGCTACAACATACGCATGCGAATGGTTAGACTTGGGGCCCGCCCTCCGTCCTCGCGATGCACATGAACGCCCGCCTGTTCCGTTTCGGCATCAACCTGTGGCCGCCCTTCCTGTTCACCGGCATCCACGTCACCCGGGTCAGCCCGGACTACCGGCAGATCGACGTCGAGCTGCGCCAGCGCCCCTGGAACCGCAACTACGTGGGCACCCACTTCGGTGGCAGCCTGTTTGCGATGACCGACCCGTTCTGGATGCTGGGCCTGCTGCATATTCTCGGCCGCGACTACTACGTGTGGGACCGCGCCGGCGCGATCGACTTCCTCAAGCCGGGGCGCGGTACCGTGCGCACGTCGTTCCGCATCGACGATGCGCTGCTGGACGAACTGCGCGCCGACGCTGCCGGCGGCGGCAAAGTGCTGCGCTGGTTCAGCAACGATCTGGTCGATGAAAGCGGCGAGGTGGTCGCCCAGGTGCGCAAGCAGGTCTACCTGCGGCTGAAGCCGCACGCACGCTGATCCCGGCCGCATTCCCCCGCATCATCGGCAAGCGCTGGCCGCTACAATGCGCCCATGTCGCTCGAAGCCCCCTCCCTGGTCCCCCGCCCCTCCCTGCAGCGCCTGTTCCTGACCGGCCTGCTGACCCTGCTGCCGATCTGGCTCACCTGGGTCGTGGTCAAATTCGTGTTCGTGCTGCTGTCGGGCATCTCCAGCCCGCTGGTGGTGCCCCTGTCGGAGCAGATCGCGACCAGCTTCCCGCATTACCTGGGCTGGGTGCGCGCGGAGTGGATCCAGAACACCATCGCGCTGCTGGCGACGCTGCTGGTGATCCTGGCCGTGGGCGTGGCCAGCCGCCGCGTGCTCGGCCAGCGCCTGCTGCGCTGGATCGGCGCGGTGATCAAGCGGATCCCGCTGGCCAGCATCATCTACGACAGCGCCAAGAAGCTGCTGGACATGCTGCAGACCGAACCCGGCAGCACGCAGCGCGTCGTGCTGATCGACTTCCCGCACCGCGACATGAAGTCGGTCGGCCTGGTCACGCGGGTGATCAAGGAACACGGTACCGACCGCGAACTGGCAGCGGTGTACGTGCCGACCACGCCGAACCCGACCTCCGGCTATCTTGAAATCGTGCCGGTGGAACTGCTCACACCCACCGACTGGACCGTGGACCAGGCGATGAGCTTCATCATTTCCGGTGGTGCTGTGGCGCCAGCCAGCGTGCCGTTCACCCGCGCGGGCGACCGCACCGAATGAGCACGACGCCGGTCGAGCGCCCGCTGCAGGACCGCGCGGTCCTGCTGTTCATCGTGCTGGCCGCGTTCTTCTGCGGCAATGCCGTGCTGGCCGAGCTGATCGGAGTGAAGATCTTCGCGCTGGAAGACACGCTCGGCATCGACCCGCTGAACTGGAATCTGTTCGGCCAGACCGGATCGTTGAGCTTCACCGCCGGCACACTGCTGTGGCCGGTGGTGTTCATCATGACCGACACCATCAACGAGTTCTTCGGCAAGCGCGGGGTGCGTTTCATCTCGTGGTTGGCGGTGGTGCTGATCGCCTACGGCTTCCTGTTCGCTTTCGCGGCGATCTCGCTGGCGCCGGCCAGCTGGTGGGTCACCTCGATGAACGCCCATGGCGTGCCCGACTACCAGGCCGCGTTCGCCGCGGTGTTCGGCCAGGGCATGTGGACCATTGCTGGTTCGCTGGTGGCCTTCCTGCTCGGCCAGCTGATCGACGTGGCCGTGTTCCACAGGATCCGGCAGGCCACCGGCGAGCGCCACGTCTGGTTGCGCGCTACCGGTTCCACCGCGGTCTCGCAGCTGGTGGACAGCTTCGTGGTGATCTGGATCGCTTTCGTGCTCGGCCCGCAGCAGTGGCCGACATCGCTGTTCCTTGCGGTGAGCAGCGTCAACTACGTCTACAAGATGGGCTTTGCGATCGCCCTGATTCCCCTGCTGTACCTGATGCGGCATGCGATCACCCGATACCTGGGTGTCGAGCGCGCGGCCGCGCTTCGCACTGCGGCCGCGGCTGACTGAAGGCCCAGCGGGCGCCAGCTGACTGCGCCCCCGCGCTGGCCGTACGCGGCCGGATCGTGCAAGCTCCACGGTCTGTGTTCCACGGAAGCTCCTGATGCCGTATTCCACCCGCGCCCTGGCCGCCGCCATTGCCGCGTTGTTCCTGTTCAGCGCCGTTCCGTCGGCCGAAGCTGCAAAGAAGAAGGCCAGCCGGCCCGCTGCGACGCAGAGCCGTCCGGCGGCCAAGCCCAAGGCGCGGCCCAGCGCGCGCGCCACCGCACCGGCACGCAGCGCCACCCGCTCCCCCGCGCGCCCGGTCGCCGCCGCCCGCACTGTGCCCAAAACGGTCCAGCTGGAGCGCCTCTATGACGAATACTGGGATGCGTCGATGCGGTTGAACCCGCTGCAGGCGACCTTCCAGGGCGAAAACCGCTACAACGACCAGCTGCCGAACATCCTGTCCGCGGCGTGGCGCCAGCAGTCGCATGACTTCACCGTGGAGTGGCTGGGCAAGGTCGAGAAGATCGGCAGCGACGGCCTGCAGGGCCAGGACCTGCTGAGCTACGAGATCTTCGTGCGCGACGCGCGCGCGACCTTGGCCGCCGAGCCGTATCCCAGCTGGATGATGCCGATCAGCCAGTACTACAACGTCGGCAGCATCATGGCCATTCTCGGTGCCGGCGCGGGTGCGCAGCCGTTCAATACCGTGCAGGACTACGACACCTGGTCGCGCCGCTCGCTGGGCATTCCGGCGCTGTTCGACCAGGCCATCGACAACATGCGCCAGGGCATGAAGGCCGGTGTGGTGCAGCCGCGCGACCTGATGGAAAAAGTGCTGCCGCAGCTGGATGCGGTGATCAAGCCGACCGCCGAGGAAAGCATCTTCTGGTCGCCGATCCGGACCATGCCGGAGTCGATTTCCGCCGAGGACAAGGCGCGCATCAGTGCCGAGTACAAGCGCATGATCGAACTGCGCATCATGCCGTCCTACCGCGCCCTGCGCGGCTTCATCGCCACCGAGTACCTGCCGGCCACGCGGACCAGCAGCGGTCTGGGCGCCCTGCCCAATGGCCAGGCGTGGTACGCCAACCTGATCGTGCAGACCACGGCCAGCGAACAGACACCCGCGCAATGGCATGCGCTCGGCGAACAGCGCGTGCAGGAGCTGCAGGCGCAGATCGCCGCAGTGATGAAGGATGCGAAGCTGCGCGGCACGCCGACCAAGCTTCTGCGCAGCATGCGCAGTGATCGCCAGTTCCAGTATGGCGACGCCAACGCGCTGCTCGGCCGCTACCGCCAGGTGCAGCAGCAGGTCGCCACGCGCCTGCCGCAGGTGCTCGACACGCTGCCGAAGGCTGCCCTGGACATCCGTGCAGTGGAGCCCGAGCGTGCGCTCACCGCGGCCGCGGCCTCCTACCAGCCGACACAGCCCGGCGAGGCCGGGGTGCTGTATGTGAACACCCGCGACCTGCCCAGCCGCAAGCGCTGGAACGTGCCGGTGCAGTACCTGCATGAAGGCATTCCCGGCCACCACGTGCAACTGGGTCTGCAGCAGGAGCTGGCCAAGCAGCCGCGCTTCCGGCGTGCCGGCGGCGACCTGGCCTTCATCGAAGGCTGGGGCCTGTACTCGGAAACGCTGGGGGAAACGCTGGGCGTCTACACCGATCCCTACGATCGCATCGGCTATCTCTCCTCGCGCCTGCTGCGCGCAGCGCGCGTGGTCGCCGACACCGGCGTGCATGCCCAGGGCTGGAGCAAGCAGCAGGCCGTCGCCTACCTGCAGAAGACCGTGGACATGAGCAGCGATGATGCCAATGCCGAAGTGGAGCGGATCATGGCCCAGCCCGCGCAGGCGCTGTCCAATGTGGCCGGCCTGACGACCCTGCTGGCACTGCGCGACAAGGCCAAGGCACGCCAGGGTGCGGCATTCGACCTGCGCCGTTTCCATGCCGAACTGCTGAAGGACGGCTCGATGCCGCTGGACGTGCTGGAGCGGAAGATGGAACGATGGCTGTCACAACCGCCGGGGTCCGCGCCCACCCCCTGATCGCCACGGAGCCCTCATGCGTCCCGCCACCGTCGTGTTCGCTGCCGTACTGGCCCTGCTGCCGCAGGCCGCGCCTGCCGCACCGGCGGTGATGCCGCCGGATGCGGGCATCGATGGCCTGATGCAGGCCTACGATGGCCAGGTGCCGGGAGCAGCGGTACTGGTGCTGCACGACGGGCAGGCGGTGTTCCGCCGCGGGTACGGCCTGGCGGTGGTGGAAGATGGCACCGCGGTGACCGCGGCCAGCAATTTCCGGCTGGCCTCGGTGAGCAAGCAGTTCACCGCCGCCGCCGTGCTGCTGCTGGTGGAAGAGGGCCGCCTGGGCCTGGACCAGCCAGTGCGACGCTGGCTGCCGGAACTTCCCACTGCGGCGTCCTCCGTCACCCTCCGTCACCTGCTGTCGCATACCAGCGGTCTGCCCGACTATGAGGGCCTGATGGACCCCGCCGACAGCCGCCAGGTGCACGATGCGGACGTGCTGGCGCTGCTCGCACGCGAGGACCGGCTGGATTTCACACCGGGCACTGCGTACCGCTACAGCAACAGCGGATATGCGCTGCTGGCGCTGATCGTCGGGCGCGCGTCGGGCCAGGATTTCGCCACCTTCCTGCAGCAGCGGATCTTCGGCCCGCTGCACATGACCCACACCGTCGCCCACCAGGACGGCGTCGATATGGTCACTGCGCGGGCCTACGGCTACAGCTGGCTCGACGGTCGCTGGCAGCGCACCGACCAGAGCACCACCAGTGCCGTGCTGGGTGATGGTGGCATCTATTCCTCGCTGGACGACCTCGCCCGCTGGGATGCCGCACTGTACGACGACCGCCTGCTGTCAGCCGCATCGCGGCGGGCCATGTTCAGCCCGGCCACCGCAACCACCGAACCGGACGTACCGCATTACGGCTTCGGCTGGCGCCTCAACGGCCGCATGCAGTGGCACAGCGGCGAAAGCATCGGCTTCCGCAACGTCATCCTGCGCTATCCGGACCGGCATCTGACAGTGATCGTGCTGAGCAACCGCAACGACCCCGAACCCTATCCGCTGGCGCTGAAGATCGCCCAGCGCTGGCTGGACATCCTGCAATGACCGACGATCCGACCGCCCTGCTGGGCATCCATCATGCCGCGCTGATCTGCAGCGACTATGCGCGCTCGAAGGATTTCTACGTGCGCATCCTCGGCCTGCGCGTACTGGCCGAGAACCACCGTGCCGCGCGCGATTCGTGGAAGCTGGACCTGGCACTGCCCGATGGCGGCCAGCTGGAACTGTTCTCGTTCCCGTCACCACCGCCCCGGCCCAGCCGCCCGGAGGCACAGGGCCTGCGTCACCTGGCCTTCCGCGTGGCCGCGCTGGAGCCATTCATCCAGCGCCTGGCCAGCTGCGGCGTGGACTGCGAACCGGTCCGCGTGGACGAATACACCGGCCGCCGCTTCACCTTCTTCGCCGACCCGGACGGCCTGCCGCTGGAACTCTACGAAGTCGGCTGATGGCTCGGGGTCAGATCCCTTTTCCATCGGGAAAGGATCTGGCCCCACTCACCTGCTCGACCCGGCACCCCCTTCCCCATACCCCGCCGAATGGGTATACAGTCGGCGTGTACCGGCACCGTGCCGGAATGAACCCTGGGAGGGGACCATGCGCAAGACCTTCAAGACCCTGCTGCTGGCGCTGCCGCTGTGCCTGGCGGCGCTCTCGGCGCAGGCCGCCGATGGCGCGGCCGGCCGCTGGAAGACCATCGACGACAAGACCGGCCAGGTGAAGTCCATCGTCGAGATCAGCCAGGCCGCCAACGGCACGCTGTCCGGCAAGGTGGTGGACATCCTGCACTCGGACAAGGGTCCGAACCCGGTCTGCGATGGCTGTGAGGGTGCCAACAGGAACAAGCCGGTGAAGGGCATGACCATCCTCTGGAACCTGAAGGCCGACGGCGCCAGCAAGTGGTCCGGCGGCACCATCCTCGACCCCGCCAACGGCAAGACCTACAAGTCGAAGATGGAACTGCAGCCGGGTGGCAACAAGCTGGACGTCTCCGGCTGCATCGCCTTCATCTGCCGGGCGCAGACCTGGGTACGCGAGTAAGCCACCGGCCCGCCCGTGCATACCCGTGACCCGGCCCCGGCCGGGTCACCTCGTTGCGGGCATGCGATAATCTGCGGTTCCCCTCGGCTTCACCCCGCGACCATGACCCGTACCGCGCTCGTCACCACCGCCCTGCCCTACGCCAACGGCCCGCTGCATCTGGGCCATCTGGTCGGCTACATCCAGGCCGACATCTGGGTGCGTGCACGGCGAATGAGCGGCGGCAGGACCTGGTTCGTCTGCGCCGATGACACCCATGGCACGCCGATCATGCTCGCAGCCGAGAAGGCCGGGGTAACCCCGGAGGCCTTCATCGCCAGCATCCAGGCCAGCCATGAACGTGATTTCGCCGAATTCGGCGTGGCCTTCGATCACTACGATTCGACCAATTCGGCAGCCAACCAGGCGCTGACCGAGGCGTTCTACCTGAAGCTGGAAGCGGCCGGCCACATCAGCCGCCGTTCGGTGGCCCAGTTCTACGACCCGGCCAAGGGCATGTTCCTGCCGGACCGCTACATCAAGGGCATCTGCCCGAACTGCGGCAGCGCCGACCAGTACGGCGACAACTGCGAAGTCTGTGGCGCGACCTACAGCCCCACCGATCTGAAGGAGCCGAAATCGGTGATCTCCGGCGCTACGCCCGAGATCCGGGATTCGGAGCACTTCTTCTTCGAGGTCGGCCGCTTCGAGGGCTTCCTGCGCGAATGGCTGGCCGGCGACGTCGCGCTGCCCGGGGTGAAAGCCAAGCTGATGGAGTGGCTGGACGCGGAGGGCGGCCTGCGCGCGTGGGACATCTCGCGTGATGCGCCGTACTTCGGCTTCCAGATCCCGGGCCATCCGGGCAAGTACTTCTACGTCTGGCTGGACGCGCCGATCGGCTACCTGTCCAGCTTCCAGACCCTGTGCGGCACGCTCGGCGAGGATTTCCAAGCCCACCTGCGCGCCGGCACCGCCACCGAGCTGCACCACTTCATCGGCAAGGACATCGTCAATTTCCATGGCCTGTTCTGGCCGGCGGTGCTGCACGGCACCGGCCACCGCGCGCCGACCCGCCTGCACGTCAACGGCTATCTGACCGTTGACGGCGCCAAGATGAGCAAGTCGCGCGGCACCTTCGTGATGGCGCGCACCTTCCTCGATGCAGGACTGGAACCGGAAGCGCTGCGCTACTACTACGCGGCCAAGTCCGGCGGTGGCGTCGACGACCTCGACCTGAACCTGGGTGACTTCGTTGCCCGCGTCAACGCTGATCTGGTCGGCAAGTTCGTCAACCTGGCCAGCCGCTGCGCCGGCTTCATCAGCAAGCGTTTCGATGGCCTGCTCGCCGCGCAGCTGCCCGATGCCGCCCAGTACCAGCGCTTCATCGACAGCCTGGCGCCGATCCGCGAAGCCTACGAGCGCAACGATCCGGCGGCGGCGATCCGCCTGACCATGACCCTGGCCGACGAAGCCAACCGCTACATCGACGACGTCAAGCCGTGGGTGATCGCCAAGCAGGAAGGAGCCGACGCGCAGCTGCAGGCCGTGTGCAGCCAGGGCCTGAACCTGTTCCGTGTACTGGTCACCGCACTGAAGCCGGTACTGCCTTCCACCGCCGCCCAGGCCGAGGCGTTCCTGGCCGCGCCAGTGGCCGACTGGACCGACCTGGCGCAGCCGCTGCTGGCCCATCGAATCGCTGACTACACCCCACTGTTCACCCGTATCGACCCGAAGAAGATTGACGCCATGATCGACGCCTCCAAGGACACCCTGCAGCCGACCGCCGCTGCCCCCGCCGCCAAGGCCGACGCTGCCAAGCCGGCGGCTGCCGTGCCGGCCAGTGCCGCAACGGCCAGCGCCGAGGCACCGCCCTACATCGGCATCGACGACTTCGCCAAGCTCGACCTGCGCATCGGCAAGGTGCTGGTGTGCGAGTTCGTGGAGGGTTCGGACAAGCTGCTGCGCTTCGAGCTGGATGCCGGCGAACTGGGCAAACGGCAGATCTTCTCCGGCATCCGTGCCAGCTACGGCGAGCCGGAAGCGCTGGTCGGCCGCAGCGTCGTGTTCATCGCCAACCTGGCCCCGCGCAAGATGCGCTTCGGCCTGAGTGAAGGCATGATCCTGTCGGCAGGTTTCGATGGTGGCGCGCTGGCGCTGCTGGACGCCGACAGCGGCGCGCAGCCGGGCATGCCGGTCCGCTGATGCACTGCGCGGGCGCGGCCACGGCGGCGCCCAGCGGTCACGGCAACGACGGGACGCACCACGGGAGGCATCGGAATGGAACTGGCGCTGTTCGACTTCGACCATACCGTCACCACCTGCGATACCTATGGCCGCTTCCTGCGCCGCGTGGCCACCGCCGAGCAGCTTGCGCAGGCGTGGTGGAAGGTGGGTCCGTGGCTGGCGGCGTACCGGCTGAAACTGATCTCGGCCGAACGCATCCGCGCCCGCGTCACCCGCCTCACCTTCAGCGAGCGCCACGCCGACGACATCGCAGCGCTGGCCACCGGCTTCTCGCGCGAATTCCTGCCCGAGGTGGTGCGCCCGGAAATGCTGGAACAGATCCGCTGGCACAAGGAACAGCAGCACACCGTGGTGGTCGTGTCCGGTTCGCTGGATCTGTACCTGCGTCCCTGGTGCGAAACGCTGGGTCTTGAACTGATCTGCAACCGCCTTGAAAGCCGGGACGGACGCCTGACCGGCCGGTACCACGGCGGCGATTGCGGTCCTCGCAAGGTCGAGCAGATCCGTCGCCGTTTCGATCTGTCGCGTTACACGCGCATCCACGCTTATGGCGACAGCGCAGAGGACCGGCCGATGCTGGCCCTCGCCCACGAACGCTGGTTCCGTGGCAAACCCCTGAAATGATCCATACGCGCAGCCTTCGCCACGCATGAGCCTGATTCCGCCGCTGACCGAACGCCTGGACCGACTGTTGCCGCAGACGCAATGCGGACAATGCGGCTATGACGGTTGCCGCCCCTATGCGCAGGCGATGGCGCGCGGCGAGGCGGGCGTGGACCGCTGCCCGCCGGGCGGCGATGCGGGCGCGCGTGCACTGGCCCAGGTACTGGGTGTGCCGGCACTGCCGTTTGATCGTACGCGCGGCGAACACAAGGCGCCGCAGGTTGCGGTGATCGTCGAGGCCGACTGCATCGGCTGCACCAAGTGCATCCAGGCCTGCCCGGTGGACGCGATTGTCGGCGGCGCGAAGTACATGCATACCGTGATCGCCGACCTGTGCACGGGCTGCGAGTTGTGCATTCCACCGTGTCCGGTGGACTGCATTGTGCTGCGGGAACGGTAGCGGTGCCAGCTCCCTTCCGGCAGGAAAGGGAGCTGACACCCGCCCGCCGTTACGGCACGGCCGCCGTCACCACGATCTCGACCTTCCACTCGGCGTGTGCCAGCTTGGCTTCGACCGTGGCACGGGCCGGGGTCGCACCCTCGACCACCCATTCGTCCCACGCCTTGTTCATGCCGTCGAAGTCGGCCATGTCGGCCAGGAACACCTCCGCGCGCAGCACATGCTGGCGATCACTGGCCACCAGTGCCAGCAGCTTGTCGATCTCGGCCAGCACCTGCCGGGTCTGTCCGGTGATGTCCTGGCTGGTGTCCTCCGGAATCTGGCCGGAGAGGTAGGCAACCTTGTTGTACACAGTCATTTCGGACATGCGCGGTCCGACGTCGTAACGCTCCATCATGGGCGTGGCTCCTGCGGGTGATCAGGCCTGCATTGTCCTCCAAACCGGCGGCGGGTGGGGCTCCTGCGCCACCGCTGTTCAAATGCCTTCGAGAGGCGCACGATGCGCCACGCCCGCGTTGACACCGCCCTCGCCCTCCCTGCCGCACCCTTGCGCCGATGACCGTCCCTTCCGATCCCGAAACCGCTCCGTCCATCCCGGTCTGGAAGCGGCTGCTTACCATCTTCGTTCCCCTGCTGATCCTGGCCCTGGCCCTGCATGGCCTGGCCGGCGAGTTCGACGAACATGGCTACCGCGCCATCCGCCAGGCGTTCCATGCACTCAGCGCAACGCAGATCGCACTGACCGTGACGCTGGGCCTGGCCAGTTATGCCTGCCTGATCGGCTTCGATGCCATCGGCCTGCGACGCAGCGGCATCCGCGTGCATCCCGCGCGCATCGGCATCACCGCGTTTCTCGCCCACACCCTGGGCCAGACCGTCGGCTTTGCGGCCTTGACCGGCGGCGCGGTGCGCCTGCGGGGCTATCGCGGTGCCGGGCTGGATCTGGCCCAGATCGGCCAGGTCGTGCTGATGAGCACGCTCGGTTTCATGTTCGGTGCATGGCTGTTGATCGGCCTGGCGTTATGCCTGGAACCCTCAGCGGCGGCGCTGGCGCTGCCGTTGGATTCCGGCGCCGTGCGCGCGGTCGGCATTGCCGCCCTGCTCGCCTATCTGGCCACGGTGCTGCTGGTCGGCCGCAGCGGACGCCAGTTCCGTGTGTTCGGCCACGCCCTGTGGCTGCCCGACCGGCTGACCATGCTCGGCGTCACCGCGCTCAGCGTGATCGAACTGGTGCTGGCCAGCGCAGCGTTTTACGTGCTGCTTCCGGACTCCACGCCCACCGGGCTTCCCGGCTTCGTCGGCCTGTACCTGGTGGCGGTGCTGGCAGGCCTGGTCTCGACCGTTCCGGCCGGCCTGGGCGTGTTCGAGTGGAGCCTGCTCAAGCTGCTGCCGCAGGTGGCACCGGCGGCGGTGCTGGCGGCCGCGCTGATCTACCGCGTCACCTACTACGTCCTGCCGCTGCTGCTGGCCACCGTGCTCGCGCTTGCGCCTGCACTGCGGCGACCGCTGCGGGCCAGCGCCGGCGCCACCCGCGCCGGCTGGAACGCGCTGCGCCCCTGGCTGCCGCAGATCATCGCGCTGGCGGCTTTCAGCATCGGCGCCGCCCTGGTCATCGATGGCACCTTGCCGACCCCGCGTCGCCATCTGCTCAATGCATCGCTGCCGATCCTGGAAACATCGCACCTGATCGGCAGTCTTGGCGGTGTCGCCCTGCTGCTGATCGGCCAGGGCCTGGCCCGGCGCAGCCACGCCGCTTGGATGCTGGCGATGGCGGTCTGCGTGATCACGCCGCTGCCGCTGTGGCTGCGCGGCGGTCAACCGTTGATCGCGGTATCGGCCGTACTGGTCGCGATGGCACTGTGGGCCGCACGCCGTGAGTTCTACCGCCAGGGTGCGCTGCTGGATGAGGCGTGGTCGTGGCCATGGTTGCGCAACCTGGGGCTGGTCCTGGTCGCGGTCACCTGGCTGCTGTTCTTCACGTACAGCCATGTCGAGTACCAGAACGAACTCTGGTGGCAGTTCGCACTGTCCGGCAACGCACCGCGTGCGCTGCGTGCGCTGCTGGTGGTAGCCATCGCCCTGGTGATGTTCGGCCTCGCCCGCCTGCTGCACAGCACGCGCAGCCCGCTGCCGGCCGCTGACGAAGCCACGCTGCAGGCGTTGGCACCGGTGCTGGCCAGCGCCACCGACACCCAGGCCTGCCTGGTGCTGACCGCCGACAAGGCAGTGCTGCGCGACGATGCCCGGCAGGGCTTCGTGATGATGCAGCGCTACGGCGGCTCGTTGATCGCGATGGGTGATCCGGTCGGCCCGCCGGAGGTCGCACGTGCGTTGATCTGGCGTTTCCGTGAGGAAGCCGACCGCCTCGGCCTGCGCCCGGTGTTCTACCAGGTGGGCGAAGCCTACTGGCAGACCTATCTGGATCTCGGCCTGGGCCTGGTCAAGCTGGGCGAGGAAGCGATCGTGCCGCTGCACGACTTCGGTCTGGAAGGCCGCGAACGCGCCGACCTGCGCCAGGCATGGAACCGGGGCAAGCGCAGTGGCCTGTCGTTCCGGGTGGCGCCGGTGGAAGAGGTCCCCAGCCTGCTGCCGCGCCTGCATGCGATCTCCAATGCCTGGCTGGAAGACAAGTCCGGTGACGAAAAAGGATTCTCGCTGGGCAGCTTCGATCCCGATTACCTGGTGCGTTTCCCGGTCGCGCTGGTCGAGGCCGAAGGTCGGATCGTCGCCTTCGCCAACCTGTGGCAGGCGCCAGCCGGTGCCGAGCTGTCGGTGGACCTGATGCGGCACGTCAACGACGCGCCGAAAGGCACGATGGATTTCCTGTTCATCGAACTGTTCCTGTGGGGCCGGGCGCAGGGCCATGCGCGTTTCTCGCTGGGCATGGCGCCGCTGTCTGGGCTGGCCCAGCATCGCCTGGCGGGCCGCTGGAATCGTCTTGCCGGCCTGCTGGCACGGCATGGTGAGCGCTTCTATGGTTTCAGTGGCCTGCGCCGCTTCAAGTCGAAGTTCGATCCGCAGTGGCGCCCGCGCTACCTGGCGGCGCCCGGTGGCATGCACCTGCCGGCAGCCCTGCTGGACGCCACCCGCCTGATTTCGCTGGATCCACGCCGCGGCTGAGCCACCCGACCGCCGGGCATGGCCCGGCGCTGCTCCTGCAGGCGTGTGCTGATTACGTGCCGCCCTTGAGGATGACCTCGGCCAGACGATCGTAGTCGCCACCGAAATGGTGGTCGCCAGGCAACCGGATCCTGCGCACGCCCTCGTTCGCAGGCAGGTCCGGACACAGCGCGTCCTCATCCTTGTCGCCATAGACGCACAGGGTCTTGGCCGCCGGCAGCCTGGCCACTTCCGGCGCGATCGGCAGGCCATCGCCGCCACCGCCCAGCCAGTTGCTGACATGGAACTCGAAATCGGCCTTCCGCCCCACGGAGAGCAGCACGATGCGCTCGAGTGCTTCGCGGCTGCCGGCATCGAGCCGGTTGATGGTGGCCGGCAGCACGTCGGCGCCCTGCGAGAAGCCGATCAGCATCACCTTGTCGCGCCGCCATTGCTGGCGGTAGTGGTCGATGATCTTCTGCAGGTCAGCGGCAAACCCCTCCGGCGTGCGTTCGCTCCAGAAATAACGCAGCGAATCGATGCCCACCACGGCCACGCCGTGTTCGGCCAGCGACGAGGCCACGTCCTTGTCCAGTCCCGCCCAGCCGCCATCACCGGAGACGAAGATCGCCAGCGTATCGCCGTCACCGTGCGCGGGGACTTCCACCACGGGCAGGCCCTTCAACGCCGCCGGCGGCGGTGCCAGGCTGATGCCGGCCTGCGCACCGATCACCCGCGCGGCAGCCACCAGTCCCGGCGTGGCATCGCCGCGGGCGCTGCGCTTGAATCCGCGCGCCATCGCGACCTGCTGCACGAACGGACCCGCGCCCTGGCCCCTGCAGCCCACATCCCCGATGGCATTCAACCAGGGAAAGTTCAGTTCGGCCGGTTGCAGCCGCCCCTCCTTGACGCCGTCTCCGCAGACCATGCGTTCGTGGGCATGGTCGGGACAGAAGCCGGAGGTCAGCAGGCCGGCGAACACCTGGGTGTCGGCCTGTGCGGCCAGGCTGTAGGCCAGCTCGGCACCCTCACCATCGCCGCCGACCAGCGGCAGGTGATAACCCGGCAGGTGCAGGAACGCCTGCACCCAGCGCGAGAAATTCTCGACGTCGCCAGCACCGAACGAACAGGTGCTGTCGCCTTCGCGTTCAAGCACGCCCCGCAGGTGCGCCACATCCACCGCCGCCACCAGCGCACCGTCGGCACGCAGTGCTTCGATCGGCGCCAGGCTGGCAGCGCCATAGGGACCTTCGTGGAACCAGATCACCACCCGCTGCGGCACTCCCGCCGGCAGATGCACCGGCACCTGCTCGAATCGGCCATGGCTGACCTGCTGCACGGATGCCGCGGCCACCGCCGGCAACGCCGCCAGTGCCATCACCAGTCCCATCGCCCTGCCCAACCCTGCACGCGTCATGTCGCAACCCCAGTGGAATGCGCACACGATACGCCGCCACCGCGTGCACGACACGTACCGGTCACGGCCGTTCGCCGGGCCCGCGGCCAGGGTTCAGGCGCGTGTGCGCGCCAGACCGCGCCGGTACAGGGTGACGGCCAGCCAGAGCAGCCAGCCGACGATCACGGCGATCACCAGCTTCTGCCCCAGCCCGCGCGGCGGCCCGTCACGCCAGAGCACATGCAGCCACAGCAACGCGAAGGCCAGCCAGGCCCAGCCCCACAGCAGGGCAGCACTGCGCTGCCAGCCCGGCTCGCGACGCAGGTACCACGCCTGCAGCAGCATGCCGACGCTGGCACACAGGAAGGCCGTGTTGGCAGCCACGCCATGCACCAGCGGCGCCAGCAGCGGCGTCGCCTGCGGCAGCCAGCTGTCGCCGATGGCGACCGTCGCCAGGCCCAGGGCGGACACGGTGAACAGCAGCGGCGCGGCCGCGCTGCGGCGGGGCCCCACGCTGTGACGATAGAGCGCGATGCCGAGCGCGGCGATCGCCACCGCCAGCAGGCAGTAGGCGGCGCGCAGCGCCAGACCCCAGGGACCGTGCAGGTACAGGCTCAGGGTCGCGCGCATCCAATCCAGATCAGCGCGCGCGAACTGCGTCCACAGGGCCGTCGCCACGAACAACAGGAGCGCCACCAGGGCCAGCAGCGCAGCCGGACGCGCTCCGGTCATGGCGTGGCCTCCGGGTGGCGCGCCTTCCATTCGGCCAACGCCTTGCGGTAACGCTGCAGCTCTTCGGCATACAGATCGAGTACGCACAGCGGGCAGCCGCTGCCGCAGCACTCGTTGGGACCAGGTTCTTCCGGTGCGGTCGGCCGGGGATCAGGATCGGGAACGGACACGGTGGGCGGCGCTACCTTGCAGATGCAGGCCGCCAGTGTAACTGCCCCGCTCAGGTGTCCAGCCGGCGGCGCAGGTTCGCGCGTGCCGCGGCATCCAGGCGCTGGTGGAAGAAGTCGCTGAGGAAGATCCGCGGTGCGCGCAGCAATCCCTGCAGGAAGCGGCGGCGGCCGGCGCGGTACAGGAAACCCGGGACCACCCCCTGGTACTCCTCGGCCACACCACGATCGTAGGCATCGAACACCGGTGCAGGCGCGCCCAGGATCGCCATGTCGCAATCCAGGAACAGCGCCGCTTCGGCGTCGACATCCGCAGGACCGAGTTCGCCATGACGGGCAGTCAGCAGGATCAGCTGCTCGACGCGGGCGGCGTCGATGCCCGCCAGCGCAGGCTCCTGCGCGATGGCCTGCACGGCCAGTGCCGCCGAGCGTGCCTCGTTGTCCTTGCGCCCCGCCTCGTAGACCGCATCGTGGTAAAGCGCGGCCAGAAAGACCTCGGCGGGCTGCCGCCAACCCGGTCCATCGGCGACGTCCTGGCAGTGCTGCAGCACCGCGCGCACGTGGCCGAAGTGATGGTACGCGCGTGGCGGCGTGGCATATCGGTCCTGCAACGCCTGCCACTGCGCCGGATCGAGCGGGATCGGGGCGAAGTCCATGCCGGCATGATCCCGCCAGACGCCCCGGCCAGCAAGCTGGACAATAATTCACCACGCACTCACAGCCGCCGTCCGGCAAGGGCGGAGCACAGTTGTCCACAGCTTTGCCGAGCGCTGGTCCACATCGCCTGTGGATGACCGCGCCGCCGACCGACGGTCGATGCACGGGCGCACGGGCAGGACTACACTCGGCGGCAGGCGGATGCGCCCGCCGCTGCCGGGAATTGCCATGCAACGTCCTGCCACCCGATTCCTGCTGCTCGCCCTGCTCGCGCTGGCGGCGCCGGCCGCCGTTGCCCTGGACGGTCCTGCCGCCGCACCGGCCGCTCAGTACCGCCCCGCCCCAGCGAGCGTGCCGACCGCAGACGAAGTGCTGGCGATTCCGCCGGCGCTGCGCGCGATGCTGACCCGACAGGTGATCGCGCGCAGCCACTCGCGCGACCAGCGCCTGCAGGCCCTGGTGGAGATGATCTTTGATCGGCAAGGACTGGATCTGCAGTACGACGCCGACGCGACCTATACCGTCGGCGAAGTCTGGCAGTACCGCCGCGCCAACTGCCTGGCATTCACGCTGCTGTTCGTGTCGCTGGCACGCGAGGCCGGCATCCAGGCCCGGGTGCAGGAAGTCGGCAGCGTGGTGTCCTGGTATCAGGAGCAGGACCAGGGCGTGGTCTACAGCGTCGGCCACGTCAATGCCGGGGTCGACGTCGGCGGCCGCTTCGGCACGGTCGATCTGGACCGCAACGTGCTGTACGACCGCCACGGCCCGCAGCCGATCGACCGTGCCCGTGCGTTGGCGCACTTCTACAACAATCGTGGCGCCGAACGCATGGCCAGCGACGATCTGGATGGTGCCCGGGTGTTCTTCGATGCAGCGGTGGCGCAGGACGCGCGATTCGCACCGGCCTGGAACAACCTGGGCGTGCTGGACAACCGGAAGGGAGACACCGCCGGCGCACGTCGTGCGCTGGAAATGGCGTTGCGCCTGGACGGCCGTCAGGATGCGGCACTGAACAACGCCAGTGCGCTTTACCGGCGGTTGGGCCTAGTGGCAGCAGCCCAGCAGCTGGAGCGCCGCCTGCGCGCCGTGCAGCGCGAGGATCCGTTTACCCAGTACATGCTCGGGGCCCGCGCCGAACGCGCAGGCGACCTGGCGGAGGCCATCCGCTGCTACCGCCGGGCCGTGCGCCTGTCCGATTCCGCACACCAGTTCCATTTCGGCCTGGCGAGGGTGTACTTCCTCGCCGGCCAGCTGGCCCGCGCCGACAAGGAACTGACACGGGCCCAGGAACTCGGCGGGGCGCCGCAGCAGGCCGGCTACCAGGCCAAGCTGGACAGCCTGGCCCGCTGGCGGGCGCAGCAGCAGGCCAGGCGCTGAGGGCCGGTCAGGCCTTCTTGAGGAAGCAGGTTTTCAGCACCAGCCCCTTGATCTTGTCCGAGTTGCCTTCGATGTGCTCCGCATCGTCCTCGACCAGCCGGATGTTGCGGATCACCGTGCCCTGCTTGAGCGGAATCGAGGAGCCCTTGACCTTCAGGTCCTTGATCACGGTAACGGTGTCGCCGGCCTGCAGGGTGTTGCCGTTGCTGTCACGCACGACCAGCGCCTGCCCCGCGCCCTCCTCGGCGGTCCATTCGAAGCCGCAATCGGCGCAGATCCACAGCGCGCCATCGGCATAGGTGTTTTCCAGGGTGCACTGCGGACAGGCGGGAACGGACGACATTGCAAGTACCTCAAAATGAATCAACGGCCGCCATTGTAACCGCCCGCTCTTTTCACCCGTTCTCCCGCGGCCGCTCCCCCCGCCCGCCCGAGATGGCCGGCGGGCGCTTGCAGCGGACCGCAAACTGCAGCAGAGTGCGCGGCCCTTGTCCGTCCCTGGAATTCCGCATGCGCCTCGGCATCGACTTCGGTACCAGCAATTCTGCCGCCGCCATCGTGCACGAGGGCCGCCTGTTGCCGATCCGCTTCGGCGATGCCGAACAGTTCCGCACCAGCGTCTACTTCCCAGGCGTGGTACCCGATCCGGACGACTTCCAGCCCGATGCCAGCCAACAGCATGCGCTGGAGCAGATGATCGACAGCGCGGCGCGTGCCGCCCGCGCTGCCGGCCAGGAGCGCCCGCCGCAGGCGCTGCGCCGCGAAGCATTGCGCGCACTGCGCCGCGAATGGATGGAAGCCCGTGCCCGCGAAGCGCGCAGCGCCAGCGACCTGCTGCAGAACGCGATCTACGGCGATGACGCGCTGGAAGCCTATTTCGAGGAGCATGAAGGCAACCTCGTGCAGAGCCCCAAGTCGATGCTCGGCTACAACCTGCACCCGCGCGCGAAGCAGACCATCACCGGCATTGCCGCGCATATCCTTGAGCACATCCGCCTGACCGCCAGCGCGCAGCTCGGCCAGCCGCTGCGCACCGCCCTGCTCGGCCGCCCCGTGCAGTTCCGCAGCTCGATCGGCGAGGCCGGCAACGCGCAGGCGCTGGACATCCTGCGCGAGGCGGCGGCGCAGGCCGGCTTCGACCGCATCGATTTCCTGGAAGAACCTGCCGCAGCGGCGATGCACTATCACGCCGGAAGCGCGACACGGCACCAGGCCGTGATCGTCGACATCGGCGGTGGCACGACCGACATCGCCCATGCCGAAGTGGGGGGACCGGTGCCCCCGCATATCCACCGTGCCTGGGGCATCGCCCGTGGCGGCACCGACATCGACCTGGCCCTGAGCCTGTCCAGCTACATGCCGCTGTTCGGTCGTGGCATCACCCGCGTGCCCGCCCACCACTACGTGGAAGCCGCCACCGTGCAGGACATGACCCGCCAGCGCGACTTCCGCCAGCACAACTACGATGCGGTCGACGCACCCTGGGGCCCGCGCCTGCAGGCACTGCAGGACACCGGCAACACCGCGCGCCTGTACCGTGATGTCGAGCGCGCCAAGATCGCCCTGAGCAGTTCTGCCACGCACCGCAGCACGCTGGACTACATCGGCCGCGACCTGCACGCCGACAGCAGTGCCGAGGGCCTGGCCAGTGCGGCCCATGGCTACCTGGAACAGATCCGCACGCTGCTCGCCCAGGTGCGCAGCGACATCGGCGGCGACCCGGACGCGGTGTTCCTGACCGGTGGCATGTCCCGTGCGGGTTACCTGCGCCAGGCCGTGGCGGAGGCGTTTCCGGGTGCCCGGATGGTCTACGGGGAGCCTTCACTCGGGGTGGTACAAGGCCTGGCGCTGGCCGCAGCCAGCCGGGATTAACAAAACGTTACGCAGGGTTTGCTACCCTCGGTAGGCTTGATCCACAGCTGTACCTTCCATCGGCCCTGCCGGTGTGTGTTCCGGGTGCAGCGCGGCCCGCCACGCGGGTCTTGCGGCCGTGCCTTCCTGGCTCGTTCATGGCCGCGCATCACCCGAGCCGCCATCGAGACCCGCTTTGGGCACCCGCCAGGCCCCTGTGGCCTTACAACCTGACGCCGCACCTGCACCCATCGACTGCCGCCGTTGTGACGCGGTCTGTTGCCGGCTGCCGGTACTGCTGCAGCCCGGCGACCACGTGCCCGGCCAGTTCCTCGCGCGCGACGCCCACGGCCGGGCCGTGATGGCGCGCAACGAGGAAGGCTGGTGCGCGGCGATCGATCCCTATCACCTGCGCTGCACGATCTATTCGCAGCGCCCGGCGATCTGCCGCCAGTTTTCGATGGGCGGCGATGACTGCCGCCGCGAGCGGCAGGATTACCTGCGCCAGGCCGATGCCTGTGCGCTTTCCTCCCCTTCCACCTGACAGGAGCAACCATGCCCCGCAAGGCAAAGACCCCCGCGAAGGCTAACAACAGCATCCGTAGCGAACGCAAGGGTGCAGCCGCCAGTACTGTGGTCAGCAGCGACTCGATCGCGTCTGACCTGGCCGCGTTCCGCAAGGCCGGTGGCAAGATCGAAGTGCTGGGTACGACCTGGGCGCTGAAGAAAGCCAGCTGACCCTCCCTGACCGCGGCGGCGCTGCCGCCGCGGCCTGCCGGTCGATGCTCAGCGGTCCAGTCGGACCCGCACGCTGCCCGAATGCGACTGGATGCGGATATCGCCGTCACCGCCCCCCAGCCGCGTGTCGAGATTGCTGCCCGGCCCATAACGCGGCCGCTCCACCGTGCCGGCATCACTGTTGATCGAGCCGCTGAAGCTGTTCACCGACAGCTGCGCCGATACGGTCCGCGGCAACCGCAGATTGACCGATGCGCTCACCGATTCGACGTTGATGCGCCCCCCCGGCGCCAGACCGGCAGCGGCCAGTTCGATGCTGCCTGACACCGTCTCCACCGCCAGGCGCTGGATGCGCCCCGCATCGACATCCACGCGTCCGGACACGGTCTGCGCACCGATGTCGCCGGACACGCCTCCCCCCGCGTCAATGCGGCCGCTGACGGTGTTCACGTCCAGCCGCGGCGTCTGCAGGCGGGCAGTGACGCTGCCGCTGACCGTGTTGAGCTTGGTGTCGCCGCTGCGGCCTGCCGCGGACAGGCTGCCGCTGACCGTATCGGCCTGCAGCCGACGCACATCGATGCCACTGATGTCCTGGCTCGCACTGACGGTGCTGAGCAGCAGTTCCGCCGAGCGCGGCACGTTCAGCACCAGGGTGGCCCCGCCATTGTTGCTGCGGCGTGGATATTCCACCTCCCACCGCACGCGGTTGGCACTCTTCTCCTGACGCAGCTGCAGGCCGTCGCTGAGGCTGCCGGTGAGCTGGACCTCGTTGCGGTCCCAGCCGCGCACGGTGACCTTGCCGGCCACGTTGCTCAGTTCAATCCGGCCACCGGTGGCGAGTGCATGGCGTTCGTCGACGCGCGTGTCGGCCAGTGCCACAGCCGGTACCAGCAGCAGCGCGGCGCAGCAGAAAAGAAGGGGTCGCATCATGGGTCTCCTCAGGTTGTCAGTCCGGCGGCGGCCTGCGCCGCCTGCCGGGTCAGTTCCAGCCGCAGCGCATAGGTGCGCTTGAGCTGTCCAAGCAGGTGCGGCGCACGTGGATCCTGCGCCATCGCCGCGCGGATCTGCTCCGCGCTGCGGTCGAGTTCGTGCAGGGCCGGTTGCCACTCCGCTGCCCCGCCCTGCGGCAGGGAGGCCACCGCCTGCTGGTACTGCTCGGTCATCGCTGCGGCCTGCAGCTGCAGCCCGGAAGGCGCCGGCGTGGCCTGCGGCGGCTGCCACCACGGTGCCACCGCGTAGACCGCCAGGCTGGCGGCCAGCGCCGCGCCCACCGGCAGCCACCAGCGCCGTCGCGGACGCGGCGTCATCGCCACCACCGTGCCTGCTGCCGGGAGCGGTCCGGGGGCGGACCCGCGCGGTGGCAGGCTGGCCGACAGCCGCACCCAGCCGTCCTCCGGAACGCTGCGCTCGCGGGGCAAGGCGCGCAGGCGCGCGAGCAGGTCGTGGTCGTGGTCGTAGTCGGGGTCGTTCATCGTCATGTCATGTCTCCCAGCCGTGCACGCAGCAAGCCACGCGCACGATGCAACTGTGCCTTGGAACTGCCGACAGCCATCTGCAGCTGCTCGGCGATTTCCTGGTGTTTCCAGCCTTCAATGTCGTGCAGCACCAGCACCGCCCGCGCCCGCGGGGGCAGCGTCGCCAGCGCACGTTCCAGGTCGCGCTCCGTGCCGGCGCAGCGGTCATGCACGGCCAGCTCCGGTACACCACCGTCCACGTCATCCAGGCTGTCGTGATCGTGTCCTCCCGCCCGGCCGCGCAGTTCCATCAGCGCGGCGTTGACCCCGAGACGATGCAGCCAGGTCGACAGGCTGCTTTCGAAGCGGAACCCGGGCAGTGCCTTCCACGCCTGCAGGAACGCTTCCTGCAGTGCATCCTCCGCCCGTGCCTGCTGACCGCCACACAGCCTCCACAGCACGGCGAACACCCGTGGCGCATGGCGTCGATACAGCAGTTCGTAGGCCGCTGTATCGCCACCGGCTGCCGCCCGTACCAGGGCGGGTTCGTCGACGGCGTCGGAGGCAGCAGGCGGTGCGGGCATGGTGGTGTCGAGCATAGTCCTTGGATGCGCCAGTCCCGCAGAAGGTTTAGATCGGATTCCTGCCAGGCACGATGCAACCTTTTCGGCGGCCGCTGCATCCATGGAGGGTCCTTCGTGAAATACCGTCCGGGAGCCCGCCATGTCCAGCCCATCGTGTGCCGCCCTGCTGGCCGTCGCTGCCTGCGTCGCGCTGCAGGTGCTTGGCCTGTCGCTGCAGCTCCACCCCGAGCGCGGCCGGGCCTGCCTGCAGCAGCAGCGCCAGGAGCTGGTGTGCCTGGCGTGGAGGCCGATGGTCGAATCGCCGGCACGTGCCGGGTAACATCGGCGACCACCACCGCTACCTGCTGTCGCCCCATGATGTTGTCGCTGAAGGATCACCTGCCGGCCTGGACCCATCCCTGGCTGCACAACATGGGCATCGCCCTGCAGATCGCGCTCGTCCTGCTGGCCGCCTGGCTGCTGCGGCTGCTGGCGCGCCGCCTGATCCGCCGATTCGCCGACCACTACACCCTGCCGCCGGAAATGGTGATGGGCGCGCGCCGCATCACCAGTTTCGTGGTCTATTTCAGTGCACTGCTGTACATCCTGAGCCTGCTGGGGGCCTCACCGGCAGTGCTGTGGACGGCATTCACGGGCTTTGCAGCCGTCGGTGCGGTGGCCTTCTTCGCGGCCTGGAGCGTGCTCTCCAACATCTTCTGCACGCTGCTGATCTTCACTACCCGCCCGTTCCGCCTACATGACTACATCGAGGTGCTGGAGAACGGCGAGAAGCCCGGACTGAAGGGCCGGGTGATCGATGTGAACCTGATCTACACCACGTTGCAGGAGACCGGCGAAGGCCACGAAGGCACGGTACTGCAGCTGCCGAACAACCTGTTCTTCCAGCGCACCGTACGCCGCTGGCGCGATCCGGCACAGGCGCCGGGCGGCATCCAGGGCGACGGCTGAGCCGCCCACATCAACGCAGCTGGCTGTCTTTGCTGCCGCGACGGTTGTAGCTGCTGTGCGCCTGCTCTTCCTCATCGTGCGCCTGCTGGCAGGCCACGCACAGCCGTACGCCGGGCACGGCGTTGCGCCGCGCCAACGGAATCGGTGCGTCGCATTCCTCGCAGTGCTCCAGACCCGGGCCCTGGCGCAGCTGGCGCCGCGCGCGGGCAATCGCATCGTCTACCGTCGCGTCGATCTGGTCCTGGACCGCGCCATCTCCCGCCCAACCGGTAGCCATGTCCGTCCTCCGCAGGTGTGTGGCCTGATATGGGGACGATACACCCACGGAAAAGGCCGGGCAGTGCCCCGCCCGGCCCGTGCTTCAGCTACCTGTCTGCCCGTGGGGACGCCTGCGGCAGCGGCTTACCAGACCAGATCGTCAGGAATCTGGAACTGCGCGTAATAGGCATCATCTTCGGCGTTGCCGGTGGAGATCTCCTCCGTCGAGCCCGGCTGCCCGTGGTCGACCACGATGGCTTCCGGCGCACGCTCGCGCACCTTTTCCGCCGCAGCACGGGGCAGCAACGCGTAACCCTCGCCCTGGGCGACGATGACCAGCACGCCCACCGACAGCGCCTTGCGCAGCTTGGGGTCGATCAGCAGGGTACGGATCGTGCTGCCATCGCTGAAGCGATACTCGTCCTCGCCCTTATGCGGCACGGCATGGGCGGCGATGATCTGCTTTGCCTGCGCCTTCTGCTCGGCCAGCCTGGCCTGTGCGTTGCGCTCGGCGGCCAGGGCACGATCACGCTCGATCTTCTCGGCGCGGGCGCGTTCAGCCTCACGCTGCACCTCGGCCGACGTCGATTCAGCCTTGCCCTGGCGCGCCTTGGCCTGTTCGCGTGCGGCGGCGCTGGCCTGCGACTTCTTGGCCAGGCCGGCCTTGAGCAATTGTTCCTGCAGCGCGTTGGGCTTTGCCATGGTCGGTGCGTACCGCGTGTAATCTTGGATGCCCCCATTCTACCGACGCCCCGCCGCCCCTGCATGGCAGTCCTGAAGTACCTCACCGGTTATCCCGAACCCCTGGTCGCCCAGGTCAGCGAACTGCTGGCGCAGGGCCGGCTCGGCCCGTGGCTGCAGCAGCGCTATCCCGAGCCCCATGAGGTGCGCAGCGACCGCCAGCTCTACGACTACACCCAGGAGCTGAAAGACCGCTACCTGCGCAAGTCGGTACCGCTCAACAAGGTCTGCTACGACAACACGCTGGAAGTGATCAAGCATGCACTGGGCACGCATACCGCCATTTCCCGCGTGCATGGCAGCCGCCTCAAGGCCAGCCGTGAGATCCGCATCGCCACGGTGTTCCGGCAGGCGCCGGCCGCCTTCCTGCGCATGATCGTGGTGCACGAGCTGGCGCATCTGAAGGAAGCCGACCACAACAAGGCCTTCTACCAGCTCTGCCATCACATGGAGCCCGATTACCTGCAGCTGGAATTCGACACCCGCCTGTACCTGACCGAGCTGGCCAACCGCAGCCAGCGCTGACCGCGCGCAGGGGCTACACTGCGCGGCCCCCGCCCGACCTGCCCGCCCATGGAACCGATACGCCTCGACAAACGCTTGTCCGCCCTGCTCGGCATCCCGCGCGGCGAAGCGCGGCGCTACATTGAAGGTGGCTGGGTCACGGTCGATGGCGAGGTGGTCGAACAGCCACAGCGCCCGGTCGATGACACTGCGGTGATCGTGGTCGATGAACAGGCCAATGACAGCAAGGCCGAGCGCGTGGGCATGCTGCTGCACAAGCCGGCTGGTGCTGCCGCCGAAACCCTGTGTGCGCTGGTCAGCAGCAACAGCCACAGCGCTCTGGACGCCAGCGGCATCCGGCCACTGCAGCGCCATTTCCACGGGTTGCAGCTGGCTGCGTCCCTGCCCGCGGCAGACAGCGGCCTGGTCGTGGTCAGCCAGGACCCGGCCACGCTGGCCCACCTGCAGCGCAATCTCGGCCGCACCGAACAGGAGTATCTGGTCGAAGTGGCAGAAGGCGGGCCGGAACGGGGCCCCTGGCTGCTGGCCCGGCTGCAGCAGGAGTCGGGCGGGGCCAAGGCGAGCTGGCAGAGCGAGCAGCGGCTGCGCTTCGCCGGCAAGGGGCTGACGGCCAAGGGCCTGAAGACCGCGGTGGCTGCCGCTGGCCTGCAGGTCACCGCCCTGCGCCGCCTGCGCATCGGCCGGGTGGCACTGGGCCCGCTGCCGCCGGGACAGTGGCGCTACGTGGGCAGCGACGAACGGTTCTGACGCGCGCCGCCGCGCGGCACGCCGATCCACTAGCATGGGGCCATGAGCCCGCCTGCGCCTGTGTGGCGACGCCTGTTGCGCGTCGTTGCGATCATCTTCGCCATCCTCCTGCTGCTGGTCCTGTCCGGACTGCTGCTGGCCGACCACCTGACGCCACAGGCGCACGGTGAGCCGTCGCACGTACTGCCGCTGCAACCGGCGCAGACCCGCATCGACCAGCAGGTCGTGCCGCTGCAGGAGGCGCACCCCGGGCAATCCGGCGTGGCCTTCCTCGGCGATGGCATGGATGCATTCGCGGCGCGCGCGATGATCACCGCGCAGGCCGGGCGCAGTCTGGACCTGCAGTACTACATCTGGCACGACGACCTGATCGGTCACCTGATGGCCAGAGCGCTGCATGACGCCGCCGAGCGCGGGGTGCGCGTGCGCATCCTGCTGGACGACATGAATGCCAAGGACAAGGACGCGCTGATGATGGCGCTGGACCGGCATCCGAACATCGAGATCCGGCTCTACAATCCGTTCCGCAACCGCAGCGGCATCCTGCGCATGGTGGAGATGGTGCAGCGCTTCTTCAGCGTGAACCACCGCATGCACAACAAGAGCTGGATCGCCGATGGCCGTGTCGCCATCGTCGGTGGCCGCAACATCGGCGAGGAGTATTTCAGCGCGCGCACGGATGTGAACTTCCAGGACCTGGACCTGCTGGTCGCCGGCCCTGCCGTTGCACAGGCGAACCGGATATTCGACGACTACTGGAACAGCCCGGCGGCGATTCCGGTCTCCGCGCTGGCCTTCCATACCGACGCGCAGCTTCGCCTTCTGGTGCGTGAGTCCGACCATGAAGCGCAGCGCGATGCTGCCCGGCCCTATCTTGCGCGCGTGGCCGAATCACGCCATCGGCAGCGTCCCAGCCCCGAGCCGCTGCACTGGAGCAGCACCGTGCGCATCGTCTCGGATCCGCCGATGAAACACCGCAACGACGACCGCGGCAGCTGGCTCGTTACCGGGCTGATCGGTGAACTGGAGTCTGCGCGCAGCAAGGCCTTGTTGATTTCGCCCTACTTCGTGCCGGGCAACGAGGGCCTGGACGGGCTCTCGGCAATGGCGTCGCGCGGCGTGCACGTGGGCATAGTGACCAACTCCCTTGCCGCCAACGACGTTGCGGCCGTGCACGGCGGCTACATGGGCTACCGCGTGCCCCTGCTGAACGCCGGCGTGCACCTGTATGAGCTGAAGGCACAGGGCCAGGCGGGCGATGCAGGCCTGTTCGGCAGCAGCGGGGCCAGCCTGCACACCAAGGCCTTCCTGGTGGACGACCGCCGTGGCTTTGTCGGTTCCTTCAACCTCGACCCGCGCTCGGCCTATCTCAACACCGAAATGGGGGTGCTGTTCGACGACCCCGTGCTGGGCGCGCAGCTGCGCGACGAGTACCTGCGCCTGGCCGACGCCAGGCACAGCTGGTGGCTGGCAGTGGACAACCGCGATCGGCTGCGCTGGCTGGAGCGTGAGCCTCCGCCGCGCTGGGTGGAGGACGAGCCAGGTGCTACGCGGCGCCAGCGCTGGCTGTCGCGGATCATCAGCTGGCTGCCGGTGGAATCGCAGCTGTAGCGCTCAGTGTGCCCTGGCCTCGCCTTCATGCGGGGCGTCGTCCAGTGTTTCCACGCTGCGACCATGCAGGCGCCGCCAGATCCAGCGCAACGCATGGGGCGGTGCCGACGGCAGCTGCTCCAGCAGGGCCAGCATCCGGCCCTGGGTGGCGTGGCCATGCCGGCACAGCAGGCTCGCCGCCGCCGCTGCGCTGCCCAGCCGCAGGCTGTCGGACAGCGGGCCCGAGGCGTCGGCCGCCAGGGTCTGGTGCACCGGGTCGGGCAGCTCCCAGGCGGCGGCCACCCGCTGTGCCAGCGGCAACGACCACTGCTGCAGCAGCTGCAGGGCCAGGGCCGGCTGCACGTCCTCGCCGCGCGCCTGGGCTTCCTGCAGCAGCTGGCGCATCACCAGCGCCGCACCGAGTCCCTGCACCAGGCCCAGCCACTGCGCAGCGAAGGCATCGCCGGAGTTCACGCTGCGTGCGTGGTCGGCAGCAGCACGCGATGCCAGCAGGGCGTGCTCCCAGGTGATCGTGCTGAACTGCGGGAACCGCTCGCACTGAACCTGCATCACCGGCTGCACCAGCACCGCACTGATGATCTGCCGCACGCCTTCCGTGCCGACCAGGGTCACCGCCCGCTGCAGGCTCTCGACCGGGCGTTCGTGCACCTTGTACGCGGGACTGTTGGCGATACGCAGCAGGTTGCCCGTGAGTACCGGATCCTGGCCGATGATCGCCGCCATCACCCGTGCCGAGGCGGCATCATCGTTGACGGTCTGGATCAGCTGCGGCAGCAGCTGCGGCCGGCGCGGCAGCTGCCGCGTCGCCCAGTCGCGATCCTGCAGCGCGTCCGCCACCGCCTGTGCCAGTCCGGCGCTGGCGGCATCGACAGGGCCGGGCTCGCCCGCCAGTCGCGGGTACAGCGCCAGCGCGTGCAGGCCACGCTGCAGCTGCGCGGCGATCTCTCCCGGGGGCACTGGGTCTCCCTGCAGGCGGGCAGCCGCAGCGGCCACCGCCTGACGCGGCCCCGCCGACAGACGCGACGGCGCCGCGCCGGTCAGCGACGCAAGCCAGCCGCGTACCCTGCGTGCCCAGGCCAGCGTCACCGGCCGTGATCCTGTCGATGTCGTACTGCGCTCGCCATGGCCCGTCTCTGTCTCTTCACACGATCCGGCCACTGGCCATCGACGCAGCATCGGCCGCGCTTTCATCTTCTTTAACCCGCAGTGCCCATCGACGTCGACGGCAGACACTCGGGGAATGGACTAGAATGGCGCCGCGCGACCCGTCCCCCTGCACCGACGACGTCGCTTTTTTTGTTTTGGGACCCTACCGTTCACTGGTCGTTCGCTGCAGTTCGCCGCCGTTCGCACCATCGGAGACGCCATGCTATTCGAAACCCTCGCCACCACCGGCCACGAACAGGTGGTGTTCTGCCACAGCCATGACGCCGGCCTGAAGGCGATCATCGCCATCCACAACACCACCCTGGGCCCGGCCCTGGGCGGCGTGCGCATGCGTCCCTATGCCAGCACCGACGAAGCGCTGGCCGACGTGCTGCGGCTGAGCCGGACGATGACCTACAAGAATGCGCTGGCCGGCCTCAATGTCGGTGGCGGCAAGGCGGTGATCATCGGCGATCCGAAAGCGGACAAGACCGAAGTCCTGTTCCGCGCCTTCGGTCGCTATGTCGATTCGCTGGGTGGCCGCTACATCACCGCCGAAGACGTCGGTACCGACGTCAACGACATGGAGAACATCTACCTGGAAAGCCAGTTCGTGACCGGCGTCCACCAGGTGCATGGCGGCTCCGGAGATCCCGCACCGTTCACCGCCTACGGCGCGCTGCAGGCGTTGATGGCGTCGATGCGTTTCAAGTTCGGCCACGAGGAAGTGGGCAAGACCAGCATCGCAGTGCAGGGCCTGGGCCACATCGGCATGGAACTGGTCAAGCTGCTGCGCGACCGCGGCGCGAAGCTGTATGTCACCGACCTGGACGCGGCCCTGGTCGATCGCGCAGTCAGCGATTTCGGCGCCGAAGCAGTGAAGCCGGACGAGATCCACGAAGTGAATGCCGACGTCTTCGCGCCGTGCGCGCTGGAAGGCTCGATCAATGCCGACACCCTGCCGCGGATCAAGGCCAAGATCATCTGTGGCACCGCCAACAACCAGCTGTCCAGCCTGGAAATCGGCGATGAACTGCACGCGCGCGGCATCCTTTACGCACCCGATTACGCGGTCAATGCCGGTGGCGTGATGAACGTGTCGCTGGAGATCGATGGCTACAACCGCGAGCGCGCGATGCGCCTGATCCGCAGCATCTACCACAACCTGACACGCATCTTTGAACTGTCGCAGCGCGAGAACATCGCGCCGCAACGTGCGGCCGACCGAATCGCCGAGAGCCGCATCCTGTCGATCGGCAAGCTGAAGATGCCGCTGGGCCGCAGCACCCCGCGCCTGGGCAATCTGCGCGGCGGTTGACCGCCCCTGCCGGGCCTCGGCCCGGCGCCCCTCCGGGCGCCGGCAACCCCATGATGGATCAGAACCCGGCGCTGTAACGCAGCGCCGCTTGCCGTGCGTCATCACCGCCGACACGCTGATCGATGCCCAGGCTCAGACGGCCACTCCGTCCCCACCACGACTCCAGCGCAAGCCCGAGCAGCGCGCTGCCACGCGATGAGTCGGCACCGGGCAACGGTGCCCACGCGTCGACACCGACGAAGCTGGCCTGCCACTCCCCGGCGCCGCCCTGAAGGCGCTGCTGCCATTCGGCGTGCCCGCGCAGCGTCCAGCGTCCCCAGCCACGCTCGCCGCGCAGCCCCGCCAGCAGTTGACTGCGCTGCGCACGATTGGCTTCACCCCGCAGGCCGAAACCGAAGCCGCCGCGCTCGTTGAACGCCGCGGTATCCACCCGCGTGGCACTGGCACCGACATACGGTGTCAACGACGCGCCGACGGTGCCGAAGCGATAGCCGCTTTCGACACTGGCGCTGCTGAATCGACCGCCGTAGCGCGCGGAAACGCCGTAGGCACCTGCACCCAGCAGCAGCTGCCGGTCCAGTTCGCGGGTGAACCGCCCTGCGCCGAACTGCGCCAGTGCATAACCGCGCCCAACGCTCCAGCCGGCATACAGCTGCGCCTGCGCTTGGCGGTCCTGCCCGCGATCACCGTTGAAGGCACTGCCACCGTTGCTGCGTGTTTCACCGAACGCCATGCCCAGCAGGCCATGGCTGCCCAGCGGCACGTCCTGACCGGCCATCCAGCCCCGGCTGTCGGTGGCGCTGCCAGCGAAACTGCCCTGCCCTGCCTCGCCCAACGTGCTCTGCCAGGCACCGCGCAGCGCAGGCAGAGCCTGCACGCGATCGAAACGGGCGGCCACCGCGCGTCGCGACATGTCGATGCTGTCGAAGGTCGCCGCCTCGGCACGCGCGTGGGCCTTGCCGGACAGGCTCTCCAGCGTGGCCGCCAGGCCCGTGCTGCGCTGCAGGCCGGCCGCTGCACCACCGAATGGCGAATCCTGCAACGCGTGGTTGCCGTCCAGTTCGACGAACGCGCCTTCCAGCCGCGCCGCAGTTGTCTGCACACCGGCATCGAGCCCACGCGCAGCGGCGGTGACACTGATCCGGGTCAGGTTCAACCATGCGTTGTTGCTGTCATAGCCATAGCTGGTCTGCAGCAGGGCCAGCCCCTGCAGGCCACTGGATGTGGCCGCGGTGCTGAAGGTGCCGGTCACGCCGGCGGCGGCATGGATCAGATCCTGCCGGGTACCGTCCTGCGGCACGTAGCCATCGACGAATCCGTGGACGTGCACGCCACCGTCCAGACGGGCGCTGCCGGTGACCTGCAGCGCGTTGGCCCCCAGCGCGATCATCAGCTGTGCGCCGGCCTGCTGCACGTAGTTGCCTTCGATGGTCGCCGTGGTATTGGCGGTGGTCAGGAACACGCTGCTGCCGTTGGTCACGTTGCCGACCACGCGGGGCGTGCCGCCATTGAACTGCAGGCCGCTGGATGATGGATCGGCCTGCGGCAGGATGCTCACGCTGGAACGGATCACGCCGCCGTCGCGCAGCGACAGCACACCGCCTTCGATGCGGGTGGCACCGCTGTAGCTGCTGTTGCCGGTCAACGCCAGCACGCCGGCGCCCTGCTTGACCAGGCCGCCACTGCCGACGATGTCGTTGCTCCAGACCGAACCGGTGGATGCTGCGTCGACATTGGCAATCACGTCGCCCCAGTCGAAACGTCCCGGCCCGTTGATGGCCCTGCCGATGTCGAGCAGGCCGTAGCCGAACACCGGGTCCACGCCGGGGGCGCCGATGTCCTTGGCCGTGCCGAGCAGGGTCTGCCGTACCAGGTTGTTGTCGAAGTACGGATACCGCTCCCACACCAGCGCGGCCGCGCCCGACACCAGAGGTGCGGCGAAGGACGTGCCGTAGTTCCAGAAATAGCTGGTGCCCGCGTCATCCGGATAGACCGCGCTGCCGGGCGCCGCCAGACAGTAGCGTGCCGCCTGGCCGCAGGCGTTGGCGTAACCGGCCAGCGTGTCTGGCGCGTAGGGATCGACGGCCGTGGCCACCAGCCAGCCGCGCTCCAGATCCGCAGCCGGCCGCGAGCCTGCCACGCCCGCCTGGCCCGGCAATGCCGCCAGGCTGCTGGGCTCGCTGCGCGCGTCGTTGCCCGCGGCGAACACCACCAGCCCGCCGTGATTGATGACGAAAGGCCGGTACTCGCCGGCGACCTGGGCGGTGGTGGGCAGGTCGGTCCAGTACAGACCGCCCCAGGAATTGTTCATCACCTTGACGTTGTAGCTGATCAGGTCGCGGTGCACCTGGGCCACGCCGAGGGTGCCGCTGAAGGAATTGCCCTGGCCGCTGCCGTCGTCCGCCGGCGGCTTGTCGGAGATGATCCGCGCCGACACGATCTGCGCACCGGGCGCGATGCCGCCGGGCCAGCGCCCGACCGCTGCGCCCGCGGCCAGGCTGGCGACGGCAGTGCCATGGCCGACCACATCGTCCACGCCCAGATTGTTGCGGGCAGGGTCGATGTAGGTGAGGTTGGCCAGTACCCGCCCGTTCAGCGCGGCGGCCGTGCGCTGCACGCCCGAATCGACGATGCCGATGCGCACGCCCTTGCCGGTGGCACCGGTGGCCTGCGCGGCACCCGCATGGGTGACCGACAGGTGCGCATCGAAGGCCGGCTCCAGCGGTTTGGGCGGGGGCGGCGTGGTCGGCGGCGGTGGTGCGGGCGGCGGCGTGGTGGGCGGCGGGTCAACGCGCACGTTGCCACCGCCACCTCCGCCCCCACACGCCGTCAGCGCCATCGCCAGCGCCGCTGCCAGGACCGACCGTGCCATCGTCGTGCGTTCCATCGATTCCATCCCATGAACGTTGGCCCGCCTTCATCCCGGCGGGCATGCGGCGCCATCCAGCGGCAGCCATCCCCGACCCTCTATACTTGGGCCGACCCCCACGCAGTCTGCCGGGAAACCGGAGCGCATCCAACGCCCCCCGGTCTCCTTTCCGAACATTGCTTACGCATCAACGAGATTGCCATGTCCAACATCGTCATCGCCGCCGCCAAACGCACCGCCATCGGCTCCTTCCTCGGCCAGTTCAACGGTGTGCCGACCCCGACCCTCGGCGCGGCCGCCATCGCCGCAGCGCTGGAGCAGTCCGGTGTCCCGGCCAGCGACGTTTCCGAAGTCCTGATGGGCTGCGTGCTGCCGGCCAACCTTGGCCAGGCGCCCGCCCGCCAGGCCGCGATCGCCGCCGGCATCCCGCTGTCCGTCGGTGCCAGCACCCTCAACAAGGTGTGCGGCTCGGGCATGAAGACCATCATGCTCGGGCATGACCTGATCAAAGCCGGTTCGGCCAAGGTCGTGGTTGCCGGCGGCATGGAGTCGATGTCCAATGCGCCGCACCTGCTGCCCAACTCGCGCACCGGCAACCGCTTCGGCAACTTCCAGGCGGTGGACCACATGGCCCACGATGGCCTGGTCAACGCCTACGACGGCAAGGCCATGGGTGAATTCGCCGAGTGCGCCGTGGACAAGTACCAGTTCAGCCGCGAGGAGCAGGACGCCTACGCCATCGAATCGGTCAAGCGCGCGCAGGCGGCGCAGGCCAACGGTGCGTTCGCCGACGAGATCGTCGCGGTGAAGGTGGCCACCCGCAAGGGTGAGGTCGAGGTCGACACCGATGAACAGCCCGGCCGCTCGGACATCGCCAAGATTCCGACCCTGCGCCCGGCATTCAAGAAGGACGGCAGCGTGACCGCTGCCAGCTCGTCCAGCATTTCCGACGGCGCCGCCGCCGTGGTGCTGCTGACCGAGGAAGACGCCAAGGCCCGCGGCATCACCCCGCTGGCACGCATCGTCGGCCACGCCACGCATTCGCAGGAGCCGGAGTGGTTCACCACCGCACCGATCGGCGCCATCCACGCATTGCTGCAGAAGACCGGCTGGTCGCTGGACCAGGTGGATCTGTTCGAAATCAACGAAGCCTTCGCCGTGGTGGCGATGGCCCCGATGCGCGAACTGGGCATTCCCCACGACAAGCTCAACGTGAATGGTGGGGCCTGCGCATTGGGCCATCCGATCGGCGCATCCGGGGCACGCCTGGTGGTGACCCTGGTCAACGCCCTGCGCACGCGCGGTGGCAAGCGCGGCATTGCCACCCTGTGCATCGGTGGTGGCGAGGCGACCGCAATTGCCATCGAATTGATTTAAAAAGGTTTAACTGCGATTTCGCAAAAATGAATGCGGGATCGCTTGACAGCCAAACGTGGCTTGTCATCATGTTGTCGGCGCGCAGTTGCGCGTTGCCTAATCTAACGACGAGGATTCACACAATGAGCATCAACAAGCTGCTGGTCGCGATGTCCCTGGCTCTGGCCCTGGCCGCCTGCTCGAAGCAGGAAGCTGCCCAGGACGCCGCTGCTTCGGCCAACGAAGCCGCCACCGAAGCCCAGGCTGCTGCCGATCAGGCCGCCGCTGCTGGCGCCCAGACCGCCGACGCTGCCCAGCAGGCCGCCGACACCGCCGCCACCGCTGCTGACGCTTCGGCTGACGCCGCTGCCCAGGCTGCTGGCGCCGCTACCGACGCTGCTGCTGAACAGGCCAAGGACGCTGCCAAGGCTGCCGAAGGCACCGCCGAGCAGGCCAAGGACGCTGCTGAAGAAGCCAAGAAGTAATAACTTCTTTCTTCACGCTGTTCTGGAAAAGCCGCTGGTTCGCCAGCGGCTTTTTCTTTGCATCGCGTTCCGCGACCCCGCCTTCACAAGGGCGTGAATAGGCTGGCGTCCCCATCCATTGCCGCAGTGCACTACCGGAGACCGCCATGAAGATCCGCTCGCTGACCCTGTCCCTGCTGGCCGCTTCGCTGCTGATCGGCCTGGCCGCCTGCAAGGGGCCGGAAGCCGAACAGGCCCGCCAGGATGCGCGGCAGGCTGCCGACAGCGCAGGCGCCGCCGCCCGTGACGCAGTCGACCAGGCCGCCGCAGCTACCCGCGAGGCCGCCGACAAGACGGCAGCTGCATCCGAGCAGGCGGCGGCCGATACCCAGCAGGCGCTGGACAAGGCGGCCGACGCTACCGCCAATGCTGCTGACCAGGCCAAGGTCGCCGCCACCGACGCCGCTGCACACGCCAGCGATGCGACCGCGGACGCCGCACAGAAGGTCGCCGACAAGGCGCGTGATGTCGCAAATGACGCGAAGGCGAACGCGGCCAAGGAAGAAGCCAAGCACTGAGCCGCGTCCGGTACTGCAGAGCGCCGCAGCCACGCTGCGGCGCTCTACAGAATTCCACGCTACGGCAGCGCGCGCGCCAGGATTTCCGACAGGTCCAACCCGGCCGGCAGGGTGCCGAACACCCATCCATGTTCACCGCCGAGCCGGCTGCGGATGAACGCATCCGCCACCGGACTGCGTGCACGCAGCAGCAGCGCCGCCTGCAGCAGCAATGCGGTGCGCTCGCAGAACATCCGCGCCTGCGACTCTTCCGGTGCCGGGGTCGTTACCCAGCGCTGCAGCGCAGCGGCATAGCGCGCATCGCGATCAGCCACCGCCGACAGCTCGCCCTGCAGTGCGGCCAGCGTCTCCGGTTCGCGGGCCAGTGCCCGCAGCACATCCAGGCACTGGATGTTGCCGCTGCCTTCCCAGATCGAGTTCAGCGGCGCCTGCCGGTACAGGCGCGGCAGCATTGATTCCTCCACATAGCCCGCGCCGCCCAGGCATTCCTGCGCCTCGTTGACGAAGGTCGCCGCCCGCTTGCACACCCAGTATTTGCCCAGCGCCGTGCCCAGCCTGGCCAGCGCCGCCTCGCCGGCATCGAAGGACGCACGGTCCACCGCACGCGCGATGCGCATCGACAGCACCGTCGCCGCTTCCGATTCCAGTGCGAGGTCGGCCAGCACGTTGGCCATCAACGGATGCTCCACCAGCAACCGGCCGAAGGTGCGGCGGTAGCGGGCATGGTGCAGCGCCTGCGCCAGCGCCATGCGCATTTCCGCTGCGGCACCCAGCATGCAGTCCAGGCGGGTCATCATCACCATGCCGATGATGGTGGCCACGCCACGCCCCTCTTCGCCCACCCGCCACGCCTGCGCGCCGCAGAACTCGACTTCGCTGGACGCGTTGGCCCAATCGCCCAGTTTGTCCTTCAGCCGCACCAGGCGGAATGCATTGCGGTCGCCATCGGCAAGCCGGCGCGGCATCAGCAGACAGGTCAGTCCGCCCGGTGCCTGCGCCAGCACGAGGAAGCCATCGCACATGGGTGCCGAGAAGAACCACTTGTGGCCGACCAGCCGATAGCGCTCGCCGTCGATGGGCTCTGCTCGCGTGGTGTTGGCGCGCACATCCGAGCCCCCCTGCTTCTCGGTCATGCCCATGCCCAGGGTGATGCCGGCCTTGTCGGCCACCGGTACGTCGCGCGGGTCGTACACCGGTGCGGCGGCCTTGCGCGCCCATTCGGCCAGGTTCGGCTGCGACCGCAGCACCGCTACCGCCGCATGGGTCATCGTCAACGGGCAACTGGTACCCGCCTCGGCCTGGTGGTGCAGATAGCTCAGCGCCGCGCGTGCAACATGCGCACCCGGCTGCGGCTCATGCCAGGACAGGCCGGCCACGCCATGCGCCTTCGCGGCGGTCATCAGCTGGTGGTAGGCCGGATGGAACTCCACCGTATCGATGCGATGCCCCTGCGCGTCATGGGTGCGTAGGCGCGGGCGGTCGCGGTTGGCATCGAATCCGAGCCGGTACAGCTCGTCACCGGCCAGCGCACCGTACTGCGCCAGGCGCGGGACGAAGGCTGCGGCGCCTTCGCGATGCACCGCCTCCATCAACGCTGCGTCATCGGTCCACAGCTGGCGCCCGGCGAACGGTGGCGGCTGATTGAGCACCACATGGGTCTCGAAGGGGGCAGTGCTGCTGAAACCCGGTCCACTCATGCGATCCATCCGGCGGCAAGAGGTATGCGATCCGATTGTGCCGCATGCTGCGCCAAGCCCGCGTTCAGGCCGGTTCTCACCCCGTGCACGAGCCGCGCGCCACAGTGCAGCCATGGCAGGCAACGACGATCTTGTGGTGCTGCGCCCGGAAGGGCTGTACTGCGCTGCTGGCGATTTCCACATCGATCCCTGGCGGCCGGTGCCGCGCGCGGTCATCACCCATGGTCATGGTGACCACGCGCGCCCGGGCATGGGCGAATACCACTGCAGCACGGGCAGCGCGCCGATCCTGCGCTGGCGGCTGGGCGACGTACCGCTGCACGCGCATGCCGAGGGCGCATCCTTTACGCTGGGCCGGGTGCAGGTGTCACTGCATCCGGCCGGTCATGTGCTCGGCTCCTCGCAGGTGCGCATCGATGATGGCCGGCAGGTGTGGGTCGCCTCCGGTGACTACAAGCGCCAGCCCGACCCCACCTGTACGCCGTTCGAAGTGGTGCCCTGCGATACCTTCATCACCGAGGCGACCTTCGCCCTGCCCATCTACCGCTGGCCGGACACCGCAGCCGTGGCTGCCGAGATCGCGTCCTGGCGCGAGGAATGCGCGCAGCGCGGCGAAGCCGCCGTCCTGCTCTGCTACGCATTGGGCAAGGCCCAGCGCGTGCTGGCCGAGCTGCTGGCACGGGGCGAACCGCCGGCATGGCTGCACGGTGCCATCGCCAATGGCGTGGCCGTCTATCGCGCTGCGGGCGTACCGATGCTGGACACGATCGCCGTCGCCGAACAGGGGCGCCAGGCCGATGCGGCCGGACGGCTGATCCTCGCCCCGCCCTCGGCCGCCGGCACGCCCTGGCTGCGCCGCTTCGGGCGCCACCAGCTCGGTTTCGCCTCCGGTTGGATGCAGCTGCGCGGAAACCGCCGGCGCCGCAACGTCGATCGTGGCTTCGTGATCTCCGACCACGCCGACTGGCCCGCGTTGCTGCGTACCATCGAGCAGACCGGCGCACGACGCGTCATCGCGACGCATGGCAACACCGATGCGCTGATTCCGTTCCTGCGCGAACGCGGTGTCGCCGCGGAGGCTTTCCGCACCGATTTCGGGAGCGAGGAATGAAGGCCTTCGCCGCGCTGTACCAACGCCTCGATCGCAGCACCGCCACGCTGGACAAGCGCGCGGCGCTGGTCGATTACTTCCGTCACGCGCGACCGCACGATGCGGCCTGGGCCCTGTTCCTGCTCAGTGGTGGCAAGGTCGGGGGGGCGCGCCGGAAGATCGCTGCCAGCGGCGAGCTGCGCCGCTGGATCGGCGAGGAAGCCGGACTGCCTGCGTGGCTGGTCGAGGACAGCTATGCGCAGGTCGGCGATCTGGCGGAGACACTGACCCTGCTGCTGGACGACCCAACGGCAATGGCGCCGGACCGCCCTCTGGCCGACTGGATCGAACAGCATCTGCTGGCCGTGGCCAATCAGCCCGAGCCCGAGCGACGTGCAGCCGTGGTCGAGGGCTGGCGCCAGCTGCCCGCGAACGAACGCCTGGTGTTCAACAAGCTGCTGACCGGTGCACTGCGCGTCGGCGTGTCGCAGCGGCTGGTCCAGCAGGCACTGGCCGAACTGTCCGGGCTGGACATCGCGCGCATCGCGCAGCGCATGCTGGGCACCTGGGTGCCCTCGCCCACCCTGCTCGCACAGCTGATGTCGCCGGAAGAACTGCCGCTGGACCGCCAGCAGCCATATCCGTTCTTCCTCGCTTCGCCGCTGGAAGCTGAGCCCGGTGATCGCCTGGGCAGCATCGACGACTGGCTGCTGGAATGGAAATGGGACGGCATCCGCCTGCAGCTGCTGCGTCGTCGCGGCGAGGTGGCGCTGTGGTCGCGTGGCGAAGAGCGCCTGGACGGCCGGTTCCCCGAGATCGAGCAGGCCGCCGCACTGCTGCCGGAGGGATCGGTGCTGGATGGCGAACTGCTGGCCTGGGATGAGCCGGCCGATCTTCCCAAAGCCTTCACCGCCCTGCAGACCCGCATCCAGCGCCGCAAGCCGGGCGCCACCACGCTGCGTACGACACCGGTGCGGATGCTGGCCTACGACCTGCTCGAACGCGACGGCAACGACCTGCGCGCATTGCCGCTTCAGCAGAGGCGCGTGCAGCTGGCGGAACTGCTCGGCACGCTCGGCGATGCGCGCATCCAGCTGTCGCCGGAGGTGCCCGCCGGGGACTGGGCACGGGCGGCCGCGCTGCGCGACGCGGCGCGCGAGCGCGGCGTGGAGGGCCTGATGCTGAAGCGCCGCAACTCGGCGTATCAGTCCGGCCGGCGCCGTGGCGACTGGTGGAAGTGGAAGGTCGATCCACTCACCATCGATGCCGTGCTGCTGTACGCACAGGCCGGCCATGGCCGGCGCAGCACGCTGTACACCGATTACACCTTCGGCGTATGGGACGGCGATGCGCTGGTTCCGGTGGCCAAGGCCTACTCGGGCCTGGACGATCAGGAAATCCTCGCCCTTGATCGCTGGATCCGCGCCAACACCCGCGAGCGCTTCGGGCCGGTACGCAGCGTCCGCGCCGAGCAGGTGTTCGAACTCGGCTTCGAGGCGGTCAACCGCAGTGCACGGCACAAATCAGGAATCGCCGTGCGTTTTCCGCGCATCCTGCGCTGGCGCCACGACAAGCCGGCCAGCGAGGCCGATCAGCTGGCGACGCTGCAGGCCCTGGCACGATGACGCGGAGCGAGGCCCTGCAGCGGCTGAACGGCTGGTTTGCCAGCCGCGGCTGGAAACCCCTGCCCTTCCAGCGCGCCATGTGGCGTCACTACCTGGCAGGCGAATCGGGCCTGCTGCATACCCCCACCGGCAGCGGCAAGACGCTGGCGATGTTCGGCGGACCGCTGCTGCAGGCGATGATCGCGCCCGCACCCGTACCCGCCCGCCCCAGCGCGGTGCGCCCATTGCAGGTGCTGTGGGTGACCCCGCTGCGTGCCCTGGCCAGCGACACCGCACGCGCACTGCAATCGGTCGTCGATGGCCTGGGCCTGGGGTGGCGCGTGGGCCTGCGCAGCGGCGACGCCAGCCAGCGCGAGCGGCGCCTGGCGCGCGAAGGGCGCATCGACGTGCTGGTGACCACGCCCGAATCACTGGCACTGCTGCTCACCTACCCCGATACCCTGCCACGCATGCATCAGCTGCGCTGCGTGGTGGTCGACGAATGGCATGAACTGCTGGGCAACAAGCGCGGCGTGCTGCTGCAGCTGAATCTTGCACTGCTGCGCGACACCACGCCTGCGTTGCAGCTGTGGGGATTGTCGGCCACGCTGGGCAATCTGCCGCAGGCGCGCGACGTGCTGCTGCCGGACAGGCCGGATGCACCCATCGTCGAAGGCGCGCGCCAGCGTCCGGTCACCGTCAGCAGCCTGCTGCCGGCACCGGGCGAGCGCTTTCCCTGGGCCGGACATCTTGGCCTGGCGCAGCTTCCGCGCGTGCTGGAAGCGCTGATGGCCGCGCGCAGCAGCCTGCTGTTCACCAACACGCGGGCGCAGGCCGAACTGTGGCACCAGGCGCTGGCGGCGGTGTGGCCGGAGGATGCCGCCACGCTGGCGTTGCACCACGGTTCGCTGGACCCCGCACTGCGTCAGCAGGTAGAAGACGGCCTGCGCGCCGGTGCGATGCGCTGCGTGGTTGCCACCTCCAGCCTGGATCTGGGCGTCGATTTTCCCGAAGTGGACCAGGTACTGCAGCTTGGCAGTCCGAAGGGCGTGGCGCGGCTGCGCCAGCGCGCCGGCCGTGCCAGGCATCGCCCCGGCGCCAGCGGCAGAATCCTGTGCGTGCCCAGCCATGCGCTGGAACTGGCCGAGTACGCCGCCGTCCGCCGCGCGCTGCGCGACGGCGTGGTTGAAGCCAGGCGACCGCCAACCCTGTCGCTGGACGTGCTCGCCCAGCATGCGGTCAGCCGCGCGTTGGCGGGGGGATTCACCAGCCGCTCGCTGCTGGCGCAGGTGAGGCGCACGCACGCATTCGCGCAGCTGGGCGACGCGCAATGGCAGGCTGTCCTGGACTTCATCGTGCAGGGTGGACGGGCACTGGCCCAGTACCCGGACTTCCACAAGGTGGTGCTCGACGCGGACGGCTACCATCGCGTGCACGACCGCCGCCAGGCCCTGCGCCATCGCTTGTCGATCGGCACCATCAGCAGCGATGGCGCCGTGCGTGTGCAGTTCCTGCGCGGCGGTGGCCTCGGCTCGGTGGAAGAACAGTTCGCCAGCCGCCTGCGCAGAGGCGATCGATTCCAGTTCGCCGGGCGCATGCTGGAGCTGGTGCAGCTGCGCGACATGACCGCCTATGTGCGCCTGGCCCGCAAGGGCGGTGAAGGCACCGTCCCGCGCTGGCAGGGCGGCCAGCTGCCCCTGTCCATGCCGCTCGGGCGCGAGCTGGAAGCGGTGCTGTCCGGCGCGGACGACAGCGCCGAGTCGCGCTGGCTGGCCCCCCTGATGGCACTGCAGTCACGCCTGTCTGCCCGGCCATCGCCCGCGCACCTGCTGCTGGAGGATGTCCGGCGCCGCGAAGGCCAGTTCGTGTTCGTCTATCCCTTTGCCGGGCGCCACATCCACGAGGCACTGGCGGCGTTGCTGGCGCTGCGCTGCACGCGCCGGCAGCGCAACAGCATCGGCTATGCCGTCAATGACCACGGGCTGGTGCTGGCACCGACGCAGCCGATCGAGCTGCAGGCGGAGCAATGGAAGGAACTGTTCGCGGCCGATCAGCTGCTTGAGGACCTGCGTGCCGCCGTCAATCTGGGCGAGCTCGCGCGACGCCAGTTCCGCGGAATCGCACGCGTCGCTGGCCTGCTGGTACCCAGCCTGCCCGGTGGCGCGCCGCGCTCGCTGCGCCAGCTGCAGGCCTCGGCCGGACTGCTGTACGACGTGCTGCGCGAGCACGACCCCGAGCATCTGCTGCTGGCATTGGCCGAGCATGAAGTGCTGCAGGACAGCCTGGATCTGCCGGGCCTGCAGCAGGTGCTCGAACGCATCGGCACGCAGTCACTGTCACTGCAGCATCCCGCCTCGCTGACACCGCTGGGCTTCCCGCTGTGGGCCGAGCGCCTGCGAGGACAGTTCAGCAATGAAGACTGGCGCACCCGCGTGCTGCGTGCCGCACAGCAGCTGGAGAGACGCCATGGCCGATGAGCTGGCCGTGACGCTGGGCGGTGAACCCATGCTGCTGCTCGGTGCGCGCGCACTGTGGTGGCCGGCCCGGCAGGCCTTGCTGATCGCCGACCTGCACCTGGGCAAGGCCGACCTGTTCCGCCGCGCCGGCATCGCGCTGCCGTCCGGCGGCACCCGCGACGACCTGCAGCGCCTGCAGAGGCTGGTGCAGGCAAGGGCTTGCCGCGAGCTGTGGATACTGGGCGATGTGCTGCATGGGCCGGCGCATCGTGCGGCGTGGTACCGGCAATGGCTGGGATGGCGAGAGCAGCACTCCGCGCTGGCGGTGCATGTGATACGCGGCAATCATGATCGGCACCTGCCGCACGCGGCGCTGCAGGTGGAGCTGCATGAGGAGGTGCAACTGGGCGCTTTCCTGCTGTGCCATGAACCACGGCACATGCCCGCGGCGCACGTCATTGCCGGCCATATCCATCCGCAGATCGCACTGCCGGCGCTGCGCCGCCGCTTTCCGGCATTCTGGCTCCGCGAAGGATTGACGGTGCTGCCGGCATTCTCCGCCTTCACCGGCGGCTGGGTCATCGCACCGGCGCAGGGTGAACGGCGCATCGCCTGTGTCGAACAGGGTCTGGTGGCGATGCCTGGCCGGTAAGGCCAGCGGGCGCGACGGTCAGGCTGGCCGGACGCCCGCCAGCGCCGGCATCAGATGGAAATCGGGCGTGTCGTTGCTCTGCCGGCGCGGCAGTGCCTGGACGGCCGACAGCATTTCCTGCGCGCAGGCGCGGATGTGCGTGTGGTGTTCCGGCAGCGCATGACTGATCAGGCTGCCCACATGGAACTCGAACACATCCTCCAGAACGTCGGGCTGGTCCTCGTGCAGCATCTGCAGCAATCCCCGCAGCTTGCAGATTTCCGATTCCAGCTCTTCGACCGCGAACAACATGGCGTCCTCCTCGTGAACTCGCAGCACATCCGGGCCGCAGCAGGCCGCGACGGCGGCGCCACCCGGGCCACGCGATGTTCGAATCACGGAGAGGAAAACGGGCGACGCCGCTGTGGCGTGCTTCACTCTTGTCGCACATACGCGGTGAGGTAACCGTTAATTCACGTGATGATGCGATTCACGCAGCCGCCGTGGCAGCCTGCGTGGCAAGCGCAACGGGCGGCCGGGCCAGGGCTTCGAGGAAGGCTGGATCCAGAGCAAGCGAACCGAACCAGCCGTGCTGGGTTCCACTGAGCACCCGCAGCATGTGCCCGCGTCCCCCCGGCAGCCGCCCCATCGGGCCAAGCAGTGCGTCGCGCGCCTTGGCCCACGCATCGCGATCGGACTGGAACAGCGGCGTCAGCCAGCGGCTCCAGCGCTGGTACACCGCCACATGCGCACGTCGCTGCGCCTGGTAAGCCTGCAGTGCCGTCTCACCAGCGCCATGCACACGCAGCGCGTCTCGCAGCGCCAGCGCATCGAGCAGCGCCATGTTCACCCCCTGCCCCAGCTGCGGGCTCATCGCGTGCGCTGCATCGCCGACCAGGACCATGCGCCCCTGATGCCAACGGGTCATCACCGCATCGCGGTAAACCGCCCGGGACAGCTGTCCGGCATCGTGCAGGTGATCGAAGCGTGCGCTGGCCTCGGGCCAGAGCGCATGCAGTTCCTGCAGCCACGGTTGCATGCCTTCATCTTCCCAACGCGCGAAGTCGGCGCGTGGCAGGCTCCAGAAAAAACTCAGGCGCGGGGTGTCATCACCCGGACGCGTGCCCACCGGCAACAGGCCGATCATCTTGCGCGCGGCGACGTAGCGTTGGCGCAGCTGCTGCACGTGCGGCCACTCTCCGGCCGGCAGCAGGCACCACAATGCGCCCCACGGATAGACGCGGTCGAGGCCAGCGCCGCCGGCAATGGTCGCGCGCAGGGACGACGCTGCGCCGTCGGCCGCCACCACCAGGTCAAACGGGCCATGCGTGCGGCCTTCGTTGTCGCGCAGTTGCCCCCGCGCGGTATCGACCGCGTCGATGGTGGTCCCCGCATGCAGTTGGCCGGCGCCATCGCGGGCCAGGTCCAGCAGCGAGAACAGGGCGCCGCGCTGCATGCCCAGACCGTGCAGGCGGACATCGAGGCCGCCATAGCCCATGTCCATCACCGCACGTCCGCACGGCGTGTCGCCATAAAGCCGATGCACCGGCGCGGCATGCGCGCGCACGGCCTCCAGCAGTCCCATCTGCCACAGCACCTGCAGGCCGCTGGGCTGCAACAGGAAACCGGCGCCGACCGGCCCAGGGGTCGGCACGCGCTCGAAGATCTCAACGTCGTGCCCGTCGCGGGTCAGCAGGATGGCCATCGCCTGGCCAGCGGTGCCGTATCCAATCACGGCAATGCGAAGTCGTTCCGTCATCCGCACATTGTGCCCCAGCCGGATCCGGATCGTTCTCCAAGCCGCGCGCGGGCGGGCCGCCCTGCCGGCGAAGTAAAGGAGGAGGCGACGGTCGAAGGCCGGCGCCGGGGGACATTCGCCGGCAGGGCGGCCCGCCCGCGCGCGGCTTGGGTTCGGTCCCATGCGATGGGCGCAAAAAAAAACCCCGCCGGAGCGGGGTTCTCAACGCACTGTCGAGTGGATCACTCGGCCGGCGTGATGTTCGAAGCCTGGGCACCCTTCGGGCCCTGGGTCACGTCATAGGTGACACGCTGGCCTTCCTGCAGGCTGCGGAAGCCCTTGGAGTTGATGGCGGAGAAGTGCGCGAACACGTCGGCGCTGCCATCCTCCGGCGAGATGAAGCCAAATCCCTTGGCGTCGTTGAACCACTTGACGGTACCGTTCGGCATGGTGATGCGAGACCTTATGCAATGAATGGGTGGTGTACGCTGAACCCGCGTACCGGCTGAGTATGCAAAGCTTGCTCGGCGAAGACAATCACCCCCGTGCCAATTCGCCGATCAGTTCCGGAAGTCCATTGCTCGCCGCCTGCACATTGGCCAGCACTTCGGCCATCGTGATCTCCTCGCCATCACCACAGCCCGCGGCCCAGTTCGCCACGATCGCCAGGCACGCGTAATCCAGTCCCAACTCCCGCGCCAGCGCGGCTTCGGGCATTCCGGTCATGCCCACCAGATCGCAGCCATCGCGCCGCATGCGGGCGATTTCCGCGATGGTTTCCAGCCTCGGCCCCTGCGTCGCACCGTAGCAGCCACCGTCATGGACCGTGACACCCGTCACTTTGGCAGCAGCCAGAATCTTGCTCCGCAGCATCGGCGTATACGGGTGGCCGAAGTCCACATGCAGCACTTCGGTACCCTCTTCTTCACAGATCGTGCTGATCCGGCCCCAGGTGTAGTCGATGATCTGGTCCGGGCAGGCCAGCACGCGCGGCCCGACCTGCTCGGTGATGCCCCCGACGGTGTTCAGCGCCAGCACGCGCTGGGCGCCGATCTGCTGCAGCGCAGCCAGATTGGCGCGGTAGTTGATCTTGTGCGGCGGCAGCGAGTGGCCCTCGCCATGGCGCGCAAGGAACGCCACGCGGTTGCCCAGCAGCGTGCCCACGCGCACCGGGCCGGAGGGACGGCCGAAGCGGGTCTCGACCTCGTGGGTCTGCACATCGTCGAGCTTGGCCAGGTTGTAGACACCGGTACCGCCGATCACGGCCAGGGCGATCTGTTGCATCGAAAGCACTCCAGAGAAAGACGAACGCCGGCACCCGAGGATGCCGGCGGCGGCAAAGGACGGCCGCGGACGGCCGTGCCTGTTATTCCTTCATCGCGTAGATGGCCGGCACGCAGCGCAGGGTCTCGTTGACGTCCATGCCGAAACCGAACACGTAGCGGTCGGGCAGTTCGATACCGGCGTAGTCAGCCGTCACATCCGGCAGCCCGCGATCGTGCTTCTTCACCGTCATCGCCGCGATGCGCACGTCGGTCGCGCCCTGTTCCAGGCACCAGGTGCGCACGCCCTGCAGGGTGTAGCCCTCATCGAGGATGTCATCGACCAGCAGCACACGGCGGCCGAACAGCGCGGTGGCCGGCTTGTGCTTCCACACCAGGTCGCCGCCGGTGGTTTCACCGCGATAGCGGGTGGCGTGCAGGTAATCGAACTGCACGTCCTGGCCGCGTGCACCCAGCTCCAGCGCCAGCTGGCCGGCGAACGGCAGCGCACCGTGCATGATCGACAGGAACAGTGGCACCTCGCCCTTGTAATCGCGCGCGATGGCGTCGGCGATACCGGCGATGGCCTTGTCGATGGTGGGGCGGTCAACCAGCAGGTCGGCCTGGGCCAGGGCCTGGGAAATGGTGAGGTTCGGCATCAGACGGTTCTTCCAAGGGTTTCAAGCAGACGGGATTGAGTGTCGCCATGGCGGGCATCGGCCAGCAGGCCATCCCAGCCAAGCGCGCCGCGGCCGAGCAGGCCAAGCAGCGCAGCGGTATTGAGGGAGCGTCCCTGCACCGCGTGCAGGGCTTCATCGACCAGCTCCGGATGGCAGACCAGCACGACGTCGCAGCCCGCATCCAGGTGCGCGTGCACGCGTGCCGCAACGCCACCGGCATGGTGCGAAGCGGCCATGCCGATGTCGTCGGAGAACACCACGCCGCGGAAGCCCAGCTCGCCACGCAGCACCTCCTGGATCCAGCGCGGCGAATAGCCGGCCGGTTCCGGCGCCACCTGCGGGTAGATCACGTGCGCCATCATCACGGCGTCGGCACCGGCGGCAACACCGGCCCGGAACGGCACCAGGTCCTGCGCGCGCAGTTCGTCCAGCGTCCGCGGATCGACCGCGGTATCGACATGGGTGTCTTCCAGCACGGTGCCATGGCCGGGAAAATGCTTGAGGGTGGCCGCCATGCCGGCCGCGTGCATGCCGCGTACGTAGGCCTCGGTGAACGCAGCCACGACCTGCGGGTCTTCACTGAAAGCGCGGTTGCCGATCGCAAGGTTGCCACGGCCCAGGTCGACCACCGGGGCAAAGCTCAGGTCCACGCCACTGGCGCGCACTTCGCTGGCCATCAGCCAGGCGTGCTGCTCGGCCAGCGCCAACGCGGCGCCGGGATCCTTCGCATAGCCGGCACCGATCTCCTGCAGCGGCGGCAGATCGCTGTAGCCCTTGCGGAAACGCTGCACGCGACCGCCTTCCTGGTCGACGCAGATCAGCTGCGGGCGCGGCGCGGCCTCGCGGATCGCGGCGCTGAGCTCGCTCACCTGCTGGCGGGAGGCGAAGTTGCGCGTGAACAGCACCACCCCGGCAACGGCATCGTGCTGCAGCCAGTCGCGTTCCTGGGGGGTCAGTTCAGTGCCGGCAACGCCGATCAGCAGCATGGTCGTTCTCCACAACGGGCGCCCGCATGGCGCAGTGCCGCATTGTCGCAGAACCGGCCGTTGGACGCAGGTGGGGGCGTCCATCGCGCGCCCCCTCGAAGGATCAGACCCTGCAGCCGTCCGCGCCACAGGCGTCGTCGCCACTGCGCCCGGTTGCCGTGCCCTGCTCCGCCGCGATCTGCCGCAGCGCCTGGGCGAAGGCTTCCGGAGGCTGGGCGCCGGAGATCGCCCAGCGGCCGTCGATGACGAAGGTCGGCACCGAGGAAACACCCAGCGCACGGGCCTGGTCCAGTCCCGCTTCGACCTCGGCCAGGCCGCGTGAGGAGGCCAGCATCTGGGCGATCTCTGCCGCATCCAGTCCGCCTGCCACACCGGCCCGGGTCAGCACCTCTGTGTCCGCCAGATTCTGGCCGTGCTCGAAATGAGCGCGGAACAGCGCCTCTCCGACCGCGTCCTGCACACCGTGCTGGCCGGCCAGCCACAGCAGCCGGTGCGCTGGCAGGGTGGTCACCCGCACCTGGCCCTGGCTGAAGTCCATGGGCAGGCCTTCGCCACGGGCGGTGGCCTGGGTCTGGCCGAGAATCTGCTCTGTGCGCTCGACACCGCCGAACTTGCGCGCATACGCCTCGCGCAGCGGCACCGGCGTGGTGCCCGCATCCGGGTCCAGCTGGAACGGCTGCCAGTGGATGTCGAGTACTGGGGCATCGGCCCCCAGCAACTGCACCCCCTGCTGGAAACGGTGCTTGCCGATCCAGCACCAGGGACAGACCACGTCGGAGTAGATGTCGATTCTCATCCCACCGACATGGGGTCCGGGCGCCCCGAAAAAAGGGGGAACGCCCCTTTCACCAGCGTGAATAGGGATGACTGGCCAGTGCGACGTTGTAGTAGCGCGGGTCGTCGGTGACCTCCGCGCCGGCCCAGTCCGGCAGGACGATGGCCTGCCCGGCGCTTTCCAGCTCGACTTCGGCCACCACCAGGCCGGCGTTGTCACCCAGGAACTCATCCACTTCCCAGGTCAGGCCGGCATGCTCGACCAGGTGGCGACGCTTGTCGATCAGGCCCCCCACGCACAGCGCCAGCAGCGCGCGCGCATCCTCCACCGGAATCGGGTAATCAAACTCCTGGCGGGTATGGCCGATCGTGCGCGACTTCAGGTTCAGCGCGGCGTGCTCACCTTCGATGCGCACCCGCACGGACGCGTTCTGGCGACCGCTGTCGAGCGCGCCCAGATCGTTGATGTAGCCCTGCGCCATCGGAATCACCCGGTGTGCGGCCGCACGCCAGCCGTCGCTGCTGACGAGGAATTTGCGTTCGATCTCGATGCCCATCGCGCCATTATGCGCGATGGGCATGACAGCGGGTCAGCGCTTTTCGAACACCGCGATGCTTTCCACGTGCGCGGTGTGCGGGAACATGTCCATGGCGCCGGCACTGACCAGGCTGAAGCCCTGCTCGTTCACCAGATAACCCGCGTCCCGGGCCAGCGATCCCGGATGGCAGCTGACGTACACGATGCGCTTGAACTGCTTCAACGGCAGCTGCTGCAGCACCTCGATCGCGCCCGAGCGCGGCGGGTCCAGCAACAGCTTGTCGAAGCCCTGGCGCATCCACGGCGTGGCGCGCTGGTCCTGGGTCAGGTCGGCGCTGTAGAACTGGGCGTTGCCCAGCCCGTTGCGCTCGGCGTTCTCACGTGCGCGGGCAACGAGGCCCGCGTCGCCTTCCACGCCCACCACCTCGCGCACTCGGCGCGCCAGCGGCAGGGTGAAGTTGCCCAGCCCGCAGAACAGGTCCAGCACGCGCTCGTCTTCACCCGGCTCCAGCAGATCCAGGGTGTGAGCGATCATCTTCTCGTTGAGCTTGGCATTGACCTGGATGAAATCCAGTGGCCGGAATGCCAGTTCGACATCCCACGGCGCCAGCCGGAACGACAGCGGCACGCCCTGCCCGTCCAGCGGATGGACGGTGTCCACGCCACCGGGTTGCAGGTAGATGGCGAATCCGTGCTGCTGGCCGAAGCTGGCCCATGCGGCGCGGTCGGCATCACTGAGCGGCTGCAGATGACGCACGGTCAGCGCGATGGCCTGGTCACCGCCGATGAACTCGATCTGCGGGATGTCGCGCTTGCCGTCGAGCGACTCGATGAAGGTCGACAGCGCCTGCACCTTGGTGCCCACTTCGGGGATCACGGTCAGGCACTGGCTGAGATCGGCGACGAAGCGCGGGTCCTGTTCACGGAAGCCGACCAGGGTCTTGTCCTTCTTCTCGACGCGGCGCACCGAGAAGCGCCCCTTGCGGCGGTAACCCCAGCTGTCGCCGACCAGCGGTGGCAGCACGCGGCCCGGCTTCACGTGACCGATGCGTTCCAGGTTGTCCATCAGCACGCGCTGCTTGGCAACGATCTGCTGGTCTTCATCCAGGTGCTGCAGCACGCAGCCGGCGCAGGTGCCGAAATGCGGGCACTTCGGCGTCACCCGCTGTGGCGAGGCCTGCAGCACTTCCACGGTGCGTGCTTCGTCGAAATGGCGGCTGCGGGCGGTCTGTTCAGCCATGACCACCTCGCCCGGCAGAGCGCCGCTGATGAAGGTGACCTTGCCACCTTCGCCTTCACGGCGGGCGACGCCGCGACCATCATGGCTGAGGTCGAGGATCTCGGTCTGGAACGGGGTACGGTCGATGCGGGAGCGGGATCGGGCCACGTGGCAACAGGCTGCGGGCGAAAATGGGCGCGTATTGTCGCAGATCCTGACCGGCGGGGCCTGCCGCCGCTTGCGCCAGCCGCCGCCGTGCTTGATGATGTCAACCAGCTGACATGGAGGCAGCCCCTGATGCAGATGACCCCGCGGGCCGGTCGGCCCCGCTTCCTGCTTGTCGAGGACGACATCATCAGCCGCGGGTTTTTCAAGGCGGCGTTGGAAACCCTGCCGGCGGACGTCGATACCGCGGACTCCCTTGCCAGTGCCCTGGCAAGCGCCGAGCCCGGGGCTCACGACCTGTGGCTGATCGACGTCAACCTGCCCGACGGCAATGGCGCGCAGCTGCTGCGCGAACTGCGCCGTTCGCATCCGGACACGCCTGCCCTGGCGCATACCGCCGACGGTGACACGTCCATCCATGCGCGCCTGCGTGAGGCCGGTTTCAGCGACACCCTGGTCAAGCCGCTCGGCCGCGACCAGTTGCTGAAGGCGGTCCGCCGCGCCCTGGTCAACTCGCCGGCCGGCATCGCCGTCGCTCCGGCCCCCGCTGCGATCGAGCTGAACGGGCAGGACTGGGACGAGACCGCCGCTCTGGCCGCTCTCAATGGCCAGCGCAACCACCTGATCGCCCTGCGCGAGCTGTTCCTTGCGGAACTGCCGGGCGTCCGCGATGCGGTCGAGCAGGCCGTGGACCAGCATGATGAACGCCAGCTGCGCAGCCAGCTGCACCGGCTGCAGGCAAGCTGCGGCTTCGTCGGTGCAGCACGGCTGGGCCGCGCGGTGCGCCAGCTGCACCACATGCCGGAGTCGGACCTGGCACAAGCGGGCTTCCGCGCCGCGGTAGCGGCACTGCTGCACTGAGGGTTGCCCGGCACGGGTGCGCCCTGCCCCGTCGGATATCGAAATCAATCCGGGGTCAGATCCCTTTCCCTGCGGAAGACGGATCTGCTCCCCGTCCGCCTACCGCCGGGGGGCCAACTGCTCCAGCAGCTCCCAGGACTTCAGCCCCCGTGGCCCCAGGTGGTGCGCCAGCACCCGCCGCATGGGCAGCCGCAGGCTCGCCAGATCGGCAGGCCCCGGCTCCTCGTCGGCCGCCAGCGCCAACAGCGCCGAACCGGTGGCCGCCGCACTGCGCTCTCCACCGCGCTCGCTGAGCAGCCGTTGCGGCCCTTCCTGCGGATCCAGCGCATAACGCGCTGCCGGATCGATCGGCTGACCATCGCTGGCGCTTTCCAGATCGAAACCGAGCCCCAGTGCGGCAAGCAGCTCGCGCTCGAAGCGGCGCAGCGTCCAGGCCAGTCCGGCGCCCACTGCCAGCCGCGCGCGTGCCTCGCCGTACGCCAGGTACACCTCCGGCAACGGATCCTGGCGTGGCGCCAGCCGCAGCGTCAGTTCACTCAGGTAGAAGCCGGCCAGCATGGCCTGGCCGACCAGCCGCGGCGCCGCGTCCAGCGCTTCGGCGGCACGCAGCTGCGCCAGTTCGCCGCGCTGCTGTGCGCTGAAGCGGATCCACTGCAGCGGCTGCAGGGCCGCGCGCAACACCTGGCCCTTGGCCGTGGACACGCCGCGCGCAAGCAGGCCGATCCGGCCATGCTCCGCGCTCAGCACCTCCACCAGCAGGCTGGTTTCGCGATAGGCCCGTGCATGCAGCACGAACCCCGTGTCGTCCTCGATGATCACCGAAGCGATCGCCGTGGCTTACTCGTAACCGAAGGCCTTCAGCGCGGCCTCGTCGTCGGACCAGCCTTCACGTACGCGCACCCAGGTTTCCAGGAACACCTTGGCACCGAACAGACGCTCCATCTGCAGGCGCGACTTGGCCCCGATCTCCTTCAGGCGCGCGCCCCCCTTGCCGATCACGATGGCCTTCTGGCCTTCCCGCTCGACCCAGATCACCGCGCCGATGCGCAGAAGATTGCCATCCTCGGTGAAGCGCTCGATCTCCACGGTGGTGGCATAGGGCAGCTCCTCGCCAAGCTGGCGCATCAGCTGCTCACGTACCAGTTCACCGGCAAGGAAACGTTGGCTGCGGTCGGTGATCTCGTCCTCGCCGAACATCGGCGGGGCTTCCGGCAGCAGCTCCAGCACGTCACGCACCAGGGCGTCCAGGCCGTTGCGCTTCTGCGCCGAGATCGGATGCACGGCGGCGAAATCACGGCCGGCGGTCACCTCCTGCAGGAACGGCAGCAGCGCGCCCTTGTCCTTCAGGCGATCGATCTTGTTGACCACCAGCACCACCGGGATGCCGGCATCGCGCAGCACGTTGAAGGCCAGGCTGTCTTCGTCATCCCAGCGCCCGGCCTCGATCACCAGCAGGCCTGCATCCACGCCTTCCAGCGAGCCGCGCGCGGCGCGGTTCATCACCCGGTTCATCGCCCGCTTCTGCACCTTGTGCAGGCCCGGGGTATCGACCAGCACCAGCTGGCCTTCCGGATAGGTGGCGATGCCGAGCAGGCGGTGGCGGGTGGTCTGCGGCCGGTTGGAGACGATGCTGACCTTGGCCCCGACCAGGGCATTGGTCAGGGTCGACTTGCCGACGTTCGGGCGGCCGATGACGGCCACGCTGCCGCAATGATGGGAAGTTTGTTCGCTCACTTGGAATCCAGTTGTTCTAGGACGGCTGCAGCCGCCTGTTGTTCGGCAAGCCGCCGCGAGGCGCCTTCGCCCTCGGTGCTGGCGGCCGGGTCGGCCACGTTGCAGCGTACCCGGAAATGTTTGGCGTGGTCGTCACCGGATTCTGACACCAGTTCGTACTGGGGCAACGCCTTCTGCCGGGCCTGCAGCCATTCCTGCAGGCGGGTCTTGGGATCCTTCTCGGGGCGGCCGGTGGCCGGCAGCGCCTCCATCGAGGCCGTGAACCAGGGCAGCACGGTCTCCCGGCACGCGTCAAAACCGGCGTCCAGGTAGATCGCGGCCACCACCGCCTCCAGTGCATCGGCCAGGATCGAGTCGCGGCGGTGCCCGCCCGACTTCATCTCGCCCGCGCCCAGGATCAGCCGTTCGCCCAGCTGCAGGGTACGGGCGATCACTGCCAGCGCCCCTTCACGCACCAGCTCGGCGCGGGCGCGGGTCAGTGCGCCCTCGTCGGCCTTGGGCCAGCGCTGGTACAGCGCCTCGGCGACCATCATGTTGACGATGCTGTCGCCGAGGAATTCCAGGCGCTCGTTATGCGGCACGCCGGCACTGCGATGGGTCAGCGCCTGCTTGAGCAGCGCCGGGTCGCGGAAGGCATGGCCGATCAGGTCGCCACGTTGGATGAATTTACTGGGCACCGCTTCGGGTCAGGTCCTGGGAAGAATCGAATTTGCCAACCACATCGAGGTTGCCGATCAACGGGCGACGCACTTCGTAGTTGACCTTGAGGGTCCAGCCATTGTCGCGGCGATCGAACTTGACGTTGCCCGGCTTCACGTTGTCCGAGTAGTTGATGTACAGCCGCTTGAAGAACAGATCCTGGATCCGCGCCGGCTCCATGCTGGCCACGCCCGGCTGGCTGGCCAGGCTCTTCATCGCCGAGCGTACCGCGTAATACTCCTGGTACATCGGGAACAGCTTCATGCCGATGTAGATGAAGAAGCCAACCACGACCAGGACCACCAGAAACGAGGTCAGGGTGATGCCGCGCTGCGTGTTCATCGTCTTCATTGCGTTCTCCCCAGATACGCGTTGGATGTAAAAATACTCAGTTGATGCCCGAGCCGATCCGCGACGGTTCGAAACCGTCCTTGCAGAACCAGCCCTGGCAGTTCAGCCAGATCAGGAATGCCTTGCCCCGCAGGTTCTCTTCCGGCAGCAGCCCCCAGAAGCGTCCATCATCGCTGTTGTCACGGTTGTCGCCCATCACCAGGTACTTGCCGGCCGGCACCGTCCACTGGCCCTGGCCACGCGGATAGTCGGTCTCCAGCACGGTATGGGTGCGGCCCGGGAGATGCTCGACCAGCAGGTTGGCGCCCTCGCCCTGGCCCTTGTGGCCGGCGTAGATGCCCTTGTTGTCGTACTTCACCGGCTCGCCGTTCAGCACCAGGCTGTCGCCCTCGAACACCACGGTGTCACCCGGCACGCCGATCACGCGCTTGATGAAGTTCTCGCCCTTGGCCGGGTCGTTGTCGCCGTGGCCCGGGAAGTGGAACACCACCACATCGCCGCGCGCGGGATCACCCACCGGCACGAAGCGGGTATTGGTGATCGGCAGGCGCAGGCCATAGGCGAACTTGTTGACCAGGATGAAATCACCGATCAGCAGGTTCGGCATCATCGAGCTGGACGGGATCTTGTACGGCTCGGCGATGAAGCTGCGCACGACCAGCACGATCGCCAGCACCGGGAAGAATGCACGCGAGTAATCCACCAGCACCGGCTCGGTGTCGAGCAGGCCTGCACGCTGGGCGCGGCGCCTGGCGAAGTACAGCTTGTCCGCAAGCAGGATCAGGCCCGAGGCCAGGGTCAGCACGACCAGGAGGATCTCAAACAGTTTCATTCAGGGTCCTTTGCAACGTCACCGGACGACCGGCCCCGGAGGGCCGGTGCGCGCTTACTTGTTGTCCATCTGCAGCACGGCCAGGAACGCTTCCTGCGGGATTTCCACGCGGCCGACCTGCTTCATGCGCTTCTTGCCTTCCTTCTGCTTTTCCAGAAGCTTCTTCTTGCGCGAAACGTCGCCACCATAGCACTTGGCCAGCACGTTCTTGCGCATGGCCTTGACCGTGGTACGGGCGATGATCTGCGAGCCGACAGCCGCCTGGATCGCCACGTCGAACATCTGCCGCGGGATCAGGTCCTTCATCTTCTCGCACAGCTCGCGGCCGCGGCGGTCGGCATGGCTGCGGTGGACGATCAGCGACAGCGCATCGACCTTGTCGCCATTGATCAGCACGTCCACGCGCACGAACGGGCCGGCATCGAAGCGCACGAAGTGATAGTCCAGCGACGCGTAGCCGCGGCTGACCGACTTCAGCTTGTCGAAGAAGTCCAGCACCACTTCGGCCATCGGCAGCTCGTAGCTGATCTGCACCTGGCTGCCCAGGTAGTTGATGCCGATCTGGCTGCCGCGCTTTTCCTCGCACAGCTTGATGATGTTGCCGATGTACTCCTCGGGGGTGAGTACGTTGGCACGGATGATCGGCTCGCGGATCTCCTGGACCTGGTTCACCGCCGGCAGCTTGGCCGGGTTGTCCATGTTGATGATCGAGCCATCGGTCTTCAGGACCTCGTACACCACCGTCGGCGCGGTGCTGATCAGGTCCAGGTTGTATTCGCGCTCCAGCCGTTCCTGCACGATCTCCATGTGCAGCATGCCGAGGAAGCCGCAGCGGAAACCGAAGCCCATCGCCTCCGAGCTTTCCGGCTCGAAGCGCAGCGCGGCATCGTTCAGGCGCAGCTTGTCCAGCGCCTCGCGCAGGTCCGGATAGTCCTCGGCGTCGACCGGGAACAGGCCGGCGAACACGCGCGGCTGCATTTCCTGGAAGCCCGGCAGCGGCTTCGGTGCCGGATCACCGGCCAGGGTCAGGGTGTCGCCCACCGGCGCACCATGCACGTCCTTGATGCTGGCCGTGACCCAACCCACCTCACCCGCGCGCAGCGCCGGCAACACCTTGCGCTTGGGGGTGAACACGCCGACGTTGTCGACCTGGTGGTTGCGGCCGGTGGACATCACCTGCAGCTTGTCGCCGGCTTTGATCTCGCCCTGCATGACGCGCACCAGCGAGACCACGCCGAGGTAGTTGTCGAACCAGGAATCGATGATCAGCGCCTGCAGCTTGTCGGTATCGCGCGGCTGCGGCGGCGGAATGCGGTGGACGATGGCCTCCAGCACGTCCTGCACGTTCAGGCCGGTCTTGGCGCTGACCGGCACGGCGTCGGTGGCGTCGATGCCGATCACGGCCTCGATCTCGGCCTTGGCGCGCTCGATGTCGGCCGTAGGCAGGTCGATCTTGTTGATCACCGGCACCACTTCCAGACCCTGCTCCACCGCGGTGTAGCAGTTCGCCACCGACTGCGCTTCCACGCCCTGGGCAGCATCGACCACCAGCAGCGCACCTTCACAGGCGGCCAGCGAGCGGCTGACTTCATACGAGAAATCGACGTGGCCCGGGGTGTCGATGAAGTTCAGATGATAGGTCTGCCCGTCCTTGGCCAGGTACGGCAGCGATACCGACTGCGCCTTGATGGTGATGCCACGCTCGCGCTCGATCGGGTTGGAGTCGAGGACCTGCGCTTCCATCTCGCGGGCCTGCAGGCCACCACAAAGCTGGATGATGCGGTCGGCCAGCGTGGACTTGCCGTGGTCGACGTGGGCGATGATGGAGAAGTTGCGGATGTTCCGCATCGAATCAGATGACATAGGTGGCGGCGGCGCGCGGCGTCGTCAGGGTAACGGTGGATTATCGCACGCCCGGGGCCCGCCCGCGAAAGGCGCCTCGCCGGGCCAGGGCCGGAACGACCGAAGCCCCGCCTGAGCGGGGCTTCGGGGGGCAGCGGCTGCCGGAGCAGCCCCGGTCCTTACTCGCCGGCCTTGACCGCCACGAAGGCGCTGTTGCCGTTGCCGGTGCGGACCAGCAGCATCACCACATCGCCCTTCTTGTAGCTGGACAGCGCGCGGTTCAGCGACTCCACGCCGCTCACCTGGGTGCTGGCCACCTGCAGGATCACCATGCCCGGGGACAGGCCGGCATCCCGGGCGCCCTGCCCCTTGACGCCGGTGATGCGCACGCCCTCGCCCGATTCCAGGCCCAGCTGCTTGCGCTGCGGCGCGGTCAGATCGCTGACGTCCAGGCCCAGCAGGGCATTGGCACCACTCTGCGGAGCGGCATCGGCCCTGGCGGCGGCGGGGCTGCGGGCGCTGGCCTGGTCATCCTCGGCCAGCGCGGTCAGGGTGGCGCTCAGGTCGCGCGGCTTGCCGTCACGGATCACGCCCAGGGTGACCCGGCTGCCCGGGGCCATGGCGCCGATCAGCGGCGGCAGATCGGACCAGCTGTTGACCGGTGCGCCGTTCACGGTGCGGATCACATCCCCCACCTTCACACCGGCGCGGGCGGCCGCCGAATCCGGCACGATCTGGTTGACCAGCGCACCCCGGCTGTCCGGCAGGCCCATGGCCTGCGCCTTCAGGCCGTCGATCTCCTGCACCACCGCGCCCAGCTGGCCGCGGGTGACCCGGCCGGTCTTCTTGATCTGTTCGACCGCGCTCATCGCCAGGTCGATCGGAATCGCGAAGCTGATGCCCATGTAGCCACCGGACGCAGAGAAGATCTGCGAGTTGATGCCGACCACTTCGCCCCGGGTGTTCAGCAGCGGACCGCCGGAGTTGCCCTGGTTGATCGCCACGTCGGTCTGGATGAACGGCACGTAGCGCTGGTCCGGGCCGCCGGTGCTGCGGCCGAGGGCGCTGACCACGCCGGCGGTGACCGAGTGGTCGAGGCCGAACGGCGAGCCGATCGCGACAACCCACTGGCCCGGCTTCAGGCTGTTGGAATCGCCGACACGGACGGTCGGCAGGTTCCTGCCTTCGATCTTCAGCAGGGCGACGTCGTACTGCTGGTCGCTACCCACCACCTTGGCGGTGAACTCACGGCGATCGCCCAGCTTGACCTTCACCTCGCTGGCGTCGGCTACCACGTGGTAGTTGGTCAGCACGTAGCCGTCGGGCGAAATGATGAAGCCCGACCCCATGCCGCGGCCCTTGATGCTGGGACCGCCGTCGGGGCCGCCCGGCCCCTGCCCCGGCATCGGGAAGTCCGGGCCGAAGAAGCGACGGAAGAACTCCGGCATGTCGTCGTCCCCCATCGGCCCACGCGCCTGGCGGTTGCTGCGGACGATGGTGGTGTCGACGTTGACCACGCCCGGGCCGACCTGCTCGACGAGGTTGGTGAAATCGGGCAGGCCGGTGACCAGCGGCTGCGCAGGAGCGCGCGGCGCGGCAGCGGCCGCGGCCGGCGCGGTCTGGGCAGCCGGGGACGGCGCCTGGGCACAGGCCACCAGCGGCAGGGTCAGGGCCAGCAGGCCGATGGCCTGCGTGCGGAATCGGGGAGTCATCGGACGGCAACCTCCGGATCGGATGGAAGGGAGAAGAAGGGCCCCGCGATCGGCGGGGCGTGGCGGCACCCGGCTCAGTCGCGCGGGCGGGGCGGCGGCGGCAGGTCGTCCTGCAGGCGCGGCTCGAAGGGGTAGAACGTGGCGCTGTCGGCATGCGCCGGGAAGCTGGCGTTGAGCGCGCCCCCCGCGGCCGGAGCAAGGCTGGAGCGCGGCCACGGCCGGGCCTGCAGGCCGGCCACCTCGCCGAACGGCAGGTTGCGGCTGGCACCGGCCGGCACGGTCGGCACCAAGGGCGCCTGGGCGGCGGCCACAGCCCGCTGCGCCCCGTCGTCACGCTGTGCCACCCGCGCAGCCTGCTGGCCGCGGGTGGCACTGGCGCTGGCGCGGCGTGCGTCCTGGCGACGGCTGGCGGCCAATGCGGCCGCCGGAACACTGGCCACCGCCACCACCGCCGGATCGACCGAGGCTTCGGTCACCGTCGCGGGCGATACCGGTGCCGGCGGCAGCTCGGCCTGGCTGGCGACCACCTGGGGTGCCAGCGGCTCTCCGGGAGGGGTCTCCTTCAGCTTCTCGCCGCCGATCAACAGGGCCACCGCAGCGACCGAGGCAGCCAATGCGGCACCGCCCCCCCAGGTACGCCAGCCACTGCGGCGCACCTGCCGGTCCTGAGGCCCGGACCGGGGCGTGGGTTCGGCGGCGATGGCAGAGGCAACCGCGGCGCTGAAGCCGGCGGGCGCAAGCACCGAGGCCTGCCCGCGCATCACGTCGCCCAGCAGCTGCCAGCGTTCCTGGCAGCCGGCCAGTTCCGGGTCATGCTCCATGCGGCGCAGCAGGAAGCGGGCCTCGTCGGCCCCCAGCTCGCCATCGACCAGGGCCGACAGCTGTTCCCGATGGCGCTGGTCAAGCCGCAGCCCGGCCGGCGATTGATGATTCTGCGATTCGTTGAATGGATGACTGGTCATACGCGGCTCTTCTCGCGGGTGGCGCTGCCGATGTCCAGCAGCGGCCGGAGTTCGGTGTCGATCGCCTCGCGCGCCCGGAAGATCCGAGAGCGCACGGTGCCGATCGGGCACCCCATCTTCTGCGCGATTTCCTCGTAGCTCAGGCCTTCCACCTCGCGCAGGGTGATCGCCGACCGGAGTTCTTCCGGCAGCGCGTTGACGGCCTTCATCACTGTCTGTTCCAGCTCCTGGCGCATCAACTCGCGTTCGGGCGTGTCGGTGTCGCGCAGGCGCGTGCCGCTGTCGAACTGTTCGGCATCGCCGATGTCGATGTCATCGGTCGGCGGGCGTCGATTGTGTGAAGCCAGGTAGTTTTTGGCGGTGTTCACGGCGATCCGATGCAACCAGGTTGAGAACTGGGCATCGCCGCGGAAGCTTCCGATCGCGCGGTAGGCGCGTATGAAAGTGTCCTGGGCGACGTCCTGACATTCACTCCAGTCGGCGATGTAGCGACCGACCAGGGCCACGACCCGATGCTGGTACTTGCGCACCAGTACATCGAAAGCCGCGCTCTCGCCGCGCTGCACGCGCCGGACCAGTTCCAGATCCAGCTCCTGTGGTGTTTCAACCTCGGCCATGGGGGGCCGCACTCCTGTCAGCCCAACCGACGTCGGGCAATGAGACTGCCAATCCCGGGAAAAGTTCAGTCGCCGATCACCCGGCGCCGCACCAGCTTTTAACCACTGTTCCGTTAGCGTTCTGTTCCACGGCCATGGATCCGGAACCGCCACTCCCCTGCTATAGGGATTTGACGCGGGGGAAACAACCTCTGGATCATAGCCGCTTCTCCATACACAACCGGATGGAACGTCCATGCTCTCAGGCTTCGATGGTCTCCGCTTCAGCCACTGGCACCCCGAGATCCGCGACGACGGCGTGGTGGTCCTGTCCCTGGATCGTCAGGACAGCAGTGTCAACGCGATGTCGCAGGACGTGCTGCTGGAGCTGGGCGATCTGCTCGAACGCATCGCGCTGGATCCGCCGAAGGGCGTGGTGATCCAGTCCCTGAAGAAGGCCGGCTTCATCGCCGGCGCCGATCTGAAGGAATTCCAGGAGTTCGACCGGCGCGGCACCGTCAACGATGCCATCCGTCGCGGCCAATCCACCTACCAGAAGCTGGCAGAGCTGCCCTGCCCGACCGTTGCAGCCATCCATGGCCACTGCCTGGGTGGCGGCACCGAGCTGGCCCTGGCCTGCCGTTACCGCGTGGCCTCCAACGACAGCAGCACCCGCATCGGGCTGCCGGAAACCCAGTTGGGCATCTTCCCCGGTTGGGGTGGCAGCGCGCGCCTGCCGCAGCTGGTCGGCGCCCCGGCGGCGATGGACATGATGCTGACCGGCCGCACCCTCTCGGCCTCGGCCGCGCGTGGCATCGGCCTGGTCGACAAGGTGGTGGCACCGGCGGTGGTGCTCGACACCGCCGTCGCACTGGCGCTGGCCGGTACCACGCGGCCGTTCAAGCAGCGTGCGCTGGCATGGGCCAGCAACACCTGGCTGGCGCGCAAGGTGCTGGCACCGCAGATGATCAAGCAGGTCGCGCGCAAGGCGAAGAAGGACCAGTACCCGGCGCCCTATGCACTGATCAGCACCTGGCAGCGCAGCGCCGGCAAGCCGGTGCAGGCCCGCCTGGATGCCGAACGCCGCGCGGTGGTCAAACTGGCCAGCACGCCGACCGCGCGCAATCTGATCCGCATCTTCTTCCTGACCGAGCGCCTGAAGGGTCTGGGCGGCGGCGATTCCGGCATCCGCCACGTGCACGTGGTCGGCGCCGGCGTGATGGGCGGTGACATCGCCGCGTGGGCGGCCTACAAGGGCTTCGAGGTCACCCTGCAGGATCGCGAGCAGCGCTTCATCGATCCGGCGATGGAACGCGCGCAGGCACTGTTCGCCAGGAAGGTGAAGGACGAGAGCAAGCGTCCGGCGGTGGCGGCGCGGCTGCGGGCGGATCTGGAGGGCAAAGGCGTGGCCGCCGCTGATCTGGTGATCGAGGCGATCATCGAGAACCCGGAGGCCAAGCGCGCGCTGTACCAGACGCTGGAGCCGGGCATGAAGGCCGATGCGCTGCTGACCACCAATACCTCGTCGATTCCGCTGGTGGAACTGCGCGACCACATCCAGCGCCCGGCGCAGTTCGCCGGCCTGCACTACTTCAATCCGGTGGCACAGATGCCGCTGGTGGAAATCATCCATCACGACGGCATGGCGCCGGAGACCGAGCGCCGTCTGGCAGCGTTCTGCAAGGCGCTGGGCAAGTTCCCGGTACCGGTGGCGGGCAGCCCGGGCTTCCTGGTCAACCGCGTGCTGTTCCCGTACATGCTGGAGGCGGCCACCGCCTATGCCGAAGGTATCCCGGGCCCGGTGATCGACAAGGCAGCGGTGAAGTTCGGCATGCCGATGGGCCCCATCGAGTTGATCGACACGGTCGGCCTGGATGTCGCCGCCGGCGTGGGCCGCGAGCTGGCGCCGTTCCTCGGCCTGCAGATTCCGGCGGCACTGCAGACGGTGGAAGCCGACAAGCGCGGCAAGAAGGATGGCCAGGGCATCTACACCTGGGAGAACGGCAAGCCGAAGAAGCCCGATGTCGCCAGCGACTACCAGGCCCCTGCGGACCTGGAAGATCGCCTGATCCTGCCGCTGCTCAACGAGGCGGTGGCCTGCCTGCACGAAGGCGTGGTGGCCGATGCGGACCTGCTGGATGCCGGCGTGATTTTCGGCACCGGATTCGCGCCGTTCCGCGGGGGTCCGATCCAGCACATCCGCGCGGTGGGTGCCGATGTGATCGTCGAGCGCCTGAAGGCGCTGCAGCAGCGTCACGGTGACCGCTTTGCCCCGCGCCCGGGCTGGGACAACCCTGCCCTGCGCGAACCGGTGGTGTGATGTGATGTGATCGGCCGGGCCTGCGGCCCGGCACCCGCAGAGGCAACGTCAAGTTCCACAGCAGAAGCCAGAGCCGGAGCAACAGCCGGCTCTGGCTTTTCTGTTTGTCGGGCGGGGCGGTGTCGGGTTGCGGGGACGCCGTAAACCCGTCCCTGGGGGCTTGGCCGCGGCATCCATGCCGCGGACACCCCGCAACCCGACACCGCCCCACCCCCGACAGTTTCCCGGTGACGGTGGTGAATCTCGATTCCGGTGTGGATCACTGCGAACTGGTGGGTGTCGACCTTGGTCGCCACCAGGAGCGAAGCGACCGGCGTTTGATGTTGATTTTCTTTTTTCTTCTCCGTGGCTGGACGCACACGGAAACTGTCAGGGGCCGGGCGGGGTGGGTTCGCGGGGGTGTCCGCGGCATGGATGCCGCGGCCAAGCCCCCATGGACGGGTTCACGGCGCCCCCCGCGAACCCACCCCGCCCGGCCAAGCGCGGCTGTTGCTTTACTCGGCCAAGCAGCCAGCCACGAGGGGCTGCGCCGTTGGCTGGAACACCCTGTTACCCGCATGGGGCATGTGCCCGTCACGGCCGCATGCCATGCTGGCACTCTTGATCCTTGCCAGCGAGACGCCCGCATGACCACCATCATCGCCCCGCGCGTACACGACATCGGCGGCCTGGAAGTCCGCCGCGCCGTCCCCACCCTGCAGGCCCGCAGCATCGGTTCGTTCGTATTCGTCGACCAGATGGGCCCGGCCGTCCTTACCGCAGGTACCGGCATCGACGTGCGTCCTCATCCACATATCGGCCTGGCCACCGTCACCTTCCTCTGGTCCGGCGCCATCGGCCACCGTGACACGCTCGGCTCGGACCAGGTGATCCGTCCCGGCGACGTCAACTGGATGACCGCCGGCCGCGGCATCGCGCACTCCGAACGCACGCCCCCGCCGGAGCGCGGTCACGACCATCCGATCCACGGGATGCAGACCTGGGTGGCATTGCCGAAGTCGCACGAGGAAGTGGAGCCGGCGTTCTATCACCACGCCGCCGCGACCCTCCCGGAGCAGCGCCGCAACGGTGCCTGGCTGCGCGTGATCGCAGGCCGCGCCTATGGCGAGGAGTCGCCGGTGAAGGTCTTCGCCGACACGCTCAATGTAGCCATCGACCTCGATCCCGACGCGGAGATCGACATCGATGACGGCCACCGCGAGCGGGCGCTGTACATCCTCGAAGGCCAGGCGCAGCTGGATGGCGTGGACATCCCGGCGCAGCACCTGGTGATTCCCGAGGCCGGCGCGCGCGGCCGGCTGCGCGCGAAGACCCCGCTCAAGGCCATGCTGTTCGGCGGCGAACCGCTGGATGGCCCGCGTCACCTGTGGTGGAACTTCGTTTCCAGCTCCAAGGAGCGCATCGAACAGGCGAAACAGGACTGGGAAGCCGGCCGGTTCGGCAGCATTCCCGGCGACGACAAGGAGTTCATCCCGCTGCCGCAGTACTGAGCATCGCGCGCTGCACACACCCTGAGGTGTATCCCTGCACCGGCCTTTGACGCTATCGTCACTCGCCGGTCACTGAAATGTGACCTGTTTCACATTTTAGTTCATCAAAGGAGTGCAGTTCATGAGCATGGGTAAACGCTTGGCCGCCGAGTTCCTCGGCACTTTCTGGCTGGTTCTGGGTGGCTGTGGCAGTGCGGTACTGGCTGCCAAGTTCGGCGGCGACGGCAATCCGCTGGGCATCGGCTTCCTGGGCGTGGCACTCGCGTTCGGCTTGACCGTGGTCACCGGCGCCTACGCGTTCGGTCACGTGTCCGGCGCGCACTTCAATCCGGCAGTCAGCGTGGGCCTGTGGGCCGGCGGCCGCTTCCCGGCCCGCGACCTGGTGCCGTACATCATCGCCCAGGTCGCGGGCGGCCTGCTGGCCGGCTTCATCCTGCTGCAGATCGCTTCCGGCGCCAGCGGCTTCGCCATCGACGGCAGCCAGGCCGGGGCCTTCGCCAGCAACGGCTACGGCGTGCTGTCGCCCGGCGGGTACAGCGTGGCGGCCGCCTTCCTGTGCGAAGTGGTGCTGACTGCGGTATTTCTGGTCGTGATCATGGGCGCCACCCATGGCAAGGCGCCGGCAGGGTTCGCTCCGCTGGCGATCGGTCTGGCATTGACCCTGATCCATCTGATCAGCATCCCGGTCACCAACACGTCGGTGAACCCGGCTCGGTCCACCGCGGTGGCGTTCTTCGCCGGCAGCGGCGCGGTCGGCCAGCTCTGGCTGTTCTGGGTCGCCCCCCTGCTGGGCGGCATGATCGGCGGCATCATCTACAAGTGGGTCGGTAACGACCGTTGAGTGCTGCCCGGACCATTGCGGCCGACAGTCGGCCGCAATGGTTACGGTTGTAACCGCAATTTGTGCGGGCACTCACGTTCCGTTAAGGTCTGTTTGACCGCCCGTGCACATGCCGGGCGGGGATGGCATCCGGGGATGGGATGCCACGGCCGCCAGCAGCATGGCGGCGTCACACGACACGCCACCTTGGGGGATGCATGAAGTTCGCGCCTGTTGTCCTGTCGAGCCTGTTGTTTGCTGCGGCCCAGGCCGCCGCGCAGGCACCCGCCGAATGTCCTTCGCTGCCGGCGAGCAGCGGCCTGAAATGGCAGCAGCAGGTGCAGTCGGACTTCCTGCTCTGCCGCGCCAGCACCGAGGATGGACGGGAAGTACTGAGCCTGATGCTGAGCGCACGCGATCCGGCGATTCCGCTCAGCCGCTCGCTGCGCCAGGAAAAAGGCAGTTTCGCCGGCGAGTCACTGTACTGGTACCAGCCCGATCTGGGTGGACAGCAGCCGCCGGGATACGCCGAACGACGCATCAGCGTGATCAAGCTGGACAAGGGCCGCTATGCGCAGATTGCCCTGTACCCGGGCAGCACGCAGGAACTGGGGTCGCTGCAGCAGCTGGCGCAGGGCATGAGCCTGACGCCTTCAGCCGTGGCCGCCGGACGTTGACGGTGACGGGGATGACTGCCTGGCAGCATCCCCGCCGGATCCGACGCGTTGGCGGCAACGCCGGGCATGGCCTGATGGATGTCCTTTACGCGTGCTGTGCCGGAGAGCCGCCGGGCATGGCCCGGCGCTACCGGCTTCCTCCTGGGGGGCGGCGTCGGCCCTCAGAACCTGCCTTCCTGGAAATCGACGAAGGCCTGCATCAGTTCCTGGCGCGTGTTCATCACGAACGGGCCATGCCGCATCACCGGCTCCCGCAGTGGCCGGCCGGCCACCAGAATCAGCCGCCCCCCTTCGCTGCCAGCCGAAACGTGCAGCTGTTCACCGCCACCGAGCACCGCCAGTTCCTGGCGCGCCACATCACGTGCGGCATCCTGCTCGCCGACCGTGATCGCGCCCTCGAAGACATAGGCAAACGCGTTGTGGCCTTCCGGAAGCGTGTAGGTCCAGGCACGATCGGCCTCGAGGCGGACGTCCAGATACAACGGATCGGTGGCCGGCTGCACGATCGGGCCGGTGGTGCCATCGACAGTACCGGCGATCACCTTCACCTCCACACCCGGCTCCGGCTGCACCACCGGGATGCGTTCCGGCGCGAACTCCTGGTACTTCGGGTCCGTCATCTTCTCGCGCGCGGGCAGGTTCACCCACAGCTGGAAACCGCGCATCTGCCCGCTTTCCTGTTCCGGCATCTCCGAATGCACCAGGCCCCGGCCTGCAGTCATCCACTGCACGCTGCCCGGGGTCAGCAGGCCCTCGTTGCCGTGGTTGTCGCGGTGGCGCATGCGTCCGTCCAGCATGTAGGTGACCGTCTCGAAACCGCGGTGCGGATGCTCCGGGAAACCGGCGATGTAGTCTTCGGCGCGGTCCGTACCGAATTCATCCAGCAGCAGGAACGGATCCAGATCCGGCAGCGTCGGGCCGCCGATGACACGGGTCAGGCGCACGCCGGCGCCGTCGGACGTGGGCATGCCACGGATGGTGCGCAGGACGCGGACCGGTTCGGGAAGGCTCATGGCGACTCCTGTTGGATGGATGCCACTGAAGATGGACGCCGCGGCGCCGTCCGCCAATGGATGACGCCGCAACCGATTGTTCCATCCCTGGTGTTCGCCGGGCGTCATGCCGGCGGTTCCGCGACACGGATGTCTGCCCGCAGCCCATGCCGCACACGCGGTCACCACCTTCGTACGACCAAAGTACTACCGCCGATGGGCCCCGCACGCATTGACCCTGTAAAGGGCACGCGGGACTCTTTGAATGTCTTTCCGGGAGAGAGCACCTCATGAAAGGGTTTGCCAAACTGGGTTGGGCGGCACTCGCCCTGCTCGGCGCGTTCTGTCTGGGCACCGTGGCCTTGCGCCGCGGCGAACATATCAACGCGCTGTGGATCGTCGTCGCCGCTGTTTCGATCTACCTGATCGCCTATCGCTTCTACAGCCTGTTCATCGCCAACAAGGTGATGCAGGTGGATCCGACCCGGGCTACGCCGGCGGTGATCAACAACGATGGCCTGGACTACGTGCCGACCAACAAGCACGTGCTGTTCGGCCACCACTTCGCGGCCATCGCCGGCGCCGGTCCACTGGTGGGCCCGGTGCTCGCGGCGCAGATGGGCTACCTGCCCGGACTGCTGTGGCTGGTGGTGGGCGTGGTGCTGGCCGGTGCGGTACAGGACTTCATGGTCCTGTTCCTGTCCAGCCGGCGCAACGGCCGCTCACTGGGCGATCTGGTCCGCGAGGAAATGGGACAGGTGCCCGGCACCATCGCGCTGTTCGGCGCGTTCCTGATCATGATCATCATCCTGGCGGTGCTGGCGATGGTGGTGGTCAAGGCGCTGGCGGAAAGCCCGTGGGGCATGTTCACGGTGATAGCCACGATGCCCATCGCGATCCTGATGGGCATCTACATGCGCTACATCCGGCCAGGCAAGATCGGCGAGATCTCGGTGGTGGGCCTGGTGCTGCTGCTGGCCGCGATCTGGTACGGCGGCAAGGTTGCTGCAGATCCGGTGTGGGGCCCGGCCTTCACCTTCACCGGCACGCAGATCACCTGGATGCTGATCGGCTACGGCTTCGTCGCTTCGGTGCTGCCCGTGTGGCTGTTGCTGGCACCGCGCGACTACCTGTCGACCTTCCTCAAGATCGGCACCATCGTCGCTCTGGCCATCGGCATCCTGATCGTGATGCCCGAGCTGAAAATGCCCGCACTGACCCAGTTCGCCGCCAGTGGCGATGGCCCGGTGTGGAAGGGCGGCATGTTCCCGTTCCTGTTCATCACCATTGCCTGCGGCGCGGTATCCGGTTTCCACGCGCTGATTTCCTCGGGCACCACACCGAAGCTGCTGGCCAATGAATCGCACATGCGCTACATCGGCTATGGCGGCATGCTGATGGAATCGTTCGTGGCGGTGATGGCGCTGGTGGCTGCGTCGATCATCGATCCGGGCATCTACTTCGCGATGAACAGCCCGGCGGCGGTGATCGGTGCCGATGCGGCGTCTGCCGCGCACTACATCACCAACACCTGGGGCTTCACCATCACGCCGGAACAGCTGACCGCCACGGCCGCCGCGATCGGCGAACCGACGATCCTGCACCGCGCCGGTGGTGCGCCGACGCTGGCGGTGGGCATCGCAATGATCCTGCATGAAGCCATTCCCAGCGGCAGCGACGCGATGATGGCGTTCTGGTACCACTTCGCCATCCTGTTCGAAGCGTTGTTCATCCTGACCGCCGTGGATGCGGGCACCCGCGCAGGCCGCTTCATGCTGCAGGATCTGCTGGGCAACTTCATTCCGGCGCTGAAGAAGACCGAGTCGTGGACGGCCAACATCATCGGCACGGCCGGCTGCGTGGCGCTGTGGGGCTACTTGCTCTACACCGGCGTGGTCGATCCGTTCGGCGGCATCCAGACCCTGTGGCCGCTGTTCGGCATCTCCAACCAGATGCTGGCCGGTATCGCGCTGATGCTGGGGACGGTGGTGCTGTTCAAGATGAAGCGTGACCGCTACGCGTGGGTGACCGCGGTACCGGCCACCTGGCTGCTGATCTGCACCACCTATGCCGGCTTCATCAAGATCTTCGACAGCAACCCGGCGCAGGGCTTCCTGGCGCAGGCGCACAAGTTCCAGGCCGCCATCGCCAGCGACACCATCACCGCACCGGCCAAGTCGGTGGCGCAGATGCAGCAGATCGTGGTCAATGCCTACGTCAACACCGGCCTGACCGCGCTGTTCCTGCTGGTGGTGGGTGCGGTGCTGACCTATTCGATCCGCACGATCCTGGCCGCACGCCGCAATCCGCAGCGCAGCGACCGCGAGACCCCGTACGTGGCGCTGAAGCCGCATGAAATGGTGGATCTGTAATGAGCACGCAACTGGTTCCCGTTGGCCAGTACCAGGCGCACCGCCGCGTGTGGCGACGCCTGGTGCAGACGGCACGCCTGTGCTGTGGCATCCCTGATTACGACAACTACGTCCGGCACATGCTGGAGAAGCATCCGGACCAGGAACCGATGGACTACAAGACGTTCTTCCGCGAACGTCAGGAAGCGCGGTACGGCGGACGCAACGGCGGACGCTGCTGCTGAAAGGCATGACGGTGCTGGATCTGTTGTAGATCCACGCATCGCATTGAGTCCGGGGTCAGATCCGTTTCCTCCGGGAAACGGATCTGACCCCTTCTCTGCTCATGGGTCGGCATCAAGTGCATCCACGCATGGCGTGGATCTGCCGCAGATCGCGGGAAAGCGCAGCCATAGCGACCCGCGCTCAGCCGTTGGCCATCCACTTCAGGATCAGGCCGGTGACATAGGCCAGCCCGGTGCCGGTGGCATAGCCCACCGTGCCGAGCAGCACGCCGACCGGTGCCAATGTCGGATGGAAGGCCGCAGCCACCACCGGCGCCGATGCCGCCGCACCGATGTTGCCCTGCGAACCAATGGCGAAGAAGAACAGCGGCGCACGGACCAGCTTGGCCACGGCCCACAGCACCAGCACGTGGGTCGCCATCCAGATCGCGCCGAGCAGGAACAGCCACGGCCGATCCAGCAGCGACAGCAGGTTCATCTGCATGCCGATGCAGGCGATCAGGAAGTACAGGAACACCGTGCCCAGGCGCGAGGCACCCGCCGCTTCCAGACGACGTGCACGGGTGAAGCTCAGGCCCAGGCCCATCGCGGTGGACAGCAGGATCACCCAGACGAACTGGCTGTCCAGGCTGAACTGGCTGGCCCAGCTCACGTTGGCCTTGAACCAGCCCGACAGCGGCGCGGCGATCGCGTGCGCCAGGCCGACACCGCCCAGGGCAACGCCGACGATCACCATCAGGTCGGTCATGCTGGGAATACGTGCGTTCTGCGCTTCATAGGCGCTGATGCGCGCCTTCATCTCGTCGATGGCACGGGTGTCGGCACCGTTGCGCGTGTCGATCTGCTGCGCGCGGTTGGCCAGGAACAGCAGGATCGCCATCCACAGGCTGGCGCAGGCCACATCGACCACGGCGAACTGCCCGAAGGTCGTGGCATCGGTACCGAAGATCTCGCGCATGGCGACCATGTTGGCGCCACCGCCGATCCAGCTGCCGGCCAGTGCGGCCATGCCGGCCCAGGTATCACCAGCCAAGGTTTCCGGGTGGATCAGCTTCATCACCTGGAACGAGACGATGGCGCCGAGCATGATGCCGGCGGTACCGGCACAGAACACGAGCAGCAGCTTCGGGCCGAGCTTGATGACCCCTTTGAGGTCGATCGACAGGGTCAGCAGGACCAGCGCGGCAGGCAGCAGCACATCGCGTGCGACCGGGTTGTACAGCGACGTGTTGTGGCCATCGATGACACCGGCGGTGTTGTAGATGGCCGGGATGAAGTAACACAGCAGCAGGGCCGGCACCCAGGCGAAGATCTTCTTCAGCAGCGGGGTGGGACCACTGGCGGCCCAGAAGATCAGGGCCAGGGTGGCGGCAATCAGGCCCAGGCCAACGATGTCGTTGCTGATCAGGGCAGTAGCGGGTTCGGTCGGCATGGGATCCTCTGTCGATCGAAAGAGCGGAAAAAAAAGCGCCGCATAAGGCGGCGCGGGTCGAGATTAACACCCTCTTCACGGCGGGTCATGCTGCAGTGCCGGCCTCGCCTTTCCCGAAACGGAGCGTGTCCATGCAACTGGGTGCCTTCTCGGTCAGCCTTTCGGTCAAGGACCTGGCCGCCTCGCGCGCGTTCTATGAGGCGCTGGGCTTCTCGATCACCGGCGGCGATGCGACGCAGAACTGGCTGGTACTGCGCAACAACGGTGTCGTCATCGGCCTGTTCCAGGGCATGTTTGAAGGCAACCTGCTGACCTTCAACCCGGGCTGGGACCAGCACAAGCAGGAACTGCCGCGTTTCCAGGACGTCCGCGAACTGCAGGCAGCGTTGGATGCGCAGGGTATCGCGCTGCAGGTCCGGGCCGATCCCGACAGTGAAGGCCCCGCCTTCCTGCAACTGATGGATCCGGACGGCAACGTGATCCTGGTCGACCAGCATGTGCCGCGACCGAAGGCCTGACCCCGCGACTGCGATCATCCGCCTGGGCGCGAAGCACCGAAATCCAGCGTGGCCTGCGTCCCGCGCGGCTCGCAGGGCTGCAGCTGCAGGGTCCAGCCAAGGTGCTCGCACAGGCGCGCGATCAGGTCCAGGCCGATCCCGCCACGATCGACACGCTCTCCCCGGGCCATGCGTGCGTGGATCGCAGCGATCTCCTCCGGGCTCATGCCATGCCCCGGGTCCTGCAGGGTCAGCACCGCCGAAGCGCTCAGGCGCAGTTCGATGTGCCCGCGGCCGCTGTTCTCGATCGCGTTGCGCAACAGGTTGCCGATCGCCGCCTGCACCACCGCCAGCGGGGCAACGATGTCCACCGGCGCGGCCTGGATACCGATGCTCAGATCCTTGTCGCCCAGCAGATGGCGATGATGCTCGACGATGTCCGGCAGCAGCTGGTCCAGTGCGATGCGCTCGGCACGCGCCGCCAGCCGCGCCGGATCGCGCGCAAGCACCAGCAGCAGTTCGATCAGCTGCTCCACGCCCTGCGCGGTGCGCAGCACGCGCTGGATCTGCTGCCGGGCACGGTCCGGCAGGCCCGGCTGCTCCAGTGCCAGCTCGGCGGCGCCGGTCATCACCGCAATCGGGGTGCGCAGCTCATGGCTGGCAGTGCTGATGAACACCCGCTCGCGTTCCACGAACTGCTCGTTGCGTTCGAGGTAGTCATTCAACGCATCGGCGATGGTGTGCAGCTCGGAACTGCCACGCGGGTCGACATCGATGCGCTGGCCCTGCGCGCCCGGCCGCAACGCGCCGATGCGCTGCGCCAGCAGGCTGAGCGGACGCACCATGCGCTCCATGCCGAAGGACGCCATCAGCACGGTGACGAAGATCATGATCACCCCGGCCAGCATCACCCACCGCGTGGCGAACTGCTCAAGGTCGTGGAAGTCGGAGATGTCCAGCACCAGCGCAACGCGCCCCATCGAGTCTGTATCACGCACCATGACCGCCGTTTCGCGGTCCTTCACCATCACCCCGTCATGCAGGCCGGGATGCAGGGTGCGCAGGCTGTCAGGCAGGTTCACCGCGTCGAAACGGTACAGGCTGAGCGTGTCCGAGTCCTGCCATCGATAGTGTGGCTCGTGCTCGACATGCTCGACGATGCTGTCCAGTTCGGAGTTGAGCAGCGCGCGCCAGGCGGCGTGTTCGGCGTGCTCGTGCACATAGTTGCCTACGCTGAACACCGCCAGCGAAAGCAGTGCCAGGTAGCCCAGCAGCCACCACAGCACGCGGCGGTACAGCGGGCCGGGTCTACGCACCTTCATCGTCATTCCTGCCGGCCTCGGCGGCGGTGGGCAGGGCCAACCGGTAGCCGACCCGCGGCAGCGTGTGGATCAGCTTGTCCACGAACGGTCCATCCACGCTGCGGCGCAGTTCGTAGACATGCGAGCGCAGCAGGTCGCCGTCCGGTGGCTCGTCGCCCCACAGGGCGAATTCGAGCTGCTGGCGGGTGACCGCGCCGGGGCTGGCGCGCATCAGCACTTCCAGCAGCTTGCGGCAGGCCGGATACAGATGCAGGACCTGTCCGGCGCGTTGCGCCTCCAGGGTCGCCAGGTCCAGCACCAGATCACCCACCTGCAGCCGCTTGCGGGGGTTGCGTCCCTGTGCCCGCAGCAGCAGGGCCTCCAGCCGCACTTCCAGCTCCGGCAACGCGAACGGCTTGGTCAGGTAGTCATCGGCGCCGGCACGGAAGCCGGCAATCTTGTCCGGCAGTTCGTCGCGTGCGGTCAGCATGATCACCGGCACCTCCGAGCCATGCTCGGCACGCAGGCGGCGCAGCACTTCCGGCCCCTCCATCCGGGGCAGCATCCAGTCCAGGATCACCGCGTCATAGGGATGGCTGCCCGCCAGATGCAGGCCGGTGATGCCATCGGGAGCCACATCCAGCACATGACCGCGCGACTCGAAGTAGTCGAACAGATTGGCCACCAGCTGCCGGTTGTCCTCGATCACCAACAGGCGCATGCATGAAAGTTCCACGGAAGTTCGTACCATGGTAGCGCCACGCATGTCGGAATGAGGTCGCCCCGGCGATACTCCGACGCTTTTCCCACCCCCGCCGCCTCAAAATGGCCGTTTTGCTCCCGGAGCCTGCCGTGCCCGTAGCCCTGCCCCGCCGTTGGCGCCTACCCCTGCTCTGGCTGTTGATCATCGCGGCACTGGCTGCCGGCATCGGCATGCGCCAACCGCAGCCACCGGACGAACCCCGCTTCGTACTGGCCGCCAGGACCATGGTGGAAAGCGGGGAGTGGCTGCTGCCGCACCGTGGCAGCGAGCTGTATGCGGAGAAGCCGCCGGTGTTCATGTGGCTGCAGGCGGCGGCCTACGAAGTGGTGGGCAGCTGGCAATGGTCGTTCCTGCTGCCTTCGCTGCTGGGGGCCCTGCTCAGTCTGTGGTTGGTGTCGGATCTGGCACGCCGACTGTGGTCGCCGCGCCACTCCCTCTATGCCATCGGCGCCCTGTTCTGCACCCTGCAGTTCGGCCTGATGGCCAAGCGTGCGCAGATCGATATGGTGCTGGTCGGGATGACCACGCTGGCCCTGTGGGGCCTGCTGCGGCATCTGTGCGAGCGACGCAATGTGCCGGCGCTGTGGCTGGCCGGCTTTGCCGCCGGCCTGGGCACGGTGACCAAAGGCGTAGGTTTCCTGCCGCTGCTGATGGTGCTGCCCTGGTTCGGCTGGTGGCTGTACCAGCATCGCCGCGGCCGTCGGATCGAGGGCCCGCACCCGGCGACCCTGCTGTGGCTGATCCCTGCATTCCTGCTCGGCGTGGCCGTCTGGCTGGCCCCGCTGGGCTGGGCCCTGCTGCACGAACCCAGTGCCTCGCTGCAGTCCTATGCGCATGAACTGCTGTTCAAGCAGACCGGCACCCGCTATGCCAATGCCTGGCACCACCGGCAGCCGGTCTGGTACTACCTGCAGGTGATCCTGACACTGTGGCTGCCGGGTGCCCTGTTGCTGCCGGCGCTGGCCCGCCCGTGGTGGCGGCGCCTGCGCCGTGGCGACCGCCGGCAGTGGCTGCTGCTGGGGTGGGCGCTGCTGGTGCTGGTGTTCTTCAGCGCCAGCCCCGGCAAGCGCGAGGTCTACCTGCTGCCGATGCTGCCTGCCGTGGCCCTTGCCGCCGCGCCCCTGCTGCCCGGCCTGCTGCGCAGGCTGTGCGTGCGCCGGTATCTGTTCGGTTACAGCCTGGTGCTGATGCTGGCAACCGCCGTGCTGGGCGTGATGCTGCTCACCGAAAGTCACTGGGCGCAGGCGCAGCTGCAGCGGCGTGCGATGCCCGACACCCTGCTGCCGGTGCTGGGCGACGGCCTGCTGACGTTCGCGATCGCCGTGGCTACCCTGGCCGTGTGGTTGCGCGTGCGGCGCGCCGCCACCCTGGTACTGCTCACCCACGGCCTGCTGTGGATGCTGTACGGCCTGGTGCTGATTCCGGCGCTCGACCCCTACGCCTCGTCGTCGGCGCTGATGCGCCGGGTCGGCGCGAGGATCGGCCCCGATGCCGAACTGGCACTGGTGGCCTGGCGCGAACAGAACCTGCTGCAGGCCGACCGCGCCGTGCGCGAGTTCGGCTTCAAGCGGCCCTGGCCTGAACAGTGGCACGACGCCGGCCCCTGGCTGGCCGAAGCACCCGACCGGCGCTGGCTGCTGGTGCTCGACAAGGCCATGAGTCCCTGCGTGGATGCCGCCCAGGTGATCGACATCGGCGTCGCCAACCGCAACCGCTGGCAGCTGGTGCCCGGCACTGCCTGGGATGCCGGCTGCCACGCCGAGCGGGCCGGCGCCAACGAAGAAGAAGACTGAATCATCCCCCACGCGGGCCGGCGGTTAACCCGGCCCGAACGCAGGTCCGACCCTTCTCCGACATCAACCTGACGAGCATGGCGCCGGTTCATCGTCACGGTGTTTTCCTGCATGTCCGTCCGTCCTCCCGTCTCCGGGGTTGCTTCGGCCTACTCCACGCTGGCATCGCGGTTCGCCGTGACCCACCTGTGGCTTCCACTGCTCATCGTGCTGCCCCTGTTCGCCGTGTTCATGGAGGGGGGAGCCGATCAATGGCTGGCTGACCACCTGTTCCGGTTGGAGGGCGGCCGCTGGGCACTGCAGGACGCGTGGTTCACCCGCTCGCTGGTGCACCGGGGCGGCAAGTGGTTCAGCACCGCCGCGGCGCTGGTGGTGATACTGCTGAGCTTTCACCACTGGCGCCGCGGACGTGATCGCACCCTGCGATGGGCGCTGCTTTATGTCGTAATTGCCCTGGCGCTGGGAACCGGCGGCGTGTCTCTGCTGAAGTCGCTGGTGCCGATGGACTGCCCGTGGGATCTGCTGCGCTACGGCGGCCACCAGCCTTATATCGGGCTTTTCAGCCATCGTCCGGCCGACATGCCGGTGATCGCGTGCTTTCCCGCCGGCCATGCCAGCGCCGGCTATGCCTGGCTGAGCCTGTACTTTTTCGCCCTGCTGTGGCGTCCTGCCTGGCGCTGGACCGGCCTGGCACTGGGCCTGGGCAGCGGGCTGCTGTTCGGCATCAGCCAGCAGCTGCGGGGTGCACATTTTCTGTCGCATGACCTTGCCACAGCCCTGCTGTGCTGGCTGCTGTCACTGGGGCTGTACGTTCTGGTCCGCCATCACCTGGACCGCACCAACCGCCTGGAGGCGAACGCATGAATGCTTCGGTTCAACGCTCGCTCCGTGTGCCATCGCTGGCCGGACTGCGCAGCTGGCGGCCACAGCTGTCCACCGAGGCGTTGATCGCGCTGACCAGCCTGTTCTTCGCCCTGGCCGGCAACGGCCTGTTCTGGCGCAGCGCGATGGCCAGCCACCCGGAGAGCCTGCGCTACGCGGTGTCGCTGCTGCTGTTGCTGCTCGGCACGCATGGCCTGCTGCTTGGCCTGCTGGTCTGGCGCTGGAACGCCAAGGTGGTGATCAGCGCGCTGCTGCTGGTAACGGCCTTCGCCGCCCACTACATGAGCCGTTACCACATCTATCTGGATGCGGACATGCTGCGCAACGTGCTGGCGACCGATCCGAAGGAAAGCCGCGAACTGATGACGGTCTCGCTGCTGTGGCCGGTACTGCTGCTGGCGGCACTGCCGATGGTGCTGGTGTGGCGGGTGCAGCTGCAGCGGCGCAGCTGGGGGCGCAGCCTGCTGTGGCGCCTGGGCTTCCTGGCGGTGGCTGCGGTGACCGCTGTTGGCGGTGCACTGATCTCGTTCCAGGACGTCTCCGCACTGATGCGCAACCAGCGTGAAGTGCGTTACCTCGCCACCCCGGCCAACGTGCTGCTGGGTCTTCCACGTGCACTGCGCGGCGACAACCCGGTGCAGCGCGCGCCGAAACTGCCGATCGGCACCGACGCCAAGGCCACCCCACGCGCTCCGGCGAGCAAACCGCGGCTGCTGGTAATCGTGATGGGCGAGACCGTGCGTGCACAGAACTGGGGCCTCAACGGCGGCCGCAATACCACGCCGGAACTGGCCCAGGCACCGGTGATCAACTTCCCCGACATGCACTCCTGCGGCACCAGCACCGAAGTTTCGCTGCCCTGCCTGTTCTCGCCATGGGGACGCCACGACTACGACGAGAAGAAGATCCGCGCGCACCAGTCGCTGCTGCACGTACTGAACCGTGCCGGCATCGCACCGCTGTGGCGTGACAACCAGTCCGGCTGCAAGGGCGTGTGCGAAGGGCTGGACTTCCAGTCGCTGTCCGATGCGACCACCCCGGGCCTGTGCGCCGACGGCCGCTGCATGGACGAGATCCTGCTGCAGGACCTCGCCACCCAGGTGCGTGCCAGGCCCGGCGACCGCGTGGTCGTGCTGCACCAGCTGGGCAACCATGGCCCGGCGTATTTCGAGCGCTATCCGGCCGCCTTTGCCCGCTTCAAGCCAACCTGCGACACCCGTGACATCGGCCGGTGCTCACGCGAAGAGATCACCAACAGCTATGACAATGCCGTGCTGTACACCGATCATTTCCTGAGCAAGACCATCGGCACGCTGCAGGGCATGCAGGACTACGACACGGCGATGATCTACCTGTCCGACCATGGCGAATCGCTGGGTGAGAAGGGCCTGTACCTGCACGGCGTGCCCTATGCGATCGCCCCGGCCGAGCAGACCCGCGTACCGATGACGATGTGGTTCTCGCCGGGCTTCGCCAGCAGTCGCGGGCTGGACCTGCAGTGCGTGCGAAAGCGTTCGGCAGCGTATACCGACCACGACAACCTGTTCCCGTCGGTGCTGGGCCTGATGCAGGTGAGGACGGCGCTGTACGAGCGCGATCGCGACGTGTTCGCCGGCTGCGAGAGCTGAGGGGCGGGGGCGGAAGGGCTTGCAGCCCTGCACCCGCAGAAGCCAAGGCAACGTCAACGTCAAAAGCCGAAGCGGCATTCCGTGGGATGGCGGGGCACTGTGGGTTCGCGGGGACGGCGCAAGTACGTCCATGTAGCCTTGGTCGCGCCATCCATGGCGCTCACACCCCGCAAACCCACAGTGCCCCGCCTTCGACAGGTTCACTCCGCTGTTGGTAGGTGAAATTCCGGGGTCAGATCCGTTTTCCTGCGGAAAACGGATCTGACCCCGAGAGTATTTCCGACAGATCGCGGCCAACTGTCGAAGGCGGGGTGGGTCCGGTTGCGGGGGCGTGAGCGCCATGGATGGCGCGACCGAGCCTACAGGGACGTATTTACGGCGTCCCCCGCAACCGGCCCCACCCCGCCGACTCACAGGAAACCCGCTTTTGCTCCGGCCGTTGCCGTCGCAGTTGCTTCTGCGGGTGCAGGGCTGCAAGCCCTGCCGAACCCCACCAACCTTCCCCACTTGCGGTGGGCACGCGCGCCCACTAGCCTTCGGCCGTCGTTCACCACCCAAGGACCGCCCGTGAAACACCGTCATCTCCTGCTGGCCGCTGCTGTCGCCGCCGCCACGCTGGCCCTGGCTGCCTGCAAGAAGGAAGCGTCCCCCGGCGCCGAGACCGCCGGCAGCAGCGCACCGGCCGGCGAGACCGCCGACCAGTTCGTTGCCCGCATCAATGCCGAATACAAGGCCGCCTATCCGGAGATGACCTCGGCGCAGTGGCTGTCCTCCACCTACATCAACAGCGATTCGGAGCGCATCGCGGCCAAGGCCAACGAGCGTTCGCTGACCCAGCTCAACAGCTGGATCGAGCAGGCCGCGAAGTTCGAGGGCCAGCCGATGAGCGCAGACAGCAAGCGTGCGATCCATCTGCTGAAGCTGATGTCCTCGATGCCGGCACCGCGCGACCCGGCCAAGCTGGCCGAGCTGACCCAGATCGCCACCCGCATGGAGGGCAGCTACGGTGCCGGCAAGTACTGCACCGATGCCAACGACCCGGCCTCCTGCCGCCAGCTGGGGGAACTGGAACAGGTGCTGGCACGCAGCCGCGACTACGACGCGCAGCTTGATGCCTGGCAGGGCTGGCACAGCACCACGCGGAACATGCGTGGCGACTACCAGAAGTTCGTCAGCCTGGTGAACGAAGGCGCCAAGGGCATGGGCTTCACCGATGCCGGGCAGATGTGGCGCAGCGGCTATGACATGCCGCCGGAGCAGATCGGCCCGGAAACCGACCGCCTGTGGGAGCAGGTCAAGCCGATGTACGAGCAGCTGCACTGCTACGCGCGCGGCAAGCTGGACAAGACCTACGGCAAGGACAAGGCCGAGGTGGGCAATGGCCTGATCGCCGCGCACCTGCTGGGCAACATGTGGCAGCAGGACTGGTCCAACCTGTGGGACCAGCTGGAGCCCTATCCCGGTGCCGGAAGCCTGGACATCACCGCCGCACTGGAAAAGCAGTACCAGACCAACCTGAGTGCTGCGCTGGCCAAGGCTGGCAGGGATGCCAGCGTCGCGGGCCAGTACAGGGCCCAGCGCGAGGCCGAACTGCGTACCGCGAAACAGATGACCGAGCGCGCACAGGATTTCTACGTGTCGCTGGGCATGCCCTCGCTGCCGCAGTCGTACTGGGACAAGACCCAGTTCATCAAGCCTGACGACCGTGACGTGGTCTGCCACGCCAGCGCCTGGGACATGAACATGGAAGGCGATGTGCGCACCAAGATGTGCATCAAGCCGAACGAAGAGAACTTCACCACCATCTATCACGAGCTGGGCCACATCTACTACGACCTGGCCTACAACCCGTTGCCGCCCCTGTTCCAGGGCGGCGCCAACGATGGCTTCCACGAAGCAATCGGCGACACGATCGTGCTGGCGATGACGCCCAAGTACCTGAATTCGATCGGTCTCGTTGATGCACCGCAGGAAAGCCGCGAGGCCGTGATCAACGCGCAGATGCGCATGGCGCTGTCGGGCGTTTCATTCCTGCCCTTCGGCCTGATGATCGACCGCTGGCGCTGGGGCGTGTTTGATGGATCGATCACCGCCGACAACTACAACAAGGCATGGTGGGACCTGAAGGCCAAATACCAGGGCGTTGCCCCGGCCAGCACCCGCGGCGAGGAGTTCTTCGATCCGGGCGCGAAGTACCACGTGCCGGGCAATACGCCGTACACCCGCTACTTCCTCGCCCGCATCCTGCAGTTCCAGTTCTACAAGGGCCTGTGCGATGCATCGGGTTACAAGGGCCCGCTGCACGAGTGCACCTTCTACGGCAACAAGGAAGCCGGCCAGAAGTACTGGGCGATGCTCAGCAAGGGCGCCAGCCAGCCGTGGCAGGCCACGCTGAAGGAGCTGACCGGCACCGACAAGCTGGATGCCGGCCCGATGATCGAGTACTTCAGCCCGGTCAATGAGTGGCTCAAGCAGCAGAACGAAGGCCAGATGTGCGGCTGGCAGGCCAGCGCTGCGGCCCCGGTGGCGAAATGAGAAAAGGGGCGGATCCGCGAGGATCCGCCCCTTTCGTTCCGGTGGCGCCGGGCCATGCCCGGCGGCCTTGATCGCACCGCTGCGTTCGCCGGGCATGGCCCGGCGCTACCCCTTCTTCGCGGCCAGCTGCGCGGCCAGCGCGGATTTGAATTCCTCGAACGTCTGCCCTTGTGCCTGCGCTTCGGCCTGCGCGGCGTCGCGCAGCGCGTCGGAGTACATCAGTCGCACCGGGGTGCCGCTGCGCTCATGCAGCTCGCCCGCCTGCATGATCATCGCCAGCACGTGTGCCGCGCTGTGGGTCTGCCCGGCAATGCGGCCATCCATGCCCAGTACCCACTCGCCGTCGCGACGGACGATACCGGCCAGCAGGGTGCGCTGCGGGTCGCGCAGCTCGGCGTGCGGCTCCACGGGCGAAGCCTGCGCAGCGGCGCGGCTGGCGGCCTGCGCTTCCTTGCGGCGGCGCTGGTCGCGGCGGATCTTGGAGGAGATGGACATGGGCGCTACCGCTGCGTGGGGGGCGCAAGGATAACGCACCCCGGCCGTTGCGCCGCTTCACGTCGCCTGGCGCGCGCCGCGGCGCAGCCCGCGAGCCGTCGCCGCCGTGGGCTCACGCCTCCGTGCAGGTCGCCTGGGCGGTGCGCTCGCGCAGATGCTCCCAGTACCAGAACACAAACCCGGCGGCGAAGAAGCCGGCCTGGCCCAGCGCCAGATGCAGCGGGCTGGCACTGAGCAGGGGCGACACGACGCCGGCCACCACGGTGCTGACCATCAGCTGCGCGAAGGCCTGCAGCGACGAGGCCAGGCCGCGCTGGTGCGGATACATGTCGAGCACGGCCAGCGCCAGGATCGGGAAGATCAGCGCCATGCCCATGCCGCCCAGGAAAATGGGCAGTACCGCCCACGGCAGCGCGAACTGCGGCGCCAGCACCACGTAGCCGACGTTGAGCAGTGTCGACAGCGCGCACAGGGAGAAGCCGATGGTCACCTGCCGGGTCGGCGTGGTGTGCCCGGCCATGCGCCCGGACAGGAACGCGCCGGCCGTCATGCCACCGATGGTGGGAATGAACAGCCAGGCGAAGTCGCCTTCGCCCAGATGCAGGTGCTGCATCACGAACACCGGCGCGGACGCGATGTACAGGAAAATGCCGCCGAAGCCGATGCTGCCGGCCAGTGCCAGGCGCAGGAAACGCGGGTTGAAGCCGATGCGCACATAGTCACGCAGCAGTGCGCGCGGCGACAGCGGTACCCGCGCCTCCGGCGGATGCGTTTCCGGCAGGAAGCGCGCGGTGGCCACCAGCAGCAGCAGCGAGAACACCACGAGGAACCAGAAGATCAGCGGCCAGCCGGCACCGCTGAGCAGAATCCAGCCACCGATGATCGGGGCGATGGCCGGCGCGATGCCGAACAGCATCGAGACCTGGCTCATCAACCGCTGGGCGTCATGGCCGTGGTACAGGTCACGGATCACCGCGCGGCCGACGATCATGCCCACGCCCGCCGACAGGCCCTGCAGCGCGCGGAACGCCAGCAGGGTCGGCAGGTCAGTGGACAGCGCGCAGCCGACCGAGGCCCCGGCAAATACCACCAGGCCACCGAGGATCACCCGCTTGCGGCCCCAGGCATCGGACAGCGGCCCGTGCGCCAGGCTCATCAGGCCATAGAACAGCAGGTAGACGCTGATGGTCTGCTGGACGGCCACCTCATCCACCGCCAGGCGCTGGGCCAGCTGCGGGAAGGCCGGGAAAATGGTGTCGATGGAGAACGGGCCGAACATGGCCAGGCCCGCGAGCAGCAGGGCCATGCGACGGGTGGACGGAGCAACAGCGGCGGTCATGTGAACGGTGTCCGGCAAGGCCATGCGCGGCACGCACGGCGGGCGCCGGTCCCGCTGCAGCAGGGACGGCGCCAGATGAATTCGGGTATCCGCCCATGATAGGCGGGGAATTCGCCCGATGCCATGCAGCACCGCACAAAACGCATGCCCCGGGCCACCGGCCATTCAGGCGCCGGCGCTGCCCGGGCGGCCCCGGCAGCAGGCCATAACCGGCTATAATCGGCGGGCAACACGGTGGGAGAAGCGGAACACCGCTGCCGAAGGCGCAACGCCCGTAATCGCTCAGGCCCGATACCACCCGCAACACAACTCTGGAGAGACCGGTTCGATCCGGCGCCGAAGGGGCACGAAGCTGCGGCCAGCCGCGCTTCCAAACTCTCAGGCAAAAGGACAGAGGGGCGCCCCGCAGCCCGCCATCCGGCGGCTTGTGCCCGTGCGTGTGCCCTTTCCTGACGGATCCTTCGCCATGTCCCAGAACACCCCTTCCCTGCGTGAGCTCGAGCACCACAGTGCGTTCGTCGAGCGCCATATCGGCCCCAATGACGCCGAGATCGCGCAGATGCTCGACGTCGTCGGCCACGCGTCGCTGGATGCGATGACCGATGCCATCGTGCCGGCCAAGATCAAGTCGCCGGCAGCGCTGGCGCTGCCGGAGTCGATCACCGAAGTGGAGGCGCTGGCGAAGATCCGCGCGATCGCCGACAAGAACACCGTGCTGCGCAGCTTCATCGGCCAGGGGTATTACGGCACCCACACGCCGAACGTGATCCTGCGCAACATCCTGGAAAACCCGGCCTGGTACACCGCCTACACCCCGTACCAGGCAGAGATCTCGCAGGGCCGCATGGAAGCGCTGATCAACTTCCAGACCCTGTGCGCCGACCTCACCGGCATGGAGATCGCCAACGCCTCGCTGCTGGACGAAGCCACCGCAGCGGCCGAAGCGATGACCCTGGCCAAGCGTTCGGCCAAGTCGAAGTCGGACACCTTCTTCGTGCACGATGCCGTGCACCCGCAGACCCTGGAGCTGCTGCGCACCCGCGCCGAGCCCATGGGCATCGTGCTGCGCGTCGGCACGCCGGCCGAAGCGCTGGAAGCAGACAGCTTCGGCGTGCTGCTGCAGTACCCGGATACGTTCGGCCAGGTGGCCGACTACCGGGCACTGGTCGAGGCCGTGCATGCACGCGGCGGCCTGGTCGCCGTGGCCACCGATCTGCTGGCGCTGACCCTGCTCGCCGCACCGGGCGAATGGGGCGCGGACATCGTGGTCGGCAACAGCCAGCGTTTCGGCGTGCCGTTCGGCTTCGGTGGCCCGCACGCGGCGTTCATGGCCTGCCGTGACGCCTACAAGCGCTCGATGCCCGGCCGCCTGATCGGCGTCTCGATCGATGCGCAGGGCAACCCGGCCTACCGCCTGACCTTGCAGACCCGCGAGCAGCATATCCGCCGCGAGAAGGCCACCTCCAACATCTGTACCGCACAGGTCCTGCTGGCGGTGATGGCCTCGATGTACGCCGTCTACCACGGTCCGGAAGGCCTGACCCGCATCGCCCGCCGCACGCACCGCCTGGCCGCGATCCTGGCCGCCGCACTGCGCAAGGCCGGCGTGCAGGTTGCTGGCGACTTCTTCGACACCCTGCACGTCACCGGTGTGCACGCCGATGAGATCCACGCCAAGGCGCGCGCCGCCGGCTACAACCTGCGCGCGATCGACAGCGACTCGGTCGGCATCAGCCTGGACGAGACCGCCACCCGCGCCGATGTGGTTGCGCTGGCCGCCGTCTTCGGTGCCCAAGCCGATGTGGATGCGCTGGATGCCAGCACCGCCGACGCGCTGCCGGCCGGGCTGCTGCGCCAGTCCGCGTTCCTGACCCATCCGGTGTTCAACACGCACCACAGCGAGCACGAACTGCTGCGCTACCTGCGTTCACTGGCCGACAAGGACCTGGCGATGGACCGCACGATGATCCCGCTGGGCTCGTGCACCATGAAGCTCAACGCCACCGCCGAGATGATCCCGGTGACCTGGCCGGAGTTCTCGCAGATCCATCCGCTGGTGCCGGCCGACCAGGCACTGGGCTACAAGGAACTGATCGAGTCGCTGGAAGCGATGCTGGTCGAATGCACCGGCTACGATGCGGTCAGCCTGCAGCCGAACTCGGGTGCACAGGGCGAGTACGCCGGCCTGCTGGCGATCCGCGCCTACCACCGCTCGCGTGGTGAGGAGCATCGCGACATCTGCCTGATTCCGGATTCGGCCCACGGTACCAACCCGGCCTCGGCACAGATGTGCGGCATGAAGGTGGTGGTCACCAAGACCGATGCCAACGGCAACGTCGATGTCGAGGACATCCGCCTCAACGCCGAGAAGTACAGCGGCCGCCTGGCCGCGATCATGATGACCTACCCGTCCACGCACGGCGTGTTCGAGGAGGAGGTGGTCGAGATCTGCGAGATCATCCACAAGCACGGCGGCCAGGTGTACACCGACGGTGCCAACATGAACGCCCTGGTCGGCGTGGCCAAGCCGGGCAAGTGGGGTTCGGACGTTTCCCACCTGAACCTGCACAAGACCTTCTGCATCCCGCACGGCGGCGGCGGCCCGGGCGTCGGCCCGTGCGCGGTCAAGGCGCACCTGGCCCCGTTCCTGCCGGGCAAGCTGGGTGACAACGGCCCCGTCGGCATGGTCAGCGCCGCCAGCTTCGGCAGCGCCTCGATCCTGCCGATCAGCTGGATGTACATCGCGATGATGGGCCGCGAGGGCCTGCGCAAGGCGACCCAGGTCGCGCAGCTCAATGCCAACTACATCGCCAAGCGCCTGGCGCCGCACTTCAGGACGCTGTACACCGGCCGCAATGGCCTGGTGGCGCATGAGTGCATCCTCGATGTGCGCCCGCTGGAGAAGAGCAGCGGCATCGGCGCCGAGGACGTGGCCAAGCGCCTGATCGACTTCGGCTTCCACGCGCCGACGCTGAGCTTCCCGGTGGCCGGCACGCTGATGGTCGAGCCCACCGAAAGCGAGTCGCTGCATGAGCTGGACCGCTTCATCGATGCCATGATCCAGATCCGCGAGGAAATCCGTGCGATCGAGGATGGACGCCTGGACCGCGAGGACAATCCGCTGAAGAACGCGCCGCACACCGCCACCGCGGTGACGGCCAGCGAGTGGACCCACGCCTACCCGCGCGAGCTGGCCGCCTTCCCGCTGCCCAGCCTGAAGCTGCAGAAGTACTGGCCGCCGGTGGCCCGCGTCGACAACGTCTACGGCGACAAGAACGTGATGTGCGCCTGCATCCCGGTCGACGCCTACAAGGATGATGAAGTCGAAGCGTGATTGACGGAACGGCCCGCGCAAGCGGGCCGTTTTCGTTTACGGTAGCGCCGGGCCATGCCCGGCGAGCGCAGCGGCTGAACCGATCACGGATCCGGCATCTGCCCCAGGCTCAACTGCCAGGACACACCGAACCGGTCCTGCACCCAGCCGTAGCGATTGCTGAAATCGTAGTCGCCCACCGGCATCAGCCAGTGCCCGCCCTCGCCCAGCACGCGCGCCGCGCGCTCGAACTGTTCGGCGCCACCGCACTCGACGAACAGCGAGATCGACGGACTGAAGGTGAAGTCGTGCACATCCAGGCTGTCGAAGCACAGATAGTTGGTGCCGCCGAGCATGAAGGTCGCCTGCCGAACCTGACCGGGCACTCCCGCCCCTGCGCCGTCGGGATGGCGTTGCAGGGCAAGCAGCCGGAAATCGGCGAACGCCTCGGCGTACAGGGCCAGGGCCGCCTCGGCCTGGCCGGTGAACATCAGGAACGGACGACTGCGCAGCATGGGGTGCTCCAGTTCAGCGGGCCGATGACGGCCCCGCGAACAGGATGGCACGCAGAATGTATGCCCGCTGTAGAGCCAAGCCCACGCTCGGCTGTACGGATCAGGCCTCGCGCATGCGGCGCGCGATCGCACTGCCGGCCGCGATCGTGGCGGTCAGGGCCACCATCGACAGGAACTGCAGGCGCGTATGCGCCTCGCTCAGCAGCAGGCCGAAGATCAGTGCCAGGATCGCCAGGGCGCAGCAGGTCAGCCACGGGAAACCGGCCATGCGGAACGGCAGGCGCGAGCCGAGGCGGTCCGCACGGCGGCGCAGCACCAGTTGAGAAAGCAGCGACAGCGTCCACACCAGCAGGCAGGTCGAGCCGACGATGTTCAGCAGTACCGGCAGCACCTTGTCCGGGAACAGCAGTTCCATCACCGTCGCGGCAAACCCGAACAGTACGCTGGCCAGAACGGCGATCACCGGCACCTGCCGCGGGTCGGTCCAGCCCAGCACGGCCGGTGCCTCGCGGCGCTGCGCCAGCGAATACATCATCCGCGACGCGCCGTAGAGGTTGGCGTTGAGGGCCGACAGCAGGGCGATCACTGCGATCAGCGTGATGGCCGTGCCCGCCCCCGGAATGCGGGCCGCATCCAGCACCGCGGCGAACGGCGACTTCAGCGCTTCGCTGGTCCACGGCACCACGGCGATGATCACGCTCAGCGAGCCGATGTAGAACACCAGGATGCGCCAGGCCACGGTACGGATGGCGCGGGCGATGCTGCGCTCGGGATCCTCGGTCTCGGCCGCGGCAACGGCCACGATCTCGGTGCCGCCGAAGGCGAACACCACCACCAGCAGGGCTGCGCCGATACCGGCCAGGCCCTGCGGTGCAAAACCGCCGTGTGCGGTGAAGTTGCTCAGTCCCGGAGAGGTCACCTGCGGCAGCCAGCCCATCAGCAGCGCGAAACCGATGGCGATGAACGCCAGGATCGCCACCACCTTGAGAATGGCGAACCAGAACTCGAACTCACCGAAATTCCTGACCCCCAGCAGGTTGATCGCGGTGAAGAACAGCATGAACGCCAGGGCGGCCATCGGCACCGGAATGGCAGGCCAGACCGTGGCCAGCAGGCCCGCCGCTCCCACGGCCTCGGCGGCGATCACGATCACCAGCTGTACCCACCAGAGCCAGCCGACAGTCGCCCCTGCCGTGGCGCCCATGGCGTCGGCGGCATAGACCGAGAACGCGCCGCTGGTCGGCTTGGCCGCCGCCATTTCGCCCAGTGCGTTCATCACGATGATCACCAGTGCGCCGGCCACCAGGTACGACACCAGCACCGCCGGGCCGGCCGCCTGTACGCCCACACCGGAGCCCAGGAACAGGCCCGCGCCGATGGCGCTGCCCAACCCCATCATGATCAGCTGGCGTGGCTTGAGCGAATGGCCCAGGCGGGAGGGCGAGGCAGGCGTAACGGGGCTGGCGGGCATCGGCAGGAGTGGGCGGCGGCTACAGGGGCGTCACCTTACCCTGTCCCGCGCCTGTGGGGATAGGCACAGTGCAGCAGGCCGCTCAGGCCAGCGCCGGCTCGCCGATGCGGGCGCGGTAGGCGCGCGGCGAGAAACCGGTTTCGGCCTTGAACTTGCGGGTGAACGCGCTCTGGTCACTGAACCCGCAGGCCTGGCCGATGCAGGCGATGCTGTCGTCGCCATGCAGCAGATGCATGGCCATCTGGATCCGCAGCCGCGTCAGCACCTGCTGCGGGGTCATCTGGAACACCTTGCGGAAGCTGCGCTCCAGCTTGGACAGCGAGAACCCGGTGATGTCCAGCAATGTCTGCATGCGCACGTTCTCGGCGTAATGCGCGTTGAGATGGGCCAGGGCCAGCCGCAGCTGCTCGTACTGGGTTCCCAGGCTGTCCTTCTGGCCCAGGTCGCGCGAGATGCCGATCAGGCCCTCGATGCTGCCGTCGACCACCAGCGGCCGCTTGCAGGTCAGGCACCAGCCCGGCTCGCGGTTGGCGAACAGATGCAGCTCCATCAGGTTCTCGATCACCTCGCCGGACAGCACGCGTGCGTCCTGGTCGACATAGTCCGCACTGAGGCCGGTCGGGTAGATCTCGGCCGCGGTACGCCCGATCACGTCCTTGCGCGCGCGCAGGCCCAGCCGCCGCAGCATGGTCTGGTTGACGTGGGTGTAACGGCCCTGGCGGTCCTTGATGAAGAACAGCACGTCCGGGATGGCGTCGAACAGGGCTTCGATGTCGGCGGGCTCGACTCGCATGCGCCAAGCATAGCCGAGGCGCCCTTGTCCGCGCGATCACCTGCGCGGGACCGGGGCTTAACGTCTGGCGCGCGAGGGTAGAGGTTGACTTCCCCGCTACAGGACCTGAACCCATGGCCGCCAGCAAGCCCTCCGGCAAGCGCGCACCCGCCCCCTCCCCCGACCATCGCCGTGGCGACGGCGACGAACTGCACCTGCACGCCGGCGGCACGCACCCCCCGATGACCACGGCCCAGGGCATCCCCGTCGCCGACAACCAGAACTCGCTGCGCCAGGGCCCACGAGGCCCCACCCTGCTGGAGGACTTCATCCTCCGCGAGAAGATCACCCACTTCGACCATGAGCGCATCCCGGAGCGCATCGTGCATGCCCGTGGCAGCGCCGCCCACGGCTATTTCGAACTCACTCACTCGCTGGCCAAGTACACCCGTGCGCGCATCCTTGGCGAAGTCGGAAAGAAGACTCCGGTGTTCACCCGCTTTTCCACCGTGGCCGGCGGTGCCGGGTCGGTCGACACCCCCCGCGACGTGCGGGGTTTCGCGGTGAAGTTCTACACCCCTGAAGGCAACTGGGACCTGGTGGGCAACAACATCCCGGTGTTCTTCATCCAGGACGCAATGAAGTTTCCCGACCTGGTGCATGCGGTGAAGATGGAACCGGACCGCGCGTTCCCGCAGGCAGCGAGCGCGCACGACACGTTCTGGGACTTCATTTCGTTGATGCCCGAATCGATGCACATGATCATGTGGGCGATGAGCGACCGCGCCATTCCACGCTCGCTGCGCATGATCGAAGGCTTCGGCGTGCACAGCTTCCGCCTGTTGAACGAGGCCGGCGACTCCACCTTCGTCAAATTCCACTGGCGGCCGAAGCTGGGCATCCAGTCCACGGTGTGGGACGAGGCGTTGAAGCTGCAGGCCGCGGACAACGATTTCCATCGGCGCGACCTGTTCGAGGCGATCGAGCGTGGCGACTTCCCCGAATGGGAACTGGCGGTGCAGCTGTTCACGGAAGAGGAGGCTGATGCATTTCCGTTCGATCACCTGGACCCGACCAAGATCATTCCCGAATCGCTGGTGCCGCTGAAGGTGATCGGGCGCATGGTGCTGGATCGCTGGCCGGACAACTTCTTCGCCGAAACCGAGCAGGTGGCCTTCTGCCCGGCCAACGTGCCGCCCGGCATCGACTTCAGCAACGACCCGCTGCTGCAGGGCCGGCTGTTCTCCTACCTGGATACCCAGCTGATCCGCCTGGGCGGACCCAACTTCCACCAGATCCCGGTGAATGCGCCAAAGTGCCCGTTTGCCAACCACCAGCGCGATGGGCATATGCAGATGCAGGTGCCCAAGGGCCGCGTGGCCTACGACCCCAGTTCGCTGGAGGACGACAGCCCGCGCGAGACACCGGCCGGATTCCGCAGCCATGCCAGCGCGGATGACGGCCGCAAGGGGCGCACGCGTGCCGAGAGCTTCGCCGACCATTACAGCCAGGCACGGATGTTCTTCCGCAGCCTGGAAGCACCCGAGCAGGCACATCTGGCCTCGGCACTGGTATTCGAGCTGTCCAAGGTGGAAACGCTGAAGGTGCGGGTTCGTACCGTCAGCCACCTGCGCAACATCGACGAAACCCTCGCGCAGCGGGTAGCGGAAGGACTGGCGCTGCCCGCCCTGCCCGACCCGGCGCCCACTGCTACGCCGGCACAGGACATGCCCCCCGCACCGGAAGTCCGCGTGATCGGCCGCAACAAACCCACCCTGCAAGGGCGCTGCATCGGCATCCTGTTTGATGAAGGCTCCGATGCCGGTGTCATCAGCAGCCTGCGCAAGGCCGCAGAGAAGGCCGGCGCCGCGGTGAAGCTGGTGGCTCCCAAGGTGGGCGGCGCCACCCTGAGCAACGGCAAGCTGCAAGCGGCCGACGGGCAACTGGCGGGGACTCCATCGGCGGTGTTCGATGCGGTCGCGATCGTGCTCAGCGAGGAGGCCGGCAAGCGGCTGTCCAGCGACAGTGCGGGGCTGGAATTTGCCAGCACCGCGTGGGCACACCTGAAGGCCATCGGCAGCGATGAAGGAGGCCGGATGCTGCTCAAGGCGGCGCGCGTGGGCAAGGATGCAGGCATCGTCGACGCGGGCGATGCCGGCGCTTTCCTCGCCGTCGCCGCCACCCGCCAGTGGGCCCGCGAACCGAAGCTGCGGCAACTGGCCTGACGGCCTCACCCCCATCGCCTGCAAGGAGACGTGTCATGCCCCGTGGAGACAAATCCGCCTATACCGACAAGCAAAAGCGCCAGGCTGAACACATCGAGGAAAGCGAGCGCGAGCGTGGTGCCAGTGAAAGCACCGCCGAACGCATCGCGTGGGCCACCGTGAACAAGCAGGATGGCGGAGGCAAGCGCAGTGGCAGTGCCCGCAAGGGCGCCAAGAAGACTGCGAAGAAGGCGGCGAAGAAAGCACCGGCAAAGAAGGCCGCAACGAAGAGCACTGCGGGAAAAGCACCGGCGAAGAAGGCCGCAAAGAAGACTGCCGCGAAGAAAGCGCCCGCGAAGAAGTCCACCGCCAGCACGCGCAGTGCGGCCGCGAAGAAGGCAGCGGCAACCCGGGCGGCAAAGAAGGCGGCACGCTCGACCGCCGCGAAGAAGGCCGCGCGGACCCGCGCAGGCGGTTGAGATGCACCCGGCAGCGCAGCGGGCACACGATGCCTGCGGCCCTGCACGGTGACGTGGCGCACGCCGGGCAGCATGAGCACCCGGAGGCGCCACGGCTCAGTCAATCGCCGGCCCGGCCCTTGGGCGCGGGTGCCGCCACGGCCACCGCCTGCAGCTTGCGCACCGCAGCGATCGGAATCGCTTCGGCCCGTCGCTGCTGCGGCCACCAGACGAACAGGAATGCGCTGCTGGAGCCCAGCAGGCGCGCGGTGCCAGGCAAGGGCGCCGCGTCGCCGTTCAACTGCAGGCGGATCACTTCCCCACGTCCCTCGTTGCGGATCTGCTGCCCCCGCACCTGCACGTAGTTGGCCGCGCCGATGGCCATGAAAGCGGCCACGGCCAGGGTCATCGCCGTCAGCGGCCGCAGACCTACGCCCTCCCAGCTGGTCAGTACCGAGCGCATGAGCACCGCCCGCCATGCCCAGTTGCGTGCGCGCAGTTGCTCGAGCTTGGCCGCATTGCGCATCCGTAGCGTGTCCGGCCAGCTCACCAGCAGCACCAGCAGCACGCCCGCAGCCAGCAGCAGTGCATAGGCCGGGTCACGGATGCCGGCCACCAGGAAATCGCTGGGCTGCAGGTAATCCAGAATCGACAGCTCGAATCCCCGGTAGAACCAGAAGCTGCACCACAGCCCCAGCAGCGACAGCAGCAGATAGGCAGTGGTGAACAGCAGTGCCGGCTCACGGCGCATGCGGGACAGCGCCTGCATCACCGCCGAGTCATCATCACCACGGGTCAGCGGCAGCATCGACCAGTCGGTCGCTGCTTCCGGCTCCGGTGGCGCCGCAGCCACCTCGATGCCCTGCACCCGCGGCACATCGCCATAGGTCCCTTCCGGTTCCCTGTTGTCCATGCCCGCTCCCCTTTTCAGCGAGCATCGCCGAAAAAGGTGGCGCGCGGTAGACCACCGGCCTGCGGCATACTCCACGGTGCCGCAGGGCGCAGAGCGGAGGAAAGGGCCATGAAACGATGGACTGGCATGTTGGGGCTGCTGGCGTGGCTCTGCGCCGCGTCACCGGCCGTTTCCGGCAATGCGCGGGCTCCCGCCGCGCCAGCGGACGATGTGGGTACCGCGCAGGCCGTCGCACAGGCTGAAGCGCGTGGCCGGCAGATGTTCGAGCACGACCTGGCGGCCGAGCGCGCAACCGACGCCCTGCTCGAACAGGGCATGCGCGGCGACACCCGGGTAAGGGGCTGGATAACCGAACAGCGCGGCAGCCACTACGAAGTCAGCATGATCGGCGACGGCGCAGTGGTCCTGTATAGGGCCGCCACCGACGCGCAGGGAAGGATGACCGGCGCAACCGAGACTCTGGATGTTCCAGCGGCGCCAACGACCTACCAGGCCGGCGCTGCCGCCGCACGGGCGCTGGCGTTGAACAGCGCCTTCGACGCCTGCGCGCAGACCTACAACAGCGTGGTTCTTCCGGCGCCCGGTACGGCCGCCGATGCGTGGACGGTCTACCTGCTGCCCGCCACCACCGATCCTGCCGTAGTTCCGCTGGGCGGCACGCATCGTCTCGACATCGCCCGCGGCCGGATCGTCTCCCACCGCGCCTTCACCCACAGCTGCATCCAGCTGAAGCGTGCGCCACCCGGTGCGGCGATGTTCATCACCCATCTGCAGGACCCGACACCGACCGAGATCCATGTGTTCTGGAGCCTGTGGGCCCGCTCGCCGCTGTACGTCTCCACGGGTAAGGACGTGATCTGGAAGATCGAGGACGGCCGCATCCGCCGCATGCAGGACTGACCGGCCACCACGCGCGAACACGTGGCGGCCCGGGCCTGCAGGCGGCTGCCGACGGTCAGGCCGCGCGTGCTGCCACCGTGCGGACTGCACCGCTCTGCTCGATATGGAACACCGCGACCGACGCGGTCAGCGCATTGGCCTGCTCTTCCAGCGCGCGGCTGGCGGCAGTGGCTTCTTCCACCAGTGCGGCATTCTGCTGGGTCACCTGATCCATCTGCACCACCACCTGATTGACCTGTTCGATGCCGGCCGCCTGTTCCTTGCTCGCCGCAGCGATGTCACTCATCAGCTGGTTGGTGCGTGCGCTGGCCTGTGCCAAGCGGGCAATGGCTGCTTCCGACTCGACCGTAACCGCCAGACCGCTCTGCACCTTGCCTGCCGCCTCTTCGATGAGTTCCTTGATCTCCTTGGCGGCGATGCCCGCACGCTGCGCCAGCGTGCGCACTTCACTGGCGACCACGGCAAAGCCGCGGCCCTGCTCACCCGCGCGGGCAGCTTCCACCGCAGCGTTCAAGGCCAGGATGTTGGTCTGGAAGGCGATGCCATCGATGACCGTGGAGATTTCCGAGATGCGCGCCGAGGACTGATCGATCTCTCCCATCACAGATGCCATCTGTGCCATTGCCTGTTCGGTGGCCCGCACCGCCGCGCCGGCAGCGTGTGCCTCGCTGTCGGCCTGGCGGGCCAGCTCGGCATTCTGGCGGACGGTCGAGGTCAGTTCTTCCATCGATGCCGCCGCTTCTTCCAGGTTGGCGGCCTGCTGTTCGGTACGGCGCGACAGGTCGCTGTTGCCGGCGGCGAGCTCCTGCGCGGCAGTGTTGATGCTGTCGGCAGCGTCCTGGATGCCGCGCACGATGCCGGTCAGCTGGGCTGTGGTGGTGTTGGCATCGTCGCGCATGCGGGCGAACACGCCGTCGTAGTGACCGTCCATGCGCGCAGTGAGGTCGCCCCCGGAGACCGCGCGCAGCACATCGGAGACGTCGGCGATGCTGGCCTGCGAACTGGCCATCATGCCGTTGAGCTGCTCGACCATCGCCCTGAACTGATACTGGAACGCACTGGCATCCCCACGCACGCTGAAATCTCCGGCGCGCGCCGCGCGGACCAGGTCGTCAATCTGGGTGTTGACTGCCAGCAGGCTCTGTTTCACTGCGGCCAGGGTGCGGGTCAGCGTACCCTTCTCGCCGGGATAGTCCGGAAGGTCGCGGCTGAGGTCGCCGATGGCATAGCGCTGCATGACCTCGGCCATCAGCAGTTCCACCTGCACGTGTGATTCCACCAGGCTGTTGGTGGCCTGCACCATGCGCCCGAAATCGCCCGGAAACGCGCTGGCGTCCATGCGGTAGCGGATCGCACCCGCCTCGTGCTGCTCGGCCATGTGCATCTGCGCCCCGATGGCGGCCTGCACGCTCTGCCGCACGCTGGCCATCGCCTCGCCCAGCCGGGTCAGCTCGTCACGGCCGCCGAGGCGGAATTCCTGGTCCAGCTGGCCCTTGGACAGGCGCTCGGCCAGGTTCACCGCGCGTGCCAGCGGACCGGTCAGGCTGCGACCGATCATCACCGAGGCGGCAATGCCGACCAGCAGGGCCACGCCTCCCAGCACCAGCAACTGCAGCAGACTGCGTTCACCCAGGCGGATCGCCTCGGCGGCGGCCTCGCGGCTTTCCTTCTCTTCGAAGTCGACTCCCTCGGACAACGCCTTGTTCCAGCCGTTGGCCGCTTCCTGCACCGGCCCCAGGGTCAGTGCCACGGCAGCGGGGTAGTCGCCCTGCTCCATCAGTTCGCTGGTCTGCTTGTTGAGCGGGCGCGCAAGGGCGCGCTTGGCCGCGATGGTTTCAGCGATGGCCTTGCCCTCTGCATCGCCCGGCAGGGCCTGATAGGCGGACCAATCCGCCTCGTAGCGCTTGACCAGGTCGGCAATGCGCTTCTCGTCGCTGCCGCGCTCTTCGCCCTGGCGGATCAGCATTTCGCGGCGCACTACCATCATCTGGTTGTTGGCATCGAGCATCTGCGACAGCAGGCGTACCTTGGCCACACTGACGTCGACCACCTGCTGCATCGCGCGCTTCTGCACGACACTGGCGGTGGCGCCGGTGGCCACCACCGCGGCGACCAGCAGCAGCAACAGGCCAAAGCCCAGCCCAAGACGCCAGGCAACCCTGACATTCCTCAAGTAATCCATGGGTACATCCAAAACGGGGGGATGCGCCCGTATCGGCCGCGCCACCGGCAATCTTGATCGGCAACAAGCACCGGCGTCGGCAGCCGTTCACCTTGGTGAGGCCCCGCCCCGTACTTCTGCGACAAGGGCCTGAGCCACGCCGGGGCTGCCCTGCTCATGCCGGCATCAGGTTGCTTTCACGGAGGCTGCGCAGCCTCTGCGGGCAGGGTGGAGCTGCCATCTGCCGGAGATCTTCATGCCCGTGTACCGCCCCGCCCTGCTCGCCCTGTCCTTGCTGGTGTCGCCCGCCTTCGCGCAGGTACCGCCGCCGGCCCAGCTGCCGGAGCCCATTGCCGAGAAGGCCGGACCCGATACAGCAGCCCGCTCGCCGCTGCACGCCCAAGTGTTGCTGGATCGCGCCAATTTCTCCCCGGGCGAGATCGACGGTGAAGTCGGCAGCAACCAGCATCGGGCCGTGGCCGGCTTCCAGGCGGCACACGGCCTGACGGTGAGCGGAGAGCTGGACGACAGCACCTGGGAGGCTCTCCAGGCCGAGACGATCGCGCCGCTGGCCAACTACACGCTGACGGCCGAGGATGTTGCCGGTCCGTTCCAGTCCATTCCCAAGAAACCCGCCGCACAGGCAAAGCTGAAGTCGCTGGGTTACAGCAGCGTCGAGGAAGCGCTCGGTGAACGCTTCCACGCGTCCCCTGCCCTTCTGAAGTTGCTCAACCCCGGCGTCGATCTGGCCAAGGCCGGCAGCCGTATCCAGGTGCCCAACATCGCCCCCGCGGCATTGCCGAAGGCGGCGAAGATCGTGGTCGACAAGTCCGATTCCACTCTTCAGTTGCTGGATGCGCAGGGCAAGGTGATCGCACAGGTGCCGGTTTCGTCCGGCAGCCAGCACGATCCGCTGCCGATCGGTGAATGGAAGATTCTCGGCGTCCATCGCGACCCGCCGTTCCACTACAACCCCAAGCTGTTCTGGGATGCGCGCAAAGGCGAGAAGAAGGCCACGCTGCCGCCCGGTCCGAACAATCCGGTCGGCCGGGTCTGGATCGATCTGTCCAAACCCCACTATGGCCTGCACGGAACGCCGGTACCCGGGCATGTCGGCAAGACTGAATCGCATGGCTGCGTGCGCATGACCAACTGGGATGCACTGCGCGTGGCCGATGCGGTGGATACCTCTGTCCCCGTGGTGATGCAGGAGTGAACCGATGCGACTTTCGCAGTTGATCGTGCTGGGCGTGCTGGTGGGTGTGGGAATGGGCTGGTGGCTGCGCCGCGATGCGGGTGAGCCAGTAGCGGTTGCCCGGCCTGCAGCACCACCTGCGGTGGCTGCGGCGCCGGAGGTTGCGGCTGCGACGCCGCGTGTGGGCGCTGCGGCTCCCACGGCGGTGCCGCCGTCCAGCGCCACCGATGCGGCAAGCGGCCTGCTGCTGCCGGTGCAGGGCGTACTGCCTTCGCAGCTGCGCGATACCTTCACCGATGCCCGCAGCGAAGGGCGCGTGCATGATGCAATCGACATCATGGCCGACGCAGGAACTCCGGTGCTGGCAGTGGCCGATGGGACGGTGGAAAAGCTGTTCGACAGCAAGCGTGGGGGGCTGACGATCTACCAGTTCGAGCCGAGCGGGCACTGGTGCTACTACTACGCCCACCTGCAACGCTATGCCGATGGCCTGGCCGAAAAGCAGGTGATCAAGCGTGGCGAGGTGATTGGCTACGTAGGCAGCACCGGCAACGCCAGCGCCGAGGCCCCGCACCTGCATTTCGAAGTGCACGTGCTGGGGCCGGAGAAGCAGTGGTGGAAGGGGGAATCGATCAATCCGTACCCGCTGTTGCAGGCGGGAGGGTAGCGCGTGTGCCGCGTGGCAGAGCCAGTCGCAGTGATGCCCGATTTGGGCACGATCCTAGCCGTATTGGGTATCTGACAAGTACCCCGCCGGGCATGGCCCGGCCTACCGGCGTCGCCACCGCCGCAGCGCGATGCTGGCGGTCGCCAGCCCGCCACCGGCAAGCAGTAACAGCAGTGCCAGGGGCTGCCAGAAGAAGAACGGCCACAGACCTCCAGCACGGTCAGCCGCAGCCAGGAACGCCCGCGCGGACGTGCGTCGCCGCGCCCATAGCCGAAGTACGAGGCGGCAATTCCAGCGGACTCAACCGATTCCAGCACGGGTGATGCCGGAGCCCGGCACGCCCGAACGCGCGCCAGCGTGGAAGTCAGTCTGAAGCGCGTGAACCCACCCGATACCTCGCCAGATGGCGAGGCCAGGCATCGCACATGCGGAAGGGGGTCAGGCCGGCCTGACTTCTCTGCAGACCAGCTCGGCAAGTTCGCGGCAGGCGAAGAACAGCCCTTCCACCCCACCTTCGTCCAGGTGCCTGCGCGGCGTCGCCATGGTGGCGCAACGGTTGGCCGCATGCAGCATCTCCACCGCGGTGAGGATGCCCACGGCCGCACGGTCGATCCGCGCCAAGGACTGACGTCGTCCGTCGGACAGGTTCTCCTCCGGCCACAACATGCCATCGGAGCCCTCGCCATCACGGATGCGGGTGAGGCAGCCCTGGAACGTGCTGAGATCGTCGGCGGGATTGGCGTCGTCGTTGATGGGCTCAACAACATGGAACGGCGGGGTCTTGCGAGCGGTCATGGTGTCGGCTTCCGTGGCTGCACTTGACAGCGCCACCGCCGACAGATGAAACCGGCCCAAACTGAAGCGCCGCGACCCCACAGGGAGTCGCGGCGCTCTTTTTTCAATTGAACAGCGTTACCACCACGCCAGACATGGCCCGGCGCTACCTCAGGCGAACGGATCCTGCAGGACCATGGTGTGGTCGCGATCGGGGCCGGTCGAGACGATGCTGATCGGGCAGCCCGCCAGCTCCTCCAGCGAACGCAGGTAGGCGCGCGCGGCCGGCGGCAGGTCATCCCATTGGGTGATGCCGTGGGTGTTCTCGCTCCAGCCCGGGAACTCCAGGTACACCGGGGTGCACTCTTCCCAGCCCTGCGCGTCCAGCGGCGCGTACTCGGTACGCTTGCCGCGGTATTCGTAGGCGATGCAGACCTTCAGCTTCTCCATGCCGTCCAGCACGTCCAGCTTGGTGATGCACAGGCCGCTGATGCCGTTGATGGCCACGGCGCGCTTGAGCGCGACGATATCCATCCAGCCGCAGCGGCGCGGACGGCCGGTCGAGGCGCCGTACTCGGCACCGCGGTCGCGGATGCCCTGGCCGATCTCATCGTCCAGTTCGGTCGGGAACGGACCGCCGCCGACGCGGGTGGCATAGGCCTTGGCGATGCCCAGCACGTAGTCGATCGCATCGGCACCCACGCCGGCGCCGGCCAGTGCGCCGCCGACGGTGGTGTTGGAGCTGGTGACGTACGGATAGGTGCCGTGGTCGATGTCCAGCAGCGCGCCCTGCGCGCCTTCGAACAGCACGCGCTTACCCTGCTTGCGCAGGTCGTGCAGGATGCCGGCGACGTCGGACTTCATCGGCTCGACGTACTCGCCGAAGGCCAGTGCCTCGTCGTAGGTCTTCTGGAAGTCGATCGCGTCGGTGTTGAGGTACTTGGTCAGCACGAAGTTGTGGTAATCCAGCGCGGTGCGCAGGAGTTCTTCCAGCTGCTTGGGGTAATGCAGGTCGGCGATGCGGATGCCGCGACGTGCCACCTTGTCTTCGTAGGCCGGGCCGATGCCACGCCCGGTGGTGCCGATCGCCTTGCCGCCGGCAGCGCGTTCGCGCGCCTGGTCCAGGGCGATGTGGTACGGCATGATCAGCGGCGCGGCCGGGGAGATCTTCAGGCGCGAACGCACTTCCACGCCGGAGGTTTCCAGCTCGGCGATTTCCTTCTGCAGCGCGGCCGGCGAGATCACCACGCCGTTGCCGATCAGGCACAGTGCGTCGTCGCGCAGGATGCCGGACGGGATCAGGTGCAGGACGGTCTTCTTGCCGTTGATGACCAGCGTGTGGCCGGCATTGTGGCCGCCCTGGAAGCGCACGACCGCGCCGATTTCCTCAGTGAGCAGATCGACGATCTTGCCCTTGCCTTCATCGCCCCACTGGGCACCCAACACTACGACAGACTGACCCATGACGGGCTCCTCGATTTGTTGCGGCCATCGGGGCCGCGGACGGGTAAACCGTGGCGGGGGTGGCCAGCGCGGTCATGGCGGCTCCAAACGGGGAGCGGCCGGCGATGGATGGCCCAGACACGGAAAAAGCCGAACGGGGGAGGCCCGTCCGGCTTTTGTGCATTATCCGGGTTTCCGGGGTCGGGTGCCACCTTTCCGACGGACGGCTTCACCCAGCGGTCAGGGGCCCGAAACGGGGTCAGATCCCTTTCCTGCGGAAAGGAACATGACCCGCTGCTAATGCCGTGCCCACCACAGCAGGCTCAGGCCGGCCAGCAGGATCAGGCCGCCAAAGCTGCGCAGGGCCGGTCCAGGCAGGTCCAGCAGGCGCTCGGCCATGCGCTTCCAGGCCAGCGGGGCCGCGAACAGGAACAGGCCTTCCAGCACCGCGACCAGGCACACGGCCGCGAACAGGTCTTTCATCGGGAACTCCAGAAATGGCACGGGGCCCGGCATCTGGCCGGGCCCCGTGGGTAGTGCGTGCGACCTCAGCGATCGCTCTTGAGGTACTGCAGGAACGGGTCGTTCTTGTCGAGCACGATCACGCCGTTGCCGTCGGTCATGGAGCCACGGTAGGCCTCCAGGCTGCGGTAGAAGGCGTAGAACGCCGGATCGGCAGAACCGGCCTTGCCATAGATGCGCGCGGCATCGGCATCACCTTCACCGCGCAGGCGCTGGGCATCACGCTCGGCTTCGGCGATCAGCACGGTGCTGTCGCGGTCGGCCTGGGCGCGGATCGTCAGCGACTGTTCCTCGCCTTCGGCGCGCAGCTTGGCGGCCTCCTGCTTGCGCTGGGCGCGCATGCGCTCATACACGTCGTTGATGACCTGGCTGTCGGTCGGCAGATCGACCTGCTTGATGCGCAGATCGATGATCTGCATGCCCAGCCCCGCCACCGCCTCGTTGATGTTCTTGCGTTGCTCGTTGATCAGCTCGGTGCGGTCGCCGGACACCAGCTGCTGCAGGGTGCGCGAGTTGATCTGGTTGCGCAGCGAGTCGGTGATGATCGGTGCCAGGCGGGCATTGGCGATGCGCGGATCGCCGCCGGTGGCGCGGAAGTAGTCACCCACGTTGGAGATGCGGCCGATCGCGAAGAAGTCGACGCTGACGTCCTTCTGCTCGGCGGTGAAGTAACGCGCAGGGGCGGTATCAAGCACCTGGAAGCGGCGGTCGAAGACCTTCACCGTTTCCACGATCGGCAGCTTGAAGTGCAGGCCCGGCTTGATGTCCGAGCGCACCACCTTGCCCAGGTTCAGGACCATGGCGGTCTGGTCCTCGCGGACCACGTACACCGAGCCCAGCAGGCCCAGCACCACCGCCACGATCACGGCGATCCAGATTGGACTCTTCATCGGCTGCCCTCCTCACGGCCGCTCGGTCGCCCGGTCGGGCGGCCTGTGGGCCGGCCCGGGTCACGGGAAGGTTCCGCTGCCGTGGTACCCGGCAACGAAGGCATCACCACGTCCGGATTCGGCACGCCGGAGGCCGACGTCGCAGGACGGGTATCGCCGGTCATCGGCACGTAGATCAGCTGGCGGCCATCGCCGCCGATCACCTTGCGGTTCTCGCTCAGCACCTGCTGCACCGTTTCCAGCCACAGGCGCTTGCGGGTCACGTCCGGCGCATCCTTGTACTGGGCCTGCAGCAGGCTGAAGCGCTGTGCATCACCCTCGGCCTTGGACACCACGGCCTGCTTGTAGCCTTCGGCGGTGGTACGGGCGCGCGAGGCCTGGCCTCGTGCTTCCGGCACGACCTTGGCAGCGTAGGCCTGGGCTTCGTTGATCAGGCGTTCCTTGACCTGCTGCGCACCGTTGACCTCGTCGAAGGCCGGCTTCACTTCCTCCGGCGGACGGGCGTCCTGCAGGGTCAGGCCGGTGACGGTCAGGCCGGTCTTGAACGCGCGCAGCAGCGCCTGCAGGCGCTCCTCGGCAGCCGCGGCCAGCGGTCCACGGTTGTTCAGCACGGCGTTGAGATCGGCACGGCCGACTTCCTCGCGCACGGCACTCTGGGCGGACTGTTCCAGCACCTGGTTGGCATCGACCGTGCCGAACAGGTACTGCTGCGGATCATCGATGCGGTACTGGACGTTCAACGACACGTTGACGATGTTCTCATCGCGGGTCAGCACCGGAACCTGGATCGAGAAGGTCTTGATCTCGGTCGCGTTGACCTTGGTGACCGACTCGATCGGCCACGGCAGCTTGAAGTTCGGTCCGGGCTGCAGGATGCGCGAGAACTGGCCGAAGCGCAGCACCACGCCACGCTGCTGCTCGCCGATCAGCTGGAAGCTGGAGAACAGCACCAGCAGCACCAGGGCTGCCACCACCCAGCGGACGATGCCGCCATCGAACAGATCCTTCAACGGCCCGGGCAGCCCGCCCCAGCCACCACCATTGCCACCGCCGCGCGACCCGAACGGCCCGCGTCGATTGTCCTCGGGGCCTTGTCCGCCCTTGTTGCCGCCGGGTGTATTCCAGGCCATGCACGCTCCATCAAGATATGGGCTGCGGCGCGGGCCCTTCCCGCGGCGCCAGCCGTGAACCATCACCGATCATACAAGATGGGGCGGATCGGCAGGATCGAAAGGGGGCGAACGGGGTAAGGTGGCGTTTTCCTCGAAGTCAGGCACGCCGATGGTCCCCACCACCCCGTTCACCGCCTTCCGCATCGAGAGCGACGACGCCGGCTACCGCAGCGGCCTGACCCGGCTGGGGGTCGACGACCTCAACCCCGGGCAGGTGCTGATCCGCGCCCGGTGGTCCTCGGTCAATTACAAGGACGCCCTGGCCGGCACCGGCAAGGGCCGGATCCTGCGCCGCTTCCCGCTGGTGGGCGGCATCGATGTGGCCGGCACGGTCGTGGCCTCCACCGACCCCGCCTGGCGCGAGGGCGACGCCGTGCTGGCCACCGGCTGCGGCCTGAGCGAAACCCGCGACGGCGGCTACAGCCAGTACGTGCGGCTGGAGTCGAGTGCGGTGATCGCGCAGCCGCCCGGGCTCAGCCCGCGCGAGGCGATGGTGCTGGGCACGGCCGGTTTCACCGCCGCGTTGGCGCTGCTGCGCCTGCAGGACAATCGGCAGACCCCGGATCTGGGCCCGCTGGCGGTGACCGGCGCCAGCGGTGGCGTGGGTGCCCTGGCGCTGTCGATCTTCAGCCGCGCCGGCTATACCGTGCACGCCATCAGCGGCAAGCCGGAGCAGGCCCGCTTCCTGCGCGACATCGGCGCCAGCGAGGTTCTGCCACGCGAGGCGTTGGCCGATACCGGCCCGTTGCAGACCGGGCGCTTCGGCGGGGGCCTGGACAATGCCGGCGGCGACATGCTGGCCAGCCTGCTGGCGCAGACCGTGCCCTACGGCAGCGTGGTCAGCGCGGGCCTCGCCGCCAGCCCGAAGCTGGACATGACGGTGATGCCCTTCATCCTGCGTGGCGTATCGCTGTTGGGCGTTTCTTCGGCCAACGCGCCACGCGCCCTGCGCGAAACCGTCTGGGCGCGGCTGGGCGACGACTGGAAGCCGCAGCATCTGCAGCAGATCTGTACGGCGGAAGTCGGCCTGGAGGCGCTGCCGGCGGTGTTCGAGCGCATGCTGGCCGGCGGCTCGCTGGGACGCACGGTGGTACGGATCGACTGAACGTTGCAGGCAGGCGACGGACGGCAGGCGCCGCCCTCCCGCCGGTAATCCGCCCGCACTACACTGCGGGCATTACCTGGGGAACAACATGGCACGCATTCTGATCGTCGACGACTCACCGTCGCAGCTGTTGGGGATACAGCGCATCGTCGAGAAGCTCGGGCACCAGATCCTGACCGCCACAGATGGCGCCGCCGGGGTGGAAGCCGCCCGTGCCGAGCTGCCCGATCTGGTGCTGATGGACGTGGTCATGCCCAACCTCAACGGTTTCCAGGCGACCCGCACCCTCGCCCGCGACGAGGCGACCCGGCACATCCCGGTGATCCTGGTGACCACCAAGGACCAGGACACCGACCGTATGTGGGGCATGCGCCAGGGCGCCAAGGCCTACATCACCAAACCGTTCTCGGAAGATGAGCTGTCCGAGGTGCTGGAGCGGGTGTTCGCCGGGCAGGGCTGAAGCCGCAGCATGCGCGGGTAGCCCCGGGCCATGCCCGGCGAGCGCAGCGGGTCAGGAGCCGCCGGGCATGGCCCGGCGCTACCCCTGGGTTGATTCACCGAGGGCGCTGCACAGGACGTCAGATTGATTCGCCGAAGGCCTTGGCCAGGTTGCGGTATGCCTTCTTCTGCGCTTCGTCGGTGGCGGCCGGGGCAATGATCTCCAGCTCGACGATCTGATCGCCGTCGGGATTGCCCGGCAGGCCGCGGCCGCGCAGGCGAAGCTTGCGACCGGCTTCGGAATTGGCCGGAATCTTCAGCTCCACCGCGCCGCCCAGCGTGGGCACGCTGATGCTGGTGCCCAGCGCTGCCTGCCAGGGCGTGACCTGCAGCGAATACAGGATGTTGCGGCCATCGACCTCGAACTGTGGGTGTGCGGCGTACTCCACCTCCAGCAGCAGGTTGCCACCGTGGTTGCCCTGCCCCGCCAGACGGATCACCTGGCCGGGACGGATGCCCTTGGGCACGCGCACATCCAGCTGCCTGCCGTTGACGGTGATGCGCAGGCTGTCACCGTTGTAGGCGGCCTCCAGCGGCACCGACAGCTTGGCGCGGGTATCGCGGTTGGGTGCATGCCCCTGGCTGCTGAATCCCGCGCCCGGTCCCTGGCCACCGCGCTGGCGGGCGAACAGGCTCTCGAAGAAGTCGCTGAAGCCGCCATTGGGGCCACCACCGCCGAACACTTCCTCGAAATTGAAGCCACCACCACCGTAGTTCGGCGGCACATTGAATTCCTCGCCCGGCCGGTAGCCCTGCGCGCGCAGCTGGTCATAGGCCGCGCGCTTTTCCGGATCGCGCAGCGCCTCATAGGCTTCATTGACCGCCTTGAACCTGTCTTCGGCCCCGGCCTCCTTGCTGACGTCCGGGTGGTACTTGCGTGCCAGCCGGCGGTATGCGGTCTTGATCTCCGCATCACCCGCACTCGGTTCCACCCCCAGGGTGGCGTAGTAATCCTTGAATTCCATCCAGCTACCTCGATTCGCTTCGGCCGCGCCGGTGGCGCCGCCCCGGGTTCATTCTACGCGCCGGCGATGCTACGCCGCCCCTCGTGCGGCCCCGGTGAGGCCGACTGATCCTGCGCAATGCGCCTGCCATCGGCCTGCGCCACGCTGTGGCTGGAACCCTGGCGCGTGCCCCCTGAAGATGGGGCCTGCACGCGGGGTTTCCAATGTCTTGACGCCCCTGTCCCATCCCGTCCACTAGCCTGCCCCAGCAAGGAGTCCATCATGACCATCCATGTCGGCGACCGCATTCCGGAAGTGACCCTCAAGCGCATCCGCGAGGGCATCGAGACGCTCGATACGCACTCGCTGTTCGACGCCCGCAAAGTGGTGCTGTTCGCCGTGCCCGGCGCCTTCACCCCCACTTGCTCCGCCCGCCACCTGCCCGGCTTCGTCGAGAAGTTCGAGGCGTTCCGCCAGCGCGGCATCGAGGTCTACTGCATGGCGGTCAACGATCCGTTCGTGATGAAGGCCTGGGCCGCTGACCAGCACGTACCCGAGGGCCTGCTGATGCTGTCCGACGGCAATGCCGAACTGACCCGCGCGCTGGGCCTGGAACTGGATGCCAGTGCTTCGGGCATGGGCATCCGCTCGCGCCGGTTTGCCCTGTACGTGGACGACGGCGTCGTCCGCGCGGCCTGGATCGAGCAGCCCGGGCAGTTCGAAGTGTCCTCGGCCGAGTACGTGCTGGAGCACCTGCCCACCTGATCTTCCACCGCAAGAGGAAACGGCCAGCCATGTCCAATACGCCAGCCAACGCCAACACGTCTGCCCACCCGCTTCCCGGCATCAGCGACCGCAAGGTCCTGCGCGAACGCGCGCGGCGCAATCTTGAAGATGGCGCGATCACCGAAAGCTACAGTGCCGACCGCAAGGCCGTGATCAAGCTGCTCAACGACGCCCTCGCCACCGAGTATGTCTGCGTGCTGCGCTACTACCGGCATTACTTCACCGCCAAGGGGATGCTGGCCGATGCGGTCAAGGCCGAGTTCCTTGAGCATGCGCAGCAGGAACAGGCGCATGCTGGCAAGCTGGCCGAACGCATCGTCCAGCTCGGCGGCGAGCCGGACCTCAATCCGGACACGCTGAGCGCGCGTTCGCATGCCGAGTACAAGGAGGGCAGCGACCTGCGTGACATGGTCCGCGAGAATCTGGTCGCCGAACGCATCGCCATCGACAGCTACCGCGAGATGATCGACTTCATCGGTGATCGCGACACGACCACCAAGCGCATCCTCGAGGAGATCCTGGCGCAGGAGGAAGAACACGCCGATGAGTTCGCCGACCTGCTGGACGGGTGGATCGGGGAATAGCGCTGCGCGTATCGGATATCGCGTGCCGGCCGGGGCCGGCACCTACCGGAGGACGTTGAAACGCACCTGCGTCCATGCGCCATCGGCGGCCAGTGCGGTCAGCGTATGGGCGCCCGGCTCGGCGAACTCGCGCTGCATCAGCTGAGATCCCCGGGTCTGTGCGATCCAGCGGCCATCCAGCAGCCAGTCCACTGCCTGCTCGCTGCCCAGCGCGCGCAGCTGCAGGCGCACGCCGTGTTCGGCATTGGGCGCGCGCGCCAGCGTGGCCCCGTCATTCAGACCGTCCACGTGCAGCGCCACGCTGGCCTCACGGCCATCGTCGCGGCAGTCCGGTGACAGCGCCGGCAGCTGCGACAGCTCCCGGGTCGCCTTCGGCAGCCACGGCGACAGCAGCGCCGGCCAACGGGCGATTTCGCGCGCCACCTCCTCATGAGGCAGACGACAATCGGCCGAGACGCGCAGACCGGTGCGTGCATCTGCCAGGTAGCGCTGACGGCCCGGTTGCCAACGCCGGGCTTCGCGCTCGGGGAACGTGAGCGGTACGGCGCCGTCGAGCAGGTACGCCGGCATCCGCCGCTGGCACACGGCCGGCGGCAATCCTTCGGCGCGTTCACCGGTCGGCCAGCAGATGTCGCCCTGGCTGACGCTGGCCGGCATCGGTGCCGCCGCCGAATCGCCACGCTGGCGCGGCAGACTGTCGACCACCTCGAACATCAGCGGCAGCGCGGTGACCGCGCCGTACTGGCCCGGCAGGGGCGTGCCGTCGGGCCGCCCCACCCATACGCCCACGGTGTAATGCCGCGTGCTGCCGATGGCCCAGGCATCGCGGTAGCCGTAACTGGTCCCGGTCTTCCAGGCAACGCGGGGGCGCCCTCCCACATCGAAGGTGCCCACGCCATACCCCGGACGCGGGTTCGACTCCAGCATCTCGCGTACGATCCAGCTCGCCCCCGGCGACGCCAACCGCCGCTCGATCATCGGCTCGTCATCGGTGTAGCGCACGCGGCCGGCGATACCGTTGCGGTTCAGTGCGGCGAATGCCCCGACCAGATCTTCCAGCCTCGCGCCGGTGCCACCGAGTATCAGCGAGAGATTGGGGGGGCTGCCCGCGGGAAAACGCAGCTGGATGCCGGCGTGTGACAGGCGCGCGGCAAAGCGCGCGGCGCCGACCCGCTGCAGCAGGTCCACCGAGGGTACGTTGAGCGACAGACGCAACGCACTGGAGGCGCCGATCGGGCCATTGAACGCCATGTCGAAGTTGCCCGGACGGTAGCTGCCGAAGCTCTGCGGCGCGTCCACCAGCAGGCTCTCCGAGTGGATCAGGCCGTCATCCAGCGCCATCGCGTACAGGAACGGCTTGAGGGTCGAACCCGGCGAGCGCCAGGCCTGCACCATGTCGACGTGGCCCAGGCGCTGGCGGTCGCCGAAGGACAGCGTTCCCACGTAGGCGCGCGCCTGCAGGGTCTGGTTGTCGACCACCAGCAATGCCGCCGACGTCCGCTCCGGCAGGCTCGAGAAATAGCTGGCCACGCGCTCTTCCAGTGTACGCTGCAGGCCGATGTCGATGCTGCTCCGGATGCGCGCCTGGCCGGGGTGTGCCGCATGCAGCCGCTGCGCCAGCAATGCCGCATGCAGTGGCGGTCGCAGCGACCGCGCCACCACGTTCTCGATGCGTGCATCCTCCACCTCATCCGGTGTCCACGCCCCCCGTTCGGCCATGCGTGCCAGCACCTTGTCACGTGCCTTCTGCGCCGCTTCCGGATGGCGGTCCGGGCGCAGGCGGCTGGGTGCCTGTGGCAGCACCGCCAGCAACGCGGCCTCGGCATGTGACAGCTGCGCGGCCGGCTTGCCCAGGTAGGCCCAGCTGGCAGCCTCCACGCCCTCGATGGTGCCGCCGTAGGGCGCACGCTCCAGATACAGGGCCAGGATCTCCCGCTTGGAAAGATGCACTTCCAGCTGCAGGGCCCGCAGCACCTGCTTGAGCTTGCCCCACGGGGTACGCGAATGCGGGTCGAGGATGCGTGCCACCTGCATGGTCAGGGTCGAGCCACCGGAAACGATGCGGCCGCCGCGCAGCAGCTGGCCGCTGGCACGCAGGATCGCCAGCGGGTTGATGCCCGGATGGCGCCAGAACCAGCGGTCCTCGTAGGTCAACAACGCCTGCAGGTACAACGGCGAGACGCTGTCGATCGAGGCCGGATAGCGCCACACGCCCTCGGCATCGGCGAACGCACGCAGTGGCGTGCCATCGGCAGCCACCACCAGGGTGCTGGTGTCGCGCTGCTTCGGCAGTGGCGGCGGGAAAACGACGTCCAGTACCAGCAGCAGCGTCAGCAGACCCGCCGTTCCCCAGCGCAGCCACGGCCACAGCGGCCGCAGCCGGCGGCGCAGGTCCGCCTGCCGGGTCGTCATCGCGTTCTTCATTGCAGGTTGCCAGCAGGACGGGCCGCGCCGTCGCGGCCCGTCCGCGCGGTCACGGCTGCACCACCGTGATCGTGGTCGGGTTGCTGCGGCCGACGCCACGCAGCTGCGGCCGGTACATGTCTTCCACCAGCGGCGGCGGCACCGAGTAGGTGCCCGGGGTCACCGCACGCACCAGGTAGAACACATTGGCCTTTCCGCCGCGCGAGAGCTTGAGCGCAGCCACGTAGCGGTCGTCGCGGAACTCCTCATGCTTGGTATCGGCCGCGTCACCGCGGTCGCTGATGGTGATGCCATCGACCACCACGTCTGCCCACTGCTTGGCATCGCCCAGGTTGAAGTTCTCGATCTCCAGGCCGGCCGGCAGCAGGTCGGTCAGCAGCGCATCCGGCATGGTGGTGTCGGCACTGACGGCGACCCGCACGATCAGCGCTTCGCCTTCCTTCAGCGGGCGCGGCGACCACGGCTTGCCGTCGGTACCGAAGTAGCTGCGCTCGACACCGATCACACTGTTGTCCGGCGCTGGCGCACTGCGCGGGATGCCCGCCACATCGATGCTGGCGAACATCGGGGGCTGGCCCTGCGGAGTGAAGCGCACTCCGCTGGCCAGTTCGCTGGCGCTGAAGGTGCGGCCGAACAGCTTGCGCTCGCTGATCGATTCACTGTTGCCACCGATCACCAGCTCGCCGGCCACCAGTGCCTTCTGGTTGGCCGCCAGCGCCTTGCCGAGGCGGGCAATGGCGACCTGCTCCTGCGTGCTCAGCCACATCCAGCCGGCGTTGCGGCGCGCATCCAGGCCGCGGCCGAGATCAACCGCACGCGCATCCCATGCCGGCTTCGCCAGCTTGTTCTCGTGGGTCAGCGCGATCATCAGCGCATCATCACGGATCGCGCTGCCGTAGTCGCCGAAGTACGACGGGCGCTCGCTGCTGGACTTGGCGAAGGCAGCTTCCAACGCGGCCTGGCCACGCTTGGCGTCGCCCTGCAGCGACAGCGCCACGCCCAGGTGGACCAGCGACAGGCCGCCAACCGCCTTGCTGCGCTCGTTGTCGTACAGCGTGCGCAGCGTACCCAGCGGCGCACGGTTGACCCGGGCCAGCACGTAGCCGGAATACGCCTGGTTGGCGAACTTCAGTTTCTCGCGCTCGTCCTGCCCGTAGAACGGGTTGCCGCCGGACAGCAGATCCTCGCTGAGACGGTTCAGTGCCTTCTGCAGCACGTTGTCCGGTACGGCGAAGCCGGCATCCCGGGCATCAAGCAGGAACTCGGCGATGTACGGGGTCAGCCACGGGTTCACATAACCATCGTCGCCCCACATCGAGAAGTTGCCGTTGGCCACCTGCATCGACGCCAGGCGGCCGAACGCGCCCTCCATGCGTTCGCGGCGGGTCTTGGCGTCCAGGCCGTCTGCGCCGAGCATCGACGACGTGGCCTGGTCCAGGATCAGCGCAGCGTAGCCCTTGCTGGTGGTCTGCTCGGCGCAGCCATACGGGTAATTCAGCGCGCCCTGCAGAGCACTGGCAAACGGAATCGGGGGCAGCGGGCTGACCAGCAGGCGCGCATTGACCGACTCGGACATCAGGCCATCGGCCAGACCGCTGTCGAGGCTGACCGCCGCCAGCGGGTCGAGCGTGCGTACCTGCGAGCGCAGCACCTGCGGCCATGCCGCACGCACCGGCAGGTCGTAGCGGCGGTCGGCCTTGAAGCCATTGCCTTCCACACGCACCCGCACCTTGGCCACGCTGTGGCCTTCGCGTGCCGACAGCGGGAAGCTCAGCGTGGTCTTCGCATCGGCGTTGAGCTGCACGCTGCGGCTGCCCTCGCCAAGGGCCAGCGGTCCCTCGCTGTCCACGCGCACGTTGAACTGGCCGGGCTTGCCGGTGAAGTTCTGCACGTCCAGCGTCACGGTGCTGCGGTCGCCCGGGGCGAGCACGCGCGGCATGCTGGCCTCGGCCAGGATCGGTGCGCGCACCACCGTTTCCACGTCGCGCTTGCCGTACTGGTCATCGCTGTACACCAGCGCCGACACGCGCAGCGTGCCGTTGAAGTCCGGCACCTTGAGGCGGATGCGGGCATTGCCCTTGGCATCAAGCTGTACCGGGCCGGAGAACAGATCCACGGTCTGCACGCGCGCGGTCGGCCGCTTGGCCTGAGGCAGGGACTGCAGCGCCATGTCACCGCCGAACTTCAGCTTGCCGGCGCCGCCGTCGAAGCTCTCGATCACCCGGCTGTAGATGTCATAGGCATCGATGCCGAGGCGGCGCTGGGCGAAGAAGTGCGCGCCGGCATCGGGCACGGGGAAACGGGTGATGTTGAGGATGCCCACATCCACCGCCGACACGGTGACGTACGCGGCCTTGCCGGCCAGCTGCGGTGCGCTGACCGTCACCGGCAGATCCTGTTCCGGGCGCATCTGCTTCGGCGCCACCAGGCCGACGGCCACGGTGCGGCCCCTGCGGTCCATCGGTACGTGCACCACGCCGACAGCGCGCGCCGGGGTGATCTTGCTCGGCGCACTGCCACCCCGGAACACCAGCGCGGTGATGTAGACATCGTGGCGCTCCCAGTCAGCGGTGACCGGGATGTTGAAGGTGGCACCGGGTTTGGCGTCGATGTCCTGCACGTACAGCATGCGATCGGTCTCGACCATCAGGATGCCCTTGCCGGCATGCGGCGGCGTCACCGTCACCTGCAGGGTGTCGCCCGCCTTGTAGCCGGTCTTGTCCAGGCCCAGCTTGACCTTGTCCGGGCGCGCATCGAGACCGCGATTGTCATCGCCCCAGCTCCAGCCGGCACGGAACGGATAGCGGCTGGTCAGGCCGGTGCCCGGATCGAACACGTCCACCCGGTACTCGCCCCACTCGACCGGGACATCGAACGCCACCGCGCTGCTGCCGGCATCGACCGTGCGGGTTTCCTTGTTCTCGAACCGACGGGTGAAATCGTAGTCCCAACGGTTGTCGTTGAAGGTCCAGTGATAGTCACGCAGCTCGCGCACCAGGGTGATCTTCAGGCCCTTGGCCGGCTGCGGCCGGCCGGCCGCGTCCACGCGCACCAGTTCGAAGCGTGCGTTGCTGTTGGAGTCGGCACCATCGTCGGGGTTGAACAGCGGACGCACGCCGACCAGTGCATTGGCTGGCCACATCACCCGCTTCAGGGTGCGGGTCACGGTCCGCCCACCGGTCTCGTACAGGCTGCCGGACAGCACCACCGCGATCGGCGCCTTGGCCTTGGCCGCTTCTTCCGGCAGCGTCACGTCCTCGCGCAGCTGGCCGTTGGCCGGCAGCGTCGTGTCGATCACGTCCTTGGCCTCGCGCGGCAGCTGCAGGGTCGGGTCGCCGAAGAAGTAGCCCGGCAATCCCTCGACCGGCTGCTGTTCGGCTGCCACGGCCAGGCGCGCGGTGAAGCGGTTGCCGTCAGCCGGCGCGCCGTACAGATACGCGCCATCGGCCTGCAGACGAAGATCTTCGCCCGGCTTGAGCGTCTTCTGCGGGCTGTCCAGGTCCAGCTTCATCCGTTCGGGCAGGAACTCTTCGATGCGCAGGGTCATGCCCTGGATCGCTTCCTTGCTGGCCGGATCAGTACGGAACTCCACCTGCCAGCGTCCCGTCGGCGCCTCGGCCGGGATGACCTGCTCGAAGGCGATGTAGCCCTGCTCGCCCGGCTGCAGGCGGGTCTCGCGGAAGGTCTTGCCGTCGGGCTGCTTCAGGCGCAGGAACACCGGCTGCGACTTGACCGGCTTGCCATCATTGTCGCGCAGCAGCGCGGACAGGCGCACGGTCTCGCCCGGCCGATAGAGGTCGCGGCCGGACCATGCGTAGACATCGAACCAGGCATTGTCACGGCCGGCAACGGCGAACTCGCTCAGGTCCAGGGCCGGCTGGTTGAAGGGCAGGAAGCTGGTGTCGCGACCACTGCTGGCCACCAGCACGTGGGTGGCGTCGAGCGTGCAGTTCAGCAGCGCATTGCCGTTGCCATCGGTACTGCCCTTGAGCACCACCTCGCCTTTGCCGTCGAGCACGCGCAGCTCGACGTTCTTCAGCGGTGCTCCGTCCTTCAGTCCGGCGGTGTGGACGAACAGCTTGTCCTTGTAGGCGCGCGTGTGCAGGCCGATGTCGCTGACCGAGAAGAACGCGGTGTCGAACTCGCCCTCGTAATCGCCCGTGCGCTTGAGCAGTGCGAAGTACAGGCCCGGCTCCTGCAGCTCCTTGATGTCCTGGGTTGGCAGGTAGGTCAGCACCCGCTCGTTCTGCTTGCCGCCGAGGATGAAGCGGTTGACGTAGACCGGCTCGGCCAACGCATTGATCGGGCTGCGCTCGTAGTCGCTGCTCAGTTCCCAGCTGCCACGACGGCCGCCGCGCTGGTACTGGCTGAAGAAGGTCGGCAGATCCTTCTCGCGCACGCGCAGGAATTCGACGTCGACCTCGGGAACATTCACGGAGACAACCGGCAGGCCGCGGCTGTCCTTGGCCGGCAGCACGCTGCCCTGCGAGGCGAAGCCGGCCACCGGCTTCAATTCGCCACTGAACACCTTCTGCTTCAGCTCCTTGCCCAGCCGGCTGCCATCGGCGGCCAGCAGGTCCGGCGATACCACCAGGCTGAACTCCTTGCCGGCTTCGACGAACGGATAGCGCAGGGTCAGTCCGTCATCGGACAGGGTCCAGCTGCTGTCGTCGGTGCCGACCTTCTCTTCGAAGCGCACCAGCGTGTCGAAATCCTGCGTGCCGACCAGCGGGCGCGAGAACTCCAGCGCCAGCGACAGGCCGTCATTCTTCTGGTCCGGGTAGGCGCGCAGCAGGGTGAAATCCTTCACCTGCTCGGCCTGGGTGGCAATGGCCTCGCCACTGGCCTTGGGCAGCTGCCCGCTGTCGTTGCGGCAACCGGCCAGACCCAGCAACAGGCCTCCTGCCAGTACCGCCGCCGCCCATCCCCACCGCTTGCGCCGTGCCGGACCGCTCATGTCGTCACTCCTTGATCGAGGCGGCCATTATAGGCGCGCCGCGTCAAGGTGTTGGCGCGGATCCGGCAGGAATACATCGGAACGGTAGCGCCGGGCCATGCCCGGCGGTCCCGGTAGCGGCCAACCTTGGTTGGCGTTGGGCCCGTGCCAACCAAGGTTGGCACCTACCAAGGCGCGCCCTACCCCGGCCGGTACAGATCCACGTAGTCGGTCACCGGCATGGCCGCCAGCGCCACCGGGTCCAGCGAGGCCGCCAGGATGCGCTGCTGCTGGGTGGTGGGGAACCGATGGGCCAGATGCCGCCGGAACTTGTCCATCAACAGGGGCATGCCCTCGTCGCGTCGCCGGGCGTGGCCGAGCGGGTACTCGACCAGGACCTCCGGCAGTTCGCTGCCGTCGTTGAAGCGGACGGTCAGGCCGTTGGCGATGCTGCGCTTGTCCGGGTCCAGGTAATCCGCGCTGAGCTGCGGGTCTTCGTGGCAGGTCATCCGCGCGCGCAGCGCATCGATGCGTGGGTCAGCAGCGACGTCGTCCTCGTAGTCCTCGGCCACCAGCCGCCCATGCAGCAGCGCGATGGCGACCATGTACTGCACGCAGTGGTCGCGGTCGGCCGGATTGTGCAGCGGGCCGCGCTTGTCGATGATGCGGATGCAGGCCTCCTGCGTGCGGATGGCGATATGTGCGATGTCATCGACGCTGCGCCCGCCTGCCCGCAGTTGCGCGTGCAGCGCGACCGCGGCCTCCACTGCGGTCTGGCCGTGGAACTCGGCGGGAAAACTGATCTTGAACAGCACGTTCTCCATCACGTAGCTGCCCAGCGGCCGACCCAGCGTCACCGCCTGACCATGCATGGAGACCGCTTCGAAGCCCCAGGTGGGAGCGCTCAACACGCTGGGATACCCCATCTCGCCGCTGGCCGCCATCAGCGCCAGGCGCACGCCGCGACTGGTGGCATCGCCGGCGGCCCAGCTCTTGCGCGAACCGGTGTTGGGCGCATGCCGGTAGGTCCGCAGCGCCTGGCCATCGACCCAGGCCAGCGACAGCGCATTGAGCATGCGCTCGCGATCCAGCCCAAGCAGGCGGGCGACCACGGCGGTGGTGGCGACCTTCACCAGCACCACGTGGTCCAGCCCGACCCGGTTGAAGGAATTCTCCAGAGCCAGCACGCCCTGGATCTCGTGCGCCTTGATCATCGCCACCAGCACATCGTGCACGGTCGGCGGTGGACGACGCAGGGCCGCGGCATTGCGCCCCAGCCAATCGCAGACGGCCAGGATGCCGCCGAGATTATCCGACGGATGACCCCACTCGGCGGCCAGCCAGGTGTCGTTGAAGTCGAGCCAGCGCACCATCGCGCCGATATTGAACGCCGCCTGCACCGGATCCAGCACGTAGTGCGTTCCCGGCACGCGCGCGCCGTTGGTCACGCTGATGCCCGGCACCAGGGGCCCGAGCAGCTTGCTGCAGGCCGGGAAGGACAGCGCTTCCAGGCCGCAGCCGAGGCTATCCAGCAGGCAGTAATGCGCGGTCTGGAATGCCAGTGGCGAGTCGATGCGCACGTCGCGCACGTAATCGACGATGTCCTCCAGCAGCGCATCCCACGCGGCACGTTCGTTGGACGGGGTGTGGCTGTCGGACATCGTCTGTTCTCCGCTGACGCCGGACCACGCCCGGCGGTTCATGGGCGGGCCCTGCCGCGCTCGCCGGGCATGGCCCGGCGCTACCGCCATGGTCCCGCGTTACAAGGTGTCGGCCGGTACCCGCACGCTGCCTTCCATCAATACACGGGCGCTGCGGCTCATGATGGCCTTGGTCACTGTCCACTGCCCGTCAACGAGACCGGCCTGGGCGCCCACGCGCAGCGTGCCGGACGGATGCCCGAAGGTCACCGCCTCGCGCTGGCCACCGCCGGCGGCACGGTTGACCAGCGTGCCCGGAATCGCAGCAGCGGTACCGATCGCCACAGCGGCAGTGCCCATCATCGCGTGGTGCAGCTTGCCCATCGACAGCGCACGCGCATGCAGATCGATGGCCGATGCCGGGATTGCCTTGCCGCTGGACGATACATAATCCTGTGCCGGTGCCACGAACGCCACTTTCGGCGTGTGCTGGCGGGTCGCCGCCTCTTCCAGCGTCGAGATCAGGCCCATGCGCAGCGCACCGTGCGCACGGATGCTCTCGAACTTCTGCAGGGCGGCCTTGTCGTCGTTGATCGCCGGCTGCAGCTCGGTACCGCTGTAGCCCAGATCGGCCGCATTGAGGAAGATGGTCGGGATGCCGGCGGTGATCATCGTCACCTCGAAACTGCCCACGCCCGGCACATCCAGGGTATCGACCAGGTTGCCGGTCGGGAACATCGCGCCCGCGTCGCCATCATCGGAGGGATCTATGAACTCAAGCTGGATCTCGGCAGCCGGGAAGGTCACGCCATCCAGCTCGAAATCACCGATCTCCTGCACCTCGCCATTGCGCATCGGCACGTGGGCGATGATGGTCTTGCCGACGTTGGCTTGCCAGATGCGCACGGTGCACAGGCCGTCGCGCGGCACCCGGGCCGGATCGATCAGGCCGTTGGCGATGGCGAACGGACCCACCGCAGTGCTGAGGTTGCCACAGTTGCCGCTCCAGTCGACGAACGCGGTGTCGATCGAAACCTGGCCGTACAGATAGTCCACATCGTGATCGGGCACGGACGCACTGGAGATGATCACGCACTTGCTGGTGCTGGACGTGGCCCCGCCCATGCCATCGGTGTGCTTGCCATAGGGATCGGGCGACCCGATCACGCGCATCAGCAGCGCATCACGTGCCGGGCCCGGCACCTGTGCGGCTGCGGGCAGGTCCTGCAGGCGGAAGAACACGCCCTTGCTGGTGCCACCGCGCATGTAGGTGGCCGCAATGCGGAGTTGCGGAAGAAAGCTCATGGAACGGTTCCTTGCAATGAAAGACGGCCCGTTGCCGGGCCGTCGGTTGTCTCATGCCACCCGGGCACCTTCGAGGAAATCCTGGGCGAAGCGCTGCAGTACACCGCCCGCTTCGTAGATCGCCACTTCCTCGTCGCTGTCCAGGCGACAGGTGACCGGCACGATGATGTCCTGCCCATCGCGGCGGTGGATGACCAGGGTCAGGTCGGCGCGCGGCGTGCGCTCGCCCACCACGTCGAAGGTCTCGGTACCGTCGATGCCCAGGGTCAGCCGGGTGGTGCCCGGCTTGAACTCCAGCGGCAGCACGCCCATGCCGATCAGGTTGGTGCGGTGGATGCGCTCGAAGCCTTCCGCCGCGATCGCTTCCACGCCGGCCAGGCGCACGCCCTTCGCCGCCCAGTCACGCGAGCTGCCCTGGCCGTAGTCGGCACCGGCGATGATGATCAGCGGCTGCTTGCGCTCCATGTAGGTCTCGATCGCCTCCCACATGCGCATCACCTTGCCCTCCGGCTCCACCCGCGCCAGCGAGCCCTGCTTCACGCTGCCGTCGTCGTTGCGCACCATCTCGTTGAACAGTTTCGGGTTGGCGAAGGTGGCGCGCTGCGCGGTCAGGTGGTCGCCGCGGTGGGTTGCGTAGGAATTGAAGTCCTCTTCCGGCAGGCCCATCTTCGCCAGGTATTCGCCGGCGGCACTGGAGGCCAGGATTGCGTTGGACGGCGACAGGTGGTCGGTGGTGATGTTGTCCGGCAGCACCGCCAGCGCGCGCATGCCCGCCAGCGTGCGTTCACCGGCCAGCGCCCCCTCCCAGTACGGCGGGCGGCGGATGTAGGTGCTCTGCGGGCGCCAGTCATACAGCGGACTGACCGCCGCACCCTGCTCCACGCGCACGTTGAACATCGGGTTGTAGACGCTGCGGAACTGCTCGGGCTTCACCGCCGCCTTCACCACTGCATCGATCTCGGCATCGCTCGGCCAGATATCCTTCAGGCGCACCTCGTTGCCGTCGGCGTCCACGCCAAGCACGTCCTTCTCGATGTCGAAGCGCATGGTGCCGGCAATGGCATAGGCGATCACCAGTGGCGGCGATGCCAGGAAGGCCTGCTTTGCGTAAGGATGGATGCGGCCATCGAAGTTGCGGTTGCCCGACAGCACGGCGGTGGCATACAGGTCGCGGTCGATGATTTCCTGCTGGATCGCCGGATCCAGCGCACCGCTCATGCCGTTGCACGTGGTGCAGGCGAACGCGACGATGCCGAAGCCGAGCTTTTCCAGCTCCGGCAGCAGGCCGGCCTCTTCCAGATACAGCTGCACCGCCTTTGAACCCGGGGCCAGCGACGACTTGACCCACGGCTTGCGCAGCAGGCCGCGCTCGTTGGCCTTGCGCGCCAGCAGGCCGGCGGCGATCACGTTGCGCGGGTTGGAGGTGTTGGTGCAGCTGGTAATGGCGGCGATGATCACCGCGCCATCAGGCATCAGGCCCCGCAGCTGCTCGGCCTTGCCGGCATCGAGCTTGGCTGCGTCGGCGATGCCGCGCTCGGCCAGCTCGGCCACCGGCAGGCGGCGATGCGGATTGCTCGGGCCCGCCATGTTGCGGACCACGCTGGACAGGTCGAAGCGCAGCACGCGCTCGTACTGCGCCGTGGCCAGCGCATCGGCCCACAGACCGGTGCTGCGTGCGTAGTTCTCCACCAGCGCCACCTGCGATTCCTCGCGGCCGGTCAGGCGCAGGTAATCGATGGTCTGCCCGTCGATGTAGAACATCGCCGCGGTCGCGCCGTACTCCGGGCACATGTTGGAGATGGTGGCACGGTCACCGATGGTCAGCGCGGCCGCACCCTCGCCGAAGAACTCAAGCCAGGCGCCCACCACGCGTTCCTTGCGCAGGAACTCGGTCAGGGCCAGCACCACGTCGGTGGCGGTGATCCCTGGCTGTGGCCGACCGGTCAGTTCCACGCCGATGATGTCGGGCAGGCGCATCCACGACGCGCGGCCGAGCATCACGTTCTCGGCCTCCAGGCCGCCGACACCGATGGCGATCACGCCCAGCGCATCGACGTGCGGGGTATGGCTGTCGGTGCCCACGCAGGTATCCGGGAAGGCCACGCCGTCCTGCACGTAGATCACCGGCGACATCTTCTCCAGGTTGATCTGGTGCATAATGCCGTTGCCCGGCGGAATCACATCCACGTTCTGGAACGCCCGCTTGGTCCAGTCGATGAAATGGAAGCGATCCTCGTTGCGGCGATCCTCGATGGCGCGGTTCTTCTCGAATGCCTGCGGATCGAAACCACCGCACTCCACCGCCAGCGAGTGATCAACGATCAGCTGTACCGGCACCACCGGGTTGACCTTGGCCGGATCGCCGCCCTTGTCGGCGATCGCATCGCGCAGGCCGGCGAGATCCACCAGCGCGGTCTGACCGAGAATGTCATGGCACACCACGCGCGCCGGGAACCAGGGAAAATCCAGGTCGCGGCGACGTTCGATCAGCTGCGTCAGCGAGGCGGTGAGCAGCGCCGGATCGCAACGCCGTACCAGGTTCTCGGCCAGCACGCGCGAGACATACGGCAGCGTGGCGTAGGCGCCGGGCTGGATCGCATCGACCGCAGCGCGCGCATCGAAGTAGTCCAGCGGGGTGCCGGGGAGGGTCTTGCGGTAATCGGTATTCATGGGCTGGCGGAATGCTTGGGGCGGGCCGGATGCCGGCGAGCGGCAATGAAGGCATCCGGCCGGCACCTGGCCGACCGGATGGATGGATCACGCGGCGGTCAGGCGCGCTTGTCGATGGCCACGAACTCGCGATCTTCCGGGCCGATGTAGTTCGCGCTCGGACGGATGATCTTGCCGTCGATGCGCTGCTCGACGATGTGCGCGCTCCAGCCGGCGGTGCGGGCGATGACGAACAGCGGGGTGAACATCGCGGTCGGCACGCCCATCATGTGGTAGCTGACGGCGCTGAACCAGTCGAGGTTCGGGAACATTTTCTTGATGTCCCACATCACCGTCTCCAGGCGCTCGGCGATGTCGTACATCTTCATGCTCGACTGCTCTTCGGACAGCTCACGGGCGACGTCCTTGATCACCTTGTTGCGCGGGTCGGACACGGTGTACACCGGGTGGCCGAAGCCGATCACCACTTCCTTGCGCTCGACGCGGGCCTTGATGTCCTCTTCGGCCTCATCCGGGCTGTCGTAGCGCTTCTGCACCTCGAAGGCCACTTCGTTGGCGCCGCCGTGCTTGGGGCCGCGCAGCGCGCCGATGCCACCGCAGATCGCACTGTACATGTCGCTGCCGGTACCGGCGATGACACGGCAGGTGAAGGTGGACGCGTTGAACTCGTGCTCTGCGTACAGGATCAGCGAGGTGTGCATCGCCTTCACCCACGAATCCTGTGGCTTCTCGCCGTGCAGCAGGTGCAGGAAGTGGCCACCGATGGAATCGTCATCGGTTTCCACGTCGATGGCGCGGCCGTTGTGGCTCCAGTGGTACCAGTACAGCAGCATCGAGCCGAGGCAGGCCATCAGCTTGTCGGCGATGTCGCGTGCACCCGGATGGTTGTGGTCATCCTTTTCCGGCGCCACGCAGCCGAGCACCGACACGCCGGTGCGCATCACATCCATCGGGTGTGCCGACGGCGGCAGTTCTTCCAGCGCGGCTTTCACCGCGGCCGGGATGCCACGCAGCGACTTCAGCTTGGCCTTGTACGAAACCAGCTCGGCGCGGGTCGGCAGCTTGCCGTGCACCAGCAGGTACGCGATTTCCTCGAATTCGCTGGTGTTGGCCAGATCCAGGATGTCGTAGCCACGGTAGTGCAGGTCATTGCCGCTGCGACCGACGCTGCACAGCGCGGTGTTGCCGGCGGCAGTGCCGGACAGGGCGACGGATTTCTTCGGCTTGAAGGTCGGGGTTGCGGTCGTATCGTTCATGTTTCCCTCCGAAAACTTGATGGTGCAGGGTACTGCTTATTTCTTGGCGGCGAACAGTGCGTCGAGCTGCTGCTCGAACGCGTGGTAGCCGATGCGGTCGTACAGTTCTTCGCGGGTCTGCATGGCGTCGACCACGCTGCGCTGGTGACCGTCGCGGCGCACCGCCTGGTAGACGTTCTCCGCCGCCTTGTTCGCCGCGCGGAACGCCGACAGCGGGAACAGCTGGATGGCGACCCCGGCCGAGGCCAGCTCGTCGCGGCTGAACAGCGGCGTCGCACCGAATTCGGTGATGTTGGCCAGCACCGGCACCTTCACTGCATCGACGAAGCGGCGGTAGGTGTCCAGATCGTAGGCAGCCTCGGCGAAGATGCCATCAGCGCCCGCTTCGACACAGGCGATGGCGCGCTCGATGGCCTTGTCCACGCCATCCACCTGGATGGCATCGGTGCGTGCGATCAGGAAGAAATCCGGATCGGTCTTTGCATCAGCGGCGGCCTTCACGCGGTCGACCATCTCACCCTGCGAAACGATCTCCTTGCCGGGACGGTGACCACAGCGCTTGGCGCCGACCTGGTCCTCGATGTGGCAGGCGGCCGCGCCGGCCTTGATCAGCGACTTCACGGTGCGCGCGATGTTGAACGCGCTGGGTCCGAAGCCGGTATCGATGTCCACCATCAGCGGCAGGTCGCAGACGTCGGTGATGCGGCGCACGTCCACCAGTACGTCTTCCAGGGTGTTGATGCCCAGGTCCGGCAGGCCCAGCGAGCCTGCGGCAACACCACCGCCGGACAGGTAGATGGCGCGGAAGCCGGCGCGCTTGGCCAGCAGGGCGTGGTTGGCGTTGATCGCACCGATCACCTGCAGCGGCGATTCGGCGGCCAGAGTCTCGCGGAAGCGGGCACCAGCGGAAGAAGGGGCGGAAGCGGTCATGCGGCAATCCATGTTGAGGAACAGGTGGGTAGGCGCAAGCACCATGCCAAGCTGCAAGCGATTGATTTCAAAGGCATGATCGGCTAACAGCGATGAAACATATGAAACATTGAAACAGATGTATCATGAAACACTCCCGTGCCGGTGTCCGCCCCATGTACCTGCCCCGCTCGCCCCTGCGCCATGCCGATGCCGACCCCGGTCGCCCGGTGATCTGGACGGTCAGCGTTTCGCGGCTGACCGGCCTGCTGGGTGACGTCATTCCCGAGTTCGACCGCCGCGCGCGCATCGAGCAGATCAACCTCGGCTTCGAAGAGGCAGTGGAGGTGATCGGCCAACGCCTGCGCCGCGAGCACTGCGACGTGGTGATTGCCGGTGGCTCGAACGCGGCCTGGCTGCGCAGTCGGCTCGACCTGCCGCTGGTGCCGATCCAGGCCAACGGCTTCGACCTGATGGAGGCTCTGGCGCGCGCGCGCCGCATCGCCGCACGCATCGGCCTGGTCACCCATGCCAGCGACGTGCCGGTGTTCAGCGGCTTCCAGCAGAGCTTCGGCCTGGATATCGAGCACCGCCGCTTCGTCACCCGCGAAGATGCGCGCGACTGCATCGCCGATCTGCGTGCCAACGGCATCGAAGTGATCGTCGGCACCGGGATGGCCATCGACCATGCCGAGCAGGCCGGGCTGCCGGGCGTGCTTCTGTATTCGGCCGACTCGGTACGGCAGGCCTTCGAGCATGCGCTGGAACTGACCCAGACCCTGGCACGCTCGGTGGGTCCACGCCCCACCACGCGGCGCAGTGCCGCCCCGCGCGGCGATGCATACGCGCTGCTCGGCGACAGCGAGGCGATGGCGCAGGTGCGCGCACAGATCGCGCTCTATGCACCGCACGACAGCACCGTGCTGGTCACCGGCGAGACCGGTACCGGCAAGGAACTGGTGGCACGGCAACTGCACGCCGCCAGCGGCCGGCGCGGTCGTTTCGTCGCGCTGAACTGCGGCGCGATCAGCGAATCGCTGCTGGAAGCCGAACTGTTCGGCTACAGCGATGGCGCCTTCACGGGCGCACGTCGTGGCGGCCGGGTCGGCCTGGTCGAAGCGGCCGATGGCGGCACACTGTTCCTTGACGAGATCGGCGAGCTGCCCTTGCCGCTGCAGACCCGCCTGCTGCGCGTGCTGGAAGAACGTGAAGTGCTGCGCGTCGGCGCCACCGAACCAACACCCGTGGACCTGCGGGTGGTGGCCGCGACGCTGCAGTCGCTGGAGCATCGCGCAGCTGCCGGCAGCTTCAGGCGCGACCTCTACTACCGGCTGGCGGCACTGCGCATCGCACTGCCCCCGCTGCGTGCCCGGCGCGCTGACATCCCGCTGCTGACCCGGCACTTCTTCCGCCAGCTGCGTGGTATCGACGCCCCCCTGGACCAGGACGCGATGGCAGTGCTGGGTGCCGCCGACTGGCCGGGCAATGTGAGAGAACTGCGCAATCTGGTCGACCGCCTGCGCATCCACTGGCAGCCGGCAGACGGGATGATCGACGCTGGGCGCCTGCTGCAGCTGGCGCCGGAACTGGCGCGCGAAAGCACCCCGTCCCTGCGGCTGGAAAGCAATGGCAGGCGCCCGGCACGGGCCCAGCTGCAGGCGCTGCTGCAGGAACACCGCAATGACCGCGAAGGCATGGCCCAGGTGCTCGGCGTGTCACGCACCACCTTGTGGCGCTGGCTGCGCGCGGAAGGAATGTAGGCAGGCGCATCGCGGACCGCGCGGCGCGCCGCCAGCCAAGGTTGGCACTACCCCCGCGTGGCCGCGTCCAGCGGCATGCGGAAATAGACCACCCGCTCGGTCTCTACAAAGCCACAGGCGCGGTGTGCCGCGTGCGCCTCTACGTCCTCCAGGCGGCTGTCCGAGGCCAGCTCGCTGCAGCCCGCGTCCCGCGTCCACGCCTGCACTTCCGCCAGCAGGGCACGGCCGACAGCGCGGCCCTGCCACTGCGGCGTTACATACCAGCCTTCCAGGAACCCGACCGGCGAGGAACCGGTGCCGTTCACATAGTCGTGGCGCAGGCGCACCTCGGCGAAACCGACCGCCTCACCATCAGCCGCGCACGCCAGGAACACCGCACCTTCCGGATCGGCCAGCGATTGCGCCAGCTCCTCCAGCGGATCATCGGCGTCGGGCCACAGGCCCACGCGCAGCCGCGACCATGCAGCGGCATCGGCCGGTGTGGCCTGGCGGATCGTGGCAGCGCAGCCGCTCACGGATACAACAGGCGCTTGCTCCAGCGCCCCTCGGCGCCGGCTTCATAGCACCACCGCTCGTGCAGGCGGAACTGCGCGCCGTACCAGAACTCGATGCGGTCGGGCACCACGCGCAGGCCACTCCAGCCGTCCGGACGCGGCACGTCCTTGCCCTCGAAACGTGCCTCGACCTCGGCCACGCGCGCATCGAACTCTTCGCGCGTTGCAAGCGTCTTCGACTGCTGCGAGGCCCACGCGCCGATCTGGCTCATGCGCGGACGGCTGGCGAAATAGGCGTCTGCTTCCGCATCGGCCACCTGTTCGACACGGCCTTCGATGCGCACCTGGATGCCGGCCTCGCGCAGGCTGCGCCACAGGAACAGCAGGGCCGCCTGCGGATTGGCCCGCAGCTCCTGGCCCTTGTGGCTGTCCAGGTGGGTATAGAACACGAAGCCACGCTCATCGAAGGCCTTCAGCAGCACGGTGCGCGCCGACGGACGACCGTGCAGGTCGGCACTGGCCACGGTCATCGCGTTGGGCTCGACCTCGCGGCTCTGTTTGGCCTCGTCGAACAGGGCCGCAAACGTGGACAGGGCTTCGGCGTACAGGTCGCTCATGATTGCGTTCTTCTCACACGGATTGATCTATTGTGGCGGCATGGTCGCTGCTGCGTATATGCCCCAGGTGAAAGGATTTCCCGAAACATTGGCCGAGCAGGCACTGGATGATGCGCTGGGCAGCGGCGCGGCGGTTCCAGTATTGGCGATCAGCGGGCTGCAGGGGAGCGGCAAATCGACGCTGGCCGAGCAGGTGGTGGCGCGCGCCCGGAACCGGGGCCTGAACGCCGCGACGCTGTCCATCGATGATGTCTACCTGACCCGCGCGCAACGGCAGCGGCTGGCACGCCAGGTCCATCCGCTGTTGATCACCCGGGGGCCGCCGGGCACCCACGACCTGCCGCTGGTCCACGCGCTGCTCGATGCCGCCGCCGCGCGCGAACCACTGGCGCTGCCGCGCTTCGACAAGCTGGCCGACGAGCGCCTGCCACAGGCGCAGTGGCCACGGCTGGAAAAGCCGCTGGACCTGCTGGTGTTCGAAGGCTGGTTCCTGGGCACACCGGCGCAGGAGGAATCCGAACTGGCTCAGCCGTTGAACGCCCTTGAACGTGATGCCGACAGCGATGGCCGCTGGCGCCACTGGTGCAACCAGGCCCTGGGCCGCGACTACCCGGCATTGTGGCAACGCTGTGACCGCCTGTGGTTCCTGCAGCCGCCGGACTTCTCGGTGGTACCGCGCTGGCGCTGGCAGCAGGAGCAGAGCCTGCAGGCGGCTCAGCCCGGCCGGCATGGCATGAGCCGGCCGCAGCTGGAGCGCTTCGTGCAGTACTTCGAGCGGGTCAGCCGGCAGGCACTGCATGCACTGCCGGCCCTCGCCGACCGGGTGGTGGTGCTGGATGCGCAGCGCCAGGTACAGGCACTGCGCTGACGCCCCTCATTCCACCAGGAAGGTCACCCGCAGATTGACCCGCCACTCGGTGATCTCACCGCTGCCATTGGTGACCACCTTGGTCTCGTTGATCCAGGCCCCCTGGATGCCCTTCACGGTTCCGGAGACCTTCTTCAGGCCGCTGCGCACGGCATCCTCCACGCTCGTGGGCGAAGAGGCGGTGATTTCGATGACCTTGGCAACCGACATGGCCTGTACTCCGTTGAACGCGGGAATCCCCGCAGGAAGTCCACCCTGGCGTGAAGGACGTAAAGGCCGGGGCACGGAGGTGTTAGCATCAGGGTGCATGAATCCTGCTCCGAACCTGATCCTGATCGGCCCGATGGGCGCCGGCAAAACCTGCATCGGCCGCCGCCTCGCCGAGCGCTTCACGCTGGACTTCGTCGATGTCGACCAGTCCATCGTCGACGCCGCCGGAGCCAGCATTCCCACGATCTTCGAGCACTCCGGCGAAACCGGCTTCCGCAGCCTCGAGCGCGACGCGCTGGCCCGCCTCCTGCAGGGCCACGGCCAACTGGTCTCGACCGGCGGCGGAGCGGTACTGGACCCGGACAACCGGGCATTGATCGCCCGCCGTGGCTTCGTGGTCTACCTGCGCGTCAGCGTGACCGCGCAACTGGAACGGCTGGCCCGCGACAAGGCCCGGCCGTTGCTGCAGCGCCCCGACCGCGAGCAGGTGCTGCATGACCTGGCCGCCCATCGCGATCCGCTGTACCGCGAACTGGCCGACCTCACCCTTGATACCGACCCGTACACCGCTGCCGACGCCACCGCCCAGCTGGTCGTCAAGCTCGCCGCGCAATGGCAGCGCCAGGACCTGATCGCATGACTTCCCCCACTCCGCTGCAGGTCGCCGTTGGCGGTGACCGCCCTTACACCATCTCCATCGGCGCCGGCGTCCAGAGCGATGGCCCTGCCCTCGCCCGCCACGTGCGGGGGCGCCACGTCCTGCTGCTCAGCGACAGTGACGTCGCCCCGCTGTACCTGGCGCGGCTGAAGCAGACCCTGCTGGCCGCGCGTTCGGACCTGGTCGTCGGCGAACACGTGCTGGCTGCCGGCGAAGCCTCCAAGACCTTGGCCGAATTCGGCCGCGCCATCGAAGCGCTGGCAGCCCTGGGCGCCACCCGCGATGCCTGTGTGTTCGCGCTCGGTGGGGGTGTCGTCGGCGACCTGGCCGGCTTCGCCGCAGCCTGCTGGATGCGGGGCATCGACTGCGTGCAGCTGCCGACCACGCTGCTGGCGATGGTCGATTCGTCGGTGGGCGGCAAGACTGCCGTAGACATTCCTGCCGGCAAGAATCTGGTCGGCGCCTTCCATCCGCCGCGCGCGGTGGTGGCCGATACCGCGGTGCTGGCCACCCTGCCGCCGCGCGAGCTGCGCGCGGGGCTGGCCGAGGTGGTGAAGTACGGCGCACTGGGCGATGCGGATTTCTTCGACTGGCTGCAGCACCACGCCGACGCGCTGTCCGCTGGCGAGGACGCGGTGCTGGCCGAAGCCATCGCCCGCAGCTGCAGGCACAAGGCCGCCATCGTCGAGCGCGATCCGTTCGAGAAGGGGGAGCGTGCCCTGCTGAACCTCGGCCACACCTTCGGCCATGCCATCGAAACCGAACAGGGCTATTCGGCGCCGGGCCGCGATGCGCTGAACCATGGCGAGGCGGTGGCAGTGGGCATGGTGCTGGCGGCCAGGCTGTCCACCGATCTCGGCCTGGCCGACGATGCCGACCGCGCGCGCCTGCAGGCGCTGCTGGAAAGGCTCGGGCTGCCGGTCGCGATCCCGGCCGGCCTGGATCCGCAGGCCCTGCTCGGCCGCATGCGGTTGGACAAGAAGAACGTGGCCGGTCGACTGCGCCTGGTGCTCTGGCGCGGCATGGGTCGGGCCGAGGTGGTGCCGGACGTGGATGAAGCAGCGGTATTGAAGGTGCTGGGCCAGGGTTGATCGCTTCCGCGTTCGCCGGGCATGGCCCGGCGCTACCCGGGGTTTCCTGAGCGTCCGCCGGGCATGGCCCGGCGCTACCGCGTTGCGGCCGGGGTCACCCTGGCCCCGCTACAATCGGGCCATGCATGTCTACCTGCAACATCCCGAGGCCGGTGCGCAGGCACCGCGGTTCCTGCGCCTGAGCCTGCAGCCGGATCTTTTCGGCGGCTGGGAGCTGCTGCGCGAAAGCGGCCGCGTCGGTGGCCGCTCGCAGCTGCGCCGCGAGCTGTTCCTGCAGGCCGACGAAGCCCGCCACGCCTTCGAGAAGGCGCGCGATGCCGAACTGCATCGTGGCTTCCAGATCCTTTCGCACGGCGACTGACGCCGCTGCCCACCTTCGATCCAAGGAACGTTCAACGTGACCAGCCCTCTCCGCAACGATCGCCTGCTACGCGCTCTGCGCCGCGAACCGGTGGATTGCACGCCCGTCTGGCTGATGCGCCAGGCCGGCCGCTACCTGCCGGAGTACCGCGCGACCCGGGCCAAGGCCGGCAGCTTCCTGGCGATGGCCAAGAACCCGGAGATCGCCTGCGAAGTCACCCTGCAGCCGCTGCGGCGTTTCCCACTGGATGCCGCCATCCTGTTCTCGGACATCCTCACCATCCCCGACGCGATGGGGCTGGAGCTGTACTTCGTCGAAGGCGAAGGCCCCAAGTTCCGCCACCCGGTACGTGACGAAGCCGCCATCGCCAGGCTGGCGGTGCCGGACATGGAGCAGGACCTGGGCTACGTGATGGATGCGGTGCGCCTGATCCGCCGCGAGCTGGATGGCCAGGTGCCGCTGATCGGTTTCTCCGGCAGCCCATGGACACTGGCCTGCTACATGGTGGAAGGCGGCGGCAGCAAGGATTTCTCGCGCATCAAGGCCATGGCGCTGAACCACCCGCAGGCCCTGCACCGCCTGCTGGAGGTCACCACCGACGCGGTCATCGCCTACCTGGGCGCGCAACGCGCCGCGGGCGCACAGGCCCTGCAGGTTTTCGACACCTGGGGCGGCGTGCTGTCGCCGGCGATGTACCGCGAATTCTCGCTGCGCTACCTGCAGCGGATTGCCCAGGGCCTGGACCGTGGCGAAGGCAGCGAGCGTACGCCGCTGATCCTGTTCGGCAAGGGCACCGGCCTGCACCTGGAAGCACTGTCGCAGACCGGTGCGGATGCACTGGGCCTGGACTGGACGCTGGACCTGGACGAAGCGCTGCGCCGCACCGGTGGTCGCGTTGCCCTGCAGGGCAATCTCGACCCCACCACGCTGTACGCTTCGCCCGATGCGATCGCCACCGCTGCCGCGCGCGTGCTCGATACCTACGCCGCCGGCAATGGCGGGTCGCGCGAGGGCCACGTGTTCAACCTGGGCCATGGCATGTCACCGGACATGGACCCGGCCCACGTGCAGGTACTGGTCGACGCGGTGCACGCGCACAGCCAGCGCTGAGCCGTGCGCATGCGGTTGCGGCGCGGTGTTGATCGCGCCGTGACCCGCAGTGCGCGATCATGGCGCCCCCACGTTGCACCGGCCACAACCCATGTCCACATCGCCATCGACCTACAACCGCCAGCGCCCCCTGCTGTGGCTGGTGTCCCTGGCGATCTTCATGCAGATGCTGGACTCGACCATCGTCAACACGGCGCTGCCGGCGATGGCGGCCAGCCTGGGCGAGAGTCCGCTGCAGATGCAGTCGGTGGTGTTCAGCTATGCACTGGCGGTCGCCACGTTCATTCCCGCCTCCGGCTGGATCGCCGACCGCTACGGCACCCGGCGCACCTTCCTGGTGGCGATCATCCTGTTCACCCTCGGCTCGCTGGCCTGCGCGCTGGCCCAGCACCTGCATCAGCTGGTGGGTGCCCGCGTGCTGCAGGGCATCGGCGGTGCGATGCTGCTGCCGGTCGGCCGCCTGGCGGTGATGCGTTCGGTGCCGCGCGAGGACTTCCTGCGTGCGATGAGCTTCATCGCCATCCCCGCCCTGATCGGCCCCTTGATCGGCCCGACGCTGGGCGGCTGGCTGGTCGAGATCGCCTCCTGGCACTGGGTGTTCCTGATCAACCTTCCGATCGGCGTGATCGGCTTCATCGCTGCGATGAAGATGATGCCGGACCATTACGCCAGCCACCGCACCCGCTTCGACCTGCGCGGCTACATCATGCTGGCCTTTGCGATGGTGGTGCTGTCGCTGGCGCTGGACGGCATCTCCGGGCTGGGTACGCCGCACGCGCTGGTGATGCTGATGACCGTGGCGGGGCTGGCCGCACTGGTGGGCTATTGGCTGCACGCGGCCAACTCGACCGCGCCGTTGTTCTCGCTGGCGCTGTTCCGTGTGCCCAGCTATCGCATCGGCATCCTCGGCAACCTGTTCTCACGCATCGGCAGCAGCGCCATGCCGATGCTGATTCCGCTGCTGCTGCAGGTGGGCCTTGGCCTGGGACCGATGAACGCCGGACTGATGATGGTACCGGTGGCCGCGGCCGGCATGGTCTCCAAGCGGCTGGCGGTGAAGCTGGTCGAACGCTACGGCTATCGGCGCGTGCTGATGACCAACACCGTGCTGGTGGGCCTGGCCATGGCCAGCTTCATCCTGATGACGCCGGGCCAGCACCTGGGCTGGCGCCTGCTGCAGCTGGCCTTCTTCGGTGCGGTCAATTCGCTGCAGTTCACCGTGATGAACACCGTGACCCTGCGCGATCTGGATCGGGAGTTCGCCAGTTCGGGCAACAGTCTGCTGTCGATGGTGATGATGCTGGCTGCCGGCTTCGGCGCGGCGGCGGCGGGCAGCCTGCTGGCCGCCTTCGGCACGCACCTGGAGGGCCACGGCGCAACGGCGGCGTTGCACGCCACGTTCCTGTGCGTGGGCGCGATCACACTGACTTCGACGATGATCTTCTGGCAGTTGCCGGACACCAAGCCCGAACCCCGCCAGGTCGAACACGTCGCGGAGTAGCCTGCCGGACTGTGCCCGGCCTCAGCGCCCCAACACCTTGGCGATGGCCTCCACCAGCAGCTCGCCCGTGACCGGCTTGCGCAGGAAACCGCCGATCCCGGCCGCTTCCACCTGCTTCTGCAGGTCCGGGTCCGTGCGCGCGGTCACCGCCAGCAACGGCAGCGTGTACCCCTGGTTGCGCAGATGCTCGGCCAGCTCGAAGCCGCTGAGGCCCGGCAGGTCCAGGTCAAGCAGGGCCACATCGAAATCACTCCCGCTGATCTCGCGCAGCGCCGCCAACGCATGCCCGGCATGCACCACCTCATGGCCGCGCGCACTCAGAAGACCCTGCACGACATCGGCCACCGTCGCGTCATCCTCCACCAGCAGCACGCGCAGGGGGGGCATGTTCGCTACTGCATCCTCGCTCCGCGCGGCGCTGTCCGCATCGGCGTCGGCGTCCACTTCCAGCGGCAGGGGCAGCATCACTCCAAAGCAGGTTCCGCGCCCCAACTGGCTTTCGACCTGGATCCGGCCCTGCATCGCCTGCGCCAGCTCGCGGCAGATCGCCAGCCCCAGGCCACTGCCACCATACTGCGCCGCGGTACGTGCACCGTCAGCCTGCTCGAACCGGCGGAACAGGCGCAGCTGCTGTTCCTGGCTGATGCCCGGCCCGGTGTCACGCACTTCGAACTGGAGTGCACGCATCGCCTCATCGCACCGGGCATGCAGGGTGATGGTGCCACGGCTGGTGAACTTCACCGCGTTGGACAGCAGGTTCAGCAGGATCTGCCGCACCCGGATCGCATCGCCGGTGGCCTGCAGGCCGGGCGGCAAGCGATTGTCCAGGACGAAACGCAGTCCCTTCTGCGCGGCCAGCGGCCCCATCAGCGCGGCCAGGTCCTGCAGCAGGCAATGGAGCGCGAACGGCCGGGACTGCAGTTCCAGGCGTCCGGATTCGATCCGCGCCAGGTCCAGCGCATCGTTGACCAGATGCAGCAGATGCTCACCCGCCTGGCGGATGGACTGGGTGTAGCCGCGCTGCTGAGGATCCAGCGGCGAGGACAACAGCAGCTCGCTCATGCCCATCACACCGGTCATCGGCGTGCGGATCTCATGGCCCAGATTGGCCAGGAAGCGCGTCTTGGCTGCCGAGGCCTGCTCGGCCAGTTCCTGCTTGTGCAACGCCAGCTGGTAGGCGTGGCGACGCTGCAGGCGGCGACGGTACAGCCATGCAAACCAGCTGGTCAGCAGCAACGCGATCGACGTCAGCACCAGCAGGCCCGACAGGCTGCGCCACCACGGCGGCTGCACGCGGAACTCCAGGGTCTGCACCCGCGACCAGACGTGATCGGCCGAGCGCGCCTGCACTTCCAGCCGATAGCTGCCCGGCGGCAGCCGCGAGAACAGGCGTTCACCGGCGGGCCCGACCTCGACCCAGTCCGGGTCATAGCCAGCCAGGCGGTAGCGATACGAATTGGAGGCCGAATCGGCGAAGGACAGCAGGCGCGCCACGATGCGCAGATCGCGGTCGCCGTCGGCGATCAGCAACGGTGCGTCGTGGGTCAGGTCCAGCACCTGCTCGTTGCGGCGCACCTCCACCCGCTCGATCACCAGCGGTGCGCGGCGCACCGAAGGCCGCACCTGTTCCGGATCGAACACCACCACGCCGGCCGGCGTGCCTGCCACCAGCCGTCCCGAAGACGTCGCAATCAAGGTATGCGCGCGGAACTCCTGGCTGGGCAGGCCATCGTGCACGCCATACAGGCGCACGCTCTGGCCGTCCGCGCCGACCCGCACCAGGCCGCGTGCACTGGTGGCCCAGGCCACACCCTGCGCATCGACCACCAGACCGGTGGCGGAAACCGCCGGATATCCCTGTTCGGCACCAATGACCCCCTGCCGCTCCAGACGCCCCTGGCTCCATCGATAGCGCGACAACCGGCCGTCCTCGGACAGCCACACCTGGCCGTCGCTGCCGGTATACGCCGCGTACAGTGCCGTTGCCGGCGCGCCGGGCACCGGCTGGAAGCGCTGCTGCTCAGGCTGCCACTGCAGCAGCCCGCGGCTGCTGGCCAGCCAGAGCTGGTTCTGCGGACCGCATACCAGATCCTGGTTCAGCTGGCCGGTCTGCAGTCCGTTCTGGCCATTGTCCAGTTCGAGCAGCAGCCGACCTTCCAGATCGCGCTGCTGCAGGCCGGCGGGCATCATCAACCACAGGCTGTTGCTGTCGCAGATCATCAGTGCGTCGACATCGCCCTCCATCGCGGCATCGGCAGGCGCGTCGCGTCCCCAGCGGCGCAGCTCGTCGCGTGCCGGGTCATAGCGCAGCAGCGCTCCGGACGAACCGATCCAGACCCGGCCATGGCGGTCCTCGCGAACCGAGGTCAGCCAGTGGATGCCATTGACGCCGCGCCGGAACTGCTCGATCCGGCCGGTACGGGGATTGAAGCGATCCAGCGCGCCGTGGCTGCCGACCGTCCAGACACCTCCGTTGCTGGACGCACTGGTGCCGAGTACGTAGGCGTTGCGCAGTGACGATGCATCGTCCTCCAGACGCGAGAACACCGAGAACTGCCACCACCGTGGCAACAAATGCCAGAGACCGGCATTGGTGCTGGCCAGCCAGATGCCGCCCTCGCGATCCTCGTAGGCGCCGGTCCAGTTCGGCCGCACCTGGCCGCGCGCGATCGCGCTGTACAGCGGCACCGTCTGGTACTGGCCATCGACCGCGCGACCGAGTCCGCTGCGGGTGTCCAGCCAGTAGCCCCCCTGCTCATCGCGCAGCATCATGCCCAGCACCTCGTCGCCGGCCGGCACCGACCAGGGTTGCCGCTCGAAGCGACCATCCGGCCGGCGCACGAATGCGCCGGCCAGCGTGCTGATCCACAGGCTGCCGTCAGGTTCGGCGGTCAAACCGTTGATCAGCTGGCCGGGCACCTGCTCGTCGCCGACCCGCTCGAAATCGCTGCCGGTCCAACGCGCCACGCCATGCTTGGTGCCCACCCACAGGCTGCCGTCGGGCAGCGTGGCCAGATAGGGCACCGCAGCGGCCGGCAGGCTGCGCGGATTGTTCGCCTCGGGCAGGAAGCGCTGCACGCGATCATTGCCATCCACCCGGTACAGCCCGCCTTCGTGGGTACCGAACCAGATCGAGCCATCGGGGGTGGCGGCCAGGCTCCAGATCGTATTGGTGCTCATCAGCGGCTGGCTGCTGCGGTCGAAGAACCGCAGCTGCCGGCGGTCGGCCGACATCCTTACCAGGCCGGCATTCTCGGTGCCGATCCACAAGCGGTTGCGGGTATCGACCAGTACGGTCCAGATGCGGTTGTCGCGCAGGCCATCCTCGGAGCGCCAGACCCGGTAGTTGCGGCCGTCGTATCGTGCCAGCCCGTCATTGGTGGCGATCCACAGGTAGCCGTAGCGGTCCTCCGCCATGCGGTTGACGGTGTTGGACGGCAGGCCATCGAACACCGTCACCTGCCGGGGCGTGGGCGGTACCGGCTGTGCGGCAGCGGGCGCCAGGCAGCACAGCAGAAGCATCAGCAGCATCGCCGACCGCAGATACGCCACTGATCGCCTCCTCACGCGTTCCCAGATGGTGCCCCGTCGTGCGGGCGTCGGCATGGTAAACCGAAAGTCGCGCCGTTCACGCCCGGCGCCGGCGCAATCAGCCCTCACCCTGGCGCTTGCTGCGAGCCTGCACGATGGCCGCCACCAGCATGTCGCCCGTGACCGGCTTGCGCAGGAAGCCGTCGAAACCGGCGGCCAGCACCTGCGCCTCCGCATAGGCATCGGACCGCGCGGTCACCGCCACCAGTGGCAGCTCATAGCCCATGGCGCGCAGCTGACGGGCGATCGCCGTTCCGTCCAGGGCCGGCAGATCCAGGTCGAGCAGACCGACATCGAACCCCTCGGTCGCGATCTCCGACAAGGCTCCCAGGCCGTGCAGCACGTGCACTACGTCGTGGCCACGACCGCGCAGCAGGCCGGCGATGACGTCCGCTACCGTGGCGTCATCTTCGACCAGCAGGATGCGCAGCGGCGGCAGCGGCGGTGGCGACGCCCTGTCGGAACCACTGTGGGCAGCCTGGCGGGTCCACGGCAGCGGCAGCTGCACGCGGAACCGTGCGCCCCTGCCCGGCTGGCTGTCGACATCGATGCGCCCACCCATCGCCACGGCCAGTTCCTGGCAGATCGCCAGGCCCAGCCCGCTGCCGCCATAGCGCGATGCTGTCCGCGGGCCATCGGCCTGCTCGAAGCGATGGAACAGACGCTGCTGCTGTTCGGCATTGATGCCGGGGCCGGTATCGAACACCTCGAAGCACACCCCGCCGCCATCCTCCTGCAGCCGCACGCCCAGGCCGACCTGGCCGCGCTCGGTGAACTTGATGGCATTGCCGAGCAGGTTCAGCAGGATCTGGCGGATGCGCATTTCATCGCCACTGACGCTGATCGGGCCGGGCAAGGCATCCTCGCGTACAAAATCGAGCTGGCGCTGCTGCGCCATCGGCCGCATCAGCATCTGCACCTGGTCCAACAGCGCGGCAAGATCGAACGGACGCAGGTCCAGCTCCAGCCGCCCGGCTTCGATCCGGGCCAGGTCCAGGGCATCGTTGACCAGACGCAGCAGATGGCTGCCCGCCTGCTGGATCGATCCGGCATAGCTGCGCTGTACCGGATCCAGTGATGTGGCCAGCAGCAGTTCGCTCATGCCCAGTACGCCGGTCATCGGCGTGCGCACCTCATGACCCAGCGTGGCCAGGAAGTGGCTCTTGGCCTGCGAGGCCTGCTCGGCGAGCTGCTGCTTGTGCACGGTCAGCTGCCACTGCTGGCGCCTTCTCAGACGGCTGCGGATCGCCCATGCCAGCACCAGCAGCAGCAACGAGCCCAGCAGCAGGTAGCCGAAGATCGCCATGCCGCTGCGCCACCAGGGCGGCAATACCTTCACCTGCAGTTGCTGCGACGGCGTCCACGGACCACTGTCGGTGGCCGCCTGCACTTCGATCACGTAGGCACCGGGCGCGAGGCGCGACAGCGTGCGCTGGCCATCGCCGCCCTGCTCCACCCAGTTCTGGTCATAGCCCTGCACCCGGAACCGATAGCGGTTGCCCTGCGGGTTGCCGTACGAGAGCAGCCGCGCGTCGATCTGCAGATCACGGTCATCCGGACCCAGCAGCAGCACCCCGGTGGTCGGCAGGGGTTGCCAGCCGCGCGCATCGTCGCGACGTACGCGCACCTGCGCGATCACCAGCGCGGAGGATGGCAGTGGGGTGTCGGCGGCATTGACGTCGAAACCGACCGCGCCGGTCTGGGTCACCGCGAGCACGCGGCCATCGGCGTTCACCGCAGGCGGTCGGCCGGTGAATTCGGCATCGGGCAGTCCGTCGCGCTCGGTGAACTGCCTCAGCCGCTTCGTTTTCGGATCCCAGCGCAGCAGACCGCGCGGCGTGGTGGCCCACAGGCGGCCATCGTCGGCCAAGGCCAGCCCACCCATGCTCAGAGGTGGCACGCCGGCGGCAGCATCGACGCGCTGCACCAGGCGCAGGCTCATGCCGTCCCACTGGTAGCGCTCGAAGGCGCCCTGGCGGGCGAGCCACAGCTGCTGCGGATCGATCCACACCAGGTCGTAGATCGATCCCCGCGAGACGCCAGGAACCGCCTCGAAGCGCTCACCCTGCTGGCGCCAGAGGCCCATGTCCCCCATCACCCAGGCCTGCCCGCGCGGATCGAATCGAATCTGCTCGATCGGCGCATCGCCCAGGCCGCGGAATCCCTCGACGGGGAAGCTGCGCAGCACCCGGCCATCGTCCAGACGCTGCTGCACGCCGACGTTCATCACCGACACCCAGGCGGTGCCATCCGGCGCCTGCCGCATCAGGTCGATGCGCTGGCGCAGGTCGGAGCCGCCGTCGATGCGCCACTCCCGGGTTGCGCGGGTGGCCGGGTCATAGACGGTGATGCGCCCGGCGCGGCCCAGCCAGAGGCGGCCGTCCGGCCGCGGCAATACCGACCAGACCGCGCCACTGCCCAGCTCGCGATCACTGGCAAGCAGACTCAGCACGCCCTGCGCATCGATCCGGTACACGCCGTGTGCCGAACTCACGTAGTAATTCCGGCCATCGGTGGCCGCGCTGAGCAGGTACTGGCTGTCCAGCGGTTTGCCGTCGAGCTGGTTCCAGGTGGAGAAGCGGCGCCAGTCCGGCGGCAGATAGGCCAACCCCTGGCTCAGCAGGGCCACCCAGACCCCGCCTTCGTGGTCCTGCAGCAGATCGAGCACGCCGCTGTGGGCGGTCAGGAAGCCGCTGCCGCGATCGCCCTCCAGGCGCCACAGTGTCTGCGCATCACCGCGCAGCAGCCCATCTGAGGTACCTGCCCAGTAGCCTCCCTGCCGATCCGCCAGCACCAGTGCCGAGCGAAAGCGATCACTGCCGGACCAGCGTGGACGGCTGACGCGGTCCTGGGCATCGATGCGGAACAGGCCTTCGTTCTGGCTGCCGACCCAGATCGATCCATCGGGGTCGCGGCTGAGACGCAGCACGCTGACCCTGCCCAGCTCGCGCGGCGCGATGGCCTCGAAGCCGTTGCCGTTCCAGCGGGCGACACCGGCCTCGGTACCGACCCACAGGCGGCCCTGCGCGTCCACCAGGCTGCTGAAGATGGTGTTGCTGGGCAAGCCGTCGGGGCGCTGCGGATCATGCTGGAAGAAGCGCAGGCTGCCATCCTCGCCGAAGCGGCACACGCCATGGCCGCTGGTGCCGATCCACAGCGCATCGCCCGCGTAGGCCAGTGTCCAGAACTGGCTCTGGCATTCATTGTTCACCGCGGCGAAGCTGGAGAAACGCTCGCGATCCGCGTCCAGCCGGGCGATGCCCTTGCCGTTGATGCCGACCCACACCCGGTCCAGCGGATCCACCAGCAGGGTCTCGATCTCGTTGCCCGGCAGCGAACCCGGCCGCTCCGGTTCATGCTGCCAGACCCGCAGCGTCGTGCCGTCATAGCGGGCCAGCCCACCATCGGTGGCCGCCCAGATGTACCCCTGGCGGTCCTCGGCCAGGGCCACGACCATGCGCGACGGCAAGCCCTCGGCGGCGCCGAAGCGGCGCAGTCGTGGTGTCTCCCCAGCCATGTCCAGAGTCGCGGCCACCGTGGCGCTTGCCAACAGCAGCAGACCCGTTACTGCGATGCCTCGGCACCACAGACGCCAGCCACTCGTCATCCTGAACCCCCGATCCAGCCGCGATTGTCACACAGCCCAGGCTTCACGACTGCAACAGCCCGTTTCCAGTGGCACCGCCACCACGAACTGTTGCAGCCATGCACGCAGCGTTGTCAGGGGGCTGTGCGTATGATCGCAGCGTCCCCTCCCGGAGCCCGCCATCGATGCGACCCCGCCTGCTCCTGCTGCCGTTGCTGCTCGCCGCTGCGCCCGCCTGGGCACAGCTCGATACCTACCGGCTGGATCCGGTGCACACGCGGGTGCTGTTCATGATCGATCATGCCGGCTACTCGCAGGCCATGGGGACGGTATCGGGCAGTGAGGGCCACCTTCAGTTCGATCCCGACAACTGGCGCGAGGCAACCCTGCAGGTCGATGTGCCGGTCGCCCGGCTGGATCTGGGAGATGCCAAATGGAACCAGGCCACGCTGGCCCGCAGCCTGCTTGATGGCGAGCGGTTTCCCAGCGCCCGGTTCGTATCGTCGCGGGTCGAACCGATCGATGCCAACCACGCCCGTGTGTTCGGCACGCTGACCCTGCGCGGGGTCAGCCAGGAGGTCGCGCTGGATGTGACCCTCAATGCCATCAAACGCTATCCGTTGCCGCCGTTCCGCCGCACCGCCGGTTTTTCCGCCAGCACCACGTTGAGCCGCCGCGCGTTCGGCATCACCGCCTGGCCCGGGGTGATCGGCGACGCAGTACAGGTACGGATCGAGGCCGAGGCCTTCCTCGACCGCAGCGACAGGCCGGGAACTCCTGCCCCGGTTCCCCACTCCGACAGCAAGACGGCCCCCAAGGACCCCGCATGACCGCCAAGAACTCCCCTGCCGCCTGGGGCAGTGTCAGCCAGACCCTGCACTGGTTGATCGCACTACTGATCCTCGCCCTTGGCGTGGTCGGCCTGACCATGGGCGAACTGCCCAGGACGCCCAAATACTTCTGGGTCTACACCGCGCACAAGTCGATCGGCATCACCGTGCTGGCCCTGGTGCTGCTGCGCCTGGTCTGGCGCCTCTACGCCGGTGCGCCCAAGCCGGTGCCGGGTGTGCCCAGCTGGCAGGAGCGCATCGCCAGCGCTACCCACGTGCTGCTGTACGTGCTGATGTTCGCCATTCCGCTTTCGGGCTGGCTGTACGACTCTGCCAGCGGGCTGCGGCCCTTCCGCTGGTTCGGCCTGGTCGATGTGCCCAAGCTCAGCGGACCGGATCCGCAGGTCGTCGCCGTGTCGCATGCGATCCATGAGTACGGCTTCTGGCTGCTGATCGCTGTGGTGCTGGCCCATGCCGGCGCTGCCCTTTACCACCACCTGTTCCAGCGCGACGCGACGTTGAGCCGCATGCTGCCGCGTGGCTGGCTTGCCTCTCCCCAGAAGGACTGACCGATGAATCTGAAACTGACCACCCCGGCGGCCGTGGCCGCTGCCCTGGCCGGCATGCTGGCCACTGCCCCGGCGTTGGCCGCGGACTATGCACAGGCTCCCAGCGCGGGCTCGATCCTGGTATTTGCCAGCAAGTACGACGGCGAAGTGTTCACCGGTAGCTTCCCGGGCTTCGCCACCAAGCTCAGCTTCGATCCCGCCAATCCGGCGGCCGGCTCACTCGACGTCGTGATTCCGCTGGCCGGCGCCAGGAGCGGCAACAGCGATCGTGACTCGACGCTGCAGAGCGCGGACTTCTTCAATGTCGGCAAGTTCGCCACCGCGCGTTACACCGCGAAGGGCTTCCGCGCCATCGGCAATGACCAGTTCGCCGCCGATGGCACGCTCGAGCTGCGTGGTGTCAGCAAGCCGGTGACGCTCACCTTCACCTGGAAGCCGGGCACGCAGCCGGTGCTGACCGGCAAGGCCACCGTCAAGCGCCTGGACTTCAGCGTCGGCGCCGGCGATTGGGCCGACACCAAGACCATCCCCGACGAAACCGCGATCAGCACGATCGTGAAGTTCGACGCGAAGTAAGCCACGGGCCATGCCCGGCTCCACCTTGGAACGGTGATACAGGGTGGCGCCGGGCCATGCCCGGCGGCTTCACCCCGCAGCCAGCCAGGCCCGCACCCGCGCCGCATCGAAGGGCCAGTCCAGTTCGCGGCCGCCCGCCTCGTCGCGCAGCACCGGTACCCGCGCGCCGTAGTGCGCCTCCAGCGCTGGATGGTCATCCAGGAACACCGATTCGAACTCGGGCGCGCGTGCCTTGGCCAGTTCGGCCAGGGCCATATCGCACAGGTGGCAGTCGTCACGCTGGAACAGGGTCAACACCGGCTTGCCTCGCTTGGCGGAAATGCTGCGCCGCAGCCATCGGAGGGCCCGGCAAGCCGCTAGAATAGCCGCTTGTCCGGTACCCGCAGTTTGGCATCCATGGCTGTCAGCACGTTCGACGTCTTCAAGATCGGCATTGGCCCGAGCTCTTCCCACACCGTCGGACCGATGAAGGCCGCCGAGCGGTTCATCCATCGCTGGCTGCTCGACCCCGGCCGCCTGCACGAGGTCGCACGCATCCGCGCCGACGTCTACGGTTCGCTGGCGCTGACCGGTCGCGGCCATGGCACCGACAAGGCGATCCTGCTTGGCCTGGAAGGCCAGCGCCCCAACCTGATCGATCCGGACATCATTCCGTCCACGCTGGAACGCATCCGCAGCAGCAAGCGCATCCAGCTGATGGGCCAGCATGAGATCGCCTTCGACGAGAAGCGCGACCTCGGCATGAACAAGCGGCAGAAGCTGCCGTACCACACCAACGGCATGCGCTTCACCGCGTACAACGCCGACGATGAAGTGATCGCCACGCGCGACTACTACTCCGTTGGCGGTGGCTTCGTGGTCAACCAGGACGACGCGGCCGATGACCGCATCGTGCCCGACGAAACCCCGCTGCCCTATCCGTTCAAGAGCGGCGACGAACTGCTCGCACAGACCGCACGCAGCGGCCTGAGCATCGCGCAGCTGATGTTCGAGAACGAGAAGTGCTGGCGCAGCGAGGACGAGATCCGCGCCCAGCTGCGCGAGATCTGGAGCGCGATGCAGTCGTGCGTGACGCGCGGCATCCGCGAGGAAGGCGTGCTGCCGGGCGGCCTGAAGGTCGGCCGTCGCGCGCCGGCGCTGTACCGCGAGCTGTCGTCGAAGCCGGAAGCGGCGATGCGCGATCCGCTGACCACGCTGGACTGGGTCAATCTGTACGCGCTGGCCGTGAACGAGGAAAACGCCGCCGGTGGCCGCGTGGTGACCGCGCCGACCAACGGTGCGGCCGGCGTGCTGCCCGCGGTGCTGCATTACTTCGACCGGTTCTGCCCGGGTGCGAACGAGCAGCGTGTGTTCGACTTCCTGCTGACCTCGGCCGCGATCGGCATCCTCTACAAGGAGAATGCCTCGATTTCCGGTGCCGAAGTAGGCTGCCAGGGCGAAGTGGGCGTGGCCTGCTCGATGGCGGCCGGCGGCCTGGTCGCGGCGCTGGGTGGCAATCCAAGCCAGATCGAGAATGCCGCGGAAATCGGCATGGAACACAACCTCGGCCTGACCTGCGACCCGATCGGTGGGCTGGTGCAGATTCCCTGCATCGAGCGCAACGCGATGGGTGCGGTGAAGGCGATCAACGCCTCGCGCATGGCAATGCGCGGCGATGGCAAGCACAAGGTGTCGCTGGACAAGGTCATCAAGACCATGCGCGACACCGGCCGCGACATGCAGGACAAGTACAAGGAAACCAGCCGCGGCGGCCTCGCGGTGAATGTCATCGAGTGCTGATGACGGGCATCTGCCGGACGACACCGTCACCGCATTCCGGTTAGGCTCGGGCATCCCCTGTCACGGAATGTCCCATGCGCGTGATCGCCGCCGCATTGCTGGCCTGCCTGCCCCTCACCGCCGCTGCCGCTCCCGCCTATGGGCCGCGGCTGGAGGGCTTCGATTACGGCCATCCGGTACAGACCTTCACCCTGGAATCGCAGCAGCAACCGCTGCAGATGGCCTATCTGGACATCGCGCCGACGACCGCGCCGATCGGCGTGGTGGTGCTCCTGCATGGCAAGAATTTCTGCGCGGCGACCTGGAAGGAAACCATCCCTCCCCTGCTCGTCGCCGGTTACCGCGTGATCGCACCTGACCAGGTCGGCTTCTGCAAATCCAGCAAGCCCGAGCGCTACCAGTATTCATTCGGCCAGCTCGCCGCCAACACCCATGCACTGCTGCAGCAGCTGCAGCTCGGCGGCCTGCCCGTGCATCTGGTCGGCCATTCGATGGGGGGCATGCTGGCGGTGCGCTATGCACTGACCTATCCGCAGGACCTGCGCAGCCTGTCGCTGGTCAATCCGATCGGCCTGGAGGACTGGAAGGCGCTGGGCGTGCCGTGGCGAAGCGTCGATGCCTGGTATGCCGGCGAGCTGAAAACCAGTTACGAGAGCATCCGCCGCTACCAGCTGGACGTGTACTACGACGGCACCTGGAAGCCTGCCTATGAAACCTGGGCACGCATGCAAGCGGGCATGTACGAGGGCGACGGCAGGCAGGCAGTGGCCTGGAGCCAGGCGCTTGCCTCGGACATGGTGTTCAACCAGCCGGTGGTGTACGAGCTGAAGAATCTGAAGGTGCCGACCGCGCTGTTCATCGGCCAGAAGGACCGCACCGCGATCGGTCGTGACCTGGCGCCGGCGGAAGTGAAGGCACGGCTGGGCAACTATCCGGCGCTGGGCAAATCGGCCGCTGCGGCGATTGCCGGCGCGACGCTGGTCGAATTCGCCGAACTGGGCCATTCGCCGCAGGTACAGGACCCCAGGCAGTTCAATGCCGCGCTGCTGAAGGTGTTGAAAGGGCGCTGAAACTGCGGATCCGCCGGGCATGGCCCGGCGAGCGCAGCGGTGCGGATAACACCGGGCCATGCCCGGCGGGCGCAGCGGGACGCTGCTCATCCCACGATGCGCAGCACGTCATCCAGCAATGCGGCAGCAGTGACTTCCGCGCCCGCTCCCGGTCCCTGGATCAGCAACGGCTGGGTGCGATAGCGGTCGCTGTGGATCGCGACGCGGTTGTCGGTGCCCGCCCCCTGCGCCAGTGGATGATCGGCCGGCAGTTCACGCAGCCCCACCTGTGCGCCGTCAGCGTCGACCCGGCCGACGAAGCGCAGAACACGGCCGCTGTCCGTCGCCTGCTGCCAGCGCGCCTGCAGCGGTGCGTCCAGCTGCTCCAGTTCGGCCAATGCGTCGTCCAGCGGCAGCGCAGCCAACGCCGAAGGCACCAGTGAATCCACGTGCACCTGTGCGGCATCCAGCGCCAGTCCGCTGCTGCGCGCCAGAATCAGCAGCTTGCGCCGCACATCCTCGCCGGACAGATCCAGGCGCGGATCCGGTTCGGTGTAACCCGCGGCCAGCGCCTCGCGCACTGCAGCCGAGAACGGCGAACGGCCGTCATAGCGATGGAACAACCAGGCCAGGGAACCGGACAACACCCCCTCGATCGCGTGGATGTGATCCCCCCCGGCCACCAGCGCGCGCAGGCTGCTCAACAGCGGCAGTCCCGCCCCCACGGTGGCACTGTCGCCGTACCGGGCGCCGCTGTCGGCGCAGCTCTCGGCGATGGCCTTCGCGCGTGACAGCTGCCCGCCCCGGCCCAGCTTGTTGGCCGTCACTACATGCACCCCGCGCGCCAGCCACTGCGCATGGCGGGCGGCCACGTCTTCGCTGGCGGTGGCATCAACCACCACATCGCCACGCTCCAGCCCTTCGGCACCGGCCCACGGTGGCACGCTCTGGCCGCCACGCGGTGCGCGCCGCGCCAGTTCGAGCGGCAGGGCCAGATCGCGGTCAATGGCCAGCGCAGTACGCGAGTTGGCCAGCCACTGCACGCTGGGCAGTTCCAGGCCGCGCGCCTGCAGGGCCTGGTAGCGCTGCACGAACGCAGAGCCCACCGTCCCGGTGCCCAGCAGTGCCAGGCGACCGCCGCCCAGCGCCGGAATCTCGGCAGCCAGCGCGCTCATGCGTCCACCACCTGTTTGCGACGTGCGGCAGCGTCGATCACCGCTTCGGCGCGGGCCAGCGCCGCACCCAGATCGGCCAGCAGGTCGCGCTCGGCCTCGATGCCGACCGACAGGCGCAGCAGCCCTTCGCTGATGCCAGCGGCAGCACGCGCCTCAACGCTCATCGCTGCGTGGGTCATGGTCGCCGGATGCGCGACCAGGCTTTCCACGCCGCCCAGCGATTCGGCCAGGGTGAAGCAGCGCAGTCCATCGACAAACGCGCGCACGGCAGCGTGCGGATCCTCGCCGGCGCAGTCGGCCAGCTCGAAGGACAGCATCGCGCCGAAGCCGCTCTGCTGGCGTGCGGCGATGGCATGACCGGGATGGTCGGCTAGGCCGGGGTAATACACCCGGGCCACGGCGGGGTGCGCGTCCAGCAGCGCGACGATCGAGGCCGTGTTCTCCTGGTGCACACGCAGGCGTGCATCCAGCGTGCGCAGGCCGCGCAGGGTCAGGAAAGCATCGAAGGGAGAGCCGGTCAGCCCGAGTGCGTTGCCCCACCACACCAGCTGTTCGTGCAGCGCGGGATCACGTGCGATCACCGCACCGCCGACGACATCGCTGTGGCCGTTGATGTACTTGGTGGTCGAATGCAGCACCAGATCGGCACCGAAAGAGAGCGGCTGCTGCAGCGCCGGCGACAGGAACGTATTGTCGACCGCCACCAGCGCCCCGGCCTTGTGCGCCGCCTCGATGACGAAGCGCAGGTCGGTGATGCGCAGCAGTGGGTTGGACGGGGTTTCCACCAGCACCAGCCGTGGCTGGGTGGCCAGGGCCTGCGCCAGCGTGCGCGGGTCGGTGAGGTCGGCGGTGACCAGTTCGAAATGCCCCTTCTTCGCCAGCGCGTTGAACAGGCGCCAGCTGCCGCCGTAGGCATCGTGCGGTACCACCAGCGTGTCGCCCGGCTGCAGCAGGGCATTCAGCACCAGGTTGATGGCGCCCATGCCGGTAGCGGTGACCACGCCACCGGCTCCGCCTTCCAGTTCGGCCAGTGCTTCGCTCAGCAGGTCGCGCGTCGGGTTGCCACTGCGCGTGTAGTCGTACTGGCGCTTGTTGCCGAAGCCTTCGAAGCTGAAGTTCGACGACAGCACGATCGGTGGAGTGACCGCGCCATGGGCGGTGTCACGATCGATGCCGGCGCGGACGGCGGCAGTGGTGCGACAACAGGACGGCTCGGCGGCGTGCAGGCTCATGCGGTCTCTCCAGAAGTGCGGAAGGCGGTAGCGAGGATCGCGTCGATGCGATCGGTTTCTTTGAGGAAGGCGTCGTGGCCGTATGGGGAGCGCAGCACGCGCAGGCTGCCGCGCGGACCCAGCCCCTCGACCAGACCGACCAGGTCGGCCAACGGCACCAGCCGATCGCCTTCCACGGCCACCACCACGGTTGGCGGCAGGATGGCGGTGGGATCCACGCGGTGCAGGTCGATCGATTCGGACAGGCGCAGGTAGGCGGTCACCGGGGTGCGCGCGACGTACTGCGCGCCCGCCGCGTCGAGGTAGTCCTCGGCGGCCACACGGACGCGGCCGTTGACCACCTCGGGCGGAGCGTCGAAGCGCTCGCCGAACTCTTCCGGCGTGCGGTAGCTGAGCATCGCGAACTGCCTGGCCAGTGCCAGGCCATGGTCTTCACCGCATTGCAGCTGTCCCAGGGCGACCGCCCGGCGCTGCAACGCACGCCACGCCGCGGCATAGGGGTGCGGACGGTGCGCACCACTGGCCAGCACCAGCTGGCGCACGCGGGCGCGATGGCGGACAGCGAACTGCTGCCCGACCAGGGCGCCATAGGAGTAGCCGACAAAGGCCTTCAGTGTGCGGATGCCCAGGTGATCCAGCAGCAGGGCCAGCGCGTCGGCCTGGTCGGCCGTGTCGATCGGCACGTCCAGCGCGCCATCCGCACCGATGAAGTCGAACGCCAGAACGCGCAGCTGCTGCGGATCGAGCGTGCGGCCACTGCCGACCAGTTCCTCGGCCCAGCCCTTCTCGGCGAACTGCGCGTTGGACGCCACATGGCGATGGGCGGAGATGCCGCCAGCCAGTACCACCACCGGTGCATCGACCGGTCCCACCCATTCGTAGCGAACGCGTACCGGGCACGCGCCGGCGTGGCGCATCGACAGCACCGCGGCGAACTCGCCGCGCTCGGCGTGCACGCGGTCTTCGACCGGCACGCTGACGGGGACAAAGGGTTCGGGGCGAAGCGTGGTGCTGGGGGCGAAGCTCATGGCGGGATCCGTTAGGGGAATCGGCCATCGAGCCTTCGCGGGGCTCGCGTTCGAGATGCACCTGCGGTGCATGGTTCGAACCATCTTCCGGTGGACGCCACGGTCCCCGCAGGATTTGGCACCTACGCCGGCACTTGCGCGCCTGCGGGCTGCCCCGGCTTCAAAGGGCCTGTCCCTCTGCCGGTCTCGATGGTGGAGCCACGATGCCATCGCTTTCCGCGCATGTCAATCCCTTCATGCGGATAAAGCGATGAATGCACAGAGCGATCGCTGCGGCCCACCTTTCGCGGATCAGGTACAGTCGCGGCGGTCCCCCTGTCCGGAACGCCCGATGCCGCGCCTGCCCTTGTCCTGCCTGCTGCTGCCGCTGCTGGTCAGCACCACCGCCGGAGCTGCCGACTGGCGGCAGGGCTGGGGCCTGGTGCCCTCACCGGCCCCCGCCCCCGGCACGCAGGGCATCGGCCAGGCGGTCCCCATGGCGCAGCTGCGGCTGCAGCAGGTGGGCGAATACTGGCAGGCCCGGATCGACAACACCCTGGCCGGCCCATTACAGGTTGAACTGCGCGCTGGACCCGGGCGCCCCATCGAGGGCCTGCCGGTACGGTCGCTGGTGCAGGGCGACAGCAGCTTCGTGGTCGGTCACCTGCCCTCGCCCGTGGGCGGCAGCACGCTCGACGTACGCCTGCAGTCGGTACCGGGCCGTCCCGACGCCCGCGCCGAAGACGTGGCCTACCGCCTGCCGTTCGACGCCGCACGCCTGCGCGTGGACCAGGCGCCGCAGGGCCGGTTCAGCCACGATGACGAGGAGAACCGCGACGCCGTGGACTTCGCCCTGCCCGAGGCGACGCTGGTGCTGGCCGCGCGCGAGGGAACGGTGATGCAGATCCAGGACGGCTTCCGCGGCAACGGCCAGGACCGCGAGCGCGACGGCGGCAGGGCGAATTTCATCCGTGTCCTGCACAGCGACGGCAGCATGGCGCTGTACGGCCATCTGCAGGCAGGCGGCATGCGCGTGCGTCGTGGCCAGGCCGTGCAGGCCGGACAGCCGATCGGCCTGTCCGGCAACAGCGGCTACAGCAGCGCCCCGCACCTGCATTTCGTGGTGCAGGTCAACCGCGGCATGGCGCTGCGCTCGGTACCCGTGCGCATCTTCGCCTCCCAGGGACAGCTGCAGTTCGCCCGCCAGGGTGATGCCGAGGGCGCGGCCGGGCGCTGACCGGCCACGGCCGGTATAATCAGGCGCTTATCTCTTTGAAAAGCGCCCCGGGCGGGCGCCACTGCCATGTCCGAAGTCGCCACCGAAGCGTCGCGTCGCCGCACCTTCGCCATCATCTCCCATCCTGACGCCGGCAAGACCACGCTGACCGAAAAGCTGCTGCTGTTCGGAGGCGCGATCCAGATGGCCGGTTCGGTCAAGGGCCGCAAGGCGGCCCGCCATGCCACCTCCGACTGGATGGCGCTGGAGAAGGAACGCGGCATCTCCGTCACCTCCTCGGTGATGCAGTTCCCGTACGAAGGCAAGATCGTCAACCTGCTCGACACCCCCGGCCACGCCGACTTCGGCGAGGACACCTACCGCGTGCTGACCGCGGTGGACTCGGCACTGATGGTGATCGACGTGGCCAAGGGCGTGGAAGAGCGCACCATCAAGCTGATGGAAGTGTGCCGCCTGCGCGACACCCCGATCATGACCTTCATCAACAAGCTGGACCGCGAGGGCAAGGATCCGATCGAACTGCTGGATGAAGTGGAAACCGTGCTGGGCATCCAGTGCGCGCCCGTCACCTGGCCGATCGGCATGGGCCAGCGCCTGAAGGGCGTGGTCCACCTGCTGACCGGCGAGGTGCACCTGTACGAACCGGGTCGCAACTTCACCCGCCAGGATTCGACCATCTTCCCGTCGATCGACGCTCCCGGCCTGGCCGAGAAGATCGGCGCACAGATGCTGGCCGACCTGCGCGATGAACTGGAGCTGGTGCAGGGCGCCAGCCATCCGTTCGACCTGCAGGCCTATCGCGAGGGCAAGCAGACGCCGGTGTTCTTTGGTTCGGGCGTGAACAACTTCGGCGTGCAGCCCCTGCTGGACTTCTTCGTCGAGCACGCGCCATCGCCGCAGGCACGCGCCACCACCGGCCGCGAGATCGCCCCGGAAGAGAGCAAGCTGACCGGCTTCGTGTTCAAGATCCAGGCCAACATGGACCCGCAGCACCGCGACCGCGTCGCCTTCATGCGGGTGTGCTCGGGCCGCTTCAGCGCGGGCATGAAGACCTTCCACGTGCGCACCGGCAAGGAGATGAAGCTGGCCAACGCCCTGACCTTCATGGCCAGCGACCGTGAAATCGCCGCCGAGGCCTGGCCGGGCGATGTGATCGGCATCCACAACCACGGCACCATTTCCATCGGCGATACCTTCACCGAAGGCGAGGCCGTCACCTTCACCGGCATCCCCAACTTCGCCCCGGAGCTGTTCCGCCGTGCGCGCCTGCGCGATCCGCTCAAGCTCAAGCAGCTGCAGAAGGGCCTGGCCCAGCTCTCCGAAGAGGGCGCGACCCAGTTCTTCCGGCCGCTGACCAGCAACGATCTGATCCTGGGTGCGGTGGGCGTGCTGCAGTTCGACGTGGCCGCTTACCGCCTGAAGGACGAGTACGGCGTGGAAGCCACCTTCGAGCCGGTCAGCGTCACCACGGCGCGCTGGATCCACTGCAGCAACGAGAAGAAGCTGGAAGAGTTCCGCGAGAAGAACGCACTGAACCTGGCGCTGGACGCCGCCGGCCATCTGGTCTATCTCGCGCCGACCCGGGTCAACCTGCAGCTGGCACAGGAGCGCGCGCCCGACGTGCGCTTTGCCGCCACCCGCGAGGCCGCGCACACCCTAACCGCTGGCTGAATCCGGCCAGTCAGGACATCGGACTTCCGTGTGGAGGCGGGCGTGCATGCGCCCGCCATCGCGGCGATGATAGGGGGGCGCGGGTCCCCCTCCCCGCGAATGATGCCTACGCCATGTCCTCGACTTCCGTTGCTTCGATCCGCGAAGAAATCGCCAGTGCGCTGACCCACGGTCTCGGCGCCGTACTGGCGCTCGGTGCGGGTGCCGTGCTGATCACCCTGGCCGCCATCTACGGCGATGGTTGGCAACTGGCAGGTGCGATCGTGTTCGGCATCGCGCTGCTGCTGCTGTACACCGCCTCCACCCTCTACCACGCCATCCAGCATCCGGTTGCCAAGGGCAGGCTGAAGGTCTTCGACCACTGCGCGATCTATGTACTGATCGCCGGTACCTATACGCCGTTCACGCTGATCGGCCTGCGCGGCCCCTGGGGCTGGGGCCTGTTCGCCGCGATCTGGACGCTGGCCCTGGCCGGCGTGGTGTTCAAGCTGTTCTATACCGGCCGCTTCAAGCGCCTGTCCACCGCCATCTACGTGGCCATGGGCTGGCTGGTGATCGTCGCGGTCAAGCCCATGCTGGCCTCCATCGATGGCTGGACGCTGGGCTGGCTGCTGGCCGGAGGTATCTCCTACACGCTGGGAACCTACTTCTATCACCGCGAATCGATCCCCTATTCGCATGCGATCTGGCACCTGTTCGTGATCGGCGGCAGTGTCTGCCACTTCGTCGCGGTGACCATGCAGGTGCTGTAGATATCCGTGCCACACGCGTTCATGTGCACACCGCGCACATGAACGCTTCGCGCTGCGTCCACCCGCGCAGGGCAACCATGGCAGCGTGAATGCGACTGCCTCCCCTGCTCCGCCGCGTCCGTCGCGCTGGCGCTTCCGCCGCCCTGGCCCGCGAGGCCAGCGCTGGCTGGCGGTGCTGGTGTTCCTGCTGGCGGCCATCCTGGTATTGATCGCGCTCTGGGACTGGAACTGGTTCAAGGGGCCGGTCGAGCGGGCGGTACAGGCGCGGACCGGCCGCCTGCTGCAGATCGGCCACCTGGATGTCGACCTCGGCCGTACCAGCACGATCCGCGCCGACACCGTCACGTTCGCCAATGCGTCATGGGCGAAGCAGCCGAACATGGCCAGTGCCGACCGGGTCGAAATCGACCTGCGGGTGTGGCCCCTGCTGCGGGGCAGCGTGCAGCTCCCCGAGATCCGCCTGACCCGTCCCGACGTGCTGCTGGAAACCGCCCCACGCAAGGGCGAGCCGGGCAACTGGGATTTCCTGGGTGACAGCCGCGGCGGCGCCACGCCCCAGCTCAAGCGGCTGCGTATCGATGACGGCCGCCTGCAGTTCATCGACGCGGCGGGTCGCACCGACATCCATGTCAATGTGCGTAGTGGCCGGCCCAGGCAGGCGGATGCCGCGCCGCCCCTGCTGGTGCAGGGCAAGGGTCGTTGGCAGGGCAATCCTTTCACCCTTCGCGGCGGCACCGAATCTCCGCTGGAACTGACCGACAGCGATCATCCCTTCCGCATCCATCTTGATGGGCGTGCAGGTGCCACCCATGCCGTCGCCCGTGGCACCCTGACCAATCCCTTCCAGCTGCAGGTGCTCGACCTCGCTTTCGCGCTCAGTGGCCAGGATCTGGCCGACCTGTATCCCCTGCTGGGCATCGCCATTCCGCCTTCGCCGCCCTATGCCCTGGAGGGGCGCCTGAAGCGCGACCATAACGTGTGGCGCTACGAGCAGTTCACCGGCAAGGTCGGCGACAGCGATCTCGGCGGCAATGTGAAGTTCGAAACAGGTGGTGCGCGCCCGCGCCTGACGGCCACGCTGGAGTCCCGCCGGCTGGACTTCGACGACCTGGCCGGCTTTGTCGGCGCCCCGCCCAGAACCGGTGGCGGCGAGACCGCCAACGCCGAGCAGAAGGCCGAGGCCGCACGTGTGGCCGCGAGTAGCAGGGTGCTGCCTGACACGCCGTACAACCTGGGCAAGCTGCGCGCGATGGATGCCGATGTGCGCTGGAAGGCACATCGCATCAACGCACCATCGCTGCCGCTTGACGATATGGATGCGCATCTGCTGCTGGACGATGGCGTGCTGCGGCTGGACCCGCTGAACTTCGGTGTGGCCGGTGGTGACATCCGCAGCACGATCCGCATGGATGCGCGGCAGCCGCAGATCGCCACCGCGCTCAAGGCCAGCGTGCGCGGCGTGCAGCTGGGACAACTGTTCCCGGATGCGAAGCTGGCCGAGCAGGCCAAGGGCGGCATCGGTGGCGAAATCGACCTCAGCGGCCGCGGCAACTCGATCGCCGCCATGCTGGGCAGCAGCAATGGCGATGTGGGCCTGGCAATGGGACGTGGCCACGTCGGCAATCTGGTGATGGAACTGGCCGGGCTGGACATCACCGAGGCAGTCAAGTTCCTGGTGACCGGCGACAAGCAGATTCCGCTGCGCTGCGCCTTTGCCGACTTCGGCGTACGCGAGGGATTGATGACAAGCCGCACGTTCGCCGTCGATACCACCGACACGCTGATTCTCGGCGAAGGCACCGTCAGCCTGCGCGATGAGTCGCTGGACCTGCTGCTGAAGCCACGGCCGAAGGACCGCAGCATCCTCGTGCTGCGCTCGCCGCTGCACATCGCCGGAACGTTCAAGGATCCTTCGTTCCGCCCGGACTTCAAGGCGCTCGGCGTCCGCGGTGCGGTCGCCCTGGCACTGGGAAGCATCGCGCCACCGGCCGCGCTACTGGCCACGATCGAACTGGGCCCCGGCAAGGACGCCGACTGCGGCGGCCAGTACGCGAAGTAGGCACGTTTGTTCGCGGCGGCTGTATGGATCGCGAATTGAGAGGCACGCGCGGAACCACAAGGTGTTGCCAACCAAGGCTGGCCGCTACCCACCGCGTTCCCAGCAATGTATCCAGAAGCGGAGAGCATGGCCGTGCAGGACCGTTGGCGCCATGGATGGCGCCATCGAGCCCCCATGGATGGGTTTACGGCGTGTCCTGCACGGCCATGCCCTCCGCCTTCCCGCGCATCAGCAAGGCGCCGCTTTGGCTTTGGCTTTGGCTTTGGCTTTGGCTCCGAACAGCGGGCCGGCGGGCCGCAGGCCCGCCAGCGAAAACTCATCCCGCCACGATGTACTGCTGCAGCTGGTCCAGCTCGCGGCGCTGTGCATCGATCACCGACTTCACCAGATCGCCGATGGAAATCACGCCCAGCACCTGTCCCCCCTCCACCACCGGCAGATGGCGGATACGGTAATCGGTGACCAGCTGCAGGCAATGTTCGACCTGTTCGCCGGGCGCCACCGTCACCACCTTCGCAGTCATGATCTCGGCTACCGCCGTATCGCGTGAGGAACGATCGCGCAGGACGATCTTGCGGGCGTAATCACGTTCGGACAGGATGCCGACCAGTCGCGGCCCTTCCATCACCAGCACCGCACCGATGCCCTTTTCGGCCATCAGCCGGATCGCATCGATCACCGCCGCGCCGGGCGCGACCGCATGCACTTCAGGGGACTTGCCGTCCAACAGTTGCCGTACCGACGTCATCTGCCTGCCCTCCCAGGGTGGGTTGCACGACGGAGTCTGCCACGGACGATGCTAGCCAGGCGTCAACCAGGTACAGGGGACGCTGCTTGGACTCCTCATACAGGCGCCCCAGGTACTCGCCGATCAGGCCCAGCGCGATCAGCTGCACACCGCCCAGGAACAGGATCACCGCCATCATCGTCGGCCAGCCCGCCACGCGGTCGCCGTACATCGCGGCCTTCACGATCACCCATACACCGAACACGAAGGCCACCGCCGCAGTGGCCAGGCCCAGATAGGTGGCCGCGCGCAGCGGCACGGTGGAGAAACCGGTGATGCCTTCCAGCGCGAAGTTCCACAGCCGCCACAGGCTGAACTTGCTGCTGCCGGCCACCCGCGGGTGGCGCTGGTACGGCACCGCCACCCGGCGGAAGCCAACCCAGCTGAAAAGCCCCTTCATGAAACGGTGACGCTCACGCATTTCACGCAACGCGCTCAGCGCGCGTGGCGACAGCAGGCGGAAGTCCCCGGTATCGGCGGGAATCGGCGTGCGCGACAGGCGGCCGATCACCCGGTAGAACATCGCCGCGGTCGCACGCTTGACCCAGCTCTCGCCCGCGCGCGCCCGGCGCGTGCCATAGACGTTGTCATAGCCCTCGCGCCACCGCGCCACGAACTGCGGCAGCAGTTCCGGTGGATCCTGGCCGTCGGCATCGAGAATCATCGCCGCACCCTCGCGGACGAGATCCAGCCCGGCGGTCAGCGCGGCCTCCTTGCCGAAATTGCGCGACAGCTTCAGCGCCGACACGCGTGGCTCGGACTGCGCCAGCGTGGCGATCACCTCCCAGGTTCCGTCCTGGCTGCCGTCGTCCACGTAAAGGATGTGGCCATCGATGTCCGGCATCGCATCCAGTACCGCGCACAGGCGCGGGTGCAGTACCGGCAGCGCCAGAGCTTCGTTGCAGGCGGCAATGACGACGGTGAGGCGTTCACGGATCATGCCCGGATTGTACGTCGCCAGTGCGGAGCGGCGCAGACGCCCGCCTCAGTCCTCGGCCAGGTACGCAGCGCCGCCCAGCTGCCGGGCCTGGCGCTGGATCCACGCGGCGCGACGCTGTACGTAGGGACCGGGCGAGGCCGCGCTGTAGCGCCGCGGTGCCGGCAACACGGCCGCCAACCGTGCGCTCTCGGCCGGGCTGAGGCGCGCGGCGTCCTTGCCCCAGAAGGTCTTCGCCGCCGCCTGCGCACCGTACACGCCGTCACCGAACTCGGCGATGTTCGCGTACATCTCCAGGATCCGCTGCTTGGGCCACAACGTTTCGATCAGCACCGTGTACCAGACCTCCAGGCCCTTGCGGATCCAGCTGCGGCCCTGCCAGAGGAACAGGTTCTTGGCCACCTGCTGGCTGATGGTGCTGGCCCCGCGCAGCCGGCCGCCCCGCGCGTTGTGGTCACGCGCCTTCTCGATGGCCTGCAGATCGAACCCACTGTGTTCGGGGAAACGCTGGTCCTCGGCCGCCACCAGCGAAATCGGCAGGCTCGGCGCCATCTGGTCCAGATCCCGCCACTGGTAGTGCAGCCGGTAGGCCCAGTCGCCCGCACCCAGCGCCTCCCCGTAGCGCCACAGCATCACGCTGGAAATGGGCGGATCCACGAAGCGCAGCACCAGCACCTGCAGGCAGCTGAAGGCCACGAACAGCACCGGCAGCCACAGCAGCCGCTTCCAGTGCCAACGCCGGCGGCGCGGAACGTCCCCGGCCACCTTCACCTTGTCCTGCTCTCCCCCTGCCCCCATTAGTGGTGCATCCTTCTTCTGCCTGGCTGTCGGCGCATTATCCGGCAACCACCCCTGTTTCCGCGCGATGTGAGCCGATGACCGCCCAACCTGATTCCCTGATCCGCTTCCTGCTTCCCGACGCGGGTGTCCGCGGCGTACACGTGCGCCTGCAGGCCACCTGGCAGGAAATCCTGTCCCATGCCCATTACCCGGACGCCGCAGCCGAGCTGCTCGGCGAAGCCTGCGTGGCCTCGGCGCTGTTCACCGGCCACACCAAGGTCGACGGCCGCCTGTCCATCCAGCTGCGCAGCAGCACGACCCTGCGCACGCTGTTCGCCGAATGCACCGCCGCCGGCACCCTGCGCGGCATCGCCCAGCTCAGCGAGGGCGCCGACGCGCCGCGCGACCTGTCCAGCCTGGGCGATGACGCCCTCCTCGCCATCACCATCGAGAACCCCGGGCTGGACCCGCGCGAACCGCAGCGCTACCAGAGCCTGGTCGGGCTCAGCGCCGCGGAACTGGACGAGGCCTTCGAGGACTACTTCCGGCAGTCCGAGCAGTTGCCGACGCGACTGCTGCTGGCCGCCGACCGCACGGGGGCCAGCGGCCTTCTGCTGCAGAAACTACCCGGCGACGAGGGCGACGAAGATGGCTGGTCACGCGCCAGTGCCCTGTTCGAGACCCTGGGCAGGGCCGAACTGCTCGCTACTCCCGCCGAGCAGCTGCTGCACCGCTTGTTCCATGAGGAGAACCCGGAGCTGATGGGCAGCAAGCCACTGTCCTTTGCCTGCTCCTGCTCGCGCGAGCGGGTCGCCTCGATGCTGCAGTCGCTGGGCGAGGAAGAGGCGCGGGCGGCGGCCGAAGCCACCGGCGAGGTCGAAGTCCGCTGCGAATTCTGCGGACGGGAGTATCACTTCCCGTTGACGGAGTTCGGCATACTGTTCCACGGTGCCGAGGGGGCTGTTCCGGCACCTGAACGCCTTCAGTAAGCGGCGGGTCTTGCACCTGGGGAGGATCAAGGCTTGTTAAGAAATCATAAACACCCTAGGATCGAGTCCCCGCCCCTGCGGGAACTTCCGTTGTCTGTCCCTGTCTGAACTGGTCCGATGCGTACCTATCTGCGTCTACCGCTGGCCCTGCTGATCGCCCTTGGCGCGGTCGCGGGCGCGCATGCGCAGAGCAAGGACACCCGCACGGTGCTGCCGGTGTGGAACAAGGGCAGCGGCAAGGTCGAAGCCCTGCTCTACCTGGAACCCACCGGTGAGCAGGCCGCCGGCGCCCGCTGGCATTTCGGCCGCAATTCGCTGGATGCGGCCTTTGGCTTGTCGTCGGGCGACTCGCTGGGCCTGCTCTGCAGCAACAGCAGCAGTACCAGCATCAGCGGTCTGGCCAGCCACTGCATGCTGGCCAGCCTGGGCGACGACGATGACCTCAGCAGCCGCCGCTTCACCGGCACGGCTGCCCTGAACCGGGGCAGCAGCCGCCTGGGCATCACCGCCGGTACCGGTCGCGAAACACTGCCCGCCTGGCTGGCCGGCCCGAACAAGACGCCGTCGCTGCGTGCCGAGCAGAACGACCTGACCGTGTTCGCGCAGAAGAACATCGGCCGCGAAGGATTCGTGTCCATCGCCGGCACCTACGCCAAGGCACGCCTGGTTCCGCTGGCCGATGCCTCGCCGGCCCTGGTCGATCGCTGGGACAGCAAGAGCCTCAGCCTCGGCGCCGGTTACGGCAACTTCACCGGCAGCATCATCGGCCGCGTGGTCGACGTACCCGGCCGCCCTGGCAAGTGGGAAGGTCTGGGCATCGGCCTGACCTGGCGGACGCCGTGGTCCGGCCAGCTCACCGTCGGCGCCGAGAACGTGATCAGCCGCGGCAAGAACCCCTTCTCTCCACGCAACGAGAGCAACGACGACGGCACCGTGCCGTATGTGCGTTACGAGCAGGATCTCTGACCGCTCGCACCTCCCTCATGCAGTGACATCGCGGGCGCCGGAAGGCGCCCGTTGCGTTTGCGTGTGCCGCACTCCCTCTGCGCCCCTCCGGCTCTGTCGCAATGTGTGCGTTTCTCGCCGCCGCGACATGTTTCGATACATATCAATGGAAACTTTTTTCATCATTTTTTTTTAACAAACGAGGCACCATGCCACAAACCCTACTGCAAGCCGTTGAAAAGTATTGACATTCCATCAATTTACACAAATCACAGCTTTGATTAACACAGCTTTAATTCTTTGCAGGCGCCCGCTACTATCGGCTCAGCCTCGCGATTTGGAAGCGCACTTTCGCTTCCCCGCCGGGCATAACCCCAGCCAAGATTTCTTGGAGAGAGAGAGCCAATGAATTTCCAGTCCAACAAGCTGCGTGACGCTGTTGTCGTCGCGCTGATCGCGGGTGCGGCCACGTCCGTAACCGCCCAGGCGCAGGAAGCGACCAACCTGGATCGCATTTCGGTGACCGGTTCGCGCATCAAGAGCACCGACATCGAAACCTCGCAGCCGGTCCTGAGCCTGACCCGCGCCGATATCGAAAAGCAGGGTGTGACCTCGGTTGCCGATATCCTGCAGCGCGTCGCCGCCAACGGTGCCGCACTGAACCGCACCTTCAACAACGGTGGTGACGGTTCGGCCGGCGTCAGCCTGCGCAACCTCGGCGCCGAGCGCACCCTGGTGCTGGTCAACGGCCGTCGCTGGACCACCGGTCTGGACGGCAGCGTCGACCTGAACACCATCCCGACCGCGATGATCGAGCGCATCGACGTCCTGAAGGACGGCGCTTCGACCATCTACGGTTCGGATGCCATCGCCGGCGTGGTGAACATCATCACCAAGCAGAACTTCGACGGCGCCGAGGCAAACTTCTACAAGGGCCAGTACAGCCAGGGCGACGGCGATCGTGAAGCCTATGACTTCACCATCGGCACCACCACCGACCGTGCGTCGCTGGTGCTGGGTGCGTCCTACGTGAACGAGAAGGAGGTCATGGCCGGCAATCGCAAGATCTCCGCTGGCGGCCCGCCGTTCTTCAGCGGCCAGAGCGGCACCGGCATCCCGGGCTCCTACGTCCGCAATGATCAGCGCTACGTCATCATCAATGGCGTGGAAACCCCGTTCGTCAGCAACGTGCACGGCTACAACACCGCGCCGGACAACTACCTGCTGACCCCGAACGAGCGCACCTCGCTGTTCGCTGTGGGTTCGTACAACATCACGGACAACATCTCCTTCCGCACCGAGGCGATGTACAACGAGCGCAAGTCCGAGCAGCTGCTGGCGGCCATGCCGGTGACGGGCATGACGCTCAGCGCGGACAGCATGTACAACCCGTACGGCCAGGACCTGACCGGCGTGAACCGTCGTTTCAATGAAACCGGCGGCCGTTCGTTCAACCAGAACGTCAAGAACTGGCACTTCTACGGTGGCTTTGAAGGCTTCTTCGAGTTCGCCGACCGCAACTTCGACTGGGATGTCGGCTACCGCTACGACAAGACCGACCAGAACGACCTGACGTACGGCCTGTTCAACATCCAGCGTCTGGATGAGGCGTATGGTCCGTCGGCGCTCCGCGATGGCCAGGCTGTCTGTCTGACCGCAGGCGGAGCCGTCATTCCGGGCTGCGCACCGATCAATCCGCTGGGTGGCGAAGGTTCGATCTCGCAGGCGGCACTCGACTACACCTCGTTCACCGCGCACGATTCGGCCAGCCTGGTGTCGAAGAGCTACTACGCCAACATCTCCGGTGAGATCGTGCAGCTGCCGGCCGGTGCGCTGGGCTTCGCTGCCGGTTATGAGAACCGCAGGGAAAGCGGCCAGTTCGACCCCGACGCCTTCATCGCAGCGGGCCTGAGCACCGGCAACGGCGCTGCGCCGACCAAGGGTGCTTACGACCTGGACGAGTTCTACCTGGAACTGTCGATCCCGGTCCTGGCCGATCTGCCGGGCGCCCAGCTGCTGGACTTCAGCGTGGCGACCCGTTACTCGGACTACAGCAACTTCGGTAACACCACCAACAACAAGTTCGGTTTCCGCTGGAAGCCGATCGAAGACCTGATGGTGCGTGGTAACTATTCCGAAGGCTTCCGCGCTCCGAGCATCAACAACCTGTACCGCGGCGACACCGATTCGTTCGAGACCTACGCCGACCCGTGTGCCCGGGCCAACAACCCGACCGGCGCAGTGCTGGCGCAGTGTATCGCCCAGGGCGTTCCGGCGAACTTCGTCCAGCCGAACACCGATGGCGAGTCTGGCCCGCTGCAGACCGTCGAGCCGTTCACCTGGAAGTCGAACCCGGATCTGAAGCCGGAAACCTCGACCAGCAAGACGCTGGGCCTGGTGTGGAGCCCGAGCTTCGTCTCCGGCCTGAACGTGACCCTGGACTGGTGGCAGATCAAGATCGAAGACGCCATCACCCGTCCGGCGATCGGCGACATCATGGATCGTTGCTACGGTGGTACCGCGCAGCAGCAGGCAGCCTACTGCGGTCTGATCACGCGTGACCCGAACTACGGCACCATCAACGAGCGCTACACCATCACCAACGTCGACATGCCGCTGATGAACCTGGCGTCGTACAAGGTGGAGGGCTGGGATCTGGGCGTGCTGTACAAGCTGCCGGAAACCTCGTTCGGCCAGTTCACCGTCAGCCTGGACGGCACCTACCTGAGCAAGTGGGAGACCAAGTCGACCGAAGATGCTCCGGTTGATGGCCGTCAGGGCCGCTATCTGGACCAGGATCCGTACTGGCGCGTCCGTTCCAACCTGTACGTCGACTGGTCCTACGGTGACTTCGGTGTCAACTACGGCCTGCGCTACAAGTCGGGCATGACCGAAGACTGCCTGCTGGGCGCATCCACCCGTGCCTACTGCTCGGATCCGGAAGGTCGCAAGAACCACATTGGTGCCACCACGTACCACGACATCCAGGTGCGCTACAACACCCCGTGGAAGGGCACCATCATGCTGGGCCTGAACAACGCGTGGGACAAGGATCCGCCGGTCTCGTACACGGTGTCCTACAACATGTTCGACCCGCAGTACGACCTGCCGGGCCGCTACATGTACATGCAGTACAAGCAGAAGTTCTGATCGGTTGATCGATCGATGACTGCAGCAACGGCCCCGCAAGGGGCCGTTGTTCTTTCTGCACTGCCGGCGCGTACCACCCTGCACCGGCAACAAAAAAGCCGCGATCAGGTCGCGGCTTTCTCGTGGGCAACGGAAACCGTCAGCCGTTCGGGATGAGCGTCTCGATCAGGTGTTCGACATAGGCCTCGAAATCCTCCCGCGCCTGCTTCGGCTGCTGCAGCTGCAGCGACAGCTGCAGGAAGCCCACATAAGCCGCATAGGCCAGGCGTGCACGGTGGCGTGCGTCGGTGGAGCTCAGGCCTGCCTGACGGAACGAGGCGATCAGGTAATCGAGGCGACGCTGCGAAACGCGGTCGATGACCGGCCGCACCATCGGATGGTCCAGCGCCTTCAGCAGCTCGCTGTAGATGATGTGCGGCTGCACTTCGTGCGCCACCATCTGGAACAGCTGACGCAGGCGCGCGCGCGGATCCGGCACGTCTTCCAGGCTGCCGAACACCTGCTCCTGCTCGAACAGCTCCCACCGCTCCAACGCCGCCTGCAGCAGTGCGTCGCGCGAGGGGAAATGCCAGTAGAAGCTGCCCTTGGTGACGCCGAGGCGCCGCGCCAGCGGTTCCACCGCGACGGCACCCACGCCTTGTTCAGCAATCAGATCGAGGGCCGCCTGGGCCCAGTCTTCGGCGCTCAGGCGGCTGTTGCGGCCGGCGCGCGGTTCGCCGGCAGAAGCGTCAGGTTGATTCATGGAGTGATTTAACCATACGGCGGGGTTCGTTGCAGTACGCGGATGCAGCCGAAGGGCTCCGCTGTGCAGACCGGCCACCTGATGCGCCGCACCATACCATGCAGTATTGACATCCCCCGCAACCGATCCATACTAGCAAGTATGGTTACTCCCCCCACACCCGTTGCGTTCCACGACCTGCGTCTGGAAGCCGCGCACGGCACACGGCTGGCCGCCACGGCCAGCGATCACGGCCGCCGCGGCCGGGTGCTGTTCGCCCACGGTTTCGGGCAGACCCGGCATGCCTGGAACGCCACGGCCCGCGCGCTGTCTGCTGCCGGCCTGCAGACGCTGGCCTACGACGCCCGCGGTCACGGCGATTCGGACTGGAATGCCGCCGACCTGCCCTATCACGGCGAGCAGTTCGCCGACGACCTGATCGTGCTGGCCGGCGAACAGCCGCGCCCGCCGGTGCTGGTCGCCGCCTCGATGGGCGGCCTGTTCGGCCTGCTGGCCGAATCGCGCTGGCCGGGCCTGTTCTCGGCGATGGTGCTGGTGGACATCACCCCGCGCTGGGATACCGCGGGCGTCGAGCGCATCCTCGCCTTCATGACCGCCCATCCCGATGGCTTCGCCTCGCTGGCCCAGGCCGCCGACGTGATTTCCGCCTACATGCCGCACCGGCCTCGCAAATCCGAGCAGTCGCTGCGCGCGCTGCTGCGCGAGGATGGTCACGGCCGCTGGCGCTGGCACTGGGATCCGCGCCTGGTCGCCGAGCTGGCCCGCGACAGCGAGCAGCACCAGGATGCGCTGGCCGATGCCGCGCGCCAGGTGAAGTGCCCGATGCTGCTGGTCAGTGGGGGTCGCAGTGACCTGGTCACGCCGCAGACCGTGGCCGAATTCCTGGCGCTGGCCCCGCACGCGCGCCACGTGCAGTTGCCGCAGGCCACGCACATGGTCGCCGGCGACGACAACGACGCCTTTACCGCTACTGTGTTGGACTATCTGGACGTGTTGCCTGCGGTGGACGCCGCAGCTTCGTCCGTCACAAACGAGCACGTCACCGGAGCACGCTCATGAGCATCGTTCTTCCCTTCCTTGCCCTGCTGCTGGCAGGTGCATTCGCCGCCTACCACCGCATGCGGCTGGTCACCTGGACGCTGATCAGCGCCGCGCTGCTGGTCGCCTGCTGGTTCATCCCCTACGTCAACCAGACCGCCACGATCGTCGCCGCCGCCGTGCTGGCCGTGATCGCAGTACCGCTGCTGCTGCCGTTCATCCGCAAGCTGCTGCTGACCGGTCCGATGATGAAGGTGTTCCGCAAGGTACTGCCGCCGCTGTCGCAGACCGAGCGCATCGCACTGGAAACCGGCTCGGTCGGTTTTGAAGGCGAGCTGTTCACCGGCGATCCGGACTGGAACATCCTGCTCAACTATCCCAAGCCGCAGTTGACCGCCGAGGAGCAGGCCTTCCTCGACGGCCCGGTGGAAGAGCTGTGCCGGATGGTCAACGACTGGGAGATCACCCACGTCCACGCCGACCTGCCGCCGGAGCTGTGGGCCTTCATCAAGAAGAACAAGTTCTTCGGCATGATCATCCCGAAGGAATACGGCGGCCTGGGCTTCTCTGCGCTGGCCCACCACAAGGTGATCCAGAAGCTGGCCTCGGTATCCTCGGTGGTCAGCTCGACCGTCGGCGTGCCGAACTCGCTGGGTCCGGGCGAACTGCTGGTGCATTACGGCACCCAGGAGCAGAAGGACCAGTACCTGCCGCGTCTGGCCGACGGTCGTGAAGTGCCCTGCTTCGGCCTGACCGGCCCGTTTGCCGGCTCCGATGCCACCTCGATTCCCGACTACGGCATCGTCTGCCGGGGCGAATGGAATGGCGAGCAGGTGCTGGGCGTCAGGCTGACGTTCGACAAGCGTTACATCACCCTGGCTCCGGTCGCATCGCTGATCGGTCTGGCCTTCCGCATGTACGACCCGGATGGCCTGATCGGCGAGACCCGCGACATCGGCATCACTCTGGGCCTGCTGCCGCGCGATACCGCCGGCGTCGAGATCGGCCGCCGCCACTTCCCGCTGAACTCGACCTTCCAGAACGGCCCGATTCGCGGCAAGGACGTGTTCATCCCGCTGACCCAGCTCATCGGCGGCGCTGCCATGGCCGGCAAGGGCTGGAACATGCTCAACGAATGCCTGGCCGTGGGCCGTTCGATCACGCTGCCGTCCACCGCCAGCGGTGGCGCCAAGGCCGGCGCTGCGGTGACCGGCGCCTACGCGCGCATCCGCAAGCAGTTCGGCCTGTCGGTCGGCCGCTTTGAAGGCGTGGAGGAAGCACTGGCCCGTATCGGCGGCAAGGCCTACAAGATCAGCGCGCTGTCGCAGGCCACGGCTGCCGCCGTCGACCGCGGCGACGTGCCATCGGTACCGTCGGCGATCGCCAAGTACCACTGCACCAGCATGAGCCGCGAGGTGATCTCGGACGTGATGGATGTCATCGGCGGCAAGGGCATCATCCTCGGCCCGCGCAACTTCGCCGGCCGCAGCTGGCAGGCTGCGCCGATCGCGATCACTGTGGAAGGCGCCAACATCATGACCCGCAGCCTGCTGATCTTCGGCCAGGGTGCGATTCTCTGCCACCCGTGGGTGTTGAAGGAGATGAAGGCTGCACAGGATCCGGATACCCGTGCCGGCCTGCAGGAATTCGACCGCAGCCTGTTCGGCCACATCCGCTACGGCATTTCCAACGCCGTGCGCTCGTTCTGGTTCGGCCTGACCGGCGCTCGCTTCGGTGCCGCCCCGGGCGATGCCTACACCCGCCGTTACTTCCGCAAGCTGGACCGCTATTCGGCCAATCTGGCGCTGATGGCCGACATCTCGATGATGACGCTCGGCGGCAAGCTGAAGTTCAAGGAATCGCTGTCCGGCCGCCTGGGCGATGTGCTGAGCCACATCTACATGACCAGCGCCATGCTCAAGCGCTACCACGATGAGGGCGCACCGCAGGCCGACCAGCCGCTGCTGGCGTGGGCCTTCCATGACAGCGTGCACAAGATCGAAGAATCGCTGTCGGCCGCCCTGCGCAACTTCCCGATCCGTCCGATCGGCTGGCTGATGTGGGCACTGATCTTCCCGCTGGGCCGCCGCGCCGAAGCACCGGGTGATCGCCTGAGCCGTCGCGTCGCCGCTCTGCTGATGGCGCCGAACGAAGCGCGCGACCGCCTGGCACAGGGTGTGTTCCTGACCCCGTGCGAGAACAACCCGGGCGGCCGCATCAACAGCTATCTGGCCAAGGCCATCATGGCCGAGCCGGTGGAGCGCAAGTTCCTGAAGGCGCTGAAGAGCAAGGGCATCGAGGCGCTGGACTTCCAGAGCCAGCTGGACGAAGCCGTGGCCGAAGGTGTGATCACCCAGGACGAGCGCACGCTGCTGGAAGAGCTGCGCACGCTGACCCTGGACACCATCACCGTGGACGACTTCGACACCCACGAACTGCGCGCGGCCAGCTACTACGACCGCCAGCACAAGGACCCGCACTCGCAGGCCGCCTGATCGCCCGCGACACGCGTTGCCTCGACGGCGGGCCTCGGCCCGCCGTCGCTTTATCCGCCCAACGGAATCCCACCATGTCCACGCCCCTGCTCTCGCTCTACAACCGCCTGCAGCGCTGGCCTGCCGGCACCTGGCTGTTCTCGCGCGCGGTGTGCTTCAAGGCGCCCTACTTCGCCAGCATCGCGCCGCGCATCACCCGCCTGGAAAACGGCCGCTGCGAAGGTACGCTGGCGGACCGACGCAGGGTGCGCAACCACATCGGCACGGTGCACGCGATCGCGATGTGCAATCTGGCCGAACTGACGGCCGGGCTGATGGTTGATGCATCACTGCCGAAGGGCATGCGCTGGATCCCCAAGGGCATGCAGGTGCAGTACCTGGCCAAGGCACGCGGCACGCTGCAGGCGGTGGCACTGCCGGCGCAGCCGATCGTGGTCGCGGCCCAGGGCTATGCGCTGCCGGTGACGGTGAGCGTGCGCGACCGTGCAGGGACCGAAGTGTTAAGCGCGGTCATCGACATGTGGATGTCGCCGGCCAAGTGAGGTTCCGGCCAACGGCGCCGCCCCTCGTGGGTTGGTCGCGGCATGCGGTTATCGGTTGGGCCGGATGGGTCGAGCCAGGCGGGGACGCCGTGAACCCATCCCTGGGGGCTTAGCCGCGCCATCCATGGCGCGGATACCCCGCCCGGCCCGACCCATCCGGCCTCTGACAGATCTGTGCGGCGTCCAACCCACGCAGAAGAAAAAAGAAGAGCAGAAGCAAAAGCAGCCCATCGGCCGCTTTTGCTGTTGGTGTTGCTGTTTGCTCTTTTTTTTCTTCTCCGTGGGCTGGACGCCCGCGGAAACTGTCAGGGGCCGGGCGGGTTGGGTTCGCGGGGGTGTCCGCGGCATGGATGCCGCGGCCAAGCCTACAGGGACGTACTTGCGGCGTCCCCCGCGAACCCAACCTGCCTGGCCAAACCCATGACACGCTCTACGCGGCCAACCCACGAGGGGCTGCGCCGTTGGCCGGAACTCACACCAGCGCGCGCAGCACCAGCGCCAGGATCGCCGGCAGCGCCTGGATCATGAAGATCCGGCGGCTCACGCTGTACGCGCCATAGCACCCCGCCACGACCACGCAGGCCAGCGAGAACGTCACCAGCACCGGCTGTGCCATCACCAGCCCCGCCACGATGCCGGCCGCCAGGAAGCCGTTGTACAGCCCCTGGTTGGCCGCCAGCACCTGTGTGGTCTGCGCCTTCTCCGGCGTGTTGCGGAACGTTTTCAGCCCCAGTGGCCGCGTCCACAGGAACATCTCCAGCACCAGGAAGTAGACGTGCAGCAGGGCGACCAGCAGAGTCAGGGCGAGTGCGATCCAGTACATGGGCGGTTCCTTGAACAGGGATGGAGAATGGGGTCAGATCCCTTTCCTGCCGGAAAAGGATCTGACCCCGGAAAATCAGCGGTCGCGGGGCAGCTTCTTCTCTTCGCGCAGCACGCCGAACGCGGCCAGCGTCATGAACGCGGCCACCGCAACGCCTCCGATGAACACCACGTGCGAACCGAACAATGCCAGTCCCTTGTGCACCCAGGTGAAGCTCAGGTCGGCACCACGATAGACCACCGTGTCGATGGCCGCACCGGCCTTGTAGCGCCATTGCCGGTCGACACGGGTATAGATCGTCTCGCGTGCCGGCTTGGCCAGGGCGAACTCGCTGGCCCGGGTCATCACCTGCACCACCGCCACCATCAGCGGCATCGGCGACGCCGCCAGCACCGAGAAGCCGATCAGGATCGCGAAGCCGGGAATCAACAGCGCCGGAGCGATGCCGTGGCGCGACAGCAGCCAGCGGGTCAGGCCCAGCTGCATCAGCAGGGCCAGCGCGTTCACCGCCAGATCGATGCGCGAGAAAAATGCGGTGCTCGCCGCAGGGTCGGTGAACGACGCGCGCACGATGCTGGCCTGCTGGTTGTACAGCAGCGTTCCCACGCCGACGCCGAACACCACCATGATGGCCAGCCAGCGCAGCAGGGGCTCGCGCGCGATCAGCTTCAGGCCATCAAGCACGCTGCCGCCCATCGGCTGCTCGCCGGAGACCAGTTGCTGCTCGCGTTCACGCAGCACCGCCCAGTGCCGCAGGCGCCAGATGCACAGCAGGCACACGATCAGGAAGCCGGCCGAGACCAGCATCAGGTTGGCGATACCCACCCGCTGCACCAGCGCACTGGTGATGATCGGGCCGAGGAACGCGCCGAGCGTGCCGGCCGCGCCGATGTAGCCGTAGTACGCACGGGCCTGCACGTTGGAGAACACATCCGCCATGAAGCTCCAGAACACGGCGACGGCGAACAGGTTGAACACCATGACCCAGAAGAAGAAGGCCATGCCCCGCCCCGGCACGCCACTGTCGAACAGTGCGTAGAAGCCCAGCAGGGTCGCGATGAAGAAGCCATACACGGCCGGCAGGAATACCCGCCGCGGAAAGCGGCTGACCAGCCAGCCATAGACCGGCTGCAGCACCAGCATGATCACGAACACGCAGGAAAACAGGAACTGCAGGACGAAATCCTTCAGTGCGATGCCGTGGCTGGCGAACCAGGCGATCAGCACCGGCGGGAACACCGTCTCCAGGTCGGCCGAAGCCGCCATCGCCTCGCGTACCGGTCGCAGCACGTAGTAGCCGCTCAGCAGGCAGAAGAAGTAGAGGAACGACCACCACAGTGCCGGGGACTCGCGCAGCGCTGCCAGCAGCCCGCGCAACGGCCTCCCGTCCTGCACCGAACTCATGCGGCGCCCCACGCCAGCAGGCAGCGGTTGGACAGCGGCATGGCAGGCTCCGGGGGGGCGGCAAAGCGCGTACGTTAGCCAATGCACTGCAACATCGCCAGCGCGGCACGCAGGTGGCACCGCAGGGGACTCGCACGGGCGACCGCCGACACGTTCGGATACACAATCCGGCAGCGTCAAAATTCCAACTTTTTCAACGAGATGCGCATTCATCTTCGCTTTGTTTGTGCACAGGCGAAAAGCGGCGCTAGAATCGCCATCAGCAGTCGCGCACGGGTCCAACCGATGAAAAAGAACAGCCTGCGTCGTCCGATCCGTTCGGCGGCCACCGGTTTGCTGGGCATGCTGATGCCCGTTGCCTTGTCCACCACCGCGCAGACCCCGCCGGCCTTGCCACCGATGCCGGCCAACATCGAGACCGCGGCCGCGCCGGCCGTCGCTCATACCCAGCCGGCCGCTTACCGTACCGGCCTGATGCCGCAGGTGCAGCCACCCGCCCCCGGCTTCAACGTTGCCAACATCGAATCGATGGCGCAGCAGCTCACCTATGGCGAGCGCGTGCCGGGCATGGCGGTGGCGATCGTGCAGGGCGGACGCGTGCTGAGTGCGCGCGGTTACGGCGTCACCGACGTCAACAATCCGCTGCCGGTCGATGCCCATACCGTGTTCCGGCTGGCCTCGCTGTCCAAGGCCTTCGCGGGCACCATGGCCGGCCTGCTGGTCAATGACGGCACGCTGCGCTGGGACAGCAAGGTCACCGACTATGTGCCCGGCTTCCGCCTCAACTCGCCGGAAGCCACCGAGCGTCTGACCGTCGCCGACGTGCTCAGCCACCGCGTCGGCCTGCCCTACAACGCCTACGACCGTGACATCGAAGGCAACGCCGAGTACTACGCACTGACCCAGAAGCTGGCCAACACCAGCCTCAAGTGCCTGCCAGGCGACTGCTACGCCTACCAGAACGTGGCCTTCAGCCTGATCGGCGACGTCGTCTACGCCGCCTCCGGCAGCTTCTACGAGCAGGCGGTCGAGCGCCGCATCTTCAAGCCGCTGGGCATGAACGATGCCAGCCTCGGCCTGGCCGGCATCCAGGCCAGTTCGCGGTGGGCACGTCCGCATGTGCGCAGCCGTAATGGCTGGGTGTCGCTGACGCCGAAGCCGACCTACTACCGGGTCGCGCCGGCGGCCGGCGTCAACGCCAGTGCCAGCGACATGGCACAGTGGCTGCTGGCCCACACCGGTCATCGCCCCGACGTGCTGCCGGCACCGCTGCTGGCCACCCTGCATTCGAGCCTGATCAACACGCCGGGCGAAATGCGGTCGGGCTGGCGCCGCGAGCGTCTGCATTCGGCCGGCTACGCGCTCGGCTGGCGCACCTTCGATTACGCCGGTCATGACGTGGTGTTCCACGCCGGCGCCGTGCAGGGCTACCGTGGCCTTGTCGCTCTGGTCCCGGAGCGTGATCTCGGCATCGCGATCATGTGGAACGGCGAAAGCGGCCTGCCCAGCGGCCTGCTGCCGACCGTGCTCGACTCCGCGCTTGGCCTTCCCTCGCAACGTTGGCTGGACGTGGATACCGACTTCGGCAGCGACAACCTGATGGCCGAGGGCGCAAGCCCGGCGCAGCAGGACAAGCGCAAGGGCAAGGGTGCATCCAGCAACCGCGCGGTCGCCTCGCCGCGCTGAACCGGCACTCCCTGGCATCACCGGAAGGGCGGCCCATCGGTCGCCCTTTTTTCTTGCGGGCTGCAGGCAGGGGATAAAAAAACCCCCTCCTCGCTGGGCAGCCGAGGAAGGGGTTTCAGGGTACGGCTATCGGGAAGTACTTAGATCAGCGGCGCCGGGGTTGCCGGCAGAGCGACCGGAGCGGCCTTCTTCTTGCGGGCGGCCGGCTTGCGCTTGGCGACCTTCTTCGCTGCCTTCTTCGGGGCAGCTTTCTTGGTCGCCTTCTTGGCCGCCTTCTTCGCAACCTTCTTTACGGCCTTCTTGGTCGCCTTCTTGGCGACCTTCTTGGCCGGCTTGCGGGCAGTGGTCTTCTTGGCGGCCTTCTTTGCAGTCTTCTTCGCTGCCTTCTTGGCGACCTTCTTCACTGCCTTCTTCGCGGTCTTCTTCGCCGGCTTCTTGGCTACCTTCTTTGCCGCCTTCTTCACTGCCTTCTTCGCAGTGGTCTTCTTGGCGACCTTCTTCGCAGCCTTCTTCACCGCCTTCTTGGCGGTCGCCTTCTTTGCGACCTTCTTCACTGCCTTCTTGGCAGCGGCCTTCTTAGCGACCTTCTTCACCGCCTTCTTGGCGGCGGGCTTTTTCTTCGCAGCTTTCTTGGTTGCCATGGGATGGCTCCTCGTCAGTGATAGGGAGTTGAAACGCCCAGGTGGATCAAACCCGCGGATGCTGCGTGCGGGGACCGCCGGCGCGTCAGGCGCGCCGTTACGGATGCGGCAATGCCTGCCTCGATCGGCGGAGCAGGCATCGGAACGGGAGTTGCCTTGCATTTCTCCGGGGGAAGCGGGGCCATGTCCACCGTCTTGGGGATCGCGGTGGCTTTCGAGGGGCTGCTTCGCATCGGACGATTGATTCTGCGCACTCGGTTGGGCAGGCAAGGTCTGCTGAGGCGAAACCTAATCACGCTTTTTTTTACTGTCAACAACCCCCGCGAAAAATTTTCACATTGGCGCCGTCCCGGACACCGTCTCCAGCGTCCTCGTTTCGCTTCCGCAGACACCGCTGGCGTGCGCAACACGACCGCCACGCGCGCCACTGCGTGCGCGCGCGCTCAAGAAAAAACACTTGAAATAAGCACTCTGCGTAGATGCGTGCCATTCCTGCGCCACCTCGCGCGCGCGCCCGGGCTACGTATCGCAGCGGCCTGCCGCGCCACCACAACGGGGCCGCAACGAGGCAGGAAAAGTTTTCACATTCGAACGCGCCGGCGCGGGGTGGAAACGCGGATTTGCGCAAAACTGCGCGCGTCCGAAGACACCCTTCCGAAGCGCCTGATGCCGCGTCGTGGGTGTGCAGCGAACCGGGCGTCATGAGTCCGGCGCGGTCGCCGGAACGAAAACGGCCACCCGAAGGTGGCCGTTTTCAAACCAGGAAACAACGACTCAGTGGTCGTCGTTCTCCAGGACTTCGGCGTAAGCGTCCGGGTCCAGCAGCTCGTTGATCTCTTCGGCGTTGGACAGCTCGACCACGAACATCCAGCCTTCGCCGTAGGCATCTTCGTTGATGGTTTCCGGCTTGTCCGACAGCGCCGAGTTGACCTCGACGATCTTGCCGCTGATCGGGCTGTAGACGTCCGAAGCCGCCTTCACCGACTCGACGACAGCGATCTGCTCGCCGGCCTTGGCGTCGGCGCCGACCTCCGGCAGTTCGACGTAGACCAGGTCACCCAGCAGGCCCTGGGCGTGGTCGGAAATACCGACAGTAACGCGGCCATTGCCTTCGACACGGGCCCACTCGTGGGACTTGAGGAACTTGAGGTCGCCGGGGATCTCGCTCATGGGACTGCTCCAGGATTTGCAGGGGGTGGAAAAAACGGGGCTAGTGTAACCAACCGGCCGCCACTGCTGTCAGTGACGTCCGGCACGTTCGGATCAGGCGTCGGCGAGCACGCCGGGCTGGGCCTGGCCTTCGCGCACGAAGGGGAACTTGACCACGCGCACCGGCACCTGCCGGCCACGGATATCGACCGTGACCTGGCCGAGGTCACCTGCCGGCACTCGGGCAAAGGCGATGCCCTTGGCCAGCGTCGGCGAGAAGGTGCCGGACAGGATTTCGCCCTGGCCGCCGGCCGTGGTGACTACCTGGCCGTGGCGCAGGACACCCTTCTCGTCCATCACCAGGCCGATCATCTGCCGCGCATTGCCGGCGGCCTTCTGCGCTTCCAGCACGTCGCGACCGATGAAGTCACGGCCTTCGTCCAGCGACACCGTCCAGGCCAGTGCGGCTTCGTACGGGCTGATGGCTTCGTCCATGTCCTGGCCGTACAGATTCATGCCGGCCTCCAGGCGCAGGGTGTCGCGGGCACCGAGGCCAGCCGGCTTCACGCCTGCAGACAGCAGGCGGTTCCAGAACCCGACCACGGCCTCCTGCGGCAGCAGGATCTCGAAACCGTCCTCACCGGTGTAACCGGTACGGGCAACGAACAGTTCGACGCCCTCATCGGACCGCACCTGCAGCGCGGCGAAGCGGCCGAGCTTGCCCAGCGCCTCGCGGTCGGCGGCGCCGACCAGACCAATGACGAGCTCGCGCGCCTGCGGCCCCTGCACCGCGAGGATGGCCAGGTCAGGACGCTGTTCAACGGACACGTTGAACGGAGCGGCCTGCGTACGCAGCCAGGCCAGATCCTTCTCGCGGGTGGAGGCGTTGACCACCATGCGGAAGAAGTCCTCGCCCAGGTAATAGACGATGAGGTCATCGATGACGCCGCCTTCGGCATTGAGCATGCACGAGTACAGCGCCTTGCCCGGCACCTTCAGCTTGTCGATGGAATTGGCCAGCAGGCGGCGCAGGAACGGCTTGACCTGCTCGCCGCGCAGGTCCACCACGGTCATGTGGCTGACGTCGAACACGCCGGCCTCGCGACGCACCAGATGGTGCTCATCCAGCTGCGAGCCGTAGTGGATGGGCATGTCCCAACCCCCGAAATCGACCATCTTGGCGCCGAGGGCGCGGTGGGTATCGTTGAGCAGCGTCTTCTGGGTCATGACCGTTCCGGCAGCAGAGGAAACAAGAACCCCCATTATCCCAGATCGATCGCCCACGGGCGTGCCGCACCGCAGCGGTTCGCGCACGCACCGCCCGCAGGCTCAGCTGGCCGCTTCAACCACCAGCGTGCTGCCCTGCACCGCGACCACCCGCACCCGTGCCCCGGCCGGCAGTTCCGGACCGCTGACCTGCCAGTACGCATCGTCGATGCTGACCCGACCCTGCCCGTCCGTGATGCCCTGCTGCAATGGCACCACCCGACCGATCAGCTGCTCGGCGCGGCGGTTCAGCAACGGCTTGTCGCTGGCGCGTGCCCGCGACCTGCCCCAGCGCCGGTAGCACTGGATCGAAAGCACGCTCAGCACGACGAAGGCGACCACCTGCCACAGCAGCGGAATGCCGGCAAAGATCGCCACCAGCACGAACACCGCTGCAGCGCCGATGCCGATCCACAGCATGAACGCGCCGGGCAGCAGAGCCTCCGCAGCGAACAGGAGCAGGGCCAGCGCCCCCCAGGCGACGACGTCCCAGCGCATGTCAGCCTCCGATCGGCGGCGGTCGCTTGCCGGCCGCCTTGTTGTCCTGGCTCGCCAGTGCCTGCTTGGCCAGCTCGGCCACGCCGGCGATGGAGCCGATCACCCCACTGGCCTCCATCGGCATCAGCACCAGCTTCTGGTTCGGCGAGCTGGCCAGTTCCTTGAACGCTTCCACGTACTTCTGGGCGACGAAGTAGTTGATCGCCTGCACATCGCCCTCGGCGATCGCCGCCGACACCACCTTGGTCGCCATCGCTTCGGCTTCCGCCAGGCGCTCGCGTGCCTCCGCATCGCGGAACGCTGCCTCGCGCCGCCCTTCCGCCTCCAGCACGGTGGCCTGCTTCTCGCCATCGGCGCGCAGGATCTCCGACTGCCGCGAGCCTTCCGCCTCCAGGATCTGCGCACGCTTCTCGCGCTCGGCCTTCATCTGCCGCGCCATCGCGTCGAGCAGATCGCGGGGCGGCTGGATGTCGCGGATCTCGATGCGGTTCACCTTCACGCCCCACGGGTTGGTGGCATGGTCGACCACGCTGAGCAGCTGGGCATTGATCACCTCGCGCTGGCTCAGCGATTCGTCCAGGTCCATCGAGCCGATCACGGTACGGATGTTGGTCTGGACCAGAGCGATCATGGCCACTTCCAGGTTGGCCACCTCATAGGCGGCCTTGGCGGCGTCCAGCACCTGGAAGAACACCACCCCGTCGACGCGCACGGCGGCGTTGTCCTTGGTGATCACTTCCTGGCTGGGTACATCCAGCACTTGCTCCATCATGTTCACCTTGCGCCCCACGCCGTACACGATGGGGATCAGGAAGTGCAGGCCGGGGGTCATGGTGTGGGTGTAGCGGCCGAACCGCTCGACAGTCCATTCATATCCCTGCGGCACCATGCGCACGGCCTTGAACAGGATGACCACGGCCACGAAGGCCAGTACCACGGTAAAGAACATGGTCGGGAACATCAGGCTTTCCTTATCGGTAGACGTCCAACCCCGAGCATAGCGTGTGAATGCGGCGTGCACACGTTCTCACCACCGCACCCGCCCGCGCAGGATGTCGATGAACATCACCCAGTCGCCTAGGAACGAGTACAGCGGGTGGCGGAACGTGGCCGGGCGGTTCTTCTCGAAGAAGAAGTGCCCCACCCACGCGAACCCGTACCCACAGACCAATGCCGTCAACAGCAGCAGCGGCTGGCCGCGCAGGATCGCCGCAGCGACCAGCAGCAGTACGCCGCAGCTGCCGATGAAGTGCAGGCGCCGCGACACCGGATGGCGGTGCTCGCTGAGATAGAACGGATAGAAGTCACGGAAGCTGGAGAAACGGGACATGTGCGCACTCTCAACGCCACGATCGGCCCCATCATGCCCCTTTCCGGCGGGCCTGGCACCGCCGGCGGTCAGCCCGGCTGGCGCGGCCCGAACATGATCACCGCCATGCCCGCCAGGCACAGTGCAGCACCCAGCAGATCCCAGCGGCTGGGCCGGATGCCATCGACCAGCCACAGCCAGAACAGCGCGGTGCCGATGTACACGCCACCGTAGGCGGCATAGACGCGGCCACTGGCGGTCGGATGCAGGGTCAGCAGCCAGGCGAACAGGGCCAGACTGGCCGCCGCCGGCAGCAGCAGCCAGACGCTGCCTCCTTTGCGCAGCCACAGCCACGGCAGGTAGCAGCCGACGATCTCGGCCAGCGCGGTCAGCAGGAACAGGCCGAGTGTCTTCATTCCTTCTCGGCGGCCTTGGCGTGCTGCCAGAGCGCTTCCTGCGCGTCCAGGTCCAGCGAGGCGAGGGATGTGCCCTGTGCCTCGGCCTGTGCCTCCATGGCCCGGAAGCGACGCTCGAACTTGTGGTTGGCACCGCGCAGCGCGGCGCCCAGGTCGATGTCGGCGTGGCGGGCCAGGTTGGCGCAGACGAACAACAGGTCGCCCAGTTCCTCCTGCAGCCGCGCCTTGTTGCCGGCGATGTCGCCGCGCTCGAACTCCTCGCGCAGTTCCTGCAGTTCCTCGGCGGCCTTGTCCAGGACCGGCAGCGGGCCCGGCCAGTCGAAGCCCACCTTGGCCGCGCGCGACTGCAGCTTCACCGCGCGTTGCCACTCCGGCAGGCCCCGCGAGATTCCAGCCAGGGCGGAATGGTCCTGTTCGCCCTTGGCTGCCCGCTCCGCGCGCTTGATCGCATCCCAGTTGCGCATGACCCCATCGGCATCATCGACGCTGACATCGGCGAAGACATGCGGATGGCGGCGCTGCATCTTGTCGCTGATCGCGCGGGCAACCTCTGCGAAAGCGAACGCCCCCTGCTCTTCGGCCATGCGAGCATGGAATACCACCTGCAGCAGCAGGTCGCCGAGCTCGTCGCAGAGATCATCGAGGTCACCGCGATCGATCGCGTCGGCGACTTCGTAGGCTTCCTCGATGGTGTATGGGGCAATGGTCGCAAAGTCCTGCTCCAGGTCCCACGGGCAGCCGCCCTGCGGATCACGCAGGCGGGCCATGATCGCCAGCAGGCGTTCCAGTTCGGTGCTGGCGGCACTGCCGGCGGTGGGGGTGTCATGCGCGCTCATGCGGCCTCCAGGTCAGTCGGACAACCAGTCGCGCCACGGCAGGCTGGTATCGCCAAGGGCGATGAAATCGCCGTTCAACAGCGTCTCGCGGCGGTTGTAGCGGAAAGGCTTGCCGGTCGCCGCCGAGAGGACCGCGCCGCCCGCCGCGTGCAGCACGCACTGGCCGGCGGCGGTATCCCATTCGGAGGTCGGGCCGAGCCGCGGGTACACATCCAGGCCCGCCTCGGCAATGCGGCAGAACTTCAGCGACGAGCCCTGGGCGATGGTCTCGATGCGGCCCATGCGCGCCAGCAGCGCTTCGGTTTCCGGCGAGCGGTGGGAGCGGCTTGCCGCCACCCGCAGCGGAGCGGTCGCCGGGCTGCGCGTGCGCAGCACGGTGTCGTGCAGTCCCTGCCGGCGGTACGCCAGTTCGCCGCGCATGGCGTGCCACAGAATGCCGGTGACCGGCGCCAGCACGACGCCAAACGCCGGGGCACCCTGGTAGATCAGGGCGATGTTGACGCTGAATTCGCCGTTGCGCTTGACGAACTCGCGGGTACCGTCAAGCGGATCGACCAGCCAGTAGGCGCCCCAATGGCGGCGCAGTTCCCAGGGCACCTGGGCCGACTCTTCAGACAGGATGGGCAGATCCGGGGTCAGTTGCCGCAGACCCTGCTCGATGACCTGGTTGGCGGCCAGGTCAGCGGCGGTCACCGGACTGTTGTCGTCCTTGATCCGCACGTCGAATCCTTCGGCGTAGACCTGCATGATGGCCTGGCCGGCTTCCTGCGCGATGGCGATCGCGGTCTCGCGCAGATCCGTGGTCAGCTTGATCATCGGGCTCCCTGCAGCCACTGGCGGGCGATGAACAACGCCGCCAGCGAGCGGCCCTCGGAAAAGTCCTCGCGCAGCATCAACCGGTCCAGCTCGGACAGCTTCCAGGGCACCACCTCCAGCTCCTCGGGCTCGTCACCGATCAGCTTTTCCGGATACAGGTCGCGCGCCACCACCAGCCACGACTGGTGGCTCATGTACGTCGGCGCCAGCGTCATGGCGCGCAGCACATCGACCCGATGCGCGCCATAGCCGGCCTCTTCCTTCAGTTCGCGATCGGCGGCCTGCTCGGGGGTCTCGCCGGCATCGATCCGGCCCTTGACCAGGCCAAGCTCGTAGCGATGTACCCCGGCGGCGTATTCACGTACCAGCAGCACCGTCTCGTCGTCGAGCATGGGCACCACCACCACCGCACCGTGGCCACGACTGACCAGACGCTCGAAGCGGCGGCGTTCACCATTGGAGAATTCCAGATCCAGATGCTGGCGCTGGAAGGGACCGTTCTCTTCATCGGTGATCCGATGGATGATCGGCAGGCGACGGCTGGCACGGTCATCGTTCATGCGGAATCTCCGCGGCGGCCGACGCGGGCGCCGGGGCCGATAGAATGTGCAGGCAGCAACATGTTCATGAGCCCGAAATGCTAGCAGACCCAACCCCCTCCCCGCTGGCCCTGCACTGGCGGCAACGCGACCTGCAGGTGCTGTGGCATCCGTGCACACAGATGCGCGAGCATCCCGACACCCTGCCGCTGGTGCCGATCGCGCGCGGCGAGGGTGCGTGGCTGATCGACCATGACGGCAACCGCTATCTGGATGCCGTCAGCAGCTGGTGGACGAATCTGTTCGGCCACGCCGAGCCCCGCATCGGCGGCGCCATCGCGGCCCAGGCCGGCCAGCTGGAACAGGTGATGCTGGCCGGCTTCAGCCATGAGCCGGCGATCACCCTGGCCGAACGCCTGCTGGCACTGGCCCCGCGGCAGGCCGGGCGCGATCCGCTGGCCAAGGTGTTCTACGCCGACAACGGCTCGGCCGGGGTGGAAGTGGCATTGAAAATGGCCTTCCATTACTTCCATAACCGCGGCGAGACCCGGCGTACGCGTTTCATCGCGCTGGAAAACGGCTACCACGGTGAAACGCTCGGTGCGCTGGCGCTGGGCGACATCCCACTGTACCGGCGGGTGTACGCGCCGTTGCTGGCCGAAGGGCTGTTCGCACCCTCGCCCGACGCCTACCTGGCCGAGCCAGGGCAGAGCGCCGCCGAGCGTGCGCGCCAGGCCGCCGATGGCCTGGCGACGCTGTTCGACCAGCACCCCGGTGAAGTATGCGCGGTGATCCTGGAACCCCGCCTGCAGTGCGCCGGTGGCATGCGCATGCATGATCCGGTGTACCTGCAGCGCGTGCGTGAGCTGTGCGACGCGCACGGTGCGTTCATGATCGCCGACGAGATCGCCACCGGCTTCGGTCGCACCGGTACGATGTTCGCCTGCGAACAGGCCGGGGTGATGCCGGACCTGATGTGCCTGTCCAAGGGCCTGACCGGCGGGTTCCTGCCGCTGGCCGCGGTCCTGGCCACGCAGGCCCTGTACGACGCCTTTCTCGACGACTCCCGCGAGCGTGCGTTCCTGCACTCGCACAGCTATACCGGCAATCCGCTGGCGTGCGCTGCGGCGCTGGCGACGCTGGACATCTTCGGCAGCGACGATGTGATCGCGCGCAACCGCGGCACCGCATCGGTGATGGGCACCCTCGCGGCACCGTTTGCCGACCACCCGCATGTGGCCGATGTGCGCCAGGCCGGCATGGTGGTGGCATTCGAACTGTCGCGCGGCGGCGACAGGCGCACGCCCTTCGACCCCGGACTGCGGCTCGGCCTGCACGCGTACAAGGCAGCACTGAAGCGCGGCGTGGTCCTTCGCCCGCTGGGCGATGTGCTGTACTGGATGCCACCGTACTGCGTGGACGACGAACAACTGGATCTGCTGGCGCATACCACGCTGGCCGCCATCGACGAGGCGATTGCATGCGCGTGACCCGCTGTCCCATCGACCTGCCGCTGCACAGCGGCCAGACCGTGACCCTGCCCGAGGAGACCGCCAACCACCTGGTGCGGGTGATGCGCCTGCGCGAAGGCGATGGCTGCGTCCTGTTCAACGGCGATGGCCATGACTACGCTGCGACGCTGACCGTGGTCGGCAAGCGCGAAGTGCAGGCACGCATCGACAGCGTGCAGGCCATCGACATCGAATCGCCGCTGGCCATCACCCTGATGCAGGGCATCGCGCGCGGCGAAAAGATGGACCTGATCCTGCAGAAGGCCACCGAACTCGGCGTCAGCAGCATCCTGCCGGTGAACGCGGAACGTACCGAGGTGAAGCTGGACGCGGCCCGCGCGGAAAAGCGCGTGGCGCACTGGAACAACGTCGTGCAGTCGGCCTGTGGCCAGTCCGGGCGCGCGTGCATTCCACGGGTGGGTGCCCCGCTGTCGCTGGCGCAGGCGACCGCTGCGCTGCCCGCCGATACGCTGCGGTTGACCCTGGACCCGATGGGTTCGCACCGGCTGTCGACATTGGCAGCGGCGCCCGCGGGCGGCATCGTGATCGCGATCGGCCCGGAGGGCGGCTGGTCGCCACGCGACCGCGAGCAGCTGGCCGCCGCCGGCTTCCAGGGCCTGCAGCTGGGCCCGCGCATCCTGCGCACGGAAACCGCCGGGCTGGCCGCGATCGCCGCGTTGCAGGCGCGGCTGGGTGATCTCGGTTAGGTCCACCGACAACCTGCACGCCAACGGCAGCGCCGGGCCATGCTTGGCGGCCGGTGTCCGGGGGGCGGCCTCAGGCCGCCAGTGAAGCCAGCGCGCTTTCCAGTGCGTCCAGATTCGGCAGCAGCGCGCTCTGCTCACCCAGCAGTACGCGCATGTGCACGATCTGCGGCAGGGTCTCCTCCGACGCATCGGCCAGCAGACCATCGCGCGGCACCGAGATCAACTGCGGGAAGTTCTGGGTCAGCAACGCGTAATACGGCCGCTGCTGATCGCCGCTGAGCGCCTTCAGTACCACCACCTTGTTGTGGACACCGGCTGCCTCGTCCCCCAGCCCCGAAAGCCGTGCGAATGACACCAGCGGCACCTGCCAGCCATGCCAGGCGATCTCGCCGACCAGCCAGCGGGGGGCGTCGGCCACCGGCTGCACCGGCACCCGCGACATCATTTCGGCCACCGTGGCATTGGGCAGCAGCACGCGTTCGTTGCCGGCCTGGATCAGGACACCACGGATTTCATCGTTGCTGGCGTAACTCATGGAGCTTCTCCGTTGTGGTCACCCTCGCCCCAGCGCGCGGCGATGATCTGCGCCAGTTCCTGCGGTTCGCCAGCGGCCATGCCGGCGGCCACCACGGCGGTGGCGGCGGCCGGGTCGTAGCATCCCTCCCCCACCTGCCCAGCCACCCACGCGCCGGCGGCAGCCAGGTCCAGCGCCGGCCCGACATGGCCCAGATCGGCACCGCTGAGCAGTACCAGTGCGGTGTACTGGGCCGGCAACGCGGCAATCGAGATGCCCTGCGCGTCGGTCAGGAAATGCAGGCCGTCGCTGGCCGCGCGGACGCCGATGTCATCGGCCAGCACATGCACCTGCCCGGGCGTGGCGCGCTGGCCGGCTTCGGCCAGCTGCACCGGCAGCGGCGAGACACGCGCCATCTGCTTGACGAGATTGCCGTAGCGGCCCCCATCCAGGCGCATGTGCACCAGCACCGGCACCGCCAATGCCGAAGGCAGCGCGCCCAGCAGGCGACGCAACGCATCAGGGCCACCGATCCCGGCCAGCACCAGCAGCGCGCCCGCGCGTGCGCCGGGCGGGGCGGCCGCATCCAGGTCGACCAGGCTCAGGTGGTCGGTATCGAACGACGATGAGCGCGCCTCGACCTCCGCTGCGGCGTACGCCGGGGTGGCGGCATCGGCCGACTCGTCCACCAGCGACCACGCGGTGTGATCGAACGTCACCGACGGTGCCGTGGGGGGTTCTGTCCGTGCGACCGGCGCTTCCGGCGGTTCGGGCACGATCGGCTGCAGCGCGGCCAGAGCGTGTTCGAACGCGACCGGTTCATGCAGCTGCGCCGGCGGTGCGTACAGGCCATCGGCTGGCACGTCGTCGGCCCAGCGGTGTGCCTGTTGCAGGTGCGTCTGCAGCGCTGCCTCCTGCGGTGCAGGTGGCGGCGCAGGACGACCGGGCTCCAGCTGCAGGGCCGGTTCGTCCTCGGCGCCCGGCGGCAGCACCTGCTGGTGTCCATGCAGCTTGGCGGCCAGGTGACGCCCCCAGCGCTGCGCCTCCCAGCCGTTCCGGCGCGCGGCCAGCTCGGCTTCGTCGAACACCAGGGTCAGGCCCGGGGCCGACAGCACGGGCTCCAGGCGTTCCAGTGCGTCCTCGATCGCCGCTTCCAGTGCGATCACCACGAACTGCGGCCGCGCGTCATGCAGCGCCTGCGGTTCAAGGCCATTCGGGTCGTCTTCCAGCACGATCTGCACGTCGGCGTGCGCCAGTGCTTCGCGCAGGCGCTCACGCGCCGCGCCAGGCCGGGCCAGCAGGGCGACGGCCGGGTTGGCTTCACTCTCGGACACGGGCGATCCCCAGCAGGTCGTACACGTTACGCATCAGGTCCAGCTCCTGATAAGGCTTGCCCAGGTAGCGCTGGACGCCGATTTCGAAAGCGCGCTGCCGGTGCTTGTCGCCGCTGCGCGAGGTGATCATCACGATCGGAACGTCCCGGTAACGCGGGTCGGCGCGCATCGCGGTGGCCAGCTCGTAGCCGTCCATGCGCGGCATCTCGATATCCAGCAGCATCAGGTCGGGAACACGCTCCTCCAGCCGCTCCAGCGCCTCCACGCCATCGCGGGCGACGCTGACCTCGAAGTTGTGGCGCTCCAGGATGCGGCCGGTGACCTTGCGCATGGTCAGCGAGTCGTCGACCACCATCACCAGCGGCACCTGCCGTTCCTGACGCGGCGCATTGACCAGCACCGGCGGCGTCGGGTTGGCCAGGTAACGACGCACCAGCGGCGCCACGTCCAGGATCACCACCACACGGCCATCGCCGGTGATGGTGGCACCGTAGATGCCCGGCACCGATGCGATCTGCAGGCCGACCGGCTTGACCACGATTTCGCGGTTGCCCAGCACCTGGTCGATCGCCACGGCAGCTCGCAGGTCGCCGGCGCGGACCAGCAGCAGCGGCACCTGCGCCTGGCCCTCGGCACGTGCCGGTGCCTGGCCGACCAGGCTGCCCAGGTCGTACAGCGGATAGTCTTCGCCGCTGTAGCGATAGCTGCTGTCGGCGGCCTCGAAGCGCTCGCGCGAGAGGCGGCCGATACCGCTGACCGAAGCCACCGGCACGGCAAAGGTGGTTTCGCCGATCTGCACGAACACGGCCTGGGTGACGGCCAGCGTCTGCGGCAGGCGCAGGGTGAAACGCACGCCCTGGCCACGCACCGACTGGATATCGACCGAGCCACCCAGCTGGCGCACTTCATTGCGCACCACGTCCATGCCCACGCCGCGGCCTGCCAGCTGGCTGACCTGGTCGGCGGTGGAGAAGCCCGATGCGAAGATCAGATTGTCCAGTTCGTGATCGGCAGGCTGCGCGTCGGCGGCCAGCAGGCCACGGTCGATCGCGCGGCGACGGATCGCCTCCCGATCCAGACCGGCGCCGTCATCGGCCACGTCCAGCACGATTTCCGAGCCTTCGCGATGCAGGCGGATGGCAATCTCGCCCTCTTCCGGCTTGCCGGCGGCACGGCGCTGCTCCGGCGCCTCCAGGCCATGGGCCACCGAGTTGCGCAGCATGTGCTCCAGTGGCGCGACCATGCGGTCGAGGACGTTGCGGTCCAGTTCGCCATGGGTGCCTTCCAGGGTCAGGTGGACCTGCTTGCCGGTGTCGATGCCGGCCTGGCGCACCACGCGGCGCAGACGCGGCACCAGGCCGTCGAACGGCACCATCCGCGCACGCATCAGGCCATCCTGCAGCTCCGAACTGACGCGCGACTGTTGCTGCAGCAAGGCATCGTACTGCCGCGAGAGATCGTCCAGCACGCCCTGCAGGCCGCCCAGGTCGGCGGCGGACTCGTTCAGCGCACGGCTGAGCTGCTGCAGGGTGGAGAAGCGGTCCAGTTCCAGCGGATCGAACTTCTGGTCGGCCTGGTCCTGCTCACGCTGGTAGCGGGCAACGATCTGCGCTTCGGTCTCCAGGTCGAGGCGACGCAGCTGGTCGCGCAGACGCGCGTTGGTGCGTTCAAGCTCGCCCATCGCGCCGCGGAAGGCGCCGAGCTGCTGCTCCAGGCGCGACCGGTAGATCGCCACCTCACCTGCGTGATTGACCAGGCGGTCGAGCAGATCCGCGCGCACGCGCACCTGCTCCTGCTGGGGACGTGCCAGCGGATCGTCCTCGACCGTGCTTTCGACCGGCAACGGCGCGGACAGCGGTGCATCGACCAGGGCAACGTTCGCGGGTACGACGGTGGTTTCAGTCTCCACCGGGCCAGCCGTGCCGACGGCGGCAGCCGCTGCCGGATCGGTGGCGGTACGTGCCTCGAAAGCATCGACCAGGTCCTGCGCCGGTTCCACCACACGATGCTCGCCGGTACGGGTCAGCAGCTGGTGCAGGCGATCGAAACCGCGCTCGAGCAGCTGCACGTCGCGGCGCTCGATCTCGGTGCGCCCCGCCGCGACCACCTCCAGCAGCGATTCGATGCTGTGGCCGAGGTCGCCGATGGCGTTGATGCCGGCCATGCGTGCGCCGCCCTTCAGCGTATGCAGGTCACGCTGCAGGCCGGCAAGCACTTCGCGGTCCTGCGGCGCATCGCGCAGCTCGCTGATCAGGCCATCGCAGTGATCAAGCAGGTCCTTGCCTTCTTCGACGAAGATGTCGACCAGCTCGCGGTCATACACGGTGAAGTCAAGCAGATCGGCAGGCTCCTCGCCCACGCTGCCTTCCGGTTCCGGTTCCGGCATCGGCTCGATCGGCTCGTGTGCCGGCACGTCATCTTCGGCAACCGGACCCTCGACCGGCGTGGAACCGCCCGGTCCGGCAGCGCCGCTGCCCTGGCCCGGCGCGTCTTCCATCTCAAAGAACGGTGACGGCGGCGCGGCTGCCGGCTGCGGATCGACCGCAGGCTCTGCAAGGGACTCCCCGGCATTCACCGTCGCCGGGGACGGCGGGTCGGCGCTCTCTCCTTCACCGACCGCCGTCTCCCCGCCGACGTCCGCATCCTCGGCGAAGGCCTCTGCCTCGCCCGGCGCGAGTTCGCTGGCCTGCAGGCCGAGCACGGACCACTGCCCGTCGTCGGCCGGAGTCTGCTCTTCGTCGATCACATGCAGGCCGGCTTCGAGCGCAGCTTCCAATGTGACCGGTTCCGCAAAACCCGGCGCAGCCATGTCATCCTGCAGGCTCGACAGCGTGCTGTCGAGTGGCAGTGCAGCAGCGTCATCACTCGCATCGAACCCTTCCACGTCATCCCATGACGTATTCAGGTCGATCGCTTCTGTGAACGCGGCGGCGTCCGCCGCCTCATCCGCATCACGGTCGTCGACCGGCAGCGCGCTGGCGTCCAGGTACGGCGACAGGTCGTCCGCGCCTGTCAGCGCAGCGTCTTCGGCCAGCGCGGGGAGCGCATCGGCGACCACCGGCGACACGACCGCTGCGGATTCATCGGCAGCGGCAGCGACCGGTGGCAGCGTGGCTGCGGCCTCCTGTCCGGTACCGCCCAGCGACGGCCAACCGGCGTCGAAGTAGCGCGAAAGGTCATCACTGGCCGTGAGCTCGGCCATGTCCAGTCCGTCCTTCGCCGGATCGGCTGCGGGCACGTCATGGGTGTCAGCAGGTGCACTGTCGATCCCGGCGTTGATTTCGGCGTCGATGTCGCTCTGCGCATCGGCAGGAAGCTGCGCGTCCACCTCGTGCGCAGGCTCTCCATCGGTCGCGAGCGCCTCTTCGTCATCCAGCCCCACCAGCGGCCAGCGCGCTTCCGGCAGTTCGCCGGCCAGGGCCTGCAGGCGCTGTACCAGCGCAGGCTGAGGCGCAATGCGCGGCTGCTCCGCCTGCAATGCTTCCATGGTCGCGGTAATGGCCTGCGCGGTCGCATCGAGCGCAGCAACACCGTCGTCGCCCGGCACCACATCGGCGGCCAGGGCCCGCTTGATATAGGATTCGGCGCCGCCCGTGACCGCCGTGATCTCCGGCACCTCGGTCATCGCGAAGGCGCCGTTCATGGTGTGCACGGCGCGCAGCAGCGCATCGCTCACCGGCTGTGGTGCCTGCTGCGCCGAGCGCAGCCACGCCTGCAGGGTTGCCTGGTGGACCTCCACCTCGGCTTCGAGGATCTCGCGCAGCACGCTGTCGATATTGGCCGGAGTCCCCTCGACCGCGGTCGCGTTCCCGGCGTCGGCTGTCGTCGCCGCTTCCGCTTCGAGAATGCGGCTGATCTCGTCCTCGCCCTCTTCCGCCGCCGGCGCCACCGGTGCGGGCGCCGCAGCCGGCAGCGGCACGTAGAACGTCTCTTCGCCGGCACCCACGCGATCGGCGACGGCCTGCATCGCCTGCAGATCGACACTGATGCGCTGGCCATGACGCAGTGCGTCGCTCAGCTGCGGCAAGGCGGCATGCGCGTGATCAACCATCGCCAGCACGGCCGGCGTGGCCGGACGGCTGCCGTCAAGCACACGGTTGAGCATGCCTTCGATCTTCCACGCGAACTCGCCCAGCGTCCGCGCACCGACCAGACGGCCGCTGCCCTTGAGGGTGTGGAAGATGCGGCGGATCGGCCGCAGCCGGTCCAGATTGTCCGGCTGCGCGTGCCATGCCGGCAGCAGCGCGCCGAGGTTGGCACGCTCGTCGTCGAACTCTTCCAGGAACACCTCGCGGATGTCCTCGTCGATGTTCTCCGCATCATCGTCGAAGCCGGCATCGAAGCCCGCTTCGGACGCAGCCGTGATCGCGACCGGCGCGTCGGCGGCCGATGGCATCGCCCGCGGGTTGAAGTCCTCCGCGGCGGCGCTCAGTTCAGCGAAGAACCGGGCATCGGCTTCGCTGAAATCGATCGGTGCGATGGTGTCGATCTCGATCAGGGCCACCGCCGGTGCTGCATCTGCGGCAGGCGATGCGTCCGCGGCGAGGGTGACCGGATCCGTTGGCTCCGCATCAACGCTGTCCAGCACCGGATGCAGGTCTGCGTCGTCTTCCAGCACCAGCGTTTCCATCGCATGCAAGGACAGCACGTCGTCGGCGTTGTCCAGTGCATCGGCGTCGAAACGGAATACGACTTCATCAGCCGCCACATCCGCGGCGCCATGCTCGGCGGCCACCGGATCGAATACCGGCGCCGACGTGATATCCGGGGTACCGGATCTGGACGCGAACGTCACCGTGTCGTCGCCGGAGACCGACGGTGCATCCGCCATGTCGTCCACCTGGGACAGCGTCCACTGCGGTGCCTCGGCCGGTGCCGGATCGATCGTTTCGTCGCTGGCCAAGGCAGGCGCATGTGCATCGTCCGAGTGCCCGGCACCGACCTCCACAGCGGCAAGGTCCCATTGCGGCACGGCCGGGGCCGGTGCGCTGGACGCAGCGAACACCAGCGAGCCACCGGCATCGGGCGTCGTCCCGGGTACCGCGACCGGTGCCGACAACCCACCGAACATCAGCCCGTTGTCGGTCACTGGCGGTGCCAGCGGCGGATCGAAGACGAAGTCCGGCAGGGCGGCAGCCACACTGCCGGCGGCGGGCGCGGCCGTGCTCACATCGATGTCGACATGGCCGGGCTGCAATGGCATCACCTGCAGGTCAACCGCCTCGCGCTCGACCGCCTGCACGCCCTGCGGCGCCTCGTCGATCGCGGCGCGCTCCGGCAGCGGCCAGTAGCGCAGCGCTTCCAGGCTGCTGCGGGTGATCTCCAGAATGTCCTCACGGCCCGGACGACGATCACGCAGGGCTTCGAGGTAGTACTCCAGGCTGGCCATGGCGTCGGCGAGCGTATCCAGCTGGCGCCCGCTGGGCACACGCTGGCGACCGATCAGCTCGGCGTCGATGTACTGCTGCACGCCGCGCAGGTAGTCGGCGGCAGTCCCCAGGTCGAGCATCCGCAGTGCACCGGCGACGTCGCCGAGCAGGCGCGGCACGTCCTGCAGTTCCGCGTGGTTCCAGCTGGTTTCGATGAACGCGACAAAGTGCTCGCGGGCCGCAGCGAAATTGGCGATGGCCTCGTGTGCCAGCACCTCGACGGTACGACGGTTTTCCACGGCGGCAGGGTCATCCTCGCCGCTGCCATCCGCACCCAGATGGGCAACCTGGTCATCCAGCGACGCATCGACGTAGAGCAGCGCGCCGGCGATGTCCAGCAACAGGTTCTCGTCGATCTGCTGGCGGCCCTCGACCACGCCGCGCAGCGCGTCGCGCTGCTGCACGACCACGCCGCGGGCCACGCCCAGGCCCATCATGCCCAGCGTATCGGCCACGGCCCCCAGTTCGTCGGCCTGCGTCTGCAGCTGTTCTGCTGCACCGCCGGTGCGCAGATGCAGGTCCAGCGCATCCTTGATGCGCAGCAGCTCTTCCTTCACCGCGCTGCCGACCGTATCGAGCAGTTCGCGGTTGCGCCCGCTCAGGCTGCCGCGCGCATGGTCGAGCTCGGCTTCGGTGGCGGTGACGCTGTCGGGAGCGAACGCGAACAGGACACTCTCGTTGATGCCGGCCGCACCGCGCGCGGCGCGGATGTCATTGAGCAGCGGCAGCAGCACGATCGGAATGTCGCGGTGGCCGTTCTGCAGGCGCTCCAGATAGTCGGGCAGCAGCACGCTGCCGCGCATCAGCGTGGCGCAGGCCTCGTCGCGATCAGACGCCTGGCCGCTGCCGATCGCATTGGCCAGCTGCTCCAGCTCCTCGGCCACCATTGCCGGGGCGTACAGTTCGACCATGCGCAGGGTGCCCTGCACCTGGTGCAGGTGGCCGGCGCAGATACGCATGCGGCTGGCATCGGACGGATCCTCGGCGTAGTACTCGACCTCGTTGCGCACCTGGCGCAGGGTCTCGTCCAGCTCGGGCTTGACCCAACCCAGCGCTGCGTGGCTCATCGCATCGCGCAGAGTGCTCATTGACAGGCTCCGGTCGCCGCCGCGCGAAGGCCGCGCTGGATCTGGCGTGGGGAATGGAAATGCTTCATCGACGGGTTCCTTGCTCTTCGCCCTGCCCGCGTCACGCCGGCAGCTTGAAGTCGGCGACCGAACGACGCAGGTCGGCAGCCAGCTGCGCGAGGTGGCCGATCGACTCCGCGGTCTGTCCGGCACCCTGTGAGGTCTGGCCGGTGATCTGGCGGATCACGCCCATCGTGCGGGTGATGTCCGACGCGGCTGCGGACTGCTGCTGGGCCGCGATGGAGATGTTCTTGATGAGGGTGTTCAGTGCATTGGACACGCGCTCGATCTCGGTCAGTGCCGTACCGGCGTCTTCGGCCAGACGTGCACCGGACACCACTTCGGCGGTGGTCTGCTCCATCGAGGTGACGGCCTCGTTGGTGTCGGCCTGGATGGCCTGCACCAGGTTCTCGATACGGCGCGTGGCGCCCGATGTGCGCTCTGCCAGGCGCTGCACTTCGTCGGCCACGACCGCGAAACCGCGGCCCGCTTCGCCCGCCGACGCGGCCTGAACCGCTGCATTCAATGCCAGGATGTTGGTCTGTTCGGAAATGTCGTTGATCAGTTCCACGATCGAGCCGATCTCCTGCGACGACTCACCCAGGCGCTTGATGCGCTTGGAGGTTTCCTGGATCTGGTCGCGGATCTGGTCCATGCCCTGGATGGTCTCGCGGACCACGCCGGCACCCTCGGCGGCAATCACCACCGAGCGCTGAGCCACGTCGGCCGATTCGGCCGAGTTGCGCGAAACCTGCTCGATGCTCGCTGCGATTTCGCCGATGCGGTCCGAGGCCGAGGTGATCTGGTTGGCCTGGTGGCCGGCTGCTTCTGCCAGCTGCATGGCCGTCGCCTGGGTTTCCTGGGTGGACAGCGCGACCTTGGCCGAGGTGTCGTTGATGGTCGTCACCAGGTGGCGCAGCTCGTCGACGGCGTAGTTGATCGCGTCGGCGATGGCGCCGGTCATGTCCTCGGTCACCGACGCCTTGACGGTCAGGTCGCCCTCGCCCAGCGAGGAGATTTCGTCCAGCAGGCGCATGATCGCCTGCTGGTTGCGGCTGTTGAACTCCACCTGGGTCTGGTAGCGCAGCTCCTGCTCACGCGAGCGGCTGCGCACGTTGGTGGAGACGAAACCGATGATCGCGATCAGCGACAGCGCACCGGACGCTACACCGATCCAGAAGTTCGGGAACAGGCGGGTATCGGACACCGAGCCGAACGAAGAGAAGGCTTCGAACAGCTTGCGGCTGTCATCCAGCATGTGCGCCGAGCCCTGGCCCAGCGCGGTGGCCGCCGACTGCGCGGCGAACAGCTGGCGCGAGCTGGCCAGGATCGCATCGGCATCGGCCTTCATCGCCTGCCACTGGGTGTGCGACTGCTCCAGCGCGGCCACGGCGGCCGGGCCACGCACTGCGGTGATGCCCAGTTCCTCGTTGCCGTTGCGCAGGCCGTCGAGCACCTGCGAGAACACGGTGATGTCACGCGCCAGTGCGTCGCCCGCGGCGGCCGCCGAAGAGCCGCCCGCACGCATTTCGGTGACCCGTCGGGCCATCGAGCCGGCCACCACGACCTGCTGCAGCGCGCTGTATACCTGCGCGGCCGGTGCACCCGAAGCCGACATCGCGCGCACCACCTCGTTCAGCTGCGCCTGCAGCCCCGGCACCGCGCCAGTGAAGTTGTTGGCATTGCCGGCCAGGGCCAGCACCGCCGGCTCGCTGGCGACCAGCTGCCCGGCCTGCTTGCCCAGCGGCGCCCAGGTTTCACCCAGCGTCGAGATCGCCCGCGACACGCCCGGTTCCTTGCCGTAGCGCCCCTGCAGCGTCGAGACATTCTGTTCGATCGCGTTGCGGGTGGCCTTGAAGGCAGTGAACGCCTGGGCATTGCCGCCCACCGCGTCACGCCCCTGGTTGGCCAGCTGCTGCGACAGCACCTGCAGGTCCGCGGCCTTGGAACCGGCATCGGCCAGGCGGCTGCCCTGCCAGGTCGCTACGCCGGTATTGACGCCGAACAGGATCATCGATGCCAGCAGCAGGGCCAGCCAGAGGTTGCTGCCGCCCAGCCGAAGCTTGCCGGTCTTGGTGGCGTCCGAAGCAGTACTCATCGTTCAACCTCGATCTTCAGTGCAGGGGGCGATGCCCGGCCTCAGGCCGCGGCTTGCCGGAATTCAGGAGTGCGCGACAGCAGCGAGAGCGAGAACACGCCCCAGTCCTGGCCGTCAGCATGGAAACCGCGCTCGACGAAGTGCCCGTAACGACCCTCGGCCAGGCTGCCGGCCTCGATCTGCTGGTCGGCTTCGAAGCTGCGCTGGCCGAACAGTTCGTCGATGGTCAGTGCGACGTCACCGCCGGCCTGGCGCATGATCAGCACGCGCTGCCCTTCCTGCTGCACGGTGCGTGTGCCTTCCAGGAAGTACTTCAGGTCGACCACCGGGAACAGGTTGCCGCGCAGGTTGCCCACGCCCAGCAGCCAGGGCTGCGCGCAGGGCACGGGCGTGACCGGCGGCATCGGCACGATCTCCACCACTTCGCGGAAATCGGACACCAGCCGGCGCTGGCCGACGCGATAGCCGACGCCTCGCCACAGGTCCTGGACGAATTGCCGGCCCGGCAGCTGCACCGCATGGGCCAGGCTGCGCCGTTCGTAGGCTTCGAGAATGTCGAAAGGCGAGCGCATCAGGCCACCAGTTCGTTGATCCGCGCGATCAGTTCATCCTCGCGCGGCGGCTTGACGATGTAGTCGGCCGCACCCTGGCGCAGCCCCCACGCCTTGTCGGTCTCCATCGCCTTGGTACTGACGATGATGACCGGGATGTGCCGGGTCGCGGCGTCGCGGGCCATCGCCCGGGTGGCCTGGAAACCGCTCATGCCCGGCAGGACCACGTCCATCAGCACCAGCTGCGGCACCTGGTCGCGGACAAGCTGCAGGCCATCCTCGGCGTTGTCCGCTTCCAGCACCTCGTGGCCGGCACGGCGCAGCCACTGGGTGAACACCGCGCGGTCGGTCGGTGAATCCTCGATCAGGACGATACGAGCCATTGTGCCTTTCCCCCCTGGTCAGGCGTTGACGTATGTGCGGATGGCACCCAGCAGTTCTTCGCGCGTAAAAGGCTTGGTCAGGTACTGCTCCGACCCGACGATGCGCCCCCGCGCCTTGTCGAACAGGCCATCCTTGGACGACAGCATGATCACCGGGGTCGCCTTGAACAGCTGGTTTCCCTTGATCAGCGCGCAGGTCTGATAGCCATCCAGACGCGGCATCATGATGTCGACGAAGATGATCTGCGGTTGCTGGTCGGCAATCTTCGCCAGCGCTTCAAAGCCGTCGGTGGCGGTGACCACCTCGCAGCCTTCGCGCTTGAGCAGCGTTTCCGCAGTCCTGCGGATGGTCTTCGAATCATCGATGACCATCACCCGGAGTCCTGCGAGTTCCCCGCCCGCAGTCGTGTTTTCAGTCATTGCCTATCCCCAAGCGCACGGCCCGGTCTCAGGCGGGGGCCGCTACGAAAGCGTATCTATATCGCACTTTCCGCGCCCGCTTCAAGGCCGGCCCATCACGCGGGCCGTGCTACCGGGCTGAACGTGACGGGGTTCGCATACGGTGCGCGGCCCGGGGGACGGACGCAGCGTTGCATCGCCGCGGGGGAGGCGCACGGCGGGCGTTGCCGCTACCATCAACGCCTTGCCTGACAGGTGCGCCCATGCCGTTGAACGTCATCGTGGTGATGGACCCCATCGCCCACATCAAGATCGCCAAGGACACCACCTTCGCCATGCTGCTGGAAGCCCAGCGCCGCGGCCATGCCCTGCACTACGTGCGGCCGGGCGGACTGGCCCTGGAAGGTGGCGTGGCGGTGGCCCAGACCGCCCCGCTGCGGGTCCGCGACGACCCCGCCGGCTGGTACGAGCTGGGCGGGTTCACCCGGACCGAGTTCGGTCCCGGCCAGATCGTGCTGATGCGCAAGGATCCGCCGGTCGATGCCGAATACGTCTACGACACCCAGGTGCTGGACGTGGCCGCTGCGGCCGGCGCCTGCGTGGTCAACAATCCGCAGGGCCTGCGCGACTACAACGAGAAACTGGCCGCGCTGCTGTTCCCGCAGTGCTGTCCGCCGACCCTGGTCAGCCGCGACGCCAAGGCCTTGAAGGCCTTCGCACTGGAACATGGGCAGGCCGTGCTGAAGCCCCTGGATGGCATGGGAGGGCGCTCGATCTTCCGCAGCGGCCAGGGCGACCCGAACCTGAACGTGATTCTGGAAACGTTGACCGATGGCGGACGCAGGCTGGCGCTGGCACAGAAGTTCATCCCGGACATCAGTGCTGGCGACAAGCGCATCCTGCTGATTGACGGCGAGCCGGTCGACTACTGCCTGGCGCGCATTCCGCAGGGCGACGAGTTCCGCGGCAACCTGGCCGCTGGCGGGCGCGGCGAAGGCCGTCCGCTGAGCGAGCGCGACCGCTGGATCGCCGCGCAGGTGGGACCGGAAATGAAGCGCCGCGGCATGCGCTTCGTTGGCCTGGATGTGATCGGCGACTACCTGACCGAAGTCAACGTCACCAGCCCCACCTGCGTGCGCGAACTGGACGCGCAGTACGGCCTGAACATCGCCGGCACGCTGTTCGACGCGCTCGAGGCCGGCCTGCGCTGATGCCCGCCGCACCCGCCGTCCTGCCACCGCCGCCGCGCGAAGCGCAGCGGCTGGGTGCCACCCTCACCCTGTCGGTGCTGGTCCACGTCCTGCTGATCCTGGGGGTGGGTTTCGCCGTGAAGGGCGAGGCCCCACTGGTGCCCACGCTGGAAGTGATCTTCAGCCAGACCCGCACCGCGCTGACGCCGAAGCAGGCGGACTTCCTGGCCGCCGCCAGCCAGGAAGGCGGCGGTGACCACGACCGCGCGCAGCGTCCGCGCGACAACCAGGCCGGGATCGTGCCGCAGGCCCAGGCCGGGGTCAGCCCGGTGCCACAGCAGCAGCAATCCGCAGCGCCCGTGCCACCGCCGCAGGCCCGCGTGGTCAGCAGCCGCAATGGCCAGGACACGGTGGCACGTGCGCAGGCCCAGCCAACGCCACTGGAACCGGTGCCGGACGCACCGATGACCGCACGCGAGCAGCGCGATGCGGAGATGGCGCGGCTGGCAGCCGAGGTCCACCTGCGCTCGGCGCAGTACGCCAAGCGACCGAACCGCAAATTCGTCTCGGCCAGCACGCGCGAATATGCCTATGCCAATTACCTGCGCGCCTGGGTCGACCGCGCCGAGCAGGTGGGCAACCTGAACTATCCGGACGAGGCACGGCAACGCCGTCTCGGCGGCCAGGTGGTCATCAGCGTTGGCGTGCGTCGCGATGGCAGTGTGGAAAGCAGCCGCATCCTGCGTTCAAGCGGAACACCGCTGCTGGATGAGGCCGCGCTGCGGGTGGTGACGCTGGCACAGCCGTTCCCGCCGCTGCCGCGTACCGAGGACGGGATCGACATCCTGCAGGTCACCCGCACGTGGGTGTTCCTGCCCGGCGGCGAACTGCGCGACGACCGGTAGGGGGGTGTTGCCCGGGCCTGCGACCCGGGACCCGCTGAAGGCAACGGCAACAGCAACGTCAACAGCAAAAGCAAAAGCAAAAGCGGCGGTCAGTGTAGTGACGCCTGGCGCGGCGGTGCCGGGCGGCGGGGACGCCGCAGGTACGTCTGTGCAGGCTCAGCCGTTGGCCTTCGCCTTGGCCTCGCGCGCGGCCTGCTGCTCGACCAGGGTCAAGGCCACGTTGTCGCGCAGGTAGGCCGGTTCCACCCTCTCCGGCGCGATGCCGTCGCCACGTGCCAAGGCCGGCACCGCCAACGCCAGCACGTCCGATGCCCGCGGCAGCGCCGCGGCGTCGAATCCCCGCAGGCCCGCCCCCAGCTGCGTGACCAGCGCGCCCTCGGCCGCACAAAATCCAGTGCCGACACCGAACACCGACAGATCGTCCGGCAACGCTACTGCGGCCGGTGCGCACACCCGCTCTGCATCGCACGGCATCGGCAGGCCGTCCACGCGCTCGAAACGCGCGACGTAGAGTTCGCCCATCCGTGCGTCGATCGCCGACAGGATCTGCCTTTCTTCTGCCGGCGCACGCAGCGCCAGCACCTGCAGGGTCGATACCGGCAGCAGCGGACGGTCCAACGCCAGTGCGATGCCCTGGGCAAGGGCGATCGCCAGGCGCACCCCGGTGAAGGCACCCGGACCACGACTGAGTGCGATGCCATCGAGCTGGCGGCGGCTGATACCGGCCTCGGCCAGCAGCGCGTCGGCCCACGGCAGGCTCAGCTCGGCATGCCGACGCGGGGCGATCTCGAAGCGTTCCAGGACCTGCCCGTCTACGTGCAGGGCAACGGAACAGGCTTCGGTGGCGGTTTCAAAGGCGAGCAGTTTCATCGGGTCGGATCAGAACAGGGGGAACGTGCCACCCGGGGCGGGGTGCGTGGCCGCCACAGGGACGTCCGGCGCCCCAGCATCGGTGGCGGGGTGCCATTGTGGCGCAAAGAAGGACTGCACATCGGCCAGACTGCGGGTACGGCGGAAAGGTGGCAGCGAGTCGAGGAAGACCCGGCCATAGCCACGGTTGAGCAGCCGCGGGTCGCACAGCACCAGCACGCCGCGATCACTCTCACTGCGGATCAGCCGGCCGACGCCCTGCTTCAGCGCGATCACGGCCTGCGGCAGCTGCTCGTCGCGGAACGGATTGCCCCCCTGGCTGCGGATCGCCTCCAGCCGCGCCTCGTAGACCGGATCGTCCGGCGCGGCAAAGGGCAGCTTGTCGATCACCACGACGCTCAATGCTTCGCCGACCACGTCCACCCCTTCGCGGAAACTGGCCGAGCCCAGCAGCACGCCGTTGCCGGAATCGCGGAACTGCTGCAGCAAGGTGGCGCGTGGCGCCTCGCCCTGCACGAACAGCGGCCACGGCCCATCGCGCAGCGCCTCAGCCGCTTCGCGCAGGGCCCGGTGCGAGGCGAACAGCAGGAATGCACGGCCCTGCGAGGCCTGCAGCACCGGCCGCAGGACCTGGATGAGCGAGGTGCCGAACCCCCGCGCGGCGGGATCGGGCAGGCCTTCGGGCAGGTAGCACAGTGCCTGCTCGGGCCAGTTGAATGGACTGGACTGGACCAGTGTCTGCGGATCATCCAGGCCGAGCCGGCGGGCGATGTGATCGAAGCCACCACCGACGGTCAGCGTCGCCGACGTGAAGATCCATGCGGCACGACTGCGCTCGCGATGCTCGCGCAGCGGACCGGACACATCCATCGGCGTACGCTGGCAGCGGAATCCGCGCGGGGTAAGTTCGTACCAGAGCACATCGGCGCTCGCCGCCTGCGCAGGGTCGGCATCGAAATCAAGCGCCGGTTCGTCATCGCCCAGCCAGCGCCCCAGACGCGATACCGCCTCGCGCGCCCGTGCGTGGCAGGCATCGAGGCCTGCGGCGGCTTCGCGCAGCGGCTGCAGCGCCTGCTCCAGATTCACCAGACCGGTCATGACCGCATCAAAGCCATCGCGCACCTGCGGCATCGCCAGTGCGCGCCACTGCGTGCCACGGGATGGCAGGCCATCCATTGCCGAGCGCAGCGCACGCAGTGCCTCCTGCAGCTGATCGACCGGCGCCTGCAGCGCTGACTGTGCGCCACCGACACCGCGCGCCTCGGCCAGACAGTCCCGGCCCAGCTCCTGCCAGGGTCGCATGCCGAAGCCCTCACCGAAGAACTGCGCTGCCAGTTCAGGCAACTGGTGCGCCTCATCGATGACGAAGGCCTGTGCGCCCGGCAGCAGCTCTCCGAAGCCCTCCTGCTTCAGCGCAAGATCGGCCAGCAGAAGATGATGGTTGACCACCACCACGTCCGCAGCCTGAGCGCGTTGCCGCGCGCGCACCACGAAGCAGTCATCCCAGAACGGACACTCGGTGCCCAGGCAGTTGTCGACGGTGGAGGTAACCATTGGCAGCAAGGGTGAGTCATCGGCCAGGCCTTCCAGTTCCGCGATGTCGCCATGTTCGGAACGACCGGACCAGGCCAGGATGCGCTGGAACTGCGCCGCCTGCTCCGGGCTGGAGAAGCGTGGCTCGCCACGCGCCTGCTGCAGGCGGTAACGGCACAGGTAATTGCTACGCCCCTTCAGCAGCGCGCTGCGCAGGCCGACCCCCAGTGCCTGGCGCACGCGTGGCAGGTCGCGATGGTAGAGCTGGTCCTGCAGCGCGCGGGTACCGGTGGAAATGATCGTGCGCAGGCCGGACAGCAGCACCGGCACCAGGTAGGCGAAGGTCTTGCCGGTGCCGGTGCCGGCCTCGGCCAGCAGCAGGTCGCGCTGCTGCAGCGCATCGGCGATGGCCTCGGTCAGGCGCAGCTGTGCCGGACGCGGGACGAAGGCATCCAGGTGCGAGGCAAGCGCGCCGCCTGCGCTGAGTGCTTCGCGGCTGGCGTGGACAAGGTCGGACATCAGACGGAAAGGATACCGGGCCGGGCGCTGCCCGGCACCCGTTTGTAGCGTCGAGCTTGCTCGACTGAACTGGAAGGGGTCAGAGCCGTTTCCTTTCGGAAAACGGCTCTGACCCCATCGCGAGCGCGCGACCGGCTTCTGATCTTTCTGTTCTCGCCCGCGGCCCGCGCGGCGTGTGACGCGCCCGATGGAGGGGAATACCTCAGTACCGCTTGATGCCCGGTACCGTGCACCCTTCCAGCTGTGCATGCGCCGACACCGCGTTCTCCTTCTCCCCGCGCGCCAGCCGTGACTGCTCGATCGTCGCCCAGTGGCGCCGGCACAGCGGCCCGGTCTTCGACCCCAGATCGATGGCCTTGCGCGCGAACGTCTCCGCCTCCGACCACTTGCCCTGCAGCAGGGCGATTTCGGCCCGCTCCTGCAGCACTGCGGGGTCTGCGGCGACGATCTGCAGAGCCTGATCCAGGCTGGCGGCGGCGGCCGGCAGATCGTTGGCCTGGCGCTGCGTCAGCGCGGTCTGGCGCAGATCCTCAACCTGTGGATCGCGCAGCGGCTGCACCGACAGTTCCTTGTCATCCGGTCCCGCCGCCGCTTCGACCGCAGCCAGGCGCTGCACCGGCGTGGTGGTAGCGGCGACCGGCTTGACCACCGGCGGCGCGCTGCTGACACAGGCGGCCAGCACCACAGTGAGGCCGACCAGGGTGAGCGGATGCAGGAAAGTTCGAAGCGTCATCGGATTCATCGACTCGGAGGAGGAGTGGTCGCCGCCGGCGCGGCTGCGGGTTCTTCCGCCGGTTCCGGCTTGCGATCCAGGCCGAACCAGCTGCGCCAGCCACCGCCTTCGCTGCCGGCGCCGTCCTGGGCTTCGGGCGAAACCTCCGGCGCGCAGGGCGCATATGCCGGCGCATAGCCGACCACGAACGGGAAGCGCCGCGCGCCCGGACAGCCCTCATCGGTACTGTTGGTGCCGCTGGCGGCGATCGGCTGCCAGTCCAGCCCCTTGTTGCTGACCCGCAGCGGCGCGCTCGGCAGGCGCTGGAAGATGCCCGACCACACGCGCATCGCACCGGTGGCGCCATACAGCCCGGCCTGCTCGTTCTGGTCGTTGCCCATCCAGATCACCGCCAGGTGGTCGCCGGTGTAGCCGGCATACCAGCTGTCGCGGCCATCATTGGTGGTACCGGTCTTGCCGGCCGGCTGCAGGCGGCCCAGGCCGTCTGCGTTGAGGCGCTGCGCGGTGCCGCTGGCAACCACCTGCTGCAGGCCGATGCTGATCAGGTTGGCCGCGATCGAATCGCCTTCCTGTGCCGGCGCAGGCGACTTGTCATAGCGCTTGAGCAGTTTGCCCTGCGGATCAAGCACACCACGCACCGCGTGCAACGGCTGGATCTCGCCGCCCGAGGCCAGGAACTGGTACAGCTGCGCCATCGCATACGGGCTCTGGTCGGTCGAGCCGAGAATCACGGCCGGATTCGGTTCGGCCTTGATGCCGGCCAGCACGTGGATCAGCTGGGTCACACGCTCTGGACCGACCTGCATGCCGACCCGCACCGTGGCCTGGTTGTAGGAATTGGCGAGCGCATCGATCAGCCGCACGGTGCCATGGCTGCGGTTGTCCGCATTGCCCGGGCTCCAGTTGCGGCCACGGCTCAACTGGACGGTCACCGGCGAATCGTCAACCCAGCTCGCCAGCGAGTAGCGGTCCGGCTGGGCCAGCGCCAGCAGGTACACGAACGGCTTGAGCAGCGAGCCGACCGGGCGCTGCGCCTCGATGGCGCGGTTGAAGCCGACCTCGGAGACCTCGCGGCTGCCGATCACTGCCAGCACGTCGCCGTTATGCACGTCGGTCAGCACCATGCCGGCCTGCAGCTCGGGACGGCGCTTGCTCTCCAGCGACTTGATGGTACGGGTCACAGCGCCTTCGGCGTAGGCCTGCGCGGACGGCGACATGCCGGTCATGACGCTCAGGCCCGCGCCCTGCAGTGCGGACTCGGGATAATCGTGGCCGAGCTGGCGACGGACCAGATCGACATAGGCCGGGAAGCGGTTGGCGGCGACCAGGCCCGGTGTCTTCGGCACCCCCAGCGGAGCCTTCAGCGCCCGCTGGTATTCGGCATCGTCGATCAGCGCCGCTTCGCGCAGCTTGCCCAGCACGAAGTTGCGACGATCCAGCGCGCGTTCCGGGTTGCGTCGCGGGTCGTAGTAGGACGGGCCCTTGACCAGGCCGATCAACAGCGCGATGTGCTCGGTTTCCAGCGACGACAGGTCGCGGCCGAACCAGAATTCGGCGCCGGAGGACATGCCATGGATCGCCTGGCTGCCGCGCTGGCCCAGGTACACCTGGTTCAGATACGCCTCGAAAATGGTGCGCTTGTCGTAACGCGCTTCCATGATCAACGCATACAGCACTTCATTGAACTTGCGGGTGAGGGTCTGCTCCTTGCCGATGCCGAGCAGGCCGCTGCGGGCCAGCTGCTGGGTCAGCGTGGACGCACCCTGCCGGCTCTGCCCGCCGGAACGGACGGTCACCCAGACCGCACGGGCGATGCCCGACAGGTCGATGCCGTGATGGCGGTTGAAGTCCTTGTCCTCCACCGCCTGCAGGCCGGTCACCAGCAGGTCCGGCGCCTCGTCCATGCGGATCAGGCGACGCTCTTCCTGCTTCTGGCCGTACAGCGTGGCGATGCGTGCCGGATCCAGGCGGGCGGCCTTGAGCGCCTTGCGGCTGTCGGCATCGCGCAGCGACGCGACGGTGCCGCCAGCGAGCGACAGCTCGACGCGACGTGCGGCCACCCGGCCATCGACGTCGGCGTAGCCACGGCTGGCAATGACGAAGCGGCCACCCTTCACCGCGTAGGTGGCCGGCTCCCTGCCTTCGCCGTCATCGCGGTAGGCGGACGCGGCCAGTTCGGTCTTCAGGGTCGCCGCATCCATCGCCTTGCCGGGCGTCAGCACCAGCGGGCGGGCGTAGACACGGGTCGGGATCTGCCAGCGCAGCTCTCCGAAACGCTGGGTCACCTGCTGGTTGAGGTACAGGGTGTACGGGATCAGGAAACCCAGTCCCAGTGCGACCGCTGCCATGCTCCAGGTGATCAGCCTGCGTCGCCAGGGCGAGCTGCCGCCCTCCTGGTCGTCGTCGTCGAAATCGTCGTGGTCGTCGGAATCGTAGCGTCGGGGCACGGGAAAAGCATGGCAGGGGCGTCAGCGGAGTCTACCCCAGCCCTTTCCCCAAGACAGGTTCGATCGGTCGTCCGTTCAGCGATGGCCCGGCGGCAGCGGACCGGCCCGGCCGCGGATGCCGTCCCACAGCCCCTTCAACATGAACCGCAACCGAATCCAGCGCGGCGCCAGGAACAGCCCGTTGCCCACCAGCTTCAGCAGCAGGCGTGGCACGTCCTGCGCGATCCAGACCCGCGGCGTATAGGCGCGCCCGTAGAGCAGCACGCGGTTGCGCATGATGAAATACAGGCGGAACGGCTTGTGCACGATCACACCGTCCGGCTTCGCCCGCGACGGCAGCAGTTCCTCGCCGATGCTGTGGCTCATCTGCGCATCGCAGATTCCGTACAGCGCGTGGCCACTGCGTTTGGCGCGGAAGCACCAGTCCATGTCCAGGTTGTCGATGAACAGGCTTTCGTCCATCGCACCGATGTCACGCAGCGCCGACATCGGCACCAGCGATCCGGACGTGATGAGGAAGTCGCAGGAGATGCGCTGGCCCGGGCCGCCACGCAGCTTGTGGTTGAAGGGGAAGCCGAAGCGGACGAACGGGGCCAGCATGCCGCTGCGTGCGTCGCGGAACTGCGGTCCCACCGCAGCGATCCGCTCATTGACCGCCAGCTCGACCAGCGCGGTGCCCAGCACGTCGACCATGCCTGGCTCCAGCACACTGTCCTGATCCATCAGCAGCACGTAGTCGAACCCCAATGACTGCGCCTGCTCATACGACCGGTTCAGCGCACTGCCGAGCCCGACGTTGTGCGGCGAGGCCAGCAGGCTGATGCCGGGCGCCGCGCCCAGCAGCGCTTGCACATCCACGCCACGGCTGCCGTTGTCGAACACCACCAGATGCCCGACCTGCTGCAGCACGCTGTCGACCACCCGCCGCAGCAGCTCCGGATCGGGGCCATAGGTGACGATCACGGCGCAGACGCGGTGCGCGTCGAAGGCAGCGCGGGCTGCCGGCATCTGCGAAGTCATTGGATTCCCTGCACGAGGTCGCTGGCCGCCGAACGCAGGCCGTTGGAAAAACGATGATAGCGGCCGCTGCCCAGCTCACGGGCGATGTGCAGCATGCGGGACGGCAGCCGGGCTGGCGCGCAGGCCCGTGCCTCGGCATGGCGCAGGCGCTGGTCCAGTGTCGCCAACTGTGCGGCATCCAGTGCCGGCCGGCCCAGCCGTGCCTGCTCCTGCAATGAGCGCAGGCGGGCCAACGCCGCCGCGAGATAGGTGCGGCGCGCGGAACCACTGCCCACGGCCCGCTCCAGCAGCCCGCGCTGACGCGCGCCCACCTGGTTGTCGCCGTGCTGCCGGTAATCGGTGGTGATCGATTCGATGCTGTCCAGGCCACCGCTTGCCGCCGCCACCAGCGCCAGCCATTCGTCGTGGATCCAGCCCTTGGCCACCGGCAGCGCCTGCGTGATCAGGCCACGCCGCAGCGCGGTCACGGCGCCGGTCACCAGATTGCGGCCCATCAGCAGCTCGAAGCCTTCACCGCGGTGTTCCCGGTCCAGGTCGCGGCGGCTGATCGACAGCGCCTGGAACAGGGTCGCCGGCAGCGGCCGGCCCTGCGCATCGACCAGCCGTGCATCGCTGTGCAGCAGTTGTACCGTGGGCCGCGCGGCGAACGCCTGCAGGAAGGTGGCGACCTTGTCGGCATGCCACACATCGTCCTGGTCGCACAGGAAGACGATGTCGCCGCTGCAGGCCGACAATGCGGTTTCGAAATTGCGCACGTAACCGACGTTCTGCTCCTGCTGCCGCAGCACCACCTCGATGCCGGCCGCACGCAGCGCTTCAGCCTCGTGCAGGAGCACGGCCCAGGTACCATCGGCAGAAGCATCGTCGACCACCACCACCTGTGTCGGCAGTACGCTCTGCGCGGCGATACTGCGCAGTTGGGCGGCGACATGGCGCTCACCCTGCCAGGTACACAAGGCAACGGAGACGGTGGGTGCGACGCTGGACATGTTCTGGGGAGCGGCCGGAGCGGCTGGACTATACCCGACTGGCACCACCGGCACGAATGGTCGTCGCATCAGCGCGGCTGCGGCTCGCCACCTGCGCGCCGCAGCCGTTCCTCGAATGGCGGCAGTTCGGCCAGGTCCGGTTGCAGCCGCCGCGCCTGCTCGGCGGCATGCGAGGCAAATGCCAGATCGCCGCTGCCGAGCCGTTCGCTGCCGATCGCCAGCCAGCGCTGGGCCAAGCGCAGCCGTGCGGTCGGCAACCCGGCGTCGGTCGGCGCCAGCGTCTGCCACGCCTGCAGACAGGCGCCGGCGGCCTGCACCCGGTTCTGGCGCAGGTTGTCGTCGAAGCACTGGCGGCTGGCCGGCAGCAGCCGCGTGGCAGCCGCTTTCACGCGGGTGTCGCGTGGGGCCAGCGACTGCGCTTCGCGCAGCGCATCGAAGGCACTGTGCCCGGGCGGACTGATCCATTGCCCTGCACGCTCGGCGCGTTCGACCTGGCGCAGGTGATCACGCAGCTGCCGCTCGCGCTGGCTGCTGCTGATCGACGGCTGCTGCAGGGCCTGCTGCGCCTGCCGTGCACGCTGCAGGCGCTGCTCGAGCTGCTGCCTGGCCGCTGCCGAGGCACCCAGCGACGCTGCCAATGCGGCATCGCGCTGTGCCGCCTCGAACTGGAAGTCATCGGCCCGCTTCTGGCTGCGTGCGAGGACCGCCTGCAGTGTCTGCTCCCGGCCGCGCTGGGCACTGGGATCGTCGGCCGCCACCGCCAGGACCGCCTGGAAGCCCGCCGCCGCCGCTTCCAGCTGCTGTCGTTTCAACGCACGCTGCGCCTGCCGCAATCGCTGATCCATCGCCTGCGCCAGTGCTTCCTGGCTGGCCGGCAGGTCGGCGTGCCCGGCATCGAACTGACGTGCCCGCTGCACCACCGCGGCCGCGTCGGCCAGATCACCTCGCGCGGCCAGGGCACGCGCCTGCTGCAGCAGGTCACTCAGTGCATCCTCGCGACCTTCCAGCGCCGATAGGTTGTCCGGCTGCAGGGCCAGAATGCGCTGGAACATCGGCAGGGCGCTGCTGTCGCCGTCATCCAGGCGCCCGGCGGCGAGTGCGTTGCGCGCCTGCGCAAGCATCGCGCCAATCCCTGCCCCGGCCGTGCGACGTGCCTGCAGCTGGCGCGCCAGCGCATCGGTCTGGCTCTGCGGCACCTGCAGCTCGCGTGCCAGCGCCAAGGCCTGCGCACTGGCGTCCAGATCCCCGGCCTGCAGCCGGTCCCGCGCCTGCTGCAACGCAGCGGCACCGGTCCGTGCCAGGCCCTCGCGCGCCTGCGGGCGATCGCCGTCGAGCGCAAGCGCGGCCTGGTAGCGCTCGCGCGCACCACTGCCATCGGTGGCGGTCAGCCGTCCCGCCGCCAGCGCACGATCACCTTCGGCCAGCAGCTGTTCGATCTGCGGTTCGTCCCAGAACCAGTCCGCCAGCGGCTTGCGCAGCAGCACCAGCAGCACGAACACCGCCATCGCCGCCACCAGCGCCCAGCGCCAGACCCGGCGCGCATGCCGCGCCTGCAGCCACCACCAACGTCCTTCACGGCGGACGCGGTCCAGCGCAGGATGTTCGGCGCCGTGAGGGCGATGCGGAGGCTCGCGTTCCATGCGTGCAGGGTAGCCGGGGTGGCGTGAAGCTCAGCCGAGGCGACGTGCCTCGCTGACACCGGGCAAGGCATCGAGCTTGCCCAGCAGCGTCGACAGCTGGCCGTAATCGCTCACCTTCAGCCGCAGGCGCAGGTGGGCACGGCCGCTGTTGCGCACGTTGTCGCTGTGGATGTCGAGCACGTAGGCGTCTTCCTGGGCGATCAGGTTGGTGATGTCCTTCAGCAGCCAGCGGCGATCGACCGCATCGACCACCACGTCCACTTCGTAACCGCCGCCCGCCTGCCCCCATTCCACCGGCAGGATGCGTTGCGGGCTGGCCGCGGCAAGGCGGGCCAGCGCTGCACAGTCTGCGCGATGCACCGTGACACCCCGGCTACGGGTCAGGTAGCCGACGATGGGTTCGCCCGCCACCGGCTGGCAGCAGCGTGCCAGCTGCACCAGCAGGTTGCCCACGCCCTGCACGGTGAACTTGGACTTGCCCAGGTTCTCGCGCCGTGCGGTCGGGCGTGGCAGGGTCGGCGGCGCTGGCTGGCTGGCCGCACGTTCGGCCTCCAGCAGCGCGCGGCTGATCTGGTTGGGGCCGGTATCGCCCAGCGCCACCTGGATGTACAGGTCGTCGACGCTGTCGGCATGGAACTTCTTCGCCGCGGCCGCCAGATCCGAATGCTGCAGCCCGAGCCGCTTGAGCTCGCGCTCCAGCAGTTCGCGGCCGGCCTGCACGTTGCGCGCGCGGTCAAGCTTGTGGAACCAGCTGCGTACCTTCTCGCGCGAGCGGTTGCTGGCCAGGAAGCCGTTGGCCGGTATCAGCCAGTCGCGGCGCGGATCGGCCTCCTTGCCGGTAAGGATCTCTACGCGGTCGCCGCTGCGCAGGCGGTAGGTCAACGGCACGATGCGGCCGTTCACCTTGGCGCCGCGGCAGCGGTGTCCCACCATGGTGTGCACCTGGTAGGCGAAGTCCAGTGGCGTGGCCCCCTGCGGCAGATCCAGCACTTCGTCCTTCGGGCTCAGCGCATAGACGCGGTCCTCGGTGAGCTCCGCATCCAGTGCCCCGGCCAGCTCATTGCCCTGCCCGTCCTGCGCCTGCTCCAGCAGCTGGCGCATCCAGGTGATCTTGCGGTCGAAGGACTTTTCGGCGCCCTTGCCACCTTCCTTGTACTTCCAGTGCGCAGCCACGCCCAGTTCGGCCTGCGCATGCATCTCGTGGGTGCGGATCTGCACTTCGATGGTGCGCCCTTCCGGGCCGACCACGGCGGTGTGCAGCGAACGGTAGTCGTTGGCCTTGGGTCGGGCGATGTAATCATCGAACTCGCTCGGCACCGGCGCCCACAGCGCGTGCACCACGCCCAGCACGGCGTAGCAGGCCGCGACGTCGTCGACCATCACCCGCACCGCACGGATGTCATACAGCTGGTCGAACGCCAGCCGCTTCTTCTGCATCTTCCGCCAGATGCTGTAGATGTGCTTCGGCCGCCCGCTGACCTCGGCCTTGATGCCCTGGGCCGACAGTTCGCGCGAGAGCACCTTCTTGACGTTCTCGACGTAACGCTCGCGGGCGATGCGCGTTTCATCCACCTCGCGGGCGATGCGTCGGTAGGTGTCCGGCTCCAGATGGCGGAACGCCAGGTCTTCCAGCTCCCACTTCAGCTGCCAGATGCCCAGGCGGTTGGCCAGCGGGGCATGGATGTCGCGGGTCAGCTGGGCCAGCGCGCGGCGCTGCTCCTCCTCCAGCCTGTCGGCCGCGCGCATGCGCGCCAGCTGCCGCGCCAGCAGGATCGGCACCACCCGCAGGTCGCGGATGATCGCCAGCAGCAGCCGGCGCAGGCCCTCACTGTTGCGTCCGGCCTCGCGACCGGCGTGCAGCGCCCATACCGGGTCGGCCGCGTCCTGGCCGTCGAGCAGGCCGATCACCGCCGCCCGGTGGCTGCCAAGCGGCAACTGCTCCAGGTGGGCGCGCAGGCCGGGCAGGTCGAACAGCAGGGCCGCGACCACCGCGCCTTCGTCCGCCGAGAGCATTGACAGGGCATCGAGGGTGTCGCCCAGCACCGACCAGCTGGCGCGCATCTGCGTGTCAGTCCCGGCAGCTTCCCAGTACTCGCGCAGGGCCTGGCGCAGCGGAGCGGGCAGCACCGCTGCCGAGGGACGGTTCAACAAGGCATCCAGGCCGGGGACGGAAGCGCGGTTCACAGCATCGAGCAGGCAAGACAGAGGCCCCTACACTAGCGCCGGCACCGTTCAGGGACAATCGCCACCGCTGCATCGCCGGGCATGAGCACATGCCGCTACACTCGCGGGCAAACCCCGGAGAGACCTGTCATGCCTTCCATTGTCCTGCGCGCCCGTCCACGGCTGCTGGCCTGTGCCGCCGTGCTGTTGTCCCTGTCCGCGCCCGCCCTGGCGCAGCGCGTGGTGGAGGGCGATCTGCAGCAGCAGATGTCACCGGCCGAGTTCAAGGCCGCCGGCCTGGACAAGCTCAGCGCCGCCGAACTGGCCTCGCTCAACCGCTGGCTGCAGGGCAAGGTCGAAGCCGCTGCCACCGAGGCGGTTGCCGCCGTGCGCGAGGAAGCGCGCGAGGAGGGGCGACAGGAAGTGATCCGCAAGAACCGTGGCTTCTTCGACTTCGGCAGCAATGAGCCGATCACCGGTGTGCTGCAGGGCGAGTTCCGCGGCTTCGGCAAGGGCCGCGTCTACTCGCTGGACAACGGCCAGCAATGGGAACAGACCGACACGACGTCAATTTCCGGTGTCCGCAGGCAATCGCCCAAGGTCAGCATCACCCCGGGCGTGATGGGTGTGTGGTACCTGAAGGTCGAGGGCGTCAATACCCAGCCCAAGGTCCGTCGCACCAAGTAACGCGCAATCCGTCCGAATGCAGCCGGGCACTGCCCGGCTGCACGCTTCATGCCTGGCGCAGTGCCGCCACCCGCTGCGCCAGCTTCTTGGCCGAGATGCCGGTGCGCGCCCCCAGTTCCTGGGCGAACAGCGAAACCCGCAGCTCCTCCAGATCCCAGCGCAGCGCCTGCCACTGTGGCCGCTCGCGCAGGCCCTGCTGTTCACCGGCAGCCAGCGCCTCCAGGAACGGATGCAGTTCCAGCATGCGCGCCTGGTCACGTGGTGGGTCGCGCTTGGCACGTTCGGTGCGAAGGATCATCGCCTTCAGGTAACGGGGATACTGGGCCAGCGCATCAGCCGGTGTGTCGCGCAGGAAGCCGGGGTGGATCAATCCCGCCAGCTGCGCTTCCATGTCGTCCAGGTTGCCCCGTGCCCAGCCCATCAACGGCGCTTCCAGCATCGGCTTCAGTTCCGCCACCAGCGCCAGGATGGTCTCGGCCAGCTTCAGCCGCGACATCGCCTCGCCAAACAGGGCCTTGGCTGCATGCTCGCGGCGCTGTTCGAAGGCCGCCGCATCGCGGATGCTTTCCAGTCCTTCGGCCAGCACGGCGTTCATCGCCGCATCGACCAGATCGCCTCGCAGGCGCTCCTGCGATTCGATCGCCGCATACAACAGGCCCGTCTTGGCACCGACCGGCAGCTGCTTGCGGGCCTGCTTGACCTTGTCGGCCAGGGCGATCTCCAGCAGGCGGCGCACGCCCAGTGGGTGGGCCTCCTCGGCCTGCTGGCGGTCGGCGAAGATGCGCAGGGCCACACTGTCACCCTCGTCCAGCAGCGCCGGATAGGCGGGCACGCCCGCCTCACCGGGTACCTGCAGTGGAATCGGCGCAGCCGGGAAGGTGCGCAGCCCATCGGCCGCCATCTCGCGACCGGCACGCGCGGCAAAGGCATCACCGGCACGGCCGCCGAATCGCGCCCGCAACGCGTCGAGGTCACGTGAGGTGGCCAGCACCTTGCCCTGCTCGTCGCGCAGTCGCAGATTCATGTGCAGATGCGGCTCGATGGAATCCGGCTCGAAATCAGTCGCCGCGACTGGGGCGCCGGTCGCGCGCGACAGGAAGCGTGCCAGTTCGCCGGTGATCGCATCGGCACTGGCATTGGGGAACGCCTCATGGAACGCACGGCCGAAATCCGGGGCCGGCACATAATTGCGGCGCATCGCCTTGGGCAGGCTGCGGATCAGCGCTGCCGCCTTGTCGGCGACGAAGCCTGGCGCCAGCCAGCCCAACTGCACTGGATCGAGCGCGTTGAGCAGGTGCAGCGGCACCTCCAGGGTGACACCATCATCTTCGGCACCCGGCTCGAAACGGTAGTGCAGCGGCAGCCTTGCCTGGCCCAGCGGCAGATACTTCGGGTAACGCTCCTGTTCGCTGCCTTCTCCCGGCAGCAGGTCCGCCAGCGTCCAGTGCAGCCCCTTGCGCTGTCCGGGCGGCAGTTCCTTCCACCACGCGTCCAGGCCGGACGCCGAATGGATGTGGGGGGGAACCCGGTCCAGATACCAGCGCCCCTGCCAGTTTTCATCGGCAACGATGCCAGCCCGGCGCAGCTTCGCTTCTTCCTCGCGCGCCACCTCCAGCACCTTCTGGTTGTCTGCCACGAAGCTGGCGCGGGTGTTGATCTCGCCGGTCACCAGCGCCTGCCGCACGAAGATGTCGTGCGCCTCGCCGGGTGCGATGCGTCCATAATGCACCGGCTTCTTCGGCGCCAGCACCAGACCGAACAGGCTGATCTGTTCCGATGCCAGCACCTGGCCCTGCGCACGCGACCAATGCGGGTCGAAGTGCTTGCGCAGGAGCAGGTGCGGCAGCTCGGCAATCACCCAGTCCGGCTCGATCGCCGCCAGGGTCATGCCCCACACCTTCTGCGTGTCGAGCAGGTTGGCCACCAGCAACCAGGGGGGTGGCCGCTTGGACAGCACGGAACCGGGGAACGGCAAGAAGCGGCGCTGGCGCGGCGCGAGGAAATCCCCCTTCTCGGTGCGATGGCCGATCTGCGTAGGCAGGCCCGCCACCAGTGCACGATGCAGCGTCTGATAGGCCGAAGCCCGCACGCGTTCACTGAAGCCGCCGCCGGCAGGCGCCTGCTCTTTCTGCGCCCGCGCCGCCACCGGCGCCGGCACGGCGTCTGCCTTGCCCTCGCGGGCCAGGCGGGCAGCGCGGTGCAGCTGGCCCCGCGTGGCTTTCACCGCTGCCGCGTCATCACGTGCGGCCGCCGGCGCACTGCTGCCCGCCAGCAACGGTGCCATCGATGCTTCCACGGGCTCTTCCTTCCAGCCCAGCTCCTCGCACAGCAAGCGTAGTTGGCGATGCAGCTCGCGCCACTCGCGCATGCGCAGGAATCCAAGGAAATGCCGCCCGCACCAGTCGCGCAGCTTGGACTGGGTCAGATCTTCATGGGCCTGCCGGTAGGCATCCCACAGGCGCAGCACGCCGACGAACTCGGAGCGGCCGTCGGCGAACTGGGCATGCGCGGTGTCGGCGGCCCCCCGTGCCTCGGCCGGTCGCTCGCGCGGGTCCTGGATGCCCAGGAACGAGGCGATCACCAGCATCGGCCGCAGGCAGCCGGCCGCCTGTGCCGCCACCAGCATGCGTGCCAGCTTCACATCCACCGGCAGGCGCGCCATCTGCTTGCCGATCGCGGTCATGCGCCGCTCGCTGTCGATCGCGCCCAGCTCGGTCAGCTGCTGCCAGCCATCGGCCACCGCACGTTCGTCCGGTGCTTCCAGGAAAGGAAAATCCTCGATGCGGCCCAGACCCAACTGCAGCATGCGCAGGATCACCCCGGCCAGGCTGGAGCGGCGGATTTCCGGATCGGTGAACTCCGGCCGGGCCTGGAAATCGGCCTCCGCATACAGGCGGTAGCAGATGCCCTCGGCGATACGGCCGCAGCGGCCCTTGCGCTGGTTGGCGCTGGCCTGCGAGATCGGCTCGATGTGCAAGCGGTCAAGCTTGTTGCGCGGGCTGTAACGCTTGACGCGGGCGAAGCCCGGATCGACCACATAACGGATACGCGGCACCGTCAGCGAGGTCTCGGCCACGTTGGTGGCCAGCACGATGCGCCGGCTCGGCCCGGGGTTGAACACCCGGTCCTGGTCCTGGTTGGACAGCCGTGCATACAACGGCAGCACCTCGGTATTGCGGTACCGGCGTCGCTCCAGCGACTGGTGGGCGTCGCGGATCTCACGTTCACCCGGCAGGAAGATCAGCACATCGCCCCGCGCGTCCAGGCGCGTGATCTCGTCGATCGCCGACACGATCGCATCGTTGACGGTGCGTTCGCCCTCCTGCTCGCCCTCGCCTTCCAGCGCGCGGTAGCGCACCTCGACCGGATAGGTACGGCCCTCCACGCTGATCACCGGCGCGTCGTCGAAATGCTGGGCGAAACGGTCGGTGTCGATGGTGGCCGAGGTGACGATCAGTTTCAGGTCCGGCCGCTTGCGCAGCAGCTGCTTCAGATAGCCGAGCAGGAAGTCGATGTTGAGGCTGCGTTCATGCGCTTCATCGACGATGATCGTGTCGTAGTTCGACAGCCAGCGGTCGCTGGCGATCTCCGCCAGCAGGATGCCGTCGGTCATGAACTTGATGCGGCTGTCCTCGCTGACCTTGTCGTTGAAGCGCACCTGGTAGCCGACCAGCTGGCCCAGCTCGCTCTGCAGCTCCTGTGCCACGCGGCTGGCCACCGCGCGTGCGGCGATCCGGCGCGGCTGGGTGCAACCGATCATGCCGGCCTGGCCACGGCCGGCGGCCAGGCACAGCTTGGGCAGCTGGGTGGTCTTGCCCGAGCCCGTTTCGCCCGCGATCACCACCACCTGGTGATCCCGGATCAGCGCGATGATGGCATCGGCTTCACGCGCAATCGGCAGCTGGGGGTCCAGAGTAATGGCTGGTTGCTGCTGCGCCCGTTTCTGCCGGCGCTGCACCGACGCCTGCAAGGCCTGCTCGAAGGTAGCAGCCAGTGCCGCATCCTGTGGCTTGGCCTGGCAACGCGAGAGCATCCCCAGCAAACGGCCCCGGTCGCGGCTCATTGCGCCGTCGATGGCGGCGCGCTGTTGGCGCAGGCGGGACTGCGGCATTTTGTCGATAGCGTTCATCAATCGGTTCGTTTAAAACTTTGAAAGCAAACAGTCGTCAAGACTGATTTATTGTGAAGACCAACGATTCCACAAAGGAGGAACCCCATGGCGAAGACCAAGAGCCCGACCAAGGCCAAGACCGGCAAGCAGAAGCTTGCCGCTGCGGCGCCGTCGGCCCCCAATATCGATATCGGGATCACCCAGGGCGACCGCAAGAAGATCGCCGACGGTCTGTCGCGCTTCCAGGCTGACGCGTTCACGCTCTACCTGAAGACGCACAACTTCCACTGGAACGTGACCGGGTCGATGTTCAACTCGCTGCACACCATGTTTGAAACACAGTACACCGAGCAATGGGCGGCCCTGGACGATGTGGCCGAGCGCATCCGCGCGCTGGGCTTCAATGCCCCGGGCTCCTACCGGGAGTTCGCTGCGCTGACCTCGATCGCCGAGGAGCCGGGCCTGACCGACAGTGCGGACTGGCGGGAAATGGTACGCCAGTTGGTGGTCGCCAACGAAGCGGTCTGCCGTACGGCGCGTGAAGTGCTGGAGGTGGCGGCCAAGGGCGATGATGCCCCGACCGAGGATCTGATGACCCAGCGCCTGCAGACCCACGAGAAGTATGCGTGGATGCTGCGCTCCCTGCTCCAGTAAGGGTTGGGGGGTGTTCGGCAGGGCTGCGCCCTGCACCTGCTGCAAGCCAGTGCAACGTCAAAGGCAACAGCCGGCTCTGGGCTGTCTGCTTATTGGGCGGGGCGGTGTGGGCTTGCAGGACACGCCGTAAACCCGTCCATGGGGGCTCGATGGCGCCATCCATGGCGCCAACGGTCCTGCAAGCCCACACCGCCCCGCCTTCCACAGGTTCCCGGTGACGGTGGGGCCATCCACGCCCTGCGTGGATGAAATCTGTCAGATATCGACAAACAGAATGGGGTCGGATCCGTTTTCCTGCGGAAAACGGATCCGACCCAAAGGCATGTCCCGACAGATCGTGGAAATCTGTCGAAGGCGGGGTGGGTCCGGTTGCGGGGGCGTAAGCGCCATGGATGGCGCGACCGAGCCTACAGGGACGTACTTGCGGCGTCCCCCGCAACCGGACCCATCCCGCCAACTCACAGGAAACCCGCTTTTGCTCCGGCCGTTGCCGTTGCAGTTGCCTCTGCAGGTGCAGGGCGCAGCCCTGCCGAACCCCTACCCCTCCCTCCGGGGTAAACTAGCGCGATGGCTTCCCGTCCCGCGCACGACCTGCTCAACCGCGTCTTTGGTTACGACGATTTCCGTGGTCCGCAGCAGGACATCGTGGAGCACGTGGCTGCCGGTCACGACGCCCTGGTGTTGATGCCCACCGGTGGTGGCAAGTCGCTGTGCTACCAGGTGCCCGCCCTGCTGCGCGACGGATGCGGCATTGTCATCTCACCGCTGATCGCACTGATGCAGGACCAGGTCGAAGCCCTGCGCCAGCTGGGTGTGCGCGCCGAATACCTGAACTCGACGCTGGACGCGGACACTGCCGGCCGCGTCGAACGCGAACTGCTGGCCGGTGAGCTGGACATGCTCTATGTCGCACCCGAGCGCCTGCTGACGGGTCGCTTCCTGTCCCTGCTCTCGCGCAGCCGGATCGCCCTGTTCGCGATCGACGAAGCCCATTGCGTGTCGCAATGGGGCCATGACTTCCGCCCCGAGTACCGCCAGCTGACGGTGCTGCACGAGCGCTGGCCGCAGATTCCCCGGATTGCCCTGACAGCCACCGCCGATCCGCCGACCCAGCGCGAGATCGCCGAGCGCCTGGACCTGCAGGATGCCCGCCATTTCGTCAGCTCCTTCGACCGCCCCAACATCCGCTACACCGTGGTGCAGAAGGACAACGCACGCAAGCAGCTGACCGATTTCCTGCGCGGCCATCGCGGCGAGGCGGGCATCGTCTACTGCATGTCGCGGCGCAAGGTCGAGGAAACCGCCGAGTACCTGCGCGGACAGGGCTTCAACGCCCTGCCCTACCACGCCGGCCTGCCCGCCGACGTCCGCGCGGACAACCAGCGCCGCTTCCTGCGCGAGGACGGCATCGTCATGTGCGCCACCATCGCCTTCGGCATGGGCATCGACAAGCCGGACGTGCGCTTCGTTGCGCATACCGACCTGCCCAAGTCGATGGAAGGCTACTACCAGGAAACCGGCCGCGCCGGCCGCGACGGCGAAGCGGCCGAAGCATGGCTGTGCTACGGCCTGGGCGACGTCGTGCTGCTCAAGCAGATGATCGAGCAGTCCGAAGCCGGCGAGGAACGCAAGCAGCTGGAGCGGTCCAAGCTCGACCACCTGCTCGGCTATTGCGAATCCATGCAATGCCGCCGCCAGGTGCTGCTGGCCGGCTTCGGGGAGACCTATCCCCGCCCCTGCGGCAACTGCGACAACTGCCTGACCCCGCCAGCGGCATGGGACGCGACGGTTCCCGCGCAGAAGGCACTGAGCTGCGTCTACCGCAGCGGCCAGCGCTACGGCGTCGGCCACCTGATCGACATCCTGCGCGGCAGCGAGAACGAGAAGGTGCGCCAGCAAGGTCATGACCAGCTCAGCACCTACGCCATCGGCCGCGACCTGGATGCACGGACCTGGCGCAGCGTATTCCGCCAGCTGGTGGCCGCCAGCCTGCTCGAAGTGGATAGCGAAGGCCACGGTGGCCTGCGCCTGACCGATGCCAGCCGCGACGTACTGAAGGGCCGCCGCACGGTGAACATGCGCCGCGAGGCTGCGACCAGCGCCGGCCGCGAACGCAGCGCGCAGCGCACCGGCCTGTCGGTCCCCCCGCAGGATCTGGCCCTGTTCAATGCCCTGCGCGGCCTGCGTGCCGAACTGGCCCGCGAGCAGAACGTGCCGGCCTTCGTGATCTTCCACGACAGTACCCTGCGCAACATCGCCGAACAGCGCCCCACCAGCCTGGACGAGCTGGCCCGGGTCGGCGGCATCGGTGGCACCAAGCTGAGCCGCTATGGTCCGCGCCTGGTGGAAATCGTGCGCGAAGAGGGGTAGCGCCCGGCCTCCTGCAGAGCCGAGCCCACGCTCGGCTGCCATTGCCGCAGAAGCAGCCGAGCGCGGGCTCGGCTCTACATTGGTGCCGCTCCAATCTTGAACCGGCCATTCAGCCGGAAGTGCATCCGGGCCCGCTTGCGGCTAGATTAGCGCCATGTCCCTGGCCTCGACCCTGCTCCGCGTCGTGCTCATGCTCAGCCTGTTGCTCAACGGGCTGAACGCGGCCATGGCCAGCGGTCATGAGGAGATGGGCCGCATGGCCCACGTGATGATGGCGACGATGGCGGGCGACGCCGACTGCCATCACCACGCCGCCATGTCCGCCGACGAGGCGCCGCAGGCCCAACCGGCGGCCCACGATGCGCATTGCCAGATCAAGGACTGCCTGCGCAGCTGCGCCCAGCATCCCCTGCTGGCGGTGCAGGCGCTGCCCTTCATGGCCGGTCCCGGCCTGTCGCTGACACCGCAGCCGATGCCGGCCAACGGCCGCCCGGCGCCGCCGTTGCCGCCACTTTCCCGCCCTCCCATCGCCTGATCCACACGCGTCGTGCGCCACGCGCACTCAAGCCGGCCCGCTGCCGGCGTCCTACCGTGTCTGGAGTCACCACCATGAATACCCGCATTCCCCCCGGCCCGGGCGCCCTGCCCATGCCGTCGCGCCGCCTGTTCGTTCAGGGTCTCGCCGCTGGCGGCGTGGTTGCCGGCATCGCCTCGGTCGGCGTGCCGCAGCGAGCGCTCGCTGCGGCCAGTGCCGCCCCGCGCCTGGCCGGCGCACCCGCCGTGCTGACCGATACCCGCCTGGAACTGGCCATCGGCGAATCGCTGGCCAACTTCACTGGTCGCACCCGGCCGGCGATCACCGTCAACGGCTCACTGCCGGCACCGATCCTGCGCTGGCGCGAGGGCCAGACCGTGGATCTGTTCGTACGCAATACGCTGGACCGCCACCCGACCTCGATCCACTGGCACGGCATCCTGCTGCCGGCCAACATGGACGGCGTCCCGGGCCTGAGCTTCAACGGCATCGGTCCCGGCGAGACCTACCACTACCACTTCCAGCTCAAGCAGTCGGGCACGTACTGGTATCACAGCCATTCGATGTTCCAGGAGCAGGCCGGCCTGTATGGCGCACTGATCATCGACCCGGCCGAGCCGGCCCCGTACCGGCACGACCGCGAGCACGTGATCATGCTGTCGGACTGGACCGACATGGACCCGGGTGCACTGTTCCGGCGCATGAAGAAGCTCGCCGAGCACGACAACTACTACAAGCGCACCCTGCCCGACTTCGTGCGCGATGTGCGCCGCGATGGCTGGTCTGCGGCGCTGTCCGACCGCGGCATGTGGGGACGGATGCGGATGACACCCACCGACATCTCCGACATCAACGCGCATACGTACACCTACCTGATGAACGGCACCGCGCCGGCCGGCAACTGGACCGGGCTGTTCCGCACTGGCGAGAAGGTGCTGCTGCGCTTCATCAACGGCGCCTCGATGACCTACTTCGACGTGCGCATTCCCGGCCTGAAGATGACCGTGGTCGCTGCCGATGGCCAGTACATCCATCCGGTCAGCATCGATGAGTTCCGCATCGCCCCCGCCGAGACCTACGACGTGCTGGTCGAACCCAGCGGGCAGGATGCGTTCACCATCTTCTGCCAGGACATGGGCCGCACCGGCTACGCGGCCGGCACCCTGGCCGTGCGCCACGGCCTGCAGGCGCCGGTTCCCGCCCGCGACCCACGCCCGCTGCTGACGATGAGCGATATGGGTCACGACATGGGCGGCGGTCACGGCGGTCATGACATGGCCGCGATGAAAGGCATGGAAGGCGGCTGCGGCGCCAGCATGGGGCACGGCGCGCATGGCGGCGCGACGACCACCGGCAAGGCTCCGCAGCACCCGGCCAGCGAACGCAACAATCCGCTGGTGGACATGCAGAGCTCGGCCACCGATCCCAAGCTGGACGATCCAGGCATCGGCCTGCGCGACAACGGCCGCCAGGTGCTGACCTACGGCGCGATGCGCAGCCTGTTCGACGATCCCGATGGCCGCGAGCCCAGCCGTGAGATCGAGCTGCACCTGACCGGCCACATGGAGAAGTTCTCCTGGTCGTTCGACGGCATTCCATTCGCCAGCGCCGAGCCACTGCGGCTGAACTACGGCGAGCGCATGCGCATCGTGCTGGTCAACGACACGATGATGCAGCATCCGATCCACCTGCATGGCGTCTGGAGCGATGTGGAGGACGCGCAGGGCAACTTCCAGCTGCGCAAGCACACGGTGGACATGCCGCCGGGCACCCGCCGCAGCTACCGCGTTCGCGCCGACGCGCTCGGCCGCTGGGCCTATCACTGCCACCTGCTCTACCACATGGAAGCGGGGATGATGCGCGAAGTGAGGATCGAAGAATGAGACGCTCCCTTTCCTCCCCCAGCCTGCTGGCAATGGCCCTGACCGTCGCACTGCCTGCTTTCGCACAGTCGCACGCGGGCCATGACATGCCCACGCCCGCACCGGCACCGGCGCCGAAGACCAAGCAGCCCACTGCCGAAGACGCGGTTGATCACTCGAAGATGGATCATTCGACGATGGATCACTCGCAGATGGATCACGCGGCGATGGGTCACGGCACGTCCGCGCCGACCGAGCCGCGCGAGCCGATTCCAGTGCCCACCGACGCCGATCGTGCCGCCGCGTTCCCGCCCATCGCCCATGGCGCGATGGAGCATGCGCCGGAGATCAACAGCCTGCTGCTGATCGACCGCCTGGAGCATTGGGACGGCAAAAACAGCAACGGCCAAGCCTGGGAGGCCACCGGCTGGATCGGCGGCAACATCAACCGCCTGTGGCTGCGCACCGATGGCGAGCGCAGTGAGGGCCGCACCGAATCCTCGGCGGTGGAAGCACTGTACGGGCGCAGCGTGTCGCCCTGGTGGGATGTACTGGTGGGTGTCCGCCAGGACTTCCGCCCCGCCGATTCCCGAACCTGGGCGGCCATCGGCATCCAGGGCCTGGCGCCGTACAAGTTCGAGAGTTCGGCCACGCTCTATGCCGGCTCCGGCGGACAGCTGCTGGCCAAGGCCGAAGTGGAGTACGACGTGCTGCTGACCAACCGGCTGATCCTGCAGCCGCTGGTGGAGGCCACCGTGGCCAGCAAGGACGAACCGGAGTACGGCATCGGGCGCGGCCTGAACAAGGTCGAGGCCGGACTGCGCCTGCGCTACGAGTTCAGCCGCCGCTTCGCGCCTTACATCGGTATCACCCATGAGCGCAGTTTCGGCGATACCGCCGACTATGCCGGCGACCACGCGCGCGACACGCGCTGGGTAGCGGGCGTGCGCATGTGGTTCTAGTCGGCACAATGCGTGCAGCAGCCGGCCTCGGTTCAGACCGGGGCCGGCTACACTGCGGCACGTTCTTTCGCAGCTTGCATCATGGCCTTGCAGATCCGCCGCGCCACCTTCGCCGACGCTGAAGCGCTCTCAGCGATCGCCATCGCCACCTACACCGAAACCTGGGGCGACTCCTATCCGCCGCAGGATCTGCATGCGTTCCTGCACGCGCACTACAGCACGCAGCCGCAGCGCATCGAGCTGTCCGATCCACGCAGCGCGGTCTGGCTGCTGCTCGATGGCGATACGGTGGTTGGCTATCTGGCCGCAGGAGCCAACACCCTGCCGCATGTCGACGCCCGCGACGGCGACATCGAACTCAAGCGCCTGTATGTGCTGGCGGCGTACCAGAACGGCGGCCACGGGGCGCGCCTGATGGAGGCGTTCCTGCATTGGCTGGATACGCCGCAGCGCCGCACCCTGTGGGTCGGCGTCTGGGAGGAGAACCTCGGCGCACAGCGCTTCTACGCGCGCTACGGTTGCAGCAAGGCCGGCGAATACGACTTCATCGTCGGCGACAGCCGCGATCGCGAGTTCATCCTGCGCCGGGCCTGACGCCCCCGGGATCGCCGCTGCCCCGTGGGCCTGTCAGAAATCGAACAGGTCGGACAGGAAGCTTTCCTTCTTCTTTTTCTTGTAGCCGTAACCGTGCTGGCCACGGTTTTCGTCGTGACGCTGGCCAAGGTGGCGGGTATCGCGGTGCATCACCGGCGGTGGCACTGCCGCCGGTTGTGCCTGTGCTGGCGGCGGTGGCGGCACCGCCGCACCGGCATTGGCGCGCTCGATGATCTTGTCCAGTTCGCCACGATCCAGCCACACGCCGCGGCAATTCGGGCAGTAGTCGATCTCGATGCCATGGCGCTCGGCCATCTGCAGGGTCTGGGTCTTGCACACGGGGCACAGCATCGGCATTGCTCCTGTCAGGTCTGCTCTGGACTCTACCTGCTCTGCGATGACTGTCCGGCAACGCATGACCGATGGCAGGGGGACTTCCGGCGCGTGCCCTGCATCGCGCCGCCTCGCACACTGTGGCCTGGTCCCGCATGGAATGCGCTGATGAGTGCCCTGTCCCGCCTGCCGACTGCCGCCCGGATCCTGCTGGTCCTGCTGGGAACGGGCCTGGGGCTGAACGTACGTGACATCGCGGCGGCGCTGGGGCGGCCCATCCCCGGCCTGCCGATCCCCTATGGCGGCAGCCTGCTCGACAACGCCCTGGCGGTGCTGGTGGCCGTGCTGCTGGCCCTGCTGCTGCGTCCGCGCCACATGGGGTTGGCCGAAAGCCTCGGCCTGCGCGGCAACGGGATGCGCGGACCGCTATGGGTGCTGCTGGCCAGCCTGCCCTGCTGGGTGGGTCTGGCCGTGCTCGGCCGACCCAACACGGCGCTGACCGCCCTCGATGCGACGATGCTGGCCGTTCTGTTCCCGCTGGCCGAAGAGATTCTGTTCCGCGGCCTGGGCTTCATTCTGCTGGTGAAGATCGTGCGCGGCCCGTGGCCCTTGCTCGCACTCCCGCAGGCCCTGTTGTTCGGCATGGTGCACTGGCTTGGATTCGGCGGTTTCGATGGCGGCGGGGTGGCGCTGTTCGTCGGTACGGTGATCGCCTTGGGCGGCTTCGTCTTCGCCTGGCTGGACCGCCTGGATGGCAACACCCTGTGGTGCGGCCTGGTGCTGCATGTGTCGATGAACCTGGCCTGGAACGTGTTCAGCCTGGACGACGCCGTGGCGCTGGGTTGGCAGGCCACCAGCCTGCGCATCGGCACGGCTCTGCTGGCGGTCGCGGTCCTGGCCTGGGACATGCGCCGGCGCCGCCGCCTGTAACATCCACGTGGCTTGCCGTGCACGCCGGGATCACTACCGGATTGCGCATACTTGCGCGCCTTTTCACCGTCGCTGTCCGGAGTTGTCGCGTCATGTTGCTGTCCAAGCGCCACGTTGAACCGCGCGTCCTGCTGATCGAGGACGCGGAGGAGACCCGCGAACTGAGCCGCATGGCGCTGGAAAGCCAAGCCTGCCACGTGGTGGGGGTGAGCTCTGCAGAAGCAGCGCTTGGACTGCTGGCCGCCGGTGAGCGCTTCGACCTGCTGTTCACCGATGTCAATCTGGGCCCGATCAGCGGTATTGAAGCCGCCAACCGGGTCCGCGGCCTGCATCCCCAGCTGCCGATCCTGGTGACATCGGGCATGGACCAGCACGCCGTCCTGCCGCAGCTGCGCGACGGCATCCATTTCCTGCCCAAGCCGTACAACATGAGCGAGCTGCTCGATGCGATCCGCCTGTGCTTCCGCCACGCGGATGTGGGCGTATTGACCGGGCCGGATGCACAGGCGGCGTGAAGCGTCCATCCACGTCCTGTGTGGATGACATCCGCCATCAACCGCTGCTGTACGGCCCGGTGCCCGGAAACACCCTCAGCAGCGCGCGCGTGATCACGTCCGGGTAGACCGTGAAGTGGTCCTCGTCATCGATCACCATGTTCTCCACCTTCAACGAACGCCCGCTGCTGCGCAGCTGCTCGGCGAACTCGGCGTTGTCGCGCAGCATGTCGTTGCGGGTGAAGTAACGCGGCTCGGGCTTGACCGTTTCAAAGCTGCCTACCGACAGCACCACCGTGGTCGGCTGCGTCGGCGCCTTGGCCTCCGCCTGCATGCGCGGCACGCGATGATCATCGAACCACAGCGACGGACTGGACAGGATGTAGCTACGGAACATGTCCGGGCGCGTGGTCAGCACATAGGCACCGAACAGGCCACCATAGGAATGGCCTGCATAGGCGCGCCGCGCCGGATCGGTGCGGTAGCGCGCATCGATCATCGGCAGCACCTGCTCGGCAAGAAAGTCGCGATAGTGCGCGGCACCGCCGTAGCTGACGTCATCACTGTAGTCCCGCGGATCGGTACGTGCCGGGTCGCTGGGCGTGTAGTCGCGCGAGCGGCTCTGCCTGGAGGTCAGCCCCTCCTGCGGCGGCAGCCCCACCAGGATGAAGTCTTCGATGTTGACGCCCCGCTGCCCCACCATGTGTCGCACGCTGCGTACCAGCGGGAAGCTGTACAGCGCGTCGGTCACGTACAGCACCGGATAGCGCTTTTCCGGATGTGCGGCGTAGTCGGCCGGCAACGCCACCCACACCGGGTAATCGCGGCCGAACGGATCGTGCACGCGCAGCGCCTCGGTATCCGGCAGCACCACACCCGGCGCGACGGTAGACGCGCTTTGCTTTGCCTCACTCTGCGCCGCCGGTGGCGCCACCGACATCACACAGCCACTTACGGCCAGACAGGCCGCCACACTCCATCCACGCACACGCTGCATCCACACGCTCCCGTTACGGGCGGCGCACCGGACGGCGCCGCTGCCGCATCCTTGCATGCGGTGCACGCCGGTGCCAGTGCGGTCAGGGCGAAGCCGGCGGCGCGGGGAACAGCGTGCGCAGCGCCTGCAATGCGGCCGGGTGATAGATCGTGGAGTGGGTTTCTTCCGGCAGCGGCAGGTACTTCACCAGGGGCGACGGCGACGGCTGTTGCAGCAGCGTGGCCAACTGCGCCGCGGAACTGGCCAGTTCCGGCTGCCCGCTGCTGGCCAGGAATACGCGTGGCTTTGCCTGCGTCACCGCCGGCAGCTGCGTGGCTGCGCCGGCCAGCAAGGTGCCACGGTTCCACCACAGGCTGGGATCGAGCGCGATGTAGCTGTTGAACAGGGTCGGTTCCTGCAGCAGTGTTTCAACCACAAACAGGCCGGCCAACGATTCGCCGATCAACGCACGCTCGTCGGTGGTCGGGTAGCGCTGGCGCACCTGCGGCATCAGTTCATCGCGCAGGAAGGCGCGGTAGGCCGCCGAACCGCCGATGCGCGGCGCGATCTTCTGGTCCTGCGGGTCCTTGCTGGGGCCGGTCATGTCGCGGCGGCGCTCGGTGTTCTCGATGCCGACCAGCAGGAACGGGCGCATGCTGCCGTTACCGGTCAGCACCTGCACCAGCCCCGCCACATGCAGGAAGTCCTCGCCGATGCCGCCGTCGGGCATGTAGAGCACCGGCAGCGGTGCCTTCGGATCCAGGCCCCACGGCTGCGGGCGGTAGACATTGATGCGGCGGGTCTCGCCCAGCGCCTTCGATTGCACGGTGAAGGTCTCGCCGATGACGAGCGGCGCGGCCGGCGTTGTCTGCGCGGACGGCGCGGGTTCGGCGGCCATCAGTGGCGCGGGGGAGACGGCGGACAACAACAGCGACAGCACGATGGGGCGCATGGGGGAACCCGTCCTGGGAAAGAGGCCGAGCATAGCGCGAGGTCGCTGTAGATCCACGCCAAGCGTGGATGGATCACTGTAGAGCCGAGCCCACGCTCGGCTTGGCCCTGACGCGAACTGCAGCCGAGCATGGCTCGGCTCTACAACACCTCGCTCTGGCGCGGACGCCAACATCTCGGTCGTCGCAAATGCACCGATTTTCGAGGGTACGACTCGCAGGCCTTGCCACCGCTGCAGGCGAAAGTCACGCCCATTTTCCACGCGACACATCACGGCACGGTCGCCGCCACCCGCTGTTCTCGACAACTTCCAACGCGATAAACCGGGCGTAAGCATCAACACGTCGCGTGCTGTCGCTTGCCGCATCAGATGCACCTGCGCCACCATCGTCGCGCGCCTTGGTTCCACATTTCTCTTCGGAGAATCCTCATTGAAATCCAAGCGCGTGCGTAATCACCATGCAGCGCCACCGACAACAAGTGGCACCGGGCCTGCAAGCCCGTGATTACTTTCAAGCATGTTGTTTGCGCTCCCCCGTCGGCATCATCACTGGATGGTGCCGGCGGGTGATCCATCGGCCTTCATGGCGGGCGGTGCGTGGGGGTCTCTGGACCCGCCGGTCAATTGCTTGATGTCATCCCGGCTTGCAGCCACGCATCGCCCGCCACCCGCTCTGCGCGGTGGCACGTCCACGCAAGAGCCGAGGAAGCCGAGATGACCGAACGTCCGCACTATGCTTCACACGCCGCCAGCATCGATGATGACGACGACAACCCATCGCCCGAACTGAGCACCTTCCTGGGCTGCCTGAAACGCATCCGCGCGGGTGAAGGTGCCGATGGTCTGCCCTGGCCTGAGGCCGACGTTTCCCCGGGGCGTGGGGTTGCCCTGTCGCGGGTGGAGCGGGCGGCCATCGGCATGCTCACCGTGGCGGAAATGCTGCACGCCGCCGACCGCTGCCGGGAAATGGCCACGCCGGACCGGCATCTGGACGCCGGGGTAGTGGAAGGGCTGTTCTTCGCCTGCCGCAGTTTGGCCGAGCTGGTGTGCCGGGATGTGCGGGCCGAGTAGCCCGCTGCCGCAAAGCGGTCCATACTCGGGCCGGACCGGTCCATCGTCATGTTCAAACCTACAAGGAGGTACGCATGTTGAATGCAATGATCGTCGTCGCACTGGCCGCAGGCCCAACCGCATCCGCTCCGTATGGCGACTGCCTGCTCGCTAACCTCCAGCCCGGGCTGTCCGACCGTGCGGTGCAACTGGTGCAGCAGGCCTGCGCCGCGAAGCATCCCGACAGCTTCGCTGCATCAGCTGAACTGGAGCGCAGATACAGCATCCAACGGCTGGCGCAGTTCGATGCGGATCGTGCCACGGCGGAGCGGGCCGCGAACGCCGCCGCCCGCGCTGCGAATGTGGCTGCCACCGTGGCGGCGGAACGCGAGGCAGCAGAGGCCAAGGCTGCGACGGCGAAGTAGTCTCCACAGGAGGTGGGGAACGCACCCATTGATCGCTGTCCAAGGAAAGGAATTCCCATGCAGATGACGTCGCTTGCTTTCGGCATCGCGCTGTTGACGAGTGTGTTTGTCGGCCCGGCACTGGTCGGTGCAGACGCCGCACCCGTGAAGGCGCGCACCACCGTGGAATCGCGGACGACCTGGCCAGCAGGCTCCGTCGAGGCCGCGTCCATTCTGGCGTGGGTCAAGGCACGGTCTCCCGGATACGCGCCCGTCACCTCTGGGGGAGAGATTTCGATTGTCCGCAGGCAGATTGAGCCGCAACCGCTGACTCGAACATCCAGCGGCTCAACTGTGGAGCTGCCCGCCTCAGGGCGGCAGGGCGAGGCGATCACGATCACGAGTCGCCAGGCAGATGGCTCCATCGAAACTTGGGCCCATACAGGGATCGATAGCGGGTGGATGCTGGTTGAGTATCACTTCAAGCGCGGCTTCAGCCCCGAGAGCATCAAGTAATCGAGCTACGCTCCTGGGCTGCTGCTGGACCAAACGCGCCTCGCGCAAGCCGGCACCGCTTTTCAACTTGGCTCTGGCGCAACCGGCCTCTGGCAGCGGCGGCAATCTGGACGGAACGGCCCACGCGTCTGGCCGGCCACTGGCCGTGATCTGGGAGCAATGAAACTGGGTACTGGTCTGGCCGCAGCTGGCGTTGGGCCGGCGTAATGGTTGTTGCCACCATCACCTGCGTTCTGTGGACACGCGCGAGGCGAGTTCGGGAAACCAAAATGTAGGAATTTCCCTATAGCACGGAAATCGGAGAGCTGAAAGACTCTGAACCGCTCGTAGATGTCGAGCTAGCCAAGACCTAGAGGAGTGATTATGAAGACCCATAACATCCTGTTCGGTTTCATTGCTGTCACGATCGGTGCGATGTCTACAATTGGTGTGGTGCCTGAAGCGAAGGCCGCCGGCTTTCAAACAACCTGCAGCCCTCTCGGGGGTGGCTGGTACCAATGTACGGAAAAGTACTGCAACAACGATGGCTGCGTGGTTGTGAATACTTGGAGCCAGTTCTTCCAAGGCGATCAAGTGATCTTCGAGTAACGTTCCCCACATGAACATCGGCGCAAAGGCTCAGGTCTTTGCGCCTTACCCCAATTGGCAATTGCGATCGCTCGATTTGAAAGCAGAGATAGTCGATCAGGCGGCCGCAGCCAAGCACCGCGCGGAGCGGTGGATATTTTGCGGAGCGCGGGGGAAGGGCTGAAACCCTTGGTGCACATGGTGGGCCGTGTAGGATTCGAACCTACGACCAAAAGATTAAAAGTCTTCTGCTCTACCGACTGAGCTAACGGCCCGGTGCACTGCCCCAGCCGCGTGGCGGGGGTGGGCATTCTACCCCACTTTGCCACGCGACGCGAAACCCCATACCCGCAGCCCGGGCAATCAAGCGCCCGGGCAGCCGGCTTGAACCGGCTTAAACCTTCCGCCCGCACCGCGCATCCCATCCCTGATCCCCACTGGAGAGCCTGGATGCGCCGCTGCCTGCCCCTGATCGCCGCACTGCTGTTGCCCGGCGCCGCGCTGGCAGCGCCGTCCCCGGTGCGTAGCGACGACATCGCCCGCTTCTGGGCCACCTACGATGCCGTGCGCACCGAACCCGATGCCGAGCGCCGGGTGGCGCTGGTCCAGCAGCGCTATATCGATCCGGGTAGCCCTGGCCTGCACGCGCTGATGCACGTGCGCAACTACACCGCCCGCGAATACGCCGAGGCCATGAACGCGTGGCCGCGCTTCTGGACCTCAGTACGACCACTCACGACCAACGCGCAGCGGGCCAGTGCCTCGCTGGAGCGTGATCTGGCCGCCTTCCGCACGCTCTACCCCGCCCTGCGCCCGGCCACGATCACCTATGCGGTGGGCGTGCTGCGTACCGGCGGCACCACGCTGGGCGACCAGGTGCTGATCGGTGCGGAGATGGCACTGGGCGACGAGCGCGTGGATGTCAGCGAACTGCCGGAGCCGATGCGCAGCCGCCTGCGCATCTTCTATGACAGCCGCCCCGGCGCGAACAACGCGCAGAACAACCTGCATGAGTATGTGCACACCCAGCAACGCGAGACCACCGGCAATCTGGCGCAGTACGCGGTACGCGAGGGTGTGGCCGAGTACATCGCCGAGCGCATCAGCGGCAGGCGCCCTGCCCTGCCGCTCTATGACTACGGCCCGCTGCACGAGGCGGAGATACGTACCCGGTTCATCGCCGAGATGGACGGCGATGACCTGGACAACTGGCTGTACAACAGTGCCCGCAATCCGTTCGGCGTGAGCGACATCGGCTACTACGCCGGCTATCGCATCGCGCAGGAGTACATGCGCCGGCAGGCCGATGAGAAGGCGGGGATCGCGCGGATGATCGAGCTGGACTACGCCGATCCCAAGGCGGTGCGGGCCTTCATCGAAGCTTCGGGTTGGTTGCAGCAGCGGTAGCGCCGGGCCATGCCCGGCGCACAGTGCCAACCAAGGTTGGCACCCACCAGTGTCAGACCTGCCCGGCGCACAGTGCCAACCAAGGTTGGCACCCAACAGTGTCAGACCTGCACGGCGCACAGTGCCAACCAAGGTTGGCACCCACCAGCGTCAGGCCTGCCCGGCGCAAAGTGCCAACCAAGGTTGGCACCCACCAGAGTCAGGCCTGCCCGGCGCAAAGTGCCAACGAAGGTTGGCACCCACCAGAGTCAGACCTGCCCAGCGCTCAGTGCCAACCAAGGTTGGCACCCACCATTGGGGCATCAGCCCCCATCACCTCAGGCGTACAGCGTCGGGTCGGCCACGCCGGCGTCGGCGAAGCCCTGTGCACGCAGGCGGCAGGCATCGCAGTGGCCGCACGCGGCACCGTTGGCATCGGCGTTGTAGCAGGACACGGTCAGGCCGAAGTCCACGCCCAGGCGCACACCCTCGCTGACGATCTGGCCCTTGCTCAGGAACTGCAGCGGCGCGTGCACCTTGATGCCTGCACCTTCCACGCCGGACTTCGTCGCCAGGTTGGCCAGGGTCTGGAAGGCGGCGATGAACTCGGGGCGGCAGTCCGGGTAGCCGGAGTAATCCACGGCATTGACGCCACAGAAGATGTCGTTGGCGCCCAGCACTTCGGCCCAGCCCAGGGCCAGCGACAGCATGATGGTGTTGCGTGCGGGCACGTAGGTGACCGGAATGCCGGCACCGCCGGCCTCGGGTACGTCGATGTCATCGGTCAGTGCCGAGCCGCCGATGCTGCGCAGGTCCACATCCACGGTCTTGTGCGCGACCACGCCCTGGGCCTTGGCCACGCGTGCGGCGGCGTCCAGTTCGGAGGTGTGGCGCTGGCCATAGCGTACGCTCAGGGCATGCACGGCAAAGCCCTGTTCCTGGGCCATGGCGATGACGGCGGCTGAATCCATGCCGCCGGAGAGAAGCACGACTGCCTTCTTCATGGAAAATCTTCCGGTTGGGGGAGGAAAGCCAGCACGCTGTCCCGCGCCGGAGTTGCATCAGGAAACAAGGGTGGCCTCAGCGGCCCGGCTCATCGTTCCACAGAATCTTGTGCAGCTGCATCTGGAAGCGTACCGGAAGCCGGTCTTCAACAATCCAGTCGGCCAGCTGGCGCGCGGTGATCTCCCCCTTGCTGGGCGAGAAGAACACCGTGCAACGCTTCACCAGCTCGTGCTCGGCCAGCAGGGCCTTGGCCCAGTCGTAGTCCTCGCGGCTGCAGATGACGAACTTGATCTGGTCGCGTGCGGTCAGCAGCGGCAGGTTCTCCCAGCGGTTGCGCGCCACCTCGGCCGAACCCGGGGTCTTGATGTCGACCACGCGTGATACGCGCGGGTCCACCGCGCTGACGTCCAGCGCACCGGACGTTTCCAGCGAGACGTCCAGGCCGGCGTCACACAGCTTCTGCAGCAGCACCAGGCAGCGCTTCTGCGCCAGCGGCTCGCCGCCGGTCACGCAGACGTGGCGCACGCCCTGGGCCAGCACTTCGGCCACGATGTCGTCGATATCCCACCAGGTGCCGCCGTGGAAGGCGTACGCGGTGTCGCAGTACTGGCAGCGCAGCGGGCAGCCGGTCAGGCGCACGAACACGGTCGGCCAGCCGGCGGTATCGGCTTCGCCCTGCAGCGACGTGAAGATCTCGGTGATCTTCAGGCGCGGCAGGGGCGACTGCACGATGTCGCTGGGGGTGGCGACGGCGTTGGACGGGGTAACGGCGGTCATGGCGGGAACTTCTTTGTGGGACACGTGGCGGGTGGGCTACCGTGGCCGGTAACGAAAGCAGCAGAGCATGGCTCGGCTCTACAACAGCAACCGGACGGGCATGGCCCAGCCGGTGATGCGAGCCGCCGGGCATGGCCCGGCGCTACCGGATCCGGGCGGGTTGGCCGATCCGGAAACGAAAGCAGCCGAGCATGAGCTCGGCGCTACGGGACACATATTGTACGCCCGGTCAGCGGATCTGCTGGCCCAGGCGGATCGACTGCAGGCGGTCCTGCGCGGTGCGCGCGGCGTCCGAGCCGGGGTACTGCGCCACGACGGTCTCCAGCGTCTGCTGGGCCTGATCGACCTTGCCCTCGCCATACTGCGAGAGGCCGACCTTGAGCAGGCCGCCCGCGGCCTTGTCATGGGTCGGATAGCGTGAGAGCAGCTCGCGGAACTGGGTCTCGGCCATCGGGAAATTGCGGGTGGCGTAGTAGCTCTCGCCCAGCCAGTACAGCGCATTCGGCGCGTACACGCCGTTCGGATACAACTGCAGGAAGCTCAGGAACAGCTGCGCCGAATCATCGTACTTGCCGGCCTTGAGCGAATCGAAGGCGACGTTGTAGGCGGTGCGCTCGTCGCCCGTGGCGGCCAGACTGCCGGGATCGCCATGGATGGACGGCGGCCGCTCGGAAGTGGCCGCCGCTGCCGGTTTGGCCGGGGCCGGTGCGGCCTGCGGCGCGTTCGCCGGAACGGGGGGCAGGACCGGGGCATTGCCACCTTCCAACCGGTTCAGGCGGCTGTCCAGGTCCAGGTACTGATCCTGGGCGGACTGCTTGAGCTGGGCGTTGTCGTGCTGCAACTGCTCGATCGAGGCCTGCAGGCTGGTCACCTGCTGCCGCAGCTGGTTGATCTGGTTCAACAGGTCCTGGTTGGCACTGTTGTTGTACATCTGCTGCTCGAGCGCGCCGACACGATCGGCCAGACTCTGTCGCTGTGCATGCGCCGGTGCGGCAGCCACGAGGGCTGCCGCAACGACCAGCATCAGTTTGATGCCAATGCGCATGGATTACTGCGCGGTGTAGACGATTTCGACGCGACGGTTCTGCGACCAGCAGGACTCGTTCGACTCGGTGCAGACCGGACGCTCTTCACCGTAGGACACGACGGTCAGCTGCGAAGCCGAGCCACCGTTGGCCTGCAGCGCCGAGCTGACGCCGTTGCCACGACGCTCGCCCAGGGCCTGGTTGTACGCGCGCGAACCACGCTCGTCGGTGTGGCCCTGCAGGGTGATGCGCGAGGACGGGCGGTCACGCAGGTACTTGGCGTGGCAAGCCATGATGGCCTGGAATTCCGGCTTCACGTCTTCCTTGTCCAGGTCGAAGTAGACAACGCGCTGGCGCAGGCAGGCATCGGTATCCAGGTCGCCCGGGCCGTACAGGCCGGAGGTCGACGGACCGGTCGGGGTGGTGGTCGAGGTGCCGGTGTCGACCGGGGCTGCCGGCTCTTCCTTCACCTTCTTCGAGCAACCGGCCAGGACGGCCACAGACAGCAGGGAAACAAGCAGAACACGGGTGGACTTGTTCATGGCGATACCTTTGTGGCTCCTAGGCCGATGAGGGGTTCAAGACAGCGAAAATATTAACACTCTTTTAGCGCTGGGTACGGTATGGGGACCATGCCGGCTCGCGCACATCACCATCGGCCAGAACCAGGCGCTGGCGAACCCGCGCATCGGCCGAAACGGCATACAACACACCACGGCCACCTTCGCGGGCGGCGTACAGCACCATGCTTGCGTTGGGCGCAAAGCTCGGCGATTCATCCAGCGAACCCGGGGACAGGGTGCTCCAGCGCGGCGAGCCCAGCGAGCTGTCCATCATCGCGATCTTGTAGCTGTTGCCCGAGCCCTGGGCCACGGCGATCTTCTTGCCGTCATAGGACACCGAAGGCTTGGCGTTGTAGTTGCCCTGGAAGGTCACGCGCTCGGCGCTGCCGCCGCCGGCACCGACCTTGTAGACCTGCGGACGGCCGCCGCGGTCGGAGGTGAAGTACACCGCGCTGCCGTCCGGTGCCCAGGTCGGCTCGGTATCGATGGCGAAGTGGTTGGTCAGCTGGGTCAGCTGCTTGCTGCCCAGGTCCATCACGTAGATTTCCGGGTTGCCGGAGCGCGACAGGGTCAGGGCCAGCTTGCGGCCGTCCGGCGAGAACGCAGGCGCGCTGTTGATGCCGCGGAAGCTGGTGACCAGCTCACGGGCACCGGTGGCGATGTTCTGGATGTAGATGGCCGAGTTGCCGCGCTCGAAGCTGACGTAGGCCAGCTTGCCACCATCCGGGCTCCACGACGGCGACAGCAGCGGCTCGGCCGAACGCACAATGGTCTGCGGGTTGTAGCCATCGGAGTCGGCCACCATCAGCGCATAGCGCATGGCGTCGCCCTTGCCGCTGGCGGTCACGTAGGCGATGCGGGTCCAGAAGGCACCCCGGACACCAGTGATCTTCTCGTAGATGGCATCGGCCATCTGGTGGGCGACGTCGCGCATGGCATTGCCGCGGGCGGTCATCGCCAGGCCGAGCAGGCGCTCGCCCTTCGGCACGTCGAACAGTTCGTACTCGACGCGGTAGGCACCGGCACCGGCGTCCAGCACGCGGCCGACGACGATGTAGTTCTGCTTCAGCGCGCGCCAGGTGGCGAACTGGATCTCGCCGCCACGGACGGGCTTTTCCACGATCTGCGCTTCGGGCAGGGTGCGGAACTGGCCCGAACGTTCCAGGTCGGCGCGGACCACACCGGCGACATCGGTCTGCGGTGCGGCCGACGAGCCCTGGTAGGGCATCGGCACGATGGTGATCGGCAGCGCGGACGCGTTGCCACCGATGATGTCGATATCCAGTCCCCTCTGCTGCGCGACGGCAGCGAAGGGCAGCAACAGGGCCGCAAACACGGCAAGCCAACGAGGCATCTTCTTCATGGAGCGCTCAATAGGGGGAAACCGGAACGAGGGATAGCAAAGCGGCGGTGAACCGCTTCGCAATCATGAACCAAGGGTACGTGAATTCCGGGTCAGTTCCAGCCCGTCCTCTCACGCCCCATTAACGTATCGGTCGGCTGCCGCGCGACGGGGCGACCCGCAGGCCGGCCCGCGCGGCCGATCAATCCTGCGCGGTGAAGGTCAGGTTGAGCGTGCGCGCAAACACCGATTCGAATCCGCGATAGGGCAACGGCTGCGCATTGAGCACTGCGGCCTCGATCGAACGCCTGCCGGCTTCGTCATAGGGGCAGTTGGCGCCCACCTTGGCCTGAAGCACCTGCCCCCCCGGAATCTGCGTGATGGTGATCTGGCAGCGCTGGCCCAGCGGCACACTGTCTGGACGCGTCCAGGCGCTGCGAACCTTGGCCTGGATCGCGGCAGCGTACTTCGCCGAAAGATCATCGCTGTTGCCACCGCCCCCAGCGGCCGGCTGTGCCGCACCGGTGTTGCCGGCCGGCGCGCTGCCGGCGGCGTTGCGTGCGGCGGCGACCTGGCGCAGCTTCTGCTCGGCCAGCTTGGCTTCCTTCTCCGCCTGTTCGCGCCTGGCACGGATCTCGGCGATCTTCTTCTGCCGTTCGGCCTCGGCCTGGTCGGCGGCCTGCCGCTCCTGCTCGGCACGCTTCTTCTTGGCGTCTTCTTCCTGCTGCTTGGCCAGGCGCAGCTTCTGCTCGGCTTCTTCCTGGCGCTTGCGCTCGGTCAGGTCGATCTGCTCCTGGCGGCGCTTGGCTTCCTGTTCCTGCCGGGCCTTCTCCTGCGAGATGGCCAGTGCGCTCACCGCCTCCTGGTCCTGCGTATCGGGCTGGGCGACACGCTCCTGCGCCTGTTGCTGCTGCGGCGTGGGGGCATCCTGCGGACGTGGCTCGGGAATCGGCTGCGGCGGTGGAATGGTGTCCTCGGGCACCGGAATCGGCTCGGCAACCGGCGGCGGCAGATCTTCCAGCTTCTCCGACTGGCGCAGGGCCTGGCGCGCAGCGGCCGCCTCCGACGCGGACAGCGCCAGGCTGGCCTCGACCGAGGGATCACCGGCAGCGGCATCGGTATTGCGCGTGGGCGACCACAGCCACGCCAGGATGAACACCAGCGCGACCAGCAGGTGCACCAGCACGGCCAGCGCCAGGGGCAGGCCCCAGCCCGGTTCCTGCTGTCGCGGAGGCGGCAGGGTCTCAGCGTGCATCGGTGGCCAGGCCTACCTTGTCCACTTTCGCGCGCTTGATCACGTCCATCGCCGCGATGACCTTCTCATAGGCCACGGCACGGTCGGCGGCGACGATCACGCGCAGGCCCTTGTCCTGTGCGGCGATGCCGGCCAGGCGCCCTTCCAGCTCCTCGGCAGACACGGCCGTGGGCTCCTTGGCGTCGGGCAGCTTCAGGCTCAACTGGCCGTCCTGGCGCACCGAAACGATCACCGGATCCTGCTTGCTCTCCAGCGCCTTGGCATTGGAGTTCGGCAGGTCCACGTCAAAACTCAGGGTGAGCAGCGGCGCGGTGACCATGAAGATGATCAGCAGCACCAGCATGACGTCGATATAGGGAACGACGTTGATTTCCGATTTCAGCTTGCGGCGCTTGCGGCGACCGATGGCAGCGGACATGGCTTGGACTCCCGGGTCAGGCGCTTACTCGTCGCCAGCGCTCTGGCGCTGCAGGATGGAGCTGAATTCGTCGGCGAAGGTCTCGAAACGGACCGACATGCGCTCCACACGGGTGGTGAAGCGGTTGTAGGCCCACACCGCCGGGATTGCCACGAACAGGCCGATGGCGGTGGCGAACAGCGCTTCGGAGATGCCCGGGGCGACCGAGGCGATGCCGGCCTGGGCACCGCTGCTGATCATGTCGTGCATGGTCACCATGATGCCGAACACGGTGCCGACCAGGCCCACGTAAGGAGCGGTCGAGCCGATGTTGGCCAGCAGTTCCAGATTGCGCTCGAGCTGATCGACTTCGCGGGTGTAGGTGGTGCGCATCGCACGTTGCGCGCCTTCCAGCTGCGCACGGCCATCCAGCCGGCGCTTGTCGCGCAGGCGGGTGAACTCGCGGAAGCCCGCCTCGAAGATCGCCTCCAGGCCGCCCACGTTGCGGCTGCGGTCGGTGGCCGAGCTGTACAGCTTGCCCAGGTCGGCGCCGGACCAGAAGCGGTTCTCGAACTCGTCCGCCTCGCGGGTGGCCTGCTTGAACACGCGGGCCTTGCGGAAAATGATCACCCAGCTGACGAACGAGCCGACCAGCAGCAGCAGCACGATGATCTTCACCGGCAGGCTGGCCTTGGCCATCAGTTCGAGGTAGTTGATGCCGCCGCCGGTGGTGGCCTGGGCAAGGGTCTGGGTCGCGGCGTTGCTGACGTCAGCCGGCAGTGCCTCGGTGACCGTGGCCTGCAGGGCCAGGAGCGTTGCGATCATCCGTTGTTCCTCAGTGTTCGGATTCGGGGTGGAGGTAGGGTTGCAGCACAGCAAGAACGGCGTCGTCCATGCCACGCGGGCGGAAACTGGCCGCGTCCAGTGCGGCGATGCGGACCTGCGCCGACAGCAGCAGTTCGCCGTCGCGCTCGATCCGCTGATCGAAGACCATGCTGGCCTTCTTCAGCTGGACCAGCGTGGCACTCACCTGCAGGAGGTCATCCAGCCGCGCCGGCCGGATGAAGTCCATCTGCATGGCACGTACCGCGAAGACCATGCCGTGCTCGCTGCGCATGCGCTCCTGGCCATAGCCCAGCGCGCGCATCCATTCGGTCCGGGCCCGTTCCATGAAGGCCACGTAGCGGGCGTGGTAGACCACCCCGCCTGCGTCCGTATCTTCCCAGTAAATGCGTGTCGGCCAACTGAATAGTGGCTCAACCGACATCGGGAACCTCCGCGAACAGGTCCTGCGGCGGGTTCTTCGGCTTCAGGCCCATGTGCCGGTACGCCTTGTGGGTGGCCATGCGGCCGCGCGCGGTGCGCACCAGGAAGCCCTGCTGGATCAGGTAGGGTTCGACCACGTCTTCCAGCGTGCCGCGCTCTTCGGACAGCGCGGCGGCCAGCGATTCGATGCCGACCGGGCCGCCGTCGAAGTAGTCCACCAGGGTCCTGAGCAGGCGCCGGTCGAGCTCGTCGAAACCCTCCGGGTCGACCTTGAGCATCTGCATGGCCGCCTGGGCGACCGCCACGTCGATATGGCCACCCGCCTTCACCTGGGCGTAGTCGCGCACCCGCCGCAGCAGGCGGTTGGCGATGCGCGGGGTGCCACGCGCACGGCGCGCGATCTCCCCTGCGCCGTCGGCGGTGCAGTCGATGCCCAGGATGGTGGCCGAGCGGCGTACGATCCGGGTCAACTCCTCGACACTGTAGAACTCCAGCCGCTGGACGATGCCGAAGCGGTCGCGCAGCGGCGCGGTCAGCAGGCCGGCGCGGGTGGTGGCCCCGATCAGCGTGAACGGTGGCAGGTCGATCTTGATCGAGCGGGCCGCAGGGCCCTCGCCGATCATGATGTCGATCTGGAAATCCTCCATCGCCGGGTACAGCACTTCCTCGACCACCGGCGACAGGCGGTGGATCTCGTCCACGAACAGTACGTCGTGTGGCTGCAGGTTGGTCAACAGGGCGGCCAGATCACCGGCCTTTTCGATCACCGGACCGGATGTCACCCGCAGCGCCACCCCCAGTTCGTTGGCGATGACGTGGCTGAGCGTGGTCTTGCCCAGCCCCGGCGGACCGAAGATCAGCACATGGTCGAGCGCGTCGCCGCGGGCCTTGGCCGCTTCGATGTAGATCTCCAGCTGCTCGCGCACCGGCGCCTGGCCCAGGTAATCGGCCAGTCGCTTGGGGCGGATGCTGGCGTCGGCGGCGTCATCCTCGCGGGTGGCGCCGGCGCCGATGATGCGGTCGTCGGTCATGTGCTGATTATGCGGCAAAAGCGCGGGTTTCGGCCGGGCTGCGCCCGGCGCCCGCAGAAGCAACGGCAACATCCAGAGCAACAGCCGAAGCGGACGTCCTGGCAGATGGCGGGGTGGGTCCGGTTCCTGGTGGGTGTCGACCCGGGTCGACACAGTACATCCACGCCATGCGTGGATGGATGTGTGGATGACGCAAGACATGGGGTCGGAGCCCATTCCTGCGGAAAAGGGCTCCGACCCCGGCAGTCAGATCTCGACCTGTGCGCCCAACTCAACCAGACGGTTGCCCGGAATCCGGAAGAAGCCCGTGGCCGGCGCAGCATTGCGATGCATCAGTGCGAACAGCTTGTCGCGCCAGATCGGCATGCCGCGGTTGGCGGTGGCGACGATGGTCTCGCGGCTGGCGAAGAAGGTGGTGTCCATCGGATCGAAATAGATCCCGCCGTGGTCGCAGGAGCGCATCAACGCCAACGGTACGTCCGGCGTCTCCATGAAACCGAAGCGGACATAGACCCGGTAGAACTCGTCGCCCACCGATTCGATCTTCAGCCGTTGCCCCTCCATCGCATAGGGAATGGGCAGGGTTTCCACATGCAGGAAGACGTTGCGCTCGTGCAGCACCTTGTTGTGCTTGAGGTTGTGCATCAGTGCATGCGGAGCCACGGTCGGGTCAGCGGTGAGGAACACCGCGGTACCCGGCACGCGCACCGGCGGCGCCAGCATCAGGCCCGGCAGGAAGGTGTCGATGCGGATGCCGTCCTTGCGGATCTCGTCGCGCAGCAGCTCTCGGCCACGGCGCCAGGTGCGCATCATGGTGAACAGGAAGATGCCCAGCACGACCGGGAACCAGGCGCCCTGCAGCAGCTTGGCGCCATTGGCGATGACGAAGCCGACGTCGATGATGAAGAACACCACGCACAGCGGCAGGATCCAATGGCGCGCCTTGGGCCACAGCGAGCGCGCGACCAGGGCCAGCAGCAGCGTATCGATCAGCATGGTGGCCGAGACCGAGATGCCATAGGCCACGGCCAGGTTCGACGAGCTGCGGAAGGCCAGCACCAGGCCGATGACCATCACCGCGATGCCCCAGTTGATGCCCGGGATGTAGATCTGGCCGATGGTGTCGTGCGAAGTGTGCTTGATGCGCATGCGCGGGATGTAGCCGAGCTGCATGGCCTGGCGCGAGACCGAGAACGCGCCGGTGATCACCGACTGCGAGGCGATCACCGCCGCCATCGTGGCCAGGATGATCATCGGATACAGGGCCCAGTCGGGGACCGCTTCGAAGAAGGGATTCTTCACCGCTTCGGGATGGTTCAGCACCAGCGCGCCCTGCCCCAGATAGTTCAGCACCAGGCACGGCAGCACGAAGAAGTACCAGGCATGGCGGATGGGCTTGGCACCGAAGTGGCCCATGTCGGCATACAGGGCCTCGCCACCGGTGACCGCCAGCACCACGGCGCCAAGGATGAAGATGCCGTGCCAGCTGTGCTCCATGAAGAAGCGGATCGCCCACCACGGGTTGAACGCCTTCAGCACTTCCGGCGAATCGATGATGTTGTAGATGCCGATCGCCGCCAGCGAAATGAACCACACCGAGGTGATCGGGCCGAACGCCTTGCCGATCTTCTCTGTGCCGAAACGCTGCGCGGCGAACACCATCAGCAGGACCACCACGGTGATCGGCACGATGAACGCGTGCAGGCCCGGTGCGGCCACCTCCAGGCCCTCGACGGCACCAAGCACCGAGATCGCAGGGGTGATCACGCCATCACCGAAGAACAGCGACGCACCGAAGATGCCCAGGATGCCCACCACGTAGGCCGAGCGTGAGCCGTTGCGCAGCGTACGCTGGGTCAGCGCCATCAACGCCATGATGCCGCCCTCGCCATCGTTGTCGGCGCGCATGATGATGGTCACGTACTTCAGGGTGACCACGATGTTCAGCGCCCAGAACGCCAGCGACAGCACGCCGAGCACGGTGTCGTGGTCGCTGTTGAGCCCGTAGTGCGGCGAGAACGCCTCCTTCAGGGTGTACAGCGGGCTGGTACCGATGTCACCGAAGACCACACCGATCGCACCGATGACCAGCGCCAGTCCCCCGGCCGGGGGCGCGTGACCGTGTCCGCCAGGGGCGGCTGCGTGCGGGGTTTGACTGCTGGACATGGGACTCCTGGCGAAGCTCAGGCGATGGGGGAGGGAAAGGACGCGGCTCAGCGCAGCGCCGACTGCAGGGCCTTGCGGATGACCGTGGCCACTTCGTCGCCTTCGTTGAAGGCATCACGGGCCATGCGGGCCGCTTCAGCCGGCTTGTAGCCCAGCTGCTGCAGCGCCACGGTGGCATCGGACAGCGGGTCGGCCGGGGCCGGACCGCTGCCGGTCGGCAGCGCCCCGCCGGCACCGAACTGGGCCGCACGGTCGCGCAGCTCCAGCACCATGCGCTCGGCGGTCTTCTTGCCGATGCCCGGGATGCGGGTCAGTGCGGTGATGTCGCCCGCCTGCACCATGCGCGCGAATTCCTCGACGCTGACAGCGGACAGCACGGCCAGCGCGATCTTCGCGCCGATGCCGCTGACCTTCTGCACATCGCGGAACAGCCGACGCTCGCCCTCGCGCAGGAAGCCGTACAGCGAGACGCTGTCTTCCTTCTGCGCGTAATGGGTGTACAGCGTGACCTCGCGTCCGAGCTCGGGCAGGTCGTAGAAGGTGCTCATCGGCGCCTCCAGTTCGTAGCCCACTCCATTCACGTCCACCACCAGCCACGGCGGCGCCTTGTAGGCGACGATGCCGCGCAGTCGACCGATCATTGCGTGCAGCTCCTCATTTGCGACCCCACGCCTGGCGGGCGCTGAGCCCCAGGCGGTTGGCCGTCGCCCTTACGTGGGCGTGGGTGATCGCTACCGCCAACGCGTCGGCCGCGTCGGCCTGCAGCTTGGTTTTCAGGTTGAGCATGAGCCCGACCATGTGTTGAACCTGTTGCTTTTCCGCGCCACCACGGCCGACCACGGCCAGCTTGATCTCGCTGGCGGCGTATTCGTGCACCGGCAGGTCGCGCAGCACCACGGCCGAAATGGCTGCGCCGCGGGCCTGGCCCAGCTTCAGCGCCGAATCGGGGTTGCGCGCCATGAACACGCGCTCGATCGCCACTTCCTGCGGCTGGTACTCGCGGCACAGGTCGGCCAGGCCCAGCACCAGCAGCTTCATCCGCTGCGGGAAATCGTCGGCGCCCAGCAGCACCAGGGGCTGGTGATGGACGTGGATGACGCGCCCTGCGGCATCGACATCGATGATGCCCACCCCGGTCCGCTGTGAACCGGGGTCGATGCCGAGGATGCGGGTCATGCCGCGCTCCTGGCGGGGCGGAACGGGAAGCGCTGGCAGGCGTATGGGCTCATGACTGTCCGCGGTGACCGTTCAACGGCCCGCGCCCAGGCCGTCGGTGACGGCTCAGGCGTAGGCGTCGGCGCCGAGTTCGGCGTTCGAATACACGTCCTGCACGTCGTCCAGGTCTTCAAGCATGTCCAGCAGCTTGCGGACCTGCAGGGCGACCTCGCCCTCGACCTTGATGTCGTTGTCGGCGCGGAAGGTGATCTCGGCGTGGTCGGCGAGATGCCCTGCGGCAGTCATCGCCTCCTTTACCGCGTTGAATGCGTCAGGGCTGGTGACCACGTCGATCGAGCCATCGTCCGGATAGACGACGATGTCATCGGCGCCCGCCTCGATGGCCGCTTCGGTGATCGCCTCCTCGTCGGCACCCGGGGCAAAGCTGAGCACGCCCAGGCGCTTGAACATGAAGGCCACCGAACCCTCGGTACCCATGTTGCCGCCGCATTTGCTGAACGCGTGGCGGACATCGGCCACGGTGCGCACGCGGTTGTCGGTCAGGCAATCGACGATCACCGCCACACCGCCGGGCGCATAGCCCTCGTAGCGCACTTCCTCGTAGTCGACGCCTTCCAGCTCACCGGTGGCCTTCTTGATCGCACGTTCAATCACGTCCTTGGACATGTTCACGGCCAGGCCCTTGTCCATCGCCACGCGCAGGCGCGGGTTGTTGTTGGGGTCGCCTCCACCGCCGCGCGCGGCCACGCCGATCTCGCGGATGATCTTGGTGAAAATCTTGCCGCGCTTCGCGTCGGACGCGTTCTTGCGGGCTTCGATGGAGGGGCCTCTACCCATGGGTGCTACCGTCTGGCTGCTTCAGGATCAAGGCGCGGATTCTACCTGATCGGGCGCTGCAACCGTGTCTAGGGCGGATGGACACCGCTGCGCTCGCCGGGCATGGCCCGGCGCTACCGGGGAAAGCGCCGCAGGGTCGTTGCCGGGGTAGCGCCGGGCCATGCCCGGCGGACGGTGCGCATCGACCGGGCGCCTACGCGGCCGCAGCGTCGCGGCTGTGATCGAACCGGCCGTGGCGCAGGAAGTGCGCGGTCTGCCGTGCCGCATCGGGCGAAACCACCAGGCCGCTGTGGCTGGTACGCACCACACAATGGTCGGCCAGACCCGGCAGGCGGGTTTCCGCCAGCGCCACCGTGCCGTCGGAGGCATCGTCGATCGCGCCGAGCAGGCTGCCCAGCCCATGCGGCACCGAACCGGCGATCAGGCCGACCGCGGCCGTGCCCTGCCAGTCGGGCAGGCCGTCAAGCAGCAGTTCGCTGCTGCGGCCCAAGGCCAGGCCCCAGCCATGCTCGGACAGCGAACGCGCGGTACCGCTGCCGCGCAGCGGCGAGCCAAGGCAGACCACGCGCTGTACCTGCAGCTGCGGTTGCCGGCGCAGTGCCTCCAGCGCCAGCAGCCCGCCAAGGCTGTGGCCGACCAGCGACAGCGGTCCGGCATCGGCCAGACGCTCCAACAGCTGAGGTACCGCTACATCCGGGCCGCCGAACACGGAGGAATAGCCAAAGGTCTGCACCCGGAACCCGCGCGCGCGCAGGCGCCACGCCAGCGGCCCTACCCAGGCGCGGGCGTTCCAGATGCCATGGAGCAGCAGTACGGGGGGTGTCATGTGCAACAGCCTGGCGATCAGCGGGGCGGAAACGTGAGGTGATTGAACACACGCCGGCAGAAAGCGGCGGTGAACGCGCTCAGGCCGTTCGCGGCGCGCGGCGCAGGATGAACTCCAGATCGTTGGTCTGGCCGACCGGGAACAGGTACTGCCCGGCCTTCTCGAAGCCGTAACGGGCATAGAAGCGCTGTGCGCCGAAGTTCTCCGACCACACGCCCAGCCACAGTGTCCTCGGGCCGTCGCGCTCCAGCCACGCCAGCGCGGTTTCCAGCAGGCGGCTGCCCCAGCCACAACTCTGCTGCGACTTGACCAGATACAGGCGCTTGAGCTCGCCATCCCCCGCTTTCACGTCCTGATGGGGCAGGCCACAGGGGCCGGCGGCGGCATGACCGACCGCCTCCCCTTCCCGCTCCAGCAACCACACGGCGTAATCCGGGTGAGCCAGGATCGTGCGCTGGCGCTCGACCGTGTAGGACTCCTGCAGGAACGCCTGCAGGTCCTGCGGCGGATACAGGTGGCCGAAAGTCTCGGTGAACGTGCGTGCGGCCAGCGCCGACAAGGTCGGCGCGTCGTCCACGGTGGCGCGGCGGATCGAGTACATGCAGGAAGTTGACGTCAGCGCGAAGGGCGGGTCAAGCCTTTTCAGGCGATTCCGCGTCTTCCTCGTCCTCTTCCTCGTACTCCTCTTCGTCCTCGTCCTCTTCTTCGCCTTCCTCGTCCTCGTCGTACTCTTCTTCCTCTTCGTCGTCTTCGTAATCCTCGACGCCGAAGTCTTCACCGTCCCAGCGGCCTTCGCCGTCGGCGACGAAGGTCAGGGCCATCGCCGACGGGTTGGTGCCGACGCGGACCAGCCAACCACCGAACACGCGTGCCCGCTCGGTGACCAGGTTGGCCTCGGAGCCTTCATTGCCCAGCTTTTCCCACTCCAGCGAAAACGCAAACTCGGTCATTGCCTGGATCTCCTGATCAGTTTTTCTTGGGGCGAACCTGGATGTGCACTTCGGCCAGCTGCTCGTCGACGATCGGCGACGGCGCGTCGGTCATCAGATCCTGTGCACCGGTGGTCTTCGGGAACGGGATGACGTCGCGGATCGACTCGGTGCCGGCCATCAGCGCGGCGATGCGGTCGATGCCGAATGCGATGCCGCCGTGCGGCGGCGCGCCGTAGTTCAGCGCGTCGAGCAGGAAACCGAACTTCGCACGCGCTTCTTCGGCACCGATGCCGAGCAGCTCGAACACCGCGCTCTGCATGTCCGGGCGATGGATACGGATCGAGCCGCCGCCGATTTCATTGCCGTTGAGCACCATGTCGTAGCCGCGCGAGACCGCAGTACGGGCATTGGCGCGCAGGTCGGCGATATCGTCCACAGCCGGTGCGGTGAAGGGGTGATGCAGGGCGACATAGCGCTGCGCCTCGTCGTCCCATTCGAACATCGGGAAATCGGTGACCCACAACGGGCGCCAGCCATCGGCGACCAGCCCGAAGTCCTTGCCGGCCTTCAGGCGCAGTGCGCCCATGAAGTCGGAGACCTTGTTGTAGCCACCGGCACCGAAGAACACGATGTCACCCTTCCCGGCGCCGACGTGGGCAACCAGCGCGGCGAAGGCGTCTTCGCTGAAGAACTTCTGGATCGGCGAGCTGACCTCGCCGTTGTCGGCGATCTTGATGTAGGCCAGGCCCTTGGCGCCGTACTTGGCGGCGTGCGCAGCGTACTCATCGATCTGCTTGCGGCTCAACGCTGCGCCACCGGGGATGCGCAGCGCGGCGACGCGGCCATCGGCGTCGTTGGCCGGGCCGGTGAACACCGGGAACTCACTGCCCTTGACCAGCTCGGCCACGTCCACCAGTTCCAGCGCGATGCGCAGGTCCGGCTTGTCCGACCCATACCGGCGCATCGCTTCGGCCCAGGTCATGCGCGGGAAGCTGGCATCCAGGTCGACGTCCACCACTTCCTTGAAGATGGCGCGGATCATCTCTTCGACGAAATCCTGCACGTCGCGCTCGCGCACGAAGGCGAACTCCATGTCCAGCTGGGTGAATTCCAGCTGGCGGTCGGCACGCAGCGCTTCATCGCGGAAGCAGCGCGCGATCTGGTAGTAACGGTCGAAGCCGGCCACCATCAGAATCTGCTTGAACAGCTGCGGGCTTTGCGGCAGAGCGTAGAACTCGCCCGGATGCATGCGCGCCGGCACCAGGAAGTCGCGCGCGCCCTCCGGGGTGGCCTTGGTCAGGATCGGGGTTTCGATGTCCTGGAAGCCACGCGCATCCAGGTGACGGCGCAGCGCCTGCACCAGCTTGATGCGGGTGCGCTGCATGCGCTGCATTTCCGGGCGGCGCAGGTCCAGGTAGCGGTACTTCAGGCGGGTATCTTCGCCCGGATTCTCGTGGGCGTGGAACGGCAGCGGCGCCGCCTTGTTCAGCACGGTAATGGCCGTGGCGATCACTTCCACCCTGCCGGTGGCCATCTTGTCGTTCACCGCGTGGCGGGCACGCACCACGCCTTCCACCTGCAGCACATCCTCATAGCCCAGGCTGGCCGCGACCGCGAACACTTCGGCGTTGTCGACCTCGACCGTCACCTGCACGATGCCTTCATGATCGCGCAGATCGATGAAGCAGACGCCGCCCTGGTTACGGGCCACGTCGGTCCAGCCGGCGAGGGTGACAGTCTGGCCAATCAGGGTCTCGTCGACCAGGCCGCAGAAGTGGGTACGCATGGGGGAAAGCTCCGCTGGAGAACGCCGGCACCCGATGGGGCCGGAAAGCCCCGTATTCTGCGGCCGAGGCCCCGGCCGGGGCAAATGCGGGGCAGTCACACGGGCTTTATCCGTTCCGTCCTTATAGTCGCGCACCACACACCGTATGGGGATTCGCCATGAAAACGCTGTCCCTGGCCAGCCTGGCCGTCACCCTCAGCCTGGGCGCCCTCGCCGGGCTCACCCTCTCCCCCGCCCCCGCCGCCGCGCAGAACGGCGTCATCCGCTGCGAAAGCCAGAACAACCGCGAACGGGTCTGCACGACCGGCTGGCGCAGCGCGCAGCTGGTACGCCAGCTGTCCGGCTCGGCCTGCCAGGAAGGCCGTACCTGGGGCAGCCGCAACGGCAGCATCTGGGTCAACAACGGCTGCCGTGCCGAATTCGTCGAGGGTCGCGGCGGTTGGGGCGGTGGCAATGGCGGCTGGGGGGGCAACAACGGCGACACCATCCGCTGCGAAAGCCAGAACAACCGTGAACGCAGCTGTCCGGTCGGATGGCGCAATGCCCGCCTGGTCCGCCAGTTGTCCGGCAGTCCCTGCCAGGAAGGCCGCACCTGGGGCGTGCGCAATGGCGCGGTGTGGGTCAGCAATGGCTGCCGCGCCGAGTTCGCTGAAGCCCGCGGTGGCTGGGGCGGCGGCAACGGCGGCTGGGGCGGCGGCGGCAACAGCAATTACTCCATCACCTGCAGCAGCAACAACAACCGCACCCAGAACTGTGACTGGGACGAGCGTCAGGGCCGGCCGGTGCTGCAGCAGCAGTTGTCGGGCAGCGCCTGCCAGGAGGGCCGCAGCTGGGGCTATGCGCGAGGCCAGGTCTGGGTGAGCAACGGCTGCCGGGCCCGCTTCGGCACGCGCTGACGGGAAGATGAAACGAACCTGCGGGCGCACGGCGGCACCGTCGCCGCCGCGCTCGCCGGGGATGGCCCGGCACCGCCAGGCACGATTGGAGCGCTACGGCGCGGTTGCCGGCGGAGCCTCGTCGCCCCACGGTGCCGGCGGCAACGCCACCGGCTTGCTCAGATCGAACTGCACACGGAAGCGGCGGCCTTCGGGACGGGTCAGCTCGTAGACGAAGCGCTGGTCCGGCTCGATCTCCATCGCCCACACGTTGTGGGTGGACGCCAGCATGTCGGCGCGGCGGAACATGGCCACCGAATCGGCATCGGCCGGGAACTGCTGGCGTTCGGCGGTACCCGGCGGACGGCTGTCGCCGCCATACAGGGTGATCGCATCGGGGCTGCCATCGGCATGCCGGTGATCGTGCTTGAGCCGCAGCCCGCTCTCGGTGCGGGTCAGGACCCAGGTCCGCGAATGATCGTCGCCGACATGGAAGGGGATGCGCAGCTCATGCCCGGGATCGGCACAGCCCCGCACGTGCATGACCAGCCGCTGCCCGGCGAAGGGGTCCTTGCCGGTCGGTGCCGGCGTGTCCTCCACCACTTTGCCCTCGTACGCCTGGCCGCAGTGGGCGGCGATCGCAGCCATGAAGGCGTCGGCCGGAGCCGTCGCCACGTCGTGGGCGACCGTATGCGAGGGCTGTGAGCAGGCTGCGAGCGTGAGCAGGGCGACAGAAGCAGTGACGAGGGCAGGCAGTTTCATGCCCCAACCCTAACGGCCATGGCCGGCCTGCGCAAACCACTGGCCCGTTCAACGGCTCGTGTCCACGCCCTCCGCCAGGGTCTCGGTTGCCGCCACCGGTGCGGCCTCGCCCGCCCCGACCGGTTCCTGCTCGACCGGGTCGACATCGAAGGGCGTGCGGAACACCAGCGAGGGCAGCAGGGTGGTCAGCGCCGCGTACAGCAGCAATGCGCCGAACAGCACCGCCGGAATCTGGAACCGCTCACGCATGATCGCGGCCAGGACCAGGGTGAAGATCAGCGTCGGCGCCAGCGCCAGCGACACGCGCAGACTGCTGCGGAAACTCTCACCGAACATCAGCCGGCGCTGCAGCCAGACCACGCCGATACGCAGCGGCAGCACCACCAGGGTGATCACGATGCCCAGCCCCAGCGCTTCGAAGCTCAATGCCTCGGCGGGAACCTTGGTGCCGGCATTGAAGAAGTAGAACGGCACGAAGAACGATGCGAACAGCCGCAGTGCATGCAGGTTCTCGTGCGAGGCCAGCAGCGGCATGCGCTGGTGCAGAAGCCGTGCGACCAGGCCTGCGATGAAGGCGCCCACCAGGTAATACACCCCCAGCAGGTAGGTGATGTAGGCAGCGACCATGCCGACCATGACCAGCAGCGAGAACTCCGAACCGGGCGCGTGCGGCGCCACCCAGCGACCCAGCGCGATGAACAGCAGCGGCAGGCCGACCATCATCGCCAGCAGGGCCAGGCTGGACAGGGCCATGTGACCCGGATCGCCGGCCTGCAGCACGATGAACAGTGCCGCCAGCGCCAGCAGCTCTCCGGCGATGGCCTTGCTGGTCACCCAGAATCGCTCGTCCTCGCTCAGACCCAGCCGCGACAGCGAATCCATGATGAAACCCGTGGAGGGCGTCAGCAGCGCCAAGGCCAGCAGGCCCGCGGCCTGCCACGGCAGGCCGGCGTAGCGCCAGGCCAGCCAGCCGACGCCGAACAGGGTGGCGCTGCGCACCACAAGATGCGCCAGCAGGGGCCACATGCCACGGCGCAACGCCTGCAGATCGACCTCCAGACCTGCGAACAGGAACAGGGACGAGATGCCGAGCGTGGCCAGCAGCCCGATCACCGCGTCGTGCGCCTGGTCCCCGAGCCAGAGCATGCCGATGATCCCGAACAGCAGGCAGGTGAGCGGTGCGGGCAGGCTGAAGCGCTGCAGCGCGCGCGGGATCACCAGCAGCGCGAAGATCAGCAGCAGGTAGATCAACTCATGACTCATGGGGGACTTCCGTGTGGTTTCGAACGCGCGCAGGATGCGCGCGCACGACCCTCGGAGCAAGCCCGGCCCGGAGACGGGCGGGCGTCAGCCGATCAGCCTGTCCGCGATGCGTCCAACCTGCGCCAGCACGCTGGCGCGTTGATCGTTGCTGATGTCCGCAGCCTGCAGGTAGGCCGTAATCACCCAAGGTGCCCCTCCCCCCATGGGCCACAAAACGGCGGTGTCATTGCGTGCATCCTCGCCATTGCTGCCGGTCTTGTCGCCCACCCGCCAGCGCGCGCCCAGCCCTGCGCGCAGGCACGCATCGCCGGTTTCGTTGTCGATCAGCCAGTCGGCCAGTTGCTGGCGCGCGCCCGGCGCCAGCGCATCGCCCAGCACCAGCCGCTGCAGGGTCGCGGCCATCGCCGCCGGCGTGGTGGTGTCACGTGGATCACCCTCGGCGAAGCTGTTCAGTTCCGGCTCGAGACGATCGCTGCGGGTCACGCTGTCACCCTGAGCGCGCAGGAAGGCCGTCACGGCGGGCGGCCCGCCCACCACGTCGAACAACAGATTGGCCGCCGTGTTGTCGCTGGTGATGATCGTTGCCCGGCACAGGTCGCGTACGGTCAGATCCTTGCCGGCGTGGCGGCGCGCCACCGGCGCATGCGAGAGCAGGTCGGCCTCGCGCACCGGCACGCGCCTGTCCAGCAGCCCGGGCACGCGCCGGGACTGGTCCAGCACCGTGGCCGCCAGCACCGTCTTGAACGTGCTGCACAGTGGGAACCGCTCATCCTGGCGATGGCCGATGCGGCGACCGCTGGCGGTATCCAGCACGGTCACGCCAAGCCGGCCCGCACAGGCCTTTTCCAGGGCGGCAAAGTCCGTGGCGGCGGCGATCGCGCCAGCCGCCGCCGACGTGCCAACGCCCCTGCCGGCAGCACGGGCGATCAGCGGCAGAGCCAGTGAAGACACCACTGCTGAAGTACTGAACTGAAGGAATCGTCGACGGGGCAACATGCAGGACCTCCGGAAAGTGAACCCGATTATCGAAAGCCCCCGCCGCGCCTGACCAGCGCGTTTTTTCAGCACGTGCCATCAATTTCATTCATGCCTAAGAAGGGCATTCAACGGAGATTCCACGAACCATCCGGATCCCGCTACGATCAGTCATCATTTCAGCTCACGGCTTTCCGATGCTGCATCCGACTCTGCCGCTCAACGCCCTGCGCGCCTTCGAAGCAGCGGCCCGCCACCAGAACTTCACCCGCGCCGCGCTTGAGCTGTGCGTCAGCCAGGCCGCGTTGAGCCATCAGATCCGGGGGCTGGAGGACCGGCTGGGGATCCGCCTGTTCCACCGCCTGCCTCGCGGCGTCGCCCTCACCGATGAAGGCGCCGCGCTGTTCCCGGTGCTCAACGAAGCGTTCGAGCGCATCTCGGCCAGCATCGCGCGCTACACGGGGGGAGCGGCCCGCGAAGTGCTGACGCTGGGCGTGGTGGGTACCTTCGCCACCGGCTGGCTGCTGCCACGCCTGGCCGCGTTCGAGGCCACGCATCCGGATATCGAGCTTCGCGTGCAGACGCACAACAACCGCATCGATCTTGCCGGCGAAGGCCTGGACCTGGCCATCCGCTTCGGTGAGGGCGACTGGCAGGGGCAGGCCTGCACGGCCATCCTGGATGCGCCGTTCGCACCGCTGTGCGCCCCCGCCCTGGCACGCCGGCTGAAACAGCCGCGTGATCTGGGCACGCTGCCGCTGCTGCGCTCCTATCGCAATGACGAATGGCCGCGCTGGCTGCAGGCGGCCGGGGTCAGCGGCGTGGAGGCGCGCGGGCCGGTATTCGATTCGTCGCTGACCTTGGCCATGGCCGCTGCCGGAGGGGCCGGCGTGGCCCTGCTGCCGCTGCGCATGTTCGAACAGGAACTGGCGGAAGGACGGCTGCTGCAGCCGTTCGCCACGACGCTGGAACTGGGCCGCTACTGGCTGACGAGGCTGCGCTCACGCGCCGAGCGTGAGCCTGCACGGCGCTTCCGCGAGTGGTTGCAGGCGCAGGGCTGATGCATGCGAGCGGTAGCGCCGGGCCAAGCCCGGCGAGCGCAGTACATCGGGAACACCACCGGGCATGGCCCGGCGCCCTCCATCAGGACTCCAGCAGCTCCATCCAGGCAGCTTCAGCCTTTTCCAGCTGCGCAGCGGCCGTTTCGCGATCACGGCCCAGCACGGCCATGCGGGTGCTGTCGGCATAGTTGGCCGGGTCCGCCAGTTGACGGTCCAGTTCGGCCAGGCCGGCTTCCAGCTCGGCCACCTTGGCTTCCGCCGCGGCCAGCTTGTGCGGATTCACCGGCTTCTTCTGCACGACCTGCGCCACCGGTGCGGTCTTGACCACCACCGGCTCTTCCACCTGCTCCATGCGCGCCTTGGTGCCCTGCGCCTGCGGACGGGTGCGCAGCCACGCAGCGTAGGCGTCGAGATCTCCGTCGAACGGCTCGACCACGCCATCGGCCACGCGCCAGTAGGTATCGCAGACCAGGCCGATCAGGTGGCGATCATGGGAGACCATCACGATCGCGCCTTCGAAGGTTGCCAGCGCTTCGGCCAGCGCCTCGCGCATTTCCAGGTCCAGGTGGTTGGTCGGTTCGTCCAGCAGCAGCACGTTCGGCTGCTGCCAGGCGATCAGCGCCAGCGCCAGGCGCGCACGCTCACCACCGGAGAAGCCATCGACCGGCTCGAATGCACGATCACCCGGGAAATTCCACTTGCCGAGAAAATCGCGGAACGACTGGTTCGGCGCATCCGGCGCGATCTCGCGGAAATGCTCCATCGGCGACTGGCCTTCGTGCAGCGACTCGACCGTGTGCTGTGCGAAGTAGCCGATCTTCAGGTCCGGATGGGCCATGCGCTCTCCGGCAATCGGTGCCAGCTCGCCCACCAGGGTCTTCACCAGGGTGGTCTTGCCGGCGCCGTTGGGGCCGAGCAGGCCGATGCGTTGTCCCGCTTCCAGACCAAAGCCGACGTTGTGCAGGATCACGGCGTCCTGGCCATAGCCCGCCTCGACATGATTCAGGCGGATCAGCGAGAACGGCAGCTTGGCGGGCGGCGCGAACTCGATACGGAACTCGCGCTCGGCACGCACGGCCTCGGTACCGGCCAGCTTGGCCAGGCGCTTCATGCGGCTCTGCGCCTGCGCGGCCTTGCTGGCCTGCGCCTTGAAGCGGTCGATGAAGCTCTGCAGGTGGGCCCGCTCGGCCTGTTCCTTCTCGTGCGCGATCTGCTGCTGGCGCAGCTGCTCGGCACGTTGGCGCTCGAAATCGGTGTAGCCGCCCGGGTACAGCTTGGCGCCACCCCCATGCAGGTGCAGGGTGTGGGTGGCAACGTTGTCGAGGAACTCGCGGTCATGCGAGATCAGCAGCAGCGTGCCGGGATACTTCAGCAGCCACTGTTCCAGCCAGTACACCGCATCCAGATCGAGGTGGTTGGTCGGCTCGTCGAGCAGCAGCAGGTCGCTGGGCATCATCAGCGCGCGGGCAAGGTTCAGGCGCACGCGCCAGCCACCGGAGAAGGAGGACACCGCGCGGTGGTGGGTCTCGGCCGGGAAGCCGAGGCCGTGCAGCAGCTTGCCGGCACGTGCTTCGGCGTCATAGGCGCCCATCTCGGCCATCCGGGTATGGGCATTGGCCACCGCCTCCCAGTCTTCACGGGCGGTCGCATCGGCCTCTTCGGCCAGCACGGCGGCCACTTCCGTATCGCCACCGAGCACGAAGCTCAACGCCGGATCCGGCAGCGACGGGGTTTCCTGGGCCACGCTGGCAATGCGGACCTTGCCGGGCAGGTCGACGTCGCCCTTGTCGGCCTCCAGTTCGCCCTTCACCGCCGCGAACAGGCTGGACTTGCCGGCACCGTTGCGGCCGACCACGCCCACCCGGTAACCGGCATGCAGGGTCAGGTCGACGTTGGACAACAGCAGCCGCTCGCCGCGGCGCAAGGCGAAATTACGAAGCGAAATCATCGGGGGGGTCCATATAACCGGATGGAATGTGCTGGTGAGCACTGTTCCTGCGACGCAATTCTAGCGTTAACGAATACTTGACGCGCCCCGGGATGCGCAGCGGCTGGCGTTTCCTCTCTCCCACGTCCTCACCGCACGCGTCCCGGGCCCCTCTCATGATGATGCCCATCGCGGCTAAATGGTTGCTGCTGCAACGTTTTTTCCGATGGCCGGCATTTGACAGGCACTGAATATCCCGTTAATTCCTATTTTGCGCACCGCAACAACCGTCGTCCGCTTCACCTCGTGATGTCGATACCGGTGCCGTCCCCGCCAACCGGAGTTCCGTCCCGATGACCCGCAAGACCAGCCTGATCGCCGCCGCCGTCGCTGTCGCACTCGGTGGCTCTCCGTTCCTCGCCGCCGCCCAGCAGAGCGGTACTGCCGCCAACACACTGGACACCGTGATCGTCACCGGTACCCGCGTGGCCGACCGCACGGTCGCCGAATCGCAGTCCCCGATCGACATCATCACCCCCGAGGTTCTGCAGTCCACCGGCACCAGCGAACTGGCCACCGCGCTGTCGCGTGCCCTGCCCTCGCTGAACTTCCCGCGCCCGGCCCTGACCGACGGCACCAGCGGCGTGCGACCGGCGCAGCTGCGTGGCCTGTCACCGGACCAGGTGCTGGTGCTGGTCAACGGCAAGCGCCGCCACACCTCCGCCATGATCAACGTCAACGGCAGCATCGGCCGCGGCTCGTCGGCGGTGGACATCAATGCGATTCCGATCGCCGCCATCGAGCGCGTTGAAGTGCTGCGCGATGGCGCTTCGGCGCAGTACGGCTCGGACGCCATCGCCGGCGTCATCAACATCGTGCTCAAGGGCAGCGGCAGCGGCGGCAGCCTGGCCGTCGACTACGGCCAGTATTCGGCCGGCGATGGCAACAAGTACCAGCTCTCCGGCGATACCGGCGTGGAGTTCGGCAGCGGCCGTGGCCGCCTGCACGTGGCCGGGCAGATCAGCCAGCAGGATGAAAGCAACCGCGCCGGTCCTTACCAGGGCAGCACACCGAACACCGGCAATTTCCCTGGCATCGGCGAGACGACCTTCGTGGTCGGCGATCCGCGTGTGGATGCGACCGCCGCCTCGGCCAACGCCAGCTTCGACTTCAGCGACCGCGTTACCGGCTACGCCAGCGCGTTGCTCAGCAACCGCGACATCACCTCGTTCGCGTTCTACCGCTCGCGCAACCACAGTGGGCAGGGCGCCCTGCTGGCCCAGATCTACCCCGACGGCTTCGTGCCGCAGATCAACCAGTACTCCAAGGACCGCTCGCTGGTGGCCGGCGTCAAGGGCAGCACCGACAGCGGCTGGACCTGGGACCTGAGCCTGAACCACGGCGAGAACACCCTGGATTTCCACACCCGCAACACCATCAACTACAGCCTGGGCACGGCCAGCCCGAGCTCGTTCTACGACGGCACGTTGAAGTACCAGCAGGACATCTTCAATGCCGACCTGACCAAGTCGCTGGACTGGGGCCTGGCCTATCCGGTGACGCTGTCCTTCGGTGGTGAGTACCGCAAGGAGAAGTGGGACCAGAACCCGGGCGAGCTGAATTCATACACCGGCAGCGGCGCGCAGGGCTTCGCCGGCTTCACCCCGACCAATGAAGTGCATACCGACCGCCACAACTATGCGGTCTACGCCGGCCTGGAAGCGGACCTGACCGAGAAGTTCTCCGCCGGCCTCACCGGGCGCTACGAAGACTATTCGGACTTCGGTGACCGCTTCTCCGGCAAGCTTTCGGCACGCTACGCGTTCACCGACAAGGTCGCGCTGCGGGCCACCGCGTCCAGTGGCTTCCGCGCGCCATCGCTGGGCCAGCAGGGCTACCAGGCGGTGACCAGCACCATCATCAACGGTGACTTCTTCGAACGCGGCACTTTCCCCACCACCAGCCCGGCCGCACAGGCGCTGGGCGCCTCGCCACTGAAGGCCGAGACCTCCACCAGCTACAGCCTGGGCCTGGTGCTGCAGCCGGTGGACCGCCTGTACGTGACCATCGATGCGTACCAGATCGACATTGACGATCGCATCGCGCTGTCCTCCAACATCACCACCACGCCGGCTGCAGCCGCGCTGCTGGGCGGGCTGGGCCTCCCGCAGGTGACGGCCTTCTCGTACTTCACCAATGCACTGGACACGCGCACGCGGGGCGTGGACTTCGTCTCCAGCTATACCGTGCCCTTCAGTGCCAGCAGCCTGGAGCTGACGGCGGCCTACAGCTACAACGAAACCGAAGTGAAGCGGGTGAACGGGTCTCCGTCGGTGTTCCCGACGCTGGGTATCTCGCAGTCGCTGATCGGCCGCGATGAGATCGGCCGCATCGAGGACAGCTATCCGCGCGACAAGGCGATCCTCAGCGGCACCTGGCGCTCGGATCATTGGGAGCTGGGCCTGGCGGCCACACGCTACGGCAAGTTCACCGTGCGCAATTCGGCCACCGCGCTGCGTGACCAGACCTACGGTGATGCCTGGGTAGTGGATGCCTCGGCCAGCTACAAGCCGAGCAGCAACTGGACCCTGACCGTCGGCGCGGACAATCTGCTGGACAAGTATCCGGACCGGACGGCGGACCTGCAGAACTCGACCTTCGGCATGCTGCCGTACAGCAACTACTCGCCGTTCGGCTTCAACGGCGCGTATGTGTACGGGCGTATCCGGTACACCTGGTAAGCGGCACCGGTAACGCCGGGCCACGCCCGGCGGCGCGGTGGAACCTGCATCCCTTCTGTTCCGGCAGAAGGGATCGGCCCTGTACTGCTCAAACCATCCGTTCCACCTGCCGGGTTTGCTGCATCTGGCCGCTTGGGTGAAAATCGGGACATCCCCCTCCCCGAACCCTGCGAGTGCCGATGCACCATGACACCGACCTGATCAACATCGTCGCCGTTGGCCTGGGGCTCGCCTTCATCTTCGGCGCGCTGGCCAACAAGCTGCGTTTGTCTCCCCTGGTCGGGTATCTGGTTGCTGGCATCTGCGTGGGGCCATTCACCCCGGGGTTCGTCGCCGACCAGGCGCTGGCCAACCAGCTGGCCGAACTGGGCGTGATGCTGCTGATGTTCGGCGTCGGCCTGCACTTCTCGCTGAAGGACCTGATGGCGGTCAAGGCCATCGCCATCCCGGGTGCCATCGGCCAGATCGCAGTGGCCACCCTGCTCGGCTGGGGCGTGGCGTGGTTGATGGGCTGGCCGACACTGCATGGGGTGATCTTCGGCTTCTCGCTGGCCACCGCCAGTACCGTGGTCCTGCTGCGGGCGATGGAAGAGCGCCGCCTGCTGGAGACCATGCGCGGCAAGATCGCAGTGGGCTGGCTGATCGTGGAGGATCTGGCCTGCGTACTGGCACTGGTGATGATGCCGGTGCTCGCCGGCGTGTTCGGCCCCGATGCGGCCAAGGAAACCCACACCGTCGGCAGCGTGCTGGCCGATCTGGGCTGGACGTTCGTGCAGCTTGGCCTGTTCGTGGCCGTGATGCTGGTGGTCGGTCGGCGGGTCATTCCCTGGATCCTCGAACGCATCGCCGGCACCGGCTCGCGCGAGCTGTTCACCCTGTCAGTGCTGGCGATCGCACTGGGCGTGGCCTTCGGTTCGGCCATGCTGTTCGGCGTGTCCTTCGCGCTGGGCGCGTTCTTCGCCGGGATGCTGCTCAACGAATCGGAACTGAGCCACAAGGCGGCGCATGATTCGCTGCCGCTGCGCGATGCGTTCGCGGTGCTGTTCTTCGTTTCGGTGGGCATGCTGTTCGACCCCAACATCGTCGTGCAGCATCCGTGGCAGGTACTGGCCACGGTGCTGATCATCATGTTCGGCAAGTCCGCCGCCGCCTTCTTCATTGTGCGTGCGTTCGGCCACCCGAGCAGCACCGCGCTGACCATCTCGGCCAGCCTGGCGCAGATCGGTGAGTTCGCCTTCATCATCGCCGGCCTCGGTGTCTCGCTGCAGATCCTGCCGAAGGAAGGACAGTCGCTGGTGCTGGCCGGTGCACTGGTGTCGATCATGCTCAACCCGCTGGTGTTCGGCCTGCTCGACCGCTGGCAGGCGAAGCAGGAGCAGCTGCCGCAGGCGCCGGAGCCGGAAGAAGCCACCGGGCCCTCGCGCGACCTGCATGACCACGCCATCGTGATCGGCTACGGCCGCGTCGGCAGCGAGCTGGCGCAGGTGCTGCGCGACCGCGGCGTACCGGTGCTGGTGATCGATGACAACAAGGACCATGTCGAGCGTGCACATGCCAGTGGCCTCGCGGCGATCCGTGGCAGCGCCGCGGCCGACCGGGTGCTGGCCGAGGCCCACCCGGAGCGCGCCAAGATCGCCGTCCTGGCCATTCCGCAGCCACTGGAAGCCGGCGAAGCGCTGGCCAAACTGCGCGCGATCAATCCCGAGCTGACCCTGCTGGCACGGGCACACAGCGATGCTGAAGTGAAGCACCTGCTGGAACATGGCGCCGATGGCACGGTGATGGCCGAGCGCGAGCTGGCCTATTCGCTGGCGGAGATGATCATGTCCACCCCGCCCTACCGGAATCTCGGCCAGCACAGCATTCCGGTGGTGTGAGGCAGGGCGGATGGCGTAGCGCCGGGCCATGCCCGGCGGCTGCCATGAAAAATCCCCGGTCGACCCGCATCGACCGGGGATAGGTAACACCAGTGCCACGCCTTGGAGAGGCAGCTCCACCGTAGCGCATCGCGGCGGCGGTGGTGATCGCCACTGGCGATGACGACCAAGCGCCTGGCTATCAGGCGCCGGCCAGCGCCTGCTGCAGGTCGGCCTGCAGGTCGCCGATGTGCTCGATGCCGATCGACAGCCGCACCGTGTCTTCGCTGACCCCGGCACGGGCCAGTTCATCGGCATCCAGCTGGCGATGGGTGGTGGATGCCGGATGGGTGGCCAGCGACTTGGCGTCACCCAGGTTGACCAGCCGCGTGAACAGCTTCAGTGCGTCCAGGAAGCGGGCACCGGCCTCACGTCCGCCAGGGAGACCGAAGGTCAGCACGCCCGAGCCCTGCCCACGCAGGTAACGCTGTGCGCCCGCATGCTCAGGGTCATCCGGCAGGCCGGCATAGCGCACCCACGCCACCTTGGGATGCTGCTTCAGATACTGCGCCACGGCCAGCGCGTTGGCGTTGATCCGTTCCATGCGCAGGGCCAGGGTCTCGATGCCCTGCAGGATGAGAAACGCATTGAACGGCGACAGTGCCGCGCCGGTATTGCGCAGCGGTACCACCCGCGCCCGGCCGATGTAGGCGGCCGGGCCGAGGGCGTCGGTGTAGACCACACCGTGATAGCTCGGGTCCGGCTGGTTGAGACGGGCGAAACGCTGTGGCTGCGCCGTCCAGTCGAAGCGGCCCGAATCGATGATCGCTCCCCCCAGACTGTTGCCATGGCCGCCGAGGTACTTGGTCAGCGAGTGCACCACGATATCCGCGCCATGCTCGAATGGGCGCAGCAGGAAAGGCGTGGCAACCGTGTTGTCGACAATCAAGGGCACGCCGGCGGCATGGGCGACTTCGGCAATCGCGGCGATGTCGGTGACATTCCCGCGTGGATTGCCGATCGACTCCACGAACACCGCCTTGGTTCGGTTGTCGATGAGGGGAGCAAAGGCTGACGGATCGGCCGGATCGGCGAATCGCGCCTGGATGCCATACTGCGGCAGCGTATGCGCCAGCAGATTGAGGCTGCCGCCATACAGCGCACTGGCGGCGACGATGTTGTCGCCTGCTTCGGCGATGGTCTGGATCGCATAGGTGATCGCAGCCTGCCCGGATGCCAGCGCCAGCGCACCGATCCCGCCTTCCAGCGCGGCCAGACGTTGCTCCAGCACGTCGGTGGTGGGATTCATGATGCGGGTATAGATGTTGCCCTGCACCTTCAGATCGAACAGATCGGCGCCGTGCTGGGTGTCATCGAAGGCGTAGGCCACGGTCTGGTAGATGGGCACCGCCACTGCGCGCGTGGTCGGGTCGGGCCGGTAGCCGCCGTGCACGGCCAGGGTTTCCAGTTGCCACTGCGGATCACTCATCGCGTCAGGTTCCATCCGGGGAAACCTGCACGATAGGCGACCCCACCGCGCACGCTGAGAGCCGCTGGCGATGAGCCCGTAACCTGTGGTTATCAGGACCTGCCCGGCAGCCCGCAGGTTCCCGCCCCCATGGGCGGGAACCCGGCCGACATCAGGCCTTGGCGAACACCAGGTGACCGCCGTCGTTGCCGACCTCGATGGTGTCACCGTTGGCGAAGGCGCCCGACAGGATCTTCTGTGCCAGCGGATTCTCCAGCTGCGACTGGATCGCGCGCTTCAGCGGGCGTGCGCCGTATACCGGATCGAAGCCCACATTGCCCAGCAGGTCGAACGCGGCGTCGGACACCACCAGCTTCAGGCCGCGCTCGGCCAGCCGCTTCTCCAGCCCGCGCATCTGGATGCGGGCGATCTGCTTGATCTGCTGCTTGTCCAGCGGGTGAAACACCACGATATCGTCGAGGCGGTTGATGAACTCCGGACGGAAGTGCGCCTGCACCACCCCCATCACCGCGGCCTTCATCTGCATGTAGGCCTCCGGGCTGTCGTCACCGCTCATGTCCTGGATCTGGTGCGAGCCCAGGTTCGAGGTCATCACGATGACGGTATTGCGGAAGTCCACCGTGCGGCCCTGGCCATCGGTCAGGCGGCCATCGTCCAGCACCTGCAGCAGGATGTTGAACACGTCCGGATGCGCCTTCTCGACCTCGTCGAGCAGGATCAGCGAGTACGGACGGCGACGCACGGCTTCGGTCAGGTAGCCCCCTTCCTCATAGCCGACGTAGCCCGGAGGTGCACCGATCAGGCGGGCGACGCTGTGCTTCTCCATGAACTCGCTCATGTCGATGCGGATCATCGCGTCGGCGCTGTCGAACAGGAATTCGGCCAGGGACTTGCACAGTTCGGTCTTGCCGACGCCGGTCGGGCCCAGGAACAGGAACGAGCCGGCAGGCCGGTTCGGGTCGGACAGGCCCGCGCGTGAGCGACGCACCGCGTCGGACACCACCTTGATCGCCTCTTCCTGGCCGACCACGCGGTTGTGCAGCACCTCTTCCATCCGCAACAGCTTGTCGCGCTCGCCTTCGAGCATCTTGTTCACCGGGATGCCGGTCCAGCGCGACACGACCTCGGCGATCTCCTCATCGGTCACCCGGTCCTGCACCAGCTTGAAGTCCTTGTGCTCGGCTTCCTGGGCAGCCGCCAGCTGCTTTTCCAGTTGGGGCAGCAGCCCATACTGGATCTCGCTCATCCTGGCGAAATCCTGCCGGCGCTGCGCGGCTTCCAGCTCCAGCTTGGCCTGCTCCACCTGCTCCTTGATCTTCGTTGCGCCCTGCAGCGCGGCCTTCTCCGACTTCCAGATTTCATTGAGGTCGGAGAATTCGCGCTCCAGCACCTCGATGTCATTCTCCAGATCGGCAAGGCGCTGCCGCGAGGCATCGTCCTTCTCCTTCTTCAGCATTTCGCGCTGGATCTTCAGCTGGATCACGCGCCGCTCCAGCCGATCCAGTTCCTCGGGCTTGGAGTCGATCTCCATGCGCAGGCGCGAGGCGGCCTCGTCCATCAGATCGATGGCCTTGTCCGGCAGCTGGCGGTCGGTGATGTAGCGGTTGGACAGCGTGGCCGCAGCAACGATCGCCGGGTCGGTGATCTCAACGCCGTGGTGCAGGGCGTACTTCTCCTTCAGCCCACGCAGGATGGCAATGGTGTCCTCCACCGAAGGCTCGCCCACGAATACCTTCTGGAAGCGGCGTTCCAGTGCGGCATCCTTCTCGATGTACTTGCGGTATTCGTCCAGCGTGGTGGCACCGATGCAGTGCAGCTCGCCGCGCGCCAGCGCCGGCTTCAGCATGTTGCCGGCGTCCATCGCACCGTCGGCCTTGCCGGCCCCGACCATGGTGTGCAGCTCATCGATGAACAGGATGATCTGCCCTTCGTTCTTGGCCAGGTCGTTCAATACGCCCTTCAGTCGCTCCTCGAATTCACCGCGGAACTTGGCGCCGGCGATCAACGCGCCCATGTCCAGTGACAGCACGCGCTTGCCGCGCAGGCCCTCGGGCACTTCGTCGTTGATGATGCGCTGGGCCAGCCCTTCCACGATCGCGGTCTTGCCCACGCCGGGTTCCCCGATCAGCACGGGGTTGTTCTTGGTCCGGCGCTGCAGTACCTGGATGGTGCGGCGGATTTCCTCGTCACGGCCGATCACCGGGTCCAGCTTGCCGCTCTCGGCGCGCGCTGTCAGGTCGATGGTGTACTTCTCCAGCGCCTGGCGCTGCTCTTCGGCGTTCTCCGACTGCACGTTCTCGCCGCCGCGCAGCTTGTCGATCGCCGACTGCAGGCGCGCCTTGTCGGCACCGGCGGCGCGCAGCGCCATGCCAAGCGTGCCGCCATCCTCCAGCGCCGCCAGCACGAACCACTCGCTGGCGATGAAGGCATCGCCGTGCTGCTGGGCCAGCTTGTCGGTGTGGTTGAGCAGGCGGTTGAGATCATTGCCGATCGACAGGTTGCCGGCCTGCCCGGACACCTTCGGCAGCGCGTCCAGCGCCTCGTCCAGGCGCTCGCGCAGCACCGGTACATTGACACCGGCCTGCGCCAGCAGCGGGCGCGTGCTGCCGCCCTGCTGGTCCAGCAGTGCGCTGAACACGTGGACCGGTTCGATGATGCTGTTGTCGCGGCCCACGGCCAACGACTGCGCGTCCGCCAGCGCCTGCTGGAAACGCGAGGTGAGCTTGTCCATCCGCATTGCGAATCCTCATCGGTCGTCAGTGCCGGCCCGTGCCGGCGATGCTGGAAAGATGCGGTTGCACCACCCGGTTTCAAGGGTGGCTGCGACTGCACCCCGGGGCCAGTCAGCCTGGGGCCAGCATGCCGGAGCGGGTGTGGTCGGCGCGTTGATCCGGATCAGTTACGCATGGCGGGCCGCGCCCGCGATCGCTCAGCGCGCGATCGCGCTGCGGATCGCCCGGAGCTGCTGCTTGACCGCCCGCGATTGCGCCACATCCATGCGCAGCAGGGCCTTCTGGCCAATCGAGCGCGCCTGCAGATTCGGATCCACGAAGCGGTAGCGGCCCCGTTCATCGCGTTGAACGAGGGGCGCCTGCTCCGGCTCCGGGGTCTCCAGCAGATGGTCGATCACCGCCACCAGGCGATCATTGAAGTAGCCCTCTGGCCGCCCAAGATCGACATAGGCCTGCTGGATCAACGGGTAGAAGCGCTTGTACGCCGTAGCCGTTGCCGCCGGGTCCAGCGCGGTGAATGCCTGCACATAGGGCGCATAGCGCGCGGCGTTGCTGGCGGCGATGCGTTCCCCGCCCTCGCCCGGCTCGACCTGCAGGCTCCCCGGCAGAGGCCGCGCGGCCAATGCGGTCGGCGGAACACTGAGCTTGTCCAGATTGTCGACCTGGGTCACCAGGCGCTGGATCAGGTGATCGCGCAGCAGCAGGGTGAGCGGCCCCTCCCCCTGGAACAGCTGGCTCAATGCGCTCCAGGCCGCGATATCGCTGTCGGCCAGTTTCGGCAGCGCGGGATCGGCCGCGGCTTCGGTGTCCAGCGGATGCTGGATGGCGGGCGGCGCCGGTGCGGTTTCTGCGGCCGCCTTCGGTTGTGGCGGTGCGCCAGCACTGGCGGGGGGCGACTGCACCGGCACCGGGACACCGTCCGCCAGGCTCTTGAGCTGATCGCGGAACAGCCAACCGCCCGCGCCACCGATCACCACCACACCCAGCACCCAGGGCCATACCGCCTTTCCACTCTGCATGATGCAGTCCCTCGTTTTCCATCTGCATGGACAAGGTGTGACCCTCTCGATTCCCGAGGGTTCCCCGCGTGTTCCGCTGCCGTTGGGGTTGGCGCCGCACGCAGGGCACGCTCACGCCTGCTTTGCGCGCGCTGCGCGAGGCTGTGCATCTTTTCGTGGAGAGACCGTGTCATGCACTACGCGTTGTACTACTGGACCGGCATCCAGGGACGTGGCGAATTCGTACGATTGGCCTTGGAAGACGCTGGCGCCGACTACATCGACATGGCGCGGATACATGGCGACGCCGTGATGCAGCCCTTTCTCGATGGCCACAGTGAGGGCGCGCAACCGTTCGCCCCCCCGTTCCTCAAGGCGGGGCGACAGGTCATCGCGCAGGTCGCAGCGATCCTGGATTTTCTCGGCCCCACCCTGGATCTGGTGCCGCAGGCCGCGGCGCGGCGCATGCAGGCGCTGCAGTTGCAGCTGACCATTGCCGACCTGGTGGCTGAAGTACACGACACCCACCATCCGATTGCCACGTCGAAGTACTACGAGGAACAGAAGACCGAAGCCAACGCACGTGCGGCGTCATTGCGCAGCGAGCGGCTGCCGAAGTTCCTCGGCTATTTCGAGCAGGTGCTGGCGGCCAACGGTGGCCGCCATGCACTGCGCGAGCACTCCTACGTGGATCTGTCGCTGTTCCAGCTGATGAGCGGGCTGGACTACATGTTCCCGCGCCGGATGCAGGCACTCACGCCGCGCCTGCCCCTGCTGCGGGCACTGCAGGAGCGGGTGGCGAAGCGACCGAACATCGCTGCCTATCTCGCGTCGGAGCGGCGATTGGCGTTCAACACCAACGGCATCTTCCGCCACTACCCCGAGCTGGACGGAGAGCGGTAGCGCCGGGCCATGCCCGGAGTTCCCGGTCAATGATCGGCGCGATCACCCAGCGGCTTCACCGCCTGCTTCTGCAGCGACAACAGCCCCAGCAGCAGTGCCAGCGCCACGTAAGCCCCTGCAAACTGCCAGCTGATGGTACGCGCCAGGCCTTCAAGGTCCCACGGCAGATAGATGCCGCCGCGCGGATCCACCGAGTGGATCAGGCCGAACAGGGTCAGCACAGCCGCCACCAGCAGGAAGCCGCAGGCGCGGCGCAGACGGCCGTCAACCATCGCGGCCACGGCGGAAATCCACAGCATCGAGGTGATGATGAAGCCGTTGCCCAGAGTGAAGATCACGGCCAGTTCCGGCAGGCCGTGTCCATCGAGCTTGGTCAGCAGCTGCGGCAGCTGGTCCGGTGCGATCCAGCCCGGCGCCTTGATCGCCAGCAGGTAGGCCACCGAAGGCAGGAAGCCGAACACCATCGCTCCGGCGTGCTGTCGCGGTGTGGCCTGGAAGGCCTGGGTGGTGATGTCGATGGCGACGTACACGATGATCGGCGCCAGCACCGCCAGCGGCAGCCACTGCACCAGCCCGGAAATGATGCCCAGCATGCCGCCGATGCCGACGAACAGGCCCGTCAGCAGCGTGTATCCGCTGCGTGCGCCCATGTGCTTGTATGCAGGCTGGCCGATGTAGGGGGTGGTCTGCGCGACACCGCCGCAGACACCGGCCACCAGCGTGGCCACCGCTTCCACCAGCAGGATATCGCGGGTGCGGTAATCATCCCCGGCCGCGCGCGCGCTCTCGGACACGTTGATGCCACCGACCACCATCAGCAGGCCGAACGGCAACAGCAGCGGCAGGTAGGTCATTGCCGTGGGCAGGCCGTCCAGGAAGCCCAGCGTCGGCAGCGGCAGCACCACCTGCGGCGGCGTCCACGCCGGCACGTGGAAGCCGGGGGCCCCCAGTCCCGCCAGACCGAGGCCGTAGTACAGGACGGTGCCGAACACGAACGCCAGCAGCACACCCGGGCCACGCACCGGCAGCCGGCCCTTGGCGATCAGCACATACAGCAGCAGGCCCAACGTGGTGAAGCCGACCAGTGGCGAACGCAGGGTTTCCAGCAACGGCAGCAGGCCCATCAGTACAAGCGCGATGCCGGCGATAGAGCCGAGCAACGCTGCACGCGGCAGCGCGCGGGTGACGGCTTCGCCGAAGAAGGAGAGCACCAGCTTGAGCGCGCCCATGATGACCAGCGCCGCCATGCCCAGCTGCCAGGTCGCAATGCCGGCGGCATGCGGGTCCATGCCCTGCTGCTTGAACGCGACGAACGCCGGACCGAGCACCAGCAACGCCATGCCGATGCTGGTGGGTGCATCCAGCCCCAGCGGCATCGCGGTGACGTCATCACGCCCTGTGCGTGCCGCCAACCGGCGCGCCATCAGCGTGTACAGCAGATTGCCGATCAGCACGCCAAAGGCGGTACCGGGAAACATTCGGCCGAACACCACGTCGGCGGGAAACTGGAAGATGCCGACCAACGCCATGGCGATGAAGCCGAGGATGGAGAGGTTGTCGACGACCAGGCCGAAGAAGCCATTGAAGTCACCGGCGACGAACCAGCGACGCGGTGCGGCGGAAGCGGGAGCGGACATGGAAGGGGCGATGGGGGTGGGGAGCGCCGATGGTAGGCCCAGCGGGGCCGGCGCGCCAATTCCACGGTGGAATGATGGGTTCCAGCCAACGGCAGGGCCCCTCGTGGCTGGACGCAAATCGCAGATTCCCGGGCTGGCCCGTGCGGGTGGGCGTCGCGGGGGACGCCGTGAACCCATCCCTGGGGGCTTGGCCGCGGCATCCATGCCGCGGACACCCCCGCGACGCCCACCCGCCCGGCCCCTGACAGTTTCCCGCGTGTGCCAGCCACGGAAGAGAATCAAAAGATCAAAAGCAAAGGCAGGCTCTCGTTGTAGCGCCGAGCGCATGCTCGGCTGCCATACGCGAAGCCTCTGAGCCGAGCATGGCTCGGCTACAGAAGATCATCCCGATCACTCCTTCGTTCATCCACGCATGGCGTGGATCTACCGTGTCGACCAAGGTCGACACCCATCAGGCAACAGCCATGCCATTCCGACAGATCACAGGAATCTGTCGAAGGCGGGGTGGGTCCGGTTGCGGGGGTGTCCGCGGCATGGATGCCGCGGCCAAGCCCCCAAGGACGGGTTTACGGCGTCCCCCGCAACCTGACCCACCCCGCCATCCCCCAGATAACCCGCTTCTGCTCTGGCTCTGGCTCGTAGCAGGTGCAGGGCGCAGCCCTGCATAAAACCCCAACCCTCACTTCTTCAGGAAGTTGTCCACCAGCAGATGCTTCACGTCGTCGAAGCGGCCATTCAACACCGCCTTGGCCGCATACAGGGCCGTACCCGCCACCTGTTTGGCCTCGATCTGCGGCGGCATCACCAGCTCCGCCCGGCTGGTATGCACGTCCAGCAATGCCGGACCGCGCTGGGCGAGGAAGTCCTGTACGGCCTCCTCCAGGTCCTCGCTGCGGGTGACCGTGCGGCCATGGAAACCGATCACCTCGGCCAGACGGCCGAAATCCGGATTCTTCAGATCGGTGTAGTTGTCCAGCAGCCCTTCCACCTTCTGCTCCAGCTCCACGAAGTTCAACGAACCGTTGTTGAACACCACCACCTTGATCGGCAGCTTCTCCTGCACGGCGGTCAGCAGATCGCCCAGCAGCATCGCCAGGCCACCATCGCCCGACAGCGAGATCACCTGCCGGCCCGGGAACGCCTTCTGCAGGCCCAGCGCCTGCGGCATCGCATTGGCCATCGTGCCGTGCAGGAGACTGGTAAGCGTGCGGCGACGGCCATTGACGCGGATATGCCGCAGCACCCACACCATCGGCGAGCCACCGTCGGCGGTGAACAACGCATCGTCGCTGGCGTATTTCGACAGCAGCGCGGTCAGGTGCTGCGGATGGATCAGTTCGCCCTCGCCCGGCTGCTCCTCCTGCTCACGCTTGGCCAGCGCCTTGTCGCGACGCTCGATGCACTCGTCGAGGAACGTGCTGTCCTCGCGGGGTGGCAGCATCGGCAGCAGTGCATCCAGCGTCGGTGCGATGTCACCCACCACGCCCAGGTTCACCGGATGGCGGCGACCGAGATGGCTGCCATCGCGATCGACCTGGATGATCGTCGCCTTGTCCGGATAGAACTGCCCCCAGGCAAAATCGGCGCCGAGCAGCAGCAGCGTGTCGCACTCCATCAGGGTGTGGAACCCGGATTCGATGCCGAAGATGCCGGTCATGCCCATGTTGTACGGGTTGTCCGGCTCGACGAAGTCCTTGGCACGCGAGGTGTGCGCGATCGGGGCCTGCAGGCGCCGGGCCAGTCCCAGCAGCTGCGCATGGGCGCCCTGGCAACCGGCACCGGCATAGATGCCGATGCGCTTGCCCTGCCCCAGCAACCCGGCGATGCGCTGCAGCTCGCCATCCGACGGGCGCAGCACCGGCTGGGCGTAGTGCACCGAGAACGGCACATCGTGCTTCACCTCGGCCTGGCTGATGTCGGCCGGCAGGATCACCACCGCCACGCCGCGGCGGCTGATCGCCGCCTGGCAGGCCAGGGCGACCACGCGTCGTGCCTGCGCCGGGCTGTGCACCTGTTCGCAGAACACCGTGCAGCTGCCATAGACCGCCTTGAAATCCACTTCCTGGGGGAATTCCATGCCCAGTTCGCTGGTCACCACCTGGCTGGCGATCAGCACCATCGGTGCGCGGTTGCGGTTGCTTTCAAAGATGCCATTGATGAAATGCAGGCCGCCGGGACCGCAGGAGCCGGCACAGGCCGTCAGCTCGCCGCTCACCAGCGAGTCGGCGCCGGCGGCGAAGGCGGCCACCTCTTCGTGGCGCACATGTACCCATTCGATTTCGCTGCGATGCAGTGCATCGGTGACGTGGTTCAACGTGTCGCCGACGATGCCATAACAGCGGCGGACACCCGCCTGCTGCAGGGTATCGACAACGATCTCGGCAACGCGCTTGCTCATCGGATGCATCCTCGAACGGGGGAACGTCCGAGGCTAGACCCGACGAGGTGATGCCTTCGTGGGCAAGCCACGCATCGCCTCGACAGGCAAACTGCAGAGCGATATCGGGTCAATCGTTGACGTTGATCCAGCCCACCACCGCGCCGCTCTTCGGGTTGCGGTACCGCACCTTCAGCCAACCCTCGTGTTCATCCAGCAGTTCCACGCGGTCGCCCTGCAGCAGGTAACGCCGGGTGCTGGGCGCACCGGGCCGGTCGAACAGGAACAGGCGCGCCGGCACCACGGTGGCCTGCTGGCTGCGCAGCGGGCCGTCGGGCGGTGCGCCCAGGCCATCAGCGATCGCGCTCTCCAGCACACGACCGGTGGGATCAAAGGTGCGCCAGACCGCCGACGGGCCCTGCTCGTCGGCCTGCACCCAACGCAGTGCGGCGTTCAGGGTATCGCCCAGCATCAAGACGCGCTCGGCGCGGTACAGATAGAGTTTCGCGCCTGCAAACCGGTACTGGTCCGTGTACCACATCGGGCCGCTGCGGCAGCTGCTGGTCAACGTGCGCGTGGCGGCATCAACGGTGAGCCCCATCAGGCCGCCGCAGTTGTCACGCCCATGGGTTTCGGCCTGCAGCGCGCGGAAACCACCGCTGGCCGGATCGTAGCGATACACCGCCACCGCTTCATTGACCATGCCGACCGACGCGCGCGCAACCAGCTCCGGGCGCCCATCGAAATCAACATCCTCGGCTGACAACCGCGAATTGCCGTCGACGTCCGGGGCACCCGGCAGGCTCAGCCGCTTGCCAGAGGGCAGCAGCTGCACGGCAATGCTGCCGTCCTCCGCCACCTCAGCCTGCACGCCAATGCCAGGTGCCGCCTCGAAGCGCAGCGGCGCATCGCTGTCAGCAGCGTGCGCCAGCGGTACCAGCAGGCCCGCCAGCAGGCCAATCACGGTGTCCCTGTGTCTCATCGTCTTTCCCTGCGGCGCCAGGGCGGCGCCTCCCGGTCAGAACGATACGTCAACGGCCTGTCGCGACCACAGCACCGACTGGTGCCCGGTCTGCTGCTTCCACGCCAGGCGGATGGCTTCGATGTCGGCACGACGCTGCGGGCTGTCTTCGTGCAGCACCACCAGTACCTTGGTGCGCAGGCGGTTCGGCGCAGCGTCACCCCGGAACAGCCACTGGCCGTAGGCATCGAACACGGTCAGGCCATCGGGGAAGCGCGGGGTCACTTCCTTGTCCAGGAACGTCCGCCACTGCGCCTCGCTGATGGTATCGGCCTGCGGTCGGTTGCCGGCGCCCTGCTCCTCGCCCACCCCGAAGTACAGCTCGCTGCGCACCCAGCCCTGGCCAGCGGACGGGCGTGCGGCATCCCCCTTCAGTTCAGCGGTCGTGGCCGTAGCGTAGGCGCTGGGCGCCTGCGAGGAGAGGCTGGCGCAGCCACTGGCGGCGAGCAGAACGGCGAAGGCAAGGCCAAGGTGTTTCATCGGTACAGCTCCGGGGAAGGGGGACAGTGCGAGCCGGCAGCGTACAGCGCCACCGGCCCGGCGTGCTGATGCCAACAGGGCATCAGCTCATGCCGGACCGGCAGGGGCTTGCATCAGCACCGGTCATCACGCGAAGATAATATATCGCTTCATCCGGATGGATGTAAGTGAAACTATCTCCCCCTTCCCCGTCGTCGTTGTTGCTGGAGCCCCCATGTCCGCCCGCCTGCCCGCGTCGCCGCTCGGCCTCGCCATTGCCCTTGCGCTCTCCCCCATCGCCCCGGCCCTGGCCCAGGACGCCACCAACCTCGACACCGTGATCGTCACCGGCACCCGTGCCGCCGACCGCACGGTGCTCGAATCCACCTCGCCGGTGGATGTGCTTACCGCCGAAGACATCCGCAAGGCCGGCGTGGTCAACGGCGAACTCGGCAGTGCGCTGCAGGCGCTGTTGCCGTCGTTCAACTTCCCGCGCCAGTCCAATTCCGGTGGCGCCGACCACGTCCGCGCCGCGCAGCTGCGCGGCCTGTCGCCGGATCAGGTACTGGTGCTGATCAACGGCAAGCGCCGCCACCACACCGCCCTGGTCAACACCGACAGCAAGATCGGCAAGGGCACCACGCCGGTCGACTTCAATGCCATCCCTGTCAGCGCGATCAAGCGCATCGAAGTGCTTCGCGACGGTGCCGGCGCGCTGTATGGCTCCGACGCCGTGGCAGGTGTCATCAATGTGATCCTCGACAATGGTGGCGACGGCGGCGAGATCGAAGCCAGCTACGGTGCAAATCACACCGATCTGAAGCCGATCGGCCGCACCCTTACCGATGGGCAGGCCGGCAACATCAGCGCCAAAGTGGGCACCTCGCTGGGTGAGGACGGTGGCTTCCTGCGCGTCGGCCTGGAGTACAAGCACCGCAACGGGACCAACCGCGCCGGCTTCGACCAGATTCCACCGTGGGACCAGACCCCGGACAACCTGGCACTGCAGGGCAAGCGCAACTACGTGCTGGGCGATGGTGAGAGCAAGGACATCAACCTGTGGCTCAACACTGAAATCCCGGTCGGCCAGACCTCCACCTTCTACGCGTTCGGTACCTTCAACCAGCGTGACACCGAAGGCGCGAACTATTTCCGCTACCCGGACGGCGAGGCCAACTGGAAGGAGGTCTATCCGAACGGTTACCGGCCGGTCTCCGAAGGCGAGAACCGCGACGTGCAGGCGGTCGCCGGTGTGCGCGGCCAATGGGGTGAGTGGAGCTACGACGGCAGCCTGGACCATGGCCAGAACGATTTCACCTATCGCCTGCGTGATTCGCTCAACGCCTCATTGGGCCCGGCCAGCCCGACACGCTTCAAGACGGCTGATTATGAGTACGCTCAGACCGTCGGCAACCTGGACCTGAGCCGTGTGTTCACCCAGAGCGACAGCATCAGCCATACGCTGGGCCTGGGCGCGGAAGCGCGCCATGAGCGCTACCAGACCCGCCCCGGCGACCCCGCCAGCTATGCGGCCGGCCCGTTTACCGACCGTCCCACCGGCTCGCAGGCCGGCGGCGGCCTCACGCCGCAGGATGCCGCCACCCTGTCGCGCGACGTGGCCAGCGCCTATGCCAGCCTGTCCAGCCAGTTCGGCGATCACTTCTCCAGCGACCTGGCTGCGCGCTACGAGCACAGCGATGATTTCGGCGGCGAACTGACCGGCAAGCTCGGCCTGCGTTACCAGTTCACCCCGGCCTTCGCCCTGCGTGGCGCGATCTCCAACAACTTCCGCGCCCCGTCGCTGGCACAGATCGGCTACGAGTCGACCTCCACTGGCTACAACGCCGGCGGCCAGCTGGTGCAGGGCCGGCTGCTGTCGGTCAACAATCCGATTGCCTGCGGCCTGGGCGCGCAGGACCTCAAGCCCGAAAAGTCGATCAACACGTCGCTGGGCTTCACCAGCCGCATCGGTGAACACTTCGACCTGTCGCTGGACTTCTTCCAGATCGACATCGATGATCGCATCGCGCTGTCCGAAAGCATCACTGGCGATGCGCTGACCGACTACGTCGCCGCCAACTACGGCGTCAGTGGCCTGCAGAGCGCCAGCTTCTTCGTCAATGCCGCCGATACACGTACCCGTGGCGCCGAACTGGTCAGCAACTGGCGGCAGGCGCTGGGCAACGGCCAACTGCTGCTGACCGGCACTTACGCCTACACCAAGACCACGCTGAAGAACGTGCTGGCCACCCCTGCACAACTGCAGGCGCTCGATCCGGACTATGTGCTGTTCGGCATCGAAGAGACCAACACGCTGACCGACGCCACCCCGCGCACGCGCGGCAGCGTCTCTGCAGCATGGAGCAATGACCGCTGGTCACTCAGCAGCCGGGTGAACCGCTATGGCAGCGTCACCCGTGTCTTCAACTTCGGTGACGGTTACATTCCGCGCCAGACCTACCAGGCCGAATGGCAGCTGGATGCAGAAGTGGAGTATCGCATCAGCGCCCGATGGAGCGTGGCCATCGGCGGACAGAACCTGACCGACAACTATCCGGATCGATCCAATGAGGACATCCATTACTTCGGCAATCTGCCCTACGACGTGCTTTCGCCGATCGGCAGCAACGGCGCCTACTACTACGGCCGCGTCCGTTACACGTTCTGACCGCGGCTGACGCGTGTCTGCGGTGGTGCGGACCACGGGTCCGCACTGCCCCGCTCCGGTACCGCTCCCTTGTGCCGGCAATCGACAGACAGCGCCGACGCACCGTCGTCGCCTGCTCTCGACCCCACGTACACGCCCACGCTGGCAGGCTGGGCGTCATGGCTGAACCGCTCCCCCTGCGTCCGCCACCTCCATTGCTGGACGATGCCTGCGCGTTGTTCCTCGATGTCGATGGCACCCTGATTGAATTCGCTGCACGACCGGACGCCGTGCAGCTGCTGCCCGATGTGCGTGAGGCCATCGGTCGTATCAGCGACCGCCTGGAAGGTGCCGTAGCACTGGTCAGTGGCCGTCCTCTGGCACAGCTTGACCAGTTGTTCGCGCCTCTGCAGCTGCCTGCGGCCGGCCTGCACGGCCATGAACTGCGTGGCCAGGACGGACGCGTGCTGCGCGACGAACATGACGATGACACCGCCGAATGGCTGCATGCCCTGCATCAGCAGGCGATGCGTTTTGCCCATGGCCATCCCGGGGTACTGGTAGAAGACAAGGGTGTGGGCCTGGCCCTGCACTGGCGCGAGGCGCCGCACGCTGGAAGCGAGGTGCGGGCGTTCGCTGACCGCCATGTGCGCGGTCGCTCCAGCTACCGCCTGCAACCCGGCGATCACGTGGTCGAGTTCGTGCCCGTCGGCACCGACAAGGGCCGCGCGATCCGGCGGATGATGCAGTACCTGCCGTTCCGGGGCCGCCTGCCCGTGTTCCTCGGCGATGACCTGACGGATGAATTCGGATTCGACGCCGCCAACGGCCAGCATGGCTGGAGCGTGCTGATCGGCGAGCGTGAACCCAGCGCCGCCGTGTTCGCGCTGCCTGACATACGCAGCGTGCACGCCTGGCTGCGCGAGAATGCCTATTGACCCGGCCACCCCCACGGCCGCAACCGAGATGTACCGCGTGATGACCCAACCCGATCTTGATCTGGGCGTGGTCGGCAACGGCAGCTTCGGCGCCCTGGTCGACAAACATGCCCGTGTCGTCTGGAGCTGCCTACCCACCTTTGACGGCGACCCCACCTTCTGTGCGCTGCTGGGCCCGAACCAGCAGACAGGCGGCGACTTCGCCGTCGAGCTGGAGGACTTCGCCGACAGCGAGCAGGAATATCTCACCAACACCGCCATCCTGCGCACGGTGCTGCGCGACACGCATGGAGGTGCGCTGGAGATCCTCGATTTCGCGCCACGCTGGCGGCAGAACGACCGCTTCTACCGGCCGGTCAGCCTGATCCGCCAGGTGCGGCCATTGGCCGGCAGCCCACGTATCGTCATCCGCGCACGGCCGCTGGCCGACTGGGGCGCACGTGTTCCCGAATCCACGTGGGGCAGCAACCACGTGCGCTGGATCCTGCCCGACCACGTGCTGCGGCTGACCACCGATGTGCCGGTCCGAATGGTCCGTGATGGCCTGCCGTTCGTGCTCAACCACCCTGTGCACCTGATCCTGGGCGTGGATGAATCGCTCAACCGCTCGATCAGCGGCTATGTGCAGGAAGCGTTCCAGCGCACGCGTGACTACTGGCGCGAATGGGTGCGCTATCTGTCGATCCCGCTGGAATGGCAGGACGCGGTGATCCGCAGCGCGATCACTCTCAAGCTGTGCCAGTACGAGGACAGTGGGGCGATCATCGCGGCGATGACCACCTCGATTCCCGAAGCTCCCGGCAGCGTGCGCAACTGGGACTACCGCTACTGCTGGCTGCGCGATGCTGCGTTCGTGGTGCGTTCGCTGAACCGGCTTGGCGCCACCCGTACGATGGAGCAGTTCCTCGGCTACATCTTCAACCTCGCCACCACCGACGGCACGCTGCAGCCGCTGTACGGCATCGGATTCGAGGCCAAGCTGGACGAGGATGAAGTTCCCAGCCTGTCCGGCTACCGTGGGATGGGCCCGGTGCGCCGCGGCAACCTGGCCTGGGTGCAGCGCCAGCACGACGTGTATGGCAGCGTGGTGCTGGCCTCCACCCAGCTGTTCTTCGATCGTCGCCTGCAGGACCCCGGGGATGCCCATACCTTTGCCCGGCTGGAACCGCTGGGCGAACAGGCCTTTGCCCTGCACGACGTCCCCGACGCAGGCCTGTGGGAGTTCCGCGGCCGCACCGAGGTGCACACCTACACCAGCGCGATGTGCTGGGCCGCCTGCGATCGCCTGTGCAAGATCGCCGTGAGGCTCAAGCGCGATGACCGTGCACGCTACTGGCGCGAGCGCGCCGACATCATCCACGCGCGCATCATGCAGCGGTCCTGGAGCGAATCGCTGGGCCACTTCACCGACACCTTCGACGGCCATCGCCTGGACGCGTCGCTGCTGCTGCTGGCCGACATCGGCTTCATCGATGCACTCGACGCACGTTTCATCGCCACCGTCGAGGCCATCGGCCGCGACCTCAAGCATGGCAATTCGCTGTACCGCTACATCGCACCGGACGATTTCGGCGAGCCGGAAACCAGCTTCACCATCTGCACCTTCTGGTACATCGATGCGCTGGCGGCGATCGGGCGCATGGATGAGGCACGCGAGATGTTCGAGACGCTGTTGAAGCAGCGCAACCATCTTGGCCTGCTGTCAGAGGACCTGGCCTTCGACAGCGGCGAAGCGTGGGGCAACTTCCCGCAGACGTATTCGCATGTGGGTCTGATCACGGCAGCGATGCGCCTGTCGCGTTCCTGGCAGGAGGCATCATGAGTCGTCTGGTGGTGGTCTCCAACCGCGTTGCCGTGCCCGGCGAGAGCCGCGCCGGGGGCCTTGCGGTGGGCCTGCTGGCTGCGCTCAAGGAGCGCGGCGGCATGTGGTTCGGCTGGAGTGGCAAGACCGTGCGTGATGGCAGCGGCGCGCTGCATGAACAGCAGGACGGCGACATCCGCTTCGTCACCATGGACCTGAACAAGCGCGAGGTGGACGGCTACTACAACGGCTTCGCCAACCGCACGCTGTGGCCGCTGCTGCATTTCCGCCTGGACCTGGTCGACTATGACCGCGGCACGCGCGAGACGTATCACAAGGTCAATGCGATGTTCGCGGACAAGCTCGCGCCGTTGCTGCGCGAGGACGATATCGTCTGGATCCACGACTACCATCTGATCCCGCTGGGTGCCCTGCTGCGCGAGCGCGGCATCGGCTGCCGCATCGGCTTCTTCCTGCACATCCCGATGCCCTCGGCGGACCTGCTGCAGGCCATGCCCGACCACCTGCGGCTGTTCTCCGCGCTGTATGCCTATGACCTGGTGGGATTCCAGACCCAGCGCGATGCCGACCGCTTCCAGACCTACCTGCGGCTGTTCGGCGGCGGTCGCGTGCTCGACAACGGCGAACTGGAGGCCCCGGGGGGGCGCCGCTTCCGCGCTGCCGCCTTCCCGATCGGCATCGACACCGGGCTTATCGCGCGTCAGGCCAGCACCGCAGCGGCCAAGGCCGCCGTGAAGAACCTGCGGGCCAGTCTGCGGGATCGGCAGCTGGCCATCGGCGTGGACCGCCTGGACTATTCCAAGGGGCTGCCCGAACGTTTCCTCGGCTTCGAACGTTACCTGCAGCGCCACCCCGACCAGCGCGGCACCCTGACCTACCTGCAGATCGCGCCGGTCTCGCGCGGTGATGTCACCGAGTACCGGCAACTGCGCAGCCAGCTGGAACAGATCGCCGGGCACATCAACGGTGGCCATGCCGAGCCGGACTGGACGCCGCTTCGCTACGTCAACCAGAACTTCACCCATGCCACCCTCACCGGCTTCTACCGCGCGGCGGCCGTCGGTCTGGTCACCCCGCTGCGCGATGGCATGAACCTGGTCGCCAAGGAGTACGTCGCCTCGCAGGACCCGGAGGATCCGGGCGTGCTGGTGCTGTCCCTTCTGGCCGGCGCCGCCGATGAACTGAAGCAGGCGCTGCTGGTCAACCCGCACGATCTGGACGGCGTGGCCGATGCCATCGCCACGGCCGCCACCATGTCGCTGCGCAAGCGCCAGGAGCGCTGGCACGCCATGATGGAGCACCTGCGTACCTACGACATCAACCATTGGCGGCGCAGCTACCTGGACGCCCTCGAAGGCTGAATCAGGCGCATTCTGTACGCCGAAACTTGACGCTTTTGGCTCGAAAGTAATTGCGCATGCAACCATCCCGCAGCTGTGGCGTGATCTCCACAGCCGCTGTCGCAAGTGGCACTCAGGCAGGCGAACGTCCTGCTGCCCCAAGGCTTCCAGCCAGCTGCGTGGCGTCCTCGCGACGCCATCGCGGAAAACGAAAGAAAATGAACCGGCGATATTTCATTTCGCATTGACGCGACCTCCCCACAGTGGCGCCCCCAGAGCTCCTGCAATCGACAGAAGCCGCACCGTGCACGACTGCGTGCACATCACTCCGGGGATCCACTGCATGCACGCGTACGACCGTTTCATCGAAGAAGCCAGCCACCGCCTGGGACTGGGCCATCGCACCCGTTGGGTGGTTGATGTGATTGCCGGCTGGATAGCCTCCCACCCACGGGGACTGGACGGACTGGAGCAGACCTTCGAGCAGGCGGGCCTGGGGGTTCACTTCCGATCCTGGCGGCGTCCCGGGCAGCCGCCGCTGCCGGTGCTGGCCAGCGACCTGCAGCGTGCGCTGGGTGATCCGGTCATGGACCGGCTGGCCCGGCGCAGCAGACTGTCATCGGGGGCGTTCCGGGTCGTGGCCTGCGATCTGCTGCCGGGGCTGATCGCATTGACGTCCCAGCCCATCGAGCCGGCCCCTTCGGAGCCGCGCCAGCTGCGCAATCGCCCGCAGCGGCAGCGACCGCAGATGGCCGGCACCCTGCTCACCCCGCGGGTGCAGGGCATGGCCCTGCGCAGCCTGCTGTGGATGATGGCCGCCGTGGTCGTGCTCGGCGCTACCGCATGGCTGCAGCTGAAGGCACGCACGCCGCTGTGGACGCCACAGGCGATCGTCCGCGAACACGACGCGCGGCTGTTCCTGCACCAGCGCGGCACGCAGGTCTCGGTCCATGGCAGCCTGCCCAGCGACGCCCTGCGCCGCCGCCTGTGGAGCGCGTTGATTGCGGTGCATGGCGCAGGGCACGTCAGTGGCCGTATCGAGATCGATCCGCAGGCCCGGTCGCCGCGCTGGTTCGAGCGCCTGATCCGCACCCTGCCCTGCCTGCAGGGCGACGGACTGCGCCTGGAGTTCGCCGGCAACCAGCTGGATATCGACTCCACCGCCCTGAGCGAAGAGCGGCGCCTGGCGATCTCGCGGCAGCTCCGCCAGGATTTCCCCGCCCTGCGGATGAGTGGGCTGTGGGGTCCGGGCCGGGCGGCATTGTCGCGGCTGCCGGCCGATGCCGGCGCCGCGCAGCGGATCGCTGCGCTGAACCTGACCCGGCTGGAGTTCCATCCCGGCTCCAGCGAACTGCGCGGCAGCTCCAGCGAAACGCTGCAGGTGGTGGCCGACGCATTGCGCAGCACTGCGCCGGGCACACGGGTGGAAGTGGCCGCGCACACCGACAGCCAGGGCGCGTCCGAGGCCAACCGGCAGCTCAGCCAGCAGCGTGCGGACGTGGTGGTGACGGCGTTGCAGGCGCATGGCGTGCCGGCACCGACGCTGGTCGCGGTGGGGTACGGCGAGGAGCATCCGGTAGCCGACAACCGCAGCGAGGACGGCCGCGCGCGCAACCAGCGCATCGCCTATCGGCTGCTTGCGGCTCCGCACTGACACCGCGCGCGGACCGACCGGCACATCAGTCCAGGAAACGGCCGGCCTGCTGCGTCGTCGCCAGCGTGCAGCGGTCGTGACGACCGAACCAGCGGTATCGGTTGCGGGCCAGCCTGCGATAGGCGGCATCCCGCCAGCTGCGCGGCAACAGGCGCAGCACGCCCGCCAGCCGCCATGCGCCTCCCAGCCCGGTCAGCACGCGCAGGATCGCGTCCGTGTCAGTCCAGGCGCCCTGCTCGTCCAGCAGCAGAAAGGAGCGCGGGTCCTGCGGATCCAGCCCATGGCTGCGCAGCAGCAGGCTGCCATGCGTACCCTGCATCGCTGCGAAGCGATAGCGCCCGTGGCGGTCCACACGCAGCAGGAAACGCACCCAGCGGCTGCACAGCGCACAGACGCCATCGAACACGATCACTGCGTCACTGCGGGTCGAGCCAGCCTTCATAACGGATCAGGGGTCCAATCCAGGGCAATGTCACATCAACCAGGAAAGTGTAGCGCTCTGCGGCCCAGGCCTCGCGGCAGCGCACGCCGTCGAACCAGCGCGTCGGCAGCGGCAGCAGGCCGAACACGCGGACGCTGCGCACCGACCAGTCGATGCCGCCTTCACGCGCCCGCAGCTCGAATCCGAAGGGCACCGCACCGAGCTGCTCATGCAGACCGCCTTCCTGTGCCCACAGCCGCGACACCATCGGCCAGCGCCCGAAACGTCGCGCCCACTGCTCGCCTTGCCCGCAGACGCTGAACACCACCTCGACCGGCAAGGCGTGCGCCTCCTTCGGCAGCCGCGCCAACGCGGCCAGCATGGGCACCAGCCAATGGCGGCCCCGTGCGATCCGCGCCTGCCCGGTACGGCGGCACGGCAGCGGCGCCGCATGCAACGCCTGCACCGGTGCTGCCAGGGTGGTGAAGGCCGGCCCCAGCACCTGCGCGAACAGCGGCACGGTCAGGGAGCGATCCAGGCCAGCGTTGCCATGCGGCCGGTGCGGCGGTCGCGACGGTGCGAATACAGGTCCGGATCGGCAATGGTGGAGATCGTGCCGCCAGACACCTGGGCCGGGTCCACGCCCACGGACTGCAGGCGCTGGCGGGCCAGTGCGAACAGATCGACCTTCCAGTGCCCCGCGCGGGTGGCCACGAAGGCGGCGGCCGCCGCCGGTTCGTGGCCGACGAAGGCCTGATACACCTCTTCGCCAATCTCATAGTCGGCAGGCCCTGCCGCCGGGCCCAGCCAGACCCGCAGCTGCGACGGCGCGGTGCGCATCGCGGCTACCGTGTGTTCCAGCATGCCATCGGCCAGGCCGCGCCAGCCCGCATGGGCCGCGCCCACTTCGCTGCCGTCGGCGGCGGCAAACACCACCGGAAGGCAGTCCGCGGTCAGGATGGCCAGCACCACCCCCGGCACCGACGTCACCGCAGCATCGGCCACCGGCTCGCTGGCCCCGGCCACTGGCGGGCCATCAAAGCGCAGCACGGTGGTGCCATGCACCTGGCGCAGCCAGTGCGGCGCGGAGGGCAGCGCCAGTCCCTGCTGCAGCAGTTGCCGGTTGTGTTCGACGTTGGCCGGCGCATCTCCATCGGCTGCGTGCCGGTTGCCCAGGTTGAACTGGGCAAAGGGTGCCGGCGAAATGCCCGCGCCGTGCCGGCGTGTGGTCAGCGCCCGCACGCCCGGCGGCGCCGGCCAGTCAGCCTGCAGCAGCGGCAGCGCGGTCGCCATCACCAGCGATCCCGCTCGCGCTCGGTGAAGGCCTCGCTGTCTTCGCGCAGCACCTTCATCAGGTGCAGCATGTCGTCCGGTACCGGCGCCGAATTGCGCACCGGCTCGCCGGTGATGGGATGCACGAACTCCAGCGTCTCGGCGTGCAGGGCCTGGCGCTTGAAGCCACGCAGCGCCGCCACCAGTTCGTCGCTGGCGCCCTTGGGCAGCTTCAGCGCGCCGCCATACAGCGGGTCGCCGATGATGGGGTGGCGCAGGTGCGCCATATGCACGCGGATCTGGTGGGTGCGGCCGGTTTCCAGCCGGCATTCCAGCGCGGTGTGCGCCCGGAAGCGCTCGCGCAGGCGGTAATGGGTGATCGCGTCCTTGCCGTCTTCGCGCACCGCCATCTTCAGGCGGTCGCGCGGATGACGGTCGATCGGCGCATCGGCGGTGCCGCCGGCCACCAGAGCGCCCATCACGATGGCCAGATACTGGCGGTGCACATCACGCGCGGCCAGCTGTTCGACCAGGGCCGTCTGCGCCTCCAGGGTGCGGGCGACCACCATCACGCCGCTGGTGTCCTTGTCGAGGCGATGCACGATGCCGGCGCGCGGCAGAACCGCCACCGACGGGTCGCGGTACAGCAGCGCATTGACCAGGGTGCCGCTGTGGTTGCCGGCACCCGGGTGGACCACCAGGCCGACCGGCTTGTTGATCACCAGCAGGTGCTCGTCCTCGAACAGCACGTCCAGCGGGATGTCCTCCGGCTGGGCATCGGTCTGGGTCTCCAGCACCACGTTCAGGGTCACCACCTCGCCACCGCGCAGCGGATCGCGCGGCCGCGCCTGGGCGCCATCGAGCAGGACGTCGCCGGCCTTGATCCATTCGGTCAGGCGTGAACGGGAGTACTCGGGGAACAGTTCGGCCACGACGGCGTCGAAACGCCGGCCGGCGGCGGTGTCGGGGACGATGGCCTGGCGGGCCGATTCGGAGGGTTGTTCAGACATGGCAGGGGGGTATCTTTGAAATTTTGGGGTCCCGGCGGTCGGTTTCAGTCGCAGGACAGGACACTAGGCTATCATCGACCCTTCGTATTCCAGACGCGTCCCGCCTTGACCCCATGATCCGACGCTCCGCCATGCTCTCCGCGCCCGTCCGCCTCACCGCCCTGCTGCTGGTGCTGGTCATCGCCGCCACCGGCTGCCATCGCGGCGCCAAGAAGGGTGATCGCCCCGACGAGGGGACGCCGGTCGAACAGCTGTACGAGAAGAGCCACACGCTGATGAAGGGGGGCAACTGGAGCGGCGCCGAAGCCAGCTTCCGTCGCCTGGTGGCCCAGTATCCCTACGGCCCGTACACCGAACAGGCGATGATCGAAACCGCCTACGCGCAGTACAAGGCCGGCAAGCACGACGATGCGGTGTCGAGCATCGACCGCTTCATCCGGACCTATCCGACCCATCGCAACATCGCCTACCTGTATTACCTGCGCGGCCTGGCCAACTCCAACCGCAATACGGTTTTCCTGCGTCGCGTATGGTCCCTGGACCCCAGCCGCCGCGATCTGTCCACGCCGCACCAGGCGTATTCGGACTTCAACATCGTCGTTGACCGCTACCCGAACAGCCGCTACGCCGCCGACGCCCGCCAGCGGATGATCGAGCTGCGTGACGTATTCGCCCAGCACGAGCTGGACAACGCGCTGTACTACATGCGCCGTGGCGCCTGGGTGTCGGCCGCTGGCCGGGCCAACTACCTGCTGGAAACCTATCCGCAGAGCGCCTTCCAGTACGACGCCGTGGCAGTCCTGGCCGACTCCTACACCCACCTGGGCAACAAGACCCTGGCCGACGATGCCCGGCGCGTGCTGGAGCTGAACCAGCCCGATCACCCGTGGCTGGCAGGCAACTGGCCGAAGTACCCCTGGATGATCCGCAAGCTCAACCCGTTCGCAGGCGAGAAGTCCGCCAGTACCGGCCAGCGCAACGCGCGGCTGGAAAAGAAGTAAGAAAAGGGCCCCGCAAGGGGCCCTTCCTTTTTGTGGGGCCCGCCATGGCCGGGCCCTGCGGAGGCACGGGCCTCAGCCCTTGTAGCCGTTGCTGATCGGGTAGCGGCGTTCGCGGCCGAAGGCGCGACGGGAGACCTTCGGCCCCGGTGCGGCCTGGTGCCGCTTCCACTCGCTGATGCGCACCAGCCGCAGCACGCGGTCGACCACGGCCGCATCGTAACCGGCTGCAACGATCTCGGCGCGCGACTGCTCCTGGTCGACGTAGCGGTACAGGATGCCGTCCAGCACGTCGTAGGCCGGCAGCGAATCCTGGTCCAGCTGGTTCTCGCGCAGTTCGGCCGACGGCGGGCGGCTGATCACGGCCGGCGGAATCACCGGCGCGCCCCCCACGGTATTGCGCCACTTCGACAGACCGAATACTTCGGTCTTGTACAGATCCTTCAACGGCGCGTAGCCGCCACACATGTCACCGTAGATGGTGGCGTAGCCGACCGCATACTCGCTCTTGTTGCCGGTGGTCAGCAGCAGGCCACCGAACTTGTTGGCCAGCGCCATCAGGATCACGCCGCGGCTGCGCGACTGCAGGTTCTCCTCGGTCACATCCGGGGTTGTGCCCTCGAACAGCGGCGCCAGCGATTCCATCAGGCCCTTGAACGCCGGCTCGATCGACACCGCTTCCAGCTTCACTCCCAACGCCTGGCACTGCTCTGCAGCCAGATCGTTGGACAGGCCTGCGGTATAGCGTGACGGCAGGCGCACGGCAGTCACGTTCTCGGCCCCCATCGCATCCACCGCCAGGGCCAGCACCAGGGCCGAATCGATGCCGCCGGACAGGCCCAGCCACACCTTCGTGAAACCATTCTTGCGGCAGTAATCCTGGATGCCACGGGTCACCGCGCGCCAGGCCAGGGCGTCCATGCTCTCGTCGCCATCGTCCATCCAGACGTGAGGCATGAAGCGACGGCTGGCACCGTCGTACTCCACCACCAGCCACTGGTCGACGAACGCAGCGGCAGCCGGGTGCACCGTACCGTCGCCATCGGCCACCACCGAAGCGCCGTCGAATACCAGTGCGTCCTGGCCACCGACAACATTGAGATACGCGATCGCCGCACCGCTCTCGCGGGTGCGCGCGGCCAGCACGGCATCGCGCTGGGCGTGCTTGCCGCGCTCGTAGGGCGAGGCATTGGGCACCACCACCAGCTGCGCGCCAGCACGCACGGTATCGGCCAGCGGCTCAGCGAACCACAGGTCCTCGCAGATCAGCAGGCCCACCGGAATGCCGTCGACGTCGAACACGCAGCTGCCGCCATCAGGATCGACGTCGAAGTAGCGGCGCTCGTCGAACACCGCGTAGTTGGGCAGCTCGCGCTTGCGATAGGTCTGTTCGACCCGGCCATCGCGCAGCACGCTGGCGGCGTTGTACACCACCGCGCCCGCCGCCTGCGGCCAGCCGACCACGGCGGTGATACCGCGGCAGGCAGCCGCAATGCGCGCGATCGCCTGCTCGCATTCGTACAGGAACCCCGGACGCAGCAGCAGGTCTTCCGGCGGATAGCCGCTGACCGCCAGCTCGGGGAACATCACCAGCCCGGCGCCATACTCATCGCGCGCCTGGCCGATCATCTCGATGATGCGCTCGGTATTGCCGGCGACATCGCCGACCGGAAAATCGAACTGCGCCATCGCGATGCGGATCGAAGCCATGGAAGGTCCAGCCTGTGGTTGCAATGGCCCATTGTAACGCCGCACCGTGTGCCTGCCGGGCGGACCCTGCGGGTAGCGCCGGGCCATGCCCGGCGGATGACTGCGCGACGCCCAGACGCAGAAAAGCCGCCCGGAGGCGGCTTTTCCAAAGCAAGCCGAGCATGGGCTCGGCTCTACAGATCGTGCCGGCCGGAAGCCGGCAACAACCTTACTTCACCAGCTTGGCGATGGCAGCGCCCAGGTCGCCCGGCGAACGCACGGTGACGACGCCAGCCGCTTCCATGGCGGCGAACTTGCCTTCCGCCGTGCCCTTGCCGCCGGAGGCGATCGCACCGGCATGGCCCATGCGCTTGCCGGCCGGAGCCGAGGCACCGGCGATGAAACCGACGACCGGCTTCTTCACGTGGTTCTTGATGTATTCCGCACCGGCTTCCTCGGCGTCGCCACCGATCTCGCCGACCATGATGATGCCTTCGGTCTGCGGGTCTTCGTTGAACAGCTTCAGGCAGTCAACGAAGTTCAGGCCGTTGATCGGGTCGCCGCCGATGCCGATGCAGGTGGACTGCCCCAGGCCGACTTCGGTGGTCTGCTTGACCGCTTCATAGGTCAGCGTGCCCGAACGCGACACGATGCCGATCTTGCCGGGCTTGTGGATGTGGCCCGGCATGATGCCGATCTTGCACTCACCCGGGGTGATGACACCCGGGCAGTTCGGGCCGATCAGCACGGTGTCCGGGTAGGAACGGGTCAGCACGTTCTTGACGCGCAGCATGTCCAGCACCGGGATGCCTTCGGTGATGCAGACGATGACCTTGATGCCGGCAGCTGCGGCTTCCAGGATCGCGTCGGCCGCGAACGGCGGCGGCACGTAGATGACCGAAGCATTGGCGCCAGTGCTCTGCACGGCGTCGGCAACGGTGTTGAAGACCGGCAGGTCGATGTGGGTGGTGCCACCCTTGCCCGGGGTCACGCCGCCAACAACCTGGGTGCCGTACTCGATCATCTGAGTCGCGTGGAAGGTGCCCTGCTGGCCGGTGAAGCCCTGCACGATCACCTTGGTGTTCTTGTTAATCAAAACAGACATGGGAATTTCCTTCGGTGTCGTGGATCAGGCGGCGTTCTTGACCGCTTCAACGACTTTCTTGGCGCCGTCGTTGATGTTGTCAGCCGGGATGATGGCCATGCCGCTGTCACGCAGCAGCTGCTTGCCTTCTTCCACGTTGGTGCCTTCCAGGCGCACCACGACCGGCACCTTGACGCCCACTTCCTTCACGGCGGCGATGATGCCCTCGGCGATCATGTCGCAGCGGACGATGCCGCCGAAGATGTTGACGAAGATGCCTTCCACCTTGTCCGAGGACAGGATCAGCTTGAACGCTTCGATGACGCGCTGCTTGTTGGCACCGCCGCCCACGTCCAGGAAGTTCGCCGGCTCGCCGCCGTTGAGCTTGATGACGTCCATGGTCGCCATGGCCAGGCCGGCGCCGTTCACCATGCAGCCGATGTTGCCGTCCATGGTGACGTAGTTGATGTCCAGCTCCGAAGCGGTCACTTCGGTTTCATCTTCCTGGGACTTGTCGCGCATCGCGACCAGTTCCTTGTGGCGGAAGTTGGCGTTGTCGTCGCTGTTGAACTTGCCGTCCAGCGCGTACAGGTTGCCGTCGTCCAGGATCGCCAGCGGGTTGATCTCAACCAGCGCCAGGTCCTTTTCGTTGAAGATGCGGTACAGGTTCACCATGATGTTGGCGAACTGGCCGGCCTGCTTGGCGGTCAGGCCCATCTTGAAGCCGATGTCACGGCCGTGGTAACCCTGCACGCCCTCGACGAAGTCCACATTCAGGGTGTGGATCTTGTCCGGGGTCTCGGCAGCCACCTGCTCGATTTCCATGCCGCCTTCCGAGGAGGCGATGTAGCTGATGGTGCGGGTGCCGCGATCCACCAGGACCGACAGGTACAGTTCCTTGACGATCTCACCGGCGGTGGTCACCAGCACCAGGTTGATCGGCAGCTCGACGCCGGCGGTCTGGTAGGTGGCCATCTTGGTGCCGAGCATCTTGGCCGCTGCGGCCTTCACGTCATCGACGGTCTTGCAGAACTTGACGCCGCCAGCCTTGCCGCGGCCGCCAGCGTGGATCTGCGCCTTGACCATCCAGGGGCCCTGGCCCAGCGACTGGGCGACTTCAACCGCCTCGTCCGGAGTAGCCGCGACCTTGCCGGCCGGGACCGGGATGCCGTATTCGGCAAGCAGTTGTTTTGCCTGGTATTCGTGGAAATTCATGCGTCACCGTGGGAATAGGAACGACCGCACGCAATTCCTCAGGGCCTCCGGGGGAGGCACCGGCACGGACCGCGGCGGGCCCACTATTGTGGCCGAGCCGGCGCCGGGGCGCAAAGAAGTCTGTACGCAGTACCGGATCCGGGCGGATTTCCGCTGTCATTCAGGCAGTTGCGGATCGCCGGCAGCCGCCCGGCCGCCCTCGCCACAGGCCGATTGCGCGACGCGGACCCGCGGCCGGGCATCGCCACGACCGTATACTGGGCATCTGCGTCCGCTCGGGCATGCCCGTCGCACAACCCAGATCCAGGCAGCCAGAAGGGGAGTTCCGGCGTGTCACCCAGTGCTTCATTGATCGACCGCATCGAATCGATTCCGCGGCGCGAGCTGTACTTCTTCGCCCTGTACCGGGTGCTGATCGCAGCCGTCATCGCCGCCCTGCTGTACAGCCCGTTGTCGATGATGGTCGGCGAGGCCCACCACCCGCGGCTGGCCTACACCGTCGGCGCGGCCTACCTGGCGTTGTCGCTGCTGGCCCTGGCGATCGGCCGCAACGAACGCTGGCTGCGGCCGATCGTGGTCACCGGCGTGCTGGTGGACATCATCGCCGCCATCCTGCTGGCCCACGCCCTGCCCGGCGCCAGTGCCGGCATCTCGATGTCGCTGCTGTTCAACATCGCCGCGGCCGCCACCCTGCTGCCGCTGAGCTGGGGCCTTGGGCTGGCCCTGGCGGCGAGCCTGGCAACGGTGGGCGAATACCTGTGGAAGCTGCTGGAGGGCGGCGACCCGACCCGCACCCTGGCCGAGCTGGCGATGTTCACGACCAGTTACCTGGCCCTGGCCTTCATCAGCTACCAGGTCGGCAGCCGCGCCCGCCGCAACCAGCAGCTGGCCAACCAGCGCGGTGACGAGGTGGCCAATCTGTTCCAGATCAACGAACTGATCATCCGCCGCATGCGCACCGGCGTGCTGGTGGTGGATGCCGACAGCCGCATCACGCTGGCCAACGAGGCTGCCTCGATGCTGCTCGGCGACAGCGACGGTGCGGGCGGAACCGGCCGCCTCGATCTGGCCAGCGTCGCACCCGAGCTGGCCCGTCGCCTGCAGCGCTGGCGCAACGGCTGGACCCAGGACGAACTGCCGCTGCAGCTCAATCCGGACCAACCCGAAGTGCAACCGCGCTTCGCGCGCCTGCTGGCCGGCAGCGAACTGGCCCTGGTCTTCCTGGATGATTCCAGCGTGGTGTCGCGGCGCGCCGAGTCGCTCACCCTGTCGGCGATGGGCCGCTTCTCGGCCAGCCTGGCCCATGAGATCCGCAATCCGCTGGCGGCGATCAACTATGCCGTACAGCTGCTGGAAGAAGGTACCGGCTTCAACGAAAGCGACCGCCGCCTGCTGCAGATCATCCGCCAGCAGTGCCAGCGCACCAACGGCATCGTCGAGAGCGTGCTGGGCCTGGCCCGGCGCGAACGTGCCACGCCGGAGAACGTGGATCTGGTCGCCTTCGTGCGCCGCTTCGTGCTGGAGTACAAGCAAGGCCAGACGCTGGAAACCGACAGCATCGAACCGATCGTCAGCGACACCTCCGTGCCGGCGCAGGTCGACACCCGCCACCTCTACCAGGTGCTGACCGTGCTGGTGCACAACGCCCTGAAGTACGGCCGCATCGGCCAGCAGCCGGCCCGCGTGCGGCTGCGTGTGGCCCGGCACGAACGCAGCGCGGTGATCGACGTGATGGACCGTGGCCCCGGCATTCCCGAAAGCGTGGCGGCGCAGCTGTTCCGGCCGTTCTTCACTACCTCCGAGCACGGCACCGGCCTGGGCTTGTACATTGCCCGCGAATTGTGCAGGGCCAACCAGGCACGGCTGGATTACATCCCGGTGCCGGCCGGCGGCTCGTGTTTCCGCTTGGTCCTGCCAGGTCCGCACACGCTGCTGCCCGATGGATCCTGATTCTGTGCGTCAAACATTTGTCGCTTTCAGCCCCCTCGTTTATCTTTTCCGCCCATGAACGAAACCCGCAGCGCCCTCGTCGTCGACGACGAACGCGACATCCGCGAACTGCTGGTGCTGACGCTCGGCCGCATGGGGCTGCGCATCAGTACTGCAGCCAACCTCGCCGAAGCGCGCGAGCTGCTGGCCAGCAATCCTTATGACCTGTGCATCACCGACATGCGCCTGCCGGATGGCAACGGCATCGAGCTGGTCAGCGAGATCGCCCAGCACTACCCGCGCACACCGGTGGCGATGATCACCGCCTTCGGCAGCATGGATCTGGCAGTGGAAGCCCTGAAGGCGGGCGCCTTCGACTTCGTCAGCAAGCCGGTGGACATCGCCGTACTGCGCGGACTGGTCAAGCACGCGCTGGAACTGAACAACAGCGAGCGGCCCGTACCGGGCCCCGTCGCCGAACAGGGCGCCCGGCTGCTGGGCAATTCGCCGGCGATGGACGTGTTGCGTGCCACCATCGGCAAAGTGGCGCGCAGCCAGGCCCCGGTCTACATCCTCGGCGAATCCGGCGTCGGCAAGGAACTGGTCGCGCGGACCATCCACACCCAGGGGGCACGTGCTGCCGGGCCGTTCGTGCCGGTCAACTGCGGCGCGATTCCCGGCGAACTGATGGAGAGCGAGTTCTTCGGCCACCGCAAAGGCAGCTTCAGCGGCGCCCACGCCGACAAGCCCGGCCTGTTCCAGGCCGCCCATGGTGGCACCCTGTTCCTGGATGAGGTCGCCGAGCTGCCGCTGCAGATGCAGGTGAAGCTGTTGCGCGCGATCCAGGAGAAGTCGGTGCGCGCGGTGGGTGCGGCCAGCGAGGAACCGGTCGATGTGCGCATCCTGTCGGCCACCCACAAGGATCTGGCCGAGCTGGTCGAGGACGGCCGCTTCCGCCACGACCTGTACTACCGCATCAATGTGATCGAACTGAAGGTGCCGCCGCTGCGCGAACGCCGCCAGGATCTGCCGGAGCTGGCCGCTGCCGTGCTGGCACGGCTGGCCCGCAGCCACGGCCGCACCACGCCGCTGCTCGCGCCCTCGGCGCTGGAGGCACTGGCGCAGTACGCCTTCCCCGGCAACGTGCGCGAACTGGAGAACATCCTTGAGCGCGCGCTGGCCCTGGCCGAGGAAGACCGCATCGGTGTCGACGATCTGCGCCTGCCGCAGCACGCCCCCCGCATGCCCGGCAACGGCACGGCCGCCGAAGCCGTGGTCGATCTGCAGCCGGGCAGTGCCGCCCTGCCCTCGTACATCGAACAGCTCGAACGCAGCGCCATCCAGCGCGCGCTGGAAGAAAACCGCTGGAACAAGACCCGTACCGCCGCGCAGCTGGGCATCACCTTCCGCGCGCTGCGCTACAAGCTGAAGAAGCTGGGCATGGAGTAAGGGCCGCAAGACCCAGCGGTCGGATCCCTTTCCGCAGGAAAGGGCTCCGACCCCGCCAGCACAACCGCGTCAATCCTTGGTAACGCGATTGATCTCGGCCAGGCTGGTCACACCCGCCGCGACCTTCCTCAATGCCGACTGCCGCAGGTCATTGACCCCGATCGCCTGCGCGGCTTCGGCAATCTGCAGCGCATTGCCACCGGCCAGCACGATCGTGGCGATCTCGTCGGTCATCGGCATCACCTGGTAGATACCGGTGCGGCCCTTGTAACCCTCGGTGCATTCATCACAGCCCACCGCCTCATGCAGCTGGATGCCCTCATCCAGCTGGGCCTGGGTGAAGCCCTCGGCCAGCAATGCATGCTCCGGCAGCTGCGCCGGGCGCTTGCAGTTCGGGCACAGCCGTCGCGCCAGACGCTGGGCGATCACCAGGGTCACCGAGCTGGTGATGTTGTACGGCGCGATGCCCATGTTCATCAGGCGCGCGATGGTCTGCGGCGCGTCGTTGGTATGCAGGGTGGACAGCACCATGTGGCCGGTCTGCGCGGCCTTGATGGCAATCTCGGCGGTCTCCAGGTCGCGGATTTCGCCGACCATGATGATGTCCGGATCCTGGCGCAGGAACGAGCGCAACGCAGCGGCGAACGTCATGCCGCGCTTGTTGTTCTGCTGCACCTGGTTGACGCCGGGCAGCCGGATTTCCACCGGGTCTTCCGCCGTGGAGATGTTGCGCGTCTCGTCGTTGAGAATGCCCAGCGCGGTATACAGCGACACCGTCTTGCCCGAACCGGTCGGCCCGGTCACCAGCACCATGCCGTATGGCTTGTGGATCGCATCCAGGAACAGCTTCTGCTGGTCGGGCTCATAGCCGAGCTTGTCGATGCCCAGCTTGGCGGCACTGCCGTCGAGGATGCGCAGCACGACCTTCTCGCCGAACAGCGTCGGCAACGTGCTCACACGGAAATCGATCTGCTTGGACTTGGACAGGTTGAGCTTGATGCGGCCATCCTGCGGCACGCGCTTCTCGGCGATGTCCAGCTGTGCCATCACCTTCAGGCGCGCGGCGATGCGCTGGTTCAACTTCACCGGCGCGCGCGCGACCATCTTCAACAGCCCGTCGATGCGCAGGCGCACGCGGTAATCGTCTTCGTACGGCTCGAAATGGATGTCCGACGCGCCCTTGCGGATCGCATCGACCAGCACCTTGTTGACGAACTTCACCACCGGGGTGTCGTCGCCCTTGGCATCGATGCCGGAGTCGCCGCCCGCGCCATCCTCATCGCCCAGGCCCACGTCGAGGTTGGCCATCCCCTCATCGTCACCGCCCAGCGCGTCACCCAGCGTGTCGTGGCTGGCGTGCCACTGTTCCAGAGTGCGGCGGATCTGGTCCTCGTCGACCAGGATCGGCTCCACCACCAGGTTGGTGTGGAACTTGATCTCGTCCAGTGCGTGGGTCGGGTTGCTGGTGCCGACGAACAGCTTGCCGCCACGCTTGAACAGCGGCAGTACGTTGTGCTTGCGCAGCAGTTCCTCGCTGACCAGGCTCATCGCGTTCTGGCTGGCATCGAAGGTCGAGACGTCGAACAGCGGCATGCCGAACTCAACCGCATTGGCCGCGGCCAGCTGTGCTGCCCCCACCACCTTGTTCTGCGCGAACCACTGCGGCAGCGGCTGCCGCGCGGCGGCGGCCCGGGTCATGGCGTCGCGGGCGGTGGCCTCGTCCAGCGCACCATCCTGGACCAGGCGGCGCGCCAGCCCGGTGATGCCGACAAGGTTGGGGGATGAAACAACGCTCATGGGATTCCTCGTTACTCGTGCCCTGACGGCCGGAATTCAGTTTCAGAAACGGGTTGCCGGCCCATAGCGGCCAGGTAGCTCAGCAAACGCAGGGGTCCGTTTCCTCTCGCATCGGGCGCGAGCGCCTTCCAGTACTGGTCCGTCAGTTGCCGCGACGCCGTGGTATCCCCCAGCTGCCGCGCAGCGTGCTGCATTGCACCGAACAGATAATAGCCGGTGGCAGGGTCGGCCAGCAGCATCGGCGCATGCTCGCTGCCCAACAATCGCCGGCCTTCCGTGAGTACAGCGTGGTGGTCGTCGGTGGCCGCGGCGGCAACCAGGGCAAGGCTGGCGGACACGACGGGATCGGCCGGGGTGCAGTCCATCCAGTCGCGCTGCGCCCAGAGGGCCGCCCGCTGCGCTGCCGGCAGGAACGGGATCGTTTCTCCGGCCAGCACGAACAGCAGCCGGGTGGTTTCCATCGGAGATCCGTCCAGTTCGCAGCGCGCTGCCAGCCCACGCAGCGCCTGCGCACTCATCCAATCGGCATCCGCCGCATCCGTGGGCGCCTCGCCCTGCAGGAAGGCTGCTACGGCCCGTGCGGTCGGGCGTTTGTCATCCCGGCTGGACGCCGGTTGCGGCAGAGCCGCCGCAGCACCTGCCACCTGCCCCGTTGGCGGGGCGCTGACGATCCGCCAGGGGGCCGTCATCACCTGCTGGAAATCACGGGTGAACGCCCCCTGGAAACGTGCTACCGGAGCATTCAACTTCAAGGTCGGGAAGTAATCGGAATTGCGCGCGGCCGGATACAGAGGAACGAAGGCGCGCAGCGCTGCGTCATCCATGGACAGGGCGTTCTCCAGATCGGCCACCGAATGCACGCCGATCCGCGCCAGTTCCCCGCGCAGCTGCGGCTGCTGGAACAGGCTGCCCTTCATCGGCGGCAACGTGCCCTTCGGCGTCGCCACCAGGATCAGGTCGCCACGATTGGCCAGGTAAGCGCGCACATCGGAGAACTGTTCCAGCAGCCCCGCCAGTACCGAGCTGACCAGTTCGGGGGTGATCTCATACAGCTGCAGCCACTGCACGAACACGCCACCTTCGTTGAGCTGCTGTGGCACGAACGCATAGAACTCGTCGCTGAACAGCGCCGCCGTTCCACCCACCCAGGGATTGGACGGCTCGGAAATGATCAGATCGTACTTGCGCGGGCTGGCGGCGAAATAGGACTTCGCATCGTCGATCACCACGTGCGAGCGCGGGTCGTTGAAGGCGCGCTCGACACGCTCGCCGAACAGGCGCGCGCCCTCCACCATGGCCGGCTCGATCTCCACCGTTTCCACGCGCCCGACGCGCTGGTCGCCCAACAGCGTGTGCGTGCTGAGCCCGGATCCGAAACCGATCACACCGACGCGCTGGTAATCATCGCGCAGCGCCAACGGCAGAGCCGCCAGCAGGATCATGGTCGATTCGTCGCTGGTGGGTGCCTGTGCCATCGACACGGCCATGCCTGCATCCACTTTGCCGTTGGTGGCGATGGCACGCATGCGGCCGATCGGCTGAGTGCTCTCATACACCGCCACGGTGGCCGTCTGCCCATCGCGCGAGAACAGCATCGTGGCGGTATCCGCCAGACGGGCCGTGCCATGGCGGTACACCGACGAATTCAGCACCAGCGGATCGAAGCGGACCAGCACGACGGCCGCCACTACGCCAGCGACACCCAGCGCGCCAGCCTGCCACAGTGGCGAGCGCAGACGGCCCGGGGCCGCAAGCCGAAGGCGCTGCAGCAGCACCAGGCCCAGCACGATGTCGACCACCGCCGCGACCAGCAGCGCGTACTTCAGCCCCAGCAGCGGCATCAGCAGATGGATGGCCGCCAGCACACCGACGATCGCGCCGAGCGTATTGAACGCATAGGCCTGGCCGATCGCGCGCTCGCCCTGCCCGGCGCGCAGCAGCGCCAGGGTCAGCAGCGGCAGCGTCATGCCGGCGAAGAACGCCGCCGGGAACATCACCAGGCCGGCAATGGCGGCACTGGCCAGGTTGTACAGCACGTAACCATCCGCACTGCGCACGATGACCCGCATCAGCCAGCCGACCCAATCGAAGGCCTGCGCATAGACGAACATCGAGGCCAGCGCCGCCAGCCCCATCCACACCTGCACCCAGCCGGCCACGCGCAGGGGCGACGGCATCCGGTCGGCGCGGCGGCGCAGCCACAGGCCGCCGAAGGCGATGCCGAGGATGAACGCCGCCAGCATCAGCTCGAACGAATGCAGCGTGGTGCCGAGTGCGAGCGACAGCATGCGCACCCAGGTGATTTCGTAGACGAAGGATGACGCGCCGGTCGCCGCTGCGACCAGCAGCACCAGCCGCACCGGCACTGCAGTCTCCGGTCGTACGCCGCCGGCAGCCGACGCGGCGGAGGCCACTACCGCAGGCGCGCTGCCGTCGCGGGCCAGTGGATAGACCAGGATGGCCACCACGATGTTGAGCAGGCCGGCACTGAGGACGGTGCCCGGCAGCCCTACCGCCGGCAGCAGCGCGTAGGTCGCCACCAGGGCGCCGGCGGCCGCGCCCAGGCTGTTGGAGAAATAGAGCCCGGCCAGCACCTCACCCTGCGACCCGGGCTGCAGGCGCATGTAACCCGCACTCATCAGCGGGAAGGTCGCGCCCAGCAGGATGCATTGCGGCAACACCAGGGCCGTGGCCAGCGCCCAGCGCAGCGCCGTGGACGAGGTGCCCTCCATGCCCGGCATGAGGTGGGTGTACGCCCAACCGGTCACGCCCTGGAACAGCCCGTCGAAACCGATGCCCAGCACCCCGATCACCAGCTCGATGACCGCGTAGGCCAGCAGCGGCCGGCGCAGCAGCGTGCTGCGGCGGCTGACCAGCCACGCCCCCAGCGCCATGCCGCCCATGAACAGGATCAGCACCAGCGATTGCGCGTGCGAGGAATGCCCCAGGAACAGCCCCAGGTACTGCGTCCAGATGGACTGGTAGATCAGCCCGGCGAAGCCGGAGAGCACGAAGATCAGAAGCAGCCATGGGCCATGGCTGAATGAAGGACGGCGCATTGCGAACTCCCCAGTCGCACGGTCGATTTCAACAGAAGAACAAACTTCGCGGACTCAATGCAAGCGTGTGGCCAGGTAGGATCCGGTCAACCCGCAGCGCTGAAACGAAAACGGGGAGCCTGGGCTCCCCGTTTCCGTATGCGAGCAGCGAACGCCAATTACTCGGCGGCTGCGGCCTCACCCTGGCACGAACCCGGGCGGTACTTCGAAGCGATGGAACCTTCGCAGGTCCACTTCGGGATGACGCCATTCGCCACGTTGCTGTCGTCGGCCTTCAGCGTGATGGTATCGCCATTGATGTCGTCAGCAATGTTACGCGCGGTCGCGGTGATGGTCTTGGTGGTCGCATCCCATTCCAGCTTGTCCACATACTGGGTCTGCTGGAAATCCGGCTCCCAGGTGGCCGGCGGCAGGGCATTGTTGCTGGCTACGTATTCCGACACGTCGGTACGCAGCGAAGAAGCCGCAAGGATCACTTCCGAGACCTTGGCCTTCTTGGTGTAGTTCGAGTAAGCCGGCAGCGCGATGGCGGCCAGGATGGCGATGATCGCAACGACGATCATCAGTTCGATCAGGGTGAAGCCCTTCTGGTTCTTCATGGTGGTACGTCCCCAAGTAGTGGTGGTTGATTTTCCGGGTACGGCAACCGGCCGGCCAGATGACCGGATGAGCAGGCTGCCCGCCCCCGCGGGTGGATCAACGCAGGTTGCGTGCCAATCTCCCATGGCCACGCCTCGCCCGATTTCCCCGCGCCAATGATGGCAGCTATTTCGCGGATGGGAACCCCCCTGCTCCGAATCTGCGATGGACGCGGCAATGTGACGCAGCGCGTCACCTTCCGCCTCGACGCGTCGAAAACCCTGCACGCCGTCACGCCGGCAGGCTCCCCGGACGGGTCTGAACCAGCTACCATCGCCGCTCAGGATGCCCGCCTGGGGATGGCGGGCCTGGGGAGCCAACATGTCTGTGAGTCGCAGTGCGATCAAGAAGGAGCCCGTGGCCCGCGCCACGATGGAGCTGCAGCCGTTTGTCTGGGAGGGGACCGACAAGCGGGGCATAAAGATGAAGGGCGAGCAGCTGGCGAAGAACGCCAACCTGCTGCGCGCCGAACTGCGCAGGCAGGGCATCAGCCCGGGCCAGGTCAAACCCAAGCCGAAGCCGCTGTTCGGTGCGGCCGGCAAGCCGGTCTCTCCGAAGGACATCGCGTTCTTCAGCCGGCAGATGGCCACGATGATGAAGTCCGGCGTGCCGATCGTGTCGGCGCTGGAGATCATCGGCAGCGGGCACAAGAACCCGCGCATGAAGAAGATGGTGGACACGATCCGCACCGACATCGAGGGCGGCTCGTCGCTGTACGAGGCCATCAGCAAGCATCCGGTGCAGTTCGATGAGCTCTACCGCAACCTGGTGCGGGCCGGCGAAAGCGCCGGTGTGCTGGAGACCGTGCTGGACACCATCGCCTCCTACAAGGAAAACCTGGAGGCGCTGAAGGGCAAGATCAAGAAGGCGCTGTTCTACCCGGCCATGGTGCTGGTGGTGGCGTTCCTGGTCAGCACGATCCTGCTGGTCTGGGTGGTCCCGCAGTTCGAGGAAGTCTTCCAGAGCTTCGGCGCCGACCTGCCGGCATTCACCCAGATGGTGGTGAACCTGTCGCGGTTCATGGTGTCGTGGTGGTGGCTGATCGCCATCGTCGCCATCGGCGCGGTGGTGGCGATCGCCATGACCTACCGGCGATCGGAGAAGATGCAGCACACCGTCGACCGGCTGATCCTGAAGGTCCCGGTCATCGGGCAGATCATGCACAACAGTGCGATCGCCCGCTTCTCCCGCACCACGGCGGTGACCTTCAAGGCCGGCGTGCCGCTGGTGGAGGCGCTGGGCATCGTCGCCGGCGCCACCGGCAACAAGGTCTACGGCGAGGCGGTGCTGCGCATGCGCGACGACGTTTCGGTCGGCTATCCGGTCAACATGGCGATGAAGCAGCTGAACCTGTTCCCGCACATGGTGATCCAGATGACCGGCATCGGCGAGGAGGCCGGCGCCCTTGACACCATGCTGTTCAAGGTCGCCGAATACTACGAGCAGGAGGTCAACAACGCCGTGGATGCCTTGAGCAGCCTGCTGGAACCGATGATCATGGTGTTCATTGGTACCATTGTTGGCGGCCTGGTCATTGCGATGTACCTGCCGATCTTCAAACTGGGCGCCGTCGTCGGATAAAAATACATGGCTTTTCTCGACCAGCACCCCGGCCTCGGCTACCCCGCCGCGGCCGGACTGGGACTGCTGCTGGGCAGTTTCCTCAATGTTGTCATCCTGCGCCTGCCCAAGCGGCTGGAATGGCAGTGGAAGCGCGATGCGCGCGAAGTGCTGGAGGAACCGGACTTCTACGAGCCGCCGCCGCCGGGCATCGTGGTCGAGCCGTCGCACTGCCCGCATTGCAAGCACAAGCTGTCCTGGTACGAGAACATCCCACTGTTCAGCTGGCTGATCCAGGGGGGCAAATGCCGCCACTGCAAGGCGCCGATCTCGCTGCAGTACCCGCTGGTGGAAGCGATGACCGCCCTGCTGGTGCTGGCCTGCGTGTGGCAGTTCGGCTTCGGCTGGCAGGGCTTCGGCGCCATCGTGCTGACCTGTTTCCTGATCGCGCTGTCCGGCATCGACCTGCGCACCCAGCTGCTGCCCGACCAGCTGACCCTGCCCCTGATGTGGCTGGGCCTGATCGGCAGCATCGACAATCTGTACATGCCCGCCAAGCCGGCCCTGGTCGGCGCGGCCGTGGGCTATCTGTCGCTGTGGACGGTCTGGTGGCTGTTCAAGCAGCTGACCGGCAAGGAGGGCATGGGCCATGGTGACTTCAAGCTGCTGGCGGCGCTCGGCGCCTGGTGCGGCCTGAAGGGCATCCTGCCGATCATCCTGCTGTCCTCGGTGATCGGCGCCATCGTCGGTTCGATCTGGCTCTACAGCCGGGGACGCGATCGCGCCACGCCGATTCCGTTCGGCCCGTACCTGGCCATCGCCGGCTGGTTGTTCTTCATGTGGGGCGAACCGCTGGTGGAGCGCTACCTGGCCCTGAGCGGCCTGCGCTGAGGGGGCCGCCGTGAGCCGCTACGTGGTCGGCCTGACCGGCGGCATCGCGGCCGGCAAGAGCGAAGTGACGCGGCGCTTCGAAGCGCTGGGCATCGTGGTGGCCGACGCCGATCTGGCCGCCCGCGCGGTGGTGGCCACCGGCAGCCCGGCACTGGCCCGCATTGCCGACCGGTTCGGCACGGACATGCTGCTGGCCGATGGCAGCCTGGACCGGGCGCGCCTGCGCACCCATGTCTTCGCTGACCCGGCCGAACGGACGGCACTGGAAGCCATCACCCACCCCGCCATCCGCCTGTTGATGCAGCAGCAGTGCACGCAGGCGCCGAGCCCGTACGCCATTGCTGCGATTCCGCTGCTGACCGAGGTGGGCGGCCGCCAGGCCTATCCATGGCTGGACCGGATACTGCTGGTGGATGCACCGGAAGCCGTACAGCACGCCCGGCTGATGCAGCGCGATGGCATCGACGCCGCCCTGGCCGACCAGATGATCGCCGCCCAGGCCAGCCGCGCGCAGCGCCGGGCAGTGGCCGATGACGTGGTGGTCAACGATGGGCAGCCGGACGACCTGCAGGCGCAGGTGGAGGCGCTGCACCAGCGCTATCTGGCACTGGCCGCGGGCTGACCCGCCGGGCACGTGCCCGGCGTTGCAGAATCGTCGTGGCAGTGCCCCCGACCATCACTGCAATGTGGCTGTCCCCCTGATTCTCTCGGCCTGCAGCTGCTGCTGCACGTGACACGTCAGTTCCCGCGCGGCCAGAATCAGGCCTTCCATCGCGCCCGGTGGCAGCACGTTCTGCTGGCCACCCCGCGTGCGCGCGATGTGCGCGGCGTACATCACCCGGGTCAGGGTGCCGAGACCTTCGACGGCGCGCCTGAGATCGGCAGGCTGCGCTGCGTCGGCGCTGACGCCGCCGGCGTCGACTGGCGTCTGCTGGGCCGGCATCTGGCCGTCGCAGCGGGACAGTACGTCCTCGACGCGCTGGGCGACGTCCGGAGACAACTGGCTGATCGAATCACCGACCAGTTGATGCAGCTTGGGGTAACGGATGCGATGCGACATGGCGATGCTCCTGGCAGCCGGCAGAGTGCGCGGACTGGCATCTTGGCCATCTGCACGTCCGGCAATCAGGAGGTAAAAGCGTCAACTGCCCTATAACTATCCGGAACCGTGAGATCGGACACGCAGCGGACGCGGCAGAGCGTGCGCGCGCCGGGTGTCTGGCCGTGCAGAACAGATGCGTTCATGCCGTTAGCGACAGCGACGCCCTGGAAGAGGCGTCCCTGCAGGGCCGGGCCCTGCTCCGCAGGCAAAGGATCTGCTACAGCGGCCTGGGCGAGAACGTCAGCGTTGCGATCACGCCCCGCTCGCCCCCCGGGCGCACGCTGACCTGCCAGCCGTACAGGTCGCAGAGGCGGCTGACGATCGACAGGCCGATGCCGCCGCCCTGCGAGTGGCCCGCGTGCGTACCGCGGTAACCGCGCTGGAACAGCTTGGCCGCATCTTCCTCGCTCAGGCCCGGACCACTGTCGGTGACCGAGACCGAGTTCGCCCCTACGTGCACGCGCACTTCGCCATCCTGCGAGTACTTCACCGCGTTGCCGATGAGGTTGCCCAGGGCCACCGAAAGCGCGGCCTCGGGCGCGTCGATCACCAGGTTGCGCTCGCCCTCCAGTGCCAGTTCCAGCGGCTTGCCACCCAGCTGCGCGCGGTGCGCGTCCAGCAGCTGCTCGGCCACACGGGCAACATTGCTGGTGCCCTGCCCCCGCTCGTTCCGCGACAGCAGCAGCAAAGCGCCGATCAGATCACTGCACTGCTGCTCGGCACGCTGGATGCGCTGCAGGCGCTGCAGCACCTTTTCATCCAGGCCGGGACGGGTCAGCAGCAGCTCGGTGGCGCCGCGGATCACCGCCAGCGGCGTGCGCAGTTCGTGGCTGACGTCCGCATTGAACTCACGGTCGCGCTGCACCACTTCGGTCAATCGCGAGGAGTAGTCGTCCAGCGCCTGGGCCAGCTGGCCCACTTCGTCGTCGGGGAAGCGCGGCGCCAGCGGCTCAGGCTCGCTGGTGCCGCCCCGGTAGGCGCGCAGGCGGGCCGCCAGGTCCGATACCGGCTTCATCACCTTCGAGGCCGACCACCAGCCCAGCACCAGCGACAGCAGGCTGAACACCAGCACCGACAGCACCAGTGCGCGGTTGAGCTGCTTGCCACCGCGCATGCTGTCGGTCATGTCATAGGCGAGGAAGAACCAAGCGTCGGGCGTTTTTCGCACGGCCAGCTTGTAGGAATAGGGCTCTCCGTGTTCATCGCCACTGACGCTGTGGATGCCATCGGCAAAGCCCGCCCATTGCGCGCGCTCTTCGCGCACCCGGTCGAACTTGTCCTTGGAATACGCGTACGCCCGGATCTGCAGCACCGGCGCATCCGGGTTGTGCCCGGGATGCTCGTAATAGCGCCGCGCATACTCGTCGATGTTGCGGTTCATCAGCTCCTCCACCAGCTGGTTCTCCACGCGCAGGCGTGCCCAGTTGGTAGCGAACGCGAACAGTGTTGTCAGGCAGAAGCCCAACAACACGAATGACACGATGATTCGACTGCGCAGGCGGCGCCGATACGGCGTGCGCCGGCGCTCCCCCTTGGTTGCCACGGGATCAGCTTTCCGGGGTGGCGATGCGGTATCCGATGCCATGGCGGGTCTGGATCAGCGGCACTTCGAACGGCTTGTCGACCACGGCACGCAGACCGTGGATATGGACGCGCAGCGAATCCGAGTCGGGCAGCTCCTCGCCCCACACGCGGGTTTCCAGTTCCTGGCGGGTGACCACGGCCGGCGCCGCTTCCATCAGCGCCTGCAGGATTTTCAGTGCGGTCGGGTTGAGCTGCAGCAGCTTGCCCTGGCGGCGCACTTCCAGCGTGTCCAGGTTGTACTCCAGGTCGCCGGTTTCCAGCACGCGGGTCTGCACCCCCTTGCCACGTCGGGACAGCGCGTTCAAACGCACTTCCACTTCCTGCAGCGCGAACGGCTTGATCAGGTAGTCGTCCGCACCGGAATCAAAACCCGCCAGCTTGTTGTCCAGCGAGTCACGAGCGGTCAGCATCAGCACCGGGGTCTGCTTGCGTGCTTCGTTGCGAAGCTTGCGGCAGACCTCGATTCCGTCCATTCCCGGCAGGTTGAGATCCAGCACGATCGCGTCGAACTCGTGCACTACGGCCAGATGCAGTCCGGTCACGCCATCGGCGGCGAAGTCCACGGTGTGGCCCCGGTCCTCGAGGTAGTCGCCCAGATTGGCCGCAATGTCGCTGTTGTCTTCGATTACCAGGATTCTCACTGTCACCTCTAGTTGACGAATTTTCCGACGCGCTGGGCCTGGCCCATATCACGCTGTGCCTTGTCCTTCTGCCGGGCGCGCTCGGCGACAGTCATGCACTGCGTCGTGTGCCGGTTCGAACCCGTGGCTTTCTCACGTTGGCATATTAGACGACTATCTTCACGTGACTGTGTCAAAACCGTGTTCACGACCTGCTGGTCGTTGATGACATCGGTTCGTACCCGTTCAGGCATCAGATCCCGGTTCGGGTACTGCTCCACGGCAGCGCGCAGGCGCACCAGCGCTTCGCGGACCCGGCTGCGGTCGGCCATCGTCAGTTCGCTGTAGGTCTCGCCGTCGTTGAGTTCGACTTCGATGCGCTCGAGCTGCTGCTGCAGCGGCTTGCCGGAGGCAAAGACCTCGCCGCCCTGCTTGGATGCGGAGGCGGTGGCGGCCAGGGCCAATCCGGAGAACAGGAGCGCAGGCAAAAGGAGGGACTTCATGGCAAACGGATCCTTGTCTGAGTTGAGAGCCGACTGTATTCGCACCACCTTCACGCCAGCAAGTGCCACGCGTGGGGGCGGCGGACGGCCTAGCGGTTGCTGGCAGGGTTGAGATTGTTGAACGTGCGCTGGTCATTGATCAGCGCCTTGCCCTTTTCTTCGATGCGGCGACGTTCGGCGACAGTGAGGCAACGGCCCTTGGGCATGTTGCTGCCGGTGGTGCGCTGGTAGGTGCAGACCTGGCGGCTGTCGTCGTGCGCGCGGGCGAGCAGCTGGTTGACCCGCTCCTGGTCGTTGAACACCAGCGCCTGTACCTGCGGCGGCAGCTCATCGACCCGCTGCCGGTCCCCCATGCGCTGGGTGATGCGGGCCAGCGCCTGCTGGATCTGGCTGCGGTCATCGGCGCTCAGTTCGGCGTACTCCGGCGCCTGTAGCGCCTTCTCGACCTGTTGGACCTGGCCGGCAACCGGAGCCTGGCGATCCATCTGCAGGGCGCTCTTCTCTGTCTTGGCGACAGCAGCGCCCGACAGGCACAGCACCAACGCGATCATCGTGACGCGATACATCGCCTACCTCCCGGTCCATCGGAACGAAGGCCCAACTCTACGAGCGCCTCCGGGCCGCCACAAGTGGCGCGTGGCCTACGGACGCGCATAAAAAAGGCCCAGGCGGTGCACCCGCCTGGGCCTGAAGTCGTATCCCGATACCGATCCTGCTGAGAGGCAGAGCTGCGGTTCGCTGAAGCCTACGCCCGCACCGATTAAAGGCATGTTAAAGCAGCGTCTCGCCGCCCAAAGAGAATCTCAACTTACTGAAAAATCAGGATTTTTTCAGCTTCTCGACGTGCTCGATGATGCGCATGGCCACGTCCACCCCGCAGGCTGCCTCGATGCCTTCCAGGCCCGGGGTCGAGTTGACCTCCAGCACCAGCGGGCCCCGCTGCGAGCGGATCAGGTCGACGCCGCAGACCGACAACCCCAGTGCCTTGGCCGAGCGCACCGCGACCTGCTGTTCGGCGCGGCTGGCCTTGGCCGCCACGGCGGTGCCGCCGGCGTGCAGGTTGGAGCGGAAGTCGCCTTCCGGTGCCTGCCGCTGCATCGAGGCCACCACCTGGTCGCCGACCACGAAACAGCGCAGATCGGCCCCCTTGGCCTCACCGATGAACTCCTGCATGAGGAAGTTGGCATACAGGCCACGCAGCGCCTCGACGATCCCGCGCGAGGCACTGGCCTTTTCGGTCAGGATCACGCCGCGCCCCTGCGTTCCCTCGTTGAGCTTCACCACATGCGGCGGCGGCCCCAGCATCGACAGCAGATCGACGGTGTCATCGGGGTTGTCGCCGAACACCGTGACCGGCATGTCGATGCCTTTGGCCGCCAGCAGCTGATGCGCGCGCAGCTTGTCGCGCGAGCGCAGGATCGCGTCGGACGGATTGGGCGTACGCGCGCCCATCAGCTCGAACTGGCGCAGGACCGCAGTGCCATATCGCGTGATCGACGCACCGATGCGCGGAATGACCATGTCCACACCGGTCATCGGCCGCCCTTTGTAGTGCATCGAGAATCCGTCGGCAGCGATGCGCATGTAGCAGCGCAGCGGATCGAGGATGCGCACCGTGTGGCCGCGCGCACGCCCCGCCTCGACCAGCCGGCGGGTGGAATACAGGGAGCTGTTGCGGGACAGGATGGCGAGCTTCATCGCGGCGGGATCGGTCGGCAGGCGCGCAGCATAGCGCGGCCGTGTGGCGGGCGGATGATTGCCTCAGGTGCGTGAAGGAGGCCGCCGATCAGCGACGTGGTACGCGGAGTGTGAAGCGTCCGTTGCGTGCATGCACGATCAGCGCTGTCTCCCGCCACTCCAACGCCAGCTCCAGCCATGCATAGGTGACAGCTTGGCGATGCATCGTACTGCCGTCCCACGTCTCAGTGTAGGCCTCACACTGCACGATGCCATCATCGCTCACGTCCAGCACATCCACCGAGACGAATTCACGGGACGTCCCCACCCTTGCCCACGCGCTCGTGCTCATGGCCAGCCACCGACCATGCTGGTGGACCAGCCAGATGCCCCCGAGCGGCCGCATGTCCTCGCGCAACACTACGCCGTGCACCACCAGGCATTGGTTGCCGGGACTGACCATCACCCGCTTCAAGTCGCAGACATGCCGCTCACTGTCGACATTGTCCAGCTGCAGCGCATAGGGCCTTACCTTGCAGAACAGCTCAGGGTGGGCCGTCAGGCGCAGATCGTCCGGCAACAGCAGCGAAGCCCGCAGAATGCGGCCGTCGGGCAGCACATGGCGCAGCTGCGAGAGCGGAGGGTCGGCCAACGCCGGATGATCGGGTGCCAGCCACAGCCCATGGTAGGCCTGCAGTTGCGTCCGCTCGCCAAGCAGGCTGCACACCCAGTCGGCGGCAGCACGATCACCGTACTGCCACCGGTGCCCATCCAGGGCTTGCTGAAGTTCATGCGGCGGTAGACCGGGCAGTTGCATCAGCACCTTGCGCCGCTCGTCGTAAACCATCACGACCTGGCGGTATCGGATCCAGGCGTGAGCAAGGCGCAACGATGTGCCTTCCAGATCAATCCACCCAGCGCTGCAGCCCTGGCCCCCTGAAACGTCGATACCATCGACGATGGCGCCGTCACGCAACATCTGCGTGCTGGAAACGGGCCCTCCCATACCAATCTCACCGTAATCCAACAGCACATCGTCAGAGGGCGGCTCCGTAGCGAAGGGCTGCAGCGGCTCCGAGCGCAGCGTCGCGCCTCCGGCGTCAGCCCCGATGCGCGGGAAACGCTGCAACACGCTGCCGACGGCGCCGCCGGCCACCAGTCCAGCCACCACACCCAACGGCGACCACCACACGATGCACACCGCCACCAGCATCAGCAACGGCAGCCATTCGATGATGAGCCGCAACGCGGTACGGGTCAGGGCCATGCAGGTCAGCCGCCGCAAAGTGTCTGGCAGCTATCGAAGACCGGCTCTCTTGGCCAGCACGAATGCCAGAAGCCCGAATGCAACCGCTGCGCCCTCCAGAAGATGTGAGGGGAAAAAGCCAAGAAAGATGTTCGCGCTCGCCAGAAACGCCGCAATGGCGGCAAGAAACGCAAACACAATCACGCCAACAGGCCGAACCGGCATAACAGGATCGGGGCCACGGCCAACTTCCTGCTTCGACTGCTCATTGTGTTCCATCACATGACTCCGTGTATGTGCGCCCCCAAAACTACGGGACGCCGGATGTGATTGCCATCCTCCCCTGTTCCAACCTCCAGCCGACGCGATTCTGGCGGACTGCGGGTGCCCAGTGGACACGGGCGGCTCAGGTCAAAAGCGACAGAAACTGCGTTCACCTGGAACCGCGGGATCATCCGGAAATTCATCGCGCGGTCCTGAGCGGCTACGCGTGGGCCCAGAGAGGGCACAGGCTGCTTCTTCGCGCTGAATCGCGGAGCGGTCTGGATATTGCGGAGCGCCGGAAATGGCGCAAACCGTTGGGAGACATGGAGCGGGCGAAGGGAATCGAACCCTCGTCAGTAGCTTGGGAAGCTACAGCTCTACCATTGAGCTACGCCCGCGTCGCGTGGTGAAAGTCTATGCGGTCGGGCCGGTGTTGCGCAATGGTGGCCACCGCATGCGCCGGGCATGGCCCGACGCTGCCATGCAGCCTTCCCAGGCCCTTGCGGGGCCTGGGAAGGTGCGTTCGTCAGAAACTGCCGCTGAAGCTGGCAAACAGCGTCGCGTCACGTGCACGCTTCTGCGCGGTGGAGGTGCTCAGGCCGATGTTGCTCTGCAGCCCGAACAGCTCCGTGCGGGCGCCCAGCACCACGGTGGCGTAGTCCTTGTCGAACTTCAGGCCCGGCACGCGGTAGCTGCCCAGCTCCGGCAGGGACTGCAGCCAGGCGCTGGCCTGCTTGGTGTCTTCGAACTCGTGGTCGTAGGTGGCCTGCACGTAGGGCTTGAAGGTGCCGCCATCGAAGCGCGCCTGCCAGCCGATGCGACCGACAGTGGAGTCCAGCTCCTGGTTGTTGTAACCCAGCGCAGTGGCCAGCGTGCCGGCGTCGGCGCTCTCGGTATAGCCGTCGATCTTCACCTTCTGCCAGATCACGGCAGCCACCGGACCGTGGCGGAAGCCGCCCTCGGTGCCGAACTCGTACCCCGCATTGATGGCGGCGGTGAGATTGCTGCCATCTGCCGAACCGCCATGCTCACGGGTGGCCGGACCCAGCTGCACCTTGCGGGTCACGTCGTAGTCGAGCCAGCTGTAGCTGACCTGCCCGTTGACCCAGGCACGCTCGCCGTACCAGCCAGCGAACAGGCCCAGCGTGGTGTCGGACTGGGTGAAATCGCCGCGGCTGTTGCCGAAATCGGCATCCATGCGTCCATATCCACCGAAGCCGCCAAAGACCATGCCGTCACGCGACCAGTCGACACCGAACAGGCCGGCCGGCGCCAGGCCGTCGTAGAGATCGGCGTGGTCATAACGCTGCATGTCGCCGCGCACACCGCCCCACCACGACAGGCCGTCAGCCGGACGACCGCCCAGATGCATGCCGACCTGGTCGGCGCGCGAACGGCCGATGGTCTGCGCCGAATGGCTGAGCACCTGCTGCAGGCGCGGGCCTTCCAGCACGGATACCGCGTACTGGCCCAGCAGTGCATGGCCTGCCGTGGTCGGATGCACGCCGTCGGCGAACAGGTAGGTCTTCGCGGCATCCGGGCTGACGTAGGACGTCGGGTTGCAGCCGATGATGCTCTGCGTCGAATTGGCCGGGTCGATGGTGCAGGCCGTGCTGGTGACGTTGGTGAAACCGTACATGGCCGGATTGGCGGCCACTTCACTGAGCACCGTGAAGGTATCCAGCGGGATGAATTCGATGCCCGCCTGCTTCAGCCCGCCATACAGGGCGTTGTTGTAGCCGGCCGACAGCGCGGTGGCGGCGGCGGCATTGGGGCCACGGAAGGACGGCGTCAGGCCGACGTTGGGCAGGTTCGGCACCAGCACGTACTGGGCGCCCGCCTGCTTCAGCGCGCCGACCAGGGCGATCTGGTCGGTGACGGCCGCGCCGATGATGGCCTGCGCCTGTGCCGGCGCCGCAGCGGCCGCGAACAGGTCGTTGGCGCCGCCCCAGACGGTGTACAGCGCGTTGGCATCGGCTTTGCCGCCATTTGCGGCCAGGTAGCGGGTGAGTTGCGTCTTCAGCGACGGAATGGGCCCCAGGGCACCACTGACCTCCACCGACACGCGCGCACCGCCGGCGGCATAGTTGTCGCCGTTCTGGCCATTGCCGTTGGGCGTACCATTCAGGCCGTAGTAGTTGGCGACCTGCTGCGACCAGACCCAGCCCGGATTGGTGGTGAACTGGCCGGTGACCTGCTGTGTTGCCGGGGGCAGCAGCGGCCGGAAATAGCCCGCGTCGGTCAGGCTGTCGCCGAAGAACACCGCGTGCGAGTAAGGGGATTCGCCTGCCATGGCCGGAACCGCGGCCAGTGCGATCGCGGCCGCCATCAGGGAGCGGATCGGGCGTTTGCTGAGCAGCATGTAAAGAACTCCTGTGGGGACGTCATTGAGGATCCGGCGTGCGTACGCCGGCGCACGGTGAATGGTTTCACCGCACCGACGATTGCTCACGCTGCGCCGCCGCATGAATTGCCGCGCAGCCCGCCAATCGCAGGCTGCGCCGATGCGGGCGCCGTGCGGAGGAACGGATGGTTTCCGTCCTGACGGGCCATACGCGACAATGCCGCCATGAACATCCAGCTCAACGGCGAACCCCGCACCCTGCACGCTTCGGCAACCCTCCATGACCTGCTCGAGGCCGAGCAGCTGCTGCAGCGCCGGGTGGCGGTCGAGGTCAATGGCGAGATCGTCAGCCGCAGCCGCCATGGCGAGCACCGCCTTGCCGAAGGTGACGTGGTGGAGATCGTGCACGCCCTGGGTGGGGGTTGAGGCACGACGCCCGCGCTGCGCGCTCGCCGGGAGGCAGGCGCTGCCCCTGCGCCTGCCTCCCGGCGGCATCGAAGTGACGACCCCATCTTCAGGCGGATAAGCGATAATCGCGCCATGAACGTTCATGTCTCCCCCGATTCGCTGGTGATCGCCGGCAAGACCTACGGCTCGCGGCTGCTCACCGGCACCGGCAAGTTCAAGGATCTGGAAGAAACCCGCCTGGCCACCGAGGCCGCTGGCGCCCAGATCGTCACCGTGGCCATCCGCCGCACCAACATCGGGCAGAACCCCGGCGAGCCGAACCTGCTGGACGTGCTGCCGCCGGAGCGCTTCACCATCCTGCCCAACACCGCCGGCTGCTACACCGCCGAAGACGCGGTGCGCACGTGCCGCCTGGCCCGTGAACTGCTGGACGGCCACAACCTGACCAAGCTGGAAGTGCTGGGCGACCAGAAGACCCTGTACCCGGACGTGATGCAGACCCTCAAGGCCGCCGAACAGCTGGTCAAGGATGGCTTCGAGGTCATGGTCTACACCTCCGACGACCCGATCCTGGCCAAGCGCCTGGAAGAGATCGGCTGCGCTGCGGTGATGCCGCTGGCCGCGCCGATCGGTTCGGGCCTGGGCATCCAGAACAAGTACAACCTGCTGCAGATCATCGAAGACGCCCGGGTGCCGATCATCGTCGATGCCGGCGTCGGTACGGCATCGGATGCGGCGATCGCGATGGAGCTGGGCTGCGATGGCGTGCTCATGAACACGGCCATTGCCGGCGCGCGCAGCCCGGTGCTGATGGCCAGCGCGATGCGCAAGGCGGTCGAAGCCGGCCGTGAGGCGTTCCTGGCCGGGCGCATCCCGCGCAAGCGCTACGCCAGCGCGTCGTCGCCGGTGGATGGGTTGATCGGCTGATGACCAATCCTTTCGACAGCGCTGGGTCCAAGGCCCCGCCCAAGCCGTTCACCGTCAGCGAGGGGCGCCGCGAGGTGCGCAGTTTCGTGCTGCGCCAGGGCCGCTTCACGCCTGCCCAGCAGCGCGCGTTCGACGAACGCTGGCCGCGCTTCGGCCTGGATTACAGCGGCCAGCCGCGCGACCTGGACGCCACCTTCGGTCGCCCGGCGCACAAGGTGCTGGAGATCGGCTTCGGCAACGGCGCTGCACTGCGCTTTGCTGCCCAGCATGACCCGTCGCGCGACTACATCGGCATCGAAGTGCACGCGCCCGGTGTCGGCCGCCTGCTGAACGCCCTGGCCGACGACAACGCCGACCACGTGCGCCTGTACCACCATGACGCGGTGGAAGTATTGCAGAACGAGATCGCCGATGGCGCGCTCGATGAAGTGCGCATCTACTTCCCGGACCCGTGGCACAAGAAGCGCCACAACAAGCGCCGCCTGCTGCAGCCGGCCTTCGCAGAGCTGCTGGTGCGCAAGCTGCGTGCGGGCGGCCGCCTGCACTGCGCCACCGACTGGGAAGACTACGCCGAACAGATGTGGGACGTGCTCGATGCGACCGCCGGCCTGGTCAACCGGGCCGGTCCGCGGGGCAGCGTGCCGCGCCCGGAATGGCGGCCGCAGACCCACTTCGAGACCCGCGGCCAGAAGCTCGGCCATGGCGTCTGGGACCTGTTGTACGACCGCACCTGACGATCGCCCGAGGACGCCGCGCCCCACATGGATACCGCGCTGACGCTGACCAACGACATGAAGCTCGTACTCGGGCTGGTCGGCTTCACGATGGCGATGTTCCTGTTCGAGCGGATCCGCGCCGACGTCGTCGCGCTGGTGGTGCTGGTGGTACTGGGTGTCACGGGCCTGATCGCCCCGGAGGAAATCTTCGGCGGCTTCTCCGGCAACGCGGTGATGAGCATCATCGCCACCACCATCCTCGGTGCGGGCCTTGACCGCACCGGCGCACTGAACCGGCTCGCGGCCTGGCTGCTGCGACGCGGACATGGCATCGAGCAGCGCCTGCTGATGATGACCACGGCCATCGCCGGCCTGAACTCGTCCTTCATGCAGAACCCGTCGGTGATGGCGCTGTACCTGCCGGTCGCCTCGCGGTTGGCGGCACGTACCGGGCTGACCATGCAGCGGCTGCTGCTGCCGATCTCGGCGGCGATCGTGATGGGCGGTGCGCTGACCATGGTCGGCAACTCGCCGCTGATCCTGCTGAACGACCTGCTGGCCTCGGCCAACAACAACCTGCCCTCCGGCCTGGCCAGCATCGAGCCGCTGCGCATGTTCGCGCCGCTGCCGATCGGCGTGGCGCTGCTGATCGCCTCGCTGCTGTACTTCCGCTATTACGGCGACCGCAAGCTGATCGAGGAAGAGACCCTGGTCAACGATGGGGTCACCCCGGCCCGTACCGAGAGCTACTTCGCCAAGACCTACGGCATCGAAGGCGATGTGTTCGAACTGGTGGTCACCGCCGAAAGCCCGCTGGTCGGCATGACCCTGGGCGAGGCCGAGAGCCTGCATGACGCGCCGCTGCTGCTGGCGCTGAAGACCGGCAACGATACGCGGCTGGCGCCACCGGCGGAAATGCGCATCTGGGTGGGCAGTGTGCTGGGCGCGATGGGTCCGCGCGAGCAGATCGGCGATTTCGCCCAGAACCAGTTCCTGCGCATGTCCTCGCGGCTGAAGCACCTGGGCGACCTGTTCAATCCCAGCCGCGCGGGCATTTCCGAGGCGGTGGTGCCGCCGACCTCGAACGTGATCGGCAAGAGTGCGGCCGACCTGCGCCTGCGCAAGGAGCGCGGCATCAGCCTGCTGGCGATCAACCGCGACAAACAGGTGATCCGCGAGGACGTGCGCGACGTGCAGCTGCGCGCTGGCGACATGCTGGTCTTCCACAGCATCTGGACCGACCTGGCGCAGGCCGCCAAGAGCCGTGACTTCGTGGTGGTCACCGACTACCCGACCGGCGAACAGCGCCCGCACAAGTTCAAGATCGCCATGGCGATATTCGCGCTGACGATCCTGATCGCGCTGACCAGCAAGCTTCCGGTAGCGCTGACCCTGATGACCGGCGTGGCCGGCATGTTGCTGACGGGCGTGCTGCGGATGGACGAGGCCTATGCCTCGATCAACTGGAAAACCGTGTTCATGATGGCCGGACTGATCCCGCTCGGCTGGGCGATGGACTCCAGCGGCGCGGCGGCCTGGGTCGCCGGCCACACCATCGACAAGCTCCCCACCGGCATACCGGTGTGGGTGCTGGAGCTGGCCCTGGCGCTGCTGACAACGGTGTTCTCGCTGGTGATCAGCCATGTCGGCGCAACCATCGTGATGGTGCCCATCGCGGTGAATCTGGCGCTGGCGGCGGGTGGCAACCCCACCGCGTTCGCACTGATCGTGGCGCTGTCGGCCTCCAACAATCTGATGACGGCCTCCAATCCGGTCATCTCGATGATCACCGGCCCGGCCAACTACACCCCGCGCGAGATGTGGCGGGTCGGCGGACCGTTGTCGCTGATCTACACCTGTGTGGTGGTGCTGATGATCAACCTGATGTTCTGAAGGTCGGGTTCATCGGCAGGGCTGCGCCCTGCACCCCGGTAGTGCCGGCCGCTGGCCGGCAACCTCAACGGCAAAAGCGTGCATTTCGTGGGAAGGCGGGGTGGGTCCGACAGATTTCTGCGATCTGCCAGAACAGCGTCGTGCACCGCTTTGGTAGGTGTCGACCTTGGTCGACACGGTAGATCCACGCTATGCGTGGATGCCTTTGCAGAGTCGAGCCATGCTCGACTGCTCCTGGCTTGATGGGTCAGAGCCGTTCTCCTACGGAAAACGGAGCCGCCCCCTAGCCGGCCTCAGGCCAGGTAGACCTGCCCATCACGCACGTCCACCGGCACCGCGCGCAGGCGGTCGCCCTTGCAGGGGCCGGCGATGCAGTCACCGCTGTCCAACGCGAACGAGGCGCCGTGGGCGGCGCAGACCAGATGCCCCTCGCGGCTCTTCAGGAACTGCCCCGGCGCCCAGTCCAGGCGACGGCCGGCATGCGGGCAGATGTTCAGGAAGGCGCGCACCTGTACGCCGTCGCGATACAGCAGCAACGACTCGGCATCGCCCTCGACCACTGCCTCGACCTCGGCAAACGCACCATCGGCAATGGCATCAAGGGCGATCAGGGCAACAGCGGCAGTCATGGCGAAGGCTCGGACAGTAAAGAAGCATTGTCGCACGCCTGCTCAGGTGACTGGCTGCAGGATGAACACAAGTCATTGATTCGTAATAAGCACAGGCTATATTTAACGAGTTTTTCACTCAATGACAGTGCGGGCTCCCGATACTCTGGTTTCGCTGATTTCCCAGCCTATCGAGCCGCCATGTTCAATCGCGATTCCGCCTTCAACCAGTTCCGCACCCTGTTCGCGCCGCGCAAGCCGCGTCACCCGCTGGTGCGCGTTGCCGTGGGCCTGCTCGGCCTGGCGATCCTGGCCGCGATGGTGTTCATCGGCGTGTTCGTCGGTGCGGCGATGATCCTGGTCGGCCTGGCGTGGAAGCTGCTGGCCTCGCGCAAGGCGGGTGCAGCCCGACCGGCCGACCCGACCGTGGTCGAGGGCGAGTACCGGGTGGTGCGCAAGCCGGTGCTGCCGGCCTCGCGCTGAGCCCTGCCGGCCGGCGTGCCCGCTGACGGCGGGCGCCATGCGTTCTAGACTGCGGGCATTCCCTTCCTGGATGCCCGCATGTCCGACGTTTCCGATGTGATCCCTGCACCTGCCACGCCGCGTGTTCCGGTGGTGGGCGGTGGCAGCTTCCCCGTGCACCGCGTCTACTGCGTGGGTCGCAACTTTGCCGACCATGCGCGCGAAATGGGAGCCGCGGTGCCGGCGGCCGACGACCGCGGCCGGCCGATGTTCTTCAGCAAGCCTGCCGATGCGCTGGTGGTCGGCCATGACGATGCCATCCCCTATCCGCCCGCGACGGCCAATCTGCATCACGAAGTGGAGCTGGTGGTGGCCATCGGCCGTGATGCCCCGGCCGGCGAGCTTCCCGTGGCCGATGCCGAAGCGCTGGTGTACGGCTATGCCGTCGGCCTGGACCTGACCCGCCGCGATCTGCAGGCGGCCGCCAAGGAGAAGGGCCATCCCTGGGACGCCGCCAAGGGCTTCGATGCCTCCGCACCGATCAGCGAAATCGTGCATGCCGGCGAAGTGGGCGATCTGGCGGCGCTGAACCTGTCGCTGGAAGTCAACGGCGAAGTGCGTCAGCAGGCCCTGCTGGACCAGATGATCTGGAACGTGCCGGAAATCCTGCACGAGTTGTCCAAGCTGTGGCAGCTGCGCGCCGGTGACCTGGTGTTCATGGGCACGCCGTCCGGAGTGGCCGCACTGAAGCCGGGCGACCGTTTCAGCGCGCGCCTGGAAAACGTGGCCGAGCGCCACGGCGTGATCGCCGGCTGACACCACCTGCGCTACTCTGCGCGCTGTCCACATCCCCCACAGGAGAAAACACATGGGAGTGCTCACCGAATTCAAGGAATTCGCGATGCGCGGCAACGTCATCGACCTCGCCGTCGGCGTGGTGATCGGCGCCGCCTTCGGCAAGATCGTCACTGCACTGGTCGAGAAGATCATCATGCCGCCGCTGGGCCTGCTGATCGGCAAGGTGGACTTCTCGCAGCTGGCGTGGACGCTGTCGCCGGCACGCATCGGGCCGGACGGCAAGGAGATTCCGGCGGTGGTGATCGGCTACGGTGATTTCATCAACACCCTGATCCAGTTCGTGATCGTGGCGTTCGCCATTTTCCTGGTGATCAAGGTCATCAACCGTCTGTCGCGCAAGAAGGAAGCCGCTCCCGCCGCCCCGGCCGAGGAAGTGGTGCTGCTGCGCGAGATCCGCGACAGCCTGAAGAAATAAGGCGTAGCGCCGGGCCGTACCCGGCGAGCCCGCCGCATGTGAAAGCCCCGCTCCGGCGGGGCTTTCGCTTTGCCGGATGTGGCGGAAAACAGCGTTCGCTCCGGACATGACCTCCCGCCCATGCGCGCGTCTGAACGACTGTTAAGCTCCAAGGCTTGGTCCCTTCCCGGAGTTGTCCATGCGTCGCCGCGTCCTTGCCATCGCATCCTCCCTTGCCCTGCTGGCCGCCCCGGCCTTCGCGGCACCGCGCGCCACTACCCTGCCCCCGGCGTCGCTGGCCACGGCCGCGCAGCTGCGCGATCAGGCCCTGGCCGATGACACCGGCTGGAAGGTGGTCGAGTCGCTGACCACCGAAATCGGTCCACGCATCGCCGGCAGCGAAGCCGACGCGCGTGCGGTCGCCTGGGCCGAAGCCAAGTTCAAGGCCTTGGGTTTCGACAAGGTCTGGAAAGAACCGGTGACCTTCCCGAAGTGGGAGCGCCGCAGCGAACACGCCGCCGTGACCGGCAGGAACCCGCAGCCGCTGCAGATCACCGCACTGGGTGGCAGCCCGGGCGGTACCGTTGAAGCAGAGGTTGTGCGCTTCGCCGACCTGGCCGCGCTGCAGGCTGCGCCCGCCGGTTCATTGAAGGGCAAGATCGCCTTCGTCGATTACCAGATGCTGCCGTTCCGCGATGGCCGCGACTACGGCCGTGGTGGCGCGATCCGCAGCAAGGGACCTTCCGAAGCGATCCGCAAGGGCGCCGTCGGCTTCCTGATGCGCTCGGCCGGCACCGATTCGCACCGCGTGCCGCACACCGGCATCACCCGATTCGATGACGGCCTGACCCCGGTACCGTCCGCGGCCCTGTCGGTGCCCGATGCCGACCAGCTGGCACGTCTGCTGGCACGTGGCAGCACTACGGTGAAAGTCGCGCTGGACTGCGGCTGGGACGGTACGGCGACCTCCTACAACGTGATCGGCGAGATCACTGGCCGCACCCTGCCCAAGGAAGTCGTGGTGATCGGTGGCCATCTGGATTCGTGGGATCTGGGCACCGGTGCCGTCGATGACGGCGCAGGTGTCGGCATCACCATGGCCGCGGGGCATCTGATCGGCCAGCTCAAGCAGGCCCCCAAGCGCACGATCCGGGTGATCGCGTTCGCCAACGAAGAGCAGGGGCTGTACGGCGGCAAGGCTTACGCCGAAGCACATGCAAAGGACGTGGCGCTGCACCAGCTGGCTGCCGAGAGCGATTTCGGTGCCGGCCGCATCTATGCGTTCAATACCGGCTCGCCAAACCCGGAAGGCTCGCGCGAAGCGACCCGGCAGATCGCCGAGGTGATGAAGCCGCTGGGCATCGAGTACGCAGCCGACAAGGGCGGCCCGGGGCCGGATATCGGCCCGCTGGCGGCCAAGGGTGGCGCCTGGGCGTGGCTGGCACAGGATGGTTCGGACTACTTCCACCTGCACCACACCGCCGACGACACGCTGGACAAGATCGACCCGAAGGCGCTGGCGCAGAATGTGGCGGCATACACCGTATTCGCCTACCTGGCCGCAGAAGCCGACGGCAACTTCGGCAGTGAAGCCAAAGCGACCACACCGCCGAACGAGTGAGGGGGCCACGCCGGGCGATGCCCGGCGGGTGCAGCGGGAAAGGAGGTGCGGACCGAGGTCCGCACCCACCAGAGGGGATCGCACCCACCAGGCTGGGTCACCCCATCTGCCCGGACAGTTACCGTTCCCACGCGCAGGTGTTGCGAACACCAAGCCGGTGCGGATCGAACAGGGGATCCGTCCCCAAGCGACGGTGGTGCTCGTAATCGCGCAGCGCGGCCAGCGCCGGCCTCTGCAGCAGCAGGATGGCGAGGATGTTCAACCAGCTCATCAGGCCCACGCCGATATCCCCCAGCGACCAGGCGACCGTGGCACTGTTCAGCGCCGAGTAGCCGGTGGCCAGCAGGAACAGCAGCTGGAACCCGCCCATCACCCACGGCATCCGGCGGTCCCGGCACAGGTAACTGATGTTGGTTTCGGCCATGTAGTACAGCGCCAGGATGGTGGTGAACGCGAAGGGCAGGATGGCCAGCGCCACGAATGAACGGCCGAAGCCCGGCAATGCCGATTCCACCGCGTGCTGCACGAAACGCGGTCCGGCCTCGACGCCGGGCAGGTTGCCCAGCAGCAGGCGCGCATCATCCGGAATGCCGTTTACCGCCGGGTCGTAGACGTTGTACAGGCCGGTCGACAGAATGAGGAAGGCGGTCGCACTGCACACCACCATCGTGTCGATATAGACCGAGAACGACTGCACCAGGCCCTGCTTGACCGGATGGGAGACTTCCGCTGCGGCCGCCGGGTGCGCACCACTGCCCATGCCGGCTTCGTTGGACAGCACGCCGCGGCGCACGCCCCACTGGATCGCCGTGCCGATCATGGCGCCGAACGCTGCATCCATGCCGAAGGCACTGCGCAGCACCAGCGCTGCGACCTCCGGCACTTTGTCCGCGTTGAGCACCATCACCATCGCGGCCACCAGCAGATAGGCGATGGCCATCAGCGGTACCAGCCACTGGGCGACACCGGCGATGCGGCGTACACCGCCAACAAGGATGGCACCCAGTGCAACCAGCAGTGCGCCGGTGGTGAACACGACCGGTACGTCCCAGGCTTCATTCACCGCGCTGGTGATCGCATTGGACTGCGTACCCGCCAGCATCGCGCCGGCCAGCACGGCGACCAGTGCAAACAGCACCGCATACCAGCGCTGGCCCAGTCCCTTCTCGATGTAGTAGGCCGGCCCCCCCCGATACTGGCCACCGGCGTCGCGATCCTTGTAGATCTGCGCCAGCGTCGATTCGATGAAGGCGCTGGACGCACCCAGGAAAGCGACAACCCACATCCACAGGATCGCACCGGGACCACCGAAGGCGATGGCCATCGCCACACCGGCGATATTGCCAACGCCCACCCGGCTGGACAGCGACAGGGACAACGCCTGGAACGGGGACACCCCTGCATCGGACCGCTCATGGCGGAACACCAGGCGCAGCATGTCAGGCAGCGCGCGCAGCTGGATGAAGCGGGTGCGCACGCTGAAGTACAGGCCGGCGAGCAGGCACAGCACCACCAGGTAAGGGCTCCACACCACGCCGAGAAGGGCATTGACGATCGATTCGACGTTCATCGCGCCCCCTCAGAAGGACATGCCCAGGGCGACCTGGGGGCTGATGAGGCGGGCGGCATTGCGGCCGGCCACCGTGACCTCCACGCCGGCGATCAGGCCAAGCGAGGGACTGAAGTGGTACTGCAACGCGGGGGCGAAAGTCAGCGTACGGCTGGCCGGGCGCCATTCGTCGACGCGCGCGATGGCGCCGTCCGCGCCGGGAGCGAAGCCGCTGAGGCGTTGCCGGGTCTCGCGGCTGGCCGCCACTTCCATCACCGCCACCCAGCGGGGGTTGACGCTGTATTCGGCGCCGATCGACAGGCCCAGTACCGAACCGCGCGCGATGTGGCCCTGGAAGCCCGCGGCGGTACCGTACACGCTGGCACCGGTGAGGGCCGTGCGGGAAGGCGCCGGACCCGCGCTGAGCTGGGCACGCCAGCGCAGTGGCCGCTCGTTGCCCAGCCACACCACCTGCTGCACGCCCAGCGCGGCAACGGTACGCTGCACGCCGTCACCCTGCGCGTCGAGCGGATTGCCGGTGATGCGGTCATGGCTGCCCGTGCTGAAGCGCTGCACGAGCGCTACTGAAACCGCGGGCCGGGTGCCATCCGCATTGGCCGCCTGCAGCAGATACTGCAGGCGCGCAGTGGTGTCACCCGCGCGGAAACCCCGGCTGTGGGCGGCACCGGATTCGGCGCGCGACGCGCTCAGGTTGACCTGGCCGGTGATCCGCTCACCCAATCCATAGGCGATGGGCACCACCACCGTCCAGCCGCCACTACGTTCACCGCTGCGCTGGCGCTGGCCACGGTCATCGAAGTGATCACGGCTGTCGACACGTACCAGATAGGGTTCGATGTAGCCGTGCCCCTTCGGCATGCCGGCCGGATTCGGGGTGATCAGCGGACCCGTGAAATTGACGCCTTCCAGACTGCGTGCGCCGGCATACACATCGACCGACGCAAGCAGGCTTGACAGCGAGAGGAGCGCGCCGAGGGCGCAACGATGACGACCATGCATGTGGACCACCTTGCCTGACAGGAATGGAACTCCAACCTGCGTCGAGCAAGAGGGCGCAACAATGAGGCAAGTTTCAAAAGCATGCTTGATCGGAAAAATCAGGCTGTACGCAACGCGAGACGACGTTATCCGCCTTAAGCTGCCTTGACGCTGCACAACGTCCGCGGTGGTCCCGCCGGCACATCGCGCAAAAGAAACCCGGCCACGGGGGCCGGGTCCTGGCAGCCGATGGCGGCGATCGGTCCGTCAGCCGTCGCGACGGCTCGCCCACTGCGCCAGCAGCACTGCGGTGGCCGAGGCCACATTGAGGCTCTCCACCGCGCCACTGCCGGGAATGGAGACCTGCAGGTCACATTCACCGGCCAGGTCGCGGTCCATCCCCTCGCCTTCGGCGCCCATGACGTAGACCAGACGCGCCGGCAGCGACGTGCGGAATACATCGTCACCCCCATCGACGAGTGTGGCCGCCAGACCGAAGCCAGCATCGCGCAGCTGGGCCATCGCCTGCGGGGTCGCAGGCAGCTGCACCAGCGGCACTGCTTCGGCACCGCCTTCGGCCACGCGGGCAGCCGCACCGGACAGCGCCAGCGTGCTGCCGGCCGGCAACAGCAGCGCCTTCGCGCCGAAGTGCGCCGCCGAACGCAGGATCGCGCCGAGGTTGTGCGGATTGCCTACGCCATCCAGCCACAGCGCCAGTGACGGGCCTTCGCCGATCTGCTGCAGCCACTGCGCCAGCGGCACGGTCGGCGCACGCAGCACGTCGGCCACCACGCCTTCGTGGTGGGTGGTGCCGGCCAGCTTGTTCAGATCGCCCTCCTCGACCACGCGGTAACCCACGCGGTTGGCCACGCACCACTTCAACAGCGGCTGCAGGCGCGGAATCCGGGCCTCCAGCAGATACAGCTTGCGCAGTGCCTGCGGCCGCGCTGCGAACGCGGCCAGCACGGCATTCAGGCCGTACAGGCGCAGCTCATCGCTGCCTCCGCGTCCACCGCCGCCCGTTGCCGGCAGGTCCGTGCGCGGCAACGGTGTGGCGCGCGGCGGACGAGCGGACGGGCGGCGGTTGTTCCAGGGGTTGTTCACTTACACGTTCTCCTGCTTGCGCTGGCGCCAGAAATCGGCGTTCCGGATGCCCAGTGCATCGGGATCGAACGTCGGATCCAGGCCCAGCTTCTTCTGTCGTTCGTAATCGCGCAGCGCCAGCATCGCGGGCTTCTGGATGATGAAGATGGCGATGATGTTCAGCCAGGCCATCAGGCCCACGCCGATGTCACCCAGGCCCCAGGCCAGGGTCGCGTTGTGGAACGCACCGAACACCACCATGGCGATGATGCCCAGGCGCAGACACAACACGGTCAGCGGACGGTGCTTGTTGTGGTTCACATAGCTGAGATTGGTCTCGGCCATGTAGTAGTACGCCATGATGGTGGTGAAGGCGAAGAAGAAGATCGCCAGCGAGACGAACGACGCGCCCCAACCCGGCAGCACGGCTTCAACGCCGGCCTGCGCATAGCCCGCCCCTTCCGGAATGCCGGCCAGGCCCTGGAACACCGGAGCCGCGCCTTCCACCGGCGAGTACACGTTGTAGGTACCGCTGGCCAGGATCAGGAACGCGGTGGCGGTGCACACCATCATGGTGTCGAAGTAGATCGCGAACGCCTGCACGTAGCCCTGCTTGGCCGGATGCGAGACTTCCGACGCCGCTGCCGCGTGCGGGCCGGAGCCCTGTCCCGCTTCGTTGGCGTAGATGCCGCGCTTGACGCCCCATTCGATCGCCAGGCCCATCATCGCGCCGAACGCCGCATGGGTGCCGAACGCGCTGTTGAAGATGATGCCGAACATCTCCGGCACCTGGTCGGCATTGAGGATCATGATGACGATGGCCATCAGGATGAAGGCCGCCGCCATGAACGGCACCACGATCTCGGCGAAGGTGGCGATGCGCTTGACGCCGCCGAAGATCACCACGCCCAGCAGCAGCGCGACCACGATGCCGATGCCGAGCTTGAGCGCGGCAACCGATTCCATGCCGAAGGCCTGGCCATCCAGCGGCCCGCACAGCGCACCGCCACGGCAGGCATTGATGATGCTGTCGGCGATGGCATTGGCCTGCACGCCCGGCATCAGGAAGCCGGCGGCGATGATCGTGGCGATGGCGAAGGCCATGGCATACCACTTCAGGCCCATCGCCTTTTCAATGTAGTACGCCGGGCCGCCACGGTAGCGGCCTTCGGCATCCTTGGTCTTGTAGATCTGCGCCAGGGTGCATTCCACATACGAGGTGGATGCACCGAGGAAGCCCATCACCCACATCCAGAAGATCGCACCGGGGCCACCGAAGGCGATGGCCGTGGCCACGCCGGCGATGTTGCCGATACCCATGCGCCCGGCCATGGACATGGCCAGGGCCTGGAACGAAGAAACGCCGGCGTCGGACTTTTCGCCCTTGACGGTGAGGCGGCACATTTCCACGAAGCCGCGGATCTGCATGAAGCGGGTGCGGACGCTGAAATAAAGGCCGGCCGCCAGGCACACGAAGATCAGTGCCTTGCTCCAGATGATGCTGTTGACGAAATGTACGGTAGCTTCCACGCGCGCTCTCTCCAGTCGGCGGGGTGAATGGACGTCCCGTCGGCTGGAAGGGACCGGTCGATTCTCCCTGATCGAAGGTCGCTGCGATAGCGCCGGAAGGCATCCGCCGGGCATGGCCCGGCGCTACCGGTTCCGCCGCGGGTAGCGCCGGGCCATGCCCGGCGCCGTTCAGGGCAGCTCGGTGCGCACCCGCGCGAACCGGCGCAGGTCATGCAGGGTGCCGCGCTTGTAGATGGCGCAGCGCTCCACACCCTCTTCGTGGAAACCGTTCTTTTCCAGCACCCGGGCCGACCCCAGATTGAAGTCCACCACGGTGGCCTGAAGCCTGAACAGGCGCAGTTCGTCCATCACCCACGGCGCGAAGACGCCCACCACGCGGATCATGATGCCCCGCCCCCAGTACGCCCGACCAAGCCAGTAGCCCAGCTCGGCGGTATGCCCACGCTCGGCCACGCCCGGCTGGGCACCGATGCTGCCGCAGGCCTGGCCGTCGATCTCGATGGCCAGTGCCAGGGTGCCCGGGGTCAACACGCGACCGGCAAGGAACGCCTCACCGTCCTCACGTGTGTAGGGATAGGGGAAGCGGTCGCGCAGACCCCGTGACACCTCGGCATCGTTGGCATGACGCAGCAGCGATTCGAGGTCGCCGCCGCGCCATGGACGCAGCTGGAAACCGTCGCCGCGCAGCACTGGGGTCGGGGCCCTTTCCTGCGGGGAAAGGGATCCGCCCCCGTCGGCGCGACGGTCAGGCATGCCCGCCCACCGAGGGCGACGCTGCTTCCTGCTTTTCCAGCTCGCGCTTCACTGCTTCCGGCGAGCGCGTGTACGGGGCCAGCCGTGCGTAGAACGCCGGCACCACGAACAGCGACAGGAAGGTGGACAGGGTGACGCCGAAGATGATCACGATACCGATCGTGCCACGGCTCGCCGAACCCGGTCCACCGGCCACCACCAGCGGAATCGCGCCGACCACGGTGGCGATGGAGGTCATCAGGATCGGACGCAGGCGCACCATCGATGATTCGATGATGGCCTCGCGCACGCTGCGGCCGTCGTCACGCAGCTGGTTGGCGAACTCGACGATCAGGATGCCGTTCTTCGCCGCCAGGCCGACCAGCATCACGATGCCGATCTGGCTGAACAGGTTCACTGTGCCCCCGCTCAACCACAGGCCGACCAGCGCGCCGAGCACGCCCAGCGGTACCGTCAGCATGATCGTCAGCGGATGGATGAAGCTCTCGAACTGTGCGGCCAGGACCAGGTACACCACCAGCAGGGCCATGGCGAAGGTCAGCAGGACCGCACCGCCGGCGCTCTGGTACTCGCGCGACTCGCCCTTCCAGTTCACCTGCGCGTACTGCGGCAGCTCCTCGCGCGCGACGTTCTGTGCCCAGGCAATGGCCTCGCCCAACGGGTAGCCCGGCGCAAGGCCGGCGCTGATGGTGATCGAGCGCAGGCGGTTGAAGCGGTTCAAGGTGCCTGCCTCGGCAACCTCGCTCAGGGTGACCAGGTTCGACAAGGGCACCAGCTCACCGGAGGTGGCACGCACGCGGATCGCGGCCAGATCGGCCGGCGTGGCGCGTCCGTCGCGGCCCGCCTGGACCAGAACGTCGTACTCTTCGCCGTTGTCGACGAAGGTGGTGACGCGACGCGAGCCCATCATCGTTTCCAGCGCCGAGCCGATTGCGGTGACGGGCACGCCCAGGTCGGCCGCGCGCTGGCGGTCGATGTTCACCCGCATCTGCGGGCGGGTTTCCTTGTAGTCCGAGTCGGGGCCGACCAGGCCGGGATTGTCGGCCATGCGCAGCAGGATGCGGTCGCGCCACTGCGCGATCTCGGCGTACTCCGGGCCTCCCAGCACGATCTGGAAGGGCTGGCCGCCGCTGCGGACCAGGCCACCGCCGACCTGCGTGCGCACGCGCACGCCCTGGATGGTGTCAAGCTCCTTCTGCAGCTCATTGGCGACCTCCGGGGTGCCTTCGCTGCGCTGGCGCCACGGCTGCAGGAAGATGCTCACCCGGCCGGTGTGCATTTCCTCGCTCGCTCCCCAGCCACCGGGCACGCGCGGGTTGGCGCGCACGATCGGCTTGTCTGCTCCCACGTGGGGCGCCAGCATCGCTTCGACCTGCTGCACCTGCTGCACGGTGTAGTCGTAGCCTGCGCCTTCCGGGCCGTCGATCATGATCTGGAACGAACCGCGGTCCTCAGCTGGCGCCAGCTCCGAGGGCAGCACCTTGATCAGCAGCCAGCTGGCAGCCAATGCCGCCGCCATCACCAGCAGGTAGATCCAGGTACGGTCGACGTGGCGCTGCAGGATGCGGCCGTAGGCGCCGGCCAGCCGCTCCAGGTTGCGGTTGACGAAGCCATGCAGGCCCCGCGGCGCCTGCCCGGTATGCGGCTTGAGCAGTTTGGAGGCCATCATCGGTGTCAGCGTCAACGCCACGAACGCGGACAGCGCCACGGCCGCGGCCAGCGCCACCGCCAGCTCGCGGAACAGGCGCCCGGTGTTGCCCTCGAGGAACCCGACCGGCAGGAACACCGCCACCAGCACCGCAGTGGTCGCGATCACCGCGAAGGCCACCTGCGTGGTACCGCGCTTGGACGCCACCAGCGGCGGCTCACCCAGATCGATCCGGCGCTGCACGTTCTCCACCACCACGATCGCATCGTCGACCACCAGGCCGATGCACAGCACCAGCGCCAGCAATGTCAGCAGGTTGATCGAGAAATCGAACGCGTACAGCGCGATGAACGCGGCCACCAGGCACACCGGTACCGTCACGGCCGGAATCAGCGCTGCGCGGAAACTGCCGAGGAACAGCCAGATCACCGCCAGCACCAGGATCATCGCCTCCACCAATGTGGCATAGACGCGATCGACGGCCGCTTCGATGAAGGTGGTGTTGTCGAAGGCAACGAAGATCTGCGTGCCCTTGGGCAGCGTCAACGCGACCCGCTCGGCTTCGGCGCGCGCGGTGCGCGCGACGTCCAGCGAGTTGGCGGTGGAGGTCTTGACGATGCCCAGGCCGATGCCCGGCTCGCCATTGCTGCGGTAATAGGCGCGGCGCTCGGCCGACGCCAGCTCGATCTTCGCCACGTCGCCCATGCGCACGACGTAACCGTCGCTGCCCTTGCCCAGCGGGATGGTCGCGAAGTCTTCGGGCTTGATGTAATTGCGTTCCACGCGCAGGGTGAAATCGCGGTCGGTGGATTCGATGCGCCCGGCGGGCAGTTCCACGTTCTCGTTGCGCAGCGCGGTTTCCACATCACCGGTGGTCAGTCCACGCGCGGCCAGCTGATCGCGGTCCAGCCAGATGCGCATCGCATAGCGCTGGCGACCACCGATACGGACCTGGGCGACGCCATCGAGGCTGGAAAAGCGGTCGACCACATAGCGGTCGGCGTAGTCGCTCAGCTCCAGCGTATCCATGGTCGAGGAGACCATGTTGAACCAGATGATCGGATCGGCATCGCTCTCGACCTTGGCGATCTCCGGCGGGCGCGCCTCTTCCGGCATGCGGTCGGCAACCCGGCTGACGGCATCGCGCACGTCATTGGCCGCGGCCTCGATATCGCGGTTGGAGGTGAACTCGATGCTGACCTGCGAGCGGCCGTTGGTGCTGCGCGCGTTGATGGTATCGATGCCTTCGATGCCGGCGAGCGCATCTTCCAGCACCTGGGTGATCCGGCTTTCGATGACCGCTGCCGAGGCACCGGTGTAGTCGACCGAGACCGACACGATGGGCGGGTCGATGGCCGGCAGTTCGCGCAGCGTGAGGCGGGTGAAGGACATGATGCCCAGCACCAGCAGCAGCAGGCTCATCACTACGGCGAACACCGGCCGCTGGATGGAAACGTCGGACAGCTTCATCCGCCCTGTTCCTCGGTCGCGACCGGCGCAGGCGCATCGGCAGGCTTGGCACCGCTGGCCGGCGCCGCATCACGGGCGGCCACCTTCAGACCCGGGCGCAGCTTGCCGGTGCCGTCGACCACGATGCGCTGGCCCGCGGCCAGCCCCTGCTTGATCTCGACCACGCCGGCACGGCGCGCGCCGGTGACCACGTCCACGCGCTCGACGCTGTCGTCGGCGCCGATGCGGTACACGAAACTGTCACGGCCCACCTGCACCACCGCGATCTCCGGGATCACCAGCGCCGGGCGCTCGGGGCGGAACAGGCGCACATCGAGCAGCATGCCCGGGCGCAGCGCATGGTCGGCGTTGGCGAAGTCGGCCCGCACGGTCACCGCGCGGGTGGCCGGGTCGATACGTGCATCGATGGTGGTGACCTCTCCTTCGAACGTGCGCCCCGGCCACGCGACGCTGGTCGCGCTGACCTTGTCGCCCGCCGAAAGCGCGGCCAGTTCCACTTCGGGCACCTGGAAATCGACGTGCATGCGCTCGATGTCGTCCAGGGTGGCAATCACCGTGGTCGGCGTCAGCAGCGTGCCAGGGCTGACCTGGCGGATACCCAGCACACCTGCGAACGGCGCACGCACACGACGGTCGCCGATGTCGGCCTGCATCTGCGCGACACGGGCCTCGGCGGCATCGCGGATCGACTTCTGCGTATCCAGCGTGGCGCTGGACACCAACCGCTGCGTGGCCAGTTCGCGCTGCCGGCGGTACAGCTGGTCGGCCTCGTGGAAGGTGGCCTGCGCCTGCACCAGCGCCGCTTCCTGGGCCTGGCCGCGCAGAGTCACGATCGGCGCACCCGCAGCGATCTGCTGGCCGCTTTCGAAGTGCACCTTCTCCACGATCTCACTGACCTTGGCGGTGACGCTGATCGACTCCCGCGCCTTGGCCGTACCCAGCGCCTGCAGGGTGTCGTTCCATTGCGTGGGCTGCACGATCTGCGCGGTGACCGGCACCGCTTCCCCCTGCCGTCGCGCGGCGGCCTCCTGTTTGCCTGCGCACCCGGCCAGGACGGCCAGGCTGAGGCCAAGGGCCAGGGTCGAAGCGATACGAGCCAACATGAACGGTCCTGATTGATCCACGGCCGCCGAGTGTAGGCATCCCCCCGCGAAGGCGGTATATGCCAAGCGTTTACCGGCGTGGAACCGGCGTCGCGATAGCGGCCTGAACCCGTTCCATGCAAGGGTCTGTGCGGCGGTGTCGGCGTATGTCGGGATGTATCCGGGCGACCGCTGGGCGTGCTGCTGCCGTAGAGTCGGACAGGTCCGGCGGAGGGCGTCGGACCGGGTCGGATCCTGGCGGGGATCCGATCCGGTTGTTCCTCTCCGCGGCCGATCCATCGGGGCCTGGCCGCGTTGTTGCTGTTGCGCCAGTTCTTCGCAGGTGCAGGGCGCAGCCCTGCCCGAGCACCCTCACACCGTGATGGTCTGGGTCAGCGATTCCCAGGTCGGCGGCAGCGGCCACGCGGCCACCTGGTTGCCGTCCAGTACCCGGCGCAGGTCCCGCGGATCGATCTGCGGCGCCAACACATGCACCAGCTCCAGCGCGTAATCGCGCAGCACGCGGTCACGCGGCAGCACCGCCCAGGCGATGCACTCGGCGATCGGAGCGGGTGCCGGCCATGCCTTGAGGTCTTCGTCGAGGGAACTGACCGCCATTTCGGCCAGCAGGCCCACACCCAGGCCGGTACGCACATAGGTCTTGATCAGATCGGCGTCCAGCGCAGTCAGCGCCAGATCCGGAACCAGCCCGTTGGCAGCAAAGGCACGCTGCAGCGACGAGTTGGGGCGCGTGGACGATTCATAGCTGATCAGCGGCTGGCGGGCGAGCGCCGCCAGGTCCGGTGCGCGGCCCGCGCGATCCAGCGGATGGCCCTTGGGCACCACCACCAGCCGCCGCCAGCGGAACAACGGTACGGCGATGCCATCGCCAGGCTCCCCACCGGCCGTACTGATGATGGCGATGTCCGCATCACCCTGGTTCAACCGATCCAGCGCATCGGCTTCGGCGGCCTGCTGCAGGTGCACGCTGACCTGCGGATACGCCTGCTTGATCGCCGCCACCGCCGGCGGCAGCACGAAGCGCGCCTGGGTATGGGTGGTGGTCAGAATCAGCTGACCCTGGCTTTCGCGGCGCTGGTTGGCCGCGTAGGTGCGGATGTTGTTGGCCTCGGCCAGCACGGCGCGCGCGCGGGAGATCACCTCGGTACCGGCCGGGGTAACGGACTCCAGGCTGCGACCCTTGCGTACGAACAACAGGAAGCCCAGCTCGTCCTCGAGCTGCTTGAGCTGCTTGGACAGGCCGGGTTGGGTGGCGTGCACGCGCGAGGCAGCCAGCGTGATGTTCAGCTCGGCGTCGGCGATGGCGACCAGATAGCGCAGCTGGGTCAGCGTCATGGGCGGGCAGGCAGCAGGGGCGGAGGTCCACTCTAGGGTCAATTACCGTCACCAGCTTATAACCAAAGGTTGTTTAAGAAAGGCATCTGGTCATTTCCGGGCGTCATATGCCGGCGCTACGGTCAGCCGGCAGCCGCTGGCGTGAACAGCCAGCCCTCCCTCTTCCGCCCGCCGTCCTGGCGCGGCCCCGCCTCCGGAGCGCTTCCATGGCCCTGTACGACTCCATCCTCGACACCGTCGGCAACACCCCCATCGTCAAGCTGCAGCGCCTGGCGCCGCCGCAGGTCAGCCTCTACGCCAAGGTCGAGTCGTTCAATCCCGGCGGCTCGGTCAAGGACCGCCTGGCGCTGGCGATCATCCTCGACGCCGAGGCCCGTGGCCTGCTCAAGCCGGGTGACACCATCGTCGAAGCCACCTCGGGCAACACCGGCGTGGCGCTGGCGATGGTGGCCGCCGCCCGTGGCTACAAGTTCGTGGCGACCATGGTCGAGACGTTCTCGGTGGAACGCCGCAAGCTGATGCGTGCCTACGGCGCCAAGGTGATCCTGACCCCGGCGGCGGAACGTGGCAGCGGCATGGTGCGCAAGGCGCGCGAACTGGCCGAACAGCATGGCTGGTTCCTCGCCAGCCAGTTCGCCAATCCGGCCAACCCGGCCTACCACCGCAACACGACGGCGGCGGAGATCCTGCGCGACTTCGCCGGCAGGCGCCTGGACTATTTCGTCAGCGGCTGGGGAACCGGCGGAACCCTCACCGGTGTCGGCGAGGTGCTGAAGGTCGCACGGCCGCAGACCCGCATCATTGCCACCGAGCCAGCCGGCGCCGCGCTGCTCAAGGGCGATGACTGGAAGCCGCACAAGATCCAGGGCTGGACGCCGGACTTCGTGCCGGACGTGCTCAACCGCGACGTGGTGGACGAGCTGCTGAGCGTGGACGACGAACGCGCCATCGCCACCGCGCGCCGGCTGGCCGCCGAGGAAGGGATCTTCGTCGGCATCTCCGCCGGCGCCTCGGTCGCCAGCGCGCTGGATGTGGCCAGCCGCGCCGAGCCGGGTTCGGTGATCCTGGCGATGCTTCCGGATACCGGCGAGCGCTACTTCTCCACGCCCCTGTTCGCCGACGTGAACGAAGGTTCCGACGACGACTGGCTGGCCGGCCTGCCGTGATGCACAGGGTCGGATCCCTTTCCCGTCCGGGAGAGGGCTCTGACCCTGACGGCGCACCTCGGAAACATGGGGTCAGAGCCTTTTCCATCCGGAAAAGGCTCTGACCCCTTTCTGCTTCAGCCTGCGTGAAGGTGGCGACCGCCATCGTGCGTGAAGACCGTCGGATCGCAGCGCGTGAGACGGTCATGACGCAGCATCGATGGCCTGTCCCCTACGCTGGGTACAGCCGCCGCAGGTACTGCGCGGAACATCCGACAGGCAGGAGACGGACGCATGAAGATCGAAGTGTGGCAGGGCGACATCACGACCCTGGCGGTGGATGCGATCGTCAACGCGGCCAATGAATCGCTGCTGGGCGGCGGCGGAGTGGACGGTGCGATCCACCGTGCCGCCGGCCCCGGCCTGCTGGCCGAATGCCGGCAACTGCCGGAACTGCGCCCAGGCGTGCGCTGCCCGACCGGTGAAGTGCGCGCCACCGGCGCCCATGCATTGCCGGCGCGGCACGTGCTGCACACGGTGGGCCCGGTCTGGCACGACGGCCTGCGCGATGAACCCGCGCTGCTGGCCAACTGCTACTGGAAGTCGCTGCAGCTGGCCGAATCGCTCGGGGTGCAGTCGATCGCGTTCCCGGCCATCAGTTGTGGCGTGTACGGCTATCCGCTGTACCAGGCCGCGCAGATCGCCGTGACGGAAACCCTGGCGTGGCAACGCAGCCATGCACAGCCGATGCGGATCGTGCTGGTTGCTTTCAATACCGCCACGGCCAAGGCGTATCAGCAGGCCCTGGCCAGTGCCGGGCAGAACGCGGACAACGAAGTGCGCGGCACGCTGCTGCCGCCACTGGGCGATACCGGCTTCGCTGCCGCGCATTGAACACGGGGCGGCGGCACTGAAGAAAAGGCCGGGCAATGCCCGGCCTTTTCATTGCGGCAGTGCCCCTGGACGCGTCAGCGGCTGGCCGCGTCGACTGCGGCGTCATCCGGCACGGCCGCCGCATCCGCCGCTGCGCGGGCCGCCGACGCCGCGGCGCCGGCAGCGCTGGCGCCATCGATCTGCACGCGCACCTCGACCAGGCCCTGCTCGTCGCTGAGGCTGGAAACATCGACGGTGTAATGACCGGCCGGCAACGATTCCTGCAGACGCGCGTTGGTGCCGTTGCCGCCGTCGTCGTCGACCAGCTCGACGTCACCGCCGACCACACGCAGCACGGTGTCCACCTGACCGGAGATCGCATCCAGGCGAACGTCGCCCGGACGCTCCAGTGTCAGCAGGAAGCGACGGCGACCTTCGCTGTCGAGCATGGTGAACACGCTGCCCGACTGCGGCAGTTGGGTACCATCGCGCTCGACGATGTTGCCCGGCAGCTCGGTGCGGGCGACGGTCAGCTTGAAGGTGCCGGACGCGTCGTCGTCCAGCCCGCGCACGCCCAGCGTGTACTTGCCGGGCTGCAACGGCAGCGACAGGCGCGAATTGGTGCTGTCACCGCCATCGTCGTTTTCCGCGTCGATCTCGCCGCCCTTCAGCTTCAGCACGGTATCGAACGCATCGGACGACAGGTTGACCTCATAGAGGCCGGCCTTGTCCACCTGCAGGGTGTAGTCCTGCGATCCGGATACCAGCATGTCGACGACTTCGCCACTGCCTGCGATGGGCTTGCCGTCGTAGGGCACCAGCTTCTCCACCCGCAGGCGATACGGGCCGTAGGCGGTCGGGCTGTCGGCGTTGACCGCCACCTGGTAGGTGCCGGCGCCGTTGGCGCGGAACGCCAGCGATACATCCCCGCTGCGCTCATAGCCGGTGCGGCTGCTGGCGACCAGGCTGCCATTGTTGAACACGGCAATCGAGCCACTGAGGGCACCGGTCAGCTTCATGCCCACCAGCTGCTTGTCCTCCAGCGTGATCTGGTACAGCTGGTGGTGGCTGCCGTCATTGAAATTGATGCCGCTGCGCGAGGTGATCTCGCCGGAAACGGGCTTGTCGAACTCGAGCGACGGGGCCTTGCCCACATCCGCATTGCTGCCGGAGCGGTTGCAACCGCCTGCGGCGAGGACCGTAGCAACGGCCAGCGTGATTGCTGCCAAACGCATGTTTTTTCTCCTTGGCCTTCCATGTGTGTCCCCCGGGCCGGCCGGGCCCGCGGGAGGCGGAAAAGATACCCGCAAAAGCAAACGCCGGCGTGAGGCCGGCGTTGCCCTGTTCATCCTGCGATGGAACCGATCAACCGTTCCACTTGCCCAGTGCAGCCAGGCCGTTTTCCTTGGCGCGCTCGAACACGGTCTTCTGCGCGGCGGCGTAGTTGCCCTTCATATCCTTGGCCCACAGCTTCAGTGCCGCCTGCTGCATGGCACGGCCGTAGGAGAAGCTCAGCGGCCACGGCAGGTTGCCCAGCTGGTTCATCGCATTGAGGTGGGCGGTGGACTGTTCATCGCTCTGGCCGCCGGACAGGAACACCACGCCCGGCAGGATCGCCGGCACGGTGCTCTTCAGGCACATCACGGTGGACTCGGCCACTTCCTCGACGTCGGCCTGCTCTTCGCAGTCCTTGCCCGAGATGACCATCGAAGCCTTCAGGATGGTGCCTTCCAGCAGCACGTTCTGCTGATACAGGGCGTCGAACAGCGAACGCAGGGTGGCTTCGGTGACTTCGTAGCAGGTCTCGATGTCGTGGTCGCCGTCCATGATCACTTCCGGCTCGACCATCGGCACCAGGCCGCATTCCTGGCACAGCGCGGCGTAGCGGGCCAGCGCATGGGCGTTGGATTCGATGCAGGTGCCCGACGGAATGCTCTCGCCGATGTTGATGACCGCGCGCCACTTGGCAAAGCGCGCACCCAGCTTGTAATACTCCTGCAGGCGCTCGCGCAGGCCGTCCAGGCCTTCGGTCACCAGCTCGCCCGGGCAGCCGGCCAGCGGATGCGCACCCTTGTCCACCTTGATGCCCGGAATCATGCCGTGGTCGGCCATGTACTTGGCGAACGGCACGCCGTCCTTGGTCGACTGGCGGATGGTTTCGTCGTACAGGATGGCGCCGGAAATGTGCTCGTTGAGCTTCGGCGTGGTCAGCAGCAGTTCGCGATAGGCGCGACGGTTCTCCTCGGTGTTCTCGATGCCCACGCCGGCGAAGCGCTTGGCGATGGTACCGGTGGATTCGTCGATCGCGATGATGCCCTTGCCCGGGGCAACCATGGCCTGGGCGGTTTCAGCCAGCTGTTCGATGCTCATGTACTTCCTGTGGCGGGTGCGGGAAAAACGTAAGTATAGCCCCGCAGCCCGTGGCCTCGACGTGGAGGCCAGACTGGAAACGATTCCAATGTCCGTTCAGGACAGGCGCTGTCCTGCGGCGTTCCGGTCAGAGCCCCGGTGGGGCTCCGACCCGGTTCCGCAGCGGTTAAAGATCGCCCAGACCGCTGGCGCGACCGTCTTCGCCCACCTCGAGCAGGCGCAGGGTGTTGGTCGCACCGTGGGTTTCCATGTGCTCACCGCTGGTGAACACCACCCGATCGCCGGCCTGCAGCAGATCCGATTCGACCAGCAGGCGGATGCTGCCACGTGCGGCTTCGCGCGGGGTCAGGCCACGGCTGTCGAAATTGATCGGAAACACATCGCGCATCAGCGCCATCTGCCGGCGTGCGCCGTCATGGCGGGTCACCGCGAACACCGGTGCCTTGGCACGGAAGCGCGACAGGTAGCGCGCGGTACCGCCGGACTCGGTCATGGCCACGATGGCACGCACGCCCACGTGCTGGGACAGGAACATGGTCGCCATCGCGATGGCCTGGTCGGCGCGCTCCAGGTTGCGCGGCGACGCATTGAAGTCGGTCTCGGTCTGGAACTGGCGCTCGGCGCCCAGGCAGATGCGCGCCATCGCCTCCACGGCCTTGACCGGATACGCACCGGCAGCGGTTTCGGCCGACAGCATCACCGCATCGGTGCCGTCGATCACCGAGTTGGCCACGTCCAGCACTTCCGCGCGGGTCGGGATCGGGCTTTCCACCATCGACTGCAGCATCTGGGTGGCAGTGATCACCACCTTGTTCTGCGCCAGCGAAGCCTTGATGATCTTCTTCTGCAGGCCCGGCAGTTCGGCATCGCCGATTTCCACGCCGAGGTCGCCGCGCGCCACCATCACCACGTCACTGGCCTCGACGATCTCCTCCAGGTTCTCGATCGCTTCGGTGCGCTCGATCTTGGACACCAGCGCGGCGTAGCAGCCGTGCGATTCGGCGATCGCGCGGGCATCGTTCATGTCCTGCGCATTGCGGCAGAAGGAAACGGCGATGAAGTCGACACCGATCTTGGCGACGATCCCGATCAGCTCCTTGTCGCGCTCGGTCAACGCGCCCAGCGACAGGCCACCGCCCTGCTTGTTCAGGCCCTTGCGATCAGACAGCACCCCGTCGTTGAGCACGGTGCTGATGATCCGCTCACCCTGCACCTCGACGACCTGCAGCTGCATCAGGCCGTCATCGAGGAGCAGGACATCGCCGGGGCCAACGTCCTGCGGCAGGCCGAGGTAGCTCACGCCCACCTGCGTGGCATCGCCGGCCGGTGCGTTGGGCGAGGCGACCAGATCGAAACGGTCGCCCGCCTTGAGATGGATCTTGCCTTCGGCAAAGCGCTCGATGCGGATCTTCGGGCCCGGCAGGTCGGCCAGGATGCCCACTTCCACGCCCACCCGCTGTGCGGCAGCGCGCACGTCGGCGGCACGCTTGGCCTGGCCGGACGGGTCACCGTGGCTGAAGTTCAGGCGCACCACGTTGACGCCGGCGCGGAACAGATCCTCCAGCACGCCCGGCGGATCGGTGGCCGGACCGAGGGTGGCTAGGATCTTGGTGCGACGCTGACGCTCGAACATGGTGAATGGGCCTCTCCCGTTAAAGCACGGAAATTAGCACATCCTTCACGCCCCATGTATGCGGTTACAACCTTGTGCTGCCTGACTCTGCGGGACATGTAACGGACATCGCCCGGACATACGCCGGCGCAGGGTGCCCGGTCGCGTCGGGCCATGCCCGGCGGGCTTCGGGCAAAGCCGCCGGGCATGGCACGCCGCGACCGGTAAAGAGGCATCAGGCCAACAGTGTCGTCAGCTGGACCGGCTCGCGTGCCAGCTGGCCCGCACCGGCTTCAGTGAGTTCCGCTTCGCCACCAAACCCCCACAGCACGCCGATGCTTCGCAGGCCGTGGTGACGCGCGCCCTCGATATCCATGCGACGGTCGCCGATCATCCAGCACTGCGTGGGCGACACCTGCAGCCGGCGCAGCGCTTCGCCGACCAGCTCGGGCTTGTGGCTGCGCGAACCATCCAGGGTCGAGCCGATGATGTCCTCGAACAATCCGCCGAAGGGCAGATGGGCCAGGATCCGGCGCGCGTGCGGCTCGTTCTTGGCGGTGACCACCGCCAGGCGGTGGCCACGCGCATGCAAGGTGCGCAGGGCGTCCTCCACCTGGGGGTACACCGTGTGCTCGCGCCAGCCCTCGGCATCGAAGCGCTCGCGGTAGTACCCGACGGCCTGCTCCACCCGCGCCGGTTCGATGAACAGCGGCGCGAACGTGGTGCGCAGCGAAGGCCCGATCCAGCCCAGCAGGGTTTCCCGCGCCGGCACCGGATGCTCCATCTTCTGCAGCGCATAAGCGATGCAGGTGGTGATGCCCACCTGCGAATCGATCAACGTACCGTCCAGGTCGAAGAAGAGCGTCGCGCGTTCTTCCGGTGCCGGGTGGGCAGAACCGGCCTGGGTGCCGTCCGGGTTCATGCGCCGCGCGCGGCGAGCGCGGCCACGGCCGGCAGGGTCTTGCCTTCCAGGAATTCCAGGAACGCGCCGCCACCGGTGGAGATGTAGCTCACGTCCTTGGCGATGTCGAACTTGTCGACCGCTGCCAGGGTGTCGCCACCGCCGGCGATGGAGAATGCCGGGGACGTGGCGATGGCACGCGCCAGCGCTTCGGTTCCCTTGCTGAAGGCTTCAAACTCGAACACGCCGACAGGGCCGTTCCAGACCACGGTGCCGGCATTCGCAATCAGCTGCGCGTACTGGGCAGCGGTCTGCGGACCGATGTCCAGGATCAGATCATCTTCGGCGACCGCATCCACGGCCTTCACTTCGGCAATGGCGTCGGGCAGGAACTGCTTGGCCGTGACCACGTCCACCGGAAGCGGAATCTCGGCCCCGCGCGCCTTGGCGTCGGCAACGATCTTCCGGGCGGTGTCCAGCAGGTCCGGCTCGTACAGCGACTTGCCGACCTTGTAGCCGGCAGCCGCGATGAAGGTGTTGGCGATGCCGCCCCCCACGATCAGCTGGTCGACCTTGCCCACCAGATTGGCCAGCAGTTCCAGCTTGGTGCTGACCTTGCTGCCGGCCACGATGGCCAGCAGCGGCTTGGCCGGTGCGTCCAGCGCCTGCGCCAGGGCATCCAGCTCGGCCATCAGCAGCGGGCCACCCGCGGCGACCGGGGCGAAACGGATCACGCCATGGGTGGACGCCTGCGCGCGGTGCGCGGTACCGAAGGCATCCATCACGAACACATCGCACAGCGCGGCGTACTTCTTCGACAGGGCTTCGTCATCCTTGCCCTCGCCGACGTTCATCCGGCAGTTTTCCAGCAGCACCAGCTGGCCCGGCTGCACCTCGACGCCGTCGATCCAGTCGCGCACCAGCGGCACCTCGCGACCCAGCAGTTCGGACAGGCGTGCGGCAACCGGTGCCAGCGAATCGGCTTCGCTCCACACGCCTTCCTTCGGCCGGCCCAGGTGCGAGGTGACCATCACCGCCGCGCCCTGCTCCAGTGCGCGCTTGAGCGTCGGCAGCGAAGCGGTGATGCGCTGTTCGGAAGTGATGCGGCCATTCTCGATCGGCACGTTCAGATCCTGGCGGATCAGCACGCGCTTGCCGGAGAGGTCGAGGTCGGTCATGCGGACGATGGACATGGGCAACTCTTGGGCTCAGGGACGGGGTGCCGGCGTTCGGCAGACCGTCATTGTATCGGCTGCGGCAGAACGGATGGCGCCGGCCGCAGCGCCGCTCCATGCGCGGCCGGGATTCATCGGGATCTACGCCGAAGGCGAAGGCTTCTGCCTGAGCAGGCTGACCGCCAGACCGCCCACGACCAGGACCCCCACGCCCAGCAGCGCCCACAGCAGCCAGGCCTTCCAGTCCCGCTGCGGTTCCAGCGCTGCGTCTCCGGCCAGCGGCTCGGGACGGCCCTCCAGGCGTGCCAGCGTCGGCTGCCAGGCCGGATCGTTGCGCTGGCGAAGTTCCTCGATCAGCACCCCGATCGGCGCCTCCGCGCGGCGCGCCGTCGCGCTGCCCACCGCCAGTGCATAGGGCGCAGCGCCCTGGCTCAGGAACACCATCACTTCCGGCTGGTAGCCCAGGCGCAGGGTGGGGGCGCCGGCGATCTCCGCCGGGCTTGCCACCAGCTTCCAGTAGCGGTCGCGGTGCACATCGCCCAGCACCTGCGCCGCCGACTGCTGACGCGGGCCCTGCGTTCCCTGCTGCAACTGATAGGCGATCCACGGTGCACTGCGTCGTTGCCACTGCGCGCCTTCATCGTCGCGGCTGAACAGCGTCCACTGCACCAGGCTGTTGTCGGTACTGGCGACATCGGCGCGCGCGATCGGGAAACGTCCGTCCAGTTCGAAGGTGTATTCGCCCTTGCCCTGCGCTGTCGGCGTCAGTGACAGCCATTCCCACGGCAACGTCGCCGGTGCCGGCGGAAGCTCGGCGAGCACGCCATGCAGGGCAGGCAGTCGCGCGTCGCCCTGCGGCAGCACGCGCAGATAGCGCGCATTGCCGTCAACCTGCAGGCGTCGCTGCAGCAATCGTTTGCCGGCGCGCTGCAGGTCCACCAGCGGAATGTCCCGACCGATGGAGCGCCAATGCTGCAGGTCATCGCTGGCATCAAGCTGCACCTGCGCCTGCAGCGGCTGGCCACTGTCGGCCCAATCCAGCACCAGCGCCGCCAGCGGCTGCTGGCCGAGCACGCTGGCATCGATCAGCCAGCCGCCCTGCCCGTTCACCGTTCCGGCGCCGACACGCGCTTCGACCCGGCGCACACGGCCGTCGGTATCGCGCTCGGTCAGCAACTGCAGGTCGTTGCGTTGTGAATCGGCCAGCGGCGGCAGTGCGAACCAGGGCAGCTCGCGCTGCACCGGCGGCTGTGCCAGCGGCGCGTCCGGTGCCAGCAATGCCGACGGCAGGGCCTGTCCGGCCGCGTTGAACACCTGCAGGTCACCCAGGTCTGCTGCGCCTGCACGGCGGTAGATCGCCGGTTCCAGCACCACCCGATAGGCGCCGGACTGCGCACTGGACAGCGTCAGCGGCCACTGCTCGGCGTACTGCGTGCGGTAGTCGGACGCGTGTACGGCCATGGTGGCGAACAGGCCCAGCATCGCCGGCACCACCATCCTGCTCCACATTCTCATTGGTTCTCCTCCACGGATGGCACCGCGCCCGGTGGCGCCGGTGCCAGATAGCCGACGACCGTACACAGCAGGCCATAGGCGATGAACGATGCGATCCCGAGCAGGTTGCCCAGGTGCTGGCGGTCAATGAGGACCAGTTTGGCCAGGACCACGCCCATCAGCACCGCACCGACCATCCACAACACACGCTGGCCACGACGCGAGCCCCATACCCAGGCGATCACGCCGAGCACGCTCCACAGCACGGTCAGGCTGGTCTGGGCCAAGCTGTAGCGCGCCATCGACGTACTCCAGGCCAGTCCCCCCCAGTGGTGCACGCCATGCAGGACCAGGCTGGTCAGGGCGATGAAGCCCGCCAGTGCCAGCACCGGCAGGCGCAGCCTGCGCAGCGCGGGCGGTGCCACATCGCTGTATAGCCAGCGCGCCAGCAGCAACAGGCTCAGCCACTGCCCCATCTCGGCCGGGTTCAGCACCGGCAGCCACGGCAGCGGTGCCGCAGTGCCCGGCAGCAGCTGGCCCAGCAGCCATCCGGTCGCCAGCAGCGCGAACAGCACGCACTGCAGCGGCACGCGTGCGGCATCGAATGCCGGGCCCAGCGGCCAGCGCAGCCAACCCCAGCGCCACAGTGACAGGGCGGCCAGCAGCAGCCAGGGCAGCGTCACCAGCAACAACGTCCAGCCCTGTGCCAGGCCAGCCTCGCCGCCTCCCCACAGGGCCAGCAGCGAAAGCAGCGATGGCCACAGCAGCCACCACAGGAACTGGGCGATGCGCGCCACCGTGTCGCCGCCCTGGCGCAGGCACAGCAACGTGCGCACCCCCAGCACGGCGAACAGCGCCCATGCCAGGGCGCCGTGGCCCGCGAACGGTTGCTGGTGTGCATGGCGTTGCGCCAATGCCAATGGGAACGCCATCGCCAGCATCGCCAGTGCGGTCATCCCCAGCGCACGTGCCGGTTGCCGGCGCTGCACCTCGGCTGCCAGCCAGGCGGTCGCCGCCGCCAGCACCAGCAGTGCATCGGCCTGCGAGGCATGCGCGAGGAAACGACCGATCTCGTGCACCCAGCCGCCGAGCCACCACAGCAGGCCCCACAGGTAGTAGACCAGGGCGATCTCATGACGTGCCCGGCGCTGGTAGCTCCACGCCGACGCCAACCCCGCCACGGCCAGCAGCAGCGCACCGATCGCGGTGGGATTGAGCAGCAGGCGCCCGTCCTCGTGCCAGTGGTTGCCACCTGCCACGAAGGCGAATGCCGCCGCCATCTGCAGCAGCGCAGCGGACACCTGTGGCAGCCAGCGCCTCTGGCGCAGACCGAGCCAGGCCAGCCCGGCACCTTCCAGCGCGAACACCGCACCGGTGGCACGGGCGGACAAGGCCAGCGGCACGGCCAGCGTGGCGAAACCCACCGCCAGCACCGCGTGCGACTGCGCCAGCACCGTATACGAGGCCCGGGCGATCAAGGCACGCGCCAGCACCGCGTAGATCACCGCCAGGCCCAGCGCGCACAGTGCCAGTGTCATCGGCTGTTCGTGCAGCATCGCCGCCTGCAGCGAGAAGGCGATCAACGGCGTGCCGAACACCAGGCTGCCATCGACCAGATCGCGGCGACCGGCAGGCTGCCTGCGCGCGTACAGCAGGGGAATCAGCAGATAGAAGGCGAAGAACAGCAGCAGGAACGGTTCGGTGCTGGAGAACTTCTCGGCCCTGTACTGAAGCACGCCCCAGAACGTGCCGATACCGAAGGTGAACGCGAAGCCCAGCAGGTTCAGCGCGCGCCACGGACGGAACCAGGCGATGGCGAAGATGCCGGCGTTGAGCACTGCGTAGTAGCTGAAGAGGCCGACATGGTTGCCACTGCCGGTCGACAGCCACAGCGGGGCCATGAAGCCCGCCAGGATGCCCAGCACCGCCAGGGTGCGCGAGTTCTGCAGTACTGCCAGCACGCACAGGCCGGCGACCAGCGCGATCGAACTGGCGAACGCAAATCCCGGCGCAAGCAGCTCAAAACGCTTGAATGCCGCGAAGATGGTCAGCAGCAGCACACCGATGGCGCCGCCCTGCAGGGCCAGCGCGAACAGGCGCCGGCGTTCGCGCTGATGCCAGCCGAAGGCCAGCAGGCCCAGCGCACCAGCGGTGACGGCCGCCAGCCGGAGTTCGACCGGGAGCACCAGCCAGCCCTGGTCACTGACGTACTTCAGCAGCGCGGCAACACCGGCCAGCAGCACCAGCATGCCGATCTTGACCGGCACGTTGCCCTCGGTGAACCAGCGTTTGACGGCGCCGATGCCACGCTCGAAGAAGCCCGGCCCGGCCGGCTCGACCGGCGGCGCAGGCGGGGGCGGCGTGGCCGGCAGCGGCGGTGGTGGCGGCGCTGCCTGCCGCGGCGGCGCCGGCACGGAGGATTCCGGCGCATGGGCCGCCACGGGAGAAGGTGCTGCCGCAGCCCGCGGTCGCTCCATGGCTGGCGCGTCCGTTGCCGGAACGGGGGCGGGCCCGGGCGGTGGCGCGGCAGCGCGCGGCGATTGCGACACATCGGCCAGTGCGCTCTCAAGCGCAGCGACCCGGCGCCGCAGGCCGGCGATCATCACCAGCGCGACCACCAGCAGCAGCGGAATCGCCAGCAGTATCAATACGACCAGGGCTATCAGTGCTTCCATTGCGTGCCTTCCCATGCGATCCCGCGCCCCTGCGGCGGCGGTCGGACCGCCCCATGCTACGACAGGGCCGGTCCCTCAAACGACGAACCCCGGCCAGGCCGGGGTTCGTGCGCGATCTTCGCCGGCCTTACTTGGCGGCGACGACCCTGGCCATTTCCAGGCACTTGTTGGAGTAGCCCCACTCGTTGTCGTACCACGACACGAGCTTGACGAAGGTACCGTCCAGGGCAATGCCGGCTTCGGCATCGAACACCGACGTGTGGGTCTCACCGCGGAAGTCGGTAGCCACGACCTTGTCTTCGGTGTAGCCGAGGATGCCCTTCAGCGCGCCTTCGCTCTGTGCCTTCACTTCGGCGCAGATCTCGGCGTAGGTGGCTTCCTTTTCCAGCTCGACGGTCAGGTCGACCACCGACACGTCCGAGGTCGGCACGCGGAAGCTCATGCCGGTGAGCTTCTTGTTCAGTTCCGGAATGACCACTCCGACCGCCTTGGCCGCACCGGTGGAGGACGGAATGATGTTCTCCAGGATGCCGCGGCCGCCGCGCCAGTCCTTGTTGGACGGGCCGTCAACGGTCTTCTGGGTAGCCGTGGCGGCGTGCACGGTGGTCATCAGGCCACGCTTGATGCCCCACTTGTCATTGATGACCTTGGCCAGCGGGGCCAGGCAGTTGGTGGTGCACGAGGCGTTGGAGATGATCGCCTGGCCGGCGTAGGTCTTGTCGTTCACGCCGAACACGAACATCGGCGTATCGTCCTTGGACGGGGCGGACAGGATGACCTTCTTGGCGCCGGCATCGATGTGCTTCTGCGCGGTTTCCTTGGTCAGGAACAGACCGGTGGACTCGATGACCACGTCCACGCCCACTTCGTCCCACTTCAGGTTGGCCGGATCGCGTTCCTGGGTCAGGCGGATCTTCTTGCCGTTGACCAGCAGGTCGTTGCCCTGCACCGACACGTCAGCCTTGAAGCGACCGTGCACGGAGTCGTACTTGAGCATGTAGGCCAGGTAATCCGGCTCCAGCAGATCGTTGATGGCCACGATTTCGATGTCGTCGCCGAAGTTCAGCACCGCCGAGCGCAGGACGTTACGCCCGATGCGACCGAAACCGTTGATACCAACCTTGATTGCCATTTCTCAAGCTCCTGCAGCCGCGACGGGTGCGGCGGGGTGGATAGGGCCCACAAGTCTAGCAGGCCCGGCCTGGCCACCGCCGGCCAGACCGGGCCGGTGGCGGGCGGGCTGGCCGGATTTGATCCGGATCAAAGCGTTAGCGCGGCGTGAGGCCGAGACTGGCCCCATCCACCCCGCAACGAGAACACCCCCATGCGCAAGACCTCTCCCCTGATCGTGGCCAGCCTGGCCGCCGCCCTGTCCCTCGCCGCCGCCCCGGCGATGGCCCAGTCCAAGGGCGACTGGACCCTTTCGGCCGGCGTGCACCAGGTGGCACCGAAGTCGAACAACGGCTGGCTGGCCGGTGGCACGCTGAAGGTCGACGTCGACAACGACGTCAAGCCGACCATCACCGGCGAGTACTTCATCGCTGACAACCTGGGCATCGAAGTGCTGGCGGCACTGCCGTTCAAGCACGACATCAACATCAACGGCCTCGGCCGTGTCGGCAGCACCAAGCAGCTGCCGCCGGTGGTGACCGTGCAGTACCACTTCAACAGCAAGGGCAAGGTGTCGCCGTTCATCGGTGCGGGCGTGAACTACACGACCTTCTTCAGCGAAGACACCACGGGCGCGCTCAAGGACAGCCGGCTGAAGCTGCAGGACTCCTGGGGTCTGGCCGCGCACGCCGGCGTGGACTTCGCGATCGGCGAGAAGGGCGCGCTGCGCGTGGACATGCGCTGGATCGACATCGACAGCAAGGTGAAGCTGGACGGCCAGAAGATCGGTACGGTCAACATCGATCCGCTGGTCTACGGCGCCTCCTACGTCTTCAAGTTCTGAGCGCGGCCTCCGGCGTGGCGGGCCTGCCCCGCCCTCCGGCCAACCGCTGAATCCTCCGCAGCATGTTGCCCCGGTGATCGCCGGGGCTTTTTTCGGCTTACCCATCCGTGGCCACCTCGACCCGGTTGCGCCCGGACGCCTTGGCCCGATACAGCGCGGCATCCGCACGCGCCAGTGCCTGCTCCAGCGAATCGGCGCCATCGTCATGCCACCGCGCCACACCAATACTGACGCTCACCACCGGCGCGGCGTCCGAATCGGCATGGGCGATCGCCAGCGCCTGGACCTGCTGACGCATCCGCTCGAACGGCGCGGTTTCCGGCTCGCCTGGCGACCACTGCCCCAGCGCCACGAACTCCTCACCGCCGTACCGCGCCACCACCGAGTCAGCGCCGCGAAGCTGCGCGGCCAGCGTCACCGCCACCGCATGCAGGACCGCATCGCCCGCCGGGTGACCATGATGGTCGTTGTAGCGCTTGAAGTAGTCGATGTCGATCATCGCGATGCGCAAGGCGCCACGCGCGTGCGGCCGGCGGAGATAACGCTGGAAGATCTGGTTGGCACGACGATCGAATGCGCGCCGGTTGAGCAATCCGGTCAATCCGTCGTGGTTGGCCAGTGCATCCAGCCGCTGCTCGGCGCGCCAGGTTGCACGCGCCTGCCTTTCCAGGATGTAACTACCGAAGATGCCAGCCAGGTTGCTGGCCAGCACGAACGTCACGCTCTGCAGCATCTGCGCCCAGTGCCGGCCGACCTGCAGCTCCGCCAGCACGAACGCCGATGCGATCAGGGTTCCGGTCAGCGTGGCGACGCCGAAGCGCAGGCCACACAGGAAGTAGTTCAGCAGCAGGAACAGGCTGACGCCTTCATAGGGATAATCCACGCCGGCGCGATGCGCCGTCCAGATCATCGTCACCAGCGCCAGCCCGCTGATCAGCACAGCACCGCCCCCCAGCCATTGCAGATGGCGGCGGAACGCTGGGACGAAGGTGAGTGCTACCGCCACCAGCAGTACCGGCAGCAGCAGCCCGAGCCGCCAGCGCAGCACCTGTGCATGCACATCCGGCGGAAGCCAGAAATGGTCCAACACGGCAAAGCCGATTGAAAAGATGCCGGCAACGGCACAGGCCCAGCGCATCCGCCAGACCACCTGTTCATCGAACGCGCGGGCAAAGCCGTCGTCCGCATGTATTGCCGTGATGCGCCGGTCCGTGATGCTCATCGCGATGTCCCCGCCCGTGGCCGCGCCACCGTAACGGTCCGCGCATCAAGGGCGCGTGGCGAGCGGCCATGCTGGATCAAACGCGTCCGGCCGCCGCCCCGCTAGAATGCCGGCATGAAAGCCCTGCATTCCCTGTTCCTCGCCGCCGCGATCGCGCCGGCTCTGCTGTCCGCCTCCGCCCCTGCCCATGCCTGGGGCGCGCAAGGTCATCGCCTTGTCGCTGAGGTAGCGGATTCCCGCCTCTCGCCCGCTGCACGCGCCGAAGTCGACCGCCTGCTGGCCACCGAACCCGGTTCCACCCTCGCCAGCGTGGCGCCCTGGGCCGACCAGCTGCGTGCCAAGGACCCGGGCCTCGGCCGCCGTTCCGCCGGCTGGCATTACGTCAACATCGCCGAAGACGGCTGCCACTACGAAGCGCCCAGGCACTGCACCAACGGCAACTGCATCGTCGAAGCGCTGAAGGCGCAGAGCGCGATCCTCGGCGATCGCAGCCTGACCGACGGCGAGAGGCTGCAGGCCCTGAAGTTCGTGGTGCATCTGGTCGGCGACATCCACCAGCCAATGCATGCCGGCTACGGTCACGACAAGGGCGGCAACGACTTCCAGCTGCAGTACGGCAACCGCGGCACCAACCTCCATTCGCTGTGGGACAGCGGCATGCTCAACACCCGCAAGCTGGACGACAACGGCTATCTGCCGGTGCTGCGGTCGCTGCCGGCGCCGAAACTGGCGCGCCAGTCCAATCCGCAGCGCGATCCGCAGGCGTGGGCTGAAGCCAGCTGCCGCATTTCGATGCAAGCCGGCGTTTATCCAGCCTCGCGTAAGATCGGCGATGAATACACCGCGCGCTACCGCCCGGTGGCGGAAGCGCAGCTGCGGCTGGCCGGCGAGAATCTGGCGCAGCTGCTGAACCGCGTGCTCGCCGCACGCTGAGGAGGTTGCCGATGCCGGTCCAGGTCCAGTCGTTCTTCCATCGTGACAGCAATACCTTCAGCTACCTGGTCAGCGACCCGGCCAGCGGCGAGGCTGCGCTGATCGATCCGGTCCTGGACTACGACCCGGACACCGATGCCAGCAGCGAGTCGCCGGTCCAGCCGGCACTGCACGCGATCGAGCAGCAGGGGCTGCGGCTGAGGTGGCTGCTGGAGACCCACGCCCACGCCGACCATGTGTCGGCCGGGCGGCGGCTCAAGCAGCGTTTCCCTCACGCCACGCTGGCCATCGGTGAAGGCATCCGCGCCGTGCAGGCGACCTTTGCGCCGCGGTTCGGCCTGCAGCTTCCTGCCGCAGACGACATCTTCGACCACCTGTTCGCCGACGGCGAGACCTTCACGCTGGGCGAAGTGCGCGGCCAGGTCATCGCCGTGCCCGGCCACACCAGCGACAGCATCGCCTACCTGATCGGCGACGCACTGTTTACGGGCGATTCGCTGTTCATGCCCGACGGCGGTACCGCCCGCTGCGATTTCCCCGGCGGCGATGCGGCGCAGCTGTACCGCTCGATCCAGCGCCTGCTGGCGCTGCCCGAGTCCACCCGCGTGTTCGTCTGCCACGACTATGGCCCGGGCGGCCGCGACATCGCCAACGAGACCACCATCGGCGAGCAGCGCGCGCGCAACATCCACGTGCATGACGGCGTGGCCGAAGCCGACTTCGTCAGCGTGCGCCAGGCCCGCGACGCCACGCTGGCCGAGCCGGCGCTGATGCAACCGGCGGTGAAGGCCAACATCCAGGGCGGCGCCTGATCGACGACGCCGTGCTGGCCGGGCATGGCCCGGCGCTACCCGGCATCACGCGTGATCATTTTCCCTGCGTGCGGACGGTCTGCCGGCCCTTCACGATCTCGAAGGTGAAGGCGTACAGCAGGCTGACCGGCACCGGCTCGATGCGCTCGGCGCTCCCGCAGTCGCCGCGGTCGGCTGGGACCTTGCCGACCGGGTAGTGGCAGACCGCGGCAGCGCTGTACTTCCACATCGCCACCGCCTCCTGCGCCGCCTGCAGCAGCGGCGCGTTCTCCGCTGCAGCGCCGGCGGCGCACTCGGGGCGGTCAGTCAGCGGCAGGCTGCGCTCTACCATGCCTTCTGCATCGACCACCACCTGCAGGCAGATGGTGGTGGGCGCCAGTTCGGTACGCGGATCGCGGTCGCCCACCTTCGGATCAGGCGCCGCATACAGCTGCGGCATCCGATAGCCTTCGCCCGCTGCCAGCGCATAGGCCTGCACCTGACCGCTGCCGCCCGCCGCTGTGGGCTGCAACCGCTGATGGCCGACACTCTCGCTGCGGGTGTCAACCGCGCCGAGTCGTTCCTGGGTGGCACAGCCGGCCAGCAGCGTGGCCAACAGCAGCGCGGCCTGCCTCACCGCGCGCGCTCCGCTTCCCTCTCGTCCTCACTCATGGAGAACGTCAGTGGAATCCGCACGGCGGAAGCCACCGGACGCCCATCCTTCAGGGCCGGCCGGAAGGTCCAGCCCTTGGCGGCCGTGATCGACACCGCATCGAACACACCGGGATTGGTGGCACTGAGCACCTGTACGTCGGTCGGCTTGCCCTCTGCGTCGATCTCGACCTTCAAGGTGACGACGCCGGTCAGGCCCTGCTGGAACGCAGACTCCGGATACTTCGGCGGTGCCATCCTCTCGACCTGCGCAGAACGCTGCAGGCCGGCCGCAGCGGCATCGGCCTGCGCGTACTCGGCGGGCTCGACGCCGATCGACGACACGCCGGCCATCCCGAGCTGGCTTGCCCACGCCACCGTGGCCAGGCCCGCGCACACCCCGACCACCAGCACCTGCCCGGACACCCACGGCAATGCCTTCCGCTTGGACTGCTTCAACATGGCGATTCGCTCCTTCAACACGGGTTGGCTGCGCCAGTGACACACTGCCGGCGCAACCGGGTGAACCAGCTGCGCCTTCAGCAGCGTACTGGCGTAAAGTCCGCGCAGCGCAGGCTGCGTGGCAATGGTGCGGGCATCGCAGGCCAGTTCCTGGTCGCGCAGGAACCTGCGTGTTGCCCACGGCATCAGCGGATGGAACCAGAACGCTGCGCGTACCAGCAGCAACGCGCCGTTCGCCCAGTGATCGCCATTGCGGCGATGGCTGCGTTCATGTGCCAGGATCAACCCCTGCTCGCGTGCATCGAACTGCTGGTCGAAATCGGGGCCGACCACGATGCGCGGCCGCCACAGGCCGACCAGGGCCGGCAGACCGGGATCGGCACTGGCCTGCCAGCTGCCGTCGGCACGCGCTTGCAGACGGCCCAGGATACGTTCGAAGCGCTGCTGCGCACGCAGGCTGCGCAGCAGACTGATCGCCACGCCAAGCATCCAGGCCAGCAGCAACCATTTCGGCCAGCGCATGACCTGGGTGGGCTCGCCCTCCGGCGCGACAGGCATCACGTTCAGGGGCAGGGTCGGCACATGCTGCAGCAGGGGCAGCGCAGGCAACGGCAGCAACAGGCCTGCCAGCAGCAGGGGCAACAACCACCAGCTGCGATAGGCCAGCGAGGGCCCTCCCAGCCGCAGCAGCAGCGGCCGCATCGCCGCCAGGAGGATCACCGCCAGCGCCAGCCACACGCTGGCCCGCCACACGCTGTCGAGCACCTCACTCATGGTCCAGCTCCTGGATCAGCTTCTTCAGTTCGGCGATGTCCTGCGCGCTGAGCTGGCCGCGTTCACTGAAATGGGCAACCAATGGCGCCACCCGTCCTTCGAACACTCTGCCCAGAAAGTCCTGGCTCTGAGCCGCGACCCAAGCTTCGCGCTGCAGCAGTGGCCGATACAGATAGCGGCGGCCTTCGCGTTCGGCAGCGATCGCGCCCTTGGTCAGCAGGCGGTTGAGCAGCGTCTTGATGGTCGGTTCGGCCCAGTCCCGATGGGCCAGTGCGGCAACCACCTCATCGGCACCGCGGGGCGCCTGCTGCCACAGCACTTCCATCACGACGGCTTCGGCCTCACTGATCGGATTCATTGTTTACGCCCGTAATCGACAATTCGATTACGCACGTAATCAAAACTGCTGTCAAGCCCTCCATCGACCTGCACTTCATGCGCTCTGGCCCAGCATCGGCCCTTCCGGTCCTGGAGTGCGCATGAAACCGCTGCCCAAGAAGGATTTCCCCGTCGAACAGGCCCGCCGCTTCCTCGAACCCGGCCCGATCGTGCTGGTCAGCACCGCGTGGCGTGGCCAGCGCAACCTGATGACGATGGGCTGGCACATGGTGATGGGCTTCTCGCCATCACTGGTGGCGACCTATCTGTGGAACGAGAACCACAGCTTCGCGCTGGCGCGGGGCAGCGGCGAATGCGTGATCAATGTGCCGGGCGTGGAGCTGCTCGATACCGTAGTGGACATCGGCAACTGCAGCGGGCGGGAGGTCGACAAGTTCGCGCACTTCGGCCTGGATGCCCTGCCCGCCCGCGAGGTCGGCGCGCCGCTGGTCGGCCAGTGCCATTCGTGCTTCGAGTGCCGCCTGTACGACGACAGCCAGATCGAGACCAGCAACCTTTTCATCTGGGAGATCGTGCGTGCCCACGTCGCGCCACGGCCGAAACTGCCGCGCACCGTGCACTACCGCGGCGATGGCCGCTTCATGGTGGCCGGTGCGGAAGTCTCGCGTCGACGGCGGTTCAAGCCCGACATGCTGTAATGCCGGAACCCCCTTACGCAGGACTGCCCCGGATGACCGAACACCTCACCGACCTGGACGCCGCCGTCGATTGGCTGTTCGCGCGCGTGGAAGGGCCGCTGCGGATCGGAGCACCGCTGGCGCTGGGCAAGCCACACCGGTTGCTCAATGCACTGTATGCACGGGTCGAGAACGATCCCTCGCACCCCCTCCAGCTCTACACTGCGCTGTCGTTGAATCCGCCGAAGGTGTGGGGCAGCGGCCTGGAGGCCCGCTTCCTGGGCCCCTTCGCGCAGCGCCATTTCGGCGAGGATTTCCCCCGCCTGGCCTACGCCGACGCGATCGCCCGTGACGCACTGCCCGCCCATGTGCAGGTGGAGGAGTTCTACATGCAGTCCGGCGCCCTGCTCGGTTCCCGGCAGGCGCAGTCCAGCTACACCAGCCTCAACTACACCCATGCCGCAGATGCGGTGGCCCAGCGCGCGCCGCAGGTGATCGTGCAGAAGGTGGCGATGCGCCCGGACGATCGCCGCCTCTCGTTGTCCTGCAACAACGACATCACCCAGGACACACTCGATGCAATCGCCGCACGCGGCCTGCCGCGTCCGCTGATGGTGGCCGAGATCGATCCGCAGCTGCCTTATCTGGGCGGCACCGCCACGGTCGATGTGTCCTTCTTCGATCTGGTCATCACCCCGCCGCCGCCGTATCCGGCGCTGTTCGGCCTGCCGCGGCAGCCGGTCGCCGACGCCGACTATGCGATCGGCCTGTATGCCAGCACCCTGGTGCGCGATGGCGGCACGCTGCAGATCGGCATCGGCACGCTGGCCGATGCACTCAGCCATGCACTGGTGCTGCGGCATACCGACAACGCGCGCTACCGGCGCGTGCTGCACGCGCTGGATCCGCAGCTTGCGCGGCATCCGCTGGTACAGGAAATCGGCGGCCTGGAGCCGTTCGAGATCGGCCTGTACGGCTGCAGCGAGATGCTCAACGAAGGCTTCCGGCGGCTGGTCCAGACCGGCGTGATCAAGCGCAAGGTGCATGACGACCTCGCGCTGATGCAGCGCATCGAGAACGGCAGCACGCTGTCCATCGACCATGCCACGCTGGCCGCCGAAGGCGAATACCTGCATGGCGCGTTCTACCTGGGCTCGCCGGAGTTCTACCAGTGGCTGCGCGAGCTGCCGGCGGATGAACGTCGCGCCATCGGCATGCGCCGCATCAGTGAGATCAACCAGCTTTACGGCGGCAACGAGACGCTGGAGCGCCTGCAGCGCCGCCATGCACGCTTCTTCAATTCCTGCATGATGGCCACTGCGCTGGGCGCGGCGGTCTCCGATGCCCTGGACGATGGCCGCGTGGTGTCCGGCGTCGGCGGCCAGTACAACTTCGTGGCAATGGCCCATGCCCTGCCGGAAGCACGCAGCGTGCTGATGTTCCGCGCCGCGCGCGATGACAAGGGCCAGCGCGAATCGAACGTGCGCTGGAACTATGGCCACACCACCATTCCCCGCCATCTGCGTGATATCTACCTGGACGAGTACGGCATCGCCGACCTGCGCGGGTTGACCGACGAGGACTGCGTGCAGGCGATGGTGGCGATCACCGAGGCGCCGTTCCAGCAGGGCCTGCTGCAGCAGGCACAGGCCGCACGCAAGCTGCTGGCCGCACCGCAGCCCGATCCGCAGCGGCTGCAGCGCAATACACCGCAGGCCCTGGCCGCAGCGCTGGCCCCCTTCCGCTCCGACGGCACTCTGCCCGACTACCCGCTGGGCAGCGACTTCAATGAGATCGAGCAGGTGCTGGTGAAGGCGCTGGGCTGGCTGAAGGCCAACACGCAGACCCGCGGCGACAAGCTGCGTACCGTCTGGGCAGCGCTGCGGCAACCGGCCGGCGATGGCGATGCGGTGTACCTGCAGCGCATGGGCCTGCAGTCACCGAAGGACTTCCACGAGCGGCTGGACGCGCGCCTGCTGCGGCTGGCGCTGGCACGCACGGCCTGAAGCCGGTAGCGCCGGGCCATGCCCGGCGAGCAGCCGATCCGCCGGGCATGGCCCGGCGCCAGCCCAAAAGGAAAGGCCGGCTTGCGCCGGCCTTCCCTGCATCACATCGCGATGCTGCTTACAGCGCCTTGGCGGCGTCCACCACGTGCGCGGCGGTGATGCCGAAGTGCTTGTACAGCTGGTCGGCCGGGGCCGAGGCACCGAAGGTGTCGATACCGATCACCGCACCGTCCAGGCCGACGAACTGGCGCCAGAAACCAGTGACGCCGGCTTCCACCGCCACGCGCTTGCGCACGGCGTTCGGCAGCACCGATTCACGATATGCCGCATCCTGGCGCAGGAACACATCGGTGGACGGCATCGAGACCACGCGGGTCTTGAGGCCGGCCGCGTCCAGCTGGGCTTTCGCTTCCGTGGCCAGCGAGACTTCCGAACCGGTGGCGATCAGGATCACGTCCGGGGTACCGGCGGCGTCGGCCAGCACGTAGCCGCCACGCTCGATCTGCGCGATCTGCTCGGCGCTCCGTGGCTGGTGCGGCAGGTTCTGACGGCTGAACACCAGGCAGCTCGGGCCGTCCTGGCGGGTGATCGCCGCCTTCCAGCTCACCGCCGACTCGACGGCATCGCACGGGCGCCACACGTCGTTGTTCGGGATGTAGCGCAGCGAGGCCAGATGCTCCACCGGCTGGTGGGTCGGACCGTCTTCGCCCAGGCCAATCGAATCGTGGGTGTAGACGTGGATGGCATGGGCCGGGATCAGCGCGCTCATGCGAACGCCGTTGCGGGCGTAATCGCTGAACACCAGGAAGGTGGCATCGAACGGAATGAAGCCGCCATGCAGCGCCAGGCCGTTGGCGATCGCGGTCATGCCGAACTCGCGCACGCCGTAGTACACGTAGTTGGCGTTGGCGTCGTCGCTGGCGACCGAGGTGCTGCCCTTCCACAGGGTCAGGTTGGAGTGCGCCAGGTCGGCCGAGCCGCCGACGATTTCCGGCAGCAGCGGCGCGAAGGCCTCGATGGCCAGCTGCGAGGCCTTGCGCGAGGCGATCGTCGGGCCTTCAGCCGCGACCTTGGCGATGTACGCGTCGGCCTGGGCAACGAAGTCGGCCGGCAGTTCGCCGTGCGAACGACGGGTCAGTTCAGCGGCTTCGGCCGGATACTGGGCCGCATACTTGTCGAACAGCTGTTCCCATTCGGCCTGGCGCAGGGTGCCGGCACCGTTGGCGCGCCAGCCATCGTAGATGGCCTGCGGGATTTCAAACGGGCCGTACTCCCAGCCCAGCTGCTTGCGGGTGGCTTCCAGCTCGTCCTTGCCCAGCGGAGCACCGTGGCTGGATTCCTTGCCGGCCTTGTTCGGCGAACCAAAGCCGATCGTGGTGCGGCAGCAGATCAGGGTCGGCTTGTCGCTCTGCGACAGCGCGGCCTCGATGCCGGCCTTGATGCTCTCCGGGTCGTGACCATCGACATCGCGGACCACGTTCCAGCCATAGGCCTCGAAACGCTCCGGCGTGTTGTCGGTGAACCAGCCTTCGACGTTGCCATCAATGGAGATGTGGTTGTTGTCCCAGAAGCAGACCAGCTTGTGCAGGCCCCAGGTGCCGGCCAGCGAAGCGGCTTCATGCGAGACGCCTTCCATCAGGCAGCCATCGCCCATGAACACCCAGGTGCGATGGTCGACCACTTCCAGTTCCGGACGGTTGAAGCGCTGCGCCAGCAGCTTCTCGGCCAGGGCGAAGCCCACGGCATTGGCGAAACCCTGGCCCAGCGGGCCGGTGGTGGTTTCCACGCCGGGGGTTTCATGGCGCTCCGGGTGACCGGCGGTGTGGCTGCCAAGCTGGCGGAACAGCTTGAGCTGCTCGATCGGCAGGTCGTAACCGCTCAGGTGCAGCAGCGCGTACTGCAGCATCGAGCCGTGGCCGTTGGACAGCACGAAACGGTCGCGGTTGAACCAGTGCGGATTGCTCGGGTTGTGGCGAAGGTAGTCGTTCCAGAGCACTTCGGCGATGTCGGCCATGCCCATGGGCATGCCGGGGTGGCCGGACTTTGCGGTTTCAACCGCATCGGCGGCAAGGAAGCGGATGGCGTTGGCCAACTGGCGACGGGTAGGCTGCGTCATGGTTCTGTCGGAATCGGGAGGCGGCCGCGGACGTGCGGGCGGCCTATTGTCCCATAGTCACCGGGTGGGGGTCAGTTCCACTTGCCAGGTCGTGCGGACGCTGGCCGGCAACGTCGTGATCTCCGCCGGATTCCGCATGTGAAAAGGGGTCGGAGCCCTTTCCGTGCGGAAAGGAATCCGACCCCGATCAGGTCGCCAGGACTCAGTCGCGGTCGGGAACCAGCGCCGGGCCTTCGTGGCCCTCGCCCTTGGCCACCAGGGTGGTCAACGCCAGATCGCCGGTCACGTTCAGCGCCGTGCGGCACATGTCCAGGAAATGGTTCACGCCCAGGATCAGGCCGATACCCAGCGGGTTGACCCCCACCATGGCGCAGATCATCGCCACCACCGGCAGCGAACCCGACGGCACGCCCGCGGTACCGATGCCCCCCAGGATGCACACCGCCATCACCATGATCTGCTGGCCGATGCTCAGGTCCACGCCGAAGAACTGGGCCAGGAAGATCACCGTCACGCCCTCGAACAGCGCCGTGCCGTTCTGGTTGGCGGTGGCGCCCACGGTCAGCACGAAGCGGGACACGCGCTGCGGCAGGCCCATCTGGTCGGCCACGCGCAGCGCGGTCGGCAGGGTGGCGTTGCTGGAGGCGGTGGAGAAGGCCATCACCGTCGCTTCCTGGGTATCGCGGAAGAACGACAGCGGCGAACGGCCCGACAGCCACACGGCGGCGCCGTAGGTCACCACCATGTGCAGGCCCAGTGCCAGCACCACCACGCCCACGTAGGCGCCCAGGCGGATGATCAGCTCGAAACCGAACAGCGCGGCCAGGTTGAACATGAAGCAGGCCACCGCATACGGTGCCAGGCGGATGACCAGGTTGATCAGGGTCATCGAGATTTCGAACACGCCTTCGATGGCGCGGCGCAGCGGGGCGACCTTCTCGTCATCGGTCAGCACCATGCCGATGCCGAACATCAGCGCGAAGAACATCAGCGAGAGGATGGCGCCGTTGTCGGAGGCCGCCTGCAGCACGTTGCTCGGCACGATCGACAGCAGCATGTCCATGCCCTTCGGCGTGCCATGGATGCCGGCGACGATCTCCTTGCTGCGCTCGGCGTTCTCCGAGAGCATCAGCGCGGCGGTCTGCGGATCGACGCCGACGCCGGGCTTGAGCAGGTTGACCAGCACCAGGCCGATGGCCACGGCGATGCCGGACAGCAGCACGGTATAGGCCAGCGTCTTCCAGCCGATGCGGCCGAGGGCGCGGATGTCGCCCATCTCGGACACGCCCATGATCAGCGCCGAGAAGATCAACGGCACGATCAGCATGAAGATCAGGTTGAGGAACAGTCCCGATGCAGGCGTGGTGATGTAGTCCATGACCCACTTGGCACCGCTCTGCAGACCATCGACGCTGCCACCCAGGGCGTGCACGGTCAGTCCCAGGATCAGGCCGATCGCGAAGCCGATGCCCATCTTCCAGTGCAGGGGCAACGTCTTCTTGCCGGCGGCAGCTGCTGTCATACGCAGGTTTCCTCGAAAAATGAATGCACTCTAACAAAGCGCGCAAGCGGCGCCGGTTCAGGTTCGGCGCTGCGGATACAGCGGCGCCAGCCCAGTGTCGGTGCCGCGGGCGGTCCCCGACCAGTGTGGTCCGTCACGGAAGGCCTCGCGCAACCGCACACGCAGCGGTGCCGGCTCTCCCTGCCCGCCCCATCGCACCTGCTGGAGGTCCTGCAGCACTCGGCGCTGGATCGGATCACCCAGCCTGGCGATGACCTGCTCCAGCCGCGGTACACCTGCCATCGCGCACAGCTGCGCTTCGACCTGGTCGAAGCCCTCGCCGTCCAGCACCCGGCGCAGTTCGGCGACGCTGCCGCGTCCTTCGCTGGCTTCCGGCCCGGACGGCGGCCCCGGCGGGCGAGTGGCACCGCGCATGGACGGCCCGCCGCGTCCGCGCTGCCAGCCCCACAGCAGGGTCAGCAGCCACAGCAGCGCCAGGCCGATCACCGCGGCAATCCAGGGCCAGGGCTGGCTCGGCGTCCCCGAGGCGATCGGATCGGTGGCCGCAATGCGCGTGTCGTCGTCGGGCAGCGCTGCATCGGTGTCGATCGGCGGCGGCGCGGCGGGCGCGGCAGTGCCCGTACCGGCGCTGACCGTCAGTGCCAGGTCCGGCAGTCGTGCCTGCTGCGCGCTGCCGTCGCGCACGTTCCACCATGACACCCTCGGCCCCGGCACCTGCAGCGGACCCGGCTGGCGGGGCACGACGGAGTAACGACGGGTGATCTTCAACCGCGGGGTGCTGCCATTGAAGGTCTCTTCGTACTGCGCCGGTTCGGCGAACACCTGCGCCGCCGTGCCGAGGTCCGGAACCGGAAGGTCGGTGAACTGGGCACGGGTGGCACCTTCGGCGATCGCTTCGACCACGATGGTGGCGGCCTCGCCGGTACGCGCAGTACTCGGCGCGCTGGTATAGCGCAACTGCAGGCCCTGCAACGGCAGCCACGGCTGCGGCGCCTGCATCGGCTGTGCCTGCACCTGCAGCGTGCGGTCGGCGCCGGTGGCGTTCATGCGGCCATCGCCCCCTCCGAAGAAGTCATCGAAGAAGCCGCCCGCGCTGCGGCCGTTGAAGCGCGCGCCGGCCAGGCGCAGTGTCCCGCTGCGCTCGGGAATCAGCAGGAAGCGGCGCTCGACCACGTTGTAGCGGCGTCCATTGACCTGCCTCACGTCGGTACGGTCGTCGCCCACCCGCTGCAGCGAGGCACCGGCGGGCGTATCCACGATGAGCTCGCCGGAGGCCAGCTGCGAGGCGAAGAACAGGCGCACGACCACGCCAACGCTCTGCTGCACATAGGGCGTGTCATCGTCGACATCGGTCTGGATGAACGCCATGGCCGCACCGTTGGCAGCGGTGACCGGGGCGGCGGCATCCACCTGCAACGTCAGCGGTGCGGTCTGCGCAGTACCCACCTGCAGGGCCGGGATCGTCAGCGCGCCACTGCGTCGCGGTGTCAGTGCCACGCCATACAGACTGCGTTGCTGCATGCTGCCGTTGCTCCACTCCACCTGGCGGCTGCTGGTCTGCCCACTGAGATCGAAGTCACCGCGCAGCGGCGCGAAGTCGGGCGCACCGGCATCACTCTGCACGTTGAGGGTGACCGTATCGCCCATCGCGATGCGATCGCGGTCCAGCCATGCCCGCGGCTGTGCCCAGGCCATCAATGGCAGCCACAGCAGCAGCATTGCCGCACACCGGCGTAGGCCGTGCATGTTCATCGCCCTTCCCTCTTCCTGCGTTCGTTTTCCAGCTGGAACTTGGCACGCAGCAACGCGCCCGGATCATCCGGCACGCGCCGCATCCAGGCGTCCACCGCCTGTTGTTCCTCACGCTGGCGCGGCGTGCGGCCGTCATCGCCCGCCACGGTCGGATCATTCTTCTCCCGGCCCTCGCGCCCCTGTTCGATGGCCTGCTGCATGCGCTGTCGCTGCTGCGCGTCGGCCTCGGCCTGCGCATGGGCGTCCTCGGCCTGGGGCGGTGACGGCGGCCCCTGATCACCACGCTCACCGAGCCGCGGTTGCGGCTGGGCGCCGGCGTCTGAGGGCGGGGGGCGCTGCGAGGGCGCCTGCGGCTGTCCCTGCCCCGACGGCTGGCCCTGCTGTGGCTGGCCCTGCTGATCCTGCGGCGTCGAGGACGGCTTCCGGGGCGGATTCTGCTGTCCCGGGTTCTGCCGCTGGCCACCCGGCGGCTTGCGCTTGCGTGCAGCATCCACAACAGCCCGGTTGGCCACCGCGTCGGCCATCCCCGGCTGCAGGGCCAGTGCGCGATCGTAGGCGGCTATGGCATCGTCGTACTGGCCCTGGCGGGCCAGCACATTGCCGAGGTTGTACCAGCCGGCCGCGGTGTCGAGCCCTTCGAACTGCTGCCGGGCACGTGCGAAGTCACCCTGGCGGTAGGCCTGTACGCCTTCGGCCAGACGCTGATGCTGCACCTGGTCCGCCCGCTTCCACAGCGTGCCCTGCACCGGCCGCGTCTGTGCCTGCGCCTGCGCGCCGTCCGTCCACGGCAACAGGCCGACCGCCAGCACGGCAGCCAGCAGCGCACGCCGTCGGAACGCCAGCAGCGCAAGCAGCATCAACGGCGGCAGCAACCAGAAGCCTTCGTCGCGCCATTGGTGACCGGTACCCGGCCGCTGCAGCGCTGTGCCTTCACGGGCATCGAGCACACCCAGCGCGCGCAGGTCGCGATCATCGGCGGCGATCCGCACATAGCGGCCGCCGCCGGCCGTCGCCACGGCGCGCAGGCGGCCTTCGTCCAGCGCGGCCTGGCGGATCTGGCCGCTGCTGTCGCGGTACGCGGCACCGCCCGGAGTTCCCAGACCCAGCACCGACACCTGCAGCCCCAGGCTGCGGGCCTGCGAAGCAGCGAGTTCGGCCTCATCGTCAGCCTGGTCGGTGACCACCAGGATCTGCCCCTGGGGCGCGCCGGTCTGCCGCATCAGCCGTGTCGCCCAATCGATGCCACGATCGGCACGCTGGCCATCGCGCGGCATGACATCCGGCGACAGCGCGTCCAGATAGAGCGCGACATTGCTGGCATCCTCGGTCAACGGAGCGACGGTATAGGCATCGTCCGCATAGACGATCAGCCCAACCTGGCCGCCCTCGCGGGCGCGCAGCAAGGTGCCGATCTTGGCCCGCGCCTGCAGCAGGCGCGACGGCGGCAGGTCGGTGGCGGTGATCCGGCTGGACAGGTCCAGCACCACCAGCAACGGTGCGCTGGCCTGGAACATCGGCTGCGCCTGCTGTCGCCAGCTGGGCCCGGCCAGGGCCAGGCACGCCAGCGTCCAGCCCAGCAGCTGCGGCCACGGCAGGCGCATGCGACGGCGCTGCCCCGACGCCAGCAGATGGGGCAGCAGATGGGCATCGACCGCCTGCCGCCATGCATCGCTCCGGCGCTGTCGATACACCGCTACGGCCACGATCAACGGCAGCGCGGCCAACGCCCACAGCCAGTCCGGCCGCAGGAAATGCAGCGCGTTCCAGTCCGGCAGATGGGATGCCAGGGCGATCATCGACGACGCTCCGGCCATGCCCATGCAAGCGCACCGAGCAGCAGCGCCACGCCCAGCGGCCAGGGATAACGCTCATCGCGCGGGCGCAGGGTCGGCCCCTTCTCCGCGATGGGCTCCAGCCGGTCCAGCTCGGCGTAGATGCCTGCAAGCTCGGCCGTGTCGCGGGCGCGGAAGAACTGGCCGCCGGTCATCCGGGCGATCTGCCTGAGCGTCGCCTCGTCCACCGGGTCCTGGTCGGCGGAAATCGGAATGCCGAGAAAGCGCATGCTGCCATCGCCGCCAAAGGCGACGGTGTGGATGCGCACGCCCTCGGCACGCGCTACCTCCGCCGCACGCAGCGGTTCCAGCACGCCTGCATTGCTGACGCCATCGGTGAGCAGGATCAGCACACGCTGGCCCTCGGGCTGGCTGCGCAGGCGCTTGACTGCAAGGCCGATGGCATCGCCGATGGCGGTCTCGCGCCCGGCCAGGCCGACCACGCTGTCGCGCAGCTGGTCGCGGACGCTGGCCAGGTCGGCAGTGAGCGGGGTCAGCGTATAGGCCCGATCACCAAAGATCAGCAGGCCGATGCGATCGCCTGCACGACGGTCAAGAAAGTCGGCCAGCACGGCCTTGGCGGCGGTCAGCCGATCGACGGCCTGGCCGCCGAGCACCATGTCGGCCTCGCCCATGCTGCCGGACACGTCCATCGCCAGCATCATCTGGCGCCCCTGCTGCGGCGGTGTGATCGCCTCGCCCAACTGCTGCGGCCGCGCCAGCGCCACGCACAGGGCGATCCAGCCCAGCCACAGCAGCAGCGCGCGCCACCTGCGCGCATCGATACGGCCTGCTCCGGCCAGGGCCTCCAGTTCGGTCGCGGCATAGGGCACGCGCAGCGCAGCGCCGGGGGCGGCACGGCGCTTCCAGGCCAGCATCAGCAACGGCAACGGCACCGCCAACAGCGCCAATGGCCAGGCCAACTGCAGGTCCGGCCAGGGCCAGTAACTCGCCAGCGCACTCATCGGCGCCGCTCCTGCAGCATCGCCAGGTAACGTTCGCGTGCCCAGCGGCGCAGCACTGCGACATCGGCCGCATCCACCTGCGGCCGGTACGCGCCCTCGGCAAGCAGATCGCGCTGCGCCGCCGGCAACGTCGCCTGCGGATCCACCCGCTGCCACCAGGCGTGGTCATGCAACGCTTCGCTGCCCGGCCGTGCCTGACGCGCGGCACGGCGCAGCAGGCCCGCAATGGCCGCCACCTCAGCGGCGGCATCGGTCGCGCCCGCCAGCTCGCGATCAAACGCCTGCAACCAGCGCTGCTGACGCCGACGGCGACGCCACCACAGCAGGGCGAGGATCAGCAGCGCCAGCAGCAGAACCGCCCCGATCATCAGATAGCCGGGGGCCGGTGGCCACCACGACGGTGCCGGTGGCAGCTGCACATCGCGCAGGGGCAGCGCTGCGCTCATGCGGGTACCTCGGTAGGCGCCGGCGCCAGCCAGGCATCGCTGGCCGCATCACTGCTCAGTACCTGCACATCGATGCGGCGTGCCCCCAGCTGGCGCTGCAGCTCCTGCAGCGGTTCAACGAAATGCGCATGCCACTGCGCCTGCACGTCGCCGCGGCGCAGGTCCAGTCCGATGCGCTGCTGGGCGGCAAGGAACTGCAGGGGCGCCGACGGTGGCTGCAGCTCCAGCGGATCGACCAGCAGCACCAGGCTGAGGTCGTGATGCTGGGCCAGCGCTCCCCATCGCGCCGACGCAATGCGGATGGCCTGCTGCGGGTCGGCCAGCACCAGCAGCCGTGCACCCGGACGCAGAACGCGCGCCGCGTGGTCCAGCGCGCGCTCCAGACCCAGATCATCGGCCGGAGGTTGCGCATACCAGCGCGTCAGCGCGTCGAGCACGCGCAGCACGCCGCGTGGTCCGCCGGCTGGCGCTACCGGCGCTTCGCGGTCACTGCCGCGCAGCGCACCGATGCGGTCGCCGCGGCGCTGCGCCGACCAGGCGGCGACTGCACCGGCACGCGCGGCCTGCACCGACTTGAAACGCACGCGGGTGCCGAAGTACAGCGCGGGTGAGGTATCGGCCACGATCAGACTGACCCGTTCGCGTTCGGCCTGGAACAGCTTGGTATGGGCACGACCGGTGCGCGCGGTCACGCGCCAGTCGATATGACGGGCATCGTCACCGGCGACGTACTCGCGCGATTCGGCGTACTCCATGCCGCGCCCGCGCAGCGGCGACGGTGCCTGCCCCGCATTGCCGGCGCGGCCGCGACGGGGCGGCGGCGGACGCTGGGCCAGACGGCGCAGCGCCACCAGCTCGGCCAGCTGCGGGCGCAGTCCATCGCCTTCGCTGGCGGACACTCCATGCTCCTGGGATGTATCGGTCATGCGCAGGCTCAGGGTGCCGGCACCCGGGCCAGCAGTTCCTGCACCAGCCGTTCGCCATCCCAGCCTTCGGCGGTCGCCTCGTAGCTCGGCAGCACGCGATGGCGCAGCACGTCCGCAGCCACCGCACGCACATCATCAGGGGTGACGAAGTCACGGCCGGCCAACCATGCGCGCGCACGCGCGCAACGCTCCAGCGCGATCGAACCGCGCGGGCTTGCGCCCCACGCGATGCGACGGCCCAGCGCGGGGTCGTAGCGGGCCGGATCGCGGGAGGCCAGCACCAGCTCCACCAGGTAGCGTTCCAGGGCCGGTGCCATGTGCAGGTCCAGTACCTGGCGACGCGCCTGGAAGACATCCTGCATCGGCATTTTCTCCGGCGCCGCCGGGGCTTCACCCAGCGCGCCGCGCGCGCGTTCGCGCGCCAGCCGGAGGATTTCCGCCTCGGCCGTCTGGTCCGGATACCCGATGCGCACATGCATCAGGAAGCGGTCCAGCTGCGCTTCGGGCAACGGGAAGGTACCTTCCTGCTCGATCGGGTTCTGCGTGGCCATCACCAGGAACAACGAGGGCAACGCATAGGTGTGGCGACCCACGGTGACCTGGCGCTCGCCCATCGCTTCCAGCAGCGCCGACTGCACCTTGGCCGGTGCACGATTGATTTCATCGGCCAGCAGGATCGGATGGAAGATCGGGCCCGGCACGAATTCGAAACGGCCTTCCTGCGGGCGCCAGATCTCGGTACCGGTCAGATCGGCAGGCAACAGGTCCGGGGTGAACTGCACACGCGCGAAATCGGCCTCCAGGCGCGCTGCCAGGGCGCGGATGGCGGTGGTCTTGGCCAACCCGGGCGCGCCCTCCACGAGCAGATGGCCATCAGCCAGCAGCGCGATCAGCAGGCGCTCGACCAGGGCGGCCTGGCCGACGATCTCGGCCGACAGCGCCTCGCGCAACGTGTTGAACGCCGCGTGCAGGTGGGACGTGGCCGGCGTGGCAGCCGGCATTGCAGATTCGGGCATCGGCGGGGGCAGGTTCATGAGGGCCTTTGACCGGCACAGGAGGGCACGGGTTCCCGACATCATCGCAGGGTGCCCAGGCGATGGCATCAAGAGACGCTGAACAGCGTCCACGCCCTGCGTGGATGCATGGCCGCAACGCAGACGGGGCCGCACATGGCGGCCCCGTTTCGCACCTGCTGCAGGCGGTGGCTCAGTTCTGCTTGGCCACGCGCAGCACCTTCGGCGTCACGAACACCAGCAGCTCGGCCTTGTCCTTGTTGCGACCGCGCTTCTTGAACAGATTGCCCAGGAACGGCACATCGCCCAGGAACGGCACCTTGCTGATGCTGTTGCGATCGGTGAACTCGTACACACCGCCGATCACCACGGTCTGGCCGTCCTCGACCAGCACCGCGGTATTGACTTCGCGGCGGTTGATCGACGGCACCGTACCGTAGCCCTGCAGTTCGATCAGGCGATCGACTTCATCCTTCTTGACCTGCATGTTCAGGAACACGCGGTTGTCATTGGTGATCGTCGGGGTCACCCGCAGCTCCAGCACGACTTCCTTGAACTGCACGTTCGGCGTCGAACCCGCGCCCCCGGCGGCACCGGTACCGCTGATGGTGACGTAACCGATCTCCTTGCCCTGCTTGATCATCGCCTCGCGCTGGTTGGTGGTGACCACGCGCGGATTGGAGATCACTTCGCCACGCGATTCCTCCTGCATGGCCGACAACTCGACATCCAGCAGGTAGCCCGCGTTGAGGATCGACAGCGCCAGCGAACCCGGGTTGTTGGCCAGGGCCACCGGCAGGTTCCAGTTCAGGCCACGCTCGATGGTCGAGCCGGTCGGCACGGGTGCCGGACCGACACTGCCACCGGCCTGCCACTCACGCACGGCCTTGGCGTTCTCCAGCGCGGTATCGACCTGCGATTTGCGGGTCTTGGCGTTGGCGTCGAGGCTGCCGCTGAAGTAGACATTGTCGCGGCTGCCGCTGATGCCGAACTTCGCACCCAGTTCGCGGGCGAAGGTGTCGGTGGCGATCACGATGCGGCTTTCGATCAGCACCTGGTCCACTGGACGATCGATCACCCCGATCAGTTCGCGCATGCGTGCGATCTTCTTGGGGATGTCGCTGATCATCAGCGTGTTGGTGCGCTCGTCGGCAACGATGCGGCCGCGCGTGGACAGGAACCCGCTTTCCTCCTGCGACGAGGAACCGCCACTTCCACCACCGCCACCGCCGCCGATGCCCTTGGCCTCGGTCAGCGCTTTGAAGATCTGCGTCGCGCTGTGGTAGTTGATCTGCACGTAATCGGTCACCAGGTCTTCGCGGTTCTCGATGGCGATGCGGGCGTCTTCCTTCTCCTGCTCGAACTTGGCCAGCTCGGCCTGCGGCGCGACCCAGATCACGCTGCCATCGCGACGCTTGTCCAGGCCCTTCGCGCGCAGCACGATGTCCAGCGCCTGGTCCCACGGAACGTTGACCAGGCGCAGGGTCACGTTGCCCTGTACCGAATCGGACGCCACGACATTGAGGTTGGATTCTTCGGCGATCAACTGCAGCACCGTGCGCACCGGCACGTCCTGGAAGTTGAAGGTGACCGGCTTGCCCGAGTAGCCACGCTGGCCGACGGCCTTCGCCGCCTGGGTGACCGTACCGGCGTTGACCGCACCGACGGCGGCGGGCGCCTGTCGCGGACTGATCTCGACCACGTATTCGTTGCCGCTCTGGTAGGCCAGCGACTCCACCGTACCCGCCGTGCTCAGCACCAGCTGGGTCCCGGCGCCCGATGGCTTGGCATCGATGCGCTGCACGGGCGTGGCAAAGTCGACCACGTTCATCGGCTTCTGCAGGTTGGCCGGCAGGCGCGCGTTGCCCACGTCGACCACGACGTTGCTGCCCTGCGTGCGCAGGTCGGGAATCGCGCCCTGGCCGTCGAACTGCAGGATCAGGCGGCCGACGCCATCATCGCCGCGCTTGAAATCGATCTTGGACACCGACAGGCCAGTTGTCGCCGGGGCCGAAGGGGCCACCGCGGTGCTGGCCGGTTTCTCCGCCGGTGCGGCGGCCAGCGCCGGAGCGCAGGCCAGCATCAGCGCGACTCCCAGCGCGCTGACACGGTTCAAGGTAGAGCGCCGGATGGGACGCAGCCCCTTGGCTTGGTGAAAGGTCATCGTGCTATCCCCAGTAAACGATCATTGATCTTCCAGCGCGAGCGTCGCTGGCCGTTCCAGCCAACCACCCGCGCCATCCGGCACCAGTTCGATCAGTTCAACGCGGTCCTCGAAGACCGCGGTGACCCGCCCGTCGCTCTGCCCCAGGTAGCCGCCCGGGCGGACCCGGTAGGTGACCTTGTCCGGCCCCATCACCAGCGCGACGGTGCTGCCGCCGGTGCCGATGGTGCCGACCATGTCCAGTGCGTCCAGCGGGAAGCCCTCCAGGGGCTCCTTGCGCCGGTTCGGGTCCGGTCGCAATCCGCCGTTCCCCTGCTGCGGATTGGTCCAGGCATCGGTGAACGGATCGCGCATGCCCTGCGCGGAGTATTCGAAGGTCTCGAACTGCTGCATCACCGGCAGCGGCTCCAGCGGCTGCGCCGGTCGCGCACGCTCGCCCTCCACCCACTTCTCCAGGTTCGGTGCATCGCCCGGCGTGCTGGTCACGCCGCGGCCACAGCCCGCCAGCAGCAGGACCGCCAGCACCATCGACCCGCGTACGATCTGTGCGCGCATCACTTCCCGCCCTCCTTGCCGGCGTCAGCGCTCTGCTGCGCCTGCACTTCGGCTTCGTCCAGATACCGGTAGGTCTTGACCGTGCCGGACAGCTCCAGCGCACCTGCGCGGACGTTGCCGCTGGTCTTGTCCTTGGGCTTGAGGTTGATGTCGTGCATGGTCAGGATGACCACCCGCGGCAACGAAGCCACGCCGCTGACGAACGCACCGAACTGGTGGTAGCTGCCCACCATCCGCAGCTTGATCGGCTTCTCGGCGTAGAACTCCTTGATCTGCTCGGACTCGGGTTCGAACAGCTCGTTGGACAGGCCGCTGGACAACGCGGTCTGCGAGATGTCGATGATCAGGTCCGGCATTTCGGTCTTGCTCGGCAGCTGCCGCAGCATCTGCTGCAGCACCTGCTCCATCTGTGCCAGCTGCTGCTTCAGCGGCGCCAGGTTCACCGCACGTTCCTGCTGCTTGGTGAACTCGGTGCGCAGCTCGGTCTCCTGCCGCTCCAGGCCCTCCAGTTCCTCGCGCTTGCCACTGATCAGCAGCATCCACGCCACGAACATGATGACCAGCGCCAGCAGCGCGCAGAAGACGATCTTGGCCTTCTGCGGCCAGTTGCCGATGTCGTTGAAATCCAGGTTCTTGAGGTCGATCTTCTGGCTCATGCGCGGTCCCCCTGCGACGGGGCGTGGAAGGCCTGCGGCGGCTGCGCCAGCCGGCTGCCCTCCGGCTTGGCCGGCGCGGCGGCCGGCGGGGCCGTTGCCGGGGGCGGCGTGGTGACGGGTGCGGTGACGGGTGCGGTGGCGGGTGCGGCCGGTGCGGCGGGTGTGGCCGCCTCGGGTGCGGCCGACAGCGGTGCGACCGGTTCGGCGGCTGCGGCCGGTGCCACGGTGCCATCGGCATTCAGGCCCGGCGGCGCGGTGGCCTCCTCGCTCTGCGCCGGCAGCTTCACCTTGACCACGAACACATACGGCAGCGCCTTGATGTCCGATACCGGGCCCGGGCGACCGTCCTTGTCCTTGTCCGGCTCACGCGCCTCGATGATCGACAGCTCCGGACTGGCCATCCAGCCGGACGTCTCCAGGTTGCGCATGTACGCCGAAACGCGGGCGTTGGACTGGGTGCGGCCTTCCAGGGTAAGGGTGTCCCCTTCCTGCTTCAGGGCGGTCAGCACGACGCCATCGGGAATGGTGCGCACCAGCGCGTCGAACAGGTGGACCATCTGCGAGCGCTTGGCCTGCAGTTCCTCGATCACCTTCTTGCGCGCCAGCAGCCGCTCCTTCTGCGCGTCGAGGCGGTCGATCTCCTTGTTCTGCTCCTTGACCTTGTCGATCTCGGCCTGCAGGTAGGCATTGCGGTCCATCTGACCGCTGACCTGGCGGTCGTAGTAGAACCAGATCATCAGCGACAGCAGCAGGCCACCCACGGCGGCCATGCCCAGCATTGCGTAGAACTCGCGCTGGCGTTGCTTGCGCCGTTCGGCGCGCCAGGGCAAAAGGTTGATGCGTGCCATCAGTCGAAGCTCCTCAGCGCCAGACCGGTCGCGATCATCAGCGCGGGAGCATCCTGGGCCAGCGCATGCGCGTTGACCTTCGGTCCCAGCGTCATCTGCGCCAGCGGATTGGCGACCACGGTCGGCACACCCAGCTGCTCCTCGACCATCTCCGGCAGGCCCCCAAGAACCGCGCAGCCTCCCGCCAGCACGATGTGATCGACACGATTGAATTCGCTGCCGGCGTAGAAGAACTGCAACAGGCGGCTGATCTGCTGGACCGTGGCTTCCTTGAACGGCTCCAGCACTTCCATCTCGTAGCTTTCCGGCAGCCCGCCCTGGCGCTTGGCCAGGCCGGCTTCCTCGTAGCTCAGGCCGTAGCGGCGCATGATCTCGTCGGTCAGCTGCTTGCCGCCGAACACCTGTTCGCGGCTGTACAGGCTGCGCCCGCCACGCAGGACGTTCAGGGTGGTCATCGTGGCGCCGATGTCGACCAGCGCGACCACGCCGTCGGTGGACACCGGCAGCTCACTGGCAACCAGGGCGAAGGCGTTCTCGACCGCGAAGGCCTCCACGTCCATCACCTTGGCCTGCAGGCCGCCGAGTTCCAGCGCCGACTGGCGCAGTTCCACATTCTCGGACCGCGACGCGGCCAGCAGCACCTGGACCATCTCCGGGTTGTTCGGGATCACCCCGATCACCTCGAAGTCCAGGTTCACTTCCTCGATCGGATAAGGAATGTAGTTGACCGCTTCCAGCTCGATCTGCGCTTCCATGTCGTTCTCGTCGAGCTCGGCCGGCATCGGGATCACCTTGGTGATCACGGCCGAGCCGGCCACGGCGGCGGCGGCCTGCTTCGCCTTGCTGCCGGAACGGTTCAACGCCCGGCGGATGGCCTCACCCACGGCCTCCACCTCGACGATGTTCTTCTCCACGACCGCATTCGGCGGCAGTGGTTCCACGGCGTAATGTTCCACACGGAAACGATTGCCACTGCGGGAAAGCTGCAACAGCTTTACCGCAGTCGAACTGATGTCGACGCCAATAAGCGACGACTGACTTTTTGGGATGAGCCCCACGGTTTCTCCCCTGCCGACGGGCACTTGGACGCAAGAACTGCGACCGCGCATTAATAACGTATTCTTAGCAAATGGCAACCGCCCTGCTGTGAATTCCCTCACAGGTTCACGATGCAGCCCCTGGCGTTTCCCCTTGCGCTCCCCGGTGCCGACCCCAGCCGCCACCTTGCGTAATCTATACTCTGCGACCACGAAATTCGCAATCGGAATCTGAACCCGATGACTCGACTCCGCCGCTGGCTGCGCTGGATCTTCCTGATTGTCCTGGTCCTGGCGCTGATCGGTGCGGCCGCTGTGGGCGGTCTCTACTACGCTGTGTCCTCCAAGCTCCCCGACGTGCAGACCCTGCGCGACGTGGAGATGCAGGAGCCGATGTACGTCTATGCCGCCGACGGCAAGCTGATGGCGGTGTTCGGCGAGACCCGGCGCACCCCGGTCACCATGAAGGACGTGCCGGAGAAGCTCAAGCAGGCTTTCCTGGCCACCGAGGACGCCCGCTTCTATGAACATGGCGGCGTGGACTACAAGGGCATCGCCCGCGCGGTGTGGCTGCTGGCCACCACCAACGACAAGCGCGTGCCCGGCGGGTCCACCATCACCCAGCAGGTGGCCCGCCAGTTCTTCCTCAGTTCCGAGTACAGCTACACCCGCAAGCTGGCCGAGATCCTGCTGGCCCGCAAGATCGAGTCCGAGCTGAGCAAGGACGAGATCTTCGAGCTGTATCTGAACAAGAGCTTCTTCGGCAACCGTGCCTACGGTGTGGCCGCGGCAGCGGAGTTCTACTACGGCAAGAAGCTGGCCGAGCTGGACCTGGATGAGATGGCCTCGCTGGCCGGCATCCCGAAGTTCCCCTCCTCCGGCAACCCGATCTCCAACCCGGAACGCGCCCGCCAGCGCCGCGACAACTATGTGCTGCAGCGCATGGCCGATCTGAAGTTCGTCAGCCAGGCCGAGGCCGATGCGGCCAAGGCCGTGCCGATGCATGCCACCGCGCATGAGCCGCCGGTGCAGGTCGAGGCGCCCTACGTGGCCGAACTGGTGCGCCAGGAGATGATTGCGCGCTTCGGCGGCGATGTGGTCAACAAGGGATACCACGTCACCACCACCATCGATTCGACCCTGCAGACCGCGGCCAACCTGTCGGTGCGTGACGGCCTGCTGCTGTATGACCACCGCCACGGCTGGCACGGCGTGGAGAAGCAGGTGCAGCTGGGGGCCGGCGACGATGCCGCAGCTCTGGCCGAACATCTGCGCGGCATCCCGGCGCAGGCAGGCCTGCTGCCGGCGATCGTTGCCAGCGCCGGTGCCGATGGCAGCGCCACGGTGGTGCTGGCCAACCGCAGCGAGATCGTGCTGCCGGCCGGTGCCGCCCGGTGGACCAACAAGACCCCTGGCAAGCTGGTGCAGCGCGGCGACATTGTGCGTGTGCGCGCCGGCGACAAGCAGGGCGAGTGGCTGCTGGACCAGATCCCGCGCGGTCAGTCCGCGCTGGTCTCGCTGGATGCCCACAGCGGTGCGCTGAAGGCGCTGGTCGGCGGTTTCAGCTTCTCCGGCAACAAGTTCAACCGCGCCACCCAGGCCCGTCGCCAGCCCGGTTCGAGCTTCAAGCCGTTCGTCTATGCCGCAGCGTTCGACAAGGGTTACAACCCGGCTTCGATCGTGCTTGATGCCCCGGTCGTGTTCCGCGACCGCCGCGGCAAGACCTGGGCACCGCAGAACGATGGCGGTGGCTTCCGCGGCCCGATGCGCCTGCGCGAAGCCCTGGTGCAGTCGCGCAACCTGGTCTCGGTACGCCTGCTCGACGGCATGGGCGTGGACTACGCCCGCAAGTACATCAGCGAGTTCGGCTTCGCCGAATCGGAGCTGCCGCCGAACCTGTCGATGTCGCTCGGCACCGCCTCGCTGACCCCGCTGTCGGTGGCCCGTGGCTATGCCGTGTTCGCCAACGGCGGCTCGCGCGTGGACACCTGGCTGATCGACCAGGTGAACGACCGCGACGGCAACCTGGTGTTCAAGGAGAACCCGGCACTGGCCTGCCGCGACTGTGCCGGCAGCAGCGACCAGCCGGTCAGCCAGGTCGTGGACGGCTTCAACTTCGGTGCCCCGGCCCCCACGCCGGACCCGGCCGCCGCCAAGGCGCAGGCCACCACCGAAACCGCTGCCGCACCGGTCAACCCGGATGCGCGCACCGCGCCGCGCGCGATCGATGCACGCACCGCCTACCAGCTGGTGTCGATGATGCGCGATGTGGTCCAGCGCGGTACCGGCACCCAGGCCAAGGTGCTCGGCCGCGAGGACGTGGGCGGCAAGACCGGCTCCACCAACGACCACCGCGACGCCTGGTTCTCCGGCTTCGGCGGCCCGTACGTAACCACCGTGTGGGTGGGCCGGGATGACTTCCGTTCGCTGGGTTACCGCGAATACGGTGGCAAGGCCGCGCTGCCGATCTGGATCGAGTACATGCGCACCGCGCTGAAGGACACGCCGATCGCGCAGAACGACCCGCCCAGCGGCATGGTGCAGACCACGCTCAACGGCGCGACCGAATGGGTCAAGGTGGAGGACATGGATCGCCTGACGGACTATGACCTGAACCTCAATACCCCTCAGGCCGACGCGGCTGCGTTCGATATCTTCTGACGCGCGCCGCGGGCGTCACCGTCGAGCCGGCGCATGCCCGGCTCGACGGCCCGGACAGCCGAGCGTGGGCCCTGCCCCGCATCCCTCCTGCATTCCCCACGCAGATGTCACACCGTTGCGCTAGTCTGTAGCCAGGTCGCAACAGGAGTTCCCGCATGCATCGCGCCCGCCAGCATGCCACCACCCAGACCCGTGAGCGTCGTCACCGCCTCGCCCACGAAGCCGCCCGCCTGATGGCCGAAGGCGGCATCCGCGACTTCCACCAGGCCAAACTGAAGGCGGCCAGCCGGCTCGGCATCCATGACGATGCCTCGTTGCCCCGCAATGTCGAGATCGAGGATGCGCTGCGCGAGTACCAGCGCCTGTTCGCTGGCCCCCAGCACGGCAACGAGCTGCAGCGCCGTCGCGAAGCTGCGCTGCGCGCACTGGAATTCCTGCATGCCTTCGCCCCGCGCCTGGTCGGCCCGGTGCTGGACGGCACCGCCGATGCCAACAGCCCCGTGCAGGTGCATCTGCACAGCGACGACCCCGAAGCCGTGCATCGCTTCCTGGACGAACAGGGCATTCCGGCCGAGTCGCGCGTGCGCCGGCTGCGCCTGGACCGCGAGCGCAGCCTGGACGTGCCGGTCTGGGTGTTCAGTGCGGAGGACCTGACGTTCGACCTGGCCGTGCTGCCGTATGACGCCCTGCGCCAGGCACCGCTGTCACCGGTCGACGAGAAGCCGATGCGGCGCGCCTCGCAGGCCCAGCTGCGTGAACTGCTCAGCCAGGAGCAGATCGAAAGCTATCTCGGCAGCATGTGAGCCCCACAACGCAGACGCCCCACGCGGCGGACCGCGTGGGGCGTCGTCATGCATCAGGGCGACCGGACCGCGTCGCCCTGCCGGTTACCAGCCCACGCCGAAGCCCACGCCCACGGTGCGCTCACCGCTGTTGGTGAAGGCACCATTGAGGCTGAAGGTGGCCGAGCCGCGCTCGTTGAGCACGCGCTGGTAACCCACCGCCAGCGCCGACTCGCCTTCGGCATGGCCTACACCCGCGCCGAGGCGGTTGTAGGTCTGCAGGCCGGCGGTGTTCATCGCCATCGCCGCCTGCGCACTGCCCATTGCCGCCATGCGGTTCAGGCGCTTGTCCATCCGGTCCAGCCGGCGGTCCACGCTGGCCATCGCCTGGTCGGTGTAGGCCTGCGCCTGGTTCACCGCCTGATCCACGGCACGCGAGTCCACCTGCGGCAACGGATCGTCGGCTTCCGGCTTCGGCTTCGGCGTGTTGGTGGAGGCCACCGACGGCGCATCCTTGACCGGCGGGGCCGGGGTCTGGCTGTCCGCCGGCGACTCGCCAGCGACGTCGTCCACCGCTGCCTGGCGGCTGGCCGTCGCCGACCCGTCGATCTGCGACTGCAGTCCGTCGATGCGGCCGTTGAGCTGCTGCTGCACGGCGTGCAGCTGACCGCCATTGACCGCATCGCGGCTGCCCGGCGCGATCATGCCGTTGGCCACGTTGCCCAGCACCCTGCCGTGCTCCCCGGCCAGCCGCAGCTGGCCGGTACCGTCACTGCGGAGGCCGCCATCGTCGAACAGGCGCTCGAAACGCGCATCGATGCTGGCCAGATCCCGGCGCGTGTCGACCACCGCGCCGTCGAGCGACTTCAGCGCATCGCCGACCGTGGCCTGCCGCTGGCCCTGCACGTGGAACTCCGGCGCGACGATGTTGCCGTCGGCGTCCATGCGCATGTCGCCGCCGAAGGCTGCGAAGGCGCTGCGGAGCTGGGAGACATTGGTGAGGTCATTGGGGTTGATGCCGTTCTTCGCATTGGTAACCCTGCGCAGGAGGCCTTGGCCACCCACCGACACCTCGAATGCATCTTTTGCTACGGAACCATATCCAAGCGCGACGCTATTCGTTGCCTGCTCCCAGATCTGCGTGGAACCACCAATTGCCAATCCATTTTCTGCACTAACTCGAGACCTGGCGCCCAACGCAAACCCGTCAGCAGCACCGGCGAGAACCTGCGCGGCGCGCCCCAGCGCCACTGAGTTGGTTGCCTGGGCGTCAGCAAAGCTTCCTATCGCAGTAGACCCCGATCCAAGTGCTTTGGTATCGCTGCCCATGGCCGTTGCCAAATGCCCAGCTTGCGCCGGTCGACTCAATCCATCGAAGCCTACAACTACATACAGACTCCCTTCTTCCAGGTCAGACAGGCGTTGGTTGCTTACAAACAACTGCCCGCCCGTGACGACCTCCCGGCTGTCCGCGTGGCTGATATCACCCTCGCCGACGTTGACGAGGCGCGCGCCACCGAAATCGACGGCGGAACGGTCGGCGCCGAAGCGCACGGCACTGGCATCCGCCATCGCCCGCGCCTGATCCAGCGTATCGAGGCGCGCGTCCATCGCATCCAGTCCGCCACGATTGCTGTTCACGCCCGCATCCAGCGCGGCCAGTGCATCGCCTACCGTGCCGTGTACAGCGCCCTGCACGCCATAGGAAGGAGCAATCACGCTGCCATCTGCGGCAAAGCCCGAGCCGCCACCGAGAGCGTTCACCACGCCGGAGAGCTGGTCGACGGTGGTGAGGTCATTGCCGGCGATGCCGTTCATCGCATTCGTGACTCTACGCAGAATTCCACCGCCACCCAATGACACCTCATTGGCGACGGTTGCAATCGATCCGTATCCAAGTGCGACACTGTTACGTGCGCCCTCGAACACTTGAGCGGCACCTCCCAGTGCAACGCCGCTCTGCGCATGCACTTGTGAGCGCGCACCCAACGCGAAGCCATCTTCCACCTCTTCACGGACCAACGCAGCTCTTCCCAGCGCAACAGAGTTCTTCCCGCGCGCCTGGGCGAAGCTCCCAATCGCAGTTGCCCCTTCCGCCAACGCCTTGGTATCACTACCCATGGCCGTGGCCAGAAGGCCTGCCTCCGCCGGCATGCTCAGATCGTCATATCCGACAACCGCATACTTCTGCGCCTCCTCCAGCACCGACACCCGCTCATTGGTCACGAACAGCTGCCCGCCCGTGACCGCCTCGCGGCTGCCTGCCGCAATCTCGCCATCAGCCAGAGCGACCAGACGCGCAGCCTTCAGGTCCACCGTGCCGTCCTCGCCGAACTGCACGACGCTGCCCAGGTCAGGCGTGTAGTTGTCGAAGTCCACGCGCAACGCGTCCAGGTCGTCCCGGGCGGATGCGATCTGCGCGCCCTGCTCGGCAACGTTCGTATTGGTGGCGAACAGCTGCGCGCCATTGACCGCCTCGCGGCTGTCGGCACTGAGTTGCCCGTCGCCTACGGCGAGCAGGCGCCCACCCTCCAGGTCGACATTGCCGCCTGCGTCGAAACGCACCACATCGGACAGGTCCGGATCGAAGCCCTCGAAGTCCTCGCGCAGGCGGTCGATGTCCGTACGGTTGCGGGCGATCTGCGCGTTGCTGTCGAACAGCTGGCGGCCGCTGACTGCATCGTCGCTGGTGGCCGACAGTTGACCGGCGGCAACGCCCTGCACACGACGCGCCTGGTTGCCCTGGTTGCGCACATCCAGCACGCCGCCGCTGTTGGCGGCTCCCAGTCGTACGTCGCCGGTGGACGAGGTCTGGCTGAGCAGGCCACCGAGCACGTTGGCCTTGCCCTGTGCATCGTTGGCGGTGGACTGGGCGGCGTTGGCCACGCTGTGCGCCGTATTGGCCAGGGTGGTGGCCGTGGTCACGTTCTGGTTGGTGGTGTTGAGCTGGCGACCACTCACCGCGTCGGTACTGGCTGCACTCAGCACACCATCGGCGACGCCACTGATACGACGGCTGGCGTTGCCCTGGTTACGGACATCGAGGACGGTGCCACTGTTCTGCGCGCCCAGCCGCAGATCGCCGCCGGCTGCCGCCTGGCCGACCAGGCCACTGAGCGTGGCGGCGGTGGCGGTGACCTGCGTGACGTTCTGGTTGGTGGCATGCAGCTGCCGGCCACTGACCGCATCGGCACTGGTGCTGCTGAGTGCCGCGTCGGCCACGCCGGTGACGCGACGGTTGGCGCTGGACTGGTTGCGCATGTCCACCGCGCCACCGGTATTGCTGGCACCGACGCGAACGTCGCTGTTGCCGGCACTCTGGCTGAGCAGGCCCCCCAGCGCGTTGGCCTTGGTCTGCGCATCGTTGGCGATGCTGTGCGCGGTGTTGGCCAGCGCATTCACCGTGGCGAGGTTCTGGTTGGTGGCATGCAGCTGCCTGCCGGTCACCGCCTCGGCGCTGGTGGTGCTCAGCGTTCCGTCAGCCACATTGACGATGTTCCGCTTCACCGTGGCACTGCCCACCGAGACCTGGTTGGCGCCGGTCGCCACCGAGCCCGCGCCCAGGGCGACGCTGTTGCCCGCCTGCGCATTGACCTTGGCGTTGGTGCCCAGTGCGATGGCGCCGCTGGAGGTGGCATCCACGGCGGCACGATTGCCCAGCGCCACCGAGGAGTCAGCCGCGGCGCCCGCCAGGGTGCCCGCGCTCACCGCGTTGGCGCCGCCCGCGCTGGCCTGGTAACCGAAGGCATTGCTGTGGGAGCCCTCCGCTTTCGCCGAATGGCCCACCGCCACGGCATTGCTGCCGGCCGACGCGCCTTGGCCGACGGCGGTGGTGGTGCTGGCCAGGGCCGTCAGCGCGCGTGTGGCATCGGCCTGGGCCGCAGTAGCTGCCTGGGTGACTGCGGTGACATTCTGGTTGGTGGCATGCAGCTGCTTGCCTGTCACGGCTTCGGCACTGCTGGTGCTCAGCGTGCCATCGGCCACATTGACGATGCGGCGCTTGAGCGTGGCATTACCGACTGAGACCTGGTTGCTGCCGGAGGTGGTGGAGGAACTGCCCAACGCCACCGAACCGGTGTGGTTGGCCAGCGCGCGGTCGCCAAAGGCGGCACTGCTCTCGGCCGTCGCTTCGGACAGATTGCCGACGGATGTAGCGAAGCGGGCGCTTGCCACACTGCCGCGGCCCAGCGCCGTGGCCTGGTTGGCGGTGGCCGCCGCCTGATAGCCCAGTGCGGTGGCATGGATCACGTCGGCCTTGGCGTCGTTGCCGATGGCCACGGCACGGTCGCCGGTGGCCGAGGCACGCAGGCCCGATGCCACGCCGCCATTGCCGCTGCGCGAGCCGGTGCCGAGCGCCACGCCGCCGTTGGACGCGGCAACGCGCTCACCGGCCGCATTGACGCCGCTGCGGGCATTGTTGCCCAGTGCAAGACCGTCATTGTTGTAGGCCAATGCCGCATTGCCGATGGCCACGCCGTTGTCGCCCCCCTCGGTCCGCGCGCGGTTACCCAATGCCACTGCACTGCTGCCGTCCGCAGATGCCAGGGTGCCCATCGCCACGGCGTTGCTGCCGGCGCTGGACGCCTGGAAACCCAGGGCGTTGCTGTAGCCACCGGACGCATCGGCGGCATTGCCGATGGCGGTGCTGTTGGTGCCCGTTGCAGTGGCACCGGTCCCAATCGCGATGCGGCTGCCATCCAGCCTGGCCAAGGCCTGCCCGGCTTTCGTCGCAGCCTGGTCTGCGGCCGTCTTCGCCGCGTTCGCCGTGCCCGTCGCGCTGGCGATGCTCTGGTTGGTGGCGTGCAGCTGCTTGCCGGTCACCACTTCGCTGCTGGTGGTGCTCAGGGTGCCATCGGCCACATTGACGATGCGGCGCTTCAGGGTGTTATTGCCCACCGAGACCTGGTTGCTGGCACTGGTGACCGAGCCGGCGCCCAGGGCCACTGCATTGCTCTGCCCGGCATTTGCGTTGGCACCCAGCGCCACGGCCTTGCCGTGGCCGTCGGTCACGGCGTTCTGGCCGATGGCGATGCCCGCATCGTAGCCGCCGGAGCGCGCACCGCTGCCGATCACGATGGCGTGGTGTGCGTTGCCGTTGGCAAGTCTGCTGCCGTCACCGATGACGACGGATCCCTGCGCCTGTGCCTGCGCATTGTTGCCCAGCGCTACCGATCTGGATCCCGACGCCTGTGCCCTCGGCCCCATCGCCGTGGCATCGCTACCCTCGGCCCGGGCATTGCGCCCGACCGCGACCGCACTGTTACCGGACGCGCCAACGTAGCTGTTGAGGCCGATCGCGACGGCCCCGACTCCCAGCGCCGTGGCGCTTTTGTCGATCGCAGTGCCCCCTTCGCCGCTTCCCGTGCCCGCATTGATGCCGATGGCCACGCCACTGGCAAGTCCCTGGGCATTGTTGCCGATACCGATGCCGTCGAACGCCGTGACCGAACCCACGCCGATGGCCACGCCCTTGGTGCTGTTGACCGTGGAACCCCCACCGATCAGCACGTTCTGGTAGCTGGTAGTGCCGACACTGCGCAACGTGGCAGGCGAGCCGATGAACGCGCTCATCAACGCGTCCCACTCTGCCGGTGCTGCGTCAGCCTCCGCCGCAATGGCGTCGGGCACGATCAACGGATCCGATGCAACCTCGGTCGCGAACGCGGGAGCGGCCAGCATCACGCACAGGGCGGCGGCAAGCGGGCGTGCCGCCGAAGCCGGCTTGCCGCGCGAACGGGTGTGCTCGCTGGCCACGGCCCAGCAGCGCAGGCGGGTATTCCAGATCAAACGGTAGATGCGATTCATCGATGTCTCGGTGGTTGGGAAACGGGAACCTGGGGGCGCAAGGCCAGGCAGTCAGGGCTGCAGCGTCTGCCGGTGCTCACGGAAGCCGGCGTGGCTGAGCCGGTAGTCGATCTCCACACGCCCGCCAGCGCGGGGCACGAACGGCAGCGTCATCGCCGCGCCGGGGTAAAGGCTGCGTTTGATTTCGTGCGTGGTGCAGCGGCCGTCTGCGGCGCAGTCCTGCACCTGGGTGACGCCGAGCCGCAGCGTGCCGCGGTTCAACAGGCGATCACCGTCCAGGGCCATCTCGACGCGCCCCTCGGCGGGCAGCACATTGACCAGCACGCCCCAGACCAGGCTGACGCCGAGGGTGGCGCTGGCGCCCTGCACCGGTACCTCCGGCGTGCTGTCATCGGGACCGCGTACGCCTTCGAAGTAGACGCGGAACGCGGTTTCCTGCTCGACCGGCTGCAGCGGAATGATCCGTATCAGGCGCGTGCCGCCCCCTGCCAGACCGAAGCGTCCTGGCGTGACCGCCATGACGGCGGCGGTGCCGACGGCCTCATCGACTTCTTCCTCGTGGTCACTGGCCGGGTGCAGGATGCGTTTCACCGTGGCCTGCACGTACTGCGGCTGCGGTGATTGCGAATGCACGCGCACGGTCGTGGTCTTGCCGGCCTCGGCATGCACGCGCATGGGATGGACGTTGAGATTGGCCAGCACCGGTGCCGCTGGCAGAAGGGCCAGCAGCAGCGCGCCGGCCAGGGGAATCTTGCTCATGGGATCGGGTTCCAGGGGAAGGTCAGAGGCGGTCGGTCGGCAGGCGCATTTCGAGCTTGAGGCGGCCGTCGTAGTAGCCCTCGCGTTTCTCGGACGCCGGCACACGGGGGGTTTCCAGGGTCAGCGGCGTGGGCACGCAGTACACCCACTGGTTCATGTCGGGCAGCATCACCAGCCGCAGCTCGGCGGTATCGATGCCGCGCAGCAGCACTTCCTCGTTGTTGTGCAGGGCGATCTTCTGGCCGCTGTGGTCCAGGGTGAGCTGGTAGTCCAGGCGGTCCTGCGCCTCGCGCCCACCGTCGCGGTGCCAGACCGAGTACTGCGATGGCGGACGGCCCGGCGCGGCGGGGCCCATGTCACGTGCGGTGATGGCCAGATACTCGCTCTGCGAGCCCATGCCGTCGTACAGACACATGTCCAGCACGGCGGTGCCACCGATCGTGCCGGGTGAGGGAATCGGCCGGTAGTCCAGCTGCAGGCCCACCAGCGGCTCGGCCATGCCGAACTCGGGCAGGTAGATCATGGTGCGGTCGCGATCGGTGATGGTCAGATCGAACCGGAAGACGTGGGTGGCGATGATCGGGCCGTCAGGATCGATGCGCAGGTTGAGGCGGAGTTCTGCAGTCCAGCGGCCGGCGACGAGATTCTGGACGTCCTCTGCTAGTGCGATCAGTCCAGCAGCGGTGCCACCTGGAGGGAACAGACAGTCGTTGGCCCGGGAAGACCAAAGTGGAAACCTCCCATAATCCCAATAGTCACTACTGCAATAGCGTTCCCATTCCGCTCGCTCGAGCCAACCGGAGATCGCAACTGTGGTGATCTGTCCACTGCGCTCTTCGCGAAACCCCAGTTGAACTGGACGTGGTCCAGAAGGTCCTTCCCATGTGTCACGCACAGGACAGTTTCCAAATCTCTCGTCTTCACCACACGTCAAATGGATCTTCCCGTACCCCAGCTCCACCTCCCCATACCCGAGCACCGTCCGCGGCGCCCACAGCTCCAGCGCTTCGGGCGCGGAGCGGTCGAAGGTGCGGACGATGTCGGTGGTGATCACGCCGGTGGCCGGCGTCGTTGCCGGTGGGCGCTGTGCCAGCGCCTGTGCACTGCCAAGCAGGCAGGCCGCGGCCAGCAGCAGCCTCCATGCGGTCCTCATCGCGCACCTCCACTCATCACGTTGCGTTCGTTGCGCCCCGCCACCGGGGCCAGTTCGTTGAGCAGCCGCTGTACCCGCGCCTGGTGGCGGATCGGTGCCGGCAACTGCTCCAGCGCCAGCGGTTCGCACTGCACCTGGCCGACCAGCAGCACCACGCTGCGGCGCTCACGCACGGTGAGCGGGCACTGCAGCAGGTCGCCTGCACGCAGCAGGTAGAGCACCGGCTCGCGCTGCGGGAACTCGGCGATGAAGCCGCCGTCGCGGCCCAGCGAGGGCACCGGCGCATTGAGGATGCGGGCGCCTTCCAGCGGGGTACCGGCGATGTCGCGTGCGTTGCCGATGAAGGTGTAGGTCACGTCCAGCGTGACCGGCAGCGCGATCACCTTTCCCGGCAGCAGGAAGGCGTGCTGCGCCGCGCCCAGGCGGGCGACACGCACTGCGGCGTCGCTGTCGTGCGCACTGGCGTCCTGCACGTCCACGCGGTGACGCTGGTAGCCGCCCAGCGGCAGCAGCCGGCGCTCGCCGAAGCCGAGGATGCGGCGCCGGTTGCTGCCGGCGCGGATGTCGGCAGCCGCGCCACTCAGCTCCAGATCGCGCGCATCGTCCACGCTGACCACTACCCCGGCATCGGCGCCATGGGCGCCGCCCCAGTGCAGCCCGCGTGCGGACAGCGACAGCCCCGACGTGTGGTTGCCGCTGTAGGCCAGTTCACCCCCACCGTGGTGCTGGTAGTACGACACCGATGCACCGCTCTGCCCGAAGCGGTTGTCGATACGGGCGCTGGCCAGCGCGCTGTAGCGGTCGTCGTTGTACGCGCTCAGCTCGGCGCCCAGATCGCGCGCGTCGCCGTCGCGCTCCTGCCGCAGCGAATGCGACAGGCCCAGGCGGGCATCCGGGCGGCTGTGCTGAGGCTGGCGCATGTCCAGCGCCACGCGCTGCTGCACGCTGCCGTCGTCGATCCGCTGCAGCCGCGAGACTGCAATGTTCAGGTAGAGGCCGCGATCACGGGCAGGCCCGCGCCCGCTGCCGGTGTCGGTGTCCTGCTGCCACACCCCCAGCCGGCTGCCGATGCTCAGTCCACGCCACTGCCGGGTACGGCTGTAACTGGCCTGCAGGCTGCGCGAGGTCTGCGCAGGACGCAGCGCCGGCACATGAGGCGGCAACAGGCCCGGCGGCAGGCCCGTCCAGGCATCGTCGTCTTCGCCGGGCAGGCTCCACTCCGGGGTGAAGCTGCGCCGGCGCGTGTATCCCAGGTACAGGCTGCCGCCGAACAGGGGCGCCGATACCGAGGCACTGAGCGCATCGACACAACCGAAACGGTCATGCAGCACCGGCGTGCTGCTCTGGCACGCACCGCCACGCAGGCGTTGCCGATAGACATTCCAGGACGCGTAGTGGCGATAGCTCAGCTGCTGCTGCAGGCCGTGGCTGCCGTCGCCTCCGTTCAGCACGCCGACCATCGCCTGCAGGTCATGCCGCCCGAACTGCTGGCGTCCATCCAGGCGCAGTTCGCCGTAACCGGTATCGGCGACGCGGGCGATCCCCGCTGTCATGCCGTAGTTGCGCGCGAGGGGGATGCGCAACCCTGCCTGTACCGCCGTGTCGGACGCATCGCCGATGTCACTTGCACGTGTCGCATGCGCACGGCGCCGCCCGCCCTGCACGAACCACTGCAGGCTGCGCTCGGACCAGTCGCCGCCACGGCTGAAGGGCGCCTCCTCGCTGCGCACGAAGCGGCCATCCTCATAGATGCGCAGGGTGACGGTGTAGCTGCCGAGCGGAAACCGGCGCGTATCGAGATCGTTGACACCGGCCTGCAGGTAGAAGGTCTGCAGCAGGCGATCACCGTCGAAGGCATCCACGCGTGCATCACGGCCGAGCAGCACGGTCAACGGGGTGGAGGTGACGTTCGCGTCGGTATCGACGTAGGCCTGCGTGGTACCCACGCGCAGCCCCTCGAAGCGATCCAGCGGCAGCATGCCGAACCCGAAGGTGCCGCCCTGCTGGCTGGACAGATTGCGCCGGTCCATGCGGCCCAGCTGCACGTAGTGGCGCTGGGCAAGATCGTGGCGATAGTAGAGATCGTCCAGCTGGAAGCGGTCATGCGCGCGATAACCCTGCCGCGCCTGGCGGCTGTAGTTCCAGCTGCTGGCGACATGGCCATCGCGCAGCACGCCAAGCACCGTGCTGCCCTGCACGCTCAACGCCTGATAGCCATCGCCCCCGCTGAAATTCACGGTCTGCTGCTGCAGCAGCGCGTTCTGTGCCTGCTCGGACACCTGGTGGAACGGCGAGCGCTGCGCGCTCTGCTGTGGCAGCCACCGGCGTGCCGGAAACAACATCAACACGCCGTCGCTTTCATCGAAGATGGCGTGCACCTGCGCAGGATCGTCCGGACTGTCGATCCAGCCGCAGCCGGGATCCGGTTGGCCGTAGGGACAGGCCAGATGACTGTTGCGCGGCAGCGGTGCAGCCAGTGCCGCCTGCAGCGCGTCGCGCGCATCGGCGCTGAGACCCAGGGCTTCCAGTACCTGCGCGGGCTGGTCCAGCTGCACCGTATCCAGCGTGACCCAGGCGGACCACAGGCCGGCCGACTGCCCGAACAGGCGTACCTCGACACGCTCGGTCTGGCCGCTGGCGAGGTCTTCGAAACCGGCCGGCACCGGCCGTGCGTGGACAGCCGGCAGGGCCGGAATGGCCAACGTCAGGGCGAGCGCGACCGCCAGCCGGCTGTGGGCAGGTGCAGGTATCAACATGGGGAGACAACCGATGGCCGGCCGGCCCGCGCACGGGCCGGCGCGGTGGGGGATTACGGCGCGGCGGTGTTCTGCGACACGACCAGCGCAACGGTGCCGCTGTACAGGCCCGCGAAGTTGATCTCGCCGGACACGGTCTGCTGCACGCGCAGCGGCATGGCGATCGACGCACCCGGAATCGCGCTGTCGAACAGGTCGTCTGCAGCGAAGTCGATCGGGGTGGTCTCCAGGGCGCGGCCGTTGAGGCTGACCGTCAGCGGCACGTTGATGGCACCCGGTGCGGCCAGGTCGGGACGCAGCACGGCGTCGGCCGCCAGGCGTACGCTGACGTCCTTCTCGGTGTCATTGGTGAAGATGCGCACATCTTCGGTCCACGACGACAGGCCGGCACCGCCGGCGCGGTAGACCAGCTGCACCGCGTCCGGCAGCGCGGTGCCGTCGGCCTTGAGCAGGGACAGGGTCGGATCGACGTTCGCCCACACGGTGATGTTGGTTTCCACGGCGGCCTGCGCGGTCAGCGAAGCGCCGGCGAGCGCCACGGCCAGGGCGGCCTTCTTGAACATGTGCGACATGGTTTCTCTCTCTGATGGATTGGGTTGCCTCCTGGATGGAAGCACTGCCGGCACGGACCTGCCCTGCCAGCAGCGCGGTCAAGGTATTGATCGGCTCCTGCGGTGTACATGCAACGTTTCTTGATTGCCGATTACGCGTACTTCTGCGACATCACACACGCATCGCGCGTGCCGTGACCAGCAGAATGCGACGCTTTCGGCATCGCACCGGCAAGGGGCAACGTTGGCCTGGGCAAAAAAAAACGCCCCCTTGCGGGGGCGTTCTTCCACGTTGCGATTACGGGGCGATCAGCCCTGGTAGTCGCGCACGTCGCTGCCGGTGTAGACCTGGCGCGGACGGCCGATCTTCATTTCCGGATCGACCTGCTGTTCCAGCCAATGCGACACCCAGCCGGAGGTACGGCCCAGGGCGAACATGACGGTGAACATCTCGGTCGGAATCTGCAGCGCCTTGTAGATGATGCCGCTGTAGAAATCGACGTTCGGGTACAGCTTGCGGGCGACGAAGTAGTCGTCCTGCAGCGCGGCCTGCTCCAGCTTCACGGCCACGTCCAGCAGCGGGTCCTGCACGCCCAGCTGCTTGAGCACCTTGCTGGTCATCTCGCCGATGACCTTGGCGCGCGGATCGAAGTTCTTGTAGACGCGGTGGCCGAAGCCCATCAGGCGGAAGCCGGAGGTCTTGTCCTTGGCCTTGAGCACGGCCGATTCCACGTTGTCGGCCGAACCGATTTCTTCCAGCATCTTCAGCACGGCTTCGTTGGCACCGCCATGGGCCGGACCCCACAGCGCGGTGACGCCTGCGGCAACCGACGCATACGGATTGGCACCGGTCGAGCCGACCAGGCGCACCGTCGAGGTGGACGCGTTCTGCTCGTGGTCGGCGTGCAGGATGAACAGCAGGTCCAGCGCCTTGACCACGTCAGGATTCAGTTCGTACTGGCCGTCGGCCGACTCGAAGGTCTGCTTCAGGAAGCGGCTGACGTAATCCAGCGAGGTGTCGGGCGTGTTGGCCGGCAGGCCCTTGCCGTGACGGTAGATCAGCGCCGAGAGGGTCGGCACCTTGGCGATCAGGCGCACAGCGGCCTGGCGGCGCTGTTCGGCGTCGGACAGGTCCAGCGCGTCGTGGTAGACGGCCGACAGCTGCGCGATCGCGGCAGCCAGGATGGCCATCGGATGGGCATCCTTGGCGAAGCTGCCGATCAGGGTGTTGATCGAATCGGGGACGTTGGCCTCGGCAGCCAGCTCATCGGTGAAGGCCTTCAGCTGCTCGGCGCTCGGACGCTCGCCGTTGATCAGCAGGTAGGCCACTTCGACGTAGCTCGACTTTTCCGACAGCTGTTCGATCGGGTAGCCGCGGTACAGCAGCACGCCCTTGTCGCCGTCGATGTAGGTGATGGCGGACTTGCAGCTGGCCGTCGCGGTGAAGCCGGAATCGTAGGTGAAGAACCCCGTTTCCTTGGTCAGCTTCGCGATGTCGACGCAGTCGTTGCCAAGGGTGGGTTTGATGACGGGCAGAACGACCGACGTGTCGCCGGCGTTGAGCGTGACCTGATCAAGATCGGACACTGTGTGCGCTCCTTCATGGGAAGGCGCCTGCCCAAGCGCATTGGTCAGGCACGTGAATGACGTCCACGACCTGTGTCGTGGATCACGCCATTATCGCACAGCAGCATTTGCCCGGTGCTAGACGGAAGTCGTAGACGGCAGGCGGCCGGAACCCGGCCAGCGAGTGGCCCGGATCGGCAAAAGCGTTGTCACGCGAACGCAGTGTTCTGTCCATCCAAACGCCTGTTGGGCAGGCGCCGGGGAAAAACAAACGGCCGCGCAGAGCGCGGCCGTCGGTTCGGAGCTGGATCGACAGATCAGCGCGCGTAGCGCTTCTGGAACTTGTCGATGCGGCCCGAGGTGTCGATGACCTTGTGCTTGCCCGTGTAGAACGGATGCGAAGCCGAGGAAATTTCAACCTTGACCAGCGGGTATTCGTTGCCGTCTTCCCACTGGATGGTTTCCTTCGTCGCCATGGTGGAGCGGGTCAGGATCTTGAAATCGGAGGTGACGTCATGGAAGACGACGTCGCGGTAGTTCGGATGGATATCGGCCTTCATGGGCTCACACCGTAAATGGGCTGGTGGTCAAGAGCGGCATTATAAGCACCGGCCGCCCCTTGGGGCAACCGGTGGCGTGGATCCGCGCTCAGTCCGCGCCAAGTGCCTGCCGCACAAGGCTTTCGAAGCGGGCCTGGTCGTAGGCCATCAGCAGGTCGCAGTTGTCCGGCTGGCCGGTCTGGCGGTTCCAGTCGACGAGGGTCGCGCCGCGACTGAACGTTCCGTTCAGTTCCACGTTCAGCGGCCGCGATTCCACCCGCAGCTGCCCTTCCGGGTTCAGCGCCCAGGCCATGGCCAGGGCATCGGCGGTGTACCAGCGTCCGCCCTTGCTGTCTTCGGACAGGCCACGGGTCTTGCGCGAGATCAGCTCATAGAAGCGGGCGCGCTCCGAATCGGCCTGCAGCCACGTCTCGGCCTCCTGCAGCGGCAGGCCGTGGGCGACGGTGGCTTCCCAGTCCGACACCAGCAGGTGCTTGAATGCGGTGAACACCACGTGCGCCGCTTCCGGATCGAAGGCGATGTTGAACTCCGCCGCCGGCGTGATGTTGCCGTGGCAGGTGACCGCGCCGCCCATCACCACGATGCGCTTGATGCGCTCAGGCAGGGTCGGGTCCAGCTTCAGCGCCAGCGCCAGGTTGGTCAGCGGGCCGAGCATCACCAGCATCAGTTCGCCGGCATGCTTGTGCGACAGGCGCAGGATCGCCAGCGCGGCATGCTCGGCTTCGGCCTGTCGGCCCGGCGGTGGCAGATCGACATCGCCGTAGCCATCACGGCCGTGCACATGCGCGGCATCGACGGAGGGATGCAGCAGCGGATCGGGGCTGCCGGCAAACACCGGCACGTCGGGACGGCCGACGATGTCGCAGAGCTTGAGGGCGTTACGGACGGTGTACTGCAGGCCGACATTGCCGGCGGCGATGGTCAGGGCGACCACGTCATGCCGTTCATCGGCAAAGGCCATGAGCAGGGCCAGGGCGTCGTCCACACCGGGATCGGTGTCGATCAACAGGGGGATCTTGTGGGTCATTGTTGCCGTCTTCAGATCGGCAACGAAGTGTGGACCGGGATGATGACCGTTGCAAGTATGGGGGTTCTGGCAGGGCTGTGCCCTGCACCCGCCGAATCAACGGCAAACGCCAGAGCAACGGCAAAAGCTGGTTTTCTGGGGCATGGCGGGGTGGGTCCGCCTCCGACAGTTTCCCGCGGCCTGTCGGAACGGCATTTTGCTCTGCCAGGTGTCGACCTTGGTCGACACATCCACGCAATGCGTGGATGAACATGGAAATGATCGAAGGCGCTGTCTGTGGAGTCGAGCCATGCTCGACTCCCGCGCGCAGCGCACAGAGGTCGCTTAGGCCGAGGCGTAGCGCACGGCCGCGCCGATCCAGCGGTTGACCACGCGGTCGGCCAGTGCGGGCTGCTGCGCCAGCAGGCGCTCGGCCAGGTCATGCACGCCGGGCAGCAGGCCGGCGTCGCGTGCCAGATCGGCGATGCGGAAGCCGGCCAGGCCTGTCTGCCGCGTGCCAAGCAGTTCGCCCGGCCCGCGCAGTTCCAGGTCCTTCTCGGCGATGACGAAGCCATCGTTGGTTTCGCGCATGGTCTGCAGGCGCTCGCGCGCCATCTGCGAAAGCGGCGCCTGGTACAGCAGCACGCAGCGCGACACCGCCGAACCGCGGCCGACGCGACCGCGCAGCTGGTGCAGCTGGGCCAGGCCCAGACGCTCGGCGTTCTCGATCACCATCAGCGAGGCATTGGGCACGTCCACACCCACTTCGATCACCGTGGTCGCCACCAGCAGGTCGATGTCACCGGCCTTGAACGCGACCATGGTCGCCTGTTTCTCGGCGGCCTTCATCCGCCCGTGCACCAGCCCCACGCGCACGCCCGGCAGCAGCGCCTGCAGCGATTCGAAGGTGGCCTGTGCGGGCGTGGCATCCAGCTCTTCGCTTTCCTCGATCAGCGTGCACACCCAGTACACCTGCCGTCCTTCCGCGCAGGCCAAGGCAATGCGTTCGATCAGCTCCGGCCGGCGGTCGTTGTTCAGGGCCACGGTCTGCACCGGCGTACGGCCCGGTGGCAGTTCGTCGATGGCCGATACGTCCAGGTCCGCGTACTCGGACATCGCCAGCGTGCGCGGAATCGGCGTGGCGGTCATCACCAGCTGGTGCGGCACGCTGTTGCCGCCGGCGCCCTTGTCGCGCAGCGCTAGGCGCTGGTGCACGCCGAAGCGGTGCTGTTCGTCGACGATGGCCAGGGCGAGGTCCTGGAACACCACCGCCTCCTGCATCAGCGCGTGGGTACCGACCACCACCTGTGCTTCACCACTGGCGACCTGTTCCATCACCTTCGCGCGCGCCTTGCCGGTGACCTTGCCGGCCAGCCAGGCAATACGTACGCCCAGCGGTTCCAGCCAGCCGCGCAGGTTGTTGAGATGCTGTTCGGCCAGCAGTTCGGTGGGCGCGGCCAGCGCGACCTGCTTGCCCTGCTCTACCGCCAGCATGGCGGCCAGCGCGGCCACCACGGTCTTGCCGGAACCCACGTCGCCCTGCACCAGCCGCAGCATGGGACGAGGTCGCGCGAGGTCTTCGCGGATCTGCTTGAATACGCGCGCCTGCGCGCCGGTGAGGGCGAACGGCAGCTGCTTCAGCAGCGCCTTGGCCAGCGCACCGGGGCCGGCCAGCGGCGGCGCATGATGCGCCTGCAGCGCGATGCGCTGGCGACGCAGGCTGAGGTGGTGCGCCAGCAGTTCTTCCATCGCCAGCCGGCGCTGCGCCGGATGGGTGCCGGCGGCCAGCGCGGCCAGGTCGGCATCCGGTGGCGGCCGGTGCACCGTCAGCAGCGCACTGCGCAGCGACGGCAGGCCGAGGCCATCGAGCCAGCCGACGGGCAGCAGTTCCAGCGCGGCTTCTTCAGGCAGGCGATCCAGTGCCTGGCCGATCAGCCTGCGCATCGTCATCGGGCCCACACCTTCCACCGTGGGATACACCGGATCGAGGCGGTCGCCAAGTTCAGGATCATCGTTGCGCCCCAGCACCTGGTAGCTGGGATGAACGATTTCCAGGCCAAGGTGGCCCGGCTTGGGCGTTCCGAAACAGCGCAGGCGGTTGCCGACCGCGAACTGGCCGACCTGCTGCTGGCGGAAATGGAAGAAGCGCAGCACCAGGGTGCCCTGCCCCTCGTCCTCGACCGCCACCTTCAGCATCGGCCGGTAGCGCATGCCGCGCTCGACCGCGACGACGCGCACTTCCACCTGTGCCGGCACGCCGGATCGCAGGTCTTCGATGCGGGTCAGCCGGGTCCGGTCCTCATAGCGCAGCGGCAGGTGAAGCCAGAGATCCTGCAGGGTGGCCAGGCCACGCGCCTGCAGCTTGGCGGCCACGGCCGGACCCACGCCGGCGAGCATCGCCAGGGATGCTTCGCCGGACGGTGACAGGACCGGAGTGACCGCCGCCTTGCGTGCCACGGGGGCGTCAGTCGATGACCATCACCGCGTCGACCTCGAAGTTGGCGCCCTTCGGCAGGCCGGAGACTTCGATGGTGGAACGGGCCGGGAACGGAGCCTGGAAGTAGTCCTGCATGACCGCGTTGACCTTGGCGAACTCGCCCAGGTCGGTCAGGTACAGGCCAAGGCGCACGACCTGGTCCAGCGAACCGCCGGCAGCTTCGGCCACGGCCTTGAGGTTGTCGAACGCGCGGCGGGCCTGGGCTTCGACATCACCGGCACCGACGATGTCGCCGGTCGCCGGATCAAGCGGGATCTGGCCGGAGAAGTACACGGTGTTGCCGGCGCGCACGGCCTGCGAGTAAGGGCCGATGGCGGCAGGCGCCTTTTCGGTGTTGATGATCTGGCGGGACATGGTCGCTCCGGTGCATTTGGAAAACAGAGCGGCGATTGTAGCAACCCGGTAGCGCCGGGCCATGCCCGGCGACGTTTGGTTCATGCTGCGTGGCGCGCTCGCCGGGCATGGCCCGGCGCTACCGGTGCACCATCCACCCATGGTCTCCGGGCCGGGCGCATCCGTAGACTGGCTGCTGATTCCTGTGGGACCAAGCCATGGCAAACGTGTTCGACTCCCCCTTCAAGGGCAAGCTGCTGACCGAAATGGTCACCAACCCCAACATCCTCGTCGGCCGCTACAGCTACTACTCCGGCTATTACCACGGGCACGGCTTCGACGACTGCGCGCGCTACCTGCTGCCTGATCGCGACGACGTGGACAAGCTGATCATCGGCAGCTTCTGCTCGATAGGAAGCGGCGTCAGCTTCATCATGGCTGGCAACCAGGGCCACCGGCACGATTGGGCATCGACGTTTCCGTTCTTCTACATGCAGGAAGAGTCGGCCTTTGCCGCGGCCAATGACGCCTTCAGGCCGGCCGGTGACACCGTGATCGGCAACGACGTGTGGATCGGCGCCGAGGCGATGATCCTGCCGGGAGTGCGCATCGGCGATGGTGCCGTGATCGGTAGCCGGGCACTGGTGACCCGCGACGTGGCGCCCTACGCCATCGTGGGCGGCAACCCGGCCAAGGTGCTGCGCAGCCGGTTCGAAGCGGAGGACATCGCGCGGTTGCTGGAAATGGCGTGGTGGGAGTGGCCGCTGGCGCAGATCAAGGCGGCGATGCCGTTGCTGACCGCTGGGGATATCCCGGCGCTGCATGCGTATTGGCGCGAACAGGCGGCGTGATCCGACCTCGCGCATCGTGTGCACGGAATATCATCCACGCATGGCGTGGATCTACTTCAATCCGGGCCTGCGATGCGCCATCCGTAGAGCCGAGCCCATGCTCGGCTGCTTCAGGCAAGAGCAGCCGAGCGTGGGCTCGGCTCCACAAGAACCATCCACGCATGGCGTGGCTTTACTGGCGGCGCACCGACTGCACGACCGACAGGCGGCGCAGGCGCCGCATGACCTCGGCCAGGTGGTTGCGGTCGCGCACCTGGATGTTGAACGCCAGCACGGCAGCGTTGAAGTCGCGATCCAGATAATCCACGCGCTCGATGTTGGACTGGCTCTGCGCGATCGCGGCGGCAAGTTGGGCCAGCACGCCGGTGCCGTTCTCCACTTCCACCACCAGCGAGGTGTCGTAGTCACCGGAAACGGTGGTATCCCAGCCGATCAGCACCCAGCGCTCGGGCGACTTGCGCAGCTCGGCCAGGTTCGGGCAGTCCATGCGATGCACCACGATGCCCTTGCCGGCGGTGTGGTAGCCCATGATGTCGTCGCCGGGAATCGGCTGGCAGCAGCCCGCGAAGGTGACCACGCCGCGCTCGCTGCCATTGATCAGGATCTTCTCCTGCGAGTGGTGGCGCGAATGCGGGCCGCCACGCAGTTCCGCATAGGCCATCAGCGCCTGCGCGGCCTGGGTCGGCATCCAGTTGCCGAGCGCGACTTCGGCCAGCAGCGCCTCCAGGCGCGGGAAACGGTGTTCGGCCAGGAATGCATCCAGGCGCCCCTTCGGCAGCCGCTCCAGCGAGGAATCCATCGCCTCCAGCGCACGGTCAAGCATGCGGTGGCCCAGCTGCACGGCGTCCTCGTGCTCCAGCTGCTTGAGCTGGTGGCGGATCGCGGTGCGTGCCTTGCTGGTGACCACGAACTCCAGCCACTGCGGTTTGGGCGTGGCCGAACGCGCGGTGATGATCTCCACCGACTGCCCGGAGACCAGCTTGGTGCGCAACGGCACCAGCTTCTTGTCCACGCGCGAGGCCACCGCCATGTTGCCGACATCGGTATGCACGGCGTAAGCGAAATCGAGCGCGGTGGAATTGCGCGGCAGGGCCAGGATCTTCCCCTTCGGCGTGAACAGGTAGACCTCGTCCGGGAACAGGTCGACCTTCACGTTGTCGAGGAATTCCAGCGAGGAGCCGGCCGCGCGCTGCGAATCGATCAACTCGACGATCCACGCGTGGGCACGGCTCTGCGCGCTGTTGGGCGAATCGCCACCGAACTTGTAGGTCCAGTGTGCGGCCACGCCTCGCTCGGCAATCAGGTCCATTTCCTCGGTACGGATCTGCACCTCGATCGGCGAGCCATACGGTCCGAACAGCACGGTGTGCAGCGACTGGTAGCCGTTGGCCTTGGGAATGGCGATGAAGTCACGGAAGCGACCGTCCAGCGGCTTGAACGTGGCATGCACCGAGCCCAGTGCGTGATAGCAGGTGGGCACGCTGCGCACGACCAGGCGGAACCCGAACACGTCCATCACCTGGTCGAAGCTCTTGTTCTCGTCGCGCATCTTGTTGTAGATGCTCCACGGCGTCTTGATGCGGCTGACCAGGCGGTGTTCGATGCCCTCCTTCGCCAGTCGCTGCGAGAGCTGCACTTCCACCTGCGCCATCGCCTCGCGGCGCACCACCGGCTGGCTGCGGATGTGCTTTTCCAGGATCGCGTGGCGCCACGGATACAACGCCTTGAAGCCCAGGTTCTGCAGCTCGCTCTTGACCAGGCTCATGCCCAGCCGCTGCGCGATCGGCGCGTAGATCTCCAGCGTCTCGCGGGCGATGCGGCTCCTCGCTTCGCGGCTCTGGGCGCCCAGCGTACGCATGTTGTGCAGGCGGTCGGCCAGCTTGATCATGATCACGCGCAGGTCGCGCGACATCGCCAGCAGCATCTTGCGGAAGCTCTCCGCGGCAGCTTCCTGGCGGTCCCGGAACTTCAGCTTGTCCAGCTTGGTCACGCCATCGACGAGTTCGGCAACCGGCTCGCCGAACTCGGCGGCCAGCGCCTCGCGGGTCAGCGGCGTGTCCTCGATGGTGTCGTGCAGGATCGCGGCGATCAACGCTTCGACATCCAGGCCGAGCTCGGCCAGCACCTGCGCAACCGCCACAGGATGGGTGATATAGGGCTCGCCCGACTTGCGTGTCTGCCCAGCGTGCGCAGCGGCCCCGACTTCCCAGGCACGGCGCAGCAGCGGCAGCTGCTCCGGCGGCAGGTAATGGGCGGCGCGTTCAAGCTGGAGGACGTAGTCGGGTACGGCGGCAGTGGGGGCTGCGGCGACCTTGGCAGTGGGGCCTGGGTTCATGCCCGAAGCCTATTCCAGCGCGACGTTTACGGCAAATCCTGAATGCGAAACAGCCCGCACGGGGCGGGCTGTTCGGCGTGTCCAGCGATGACGTTGATCGATGCGATCAATCGTCGTTCTTGGACATGTCTTCATCGGCGACCACTTCCGCGGCGGCCCACTCCAGCGCTTCGCGCTCGGCGCGCTCACGCTCGGCCTTCTCGACTTCGTCGATCAGCGCGTTGTCGATCTTGCGGGCAGCGATCTCGCGCAGCGCCAGCACGGTCGGCTTGTCCTCGGTCTCGCTGTTGTCCAGCGTGGCCTGCACGCCATTGGCGAGCTGGCGGGCACGCTTGGAGGCCATCATGACCAGCTCGAAACGGTTGTTAACGACTTCCAGGCAATCTTCTACGGTGATGCGGGCCATACGGGCTCCCGGCGACCGGTCGGCCGCTCAGTCGAATGAGGGAAAGGGGACGGAGTGTACCGGCAGGGGCTGGACAAAATCAAGCCAACCCTCACCCGATTCTTTTGGAATCAGTCAGTTGCGCCCGGATCAGGGGTCAACAGGGCCTGGATCAGCCCGGCGTGGCGGACCTTCTGGGCCTCGCGGCGCAGGCGGCTGGCGGTGAAGATCGCGCACAGCTCGTCCACGGCGGTGTCGAACACCTCGTTGACGATGACGTAGTCGAACTCGTTGAAGTGCAGCATCTCGTCGCGGGCGGCGCCCAGGCGCTGGGCGATCACCGCCTCGCTGTCCTGCCCACGCTTGCGCATGCGGTCCTGCAGGGCCTGCTTGGACGGCGGCAGGATGAACACGGTGACCGTGCCCGGTACCAGCTGCCGGACCTGCTGCGCGCCCTGCCAGTCGATCTCCAGCAGCACATCCTGGCCGGCCGCCAGCTGCGGTTCCACCGACTGCCGCGCCGTGCCCTTCCAGTCTCCGTGCACCCATGCATGCTCGAAGAATTCGCCCGCAGCAATCATCTGCTCGAACTTCTCTGCGGTGACGAAGTGATAGTGCTCACCGTTCACTTCACCCGGTCGCATGGCCCGCGAAGTGAAGGAGATCGACAGGGCGATCTGCGGGTCGCGGGCCAGCGTCGCGTTGACGATGCTGCTCTTGCCGGCGCCTGAAGGGGCGGCAACGATGTACAGCGTGCCGCGCGCGATGGTGGCCGACGGGGTGGACGGGGCGCTCATGCACGGAACCCAACTGGTTGATTTCGCAAAATTTTTCCTCGATGTTCCAGACATGGCGCGGAGGATCGCGCCAGGACGGCGGGGACTGCGCGGAACATCCTGGAACCAGGCCCGGCAGACGGCTCCCCGGGGTGCGGGCACGCAACTTTACCAGAGCGGCCCCTCCCCGCGCCCGGCCACACCCGGCCGGCCTTGTGCCACATGGGCATGCGGGGGGCTGTGCTATAACCGGGGCATTGCGGTCGTTCCCGGAAAGACGCTCGCGGCATGCTGGCGGTTCTCCCCTTCGACGGCCGTACCCACCGACAGCCCGGAGGCCTGCACGCCTCCCCGCCATCCAAGGAGAACGGCATGCCCTCGATGAGTCGCCGCCAGTTCCTGAAGGTCACCGGGACAACCCTGGTGGGCTCCAGCCTGGCCCTGATGGGCTTCGCGCCCGGCATCGCGCTCGCGGAGGTGCGGCAGTACAAGCTGACCCGCGCCACCGAGACCCGCAACACCTGTACGTACTGTTCGGTGGCCTGCGGGATCCTGATGTACAGCCTCGGCGATGGCGCCAAGAACGCCGAGCCGAGCATCTTCCACATCGAGGGCGACCCGGACCATCCGGTCAACCGTGGCACGCTGTGCCCGAAGGGCGCCGGCCTGGCCGACATCATCCACAGCAAATCGCGCCTGCTCTACCCGGAATACCGTGCACCGGGTACGAACGAATGGAAGCGCCTGAGCTGGGACGACGCTCTGGACCGCATCGCGCGGCTGATGAAGGAAGACCGCGACGCCAACTTCGTGCAGAAGAACGAGGCGGGGCAGACGGTCAACCGCTGGCTGACCACCGGCATGCTGGCGGCCTCGGCCACCAGCAATGAAACCGCGGTATTGACCCACAAGGTCGTCCGCTCGCTTGGAATGCTCGCATTCGACAACCAGGCACGTGTCTGACACGGCCCGACGGTGGCAGGTCTTGCCCCGACGCTAGGCCGAGGTGCGATGACGAATCACTGGGTCGACATCAAGAATGCCGACCTGATCCTGATCATGGGTGGCAATGCCGCCGAGGCACACCCGTGCGGGTTCAAATGGGTGACCGAGGCCAAGGCATACAACAAGGCCCGCCTGATCGTCATCGATCCACGCTTCAACCGCTCGGCCGCGGTGGCCGATGTCTACGCGCCGATCCGCACCGGCACCGACATCGTGTTCCTGGGTGGCCTGATCAACTACCTGCTGGCCGAGGACCGCATCCAGCACGAGTACGTGCTGAACTACACCGACATGTCGTTCCTGGTGAAAGACGAATTCGCCTTCACCGACGGCCTGTACTCGGGCTATGACCCGCAGAAGCGCAGCTACGACCGCTCCAGCTGGGACTACCTGTATGGCGACGACGGTTACGTACGCAGCGACCCGACGCTGAAGGACCCGCGCTGCGTCTACAACCTGCTCAAGCAGCACTACGCACGCTATACCGTGGAGATGGTCGAACGCATCTGCGGTACGCCCGCCGACAGCATCCGCCAGATCTGGGACATGATCGCGTCCACCGCCGGCAAGGACAAGGCGATGACCATCCTGTACGCGCTGGGCTGGACGCAGCACTCCGTCGGTGCGCAGAACGTGCGCGCCGGCACGATGGTGCAGCTGCTGCTGGGCAACATCGGCGTGGCCGGCGGCGGCATGAACGCCCTGCGTGGGCATTCCAACATCCAGGGCCTGACCGACATCGGCCTGATGTCCGACCTGCTGCCGGGCTACCTGACACTGCCCAGGCAGGACGAGCAGGACTACAACGCCTACATCGCCAAGCGCACGCAGAAGCCGCTGCGCGCCAACCAGATGTCGTTCTGGCAGAACTACCCGAAGTTCCATGTCAGTCTGATGAAGTCGTGGTGGGGCGATGCCGCCACCGCCGACAACAACTGGTGCTTCGATCACCTGCCCAAGCTCGACAAGCCCTACGACATGCTGCAGGCCTACGAGCTGATGAACGAAGGCAGGATCCATGGCTACATCTGCCAGGGCTTCAACCCGCTGGCCTCGGCACCGAACAAGGGCAAGCTGATCAGCGCGTTCTCCAAGCTGAAGTTCATGGTCAGCATGGACCCGCTGGAAACCGAAACCATCGCCTTCTGGCAGAACCATGGCGCACTGAACGACGTCGACCCGAGCACGATCCAGACCGAAGTGTTCCGCCTGCCGACCACCTCGTTCGCCGAGGAGAACGGCGCGGTGGTGAACTCCTCGCGCTGGCTGCAATGGCACTGGAAGGGCGCCAACGCACCGGGCGAAGCGCGCAGCGACATCGAGATCATGTCCGAGCTGTTCCACCGCATCAAGGCGCTGTACGAGAAGGACGGCGGCGCGTGGTGGGAGCCGGTGCGCGACCTCGCCTGGAATTACGCCGACCCGAAACTGCCGACGCCGGAAGAACTGGCGATGGAGTACAACGGCAAGGCACTGGTGGACGTGTTCGATCCGAAGGACCCGACCCGGCTGGTGCGCAAGGCCGGCGAACAGCTGGCCGCGTTCGGCGACCTGCGCGACGACGGCAGCACGTCTTCCGGCTGCTGGATCTACATCGGTGCGTGGGGGCCGACCGGCAACATGATGGCACGGCGCGACAACAGCGATCCCACCGGTATCGGCAACACGCTGGGCTGGGCCTGGGCGTGGCCCGCCAACCGCCGCGTGATGTACAACCGCGCCTCGTGCGACGTCGCCGGGCAGCCGTTCGATCCACGACGCACCCTGCTCGCCTGGAACGGCAGGAACTGGGGCAACATCGACGTGCCCGACTTCAAGGCCGATGAAGACCCGGCCGGCGGGATGGGCCCGTTCATCATGAACCCCGAGGGCATCGCCCGCTTCTTCGCCAAGGCCGGCATGGCCGAAGGCCCGTTCCCGGAACACTACGAGCCCTTCGACACGCCGTTGCGCAGCAACCCGCTGAGCCCGGGCCAGGCGCTGACGCTGAACAATCCGGCCGCGCGCGTGTTCGACAGCGACCGCGCGCAGATCGGCTCGCCGGACGAGTTCCCGCACGTGGCCACCACCTACCGGCTGACCGAGCATTTCCACTTCTGGACCAAGCACGGCAAGCTCAACGCCATCATCCAGCCGGAGCAGTTCGTCGAGATCGGCGCAGCCCTGGCCGACGAGCTGGGCATCGGCAACGGCAGTCGCGTGCGGGTCAGCTCCAAGCGTGGCCACATCGAAGCCGTAGCGATGGTGACCAAGCGCATCAAGGCACTGCAGATCGATGGCAGGACGGTGCACCAGGTGGGCGTGCCGATCCACTGGGGCTTCCTGGGTGCTGCCAAGCCCGGTTACATCGCCAATACGCTGACCAACGCCATCGGTGACGGCAATTCGCAGACGCCTGAATCGAAGTGCATCCTGGTCAAGGTCGAGAAGGTGTAGGAGACACGCCATGTCACTGCAATCGCTGGACATCATCCGCCGCTCGGCCACCACCACGCCCTCGCCGCAGGCGCGCGGTGCCCACACCGGACAGGTCGCCAAACTGATCGACGTGAGCAAGTGCATCGGCTGCAAGGCCTGCCAGGTCGCCTGCATGGAGTGGAACGACCTGCGCGACGAGGTCGGCAGCTGCGTCGGCAGCTATGACAACCCGCCGGACCTGAGCGACCAGTCGTGGACGGTCATGAAGTTCCGCGAGTACGAGGACGAGAAGGGCAAGCTGGAGTGGCTGATCCGCAAGGAGGGCTGCATGCACTGCAGCGACCCGGGCTGCCTGAAAGCCTGCCCGTCGCCGGGCGCGATCATCCAGTACGCCAACGGCATCGTCGATTTCCAGGAGGAGAACTGCATCGGCTGCGGCTACTGCGTGACCGGCTGCCCGTTCGACGTGCCGCGGATCTCCAAGAAGGACCACAAGGCCTACAAGTGCACGCTGTGCTCGGACCGCGTGGCCGTGGGCCAGGAGCCGGCGTGCGTAAAGACCTGCCCGACCGGGGCGATCACGTTCGGCAGCAAGCAGGCGATGACCGAGCACGCCGCCGGCCGCGTCGAGGACCTGAAGTCACGCGGCTACGAGAATGCCGGGTTGTACGACCCGCAGGGCGTCGGTGGCACCCACGTGATGTACGTGCTGCAGCACGTGGACAAGCCCGAGCTGTACGCCGACCTGCCCAAGGACCCGCGCATCAGCCCCATGGTCGAGGTCTGGAAGGGGGTGGCCAAGCCGCTGGGCGTGCTGGCAATCGCCGCGACAGCCTTCGTGGGCTTCCTGCACTACATCGGCATCGGCCGCAACACGGTCAACGATGAGGAGGAAGAGCAGGCCGAGCACGAAGCAAAGAAGATCGAAGAGGAGCAGCGGCCATGAAGTACGCCCCGCATCCCCGCCAGATCGTGCGCTACCGCGCTCCGACCCGCATCAACCACTGGATCGTGGCGATCTGCTTCGTGCTGACCGCGCTGTCCGGCCTGGCCCTGTTCCACCCTGCGCTGTTCCCGTTGACGGCGCTGTTCGGTGGAGGGCCGTGGACACGCATCCTGCATCCCTTCGTCGGCCTGGCCATGGTGGTGGGCTTCGCCCTGCTCGCCTTGCGCATGTGGCGTGACAACCTGCCTACCGCCGATGACCGCGCATGGCTGCGCGGCATGCGCGAGGTGCTGCGCAACGAGGATGAGACACTGCCACCGGTCGGCCGCTTCAACGCCGGCCAGAAACTGCTGTTCTGGGCGATCATCGGCTGCCTTTCGGCGTTGCTGCTGACCGGCTTCGTGATCTGGCGGCAGTATTTCAGCCATCTGTTCCCGATCGGCGTGATCCGTTTTTCGGTGCTGGTGCACGCACTGTTTGGCTGGGTACTGGTGTGCGCCATCGTGGTGCACATCTATGCCGCGATCTGGATCAAGGGTTCGGTGCGCGCGATGACCCAGGGCAAGGTGACCTATGGGTGGGCCTACAAGCACCATCGGCAGTGGTTCAGGGACATCCTGCGCGGGCGGCGCGGAGAGGGGTAACGGCAGGGCCTGCGGCCCTGCACCCGCCGGATCAACGTCAACGTCAACGTCAACGTCAAAAGCAGGTTGCCGCCGGATGGCGGGATGGGTCCCGCTGCTGTTGGTGGGTGTCGACCTTGGTCGACACGATGAACACGGCAACAACCGATGGGGTCAACCGATGGGGTCAGATCCGTTTTTCTTTGGAAAACGGATCTGACCCCGACCTTTCAGGTGGCTGGCAGCACGCTGGACGCCAGCGTCGACAACGGCGAGGATGGAGGCTGGTTCTTCCGGCTGGCCCCGCATGGCGCAACGCATCCTTGAACCCGGTGAGATCGAGACGCTGGCCTCGCGCGATGTCCCGCGCATCATCCTGCCGGATATCGCCTCGCTGTTCGGCGGACGTGCGGACCGGTTGCGCAGCCTGGCAGGACGCAGTGCCATCGGTGGCTACCTGCAGCTGCTGGCGGCACTGGCCGATGCACAACAGGCGCTGCTGGACGAACTGACGCCGCAGCAACGCGAGGCGCTGCAGGCGCAGGCCCGCGCGCAGCAGTCGAGCGCGGCGGCCAGCGCCGGCATGCCATTGCGGCCCGCCAACACACTTCAGCTCGATGGCCGATGGCGCGACTGGTTGCGCGCGCTGTGCCGGCACTGCGCCGATGAAGCCGGACTGCCTGCGGAGACCCGACAGGAACTGCAACGGGTTGCCGCGGCCGCTGACGCCTGGCTGGATGCACAGGCGCATGCGGTGCTGGAGCGCGACGACGCACCGTCGCTGGACGCGGTCGCTGCCCTGCTGGTGATGAACGCGCTGCAGGTGTACTGGGCCGTACTCGCGGCCAGCTTCCGCCCCACCGACCTGAAACCGCTTGCCGATGCACCCGGGCTGTGCCCGCTGTGCGGCTCGTTGCCGGTGGCCAGTGTGGTGCAGGCGCGCCCACCCTACGCGTCCTACCGCTATCTGTCGTGCTCGCTGTGCGCCTGTCAGTGGCACTACGTGCGCGTGCAGTGCAGCCAATGCGGCGCGGCCGGCAAGGACATCGCCTATCGCGCGCTGGCCGAGGTCGACGGCGATGCAGGCGAGGTGGTGCGTGAAGGCGCGATCCGCGCCGAGACCTGCGATCACTGCCACAGCTACCGCAAGATTCTGTATCTGGAGAAGGATCCGGCGCTGGAGCCGGTCGCCGACGACCTCGGCACGCTGGCGCTGGATCTGTTGCTGGGCGAGGAAGGCTACATGCGCGCCAGCCAGAATCCGCTGCTCTGGCAGTCCGACGGCGACTGAACCGATGCCTCGCGTGCACGCCCCCACCGCCCCGGCCAGCGCCCTGCCCTCGCTGGACCGCCTGCTGCGCCTGCCGGCGTTGTCGACGCTGATCAGGGACCACGGCCGCAGCCGCATCGCCCATCTGCTGCGCGAGCACGTGCAGGGGTTGCGCGAGCGCAGCGGCTGCGGCCAGCTGTCACCGGAACAGCTGCAGCGGGCCGTCGCGGAACCCGGCGTGGTCGCGGCCCTGCAGTCGGCGCTGGCAGCCGATGCACGCCTGGATCTGCAGCCGGTATTCAACCTCACCGGCACGGTGCTGCATACGAATCTCGGCCGCGCGCTGTTGCCGGACGCCGCGGTACGCGCAGTGACCCGCGCGATGACGGCGCCGGTGGATCTGGAATTCGACATCGCCCTGGGCCGTCGGGGGGACCGCGATGCGCGCGTGCGGGCACTGGTCTGCGAACTGACCGGCGCCGAAGCGGCGACCGTGGTCAACAACAACGCCGCAGCAGTCCTGTTGCTGCTCAACAGCCTGGCCAATCGCCGCGAGGTAATCGTGTCGCGGGGCGAACTGGTGGAAATCGGCGGCGCCTTCCGAATTCCCGATGTAATGCGCAGCGCCGGTGCGCGGCTGCGCGAAGTGGGCACCACCAACCGCACCCATCCGGCCGACTTCGACAGCGCCATCGGCACGCGCACCGCGCTGCTGATGGAAGTGCACGCCAGCAACTACGCCATCACCGGCTTCACCGCCAAGGTCGATACTGCACGGATGGCATCGATCGCGCACGGGCACGGGCTGCCACTGGCGGTGGACCTTGGCAGTGGCAGCCTGTGCGACCTGTCTGCCCACGGTCTACCGCGCGAACCTACAGTGCAGGAAACGCTGGCGGGGGGCGCCGACCTCGTCTCGTTCAGCGGCGACAAGCTGCTCGGTGGACCGCAGGCCGGGATCATTGCCGGCCGCGCCGACCTCATCGCACGCATCAACTGCAATCCGCTCAAGCGCGCCCTTCGTATGGACAAGATGGGCCTGGCCGCGCTGGAAGCGGTACTGGCGCTGTACCGCGAACCGGAACTGCTGCCGCAGCGGCTGCCGACCCTGCGCACGCTGTCCCGCGAACAGGGAGACATCCATGCGCAGGCACAGCGCCTGCTGCCTTCCGTGCAGCAGGCGCTGGCCGCGCATTACGCGGTTGAAGCGGTGCCGATGTACAGCCAGGTCGGCAGTGGCGCGCAGCCACAGGCGCAACTGGCCAGCGCCGGCCTGCGCATCCGCGTCGCTGCAGCTGCCGGGTTGGACCGGCTGGCCAAGCGCCTGCGCGGCCTGCCACGGCCGGTGCTCGGGCGCATTGCCGAGGATGCGCTGTGGCTTGACCTGCGCGGGCTTGAGTACGGGGATGAGGCTGCTTTCCTCGCCCAGTGGAGCGCGCTGCAGGCATGATCGTCGGTACCGCCGGGCATATCGACCATGGCAAGACCAGCCTGGTGCGGGCACTGACCGGCATCGAAACCGATCGCCTGCAGGAAGAGCGCGCGCGCGGCATCTCCATAGAACTGGGGTATGCCTATGTGCCGGTGGAGGCCGCACGCGGAGAGGGGCCTCCGGCGATGCTGGGCTTCGTCGATGTGCCGGGTCACGAGCGCTTCGTGCACACGATGGTGGCCGGTGCCACCGGCATCGATGTGGCGCTGCTGGTGATCGCCGCCGATGACGGCGTGATGCCGCAGACCCGTGAGCATCTGTCGATCCTGCAGCTGCTGGGTGTGGACCGCGCTGCAGTGGCATTGACCAAGATCGACCGTGTGGATGCGGCGCGCATTGCCGAGGCCGAAGCGGAGATCGTTGCCCTGCTGGCCTGCACACCGCTGCAGGGGTCTGCAGTATTCGCCTGCAACAGCACCGACAGCGCGGATGCCGGCATCCATGCGCTGCGCGCCCACCTGCATGCGTGGGCCGCCGCTAACGACAGCCGCCAGACGGCCCAGCGCCGCAGCGAGCTGTTCCGCATGCCGGTGGATCGCGTGTTCTCGCTGGCCGGTCACGGCACACTGGTCACCGGCGCGGTACAGGGCGGCGTGGCCGCGGTCGGCGCGCATCTGCAGTTGATGCCGGCCGCCATCGACGTGCGTATCCGTAGCATCCATGCGCAGAACCAGGCCAGTGGACAGGCTGCCGCGGGACAGCGCTGTGCCCTGAACCTGGCCGCCATCGCCCGCGACGGCATCACCCGCGGCGACTGGATCGCCGATCCGCGCGCGCTGCAGGCCACCACCCGCGTCGACGTACGCCTTCGCCTTGCGGCACAGGTGCGGCCCCTGCGCGACTGGACACCGCTGCACATCCACTGGGGCACGATGCACCGGCAGGCCCATGTGGTGCTGCTGGAGGATGAAGACAGTGGCAACGGCCAGCTGGTGCAGCTGGTGTTCGATGCCCCGGTCTGCGCGATGTGCGGCGACCGCTTCATCGCCCGCGATTCGGCCGCAGCGCATACGCTGGGCGGCGGCACCGTGCTCGATCCCGATCCACCGCAACGACGTCGGCGCAGCCCGGCACGCCGGGCGTGGTTGGCAGCCCTTGAACAGCTCGCGGCCGGCGCCGGCGTCGGGCCGCTGCTGCAGCAGGCACCGGCCGGCATCGCGCTGGCCGCCCTGCAACGCTACTGCCGGCGTGAGGCCGCACAGATCGATCTCCCTGCAGATGCCCGGCGCATCGCCACCCGCGAGGACACGGTGATCATCTTCGCCTCACACTGGCAGGCGCTGCGCGAACAGGTGATCCGCTCGCTGCATGACTGGCACGAGCGACGGCCGGACGAGCCCGGTGTCGACAGCGGGCGCCTGCAGCGCAGCACCCTGCCCGCGCTCTCGACCAGTCTCTGGAACGCTCTGCTGCAGGACCTGTTCGACGATGGCGCGTTGCAGCGCGTGGGCGCGTGGTGGCGGCTGCCAGGCCACGACCATGCGCCGCCGGAACGCGAGCGCGCGCTTCTCGAACGCGTGCTCCCGCGTCTGGATGCCGGTGGTTTCGATCCGCCCTGGGTGCGCACGCTTGCGGCCGATCTCGGCTTCGCCGAGGAGGAGATGCGTGCGGTCCTGCGCCGCGCCGCCGCGCGCGGCGAGCTGTTCCAGGTGGTGCCGGACCTGTTCTACGCACCGGCCCGCATCGACGCGCTGGCGGCAACGGTCGCCCGGCTGTCACAGGCAACGGGCATGGTGGACGCGGCAGCATTCCGCGATGCCATCGGCCTGGGCCGCAAGCGCAGCATCCAGATCTTGGAGTTCTTCAATCGCGTTGGCTACACTCGACGCGTCGGTGACCAGCATCGGCCGCGCGGCGACCTGCAATGGAACACCGCCCACGGTTGACTGCACCGGTACCGCCGTACCTTCGGAAGGCATGCGCATCCGGGCATGCGGCTGGGCTTCAAACCCAGCAGGGGGCGTCGATCGCTCCCTGGTAGGTTCGACTCCTGCTGCCTTCCGCCATTCGTGTTCCTGCAGGAGATGCCGGCATGGCCTCGCATGTGCAGTCCCCACTCCCCCCGTCGGCCGAGGCTCCGCAGCGATTGACTTCGCTGGCCCACGGCGGCGGTTGTGGCTGCAAGATCGCACCCGGCGTGCTGGCCGAACTGCTGCGGGGCACCCCGGCGTTCCCTGCGCCGGCCGAACTGCTGGTCGGCCGCGAGACCAGTGACGATGCCGCGGTCTACCGGCTTGATGATCGCCAGGCGATCGTCGCCACCACCGACTTTTTCATGCCGATCGTCGATGACCCATTCGACTTCGGCCGCATCGCCGCCACCAATGCGCTGTCGGACCTGTATGCGATGGGCGCGCGGCCGCTGTTCGCACTGGCCATCGTCGGCATGCCCATCAATACGCTGCCACAGGACACGATCCGCGGCATCCTGCAGGGCGGCGAACGTGCCTGTGCCGACGCCGGCATCGTGGTGGCCGGGGGCCACAGCATCGACTCGGTGGAGCCGATCTATGGCCTGGCCGCGATCGGCGTGCTGGATCCGCAGCGGCTCAAGCGCAATGCCGATGCCCGCGCCGGCGATGTGCTGGTGCTGGGCAAGCCATTGGGCGTGGGCGTGTATTCGTCGGCGCTGAAGAAGGGCGTCCTCGATGCCGACGGTTACCGGCAGATGCTCGACTCCACCACCCGCCTGAATGCCGTGGGCGTACCGTTGGCGGCGTTGCACGGGGTGCATGCGATGACCGACGTCACCGGCTTCGGCCTGCTCGGCCATCTGCTGGAAGTGTGCCGCGCCAGTGGCGTGGCCGCCGAAGTGGATAGCACGCAGGTACCGCTGCTGCCACAGACACTTGCACTGCTGCAGCATGGCTGCGTTACCGGCGCATCCAACCGCAACTGGGCCTCGTATGGCGGCCAGGTGCATTTCGCCGAAGGCGTGGCCGCCCACTGGCAGCCACTGCTGACCGACCCGCAGACCAGCGGCGGCCTGCTCGTATCCTGCGCAGCGGACGCCGTGGATGCGGTGAAAGCCGTTTTTGCCGACGCCGGGTTTGCCCAGGCCGCGGTGATCGGCCACCTGCTGGCGGGGCCTGCCGGCGTCAGCGTGCGCTGAAACGATGAGGGCGCCCGAAGGCGCCCCGCAGCATCACTCGATGTTCTGCACCTGCTCGCGGATCTGGTCGATCAGCACCTTCAGCTCGACCGCGGCATTGGACGTGCGGCTGTCCACCGACTTCGAGCCCAGCGTGTTGGCTTCACGATTGAACTCCTGCAGCAGGAAGTCCAGGCGGCGGCCGACCGGCTCGCGCTGCGTGAGCACGCGGCGGATCTCGACGATGTGGCTCGACAGGCGGTCCAGCTCCTCATCCACATCCAGCTTCTGCAGCCACAGCACCAGCTCCTGCTCGGCGCGGCCGGGATCGACCGGATGCGGCAGATCGGCCAGGCGCGCAGCCAGCTTGGCACGCTGGCCATCACGGATGGCGGGAATCAGCGTGCGGACGTCACCCGCGATGCGCTCGATGCCATCCACGCGCTCGGCAATGGCCGCGGCGAGCTTGCCGCCCTCACGCTCGCGGGCTTCGACGAATCCGTCCAGCACCTGATCCAGCAAGGCCAGCGCCTCGACCTGCAGGGCCGCCGCATCGGTGGCCTCGCCCCGGGTCACACCCGGCAGCTGCAGCAGATCGGTGAAGCTCACCTGCAGGTTGGGAAAATCCGACGTCAGGCGGTGGGCCAGATGCCCGAGCTGGCCCAGCAGGGCCTCATCGACCTGCAGATTCCCCGCCGCGTCCGGCGCACGCAGTCGCAGCACCAGATCCAGCTTGCCGCGGCTCAGGCGCGCGGCGATGCGCTCGCGCAGCTGCGGCTCCAATGCCCGCAGCTCTTCAGGCAGGCGGGCGCCGACCTCCAGGAAGCGGTGGTTGACCGAGCGCAGCTCACAGCCCAGCGTGCCCCACGGGGTGACCCGCTCGCCACCCGCGTAGGCGGTCATGCTTCGAATCATGGAATGTGTCCGGTGCGTGCAAAGGGGGAATGGTACCCTAGCGCCCTCACCAGAGCCCCCCTGCCCGCCCCGTGAAGGTCGCGGGCATGGCGGCGTACTCCCCGCCCTTACGGAACCCGCATCATGTCCGATTCCCGCCCCAGTGGCCGCCAGCCCGACCAGCTCCGCCCGGTCGTCATCCAACGCGGCTTCACCCGCCACGCCGAAGGCTCGGTACTGGTGTGCTTCGGTGAAACCCGCGTGCTGTGCACGGCCAGCGTCGAGAACCGGGTTCCGGGCTTCCTGCGCGGCAAGGGCGAAGGCTGGGTGACCGCCGAGTACGGCATGCTGCCGCGCGCCACCCACACCCGCAGCGACCGTGAAGCGGCGCGTGGCAAGCAGGGCGGCCGCACGCTGGAGATCCAGCGCCTGATCGGCCGCAGCCTGCGCGCCTGCGTGGACCGCAATGCCCTCGGCGAACGCACCATCACCCTGGACTGCGACGTGCTGCAGGCCGACGGCGGCACCCGCACCGCGGCCATCACCGGTGCCTACGTGGCCCTGGTCGACGCCGTGAACGTGCTGATCAAGCGCGGCGAGATCAAGCGCAACCCGATCCTGGGTGCGGTGGCAGCGGTGTCGGTGGGCGTTTACCGCGGCACTCCGGTGCTGGACCTGGACTATGCCGAAGACAGCCACTGCGACACCGACATGAACGTGGTGATGAACGATGGCGGTGGCTTCATCGAGCTGCAGGGCACTGCCGAAGGCCATGCCTTCCGCCGCGATGAACTGGACGCGCTGCTGGGACTGGCCGAAAAGGGCGTGAACGAACTGCTGGCCGCACAGCAGGCGGCGCTGTCGGCATGAACCGGCGCCTTGCCCTTACCACCCTGGTGGTGGCCGACTATGACGAGGCCATCGCCTGGTATACCGGCAAGCTCGGCTTCGCACTGCTGGAGGACATCGACCAGGGCCACAAGCGATGGGTCGTGGTCGGACCGACCGACGGCAGCGCCGCTGCCCTGCTGCTGGCGCGCGCCAGCAACGAGGAACAGCGCAGCCGCATCGGCAACCAGACCGGTGGGCGCGTTGCGTTCTTCCTCAACACCGACGACTTCCACCGCGACCATGCGGCGATGCTGGCCGCCGGGGTGGAGTTCCTGGAATCGCCGCGCGAAGAACCCTATGCAACGGTCGCGGTCTTCCGCGATCTGTATGGCAACACCTGGGACCTGCTGGAGCCCCGTCAATGAAGAAACTGGTACTGGCCAGCCACAACGCCGGCAAGCTGGTGGAGATGCAGGAGATCCTTGCCGACCTGCCGCTGCAGATCACCTCGGCCGCCGAACTGGGCCTGGGCGACGTCGACGAGACCGGCCTGACCTTCGTCGAGAACGCGCTGCTGAAGGCGCGCGCGGCCTGCGAAGCGACCGGCCTGCCGGCGCTGGCGGATGATTCGGGGCTGATCGTCGATGCGCTCGGCGGCGCACCCGGCCTGTACAGCGCGCGCTATGCCGGCCACCCGACCAATGCCGCCGCCAACAACGCCAAGCTGCTGGACGCGATGGCCGACATCCCCGATGGCCAGCGCAGCGCCCGCTTCTATGCGGTGATCGTGCTGCTGCGCCACGCCACCGACCCGCAACCGCTGATCTGCGAGGGCCGCTGGGAAGGGCAGATCATCCGCGAACTGCGTGGCACGAACGGTTTTGGCTACAACCCGGTATTCCTGGACACCACCCACGGCCTGACCGCTGCGGAAATGGAGCCGGCCCTGAAGAACGCCATCAGCCACCGTGCCATTGCCCTGCAGCAGCTCAAGCAGCAGCTGGCGACGCTGTACTGAAGCCATCCGATCGAACCAGGGAAGCCGGCCAACGGCCGGCACTACCGATGAAGCCCATGCCGCACGCCCACGACCACTGCAACCACCTGCCCGGCGAAGCCTGCTCCGCTGACCACGACAGCCCACCGCGACTGGTGCCACCGCCGCTGTCGTTGTACGTGCACCTGCCGTGGTGCGTGCGCAAATGCCCGTACTGCGATTTCAACTCGCACCAAGCCAAGGGCGAGCTGCCGTTCGACGCCTACATCGATGCACTGCTGCGCGACCTGGACCAGGACCTGCCGCTGGTCTGGGGCCGGGTGGTGCACAGCGTGTTCTTCGGTGGTGGCACGCCCAGCCTGTTCCCGCCGGAGGCGATCGATCGCTTCCTGCAGCAGGCCAGCGCCCGTCTGCGCTTCGCACCGAACGCCGAGATCACGCTGGAAACCAATCCCGGCACCGCCGAGCATGGCCGCTTCGACCGCTACCGCGCGGCCGGCGTGAACCGCCTGAGCTTCGGCATCCAGAGCTTCGACGACGACGCGCTGAAGCGGCTGGGCCGCATCCACGACAGTGGCGAAGCCGAGCGTGCGGTGAAGATGGCCCAGGATGCGGGGTACGACAACTTCAACATCGACCTGATGTACGCACTGCCCGAGCAGACGCTGGCCGGTGCCGAATCGGACCTCGAGCGCGCCTTTGCACTGCAGCCGGCGCACATCTCGCACTACCAGCTGACCCTGGAACCGAACACGGTGTTCTTCGCGCGCCCACCGCAGGGCATTCCCGATGAAGACAACGCCTGGGACATGCAGGAACACTGCCAGGCGCTGCTGGCGCAGGCCGGCTTCGGCCAGTACGAGGTCAGCGCCTACGCGCGCCCCGGCCGGCAGAGCGCGCACAATCTGAACTACTGGCGCTTCGGCGATTACCTGGGCATCGGCGCCGGTGCACACGGCAAGATCAGTTCCGGCGCCGAAGAGCACGTGCTGCGGCGCTGGAAGCTCAAGCATCCGCAGGCCTACCTGGACAGCGCTGGCACCCCGGCGTCGTTCGGTGGCGATGACGTGATCACGCCCGCGCGGCTTCCGTTCGAGTACATGCTCAACCTGCTGCGCCTGCACGAGGGCTTCAGCCTGCGTGATTTTGAATCGCGCACCGGCCTGCCGCGCAGCGTGCTCGACGCACCGCTGGCCGAGGCCGTGCAGCGCGGCTGGCTGGAGACGGCCGATGGCCAGGTCCGCCCGACCGAACTGGGCCGCCGTTTCACCAATGATGTGGTGAGCCTGTTCCTGGACGAATGAGCGCCCCGTCGCATCCGCCGGGCATGGCCCGGCGTGCAGCGTGTGCATTCACCCTAAAGTAGCGCCGGCCTCGGCCGACACGGTAAATTCACAGGATCGCTCCGCGGGAATCCGGGTACCGCACGCCGATGTCAGCTGTCTTCTCCCTCTCCGCCACCGACGCTGCCCGCCTGGCCAGCACCGACCTGCCACCGCGGGTACGTGAACTGCTGGGGGCGTTGACCGGCCTGTGCCGGCAGGCACTGACCGCGCCGCTGATCCTGACCGTCGAAGCGGTGGAACAACTCCTGTTGCACGATGCCGACCGCGCGCGCAGTCCGCAGCAGCAGGCTGAACTGATGGCGCAGCGTAGCCAACTGCATGCCTTCGCCGGCCACTTCAGCGAGCGCATGCTCGATGCGGTGGCCGAGGCACTGGCGCGGCTGCGCGAACCGACCGCCTTCACGGCAGCAGCACCACCGCCCGCACTGCCGGGCACGATCGGCCTGTCGCTGGTCGACGAGCACGAGGTCGACCGCGACCTGCTGCTCACCGAAATGGTCCGGCGCGAGACGCAGCGCTCGGCCAACGCCCTGAACCTGCTCGGCCAGCGCCTGGGCGTGCTGGCTGCGGCGCCTGCGTTCGAAGCCGATACCCTTCCGCTGGCACCGCAGGCGCTGTGCGCGATGGTGCGCAGGGTCGCCGAACAGGATGGCCTCGGGGCAGAGGTGCAGCTGGCGCTGTATCGCAGTTTCGAGCGCCAGGTGCTGGAACGCCTGGGCGACCTGCTTGATCGGGCCAATGCCCTGCTCGCCCAGCAAGGCGTGCTGCCGGGCCTGGTCTACACCCCGTATCTGGCCCGCTCGTCGAGTACGCGAAGGATCATCACCCAGTCCGTCGCTGGCGGCCGTGCCACGCAGCCAGCCAGGCGCGCGGCGGCCCCCATGACCGGCTGGGGCGAGAACCTGCCTGCCGGCTCCTGGTCGACCCTGATGCAGGATGCCTTCCAGTCCGGTTCCGCATCCGCTGCAGCGACCCCCGGGCTGACCACCGCCACCGGCACCCTGCTGCACGACCTGCTGCAGCGCGCGCGTACCACGCCGGCGGCAGACGCGCCTGCGGTACCGACTGCTGCCGTCGATGCGGTATTGGCAAGGCTGCAAAACCAGGCCAGCGCCGCTACCGGTGTGGTCGACCTGCAGGCCGCCGTGGTCGCGCAGCTGCGCAGCGAGCATGGCCCGCATGCGCAGATCGGCAGCCATGATCGCGACAACCTGGACCTGCTGCGCCTGTTGATGCAGCAGATCCAGCAGCAGCAGCGCCCGGACCCGGTGCCCGCCGCCCTGCTGGCGCGCCTGCAGGTACCGTTGGCACGTGCAGCGATGGCCGATCCGGGCTTCTTCGTACGCGACGAGCATCCTGCGCGCGAGCTGCTCAACCATATCGCCGAAGCCGGTGCCCGCTGGCTGGGGGACGACGACGTCGATCCGCAGTTTCTGCAGCGCATGGCACAGAGCGTGCAGAGCCTGCTCGGCGAGGATGCACGCACGCCGGAAGCCTTCGCTGCTGCCAACGAAGAGGTGCAGCAGCACCAGCGCGCGGCCGCCCATCGCGCCGAACTGGCCGAACGCCGCCACGTCGAAGCCGCGCGCGGCAGGGAGCGCCTGGAACTCGCGCGGCGCCAGGCCAGCGCCCAGATCGAGCAGTGCTGCAGCACGCAGCAGCCGCCGCGCTTCGTCCAGACCCTGCTGCGCCAGGCCTGGTCCGACGCGCTGATCCTGACCCGGCTGCGCCATGGCGAGGACTCGCCCCAGTGGCAGGAGCGGCTGCAGCAGACCGAGCGCATCGCGGCCGTTACTGCAACCGCCGCCAACGGCGTCGATGGCACCGATGGCGCCTTGGCCGCCGATGTGGAGGCCGCGCTGCTGCAGGTGGGCTATCACGCCGAGGAAGCCTCAGCGGTGGCCCGTCGCCTGGCCACACCCGGGGGCGAGGACGACAGCACGTCGCGTACCGAACTCAGCGCGCGGCTGAAGGCCCGCGCCCGGCTGGGCGAGCACACCGACAGCCGCAGTGCGTCCGCCCCTGCCGCGCCACGCAGCAGTGCGGAGGAGGCCGCCTACGAACAGCTGTGCTCCCTGCCCTTCGGCAGCTGGTTCGACATCGACAACGGCGATGGCACGCTTCGCCGCCAGCGCCTGTCCTGGTACAGCCTGCTGACCGGCCATGTGCTGTTCGTCAATCCGCGCGGGCAGAAGATTGCCGAAACCGACCTCGACAGCCTGGCGCGGCAGATCAGCGCTGGGCGTGCGCATCTGGTCACCGAAGACAAGGGCCGGCTGGTCGACCGCGCCTGGAAGGCCAGCCTGGGCGCCCTGCGTGCGCTTGCCGGCCGCAACCCGCAGGACACCCCCGCATGAGCATGACGCCGCCGCAGGACACCCGCCGCGCCCCCCGACGCCAGGTGTCGGACCTGGTGCCGGTGACCGACCAGATGCGCGACTGCGTGGTCGGTCGCCTTGGCAATGTGTCCGAAACCGGCATGCTGATGCTGGCCAGCACTGCGCTGCGCGACGACGCGCTGTATCAGTTCCGCTTCCCGCTGCCGCTGGGCGATGGCCAGCAGGCAGCCATCGACGTGGGCGTGCACCTGTTGTGGAGCGAGCCGGCGCACGCCCCGGGACAGAGCTGGGTGGGCTTCCGGTTCCTCACCCTGTCACGCGAACACCGCCAGCTGCTGCGGCAGTGGGTAGGCGAAGACAGCGACGAAGGACCGCTTTCGACGGACTGACTGCCGGTTCCGGCACAGCGGTTTCTGCCGGTATGCGGCAGAATCTAGGGCCGTTTTCCGTGTCGAGCCACCGCAATGATCCAGCAAGACCCCGGCGCCCTGTATCCCGATCACCTGGCCGTGCTGTGCCGACGCGCCGAGCAGGCGCTGGCGCGCGGCGGCTTTGATCACCTCGTGGTGCCCAGCGGCACCCTGCACTACCAGGTGTTTGATGATCGCGACTATCCCTATGCGGTGAATCCGCAGTTCAAGGCATGGTTGCCGCTGACGCGCGTGCCCAACAGCTGGATCGTGTTTACGCCCGGCAAGCGGCCGGTGGTGATCTTCCATCAGCCGTTCGATTACTGGCACGTAGTGCCGGACGCGCCGAGCGGCTGGTGGGTGGAGCACTTCGACATCCACATCATCCGCACGCCGGATGAAGCGCTGGCGTTGCTGCCGGCCGATCCGTCGCGCTGCGCGATCCTGGGTGAGCCGCAGAGCGCACTGGGCAGCCACGTGCCGAACAATCCTCCGGCGGTGGTGAATTACCTGGAATGGCACCGTGGCAGCAAGACGCCCTACGAGATCGCCCTGATGCGCCAGGCACAGGTGCTGGGCGTGCGCGGCCATCGCGCCGCCGAAGCCGCGTTCCGCAACGGTGCCGACGAATTCAGCATCCACATGGCGTACTGCCAGGCGGTGGGCCAGGACGCCAATGAACTGCCCTACGGCAACATCGTGGCGCTGAACGAGCACGCCGCCGTTCTGCACTACACCGAACTGGGCCGCAAGGCACCGCAGCCGCTGCGCAGCTTCCTCATCGATGCCGGCGCCAGCGCGCACGGCTACGCCAGCGACATCACCCGTACCTACGCGGCGCACGGCCACGACGAATTCGCTGCGATGATTGCTGCCGTCGATGCCGCCCAGCAGCAGATGTGCGCGGCGGTGCGCCCGGGCGTTGATTACAGGACGCTGCACGTGGACGCGCATCTGTCGCTGATGGGCGTTCTGAAGGACTTCGGCGTCATCAGGGTATCGCCGCAGACCGCGCTGGAAACCGGCGTCAGCGCCGCATTCTTCCCGCACGGCATCGGCCATCTGATCGGCCTGCAGGTGCATGACGTGGCCGGATTCGCCGCCAGCGACGAAGGCGGCCGGATCGAACGTCCGGCGGGTCATCCCTACCTGCGTCTGACCCGCGTGCTGGAACCGGGGATGGTGGTGACCATCGAGCCGGGCCTGTACTTCATCGACATGCTGTTGAACGAGGTCAAGGACGCCGGCCATGGCGATGCGATCAACTGGGAGCGCGTGGACTTCTTCCGTCCGTATGGCGGCATCCGCATCGAGGACGAAGTGCTGTGCACCGATGGCGAAGCGGACAACCTGACGCGACCGGAGTTTGCGGCAGCCAACGGCTGAGCCCCTCGTGGTTGGATGCTGAATCAAAAGCCGCGCTTGGCGGGGCGGGTGGGCCATGCAGGGGACGCTGCAAGCACGTCCCTGTAAGCTCGATGGCGCCATCCATGGCGCCAACGCCCCTGCATGGCCCACCCGCCCCACCCTTGACAGTTTCCTGCCGCGTCCAACCACGGAAAAGAAAAAAGAAAAGCAGAAGCGGGTCGCTCGCTGCGCTCGCTCCGTGTCGACCAAGGTCGACACCTACCAACAGCTACCGGACAACTGTCGAAGGCGGGGCACTGTGGGTTTGCGGGGTGTGAGCGGCATGGATGCCGCGACCAGGCCCCCATGGACGGGTTCACGGCGTCCCCGCAAACCCACAGTGCCCCGCCATCCCACGGATAGCCCGCTGTTGCTGTTGCTCCAGCTGTTGCGTCTGCGGGTGCAGGGCTGCAAGCCCTGCCGATAACCCTTACCCCGCCATCACCGCTTCGATCTCGTCCGCACTCCGCGCCAGCCCTTCGGTCAGCACGCGATGGCCATCGTCGGTGATCAGCACATCGTCCTCGGTGCGGATGCCGATGCCACGCCAGCGCGGCTCCACCGTCGTATCGTCCACGCCGATGTACAGGCCCGGCTCGATGGTGAACGCCATACCGGGCTCCAGCAGCCGCGAGTCCCCGGCCAGGCGGTAGTCGCCCACGTCGTGCACATCCAGCCCGATCCAGTGGCCGGTCTTGTGCCGGTAGAAGCGCTGGTACAGGCCTTCGGAAAGATTCTTCTCCAGCGTGCCCTTCAGCAGGCCGAGCCGCAGCAGGCCCTCGGTCAGCGTCTGCACCGCCGCCAGGTGGCCGGCTTCGTAGGGTACGCCGGGCCGGGCCTGGGCCAGCGCCGCCGCCTGGGCCTGGCCGACCAGATCATGCAGCGCGCGCTGCTCGGCGCTGAAGCGCCCGTTCACCGGGAAGGTACGGGTGATGTCGCTGGCGTAGCCACGGTACTCGGCACCCGCATCGATCAGCACCAGCTCGCCGTCGCGCGCACGCCCGTTGTTGTCGCGATAGTGCAGGATGCACCCGTTGCGGCCGGCGCCGACGATGCTGCAGTACGCCGGCACCGCATCGCTGGCACGGAACACGCGCTCCAGTTCGGCCTGCAGTTCGTACTCATGGATGCCCGCCTTCGCCGCCTTCATCGCTGCCAGGTGCGCACGCACGCTGATCTGGGCGGCGTGCTGCATCAGCGCCACCTCCGCGCCGGACTTGAACAGGCGCTGCTCATGCAGCAGGTGGCCCAGCTCCAGGAACTCGTGCGGCGGCTGCGCACCGTGGCGCACCTGGGAGCGGACACGGTTGACCCAGCCGATCAGCTTCAGGTCGAAGTCCGCGTCACGGCCGAAGTGGTAGTAGACGCGCGAGCGTCCCTCCAGCAGGCCCGGAAGGATGTCGTCCAGATCGTCGATCGGATAGGCATCGTCCATGCCGAACTGCGCCACGGCGCCTTCCTGGCCGGCGCGGCTGCCGTCCCAGGCCTCGCGCTCGGCATCGCGTTCGCGGCAGAACAGGATCGCCTCGCCGTGACGACGCCCGGGAATCAGCACCAGCACGGCTTCCGGCTCCGGAAAGCCGCTCAGGTACTGGAAGTCCGAATCCTGCCGGTACGGGTAATGGGTATCCAGGCTGCGCACCTTCTCGGACGCGGCGGGCAGCACCAGAATGGCGTCTTCGCCGGCCATGTCCATCAGCTGCCGGCGACGACGCTTGTACTCGCCGGCCGCGATGCCGGTGCGCTGCTTGATGTCCATCAGTTCAGGCGCTGCCGGTGGCGCGCGGCCAGCACCACATCGCCGTGCAGCAGCAGCACCGCCACGCGGATGAATTCCTCGATCTCCGACAGCGCCTCATCGTCGTCCTCGCCACCCGCCTCGAAATCCTCGCTGGAAGCACGCGCCAGGCTGGCCATGTCGGTCAGCGCCTCTTCGCCCTCTTCGGACAGGGCCGGACGACGGCCGCCACTGCCCAGTCCGAATCCACCCAGGAAGGCGCGGGTCCAGCTGAACATGGCGTCGGCCTGCGCAGCCACGTCCTCGCTGTCGCTCAGCAGCAGCTCGAACGCGAAATCGCGGTCCTCCAGCTGCTTGATGGTGGCCTGCAACAACTGCCCGAGGGCGCTGTCGGCCGCCACCGGCGGCAGGCTGTCGTCGGCCAGCACACGCGCCGGCCAGTCGTTGCCGGGAGCTCCACCGGCGGCCAGCCAGCCGCACAGGCCGCCATGCAGCTCGGCAGCGGTGGCGCCCAGGCCCAGGTCCTGGCTGGCGCGGGAAACGTCGTCGACGGAGGGAAGTTCGGTCATCGTGCGGCTCGTTCGGAGAAGGAAACCCCGAGCGCGCACGCGCGCGCCCGTGAGCCCTGTAGTGTAGCAACCCGATAGCGACCTCCCCGTGGCCATCCGGGCATGCTGCGACAGCGCTTGACCGTCCTGACCCGGCTTGCCTATCGTGCCTGCATGGAACCCGCCGATCCCCTTGCCCAGCTGCAGGACTTCGCCGCCCGCGTGGAAGCGTTGCTTGAACGCAACCAGCGCCTGGCCGAAGAGAACCGCAGCCTGCGCCACCAGCAGGAACAGCTGGTGGCCGAGCGCTCGACGCTGCTGGCCAAGAACGAACAGGCGCGCTCGCGGGTGGAAGCGATGATCAGCCGGCTCAAATCCCTGGAGCAGCACACATGAGCGCCGAACCGGTCAGCGTCCGCATCCTCGACCGCGAGTACACCGTCGGCGTGGGTGCCGATGAACGCGACAGCCTGATGGCGGCCGCGCGCCTGCTCGACGCAAGGATGCGCGAGATCCGTGGCAGCAACCGCATGGCGGCGGTCGACCGCATCGCGGTCCTGGCGGCACTGAATCTGGCCCATGAACTGCAGCTGTTGCGTGACGAGAACGCCCGCCAGGCCGTGGCCCTGCAGCAGACGCTGGCCGACCTGAACCGGCGGCTGGACCGCGCCATCGACGGCAATCCCTGACAGATCGCGCGACACGCGTCTTCTCATTTCTGAATTGGCACGGACTGTTGCCGACGAACGGCCTATCCAGATCAGGACCGGCCGCTATAATGGCCCTGCGTTCTCTGCGGTACTCGACGGCATGTGCAAACATTCGCCTTGTCCCTTAAGAACGACACCGGGAGCGCGACAGCGCCGGGAGTGCAGGTCCGCCTTGTAGCGGGAAGCCCGATGGTTCTCCAGCGTTCCCACTTGAGCCCCCGGGTTCAAGGTCGTTTCGCATGCATCGACATTGCGGAGAATGCAATATTCCAGCAAGGGCGGCGTCTTCGGGCGTCGCCCTTGTTCTTTCCGGCACAATGACGGCTGTTCCTTGCCGCACGCTGCCATGACCGACCCGCGCCAGGCCCTGCGCCACGACCTGCGGCAACGCCGCCGCGACCTTTCCGCCAGCGAGCGCATCGCCGCCGCCGATGCCCTTGCCGATGGGCTGCTGGCGTTGCCGTTTGCGCCGCTTCACGGCCACGTTGCCGGCTATTGGGCGCTGGACGGTGAGATCGCGCTGCATCGCTGGCAGCTGCAGCTGCCCGATGGACTCACCTACTGCCTGCCGGTGCTGGCCGGCGACACGCTGCGCTTCGCGCCCTGGCGGCCCGGTCAGCCCCTGACCGGCAACCGCTACGGCATTCCGGAACCGGACGTGGCCGTGGAAGACACGCTGGAACCGGCGCAGATGGCGCTGGTAGTAACCCCGCTGGTGGGTTTCGACACACAGTGCCGGCGGCTGGGCATGGGGGGCGGCTGGTATGATCGCAGCTTCGCCTTCCGCCACGACCGGCCGGCGCCGCCCTGGCTGGTCGGTGCTGCCTTCGCGGTGCAGCAGGTCGAATCCTTGCCGGTGGCGTCGTGGGACGTGCCGGTGGATGCGATCTGCACCGAAGCCGGCACCCTGTTCCCCTCCGCTGCCCCCGTGAACGCATGACCGCCCGCAAGCGCTATTGGCTGATGAAGTCCGAGCCGGACGCCTTCTCCATCGATGACCTGGCCCGGGTCAAGGTCGAGCCGTGGAACGGGGTACGCAACTACCAGGCGCGCAACTTCATGCGCGATGGCATGCAGGTCGGCGACGGCATCCTGTTCTACCACTCCAATACCAAGGTCCCCGGCATCGTCGGCCTGGCCACGGTCGCCAGCCCGGCCTACCCGGACGATACCCAGTTCGACCCCCGATCCGACTACCACGACCTGAAAAGCACGCGCGAGAACCCGCGCTGGATGCTTGTGGACGTGGCCTTCGACCGCAAGCTCAGGCAGGTGATCGCGCTGGACGAGATCAAGCTGCACGCTGAAGCGCTGGGCGAGGGCTTCCCGCTGGTTGCCAAGGGCAACCGCCTGTCGGTGTTCCCGGTGACCGCCGCGCAGTGGAAGCTGCTGCTGTCGCTGGAAAAGAAATCCTGATTCCCTGCTGAGAGTTCCTCCCATGTCCGAAGCCAAGCGCCTGGCCGCCGAGAAAGCCATCGAGTACGTCGAAGACGGCATGATCGTCGGTGTCGGCACCGGTTCCACCGTCGCCTATTTCATCGATGCGCTGGCGCGCATCCAGCATCGCATCAAGGGTGCGGTGTCCAGCTCGGAACAGAGCACCGCGCGCCTGAAGCAGCACGGGATCGAGGTGATCGAGCTGAACCACACCGGCAACCTGTCGCTGTACGTCGACGGCGCCGACGAGTGCGATCCCGGCAAGTGCCTGATCAAGGGCGGTGGCGCTGCACTGACCCGCGAGAAGATCATTGCCGAGGCCAGCGAGCGCTTCGTCTGCATCGTCGACCCGAGCAAGCAGGTCCCGGTGCTGGGCAGGTTCCCGCTGCCGGTGGAAGTGATTCCGATGGCACGCAGCCTGGTGGCCCGGCAGATCCGCGACATGACCGGGGGCCAGCCGACCTGGCGCGAGGGCGTGGTCACCGACAACGGCAACCAGATCCTGGACATCCACAACCTGCAGATCACCGATCCGGAAAAGCTCGAGCGCGAACTCAACCAGCTGCCCGGCGTGGTCTGCGTCGGCCTGTTTGCCCGTCGCCGTGCCGACGTGGTGATCATCGGCGGCGAACCGCCGGTCGTGCTCTGACCCTCACGCGAAGGATCCTGACGATGTCGCTGCTGCGTTCGCTGCTGATGCTTCCCTTGCTCGCCCTGGCCGGCTGTGCCACCGATGCGGCCCGTCACTGGGTCGAACTGGACGGCGCCCGCTACCACGTGGAGCTGGCAACCAATGATGAGGCCCGCGCACGCGGGCTGATGTTCCGCGACCAGATGCCCGTTGACCACGGCATGCTGTTCATCCATGACCGCGAGGAAATGCAGGCGTACTGGATGAAGAACACCAAGATCGCGCTGGACATCCTGTACTTCGACAGCCAGCGCCGGCTGGTGAGCCAGCAGCGCGACGTGCCGCCCTGCTCGGCCGGCGACATGTGCCCGCCCTATCCCAGCGGCGGCCCGGCCCGGTACGTGCTGGAACTCAACGCCGGCCAGGCCGAGAAGCTCAAGCTGAAGGACGGTACCGAACTGACCTTCGGCCCGGGCATCGAGAAGTAGGCCCACGCGGCCCGGCGGCCGGCCGGCACCCCGGTCGGGGTCGGATCCCTTTCGCACGCGGACGGGATCTGACCCCTGGATTTTTCACGCCACACCGCTTGAATCCGTCTGCGATTGCCGCCAGTCTGTGACCATGCCGGACCGGATCACACTCCCCGACTGGGATGCACTGGCCGACCTCGAAGACGAGGCGCTGCCGTTGTTGCCGACCGCGCTGCTGATCGCGCGCGATGAATATCCGGATCTGCAGCCGTCCACCTACGACGCGCTGATCCAGAGCCATGTCGACCACCTTCGCGCCGAAGTGGACAGCATCGAGCGCAGTCCGCTGAAAATGGCCGCGATCAATCGCCACCTGTTCGACGAACTGGGCTACAGCGGCGACCACGACGAGTATTACGATCCGCGCAACAGCTATCTCAACCAGGTATTCGAGCGCAGGCTCGGCAATCCGATCTCGCTGGCGCTGGTACAGATGGAGGTCGCGCGGCGGCTGGGCATTCCGCTGGACGGCGTGTCCTTCCCCGGCCACTTCCTGGTGCGCCTGCCGGTGGATGACGGTGTCCTGGTGATGGACCCGTTCAACGGCGGTCGGCCGCTGGATGTGGACGAACTGCGGGAGCGCGCAAAGTCACATCTGGGCGGGCAGATGCCCGACGACCAGGTGCTGGCGCAGATTCTCGATCCGGCACCGTCCCGCGCGATCCTGATGCGGATGCTGCGCAACCTGCACGGCGTGTATGCCGAGGCCGGTGAATGGGACCGTGCCGCGCGCAGTGCCGACCGCCTGCTGAAGCTGGCGCCGGAGCAGGACGACGCCCTGCGCGACCGGGGCCTGGCCTACCTGCAGCTGGAGTACCTGACGGGAGCCCGGCACGATCTGGGGCAGTACCTCAAGCGCAATCCCGAGGCCAGCGACGCGCAGTGGCTGCGCGAGAAGCTGATCGATCTGGGCGGGCCGATGCCACGGCTGCATTGAGGCGGTCGGTGCGCGGACCTGCGGCCCGCCCCACGTCCGTCAATCGACCTCGACCATCTCGAAATCGGCCTTGGTAACGCCGCAGTCCGGGCAGGTCCAGGTGTCCGGAATGTCTTCCCAGCGCGTGCCCGGCGCAATGCCCTCTTCCGGCAGGCCGTCGGCCTCGTGGTAAAGGAAGCCGCAGACCACGCACATCCAGGTACGCAGGGTGGTGGGGGTGGCGTCGCTCATCGGATAATCGGGCTTGAATTCACGGGCCGCCATTGTCCCATCGCGGTCCACTCACCGGTAGCCATCGATGACCTCTGCTTCCCCGGCGCCCCGTGGCGTCTACCTCATCACCCCGGATGAGCCCGACACCGCACGCCTGCTGGCCCGCACCGCGCCCTTGCTGGCCGCCGGCGCCACCTGGCTGCAATACCGCAACAAGACCGCCAGCGACGCGCTGCGGCTGGAACAGGCCACCGCACTGCAGGCGCTGTGCGCAGAGCACGGCGTGCCGCTGATCGTCAATGATGACCCGGTACTGGCCCGGGCCGTGGGCGCAGCCGGCGTGCATCTGGGCGGTACCGACGGCGACATCGCCAGCGCGCGCGCCCTGCTCGGTGCCGACGCCATCATCGGCGCCTCCTGCTACGACCAGCTGGCCAACGCCGAGGCCGCCGCAGCCGCTGGCGCCAGCTATGTGGCCTTCGGCGCCTTCTTTCCGACCACCACCAAGATCACCACCAGCCGTGCCCACATCGATCTGCTGCGGCAGAGCGCCGCACTGGGCGTACCGCGGGTGGCGATCGGCGGCCTGACGCCGGACAATGTCGGTCCCCTCATCGAGGCCGGCGCCGACCTGGTGGCCGTGGTCAGCGGCATCTACGCCGCACCGGACCCGGTCGCCACCCAGCGCGCCTACCTCGCCCAGTTCCGGTAACACCCAGGAAACCCGATGAACCACGACCAGTCCCACGCCCTGTTCTCCCGTGCCCAGCACTTGCTGCCGGGCGGCGTCAATTCGCCGGTCCGCGCATTCAAGTCGGTCGGCGGCGAGCCCTTCTTCGTCGAGCGCGCCGATGGCGCCTACCTGTACGACGTGGACGGCAACCGCTACATCGACTATGTCGGTTCCTGGGGTCCGATGATCGTCGGCCACAATCATCCGGCCGTACGCCAGGCGGTGAAGAAGTCCGTCGAACAGGGCCTCTCGTTCGGTGCACCGTGCGCCGCCGAAGTGACCATGGCCGAGACCATCACCCGCCTGGTGCCGTCCTGCGAGATGGTGCGGATGGTCAACTCCGGCACCGAAGCGACCCTGTCGGCGATCCGCCTGGCGCGCGGTGCCACCGGTCGCAACCGCATCGTCAAGTTCGAAGGGTGTTACCACGGCCATGGCGACTCGTTCCTGGTGAAGGCCGGCAGCGGCATGCTGACCCTCGGTGTGCCCACCTCGCCGGGCGTTCCGGCAGGCCTGAGCGAACTCACCCTGACCCTGCCCTACAACGATTTCGAAGCCGCCACCGCGCTGTTCGAGGCACAGGGCAGCGAGATCGCCGGCCTGATCATCGAACCGGTGGTGGGCAACGCCAACTGCATCCCGCCGCGCGACGGCTACCTGCAGCACCTGCGCGAGCTGTGCACGCAACACGGCGCACTGCTGATCTTCGATGAAGTGATGACCGGCTTCCGCGTGGCGCTCGGCGGCGCGCAGGCGCATTACCGGATCACGCCGGACCTGACCACCTTCGGCAAGATCATCGGCGGCGGCATGCCGGTGGGCGCCTATGGCGGTCGCCGCGACCTGATGCAGCAGATCGCCCCCGCCGGCCCGATCTACCAGGCCGGCACGCTCAGCGGCAATCCGGTGGCGATGGCGGCCGGCCTGGCAATGCTGGAACTGGTCCAGCAACCCGGCTTCCACGCCGACCTGGCCGAGCGCACCGCACGCCTGTGCGAGGGCCTGGAAGCTGCGGCCGCAGACGCCGGAGTGGCCGTGACCACGACCCGGGTCGGGGCGATGTTCGGGCTGTTCTTCACCAGCGGGAAGGTGGAGACCTATGCGCAGGCCACCGCCTGTGACATTCCGGCGTTCAACCGCTTCTTCCACGCCATGCTGGACCAGGGCGTGTTCCTGGCGCCGTCGGCGTACGAGGCCGGCTTCCTGTCCAGTGCGCACGACGATGCGGTGATCGAAGCGACGCTGGCCGCTGCACGCGTGGCGTTCAAGGCCGCCAAGGACTGAGCCCTGCCCATGGCGGGTGCCAACCTTGGTTGGCACTGCCTTGCACCGTATCCACGCCTGGCGTGGATCTACTGCAACGTGTAGAGCCGAGCCATGCCCGGCTCATCGTACGCAGCGCGGAAAAGAGCAGTCGAGCATGGTGCGACGCTGCAAACGGCATCAACCAAAGACGAACGTTCCCTTCATCATCGCGAAGTGGCCGGGGAACGAGCAGAAGAAGGTGTAGTCACCGCCCTTCTGCAGGCCCTGGGTAGAGAAGCGCACGCGCGTGGTCTCGCCGCCGCCGATCACCTTGGTGTGCGCCAACACGCGCTTGTCGGCCTTCGGCAGGTAGCTGTCGGCCAGGGTCATGCGCATGCCCGCCATCGCCACCGGCTGGTAATCGGCACTGCGGGTCAGCACCCAGTTGTGGCCCATGGCAGTGGCGGCCAACTTGCCGGTGTGGCGCAGGGTCAGATCCACGGCGGTGCAGTCGGCGGCGACCTTGATCTCGCGGCTGCTGAAGCTCATCTGGTCGGTGCTGTCGATGCTCACCGCACACACACGCGCCATCGCCGACGGCGCCAGCATCAGCGCGCCCAGTCCCACTGCCACCATCCAAGCCTTCATCGTTGCCTCTCCTGCGGATTCAAGCGCCATTCTAGGCAGCCCCCTGTGGCCGCGTCTGCGACCGTCTGTCGCATGCCCACTCCAGGGTTTCCCGCACACTTGCCGCAATGGCATGCTCGGCCGATGCGGATCGACCTGTTGCTGCTGGATGTAGACGGCGTGCTGGTGCATTACCAGCGCGCGCAACGCGTGCTGCATCTGGCGAAGGCGCTGGGGGTTCCGACGCAGGCCGTGCAGGCCGCGTTGTACGACAGCGGGCTGGAAGCCGCGCATGACAATGGCTCGCTGGGCGGCCCTGCCTATCTGGCGCGATTGGGAGAGCTTCTGCACAGGACCATCGACGTGGACACCTGGACCGCAGCGCGGCAAGCCGCGAGCCATCCGCAGCGCGCAGTCCTGCAACGGCTGCAGGCCCTGCAGCTGCCGATGGCGGTGCTGACCAACAATGGCGCGCTGATGAAACAGGCGTTGCCTTCCCTGCTGCCGGAGCTGTTCCCTGCCCTGCTGGGTCGCGTGTTCTGCAGCGCCGATTTCGGCCTGCGCAAACCGGCGCCGGAGGTGTTCCTGCGCACGCTGGAGATGCTTGATGCAGCGCCTGCGCACACGCTGTTCGTCGATGACCTGTTCGCCAACGTGCGCGGCGCACGCGCCGCTGGGCTGCACGCGGAAACGGTGCACGATGGCCGTGGGCTGGGCAAGGTGTTGAAGCGCTACCGGATCACGTGACCGCTGTATAGCCGAGCCCATGCTCGGCTGCCGTTGCCTGACGTGGAGATGAGCCGAGCATGGGCTCGGCTCTACAGCGATTCCGCGGCAACGGGGTCAGCGCCAAGGCTTCAGCGTGCGGCGACGAACGCCGCAACAGCGGCACGCAGGCGCTTCAGGCCCTCGGCCACTTCCTCGTCGGTGATGTTCAACGACGGCACGAAGCGCAGCACGTCCGGACCGGCCTGCAGGGTCAGCAGGCCGTGTTCGGCCGCGTGATCGAGGATGGCACCGGCCTGCCCGGCGAAGTCCTTGGCCAGGACCGCGCCCAGCATCAGGCCGCGACCGCGTACGCCACTGAACACGCCGAATTCCTCGCTGATGCGGGCGAAACCATCGCGCAGCGCCTTCGACTGGCGGCTGACATTGGCGGCGATCTCAGGCGAGGACAGTTTGCGCAGCGCTACGCGGGCGACGGCAGCAGCCAGCGGATTGCCACCGAAGGTGGTGCCGTGCGCACCGAACTGCATGGTCTCGGCGACCTTCGGGCCGGCCAGCATCGCGCCGATCGGGAAGCCGCCTCCCAGCGCCTTGGCCAGGGTGACCATGTCCGGCACCACGTCATCCTGCCAGTGCGCGAACAGCGTGCCGGTACGGCCCATGCCCGCCTGGATCTCATCCAGCACCAGCAGCGCGCCGTGCTGGTCGCACAGCTCGCGCACGCGCTTGAGGAAACCGGACTTGGCCGGCATCACGCCACCCTCGCCCTGCACCGGCTCCAGCATCACCGCCGCCACGTCGCCCGCGGCCATCGCCGTTTCCAGCTGCACTTCGTCGTTGAAGTCGATGTAGCGGAAGCCACCGGGCAGCGGCTCATAGCCTTCCTGGTACTTCGGCTGGGCGGTGGCGGTCACCGCGCCCAGGGTGCGGCCGTGGAAGCTGCCGCGGAACGTGATGATCACCCGCTTGTCAGCCGGCCGCCCCTGGCTGGAGGCCCACTTGCGCACCATCTTGATCGCCACTTCATTGGCTTCGGCGCCGGAATTGCACAGGAACACGCGCTCGGCGAAGCGGCTGGCCTTCACCAGCTCTTCCGCCAGGTGCAGCGGCGGTGCGCTGTAGAACACATTGCTGGTGTGCCAGAGCTTGCCGGCCTGCTCGACCAGTGCCGCCACCAGATCCGGGTCGTTGTGGCCCAGGCCGCACACGGCGATACCGGCCGCCAGATCGATGAACTCACGGCCCTGGCTGTCCCACACGCGGGCGCCCTGGCCACGCTCCAGCACCACCTGGCGAGGCTTGTAGACCGGCAGGTAGTAGTGCGAAAGGGAGATCAGCGGGTCGGTCGCGGCGGTCATGGCAGTCGGCAGGATTCAGGAATGCCCATTCTCGCGCCGGAACCCCTGCGGCACAATGCGCCCATGCGACCGTTCTCCGCCCCCCAGCTGAACCCCGCCACCGAAACCGGCTGGCGCCGCCAGTGGTTCGACATCATCTACCGGCACGATACCCGGCCCTCGCGCAATTTCGACCTGCTGCTGGTGGTGACCATCATCGCCAGCATCCTGGTGGTGATGATCGACAGCGTGCAGCACCTGCACGCCGAGTGGTCCACCAGCCTGTACGTGCTCGAGTGGGGCTTCACCCTCATCTTCACCGCCGAGTACCTGCTGCGGCTGGCGGTGGTCAAGCGCCCGCTGCGCTATGCCGTGAGCGTGTGGGGCATCATCGACCTGCTGTCGATCCTGCCCGCGTACCTGTCGATGTTCATCCCCGGCGCGCAGAGCCTGCTGGTGGTGCGCGCACTGCGCATCCTGCGCGTGTTCCGCATCCTCAAGCTGACCCGCTACATCGAGGAAAGCGGCGTGCTGATGCAGTCGCTGTGGCGCAGCCGGCGGAAGATCCTGGTGTTCCTGTTCACGGTGATCACCATCACCATCATCGCCGGCGCGCTGATGTACGTGATCGAAGGACCGGAGAACGGCTTCAGCAACATTCCTGCCAGCATGTACTGGGCGGTGGTGACCATGGCCACGGTCGGCTTCGGCGACATCGTGCCGCAGACCGTGCTCGGCCGCTTCGTCACGTCCGTGCTGATCCTGATCGGCTACAGCATCATTGCCGTGCCCACCGGCATCTACACCGCTGAACTGGCCAGCACCATGCGCGAGGCCGAGCTGGCGGCACGCCGCGATGCCCGGGGTTGCCCGCACTGCGGGCTGGAAGGCCACGAACCGGATGCACGCCACTGCCGGGCCTGCGGCAACGCGCTGCCGGAAGCCTTCAACCGCTGACCCGTACCTGCGCGGGGCGGTGAGCAGCCTGCCGCCGCTCCCGCCTCAGCGCATCGGATTGCTGGCACTGACCAGTGCGTCGGCACACTGGACTGTCACCCGGATCTACTGCCGGTTGCTCTGGAACACCAGCGCGTTGTAGACATGCAGCAGTCGCCCGGCCGAACCCCGCGGGGCCATCGACGGCGAATCCAGCATGCGCCGCTCGAAGTCGTTGTACGGGGTCTTGCTGCTGACCCGCTGCAGGCGCTCCTTGCCCTCGCGACGGAAGTTCTCGGCTTCGCGCTCGAAGCTGTTCCAGTCCAGCTTGCCCGGCTCCTGATCGGCCACCTTGGCATGTGCTTCGTCGGAAATGCGATTGAAGGCCTGCAGCCGTTCATCGGCCTGCGCCGGATCGAAATCGTCGTCGCCCATCAGGTCCATGATCGCTTTCGCTTCCAGCATCATCGCCAGCCGGTAGTACTCGCGGGTGCGGCCCTCGGCGTGTTCCAGCGCCTTGAGGTGCTCGCGCTGGGCAGCATCGTTCTGGCGTTCCAGTTCAGTGTTGAACGTTTCGCTGGCGCCGGCGAAGGCCTTGAACGCCGCCATCAGCGGCGCGTGCAGCTGCTTGCCCTTGGCGAACTGGTCGTCCTCGTAATCCTGGCGCTCGTAGTAGTCGTGTGCCTCATGGCTGACCGGCACCAGTGCCTTCAGCGCCTGCAGGTAGCGGCCAGCCGCCGCATCGAGTTCCGGCAGCGCGGGCTGGGCCGCGATCGCCTCGGTGATCGGTGCGTCGCACTGCTTCATGTCGTAGTCGTCGATCTCGCTTGGTCCGTACACACGGGTCTCGCGTCCGCTCGGACCGGCCTCCAGATCCTTGATCCAGCCCGTGTAGGCGCGGGCGCTGCCATGCACCTCGGAATCGACCGCGTTGAAGCAGCCGATATAGGCGTTGAGCTTGGCGGTCAGCTGCTGCTGGGCATCCTGCGTAGGCGCGGCATCGGCCTTGTCGGACGTGCCGGACGAGGCGGGCGGCTTGCCACCACAGGCGACCAGGGCAAGCGACAACGACGCAGCGAGCAGCGCTGCAGTGGTACGACGGAGCATCTACGCACATCCTTGTTGAAAACGATTACAGCCGCGAATTCTATCGCAGTTGGCCGATCATGACACTCGCATCGGATCAGTCGAGGAACAGATCCGGCAGCAGCGGCCGCGACGGATCCACCGCGTAGCCGGACAGGTCGGTGATGCCGGCCTGTGCCAGCACCTCGTCATCGATCAGGAACTGGCCGTGGAAACCCGCGGCTTCGCGTACCAGCACTGCATGCGCGGCATCGGCCATGATCTGCGGCGTGCGGCATCCCGCCGCGTCAACGCCGGGGATCATGTTGATTGCGTCGGTGGCGATCACCGTGCGCGGCCACAGCGCATTGACCGCCACGCCCTGCGGCCCGAACTCGGCGGCAAGACCGAGGGTGACGAAGCTCATGCCCATCTTCGCCAGCGTGTAGCCGGTATGCGCACCCCACCACTTCGGTTCCAGGCTCGGCGGCGGCGCCAGGGTGAGGATGTGTGGATTCGGGGCCTGCCGCAGGTACGGCAGGCAGGCCTGTGCGCACAGGAAACTGCCACGCGCATTGACCTGCTGCATCAGGTCGAAGCGCTTCATCGGTGTCTCCAGCGTGCCGCGCAACCAGATCGCGCTGGCATTGTTGACCAGGATGTCGATGCCACCGAAGGTATCGACCGTAGCGGCGACGGCCGCCTGCACCTGCTCTTCCTCGCGGATGTCGCATTTCAACGCCAGGCCCTGGCCGCCGGCCGCATTCACCGCATCGGCAGCGCTGTGGATGGTGCCCGGCAACTTCGGGTTCGGCACCGACGACTTGGCCGCGATGGCCACGTTGGCACCATCGCGCGCGGCACGCAGCGCGATCGCCAGGCCGATGCCACGCGAGGCACCGGTGATGAAAAGGGTCTTGCCCTGCAGACTGCCCACGTTCCAGACTCCAGCGTATGCAATGAGCGGCTAGTATGCCGCGCCGACGCGGAGTTCACCCGGTCTTGACGATACTCGGGCCTCCAGTCAACGCACGAGGTCCACGCCATGCGCCGTTCCCGTCTGCTGCTGCCTGCCCTCGCACTCGCCCTGATGACCGCCTGCCAGGGCAGCTCGCCCGAGCCCGGCAAGGAACCTGTCGCCACGGACACCCCCAGCGCGGAGAAGGCAGCGACCGATGGCCGGATGCGCTGGAGCGAGGCGGTGGTGTGGGACGGCGATCTCAACGCCTGCCGTCAGGGAGGCGATGCGGCGACGCGCGACTGCCTGCGCGATGCGATGCGCAGCGGCGGCGCCAGCTCGGATGCAATCACGGCCGCCGAGCAGCTTTCCACCGGCGGCGAACTGGCCTATGTCAGCGCGTGGCATGAGCATGACGGACTGGGCGTGGCCACGGTTGAATATCCCTTCCGCGCCAACACCAACCAAGGCACGCGTCTGGTGGATGCAGGCGGCAAGCGCATCGATGTCGATGCGGTGCAGCTGGACGATGCGCTGCGCGCCGACCCGACTGTGCAGGCAGTGCTGAAGGCCAACCCGCAGGCGACGCCGTTCGCACCGGCGCAGGCCGCAGGCACCGCACCACTGGAAGGCGGCGGCATCCGCCTGCTGTACCGCACGCCGCTGCGCGACTGCCATGCCTGCCCGGATGTGGGGCAGCTGCAGATCGGCTATGACTTCGATGCCAAGCGGAACTTCATTGGCCAGCAGCTGGTGCCGGCAACGCCCTAGCGCTCCGGTGGCGCCGGGTGCCGCCGGGCCCGGCCTACCCGTACGCGCGTACCTGCCTGCGCAGCAGATGCGGCACGATCAGCCGGTGCATCGGGTCCACCGGCAGCATGTACAGGCGCCCGAACGCGTTGTGCGTATGCACCACCGTCGCCACTTCCAGCGTGTCACCCTGCCACTGCAGCGCCAGCTGCACGTGCAGGTGCCGGTCGTCATCCTCCAGCACGATGGCATCATCGTGCAGCGACTGCAGGGTGAAAATGCCGAGCCGCTGCCCGGGACTCGGATGCTGCGCAGCCTGCACCGCACGCAGCGAACCCAGATCCTTCATCCCGAGCAGGCGCATGCCCTGGTTGCGCAGCGCCATCAGCCCGTCAAACCACGCAGGGACCGTCGCTGCCATGTCGCGATAGGCCTGCAGCGCACTGCGCCCCTGTCGATGGGTGTCGACGCGGCAGGCATGCACGAAATCCGCACCCGCCAGCTGCGGATGCAGGACGCTGGCCGCGCTCGGCAGCGTGGTCACTACGTGCCACCGTCTCACGGCTTCGGCCCCTGCCCTTCGTTGTCTTCCCAGTGCAGGATGCGCCGTGTGACGAAGCGGTAGACCGGCTTGCCGGTGGCGAACCACAGTTCGCGTACCCACGACGTGCGCTTGAGCACGCGCTTCTCCACCGGCGTCAATGACTCGCGGCAGTACATGCGTTTGTGCTTGAGCAGATGGCGCAGATCCTCGCGGGCCAGCAGGCGCATCCAGCGCGAGCGCGGATTGCCGATCACCGCCAGCTGGAAGTCGATCAGCGCCGGACGACCATCGTCGGTGACCAGCCAGTTGGCCTCCTTGGCCAGGTCGTTGTGGGCGACGCCGCGCCGGTGCAGCTGCTGCAGCAGGCGCCGCGCGGCGCGGAACCAGGCGAGGTCGCCGCGCGGCGGGCGCTGGTACATGGCATCGCCGGCCATGAAACTGCGATCCAGGTGGCGGCCATCCCAATCGATCAGCTGCGGGACATCGGCCATGCCGTGGATATGGCGCAGCGCGCGTGCTTCGCGCCGCGCCAGCCACCACGCCGGCAGGCGCAGCCACAGCGGCGTCGCCCCCAGATCGCGGCGCACGAACGGCCCGTCGGGGCCCTCCATACGAAGGATGCGGCCGAAGCTGTCGGCCTTCAATGCATGTGGTGGGACGTCTGGCGAATGCGGCATGGCGCCATTCTAGGCGATGCCGACGGTGGCAAACGGTCGGCAAGCGGCTGGGAACCAGTCACCTTCACGCCTTTATAATCGGGCAATGGACTCTTCATGGATCGACGCCACCCTCGCGTGGATTGCCGCTCATCCCGTGCTGGCGGGCGCGGTCATTTTTCTGATCGCGTTCTGCGACGCGGTCATCATTCTCGGCGCCATCGTGCCCGCGCTGCCCCTGCTGTTCGCCGTGGGCGTGTTCATCGGCCTTGGCCAGATCTCCGGGCCGTACGCGGTCGCTGCGGCAGCGCTGGGTGCGTTCGCGGGCGACGGCATCAGCTACTGGATCGGCCGCCGCTGGGGCGATCGCCTGCGCGGCGTGTGGCCGTTCAGCCGCTACCCGCAACTGCTGGACCGTGGCGAGAACCTGTTCCGCCGCAATGCCTTCAAGAGCATTCTTGTGGCCCGCTACGTCGGCGCGATCCGGCCGTTCGTCCCCGCCATCGCCGGCATGATGAACATGCCCGCCAGCCGCTACATGCAGGCCAGCGGCATCGCCAGCATTTCCTGGGCCGTGCTGTTCCTGGCGCCAGGCTGGATCCTGGGCGAAGCCTATGACGCGGTCGCGGCCGTGGCAGGTCGCCTGGTGGTGGTGGTCGGCCTGCTCGCGGTGATCCTCAGCCTGGTCTGGGCGATCGTGCTGTACGGCTACCGCTGGTCCGCAGCGCGCATGGATCATTGGCTGTCGCGCCTGCTCGACTGGTCCAACCGCCATCCGACTCTGGGCCGTTACACGGTCGGCGTGCTCGACCCGAAGCGGCGCGAGTCGGTGCCGTTGGCGATGCTGGCACTGATGCTGCTGCTGCTCGGCTGGGGCTGGTTCGCACTGCTCACCCTGGTGGTCGCGCACGGTGAACCGCTTGCGGTCGATCTGCTGGTGCACCAGGCCATGCTGGCGCTGCGCAACCCGCTGGCCGACTACCCGATGGCGGCGCTGGCCTCGCTCGGCGCATGGCCGGTACTGCTGCCGGCCACCGCCGCGGCGATGGGCTACCTGATCTGGCGCCGGCGCTGGATGGCTGCGGCGCACTGGCTGGCCGCGCTCGCCTTCGGCCTGGCCCTGACGCTGCTGCTCGGCGCGACCGTGGATGTGGTCCGCCCGGTCGACGCCAGCAGCGGCTTCGGCTTCCCGTCGGTATCGGTGACCATGGCCACCATCACCTTCGGCTTCTTCGCGGTCCTGATCGCGCGCGAGATGCCCGGCCGCACCCGCGTCTGGCCGTACCTCGTATCGGGCATCGTGGTCAGCCTGATCGGCTTCTCGCGCCTGTATCTGGGCGCACACTGGCTGAGCGATGTGATCGGCGGCATGCTGTTCGGCACGTTCTGGCTGCTGGTGCTGGGCATTGCTTACCGCCGCCGGTTCAACCGGTCGTTCTGGGTCAAACCGGTCGCCTGGCTTTTCTACGGCGTCTTCGCCGTTGCCGCGATGTGGTATGCGCCGCGCAACATCGCGGTGAAGCTGGAACGTTTCGAGCCGTCCCTGCCCGCCGCGCAGGCGATGGATATGCAGGCGTGGTGGCAGCACGACTGGTCCGCGCTGCCGGCGCGCCGCAACGAGTTCGACGATGACCAGCGCTGGCCGCTCGATGTGCAGGTCGCCGGTCCCCTGGCCCCGTTGCAGGCACAGCTGGAGGCACGTGGCTGGACGCTGCAGGAGCAGGCCGGTTGGCAGGAAGCATTGCTGATGCTGGACAAGGACACCGGTGCGGAGCAGCTGCCGGTCTTGCCGGCAACGCTGGACACGCGCGTGGAAGCATTGCTGATGGTGCGCCAGGGGGCGCGTCCGGACGAGCGCTACGTGCTGCGCCTGTGGCCGGCCGCCGTGCAGCTGCAGCCGGGCGACACGCCACTGTGGCTGGGCAGCGCACAGACCCTGCGCTACGAGCGCCACTTCCAGTGGATCGGCATGTGGCATCCGCTGCGCGGCGTGGATCCAGCCTTGAACGCGGTGAAGGACGCCGTGCAGGAACTGCCGCAACGCGAGGATGTGCACGGCGAAACCGGGTTGCCGGTACTGCGGTTGAAGACCATCGCACCGTGAGGAGCCGCCGGGCGTGGCCCGGCGCTACCGCGCGGGATGATTCTTTACGGCATCCAGCCCAGCAGCTGCTGCAGGCGCTGATGCGGATCGTCCATCTGCAGCAGTTGCAGGCGCTGCTGTTCGCTCAACGGCAGCAGCTCGGCCAGGCGCCAGCCGACCCAGCTTGCCTGGTCCAGCAACGCAGGGTTGGCCGGAGCGTAGGCTTCGCCGGCCTGCTCGATGATGTGACCCAGCACGGTGGCCAGCAGCGCATGCTGTGGACGCAGCTCGTCATCCGGGTCTTCTTCGCACCAGCGCACATCGGCCACCACCAGGCCGTTGTCGCGCACCCGGGTGCGCTCGACATGGAAGCGGCGGGTACCGCGCAGGCGCAGCTGCAGCACGCCGTCGGCGCCGACATCGAAGTCCTCGATGCGTACCTGCACACCGTAGGCGGCCGGCGTTGCCGGCGCACCGACCTCCTGGCCATCAAGGATCAGGCAGACGCCGAATCCCTCCGCACTGCGGCCACTGTCGCGGATCAGGTCCAGATAGCGGCGCTCGAACACGCGCAGGCCGATCGCCGCGCCAGGCAGCAGGGTGGCGTGCAGCGGGAACAGGGGCAGTGACGCGTCCGTGCTCATCGCGCCTGCAATGCTGCGAGGAAACGGCGCGGCGCGCCGTCGAAGCCACCATTGGACATGAACACCACGTGGTCACCGCGGTGCACGCGCTCCTGCAGCTGTGCCAGCAATGCGTCGGTATCGGGTACCGCGTGCGCGTGGCCGCGCACCGCTGCGATCACCGACGCTGCGTCCCAGGCCAGCTCGGGACGATGCAGGAACACCACCTCGTCGGCCAGCGCCAGCGAGGGCGCAAGCGCGTGTGCATGTGCGCCCAGCCGCATCGAATTGCTGCGCGGTTCCATCGCCACCACGATGCGTGCATCGCCCACCTTGGCGCGCAGGCCCTCGAGGGTGGTGGCGATCGCGGTGGGATGGTGCGCGAAGTCGTCGTAGACGGTGATGCCGTCGTGGCTGCCGATCACTTCCATGCGCCGCTTGACGCTGCGGAAGCGCGCCAGCGCCGGGATCACCTCGGCCGGTGCCACGCCCACCGCATGGGCAGCGGCCAGCGCAGCCAGGCCATTGAGCACGTTGTGCCGCCCCAGCAGCGACCATTGCACATCGCCCAGCGCTTGCCCGTGATGGTGCACGCGGAAGGCGCTGCCATCGGCGGCCAGCAGTTCGGCATGCCATTCCAGCGCCGGATCGAATCCGAAACGCTCGACCGGCGTCCAGCAGCCCATTGCCAGCACTTCGGCCAGGTGCACGTCCTCGCCGTTGACGATCAGGCGGCCGCGCGCGGGAACGGTGCGCACCAGATGGTGGAACTGGCGCTGGATCGCGGCCACGTCCGGGAAGATGTCGGCGTGGTCGTATTCGAGATTGTTGAGGATGGCGACCAGCGGCCGGTAGTGGACGAACTTGCTGCGCTTGTCGAAGAAGGCGGTGTCGTACTCATCGGCTTCCACCACGAACTCACGGCCCTGGCCGAGGCGGGCGGAAACGCCGAAATCCTCGGCCACGCCACCGATCAGGAAACCCGGTGCGCGACCGGCATTCTCCAGCAGCCAGGTGAGGATGGTCGTGGTGGTGGTCTTGCCGTGGGTGCCGGCCACAGCCAGCGTGTCGCGGCCCGGCAGCACCTGCTCGGACAGCCACTGCGCGCCGGAGCTGTAGCGCTGGCCGGCGTCGAGCACGGCCTCCACGGCCGGGTTGCCACGCGAGAGCGCGTTGCCGATCACCACCTGGTCGGTGCCCGCCGGCACGCTGTCGACCCGGTAGCCCTGGTCCAGGGTGATGCCCAGCTGCTCCAGCTGGGTCGACATCGGCGGATAGATGGCCTGGTCACTGCCGCTGACCGTATGGCCCAGTTCCCGCGCCAGGGCGGCCACGCCACCCATGAAGGTGCCGGCGATTGCAAGGATATGTACGCTGCTCATGAGCGAGGATTGTGACCGATCACGGCTGTATAGGGCCAATGTCCGTAATGGGGTCAGACAAGTCCTACACCCGATGTGAGAAAACTCCAGCCACCTGTCAGGGAATTCCCGATAGCGATGTTCTGTGAACCCGGACACAATTCGGATTGCCAGCCGCAGTACCCGAACCGGTCCTACTCCCCAAGAGGCCATCCCCAAGGGAGCTCATGCTGCGGGGCCCTGAGCAAGCCCTCCGCTGGCACCTATGAAAACGACACAGGCCTGGTCCGCAAGGACCAGGCCTGTGTTCTGCATGCCGACCGCAGCCGGCCGCGCGCCTGGTTCAGGCCTTGATCGCGGCCAGGATGCGGGCTTCGATCTCGTCGAGCTCGCCGACGCCATCGACGCGTGCCAGGGTGCCCCGGCCTGCATAGAAATCCACCACCGGCGCGGTCTGGTCGTTGTAGACCTGCAGGCGCTGGCGCACCGATTCGGGATTGTCGTCGGCGCGGCCCTGCTCCTTGGCGCGGCCGGCGATGCGTTCGACCAGCAGTTCGGTGGCCACATCCAGCTGCACCACCGCATCCAGCGGCTGACCGATCTTGGCCAGCAGGCCGTCCAGCGCATTGGCCTGCGCCACGTTGCGCGGATAGCCATCCAGGATGAAGCCCTTGGCGACATCCGCCTGGGCCAGCCGCGACTCAAGCATGCCCAGCAGGATCTCGTCCGACACCAGGTTGCCGGCATCCATCACCGCTTTCGCCTGCTTGCCCAGCTCCGAGCCCGCAGCGATCTCCGCACGCAGCATGTCACCGGTCGAGATATGGGCGATGCCCAGCTTGTCCTTCAGGCGCGTCGCCTGTGTCCCCTTGCCCGAACCGGGCGGTCCCAACAGAACCAATCGCATTGACCTGACTCCAACGTGTTGAAAACAAAGAAGGTTCGCGTCCCGGACGGTCCGGTATCGCTGCACCGCAATAGCGCCACTTTACCGCATCCGGGTAATGTCCCTGCAATGTCCCTCCCCTGAGCAGGTAGAAGCATGCGCAACGGTACCCTCCTCTATGCCCAGTCCGGTGGTGTCACCGCGGTCATCAACGCCACCGCTGCGGCGGTGATCGAACAGGCCCGGGCCAACGGCATCAAGGTCCTGGCGGCCCGCAACGGCATCCTGGGCGCCCTGCGCGAAGAGCTGATCGATACCAGCAGGGAGAGTGCGGCGGCCATCCGCGCCCTCGCCCATACACCGGGCGGTGCCTTCGGTTCGTGCCGCTTCAAGCTGAAGTCGCTCGATGCCGACCGTGCGCGCTACGAACGTCTGCTGCAGGTCCTGCGCGCGCACGACGTGCGCTGGTTCCTCTACAACGGCGGCAACGACTCGGCCGATACCGCGCTGAAGGTCTCGCAGCTGGCCAAGGCCTCCGGCTACGACCTGACCTGCATCGGCGTGCCGAAGACCATCGACAACGACCTGGCTGTTACCGATACCTGCCCCGGCTTCGGCTCGGCGGCCAAGTACACCGCGGTGTCGGTGCGCGAGGCGGCGCTGGATGTCGCGGCGATGGCCGAGACCTCCACCCGCGTGTTCATCTACGAGGCGATGGGCCGCCATGCCGGATGGCTGGCCGCTGCCGCAGGCCTGGCCGGCAATGGCGACGATGAGGCCCCGCACATCATCCTGCTGCCCGAACGTGCCTATGACGAGGCCGCCTTCCTGGCCAAGGTCAAGGCGGTGGTCGAACGCGTCGGGTACTGCGTGGTCGTGGCCTCCGAGGGCATCGCCACGGCGGATGGCCGCTTCGTCGCCGATGCCGGCGGCAGCAAGGATTCATTCGGTCATTCGCAGTTGGGCGGCGTCGCCGCGCACCTCGCTGGCCGGGTCAAGGACCAGTTGGGGCTGAAGGTGCACTGGGCCCTGCCCGATTACCTGCAGCGCTCGGCACGTCACATCGCCAGCCGCACCGACTGGGACCAGGCGCAGGCCGTGGGCAAGGCGGCCGTGCAACTGGCATTGAAGGGCCAGAACGGGGTGATGCCGGTGATCGTGCGCAGCAGCGACGCACCGTACCGCTGGAAGATCGAGTCCGCGCCGCTGTCGAAGATCGCCAACCACGAGAAGAAGATGCCAGCCGGCTTCATCCGGCGCGACGGCTTCGGCATCACTGCCCGGGCGCGCGCCTATCTGTCACCGCTGATCAAGGGCGAAGCGCCACTGCCGTACGGCGCCGATGGCCTGCCGAAGTATGTGACGCTGAAGAACGTGGCAGTGAAGAAGACGCTGCCGGCCTTCGAGGTCTGACTGCGATCATGGCCCTGCGGATCGTCCGCCTCGGTTCTCCGCGCGTTCCGGGCGAAGGCCTGCGCATCGGCACCGTACGCCGCCCGCCGCGCGGCGTGCCACGCAGCGAGTTCGTCCGCCAGGACTGGTACGACGTCTGGTTCCCGACGTTGTCGCCCAGCGCGGAACGAGTGAAACAGGCTCGCGGGGCGACCACCGCGGCCGACTGGAATGCCTTCTTCCGCAGCTACCGTGCCGAGATGAAGGCGCCCGACGCAGCCCACGCGCTGGATCTGCTGGCCGCGCTGTCGCAGCACACCGACATCAGCGTGGGCTGCTACTGCGAGGATGAGGCGCACTGCCATCGTTCGGCACTGCGTGACCTGCTGGTGGCCCGCGGTGCGAAGCTGGCCGAGTGATGGCAGGGGTGCCGGCCAGCGGCCGGCACTACCGGGTTCTCCGCCGGGCATGGCCCGACGCTACCGGTGCGCGCCGAAGTACATCCACGCCCTGCGTGGCTTCGCCCTGCCGGACGGCGTCAGTTGCAGGCCTTGCCTTCCACCTGCAGCTGCGCGGCGAACATCGTCACCTGCGGAATCTTGCCGGCGGCGGCCTGCTTCTTTGCTTCTTCCAGATAGATGCGCGACTGCCCCTGGCCGTCCAGCGCCTGGCGGTTGTCGACCGGCAGACGCCACACCCGCACCACCGCCTGCTGTGCCGGGCACGTCGCGCTGGGCACGCGGATCACGTCATTGAGCTTCCAGCCCTTGTCGACAGCGGGCTGCGCCTTGGCGAAGTCGACAAAACGAGCGCGCGGCTGGCACTGCTCGCTGGTACGGACCACGGCGAATCGATACGGCTCGGCAGCCTGGCCGGTGAAGGCGCCCTCCAGCCGCGCACAGGCTTCGGGAATCTGCCGCAGCGTGTGTACCGCTCCCACCGCCTGCGGCGCACCCACCGCGCGTTGCAGTTCCGGGGTCTCGGCGGCAGATGCAGGCATTGCCGGCACAAGGGCGGCAAGCATCAACAGGGACAGACGCATGGGAGGGTCTCCTTCAGGACTGAGCGCAGGCTTGCAGAGGAAGGCTTAACAGGGTGCAAAGGCGCGTCGGTGGAGGGGCAAGCGCTGCGCCTTCCACGCACGGCGCTACCATCCGGGCGCATGTGCACGCATACTGCGGCCACCAGGGAATGCTGAACACCGCCATACGTCGGACGACCGCCACGGTCGGCACGGGTTGGTTCCAGGCTGCAGCCCGTCGTCCCCCTCGTGGTGAAGTTCATCGCCACTGGATGCTCATCATCCATTCTGCGGAGGGGTCTAATGCTGGAACGTCACGGGCTGTCATTGGCGCTGGGCTGCGCCATTCTCGCGATCCTGTTCGGAATCGTCTCGGCGCGCTGGATCCTGCGCCAACCCACCGGCAATGAGCGCATGGTCGCGATCGCCACCGCGATCCAGGAGGGCGCACGCGCCTATCTGAACCGCCAGTACCTGACCATCGGCATCGCTGGCGCGGTGTTGTTCGTGCTCGTAGGCGTGTTCCTGAGCTGGTACACCGCTGTCGGCTTCGCGGTGGGTGCGGTGCTGTCCGGCGTTGCCGGCTACATCGGCATGAACGTGTCGGTGCGCGCCAACGTGCGGACCGCTGAAGCCGCACGCAACGGCATCAGCGCCGCGATGGACGTAGCGTTCCGTGGCGGTGCGATCACCGGCATGCTGGTGGTCGGCCTGGGCCTGCTGGGCGTGGCCGGCTATTACGCCCTGCTGCTGCGGCTCGGGCTGCAGATGGACCAGGCGCTGCATGCGCTGGTCGGCCTGGCCTTCGGCTCTTCCCTGATCTCGATCTTCGCGCGCCTGGGCGGCGGCATCTTCACCAAGGGCGCCGACGTCGGCGCCGACCTGGTCGGCAAGGTCGAAGCCGGCATTCCCGAAGACGATCCGCGCAACCCGGCGGTGATCGCCGACAACGTCGGCGACAACGTCGGTGACTGCGCCGGCATGGCCGCCGATCTGTTCGAAACCTACGCGGTCACGGTGATCGCAACCATGCTGCTGGGCAGCCTGATGCTCGCCGAAGCCGGCGCCAACGCCGTGCTGTATCCGCTGGTGCTGGGAGGCGTGTCGATCATCGCATCGATCATCGGCGCGCTGTTCGTCAAGGTGAAGCCCGGTGGCTCGATCATGGGGGCCCTGTACAAGGGCGTGATCGTGTCGGGTGTTCTGGCGGCGATCGCCTTCTACCCGATCACCACGGGGCTGATGTCCGACAACGTGCACGGTCCATTGGCGCTGTATGGCTGCGCCCTCATCGGCCTGGTCCTGACCGGCCTGATCGTCTGGATCACCGAGTACTACACCGGTACCCAGTACAAGCCGGTGCAGCACGTCGCCCAGGCGTCGACCACCGGACATGGCACCAACATCATCGCCGGCCTCGGCATCTCGATGAAGTCCACCGCGCTGCCGGTGGTGGCGGTCTGTGCCGCGATCTGGGGCGCCTACGCGCTGGGCGGCCTGTACGGCATCGCCATCGCCGCTACTGCCATGCTGTCGATGGCCGGCATGATCGTGGCCCTCGACGCCTACGGACCGATCACCGACAACGCGGGCGGCATCGCGGAGATGGCCGAACTGCCCTCGGAGATCCGGGACATCACCGATCCGCTTGACGCGGTGGGCAACACCACCAAGGCAGTGACCAAGGGCTATGCGATCGGCTCGGCGGCGCTGGCGGCGCTGGTGCTGTTCGCCGACTACACGCACAACCTGCAGGCGGCGAATCCCGGGCAGGAGTTCCGCTTCGACCTCAGTGACCACACGGTGATCATCGGCCTGCTGATCGGCGGCCTGATTCCGTACCTGTTCGGCGCGATGGCCATGGAGGCGGTGGGTCGTGCCGCCGGCGCGGTGGTGGAGGAAGTGCGCCGGCAGTTCCGCGACATCCCCGGCATCATGCAGGGCACCGGCAAGCCGCAGTACGACAAGGCCGTGGACATGCTGACCCGTTCTGCGATCCGCGAGATGATCCTGCCCTCGCTGCTGCCGGTGGTGGTGCCGGTGGTGGTCGGCCTGCTGCTGGGCCCACGCGCGCTGGGGGGCCTGCTGATCGGTACGATCGTCACCGGCCTGTTCGTGGCGATTTCGATGACGACCGGCGGCGGTGCCTGGGACAACGCCAAGAAGTACATCGAGGATGGCCACTTCGGCGGCAAGGGCAGCGAAGCGCACAAGGCCGCGGTGACCGGCGACACGGTCGGCGACCCGTACAAGGACACGGCAGGGCCGGCGATCAATCCGCTGATCAAGATCATCAACATCGTGGCGCTGCTGCTGGTGCCGCTGCTGTAGCGGATCGGTGGAGCCGGGCGTGGGCCCGGCTCCATCCCCTCACGCGGACTCAGCGATTCCAGCGACGCCCACAGCGGCGCGGATCGCCGACATCGCCACGTTCGACACTCTGGGGCGGCTCCAACCGTGGCGCTGGCCGGCTGAGCACATAGCCGGCGCTGACCGCGAAGAACAGGCCCACGCCCAGCAGCAGCCGCCAGGAAGGGTGTGCGCCCCAGCAGAACAAGGCGAACCCCACCGCCATGCCAGCGCTGGCCAATGCCTTGCCCCGGCGCGACACGGCGCCCTGTTCCCGCCACAGTCGCAGCGGCGGGCCGTAGCGAGGATGTGCCAGCAGCCGTTGCTCGAACCGTGGCGAACTGCGCGCGAAGCAGCCCAGCGCCAGGATCAGGAAGATGGTGGTGGGCATCACCGGCAGCAACGCGCCGATCACCCCCAGCCCGACCATCATCCAGCCCAGCGCGAACCACAGCCAGCGCATCAGCGCATCGCCCGCAGGCAGAGCCCGGGCATCAGCCGAACTCGATTTCAACGTGGCCATGCACGCTACGGAACGCGGCATCGGCGGCATCGATCACCTGCTGTTCCTGCGCGGCGCTCAGGGGCACCGCATCCAACGCGGCGGTGAATTCCCGCCAGTGGCGGGCCGCGCCATCCGGGTGCGCAGCCAGGTGGCGGGCACCGAACCCTTGGTCCAGGCCAAGCCGCGCGGCCATCTTGTACAGCACCGTGCCCCCCAGGTTGGAGCCTTCGGCCACGTACAGCCACCCCAGCGCCACCGGCAACGGCAGGTCACCTGCCAACGGCGCCATGTCCGCGCCAGGGAGATCCTGCCCCAGGTCGTGCAGATCAGCTGCCACCTGCTGCAGACGCCGACGCCCGGCCAGCTCCGGCAGCAATGCCTCCAACGCCGGGCTGGCGTACAGCCGGTCGATGCTGCGATGGAAGCGGTACTGCACGCGCAGGAAGCGGGCGAAGCTGCCGAGATCGGCAAAGATGTCACCGGCCATGATGCGCTTGTCCAGCGCGCCGTGGCTGTCGCGCGTGGCGGCCTTGAGGCGCAGGCTACGGCTGTCTTCAGGAGCGATATGTGCGTTCACGGAGGGTACCTGGGAGAGAGGTCCTGCTGTAGACGTGCGGCGCAGGGCTTTCCCCAAGCCCACTTGGGTCGATAATGCCCCTCCCTCTTTCCCGCCGGGAACCGATGATGATCACCACCGAACCGCGCATGACCAACCTGTTCCTGCAGCTGGGCCTGGATGCCAGCGCCGAGGGCATCGCCCGCTTCATCCGCGACCACCAACTGGCTACCGGCGTGGCGGTGGCCGACGCGCCCTACTGGAACGATGGCCAGCGGCAGTTCCTGGCCGAATCGCTGCAGGCCGATGCGGCCTGGAGCACGGTGGTCGATGAACTGAACGAGTCGCTGCACGAAGATGCGGTGAAGGCAGCGACCGGGCTGTAAGCCTGCGGTCGCGGCAAGGCGGTGCGGACCAAGGTCCGCACCCACCGAAGGCGCTCTGCGCAGGTAATCAGTACCTCCAGGTGAACGCAAGGCGCGCGGTACGGCCCGGGGCGGGCATCACGCCCAGGGCGAGCGGATCGAGATAGTAACGATCCGTCACGTTGTCCACATTCGCCTCCACCGACAGCTGGTCGCTGAAGCGCCAGCTGGCGAACAGATCCACCAGGGTGGTGGGCCGGTACAGCTGCTGGATCGCCGAAAGGCCGACATTCCAGTCCTTGTCCAGTCTGCTGATCGGGCCGGCGTTGTGGATCACCCGGGTGCCGAAGGTCAGGCGCTCGTCGAACAGGCGCGATCCAGCCGTCAGGTTCACCATGTAGCGCGGCGGGTTCTGCGTATTGGTGTAGGAACCCTCGAAGCCACCGTCTACGCAGTTGGGCGTACTGGCCAGTTCATCATTGTTGCGCTGTGCACCGTACGCCCGGCGCTCGGCGGCGATGTCCGGGGCGCAGGTCCTGGCCTTGAAGTAGTAATGCGCGGACAGGTCGGCAAATACCTTGCCGCTGTCATAGCTGGACTGGAACTCCATGCCTGAGACCTTGAACTGGTCGACGTTGCGGATCAGGCCGGCCGACAGCGTGCGGTAGTCACGCGTGATCAGGTCATCGATGCGCGTATCGAAGTACGCCAGCTTCAGCGCGAGGCGATCATCGGCGGTGAACAGGTCATGGTGGACGGTGCTGGCACCGATTTCCCAACTGCGCGCGCGCTCCGGCTTCAGCTCTCCGACGGGTTTGGCGGCGGTGAACAAGCCCAGTGTCGTCTCGAACAGGCTCGGAAGCTTGGTGCCCTCGGCGTACTTCACGTAGACCATCGTGTCCTCGCTGAAGCGATAGGCCACGCTGGCGGTGGGTGAGAAGGCACTGTCGCGGCGACGGATCGGCTGCGACCAGGTCCAGCTGACCGGCACCTCCAGGTCTTCCGGTGCATCAGCGTCGTAGAAGTTCCAGCCACCGATGTCAGCCACCGTGCCTTTCTTGTACGGCGAGGCCAACAGCGAGGCCTGGGTGAACGCACCATCGGCGTCCGGATACCAGTTCAGCAGCGCGATGCGCTTGGCGCGCCAGGAGGGCAGTGCCGGGTTGCCATCCAGCAGCTCGGTGTAGCGGTACTGTCCCTGCACTTCATAGGCATCGGGTGTGGCCAGACGATTGCGGTCATGCACGTCCACCCGGTTCCAGCGGCCACCGGCCATCAACTCCCAGTGTTCGTCGGGCTGCCACTTCAGCGACGCCACCGCACTGTATTCCTTGCGCTCAGCGTTGCGCAGGAAACGGTTGTTGACCAGATCATCCTGCTTGATCGGTGCGGAGCTGCCCGGTGCGATGTCCTCATCGCTGTAGGACAGGCCGTAGTCGAGGGTGAACACGCCTGCACGGGTGTCGAAGATCGAGGTGTTGCTGGCATCCAGGCCGAAGCGCTTCTGTCGCAGCGGATTGCGGTAGGCATCCTTGTAGCCCGGATCGCCGCTGAAACTCGGCGCGTCGTACCACTCGGTACGGCGGTCGAAGTACCACGGCGTGATGCCGGTCAGGCTGTTGTACATCACGCTGTCAGCATCGGTGTACCAGGCGTTGACGCGCAGATCGATCCGTTCGCTGTCTGGATCGAAGCGATAGCGCAGGCTGTAGCTGTCCATGTCGACGTGGCCGGGATCCCACTGTGGGATGCGATCCCGCTCAACGCGGATGATCTGCGAGGCCATGATCTCGCCGGCGCGGCCCTCATAGCGGCGATAGCCAGCTTCGAGGGTCTGCGCATCGTCGATGCGCCAGGTGCCCTTGAGCAGGGCCGACGTCGAGCGCGAGGAGGTGTTGAACACTTCGGTGCGCGGAGGATTCAATGGTGCCAGCGTGCGCCGGGTCTGCGGAAAGTCATCGTATCCGTGCCTGCCGGAGAAGTAGTTGCCGTTGTCGCGGTGGGCGTACGCCGCGACCAGATCGAAGCGGTCCCACTGCCCAGCGGCGGCAACGTTGAAGAACTGGCTTCCGGTGGCGCTGCGGTCCGTCCGGGGCACGGCGCTGTAAGCCGGCACGCTGTTGGCGCTGGCGTTGGCCAACCCAGCGCGCACGCGGACGCCGACGTCGCGGCCCTCGCGCAGGATGTCACCCACGTTCAGCGTCTCCATCTCCACCACGCCGCCGATGGCGCCGGACGCGTTGGCCTGCAGGCTGGGGCCCTTGGTGATGGTCAGGCGTGAGATCAGGTCCGGATCAAGGTAGCTGCGCTGTGACTGGCCGGCGTAGCCTCGGTAGGTGTCCATGCTGGACTGCCCGCCATCGATGATGACGGGCACGCGGCTCTGGCCCTGGATGCCGCGGATGTTCACGTCGAAACCGTTGCCCACGCGCGGATCACCGGCGGTGACCCCGGCCACGCCCTTGACGATGTCGCCGTTGGATGTGCCACGGAAGCGCTCCAGCGTTGTGCGATCCAGCGTGGTGGTCGAGCCGACGCTGCGATAGGTGTCGAGCAGGCGCGCCTCGTCGCTGCCGATGCCTTCAGCGACGCGATCGCCGGCCACACGCAGCGGGCCGGTGATGGTCGGCGATTGCGCCTGCAGGGCGCCGGCCGCTGCCAGTGTCACTGCACCGTCGCCGACACGGCGCACGCCCATGCCACTGCCCTGCAACAGCCGCGCCAGCGCCTCGTCTGCGGTGAGCGGGCCGCTGACCGCCTGCGACGTGACGCCGCTGGCCAGCGCAGCCGGATAGACCACCTGTACGCCGGACTGCCGCATGTAGCTGCGCAACGCGCTGTCGAGCGGCTGCGCGGGAATGTCGAAGCGCTGCGCGGCTGCCTGCGGGTTGGCAGTGTCCTGGGCCAGCGCGGGCGGTACTGCGCCGGCAATACCGGCGGCGAGCAGTGCGACATACAGGCGGGACGGGCGCGGAGTGCGGCCCGGACGTGGGGAATCGAACATGGAGAAACCTGTCAGGAGAGCGGAGCCGCAGGCGCGGCGTCATCCACGGCACGCGTGGACACGGCGACGTACGTGGCGGCTGCGGGTACGTTCGTGGAGTAAGACGAACGGCAGCGCCACAGCCCCAAGGGGGATCACTGCCGATCACGTCTCCACGCGTGACACGGCGTCATCTGTGAACGATGACCACAGCCATCGGCAGGCGGGTGATCCTCAGCCCCGTCGTCTCCGCGAGTGCATCCAGGGCCTGTTCGGGGCGATCGATACGCAGTGCGGCACTCACGGCCGGCAAGGTCGAAAGGTCGCCCTGCACGAAGGTCGGACCAGCACGATAACGACCAAGCAGATGCACTGCATCGGCAACATTGGCCTGCTCCAGCAGCAGTTCGCCCTGGCGCCACGCACCCACGCTGTCGGCAGCGACATCGCTCAGGCGGACGACGCCGGACGCGGAACCGTACTGCGCACGCTGCCCCGCCTGCAGATAGGTCCAGCCACTGTCGGCCGGGGCGGCCACGCGCACCCTGCCCTGCCCGACCTGGGTTTCAACCGCTTCCTCGACCCGCGACACGGAGAATGCCGTGGAGATGTCTTCAACCACGCCGTTGCCTGCGGCCACGCTGAAGCGCCGCTGCGGATCGGCGACCACCTCGAACCAGGCGCGGCCACGCAGCAGATCGACCCGCCGAGTGCCCGCATCGAAGTGCACGGCGATCGCGCTGTCCGCGTCGAGCACCGCACGGCTGCCGTCGGGCAACTGCACATGCTGGACGCTCTGGCGGCTGCGGTGGTCCGCCTGCAGGCGCAGGGACGCCTCGGGCCAGACCATCAGCATCGCCAGGGCGGCAGCGGCAGCCGTCATCCAGCGCAGCCGCTGACGCCGGCGCCGCACCGCAGACGCGACAGCCGGTCGAGGGCCGAGGCTGCGCCACAGCGTGCGCTGCTGCTCGAAGGCGTGGCGATGGCCCGGTTGCGCCAGCCACTCTTCGAATTCGCACATGCCAGCATCGGTGATGTCGCCCGATGCCAGCCACGCGATCCAGCGCATGGCCTGTTCGGCCACGACGTCTTCGCAGGCGGCGGGAGAAGAAGTGTTCGGCGGGCTCATTGGCTGGCGGACAGGAATATTCACGCGCGGGGAGAGGGAACTGGACCGCAGGTACAGTCCAGCCATCAAGACGTTTGAACCAGGCCCATCCCCAAGCGCGTCCGCTCAGCGGCCGCTGCGGGCCCAGGCCAGGCGCTGCAACGCGGCGCGGATGTGGTTCTCCACGGTGGTGACCGACACGCCAAGGCGACGCGCGATCTCGGCCTGGGTCAGGCCCTGCAGCCGATTGAGGCGGAAGATGGCGCGGGTCGGCTCCGGCAGGTGGCTGGCCGCATCGAGGACACGCTGCAGCTCATCCTGCGCCATCACCTGCTCTTCGGTGGACGTGGACGTAGCCTCGTCCGGTCCCCACAGGTAGTGATCGGCCAACAGGCGGTTGCGGCGCGTCGACTCGCGTCCATGATCGGTCGCCAGGTTGGCTGCCAGGCGGTACAGATAGGCCCTGGGATTGTCGATCAACGGGGCGTTGCCCACCCCGCGGGCCTTGAACCAGACGGCCTGGATCACGTCCTCCGCACCCGGGTCGCCCCCCAGGATGCGCTGCACCCGGCGCAGCAGCGCCGGCCGCTCTCGGATCAGCAGTTCGGTGAGGGTGGCGGCATTGGATGGCATGCGCGGAGCCGGTACGACGGGAGGGCGCCGCGCATGCTACACCGTCAATGCGAATCAGTCACGTTCTCATTTGAGAGAATCACAGGCAACCGATCCGCCCCTCGTGAATCGAAATGCGGCCGCCCGGCGGCGTCACATGGATCGCACGGTTGGGCTGGGCCTGCTCCAGCGCACGCAGGAAGTCCTCAAGCCGTGTTCCCGTCGCCACGGGCAGTGGACAGGCGAAACTGCGCAGGTCGACATCGATCCGTCCATCATCAGCCACCGTGGTGGCGCTGCCGGCGAAGGTCCAGATGCAGCTCTGGATGGCGCCGCTTGCCGCATGCACCGAGCAGCGCAACCGCATCGGCAGCAGATTGCTGTATTCGCCTTCGCAGAAGGTGTCACCGCAGACGTGGTCAAAGCTCTGCCGCAGCGACCGTTCGACCGCCAGGAAGCGTTGCCACCCAGCCGCCTGGTTGGGGAACAGGCGTGCATCCACATAGGCCGGCGCAGCGTGTGCCGCGCCGGCCAGCCCCATCAGGCCTGCAAGAACACCCCTCTTCAGCGCGCGCATCAGGCGGCCCTCCCGGCATTGCCCGGCCGCCCCAGGCAGGTCGGCAGTGTGTCGAAGACCGTCACATCGGTTCCCGGGAAGGGCTCGAACGCGCCCTCCTCCTGCTCCAGCGTCGCGTGGAACACCTCCACCGGAATGCCCTCCCCAAGGGTGACGGGGCAGATCCAGCGCGCATTGTCCACCTGCACTTCGCCGCGGACCGGTTCGACCTGCAGCTCGCTGGCCACGATGCCCCAGGCGCAGTGGCGTACGGTACCGGCGTCGGCCTGAACGGCGCAGCGGAACGTCAGTACCCGGTAGTTGCTGTACTCACCTTCGCAGAAGGTGTCGGCGCAGATGCCGTCGAACTCGCGCACCAGCGACGCCTGCAACCGGTGGAAGCGGTCCCGATTGGCTTGGGGCGAGGGGTAGTCGACAAGGTCGACATGGCTGGCGTGTGCCAGCGGCGGCAGGGTTGCGAACAACAGGAACGTGCCGCAGCAGCGGGTTGTCCAGGACATGGCGGATATCTCCCAGGGAACGAGCCAGCAGCCTGCGCCGGCCGGCCTTCCGGGCCCATCGGGCAAGGCGGGCGCCGCAGGTCGTCCACCTGCGCAGCGGCCTGTAGGGGTCGCCCCACCTGCACAGCGGCCTGCAAAGGCATAAAATGGAGGGCTATCCGCCTACATCCCCACCTGGAGCACGACCATGGGTCTGGAACTCGTCTCGCCCGGCAAGAACCCGCCGGAAGAAATCAACGTCATCATCGAGATCCCGAAGGACTCGGAGCCGGTGAAGTACGAAGTGGACAAGGAAACCGGCGCGATCTTCGTCGACCGCATCCTGTCGACCCCGATGCGCTACCCGTGCAACTACGGCTACGTGCCCAGCACCCTGTGCGGCGACGGCGATCCGGCCGACGTGCTGGTGGTGCTGCCGCTGCCGCTGGTGCCGGGCTCGGTGGTGCGCTGCCGCCCGGTCGGCGTGCTGAAGATGAGCGATGAGGCCGGCAGCGACGAGAAGATCCTGGCCGTGCCGGTCGCCAAGATCTTCAGCGGCTATGCCCACGTGGAGGACATCGAGCAGGTTTCCAGCCACTGGCTGGAGCGCATCGGCCACTTCTTCGAGCACTACAAGGACCTGGAAAAGGGCAAGTGGGTCAAGCTCGACGGCTGGGGCGGCGCGGCGGAAGCCAAGCAGATCCTGGTCGAAGCGCACGCGCGCTACCTGGAAGGCAGCAAGGCCTGATCCTGAACCGCGTCGCTCCGGTGTGTCCTGCCGGAGCGATGCGGGTCACGTTTCAACACCACGGCACAGCACTCCGGGTGCTGTATTAGGTAAATTGCGTCACTTCACACGTCGTCGACATCCAGCGTCGAGACAGCCAGGGGATTGTGTCGTGCGTATTCTGCTTGTTGGAGATGCAGCCAGCCTGCCGGCCGAGCTGACCGAATTCATTGCCGATCTTGGGGAAGACTGGCAGCCGTTGACCGCCGCCGACGGCCACACCGCGATGACGGCAGTGGCCACGCAGGGCGTGGACGCGGTGATCGTCTGCCCGCAGCTGCCGGACCTCAATGCCACCACCTTGCTGGGGCAGATCCGGACACTGCGCCCGGAAACCATCCGTATCGCCCTGGTCGATGCCCAGCACGGCAACCGGCCACCACCGGCGCGCCTGATCGGCGTTGCCCACCGCTTCCTGCCGCTGCCACTGGCGCCGGAAGTGCTGCTGGAGGCCTTGACCAGCCTGGAAGAGCTGCGCGAGGTGCTGGACAGCCCGCGCCTGCGTGATGCCATCGGCCGCATCGAGAAGCTGCCTTCGCCGCCACACCTGTACCTGAGCCTGACCCAGGCCCTGGAACACGATGACGATACCGACAGCGCCGACGTGGCCAAACTGGTCGCCGCCGATCCTGCCATCGCCGCGAAAGTCCTGCAGCTGTCCAACTCGGCCTTCTTCAGCCAGGGCCGCACCATCGCCGATCTGCGCACGGCGGTCACCCGACTGGGCCTGTCCACCCTGCGCGACCTGGTCCTGGCAAGCGAGGTGTTCTCGGCACCGACGCTGTCTGCGGCCGAACGCAACTCGCTGCAGCAGCGCGCCCTGCTCGCCTCGCGTCTGGCCGCCCGCCTGCTGCCCGATTCCAGTGCGGAACTGGGTGCCACCGCGGCGCTGCTGGCTGACATCGGCCTGCTGCTGCCGGGCGTCCGCAACGAGCGCAGCGAGCCTGCGCTGGCCGGCGACCTCCGTCCCGGGCACGCCGAAGCCGGCGCCTACCTGCTGGGGCTGTGGGGCCTGCCGATGCCGATCATCGAAGCGGTGGCGTTCCACCTGCAGCCGCAACGCGCCACGACCCGCAGTTTCTGGGTGACCGGCGCGGTGCACGTGGCGCTGGCGCTGGTCAACGGCGATCCCGTTGACGAGGACTACCTGCAGCGCGCGGGCGTGCTCAATCGACTGCCGCAGTGGCGTGAGCATGCCAATGCACTGATGGGGCTGACACCCACTGACGCCTGAGCGGCACGCGGGCGACTGCCGTCACCTCGCATGAGGGCGCGTCCAACGGACGCGCCCTTTTTTCTCTCTCAGCGCTGCGGACAGGCGTCCAGCACGCACAGACGCCATTGACGCTCGCACAGGGCCGGGGCGTTGCCCTTGGCCAGGCACTCCAGCCGGAGTTGCTCGCAGTACACACCGCCGCCGCAGACGATGATGTTCTGTGCGGACAGCGAGCCCACCAGCGTTGCATAGATCAGGACGGCGGCCGATACCTGGCGGAAAAGCGTGCGCTTCATATCCATCTCCCAGTGTCCGGTATTGGACGCGCCTACTGTGCTGAATGCGACAAGAGCAGACAGTGACCGCACTCACTTTCCCGACCTGATCAGAATTCCCTTACAGAAACGAAAAGGGCGGACCTTGCGGTCCGCCCTCCTCGTTCTGCTATCGCACTTCGATGGATCAGAAGCGCTGGGTGTACTTCATGTACAGGAAGCGACCCACGTCGAAGCCGCCGTAGTAGGCGAAGCTCGAGTTCGGCTGGGTGAACATGATCGGACCCTTGTGGTCGAACACGTTGTTGGCGCCCAGCGCGATGGTGGCATCCCACGGTGCCTTCCAGCTGACCTGCAGGTCGTGGAAGGTGTTGGAGCCGGTCTTGCGCAGTGGCGACTTCTCACCGTTCTGGTAGCGGTCGGCGTCGTCGCACGGACGGTTGGCCACGCAGGCTTCGTTCATGCCCGAGTAGTAACGTGCGGTGTACGCCACGCCGAAGTCACCCTTCGACCAGGTCAGGCCCAGGTTCGAACGCACGCGGAACAGGCCCGGCTCACCGACACGGCCGATGGTGATGTTGTCACCGTCAGCGTTCTGGCCCTGCTCGTCGTACTTGGCCAGGTAGCTCGTCTGCCAGTCGATCGCGAACTGGCCGATGGCCAGCTCCGGCAGGCGGTACTTGATGCCCAGGTCGTAGCCCTGGGTTTCCATCTGGCCGAGGTTGGCCAGGCCGTAGGTCATGCCGTTGATGTGGCCATCGCCTGCACGGGTGTGCGCGGCGCAACGCGAAGCATCGCCCAGCACGTAGCAGTCACGCAGGATGCGGTCGACGCTGTCAGCGATGATCATGTCGCTGATTTCGTACTTGTACCAGTCCAGCGAGATGTCCAGGCCCTGCACCCAGCGCGGGCTCCAGACCAGGCCGACGGTGGTGCTCTTGGAGGTTTCCGGGGTCAGGTTCGGGTTGGCACCCGAGATGAACTGGTCCGGCGTCGCACACGGGGTCGAGGTGCACGGAATCAGGCCCTGGCCCAGCTGGGTGTAACCGACCGGGACGCCCGCCGCCGAGCAGGCCGCGTTGCCGTTGACCGAACCCGGCGCGGTGATGCCGCACGGATCGGTGTACGACTCGAAGCTGCTGCTCAGGCCACCGTACAGGTTGTCGATGGTCGGAGCACGGAAGCCCTCAGCCCAGGTACCGCGAACCAGCAGCTCGTCCAGCGGACGCCAGGTGAAGCCGAACTTCGAGTTCAGGGTGTCGCCGAAGTTGCTGTAATCCGAGTAACGGGTCGCAGCATTCAGGGTCAGCTCCTTGGCAAACGGCATGTCCGCCAGGACCGGCACGTTCAGTTCCAGGTAGACCTCGTCCAGCGAGTACTCACCCTGGGTGGTCTGCGCGCCCAGGCCGGTGGACTGGCCCGACTGTGCGAAGGCATCCGGCGAGAAGCGGCCTTCTTCCTTGCGGTGCTCGACGCCCACGGCGAAGCCCAGGTCACCGGCCGGCAGGGTCACGATCGAACCCGACAGGTTGGCGGTGAAGCTGGTGGTCTTGGTCAGACCGGTATCGGTGAAGTACGGGAACAGGAAGTCCTGGGTGGCCTGGTCGGCCAGCGAACCGGCACCGGCAACGCCGAACGGCAGCAGCGGGTTCCACGGACGGCAGCCGCTGGTGGCGAGCGGATCGGACATGCTGGTGCCGCAGCGGGCGACGCCATCAGCACCGATGAACGAAGCGCCCAGCGCCTGTTCCGATGCGATCAGGCTCATGTCGCCGTGACCACGCTTGGTGGTTTCGTTGCGGTTCCACAGCGCGCCGACGTCCCAGTCGAAGGTCTTGCCGGCGAAGTCGAAGAAGCCGCTGATGCTCGGGGCGAAGCGCAGGGTCTTGACCTGGCTTTCGGTGGTGCGCGGCACTTCCCACAGACGGCGGCGGAAGGTCAGGTCTTCACCGGTCGGGTTGAACGCGCTGTCGGCCGACAGCGGGGTGTCGAAGGATGCCGACTGGTACGGATAGCCTGCGATCTGCTGGGTGGTGTTGCGCTCGTTGTAGAGCACGTCAGCGTTGAACGAGATCGCGTCGGTGAAGTCGTAGTTGCCGTTGACGTACAGCGACTTACGCTCGATACCGGTCTGCACCATCATCTGCTGGTTGGCATTGACGGCGTCAGCGGAGGTTTCCAGACGGTAGTCGGCGCGGTTGGCCGGGTTGCCGCCATCACGCAGGGTGTACCAGCGCTGGTCGCTCGGGCCGACATAGCCCGGCTCGCCCTGCTTCAGGTTCGGGGTGACGCACGGGTCGCAGAAGCCACCCTTCTGGTTGATCGGGCTGGCGCCCGAACCCGGGTAGTTCGGGCCGGCGTTGCCGTCACGGCTGAACCAACGGTCCTTCGCCCACACCGGATCCTGCTTGGAGTACTCGGCGGACATGGTGACACCGCCGCGCTCGCCCATGCTGCCGAGGGTGAACGAATAGGTTTCGGTGTCGCCGTCGCCCTTGCCGTACTGACCGACATAGACGCTGGCTTCAGCGCCGTCGAAGCGCTTGCGGGTGATCACGTTGACCACGGCCGCGATGGCGTCCGAACCGTAGATGGCCGAGGCGCCGTCCTTCAGGATCTCGATGCGCTCGATGGCGGCCATCGGGATCTGGCTCAGATCCTGGTAGCCGGCGGTGGTCGCGCCCAGGCGCTTGCCGTTCATCAGCACCAGGGTGCGCTGCGCGCCCAGGTTGCGGATGTCGACGTAGTAGCCACCGACGTTTTCGCCCGAAGCCAGCGACTCCGAACGGGAGATGGCCGGGGAGCCGGCCGAGGTCAGGTTCTGCAGGACGTCGGCAACCGAGGTGTAGCCCTGCTTTTCCAGGTTCTCACGGCTCAGGGTGACGATCGGCTGCTGGGTTTCAACGGCAGCGCCGCGGATGCGCGAGCCGGTGACCGAAATGCGGTCCAGGTCGGTGGTGCCCTTTGCTTCCGGTGCTTCCTGTGCGGAAGCGAAGGCGGGCGCCAGCGCCAGCGCAATGCCGGCCGGCAGCAGGCCGAACCGCACTGCGGGGTTACGAACGTTCATCAATCTCTCCAAGGTACGTGTTAGCAGCGTGTTAAAACACCCCAGCACGTTACGATTGCGTTGCAGCGCTGTATTTGCGCGAACCAACCAGAGACTTTGCGGATTGTGGCGGGAGCAAGCCGCCGTTTTCCCTGAAGCGCGAAGCGGACTGCCCGTAGCGGGCGCGGAACGCCCGGGCGAAGCTGCAGCAGTTGTCGAAACCACTGGCCGCGGCGACCTCTCCCACCATCATGTCGGTGTCGCGCAGCAGGTCGGCGGCGCGCTCCAGGCGCAGCCGTGCCGAAAGCGACTGCGGGCTTTCTTCATACAGGCTCTGGAACGTCTTGGAGAGATACCAGCTGGAGAAGTTGGTCAGCTCGGCCAGTTCGCCGATGCGTACGACGCGGTGGCTGTTGCCTTCCAGATAGAGGCGGGCGCGCTGCATGCGACCGAACACCTGGCGCTTGCGGCTGCGCGAACGGCCAGGGCAGCGCTGCACGTTGTCGGCCAATCCACGCTGCAGGCCGGCCAGATGCAGCAGCAGCGGGCGCAGGTGCTGCGCCGGGTGGCCACTGGCCAAGGCATCACGCCACAGGCGCAGCGCGACGCGAGCGTCACTGCGGCCCATCCGGCCGCGGCCCGCGTACAGGCCGCAGTCGGCCATCTCCGCCAGCACACGCAGCGCTTCCACGTTCAGGTTCAGGCCGATGCACAGCCCGTTGCGCCCTGCCTGCACCAGCGGGCGCGATTCCTTCTCGAACGCGATCCATTCGCCGTGGCGCAGGCGGAAGCGCCCCTCCTTGGCCTCCACCCAGGAGCTGCCGCGCACCTGCATCCACACAGTGAAGCTGCTGCCCGCGGTCTGCAGGCTGCCGAGCCGGGCCACGCCCAGGCAGGTCGGCACGACGTCATCGAGTGCCTTGTCCAGGGAGACGGATTGGCCACGATCGGCCAGTGAGAGTTGACGCATGGTGCACCACGGATTTGCCAAGTACAGGCCTCCGTTTTGCCCAATCAGGCGGCACCGCGTCAGGAAAGACCGACGAGATCGCCACGAATTCGCGGCGAGATCCCGACGAAAAAATTACGAAGGCCCATTTCCCTTGAACATCAACATCTTGGAGAAGGCCGGGAACAGCGCTGGCGCCTTTTCGGGCAGCCGCATCACGCCAATGTCGGCGCCATCACTGACTGCCAGAGCGACAAACAGGGCCGTCCCGTCTGCGCTGGCACTGAGTCCGTTGCTCGCGCTCAAGCGCTGCGCGTCCAGGCAGCGCCCGGCATCCTCCTGCCCGGCGGCGATGCGGACGAGGATGGTGCTGCAGCGGGTGGAACTGCCGAGATAGCCGATGCTGTCGTGGCCGGCAACCGTCCACGAGCGGTAGCGCCAGCGGCTGGGTTTGTCCTCGCTGATCTGCCGCACGCTGTCCGGCGACAGCGCCGCGTCCGCCGCCCACAACCCCTCCGCCGCCAGGCGGGTGAACAGCACCCGACGGCCTGCGCGGTCAAAGCGGACCTGGGAGACGCCGTCGATGCTCGCCAGCCGCCGCCAGGGTTGGGTGCTGCGATCGAACAGACTGAGCCGCGTACGCTGGTCGGCATCACGTTCGACCACCAGCAGCTGCTCGGGCGTGGCGCCATACAGCGCCTGCAGCGGCTGTTCGGCGGGCACGGGCAGCGGTTGCAGACGCTCGTCGCGGGGTGCGATCTCGTAGACCACCGCGCGACCGTGTGCATCGCGCCCAACCACCAGAAGTTGCCGGCTGTCGGCCGACCAATCGGGGGCCTGCCGTGCTTCCGGGCGCAGGCCCTCGATCGGCCGCAGCGAATCGGGGCGTTGCATGTCCGCCCACCAGAGAGCGAAGCTGCCCGAGCGGTCAGAGGTGAATACCAGCTGGCGACCGTCCGGTGCTGCCATCGGTTGACCATCGCGACCGCTGGACGCAAACAGGCGCTCCGGTTCACCGCCCTGCATCGGCACCTTGAACACGCCGAACTGTGCACGGCGATGGACGAAGGCCAGCATGCCGCCATGCCGCGATACCGCCGGCCACTGCGCGTCATCCAGTCCGGCATCACGCAGCGTGCGCCGCTCGATGTCGAGGTAATAGAGCCGCACCTCGCTGTCGACCCGGCGGCCGAACACGATGGTGCGGCCGTCGCCAAGCCAGGCCCATCCGCGCAGCTCGGCCGACTCGCTGGTCAGCTGCTCCGGCGTGCCACCCGCGGCAGGAACCCGCCACAGGTCGCCCATCTGCGGGTTGCGCACGAACACCAGCCATTTGCCGTCCGGCGAATAGCGCGGCGCGTAATCGAAATCGTCCTGATCGACGGCGTACTGCAGCGGCTGCCACTGTCCGCTGGCCAGATCGAGTACTCGGATACCGCGGTGGGCATAGCGGCCCACCATGCTGCCGAATACCAGGCCGCGCCCGTCGGGTGTCCAGTCGAAGCTGAGCAGCTCGGTGCCATCGCAGCGCGTGGCCTGGCGCAACGCGCCGCCGGTCGCACTGGCGATCAGCACCTGACAACCCCCATCGGCGGAGAAGCGGGCAAAGGCGATGTCGCGTCCATCCGGCGACCAGTTCGGGAAGCGGTCAACCGCACCCTCAGGAGGAACAAGCAGCTGCCGCGCCGGCGCGTTGCCGGACGTCTGTACCTTGATCGCACCGCCGCCCAGGCCATCCTCGCTGGCACCTTCGTAGGCCACCTGCGAACCATCCGGCGACAGCGTGGGATAGGTTTCGAAGCCTGCGGTGGCGGTGATCAGCCGATAGGGCCGCTGCGGGCTGCCGATCACCCGCGTGCCGTTCTCCACCGCCGCCTCCACCGGAGAGCTGGCCGGCGCACGGCGCAGCAGCAGGACCGTCATCACCAGCAGTGCGGCCAGCATCAACAGGCCCAGCACCAGCAACAATCGACGTCGCAGGTAGCGCCAGCGACGGCGTCGCATGTCCTCCGGGGCTGGCGTGTGCACCTCCACGACCGCGTTGGAATCGCCAGCCGCGCCTTCGGCATCGACCGCCAGTTCCGCTTCGGGCTCGGGCACGGCCTGCACCGGCACGCGCAGGCGGTAGCCGGTCTTGGCGATCGTCTCGATATACGCCTGGCCGTTGTCATCGTCGTTGGCGAAGGCTTTGCGCAGCTGGGTGACCGCCTGCGTCAGCACATCGTTGGTGGGCAGCGTATCGGGCCACACCTCGGCGAACAGTTCTTCGCGGGTGACCACGCGCCCGGGTTGCCGCAGCAGCACACGCAGCACGCCCAGCGCCTTCGGCGTCAGCCGGCGCGGGCGACGCGCGCCGGCAACTTCGACCTCTCGCGAGGACAAAGTGACGACACATTCGCCAATCCGGATCCGATCAGATTCGGTGGGCTGGATTTCGCTGCGGTTCATTTTTTGCTAAACAGTAGAGACAGTTTCCGGGCAGTGTTCGCCTTCGATACCGTCCCCAACGGGGAACAGCGAAAAGCCAGACTCCGCACAAAGCATCGGCGCATACCGCAAAAACAATGGAGCGCGCGAATACTAGCCTATGCCGGTTACCTCGCCTATCGCGTGGTCGACATCAGGCTCTCTCTCGCCGACGCATTCACATAACTTCGCACCATCATTCGCGCCCTTTCGGGCGCGAAATTTTTATCTGCCATTCATTTTCAGAAACGCCGCAGCATGGTCAATCCGACCAGCCGCGAAACCACCAAAGCCACGTACATCACGCCTGAGAACTGCTCCAGCATGACCAGTGCGCGTGCCTGCGGATGCAGCGGCACGACATCGCTCAGGCCGACCCCGGACAGCAAGCTGAAGCTCAGATAAAGCAGCTCCATCCAGCTTCGCTGAGGTCCCTCGCTGCTGCCCTGGAAGCTGCCCGGATACCACTGTTGGCACACCCCAAATGCGAAGGCGAATGCCCACGCGAGCAAGGTGAAGGTGGCGCCGGCCGCGAACAGTTCGTCGCGGGTGACTTTGTGGTCCTGCAGCATGTAGGCGATCAGGGCGCCGGCCGTATAGAAGTAGAGCAGGCTCTCCAGCAGCTGCGCGGTGGTCACCAGCGCGGCGCGGTCCAGCAGCGCGCCGGCGATGGAGAACACCACCGCCGGAATCGCCAGCAGCAGTGCCAGCCATGTACCCAACGGGCTGCGCTGGACCACCCACAACGCCAGGCCCAGCACCGCCATTCCAAACATGCCCAATGCGGCGCGGCCGGCGGCCGTGTCGTCCAGCGCGGGATACAGCATCACCGCCAGCAGCTGCGCGCCCAGCAGCCACGCGGACGGATGGCGGCGGGCGATGGCCAGCCAGCGGGTGGTCACGGCAACAGGCATGGCGTCCCTTCCCCGGAAAGATGGGCGGAGGATAACGGGATGCGCGTGAGGCGCGCGATGCAGCGCCGCCGGGGCACGCCCGGCGACGCCAGTCCGATCAGCCCTGCTGGTAGACCTCCGCGCCCGCAGCGCGGAACTGCTCGGACTTCTCCTTCATTCCGGCCTCGGCGTACTCACGCACGTCCTGGGTGATCTTCATCGAGCAGAAGTGCGGCCCGCACATCGAGCAGAAGTGCGCCAGCTTGTGCGCGTCCTTGGGCAGCGTCTCGTCATGGAATTCCTTTGCCTTCTCCGGGTCCAGCCCGAGGTGGAACTGGTCTTCCCAACGGAACTCGAAGCGCGCCTTGCTCAATGCGTTGTCGCGGACCTGCGCGCCCGGATGCCCCTTGGCCAGGTCGGCCGCATGTGCGGCGATGCGATAGGCCATGATGCCGTCGCGCACATCCTGGCGGTTGGGAAGGCCAAGGTGTTCCTTCGGCGTCACGTAGCAGAGCATCGCGGTACCGAACCAACCGATCATCGCTGCGCCGATGGCACTGGTGATGTGGTCATAGCCGGGCGCGATGTCCGTGGTCAGCGGCCCCAGCGTATAGAACGGAGCCTCACCACATTCGCGCAGCTGCTTGTCCATGTTTTCCTTGATCAGCTGCATCGGCACGTGCCCGGGACCTTCGATCATCGTCTGCACGTCATGCTTCCATGCGATCTTCGTCAGCTCGCCCAGCGTTTCCAGCTCGCCGAACTGCGCCGCGTCGTTGGCGTCTGCGATGCAGCCCGGGCGCAGCCCATCGCCCAGCGAGAAGGTCACGTCGTAGGCCTTCATGATTTCGCAGATGTCCTCGAAGTGCGTGTAGAGGAAATTCTCCTTGTGATGGGCCAGGCACCACTTGGCCATGATCGAGCCGCCGCGACTGACGATGCCGGTCACCCGCTTGGCGGTCAGCGGCACGTAGCGCAGCAGCACGCCGGCATGGATGGTGAAGTAGTCCACGCCCTGTTCGGCCTGTTCGATCAACGTGTCGCGGAAGATCTCCCAGGTCAGTGCCTCGGCACGGCCATCGACCTTCTCCAGGGCCTGATAGATCGGCACCGTGCCGATCGCCACCGGCGAGTTGCGGATGATCCACTCGCGGGTCTCGTGGATGTGCTTGCCGGTGGACAGGTCCATCACCGTATCGCCCCCCCAGCGGATCGCCCACACCAGCTTCTCCACTTCCTCGGCAATGCCGGATGACACCGCGCTGTTGCCGATGTTGGCGTTGATCTTGGTCAGGAAGTTGCGGCCGATGATCATCGGCTCGCTTTCCGGGTGGTTGATGTTGTTGGGCAGCACCGCCCGGCCACGGGCGATTTCGTCGCGGACGAACTCCGGGGTGATGATCTTCTGGATGGATGCGCCAAAGGCTTCGCCCGGATGCTGCTGCAGCAGGCCTGCATCGCGGATCGCGTCCAGCCGCTGGTTCTCGCGGATGGCGACGAATTCCATCTCCGGCGTGATGATGCCGCGGCGCGCATAGTGCATCTGGGTGACATTGCCACCCGCACGGGCGCGGCGCGGCAGGCTGCGGGCCGGGAAGCGCACCGCATCGAGCTTCGGGTCGTGCTCGCGATCGCGGCCGAAGGAAGAGCTCAGGCCATCAAGCTGTTCGGTGTCACCCCGCGCTTCGACCCAGGCACGGCGCAGGGCCGGCAAGCCCGCGGACAGGTCGATGCGCACGTCAGGATCGGTGTAGGGGCCGGAGGTGTCATACACCGTGACCGGCGCGTTCTCTTCGCCGCCGAACAGGGTCGGCGTGCGGCTCAGTGTGATCTCGCGCATCGGCACGCGCAGGTCCGGGCGCGAGCCGGTGACATGGATCTTGCGCGAGCCGGGAATCGGCCGGGTCACGGATTCGGAGAGTTGCTGGGCCTGTTGCTGCAGGGCGGAGAGCTGTGCGTTCATCGGGCATCGTCCAGGAGGGTCAGGGACGAAGCGGCGGCGCACTGCCCCCGCACGCGGACGGCCCTTGGGCCGCGTCCGGGTTCGGTTGCATTGCAAAGCTTCCCTACGCCGGTATGAGCCGGATCAGGTTCCAAGGGACTGTCTCAACCGTGGCCGATGGCCGCGGTACCCCCGCTTCTTGCCGGCATTAGACCATAGAAGTCCTGCAACAGGGCGAGCCTACGGGGCGGCTGCGCGTCACGCGACATTGATGAATTAACGCAACCATGACGTCGCGTTCAGTAACGTGCACGCGCATCGTGTCGCTGCGACCGATGACGCATCGCCGCCATCGCGGCCCCTGCCCGGCTAGCGCTCGAGTGCCGCCGGCCCCTCGCTGCAAGCATTTGCTCGCTCCCTCAATCCCTTTGATCGGAGAAGCTCCTTCATGGTGTTTCGTGTTTCCATCGCACTGGTCCTGTTGCTGGTGCTGCTTGCCGGCGTAGCACCCGGTCCCTTCAACGCCGTGGTGCAGAGCATCCTCGGCGAACTCATCCGCGGCATCGGCTGGCTGTACCTGCTGGTGGTGTTCCTGGCGCTGGTGTTCCTGATGTACCTGGCGTTCGGCCGCTTCGGCAACCTGCGCATCGGTGGCGAAGACGCCGAACCCGAATTCTCGCGGGCCAGCTGGATGTCGATGCTGTTCGCCGCCGGCATGGGCATCGGCCTGGTGTTCTGGGGGGCGGCCGAGCCGATCTCCCACTTCAGCAAGCCGCCGGAAGGACTGGCACCGGAAAGCATGGACGCCGCACGTGCAGCGATGCGCTATGCGTTCTTCCACTGGGGCCTGCATCCGTGGGCGATCTACGCGCTGATCGGTCTGGCAATGGCGTGGTTCCAGTTCAACCGCAACGGCCGCGGGCTGGTCAGCGACATGCTGCAGCCGATCATCGGTCATCATCATCGGGGCTGGATCGGACGGATTGTCAACATTGCCGCGGTGGTGGCCACGGCAATCGGTGTGGCCACCACGTTGGGCTTCGGCACCATCCAGATCGCAGCCGGCATGCAGCGCGTGTTCGGCGTGCATGCCGGTGTGCCGCTGCAGCTGACCATCATCGCCGTCGCCTTCGTGCTGTACATGGCCTCCACCCTCAGCGGCGTGGAGCGCGGCGTGAAATGGCTGTCGAACTTCAACCTGGCACTGGCCGCCCTGCTGCTGGCACTGGTCCTGGTGCTCGGGCCGACCGGCGCGATCTTCAACACCTTCACCACGACGCTGGGGTCCTACCTGAACCAGCTGGTGACGATGAGCCTGCGCATGTCACCGTTCTCCTCCAGTACGTGGGTCGCCGACTGGACGATCTTCTACTGGGCCTGGTGGATTTCCTGGGCACCGTTCGTGGGTTCGTTCATCGCGCGCATCTCGCGTGGCCGCAGCGTGCGCGAGTTCGTGGTGGGCGTGGTACTGGCGCCGACGCTGCTGGGCTTCTTCTGGTTCTCGGTGTTCGGTGGCACCGCGATCTGGTCGCAGATCTTCGGCCATGCAGACCTGGTACAGGCGCTGGGCAATGGCTATGAGACCGTACTGTTCACCCTGTTCGACAGCATGCCGCTGCCATTGCTGCTGTCGTGCATCGCGCTGGTTCTGCTGATGATCTTCTTCGTGACCTCGGCTGACTCGGCGGTGCTGGTGCTGGCCAGCATGTCCACCGACGAGGCAGGCGACCCGCCCGCCAAGCGCAAGCTGGCCTGGGGTGTGGGCATCGCACTGATCGCAGGTGCGTTGCTGCTGGCCGGCGGCCTCGACGCACTGCAGGGCATGATCACGATCTCGGCACTGCCATTCGCGCTGCTGATGGTGCTGGTGATGGTCTCGCTGTACCGGGTACTGGACCAGGAGTACACGCGGGAGCGGCGGCAGGCACAGCGCCAGCGGCACATGATCGATGCGTGGATCGCGCGCGAAATGGCGGCACAGGAAGAAACCCAGGCCGAAGCAGCGCGCGCGCAGGATTCGGATTGAGGGTGTTCGGCAGCCTGCGCCGGAAAAACACGAAGGGGTCGGATCCGTTTCCTCTGGAAAACGGATCGGACCCCAACCCACAGCGCGCGGCTGTTGCTGTTGCTGTTGCTTTTGATCTTCTTCTTTCTCTTCCGTGGCTGACGCGCACGGAAATTGTCGGGGGGCGTGCGGGTGGGAAGGACGGGGGTGTCCGCGGCATGGATGCCGCGGCCAAGCCTACAAGGACGTATTCACGGCGTCCCCCGGCATTCCCATCCGCACGCCCCAATCCATGATCGGCTCTGGCGATCAGCCGCGAGGGGGCTCAGCCCGGTGGCCGGGAGGCCTCAATACCCCGCCGCCTGCCCATCCTTTCGACTCTCCGACGCGCCGTAGTACACGCCCGTGTCCGGATCCCGCATGATCGCCTGATACCCGCCGTACGGACCGTCGGCGAACACGATGCGATGCCCCTTGCGCATCAGCGCGCGCACCGTTTCGTACGGGAAGCCCGTCTCCAGGTTCACCTCCCCCCCATCGGTCATCGCCGTGACCTGACCGGTCGGCTCCGTGGAACCTTCATGCTGGATACGCGGCGCATCTCCGGCCTCCTGCAGGTTCATGCCGAAGTCCACCAGGTTCATCACGATCTGCGCGTGGCCCTGCGGCTGCATCGCACCGCCCATCACGCCGAAACTGGCGTAGGGCTTTCCATCCTTGGTGATGAACGCCGGAATGATGGTCTGGAACGGGCGCTTGCCCGGTGCGTAGCCGTTCGGATGGTTCTTCTGCAGCACGAACATCTCGCCGCGGTCCTGCAGGATGAAGCCGAGCCCCGGGGGCGCCATGCCGCTGCCCATCCCGCGGTAGTTCGACTGGATCAGCGACACCATCATGCCGTCAGCATCGGCCACGGTCATGTAGATCGTATCGCCCTCCTCCAGCTGCTTCGGCGTGCCCGGCTGCACTTCCTTCAACGCCTTGTCCATGGAAATCAGTGCACGCCGCTGCGCGGCATACTCCTTGGAAATCAGCTTCTGGACCGGTGCGGGCTGGAAGGCCATGTCGGCGTAGAAGCGCGCACGATCGGCGAAGGCCAGCTTCTTGGCCTCCACGAACAGATGCACGTGCTCGGGCGAGCCGAATGGAATCTTCGAGAAGTCGTAGCCTTCAAGTACGTTGAGAATCTGCAGCGCGGCGATGCCCTGGCTGTTCGGCGGCAACTCCCATACGTCGTAACCGCGATAGTTGCTGCTGACCGGCTCGACCCACTCGCCGTGGTGGTCGGCCATGTCCTGGTAGCTCAGGTAGCCACCATTGGCCTTGAAGTAATCGCCGATGGTGTGGGCGATCTCGCCCTTGTAGAAGGCATCCCGGCCGCCGTCGGCCACCTTCTGCAACGTATCGGCCAGGTTCGGGTTCTTCCACATCTCGCCCTTGCGCGGGGCATGCCCGTTGACCGTGAACTGTTCCTTGAAGCCGGGATACTGCGACAGCCGTGGCACGGAACGATCCCAGTAATAGGCGATCACCTCGGCCACCGGGTGGCCTTCGCGCGCGTAGCGGATGGCGGGCGCAAGATTGTCGGCCATGGGCTTGCGGCCAAAGCGGCCATGCAGGGCGAACCAGCCATCGACGGCACCCGGCACGGAGACCGGCAACGGCCCGGTCGCCGGGATCTCCTTCAGGCCGCGGCGCTGGAACTCGGCCAGGGTCAGCGACTTCGGCGAGCGGCCGGACCCGTTGTAGCCGTACAGCTTCTGTGTCTTCGGGTCCCAGACGATGGCGAACAGATCGCCACCGATGCCATTGCCGGTCGGCTCCATCAGGCCCAGCGCAGCATTGGCGGCGATGGCGGCATCGACCGCCGAGCCGCCGGATTTCATCACGTCCAGTGCGATCTGGGTGGCCAGTGGCTGCGAAGTGGCCGCCATGGCGTGAGGCGCGATGACTTCCGAGCGGGTGGCGAAGGTGTGGCCGGTGATGCGGTCGGCAGCGAGGGAAAGCGCGGGCATGGCCGCCAGGACGGCGGCAGCCAGCAGGGAACGGGCAAGGCGTCGGGACACAGTCGGGTTCCGATGGAAGGGTGGTAGCACCGATCATCGCCGCTGCGGCCTTCACGCGGTATCGGGCAGAGGTCATGGGGCGAGGCGGCCGCGGCGACCGCTGCCGGCACCGGGTCATGCCCGGCGGGCAGAACCCCCAAAATCCGCGCAAAAACCTTGGTGAAAGGAGTGAATTCGGGTTCACCGAAACACTTTCAGCGGCAACCATCCTTGCGCCACAAGCGATTCCGCTGGACGCAGCGGAAAGTGCCTGGAATCACCCCGACAAGGGTTGACATCGTCAAAACAGCTGTGTTTCTCTCGATCACATGCTGCAACACAACACACCACCGCGAACCCACATCGAAGCCGCCGACATCGGCGCCGCGTCGCTGCGTTCGATTCTTGTGCTCGTACTTATTACCCAACCAACAGGTGCGGGACGAGCCAGCGTGTAAGCAGATAGAACACACCGGAACTCGATCAAAAACCCGCACCCGCCCAGGTGCGGGTTTTTTCATTTCAAGACCTGGTTTCAGACGCAACCACCATGACCACCGCCTTCTGCAAAACCCGGACCTGCCGCACCACGATGCCTCGTGGCGGCCGTTCCTGTGCGATGCGCGGCCCCTCCTCCACCGCTTTCCCCTGACCGGCCGGTACGTCGCTTCGACGACCGGCCGTTCTTTTTTCTTCCCACCGCAAGGAACCTCCCCCATGAGCACCAACGACCTGCCCCAGACCAAGATCGCCGTCATCGGCTACGGCAGCCAGGGCCGCGCCCACGCACTGAACCTGCGCGAATCCGGCTTCGATGTGGTGGTAGGCCTGCGGCCGGGCGGCCCGACCGAAGCCAAGGCCCAGGCCGATGGCTTCACCGTCGTGGCTCCCGCCGATGCGGTGAAGGATGCCGACCTGGTCGCCGTGCTGACTCCGGACATGGTGCAGAAGAAGCTCTACAACGACGTGCTGGCGCCCAACATGAAGCAGGGCGCGTGCCTGCTGTTCGCCCACGGCCTCAATGTCCACTACGGCATGATCGAGCCGCGCGCCGACCTGGACGTGGTGCTGGTCGCACCGAAGGGCCCGGGCGCGCTGGTGCGTCGCGAGTACGAGATCGGCCGTGGCGTTCCGTGCATCTGGGCGGTCTACCAGGACACCAGCGGCCAGGCCGCGCAGCATGCGCAGGCCTATGCGACCGGTCTCGGTGGCGCCCGCGCCAATCTGATCCAGACCACCTTCAAGGAAGAAACCGAGACCGACCTGTTCGGTGAGCAGGCGGTGCTGTGCGGTGGCGCCTCGGCGCTGGTACAGGCCGGTTTCGAGACCCTGGTGGAAGCCGGCTACCAGCCCGAGATCGCCTATTACGAAGTGCTGCACGAACTGAAGCTGATCGTGGACCTGTTCTACGAAGGCGGCATCTCGCGCATGCTGGAATTCATCTCCGAAACCGCGCAGTACGGCGACTACGTCAGCGGCCCGCGGGTGATCGATGCCGGCACCAAGGAGCGCATGAAGGAAGTACTGAAGGACATCCAGGACGGCACCTTCACCAAGAACTGGGTGGCCGAGTACGAAGCGGGCCTGCCGAACTACAACCGGTTCAAGCAGGCCGACCTGGAGCATCCGATCGAGAAGGTAGGCAAGGAACTGCGCGCCAAGATGGTCTGGTTGCAAGGACAGGCCGCGTAACCACGCGGCCCTCCCCCACCCGCTTGCAAGGTCCCCCATGAACTCTTCCACACACCGCAGCGCGCCACCCAACGGGGCGCGCTGGCTGACCCAGGCACTGGAGGCCGAAGGCGTCCGCACGCTGTTCGGCTATCCCGGCGGCACCATCATGCCGTTCTACGACGCGCTGGTGGATTCGTCGTTGAAGCACATCCTGGTGCGGCACGAGCAGGGCGCGGCGCTGGCCGCCAACGGTTTCGCACGCGCCAGCGGCCAGGTGGGCGTCTGCGTGGCCACCTCCGGCCCCGGCGCATCGAACCTGGTCACCGGTATCGCCGATGCGATGCTGGACTCGGTGCCGATGGTCTGCATCACCGGCCAGGTCGGTACGCCCCTGCTGGGTACCGACGCCTTCCAGGAGCTGGATGTGTTCGGCCTGACCATGCCGATCGTCAAGCACAGCTGGCTGGTACGCAGCGTCGATGACCTGCCCCGCGTCGTCGCCGATGCCTTCCGCATTGCCCGCGAAGGACGTCCCGGCCCGGTGCTGATCGACCTGCCCAAGGATGTGCAGGTGGCCGATGCCAGTCACCTGCCGGTGCATGTGCCGAGCAGCGTCGAGCCGCCGCCGGCAGCCACCGACGACGCCATCGCCGCCGCCATCGCAGCGCTGGCGGCGGCGGAGAAGCCGGTGGTGTATGCCGGCGGTGGCATCGCACTGGGCGATGCAGTGCAGGACCTGCGCGATTTCGTCGAGGCCAGTGGCATTCCCACGGTGATGACCCTGCGTGGACTGGGTGCTCTGCCGGCACACCATCCGCAGTCGCTGGGCATGCTGGGCATGCACGGCACCCGCGCTGCCAACATGGCGGTGCAGGAAAGCGATCTGCTGCTGGTGCTGGGCGCACGGTTCGATGATCGCGCCACCGGCAAGCTGGCGGAGTTCGCTCCGTTCGCGCGCGTGGTCCATATCGATGCCGATGCGTACGAGATCTCCAAGCTGCGCAGCGCCGACGTCGCCGTGCCCGGCAATGTCGGCCATGCCATCCGTGCCCTGCATGCGGCCTTCCCCTCCCCCAGGGCCCATCAGGACGCATGGCGCAGCCGCTGTGCGCAGCATCGCGACCGCTTCGCCGCCCGCTACGACGCGCCAGGGCAGCACATCTACGCACCGGCGCTGCTGAAGCGCCTGAGCGAACTGGCACCCGCCGACACGGTGATTGCCTGCGACGTCGGCCAGCACCAGATGTGGGTGGCCCAGCATTGTCGCTTCAATCATCCGCGCAACCATCTGACCAGCGGCGCGCTGGGCACGATGGGCTTCGGCCTGCCGGCGGCGATGGGCGCGCAGTTTGCCTGCCCGGAGCGCACCGTGGTGCTGGTGTCCGGCGATGGCAGCTTCATGATGAACGTGCAGGAGCTGGCGACCATCGCCCGGTGCCGCCTGCCGGTGAAGATCGTGCTGCTGGACAACAGCTCGCTGGGCATGGTCAGGCAGTGGCAGGAGCTGTTCTTCGCCGAGCGCTACAGCGAGATCGATCTGTCCGACAACCCGGATTTCGTCGCCCTGGCCCAGGTGTTCGGCATCGCCGCCAGCCGCATCGATTCGCGCGATGACGTCGAAGGCGGCCTGGCCGCGCTGCTGGCCGAGCCGGGCCCGGCGTTGCTGCACGTGGCCATCGACGCGCGCGCCAACGTGTGGCCGCTGGTGCCGCCGAACACCGCCAACAGCACCATGCTGGAAAGCAATCCAGCCCATGCCCGCCAGGAGACTCCCAATGCAATACCGGCTTGACCTGGTGCTGCAGCCGGCCGAAGGCGCGCTGCTGCGCGTGATCGGCATGGCCGAGCGCCGTGGCTTCGCGCCGCGTTCGATCAGCGGTGCTCCGGACGCCGCCGATGACGGACGCTGGCACCTGCAGCTGGTCGTGGACGGCCAGCGACCGGCGGAGACGCTGTGCCGGCAGATCGAAAAGATCTACGACTGCGTATCGGTGGAGCTGACGCCGGTAGACAGCAGCATCGAAGGAGTATCGCAATGAACACCCGTACCGTTGTGACCACGGTGCCGGTACGGAGGCGTCTTCTTCGCCGCCCGTACCCGCATGCGATGGTCGCGCGCACCGCACCGGTGGCCCATGCCGGCCGCTGACACCAGCAAGGAAAGTGATGTCGGCGACGTAAGCGTCGCCGATGTCCTGGCCGCGCAGGCGCGCCTGCGCCGCTTCCTGCCGCCCACGCCACTGCATCATGCCGAACGCTTCGGCACCTGGCTGAAGCTGGAGAATCTGCAGCGGACCGGCTCCTACAAGGTGCGCGGCGCGTTGAATGCCCTGCTGGCCGGCCGCGAGCGCGGCGACAGCCGCCCGGTGATCTGCGCCTCGGCGGGCAATCACGCCCAGGGCGTTGCCTGGGCCGCCTACCGGCTGGATGTCCCCGCGATCACCGTGATGCCGCACGGTGCACCGGCAACCAAGATCGCCGGTGTCGCCCATTGGGGTGCCACCGTACGCCAGCACGGCAACAGTTATGACGAGGCCTGCGCCTTCGCCGTCGAACTGGCGCAGCGTCATGGCTATCGCTTCCTGTCCGCCTTTGACGACGCCGACGTGATCGCCGGCCAGGGGACGGTCGGCATCGAGCTGGCCGCGCACGCGCCGGACGTGGTGATCGTACCGATCGGCGGTGGCGGCCTGGCCGCCGGCGTCGCCCTGGCGCTCAAGTCGCAGGGCGTGCGCGTGATTGGTGCGCAGGTGGAAGGCGTGGACTCGATGGCCCGTGCGATCCAAGGCGATGTCCGCGAGATCGCCCCGGTGGCATCGCTGGCCGATGGCGTGCGGGTGAAGATCCCCGGCCTCCTGACCCGTCGCCTGTGCAGTTCGCTGCTGGACGACGTGGTGATCGTGCGCGAGGCCGAACTGCGTGAAACGCTGGTGCGGCTGGCACTGGAAGAACACATCATCGCCGAAGGCGCGGGCGCGCTGGCACTGGCTGCCGGTCGACGCATCGCCGGGCGCCGCAAGTGCGCCGTGGTCTCCGGCGGCAACATCGATGCCGGCGTGCTGGCCGGCCTGCTGACCGACATCCGCCCACGCCCGCCGCGCAAGCCGCGCCGGCGTCGCGCCGAGACGCCCCGCCCGCCGGCACGGACCGGCGTCACGCCCACCACCGCTGCCCCCCCTTCCCCCCTGCACGCCGTTGCACCTGTTGTCGAGGAGATCTCCCTGTGACCACCATCGAACGAATTACCACCCCGCGCATCCGCATCTTCGACACCACCCTGCGTGACGGCGAGCAGTCCCCCGGCTGCAGCATGAGCCCACCGCAGAAGCTGGTGATGGCGCGTGCGCTGGACGAACTGGGCGTGGACATCATCGAGACCGGCTTCCCGGCCAGCTCGCAGTCCGACCGCGAAGCGATGGCCCTGATCGGCCGCGAACTGCGCCGTCCGGGCCTGAGCCTGGCCGTGCTGTCGCGCTGCCTGCAGGCCGATATCGAGACCTCGGCACGTGCCCTGGAAGCCGCGGCCAACCCGCGCCTGCACGTGTTCCTGTCGACCAGCCCGCTGCACCGCGAGCACAAGCTGCGGATGACCCGCGAGCAGGTGCTGGAGTCGGTACGCAAGCATGTATCGCTGGCCCGTTCCTACATCGACGATGTCGAATTCTCGGCCGAAGATGCCACCCGCACCGAGCTGGACTACCTGATCGAGGTCTCGCGCGTGGCCATCGCCGCCGGCGCCACCACCATCAACCTGCCCGACACCGTCGGCTTCACCACGCCGGAGGAAATCCGCGCGATGTTCCAGCAGGTCATTGCCGGCGTGGCCGACGTGCCCAATGCCACCAACGTGATCTTCAGCGCGCACTGCCACAACGACCTGGGACTGGCTGTGGCCAACTCCCTGGCCGCCATCGAGGGCGGCGCCCGCCAGGTCGAGTGCACCGTCAACGGCATCGGTGAACGCGCCGGCAACTGCTCACTGGAAGAAATCGCGATGGCGCTGAAGGTGCGCCAGGCCTTCTACGAGCAGGACACCGCGATCAACACCCCGCGCATCGTCGGCACCTCGCAGCTGCTGCAGCGCCTGGTCGGCATGCCGGTGCAGCGCAACAAGGCCATCGTCGGCGCCAATGCCTTCGCCCATGAATCGGGCATCCACCAGCATGGCATGCTGCGCCATCGCGGCACCTACGAAATCATGCGCCCGGAAGACGTGGGCTGGGAGGATTCGCAGATGGTGCTGGGCCGCCACAGTGGCCGCGCCGCCGTCGAAGCGCGCCTGCGTGCACTGGGCTTCTGGCTGGACGAAGAAGAGCTGAAGCTGGTGTTCGAACAGTTCAAGGGCCTGTGCGAGCAGCAGCGGGTGGTCACCGATGCCGACCTGCAGACCTTGATGCAGGGCGGCGCCAATGCACAGGGCTATCGCCTGGCCTCGATGACCATCAGCGATGTCGGCAGTCGCGCCAATGCACTGGTCGAGCTGTCCGACCCGGACGGCAACCGCGTGGCCGAGACCGCGCAGGGCGATGGCCCGGTGGATGCGCTGTTCGGCGCGTTGTCGGCCGCCACCGGCGTGCAGCTGATGCTCGACAGTTATCACGTGCACAGCGTCGGCATCGGTGCCGATGCACGCGGCGAGGCCAACCTGAGCGTGCGCCACGACGGCATCGAATACGACGGCACCGGCACCAGCAAGGACATCATCGAAGCCTCTGCGCTGGCCTGGCTGGACGTTGCCAACCGGCTGCTGCGCCAACGCCAGGCTGCTGCCAGCAGCGTCAGCGAAACCGCCACCCCTGCCACCGCCTGAGAAACCTGACATGAGCGCCTTCGACACGACCACGTCCGCTACGGCGGGCCAGCAGTGGAACGCCCAGGACTATGCGATCGATGCCGGCTTCGTGCCGCTGCTCGGCGGCGCGGTGTCGCGCCTGCTCGACCCGCGCGCCGGTGAGCACATCCTCGATCTGGGCTGTGGCGATGGGGTGCTCAGCAGTGAACTGGCGTTGAGCGGTGCACGCATCCACGGCGTGGACGCGTCGCCGGAACTGGTGATCGCCGCGCGCGCGCGCGGCGTCGATGCGCAGGTGATGGACGGCCATGCCCTGTCCTTCGACAGCGCGTTCGACGCGGTGTTCAGCAACGCCGCGCTGCATTGGATGCGCCACCCCGACGCCGTGCTGGAAGGCGTGCGCCGTGCACTGCGTCCCGGCGGCCGCTTCGTGGCCGAGTTCGGTGGCCATGGCAACGTGGCGACCATCATCGCCGCGGTGCAGGCCGCACGTGCTGCGCATGGCCATGGCGCCAGCGGTTTCCAGTGGTATTTCCCGACCGCCGACGCCTATGCCGACCGCCTGCGCCAGCACGGCTTCCAGGTGCAGCTGATCGAATGCCTGCCGCGCCCCACCGCACTGCCGACAGGCGTGGCAGGATGGCTGCGGGTGTTCGCCGCACCACTGCTGGACGACCTGCCGGTCGAGGCCCGTGCCACCGTTCGCGAGGCCGCCGCGGCCCTGCTGGCCGACCTGCCCCGCAACGCGGCGGGCCAGCCGCTGGCTGACTACGTGCGCCTGCGCGTACTCGCGCGCCGCCGTTGACTTGACCCTTTCCCGTTATTTCCCGATGTTCGTTCAATCGTACTTCTGCCAGGCAACCGCATGACCTCCGCACCCCGCACCCTGTACGACAAACTGTGGGACGCCCACGTGGTCGTTCCCGAATCCGACAGCGCCCCTGCGGTGCTGTACATCGACCTGCACCTGATCCACGAGGTGACCTCGCCGCAGGCGTTCACCGAGCTGCGCGAACGCGGTCTCCGCCCACGCCGGCCGGACCGCACCAAGGCGACGATGGATCATTCCACGCCGACCCTGCCGGCCACCGCCGACGGCCGGCTGCCGTACGCCAGCGCCGCCTCCGAGGCGCAGGTCGCCACGCTTGCGCGCAACTGCAGCGAGCACGGCATCGAACTGTTCGACATGAGCTCGGACAACCGGGGCATCGTCCATGTCATCGCGCCCGAGCAGGGTTTCACCCAGCCCGGCATGACCATCGTCTGCGGCGACAGCCATACCTCCACCCATGGTGCGTTCGGCTCGCTGGCCTTCGGCATCGGCACCAGCGAAGTGGGTCATGTGCTGGCAACACAGTGCCTGCTGCAGCGGAAGGCGAAGACGCTGGCAATCACGGTCGACGGCCCCCTGGCGCCGGGCGTCGGCGCGAAGGACGTGGTCCTGCACATCATCGGTGTGATCGGCGTCAACGGCGGCACCGGCCATGTGATCGAGTTCCGTGGCAGCACCATCGAAGCGATGGACATGGAGCAGCGCATGACCCTGTGCAACATGTCCATCGAGGCCGGCGCGCGCGCGGGCATGGTGGCACCGGACCAGGTCACCTTCGATTTCGTCGCCAACACGCCACGCGGCCCCAAGGGCGCCGATTTCGAGGCGGCCGTGGCCCGTTGGCAGGAACTGCGCAGCGATGAAGGCGCGCGCTTCGACAGCGAAGTCCACATCGATGCAGCCGACATCCGTCCGACCCTGACCTGGGGCACGCATCCCGGCACCGCCATCGCGGTCGATATGCCGATTCCTGCGGCCAACGACGCCGCCGCGCAGAAGGGCCTGGACTACATGCACTTCCAGGCCGGCCAGGCACTGGCCGGCACGCCGGTCGATGTCGTGTTCGTCGGTTCGTGCACCAACGGCCGCCTCAGCGACATGCGCGAAGTGGCACAGGTGCTGCGCGGCCGCCGCGTCGCCGAGCGCGTGCGCATGCTGGTGGTACCGGGCTCGGAGATCGTCAAGCGCCAGGCCGAAGCGGAGGGCATCGATGAGATCGTGCGTGCAGCCGGTGCCGAATGGCGCGAGCCGGGCTGCTCGATGTGCATCGCCATGAATGGTGATCTGGTCGCCCCCGGCCAACTGGCAGTGAGTACCAGCAACCGCAATTTCGAGGGCCGCCAGGGGCCGGGCTCGCGCACACTGCTGGCCTCGCCGATGAGCGCCGCCTGGGCGGCGGTGAAGGGCCACGTGGCCGATACCCGCGAACTGTTCGCGCAGGAGGTGGCGTAATGGCCGGTTTCCGCACCTTGACCTCGTCCAGCGTCGTGCTGCGCCAGACCAACATCGACACCGACCAGATCATTCCGGCCCGGTTCCTGTCCACCACCGAGCGTGCCGGACTGGGCCGCAACGCGTTCAATGACTGGCGCTGGCAGTCCGACGGTTCGCCGGTGGCCGATTTCGCCTTCAACCAGCCGCACAACGCCGGCCGCAGCATCCTGCTGGCGGGCCGCAACTTCGGCTGTGGTTCCTCGCGCGAGCACGCGCCGTGGGCGCTGACCGACCTGGGCCTGCGCGCCATCGTCAGCAGCGAGATCGCCGACATCTTCCGTGGCAACTCACTGAAGAACGGCCTGCTGCCGATCGTCCTGGACGAAGCCGACGTTCAGGCGCTGATGCAGCGCCCCGACGACGAACTGACCATCGACGTGGCGGCACGCGAGCTGCGTACGCCGGATGGCCAGGTCTACTCCTTCCCGCTGGATGGCTTCTCGCAGACCTGTCTGCTGGAAGGCGTCGATCAACTGGGTTATCTGCTGGGCCGCGTCCCTGACATCGAACGTTACGAGAGTGAGCATGCACGCTGAGATCGTTGTACTCCCCGGTGATGGCATCGGCCCGGAAGTGGCCGCCGCTGCGGTTGCGGTCCTGAAAGCCATCGGCGAACGCTTCAACCACACCTTCACGTTCAGCGAGCACGATATCGGTGGCATCGCCATCGATCGCCATGGCGAGCCCCTGCCCGCCGCCACCCTCGCCGCATGCCAGGCCGCGAATGCCGTGCTGCTGGGTGCAGTGGGTGGACCGAAGTGGTCCGACCCGAACGCCAAGGTGCGCCCCGAGCAGGGCCTGCTGGCGATCCGCAAGGCGCTGGGCCTGTACGCCAACCTGCGGCCGGTGCGTACCCATGATGCCGCCCTGGGGGCATCGCCGATCAAGGCCGAACTGCTCAAGGGCGTGGACTTCGTGGTGGTACGCGAACTGACCGGCGGCATCTACTTCGGCGACAAGACCCGCGATGCCGACAGCGCCAGCGACCTCTGCCGCTACACCGTGGCCGAAATCGAGCGCGTGCTGCGCAGCGCGTTCCGCCTGGCACAGCAGCGCCGAGGCAAGGTGACCTCGGTGGACAAGGCCAACGTGCTGGAGACGTCCCGCCTGTGGCGCGACGTCGCCGCCCGCATCGGCCGCGAGGAGTTCCCGGACGTCGCGCTGGAACACCAGCTGGTCGATTCGATGGCGATGCACCTGCTGGCCAAGCCACGCGAATACGACGTGATCGTGACCGAAAACATGTTCGGCGACATCCTCACCGACGAGGCCTCGATGCTGGCCGGCTCACTGGGCCTGCTGCCGTCGGCATCGCTGGGAGAACCGGGTGCGGTCGGCATCTACGAGCCGATCCACGGCTCGGCACCGGACATCGCCGGCAAGGGCATCGCCAACCCTTACGCGACGATCCTCAGCGCGGCCATGCTGCTGCGCCACTCGCTGGGCCTGGATGCCGAAGCGGCGGCTGTGGAGGCGGCCGTGCACGCGGTGCTGGATGATGGCGTGTTCACTGCTGATCTGGCTGCAAAGGGCCAGGCCGTGAGCACGGCGGCGGCGACCGACGCCGTACTGGCGAAGCTGGGCTGACCCGCCGGGCGGCACCTGTAGCGTCGAGTCATGCCCGATGGCTGTTGCATGAGCCGGGCATGGCCCGGCGCCACAGGTGCAGTGCGGTGGAGCCGCGCCCAGCGTGGCCCGGTTACTTGGTGGTGTAGCCACCGTTGACCAGCACCGTCTGCCCGGTCATCCACCAGCCGTCGGTAACCAGGAAACGGATCCACGGCACGATGTCGGCAATGTCGGTCAGACCGGTGCGGGTGAACGCGGACAGCGCCGCCGCGGTCTTGTGATACGCCTGCGCATCGGCACTCTCGGCAGGATAGAAGAACGGCGTGTCCATCGGCCCGGGACCGATCGCGGTCACCGAGATGCCCCGCTCGCCGAACTCCTTCGATGCCGCGCGGGTGAAGTGCTCCACCGGCGCCTTGGTGCCTGCATAGCTGGAGTAGAACGGCGTGTAGGCGCCCAGCAGCGACGTCACCAGGGTGCAGATGCGGCCACCATCATTGACGTGACGGCCGGCCTCCTTGAGGAAGAAGAACGCCGCCTTGGCATTTACCGCGCTCATCTCGTCGTACTCCGCTTCGCTGATCTCCAGCAGCGGCTTCTTCAGGACCTTGCCGACGGTATTGATGGCGACATCGGGACGGCCGACGGCTGCGACAGCGTCGGCGAACAGGCGCTCCATGGCGGCAGCGGAGGTCAGGTCGCCCTGCAGGGCCACGGCCTTGCTGCCCGCAGCCTGGACCGCCGCGACGGTCGCTTCGGCGTCGGCCTGGCTGGCGTCGCTGTTGTAATGGATGACGATGGCCCCGGCGCCGTGGGCGGCGAAATCGCGGGCGAGCAGGCCACCGAGGTTCTTGGCACCGCCTGCGATCAGCACGGTCTTGCCCTTGAGGGAGTGGTCGGTCATGGCTTCGGTCTCGGAGTGGGGCTGTCCGGGATGGCAACCCTGCCCCAATGACGATATCGTGCGGAAAATGCGGATAAAGCCCGCAACATTGACTTAACTTTCCAGATCGAGCGAACAATGGATCGGATCGACCGCTTCCGCATCTTCAGCCGGGTGGTGGAGTGCGCCAGCTTCACCCGCGCCGCCGACCAGCTCGGACTGCCCCGTTCCACGGTATCGGCGGCGGTCGCCGAACTGGAGCAGCGGCTGGGTACGCGCCTGTTGCAACGCTCGACGCGACGCGTCTCCACCACCCACGATGGCGATGTGTTCCACGCCCGCTGCCTGCGCCTGATCGCCGAGGTCGAAGATGCCGAATCGCTGTTCCGCCAGGAGGACGCGCAGCCGGTCGGCCTGCTGAGGATCGACGTACCCAGCCGCATCGGCAGGCGCATCGTGGCGCCGGCGCTGCCTGACTTCTTCGCCCGTTACCCGCAGGTGGAGGTGGATCTGGGCATGACCGACCGCGCAGTGAACCTGATCGAGGAAGGCTGCGATGCGGTGTTGAGGGTCGGCCAGCTGGGCGATTCCAGCTTGGTTTCGCGCACGCTGGGCACGCTGGACTTCGTCAACGTGGCTGCGCCGTCCTACCTGCGCGCGTACGGCGTCCCGCAGCAGCCGGCGGACCTGCAGCAGCACCGGGCGGTGAACTACGCCTCGCCGACGACCGCGCGGGCGGAACCATGGGAATGGCAGGACGGAACCCAGCTGCGCACGCTGCCCATGCAGGGTTGGGTGCGGGTGAACAGCGCCGAAGCCTCGATCGCCTGCTGCGTGGCCGGACTGGGACTGCTGCAGATTCCGCGCTATGACGTGCAGGACGAGCTGCAGTCCGGCACGTTGGTGGAAGTGATGCCACGGCACGTCGCACAACCGTTGCCGGTGACCCTGCTGCAACCGCATCGGCAGCATCGGGCACAGCGCGTGCACGTATTCCTGGAGTGGCTGGTGCCACTGCTGCGGAGCGGCCTGCAACTGCAGTAGATCCACGCCATGCTCGACTCACCCCATCATCGCGCGAAGAGCAGCCGAGCATGGCTCGGCTCTACAGAAAGCAGATCCCGCGAGCATGCGTGGCTGCAAAGCGCCGTGCCAACCAGGGTTGGCACCTGCCAGAGGCGGCGGCCCTGGAACCCGGGGCATTACGCCCCGGATTCATCCGGCTTCACCCGGAACCACGCCGCATACAGCGCCGGCAGGAACACCAGGGTCAGCACGGTACCCACGATCAACCCGCCCATGATCGAGATCGCCATCGAGCCATAGAACGCGCTGCGCGACAGCGGAATCATCGCCAGCACCGCCGCCAGGGCGGTCAGCACGATCGGGCGGAAACGCCGTACCGTCGCGTCGATGATCGCATGCCAGCGATCATGCCCGGCATCGATGTCCTGCTGGATCTGGTCGATCAGGATCACCGAGTTGCGCATGATCATGCCGGCCAGCGCGATCGTGCCCAGCAGCGCCACGAACCCGAACGGTGCACGGAACAGCAGCAGGAACAAGGTCGCGCCGATGATGCCCAGCGGCGCCGTCACCAGCACCATCGCGGCACGCGAGAAGCTGCGCAGCTGCAGCATCAGCAGCGTTGCGACCACGATCAGGAACAACGGCATGCCTGCCTTGATCGAGTCCTGGCCACGTGCCGAATCCTCCACCGTTCCGCCGGTTTCCAGCAGGTAGCCATTCGGCAGTGCAGCGCGGATGCCATCCAGCGTCGGCAGGATCTGCTGCACCACGTCCAGCGCCTGGCTGCCGTCACTGATATCGGCACGCACGGTCACGGTCGGCAGGCGGTTGCGATGCCAGATGATGCCGTCCTCGAACACGTATTCCAGGCGCGCCACCTGCGAGAGCGTCACCGACGTGCCATTGGCTGTGGGAATGGCCAGGCTGCCCAGCATGCCCAGCTGCACGCGCTCGTTCTCCGGACCCCGCAGCAGCATCTCGATCAGGCGATTGCCCTCGCGATAGGTGCTCACGCTCATGCCCGACAGCGAAGTGCCCAGCAGCTGGCTCACCTGCGCACTGCTCACGCCCAGCGCGCGCGCACGGTCCTGGTCCAGCACCAGCCGCACGACCTTGCTCGGCTCGCTCCAGTCCAGGTTCACGTTCATCACATGCGGGTTCTCCCGCACCTTATCCTGTACCTGGCGTGCGATCGCCTGCACCTGCTCGATGTGCTCGCCGGAGATCCGCAGCTGCACCGGGTAGCCCACCGGCGGACCGTTCTCCAGCCGCGTCACGCGCATCTGCACATCCGGGAACTGCGGGATCACCTCCTTCAGCAGCCAGTCGCGCGTGGCCTCGCGCGCCTTGGCGTCTTCGGTGAGCACCACGAACTGCGAGAAGTTGGTCGCCGGCAGCTGCTGGTCCAGCGGCAGGTAGAAGCGCGGCGAACCGGTACCCACATAGGCCACGTAGTTGGCGATGCCCTCACGGCCCTTCAGCCGCTTTTCCAGCTTGCTGGCCTGCGCCTGCGTGGCCTGCAGCGACGCGCCTTCAGCCAGTTCGATATCCACCATCAGTTCCGGGCGGGTCGAATCCGGGAAGAACTGCTGCGGCACGAAGCGGAACATCAGCAGCGAGAACACGAACAGGGCCACCGTTGCTGCGATCACCCACCAGCGGTGGCGCAGGCACATGTCCAGGAAACGGCGGAAACGCGTGTAGAACGGCCGCTGGTACGGATCATGGTCGTGTGCATGCTCCTTCGGTGCGACCCAGCGCAGCAGCGCCGGATGGCGATCGGCCCAGGCCAGGCGCTTCGCACGCCAGCGACCGGCCAGGCTGTCCGGCTTGGGCAGCTGCGGATTGAACAGATCCGGCAGCATCTTGTCACCCAGGTACGGAATGAACAGCACCGCCGCAATCCATGACACCACCAGTGCGATGGTCACCACCTGGAACAGCGAACGGGTGTACTCACCGGTGCTTGACGCCGCCGTGGCGATCGGCAGGAAACCTGCCGCCGTGATCAGCGTACCGGTCAGCATCGGGAACGCCGTGGATTCCCAGGCGAAGCTGGCCGCGCGCAGGCGGTCGTAGCCCTGTTCCATCTTGGTGGCCATCATCTCCACCGCGATGATCGCATCGTCCACCAGCAGGCCCAGCGCCAGCACCAGCGCGCCCAGCGAGATCTTGTGCAGGCCGATATCGAAGTAATGCATGACGAAGAAGGTCATCGCCAGCACCAGCGGAATGGTCACGCCCACCACCAGGCCCGTACGCAGGCCCAGCGAGAAGAAGCTCACCAGCAGCACGATCACCACCGCTTCGGTCAGCACCTGCACGAACTCACCCACCGACTCTTCCACCGCATGCGGCTGGTCGGAGACCTTGCGCAGGTGCATGCCCGCCGGCAGCGTCTTCTGCAGGCGCTCGAACTCGGCATCCAGCGTGGAGCCCAGCTTCAGGATGTCGCCACCGTCCTTCATCGCGACCGCAATGCCGATCGCATCCTCACCCATGAAGCGCATCTTCGGCGACGCCGGATCGGCGAAGCCGCGCTTGATCTCGGCGATATCGCCCAGGTGCACCGTGCGGTCGCCGGCCTGGATCGGGAAGCGACGGATGTCATCGATGCTCTGGAACTGGCCGGTCACGCGCAGCTGCACGCGATCGGTCGGGGTCTCGAAGAAGCTAGTGGCGCTGATCGCGTTCTGGTCGGCCAGCGCCTGCTGCACCTGCTGCAGCGACACGCCCAGCGTGGCCAGCTTGGTGTTGGACAGCTCGATCCAGACCTTCTCGTCCTGCAGGCCCTGCAGCTCGATCTTGCCCACGTCCGGCACCCGCTGCAGTTCCAGCTGGATGCGATCGGCGTAGTCACGCATCACGGCGTAGTCGAAGCCCTGCCCGGTCAGCGCGTAGATGTTGCCGAAGGTGTCGCCGAACTCATCGTTGAAGAACGGACCGACGATTTCGCGCGGCAGGTTCGGCTTGATGTCGCCCACGCGTTTGCGCACCTGGTACCACAGGTCCGGAATGGCCTTGGAGCGCAGGCTGTCCTTGGCCGCGAAGATCACCTGCGACTCGCCCGGGCGCGAGTAGGAGCGGATGAACTCGTACTGCCCGGTGTTGAGCAGCGCCTTCTCGATCGGCTCGGTCACCTGGCGCGAGACCTGCTCGGCGGTCGCGCCCGGCCACATCGTGCGTACCACCATCACCTTGAAGGTGAACGGCGGATCCTCGGACTGGCCCAGATGCTTGTACGACCAGGCGCCGATGAGGGCGAAGGCGAGCATGGCGAACAGCACCAGCGCGCGGTTGCCCAGCGCCCATTCGGATAGATTGAAACGGCGCACAGGCTTACTCCTTCGCCTTCGGTGCGGCAGCCGGCGCTGCGGGCTTCAGCACCGGGCGATTCTGCCGGTCCACCGCGACGACCTGCTGGCCGGATCGCAGCAGATGGCCGCCCGCAGCCACCACCCAGTCGTCGGCGTCCACGCCGGACAGCACCGGCACGGCGTCGATGCCATAGGCGCCCGTGCTGACGGTGACCGATTTCAACGTGCTGCTGGCCGGGTCCACCACCCACACACTGGTTGCGCCACCTGCACCGCGCTGGAGAGCGGCCATCGGCAGCTGCAGGGTGCCGTGGCGGCCGGCGCTGCTGAACACGCGCGCGCTCTGCCCCAGCTCGACATCGGCCAGTGCATCGGCGGGCAGGCTGACCCGGGTTGCGTAGGTCCGCGCCTGCGGATCGGCGGCGGCGGCGATCTCGCGGATCGTGCCGGGCAGGCGCTGCCCCGGGCGGTTCCACAACTCCACTTCCACCGGCTGGCCTACCGCGTAGTCGCGGATGGTGGCTTCCGGCAGGTCGATCAGCACTTCGCGGCCACCGTCTGCGGCCAGGTTGAAGATGGTCTGGCCCGCGGCCACCACCTGCCCGGCTTCCGCCTCACGGCTGGCGATCACACCATCGGCCGGCGCACGCAGCTGGGCGTAGCCGGCCTGGTTGCGCAGCACGTCCAGGTTGGCCCGGGCCGCGTTGGCCTGGCCCTGCGCGGCCTTGAACGCGGCAGACTGCTGATCCAGCTGCGAGCGGCTGACCAGCTGCTGGTCGGCCAGCACCTGGTAGCGCTTGAGATCGTCGCGGGCGCGTACCAGATCGGCTTCGGCCGCGGCCAGCTGCGCCTGCGAGGCGCGCGCCTGCAGGGCGAAGTCGGCGACATCCAGCTCGGCCAGCACCTCCCCCTTCTTCACCCGTTGGCCGGCGTCCACATGGCGCTTGACCAGGTTGCCGCCGACGCGGAACGACAGCGGGCTCTCCTGGCGTGCCCGGACCGTACCGGGAAACGCCGCCGGCGCCTGCCCGACCTGCTCGCCGGGATGCACCACCAGCACCGGCACGGCCGCCGGTGGCGCCTGCTCCTGTCCCGAACAGGCTGCCAGCGCAGCCACCCACACGATACCGCCCATCCAGCGCACGATCTTCATCGGTCAACGTCCTGACAACACTGAGTTCAGCAGGGGAGCCGCAACGTCCGGCCCAATTTAGTAAACTGGCCGGTATAGTATAAATATCGAACCGCTTGGTCTAGTATTACCGCAATGAGTTCTTCCACTTCCCGCAAGCCGTCGGCCAAGCCTGCTGCCAAGGCCGCCGGACCCGGGCGTCCCAAGGATCTTGGCAAGCGCGCGGCGATCCTCGAGGCGGCCAAGACCCTGTTCATCGAACAGGGCTATACCGGTGTGAGCATGGACAGCATCGCTGCCCAGGCGGGCGTGTCGAAGCTGACGGTGTATAGCCATTTCGGCGACAAGGAGACCCTGTTCTCCGAGGCCGTGCAGTCCAAATGCATCGAGATGCTGCCGGATGCGCTGTTCGTGGCCGACGCCGAAGGGCCACTGCGAGACCAGCTGATCGGGATCGGCCTTGCCTTCTTCAAGCTGATCACCTCCGACGCGGCGATCTCGATCCAACGGGTGATGATGGCCCCGGAGACCGACGAACGCCTGCGTGAGCTGTTCTGGCAGGCCGGGCCCGAGCGCACCTGCGAGGCGCTGGCCGACTTCCTGCGCTCGCGCAGCGAGCGGGGCGAGCTGCAGATTCCCGACCATCACCTGGCCGGGCAGCAGTTCCTGACCCTGGTCAAGGGTGAAGTGCACATGCATATGATGTGCGGCATGCCACTGTCATCGGTGGAGATCGATCCTGTCACCCACGTGGCGGCCAGCGTCGACTTCTTCCTGCGCGCCTATGCGCCCGGAGGAGCCGGAACCAGCTGAAACGGCAAAGCTGAACGAACCGGTGGTCGCGATGACTTCCGGCACTGCGACCCCGGCCCCCCGGCAGCGGATGCTCTGGGCGCGCCGCCGGCCTCCGGCACCGGTAAAATGGCCGGCCCACTGCGCTGGATTTGAACCTCATGACGATTGATTACGCCCACGCCCGCGAACTGATGGTGGAACAGCAGATCCGTCCCTGGGACGTGCTGGACATCAAGGTGCTCGACGTCCTGGCCCGCCTGCCGCGCGAGGCCTTTGTCGCCGACGCGCACCGGGCACTGGCCTACGCCGATGTTGAACTGCCGATCGGCAATGGCCAGAAGATGATGAAGCCCGTCATCGAGGGCCGTACCCTGCAGGCGCTGGACCTGCAACCGGGTGACGAAGTGCTGGAGATCGGCACGGGCAGCGGCTTCCTGGCCGCCTGCATCGGCGCGCTGGCGCGCGACGTGCTGAGCCTGGAGATCGACCCGGAACTGGCGACCGCCGCGCGCGCGCGGCTGGATGCCTCCGGCCTGGGTACCAACGTCCGGGTGGAAGTGGCTGACGCGCTGGCGTGGCAGACCGAACGTCGCTTTGACGTGATCTGTGTCACTGGTGCCGTCAACGTGGTGCCGTCACAGTTCGCCTCGTGGCTGCGTCCGGGTGGTCGCCTGTTCGTGATCCAGGGCCGTTCGCCGGCGATGGAAGCGCTTCTGATCAAGGCCGATGGCAGCACCGAATCCCTGTTCGAGACCGATATCGATTACCTGCGCGGTGCCGCCCCGGCACCCCAGTTCCACCTCTGAGTCCAAGGAAGCCGCAATGATCCGCCGATCCCTCGCTGTTGCGCTGGCCACTGCCCTGCTGCCGTTGTCTGCCCATGCCGCTGACCTGTTGCAGGTCTACGAGATGGCGCGCAACGGCGATCCGCAGCTGTCGGCCGCCGAATCCACCCGGCTGTACGACAAGGAAGGCGCCGTGCAGGCGCGCGCTGCCCTGCTTCCGCAGATCAACGGCCAGGCCACGCTGAACCGCACACGCAGCGAAGCCAACGCCGATGCCAATACCGGCACGGTCAGCAGCAAGCGCCGCAACTACACGATCGACGGTTCGCAGACCCTGTTCAACTGGACGCAGATCAACAACCTGCGCTCGCAGCGCGAACTGAGCAAGGCGGCTGACTTCACCCTGGATTCGGCCAACGACAGCCTGATCGTCCGCACCTCGGCGGCCTACTTCAACGTGCTGGTGGCGATCGAATCGCTGAATGCCGCACAGACCAACGAAGCGGCCGCGAAGAAGCAGTTCGACTTCGCCGACAAGCGCCTGGAAGTGGGCCTGGCGCCGATCACCGACGTGCACGAAGCGCGCGCGCAGTATGACCAGGCGCGCGCCAACACCATCGTCGCGCAGAACACCCTGGCCGATAACTACCAGGCGCTGACCGAACTTACCGGCCAGCCGGTGCTGAACCTCAAGGGGCTGCCGGCCGACTTCCGTCCCGAAGTGCCGGCCAACCGCGGCAACATCGATGAACTGGTGCAGCAGGCAACCAGCCAGAACCCCTCGCTGAAGGCACAGGAGCTGAAGGTCAGCGCGGCCGAGGCCGGCGTGCAGGCCGCCCGTGGCGCCCACTACCCGACGCTGTCGCTGGGCGGCAGTTGGGGCAAGACCGCGACCTGGGGCGACAGCACCGGTTCGGGTTCGCTGTCCCCGGATGCGCGCACCAACAGCATCGGCCTGACCCTCAGCGTGCCGATCTTCGCCGGCGGCGCCACCCAGTCCGGCGTGCGCCAGGCGCTGGCCCAGCGTGACATCGCCCAGGATGGCTACGAGCAGCAGAAGCGCGCGCTGGATCGCAACACCCGCAATGCCTACCAGACCCTGGTGCAGGGCATCAGCGAGGTGGAGGCACGCCGCCTGGCCGTCGTCTCGGCACAGAGCGCGTACGACGCCTCGCAGGTCGGCCTGGAAGTGGGTACCCGTACCGTGCTGGACGTGATCCAGAACCAGCGCATCCTGTTCTCGGCACAGCTGGACTACGCGCAGGCCCGCTACACCTTCCTGCAGAACCGCCTGCTGCTGAGCCAGTCGCTGGGCGCGCTGGACGTGGCCGAACTGCAGGACATCAATCGCCTGCTGACCCAGGACGCGGGCAATCCCGCCACGACCACGCAGTAAGTCGTCACCCGCGTTGACGGAAAGCCACCCGACCGGGTGGCTTTTCTGTTTGTGCCGCGGCGATGTGATCTAGCGCAGGAGCGGCAGCAGGCACAACGCTGCTGCCGCCATGCCCAGCACGGCGTCGGCAGGCGAGCGCGTCACCTCGCTGCGCCGCTGAAGTCCTCCCAGGCACAAGGCGGCCACCACCAGCAGTCCCACCGGCCCCGGCATCGTCGGCAAGACGCCGGCCGGCAGCCACAGCGCCAGCAGGGTCGCCAACAGGATGATCGCCACGGTCGCCACGCACGCCGCCGGTGGGTCGCCCTCGTTTCCAAGCGGCCACAGCGGCAGCGCCAGCCGCGTCGCCAGCATCAGCAGCACCAGCTGCAGCGCTGCCAACCCTGCATAGCCTGCCAGCGGCAGCCACGGCAACATCCAGGACAACTGGGGATGGCTTCGCAGCGCAACCGTCAAGGGCCGGCTGCTGGCCAGCGCTGGATAGTCGACCAGGCCCGCCTGCAGTGCGGCCAGTGCGATCAGCATCAGCGTCGCCGCGACGAGCACCATGAGCATCGTCAGTGGGCGTCGCGCCAGCCCGCCAACAGGCACCCCGGGAACGCCCAGTGCCAGGCCGGCGCTGGCAAAGATGCCCAGCAGCGGCACAGCCGCAGCGAGCACGCCTCCCAGGCCGAAGCGATACGGTGCAGTGGCGGGGGGAACCCATGGGATCCAGTGCGCGTAGTGCACATACCGGGCCGCCAGCGCCAGCAGCAGCACGCCGATGCCGATCTTCACGGTCAACAGCGCGCACACCAGCAGCACCGTCCGCGCCGGTCGCATCAGCGCGGTGGCTCCCAACAGCAGCAGGCCTGCAGCGGCTGTCACCTGCACCGGCAGCGTACCGGCGCTGGATGCGCTCGCCGCCGCCAGTGCCGCATGCAGATGGCCAGCCCCGGACTGCGCCGCACCCGCCAGCGTCGCCGTGCACTCCAGCAACAACGCCAGGCACAGTACGCGGGCAATCGACCGCCCCCAGCCGGCCACCAGCAGGCCATGCAGGCCATCGGCCATATCCGCCTGCGTCACCACCCTGTACAGGCGTGCCAGCACCAGCGCCGCACCGAGGGCTGCGAGCAGCAGACTGAGCACGACGGCCGGCCCCGCCTGCGCCGCCGTGTACTGACCGACCCGTGCGATGACACTGCCACCGAGCAGCAACGTCATCAGGATCACGCCCAGATGATCCATTCCAAGCCGATGGCCATCGCTGCCGCTCATCTCAAGCTCCCTTGATGCCGTCCAAGCACGGTCGACATCAGGCTGGCAGCCTGTGCGGGCAATCGATATCAGATTTGCATCTGCATGCCGCGAGGTGTGATCCGAGGCACGTTGCGGCGTCGGCGACCGGTCCTGCTACGACAGAACGATAGCCGTCAAGCAGGCTTAATCCAGTTGATCGCGACAGTACGGCGACGAGCGCGCCGCGTGCGGCTCAGCCGCGGGGCGGTGGCAGGTGCGGGGCCACCAGCGCCAGCGTCCGCTGCAGCGCGCCGCGCCCATTGCTGACCAGCGTGCATCCAGCGTGCGCCATGTCCTCGCGGGCCTGCGGATCCTCCAGCAGGTGCTGCAGCAGACCGCCGACCGCCTGCACGTCTTCGCCGATCAACAGCGCACCGGCCTCGCGCATGCGCCGCGAGATCTCCGAGAAATTGTGCAGGTGCGGACCGGTCACCGCGGCAGTGCCCATCGCCGCCGGCTCCAGCAGGTTGTGGCCACCGATCGGCTGCAGGCTGCCGCCGACGAAAGCGACCTGCGCACAGCCATAGAACGGCATCAGTTCGCCGAGGGTGTCGATGATGAAGGCATCGGTATCGGCGGACGGCCACTGCTGCGCACGGCGGGTCGCCACGTTCCAGCCCTGCTCGCGCGCCAGCGCCTCCACCTTCGGGAAGCGCTCGGGATGCCGGGGTGCCCACAGCAGCAGCAGGTCCGGATGGTGCTGGCGCAGGCGCCGGTGCAGATCAATCACCGCCTGCTCTTCGCCATCATGGGTACTGGCCGCGATCCAGACCGGTCGCGTGTCCGGCACCCGTGCGTGGAACTGTTCGATGAAGGCCTGCACGTCCGGCGTGGCGATGTCGAATTTGAGGTTGCCCAGTGCCTGCACCTGGTCAGGCGCCGCCCCCAGCTGCACGAAGCGCTCTGCGTCGTCCTGCGACTGGGCTGCCACGCACGTCACCGTGCGCAGCGCGCGGCGGATCAGCGCGGCCAGCAGCCGGTAGCCACGCAGCGAGCGGGCCGACAGGCGGGCATTGAGGATGTAGACCGGAATGTCGCGGTCACGGCAGCCGAACAGCATGTTCGGCCACAGCTCGGTTTCCAGGATCAGCGCCAGGCTGGGCTGGAAGTGGCCGAGGAAACGGTTGACGCTGCCGGGCACGTCATACGGCAGGTAGACGTGGTCCAGCGCATCGCCCCACAGCGCGCGCACGCGCTCGGAGCCGGTGGGGGTGATGGTGGTGATGACCCAGCGGATATCCGGGCGCTGCTGGCGCAGGGCGTTGACCAGCGGCGCGGCGGCGTTGACCTCGCCCACCGAGACCGCATGCAGCCAGACCCGTGGCTGGCCGCTGGGCTGGGGATAGGAGGCGTAGCGCTCGTCCCAGCGGAGGAAATACTCACGGACCCGGAAGCCGCGCCAGACCAGGTGGTACACGGTGATCGGCAGCAGGATGTAGAGCACGACCGAATACAGGCCGCGCAGGATCCATTCGACAGGGTCTTTGCGCATGCGGCAAGGATACGGGACACCCCCGGGAAAGACACGCAGCCGGATTGCTAGAATGGCGCCATGTCCGATGCCTCCACTGCCGTCCGCCCGTCACTGCGCGATCCCCGCAACTGGCCGATGTTCGCCGCCATGTACGGCGCTTTCGCCATCGCCCGCCTGCCGTGGATGCTGCAGCGCGCCCTCGGTCGCGGGGTGGGGTCGATCGCCTGGCGCCTGGCCGGAAGCCGTCGCCGTGCAGCCGAGGTCAATCTCGCACTGTGTTTCCCGGAAAAGGACGATGCCTGGCGCAAGCGGTTGGTTCGCGACAGCTTCGATGCCCTGGGCGTGGGCGTGTTCGAGTGCATCCGTGCCTGGTGGGGCAGCATCGACAGCATCCGCCCGCAGGTGCAGATCGAAGGGCTGGAGCACCTGCGGCAGATGCAGGCCGAGGGTCGCGGCGTGCTGCTGGTGTCCGGGCACTTCATGACCCTGGAGATGTGCGGCCGCCTGCTGTGCGACTACGTCGACCTGTCCGGCATGTACCGCAAACACAAGAATCCGGTGTACGAGTGGGCGGTGAAGTTCGGCCGCCTGCGCTATGCCAAGGCGATGTTCGCCAACGAGGACATCCGCGCCACCGTGCGCCACCTGAAGAAGGGCGGCTTCCTCTGGTATGCCCCCGACCAGGACATGCGTGGCAAGGACACCGTGTTCGTTCCGTTCTTCGGCCACACCGCCGCCACCATCACCGCCACCCACCAGCTGGCGCGGATGACCGGTTGCGCGGTCATTCCGTACTTCCACCGCCGCGAAGGCGGGAAGTACTTCCTGAAGATCGGCGCGCCGCTGGAGAACTTCCCGAGCGAGGATGTGGAAGCCGATACCGCGCGCGTCAACCAGGCGATCGAAGAGATGGTGCGCGAAGCCCCTGACCAGTACCTGTGGATCCATCGCCGCTTCAAGCGCCAGCCCGGCGGGCGCAGCGACTTCTACAAGTAGACCCAGGCACGCCTCGATCCGCCCGGATTACCTACCCGTTTCCATCGCGCGTGGTGAGTCATCCGCGTCACGCGCCAGCAGGCTGCCGGCGAACAGCGCCGCCAGCAGCACGGTCAGCCCACCCCAGAACGCAGAGTAGAACGCCAGGTGGGTGTTGAGCGGGAACACGGTGACCGCCAGCGCCAGCATCGCCGGCCGCGCCCGCTCGCGGGCCGCGGTCGGTGCGAAGCGCCACGCCCGCCAGGCCTGTGCCACGGCGGCCAGCCACAACAGCAGGCCCAGCACGCCGGTCTCGGCCAGGATCTCCAGCACGATCTGGTGCGCGTGCAGGGCCGGTTCCGCGCCCCACACCGCGGTTCCCTCCCCTGCGACACAGGCGGGATACGCATCGCGGAAGCCACGCGCGCCGACACCGTTGATCGGATGTGCTTCGATCATGCAGGCCGCTGCGCTCCAGATCCGCGCACGCCCGGACAGCGCCTGGTCGACGCCCGTCTCGTCCCCCTCCCAGGCCATCGTCGTGCGCAGCACGCGCTCGCGCAGCTGCGGCACGCTGGCAACCAGGACCCCGGCCCCCAGGACCCCGACCATCGCCAACAGCGCCAGCCGCTTCCAGCCGAACTGGCGCATGCCGCTGTAGGCCAGCACGAGCGCGAAGGTGATCCACGAGGCGCGTGAGCCGGCCAGCAGCAACACACTGCCGAGGGCCGCAGCGGCCAGCAGCCAGCCGGCAGCACCGAAGCGGCGCGCCAGCGGCAGCAGCAGGAACGGCGACAGGCTGGCCAGCACCTGGCCGAATTTCAGGTTGCACGGGCCCAGTACGCCACTGAGCCGGTCGGCCAACGCCGCTTCATCGGCCGGGCACAGCGCACGCCCGCTGATTGCCAGTTTGAGCTGCTCCAGCGACCAGAACCATGGGCTGGTGCCGGCCACCGCCTGTACCAGCGCATCCAGCGTCCAGGCGCCGGTGATCACCGCCAGTCCACCCAGGGTGAGTCTGCGCCGCTCCGGCGTGGCCACTGCGATCGCTACCAGCCACATGAAGGGCAGGTAGCGCAGGCCTGCTGCTGCCTTGGTCCACGAGGCCGACGGGTCGATCGCATCGAATGCGGAAAATGCCTGCGGCAACCAGTAGCCGAGGAACAGGATCGAGGTCAGCGCCCAGGCCGCCGGGCTCAGCAGAAGCGGCCGGCGCTGCAGGCGGCGGATGACCATGCGCACTGCGGCATAGATCGCGCCCAGGCCCAGGACGGTCTCGGCGATGCCTGGCAGCGGCCACAACGCCACGTAGGCAAGCACCCACCAGGGCGCCCAGCGCCCGGCGCGTTCATCGCGCAGGACGGCTGCGGTGTCAGCCTGCGAGGTCGGCATAGAGACGGAGGGTATCGCGCTGCATGGCCTGCAGGGTAAACGGGATACGGCCCGGCAACGATGGCGGCTGCGCCAGAAGGGCCAGCGCACGTTCACCCAGTGCCTGCGCATCTCCCAGCGGCACCGCACCGGTGGGCTGGAGCTGCTGCAGCAGTTCGCCCACCCCACCGTGGTTCCAGCCGAGCACCGGTCGGCCCACCGACAGTGCTTCCACCACGGTACGGCCGAAGGCTTCGGGCTTGTCGGACAGCTGCAGCACCAGATCGCTGGCGGCATAGGCCTGGGCAATGCGCGCGGTCGGCGTGCTGATGTGGACCGCGTCTGCGATGCCGAGCGTGGCGGCCTGGCGGCGCAGGTCGGCCACATAGGCTTCGCGCCCCGGCTCGTCGGTGCCCAGCATCCACAGCTGCGCCGGCACGCCGGCAGCGCGGACGTCGGCCAGCAGCTGCAGCGCGTGCGTGTGCCCCTTCAGGCGCGTGCCACGGCCCGGCAGCAGCAGCAGCGGCCCGTCCACCCCGGCCAGCCACGGGTAGTCCGCCACCAGCGACAGGCGCGGCCGGCGATCACCGCGCGCCACCCGCGGGAACTGACTGACATCGACACCACGCGGGATCACCCGCAGGTGGTCCTCCGGCACGGTCGGATAGTGGCGCTGCACGTATTCGCGCACGCTGTTGGAGACACAGATCACCCGCTCGCCGCTGGTCATCACCGCGCTGTAGCGGCTGGGCGAGTTCAGCCCGTGCACGGTGGTTACCCAGTGCGGCCGCTGCGCCTGCGGCATCGCCCGGATCGCATACAGCCCCAGCCACGCGGGCAGGCGCGAGCGGGCGTGCACGATATCGGCGCCGACCTCGGCGAACAGGCGACGCAGGGTCGGCAGATGACGCAGGGTCAGCAGCGACTTGCGGCCGATATCGAGGGTGAGATGCTCGGCACCGCTGGCCAGCAGCGGTTCAACGAGGCGGCCACCGGCAGACACCACCAGCGCGCGATGGCCGGCTGCCACCAGTGCCGACGCGATTTCCAGGGTCGAGCGCTCGACGCCGCCGGAGTGCAGCGCCGGCAGCAACTGCACCACGGTCAGTCGACGCATCGGTGAAGGCCGTTCAGTCAGCCAGTACGAACACGGAACCGCAGTACGGGCACTGCGCTTCACCGTTGGGTTCGTCTTCGATCGCCAGGTAGACCCGCGGATGCGAGTTCCACAGCGCCATCTCCGGGGTCGGGCAGCTCAGCGGCAGGTCGCTGCGGTGCACGGTGTAGCGCTTCTCGGCGTTGGCGGGCGCGGTGGCGGTATGGCTCATGGCGGATGTCGATGAACGGATTGCGAGGCCTGCGATTCTAGCACCTGGGGCGGCGACCCGGCCGCCCCTGTCCTTTCCTGGCCCCCGCCCCCTGACAGCCGGGACCTGCCAGCGCCCGGCCTACTGGAAGTCCAGCGACAGCTCCAGGAAGGCCGAGCGGCCATAGGCGTTGTAGATGCCCTGGTCGTAGTACGGCCAGTTGCCGTTGCTGCGGTCGATCGGCGGCATCTCGTCGGTCAGGTTGTTGACCGTCAGCAGCAGGCTGGCCAGGTCATTGATGCGGTAGCCGACCGTGGCGTTCCAGGTGGTCCACGGGCCGATGTTGCGCTGCTCGCCACGGCTGTCCCAGGTGGGCGCGTTGCGCACGCCGAACGCACTGGCGCTGAACGGCCCGCGCTTCCAGTTCACGCCCAGCGTGGCCCGGTACTGCAGTTCATTGGAATTGCCGCAGCACAACTGGTCGTAGACCGGATCGCCTTCCTTGTCCTGGGTGGTGTGCTTGAGCGGGCGGTAGTAGCCCGCGTTGACCGTGAAATCTCCCACCGAGGAGGTACCCCAGCGATAGTCCAGCGCTGCCTGCACACCGGTCTGGCGTTGGCTGGCGATGTTGATCGGGTAGGAGAACACCTTGTCCACACCGTTGGGGTTGAGCGGATCGGTAGCCGGCTTGCGCTGCACCTGGCCCAGGACCTGCTGGCAGGTGGGCGAGGTGATGTCGAAGCGGGTCTGCCCGTTCTCCGATACGCCCAGCCGGCAGTTGGCCTCGGTGTCAAGGATGCTGTCGGTGCCGAGAATGCGCACTTCGTTCTCGATCACCACCGAGTTGTAGTCCACCGACAACGTCAGCGCGTTGTCCAGTGTCGACCACACCGCACCATAGGTGAACGTGCGTGCAGTGATGTCCTTCAGATCGCGGTTGCCGGTACTGGAAGACAGCACCGCCAATCCGGACTGCTCGCAGTCATCGAAGTTGTCGGAGGTGTAACCGGCCTGCCGGCACTGGTAGAGGTCGGTGTTGGTGGTATAGCCGCTGCTCTCGCGGGAAAACAGGTAGAACATGTCCGGCGAACGGAACGCAGTGGCGTAGCTGCCACGCAGCAGCAGCGATTCGATCGGCCGGTACTCCAGGCCAAGCTTCCAGGTCGCCTTGCCGTTGCCGCCACCGCCCTGCAGGGCGTACTTGTCGTAGCGGCCGGACAGGTTGGCGCTGAAGGTATCGATGATCGGCACCTGCAGTTCCGCACCCAGCGCGTACAGATCCCGCTGGCCCTGCGCCGAGGTGCCGGCGGTCTGCCCGCGGAACAGCACACCGGCATCGGGATCGGCCGACTGGTTGAAGAACTTCTCGCGCTGGCCCTGGGCGATCAGCGCGAAACCGACGTCGCCGGCCGGCAGGGTGAACAGCGAACGATGGGTCAGCAGTGCCGTCACTGCCGTGCGCGACGCGCTGGATGCAGCACGGTTGAGGCCGCTGAAGCTGTCGTACTGGTCGCGGGTGATCGGCTGGTACAGGCGCGACAGGTCCGGGGCGTAGACCTCGTAGCCATCCTGCATGCCCAGCATCGGCCCCAGGTAGTAATCGTCCACGCCGTTCCGGGCGAGGAAGTCGGTGGATTTGCGGGTGACATCGGTGCTGGAACGGTTGACGTAGACGTCGTAGTCGAAGCTGCCCAGCACGCCACGCACGCCGGCGGTGACGTTCAGCGATCGCGTGTAGACGCGCTGGTCCTTGGCATCCAGGCCGACTTCCTCGGGCGCGTAGATGCGCTGCCACTGCTCGTACTGGCCGCTGGTGCGGTTGTAGAAGGTCTTGTTCCAGAACGGGCTGCCACCGCTGTAGGTCGGCCGGCTGAAGCCGAACAGGATGTCCGAGTACAACTCGGTATCCGGGCTGAGGTGATAACGCAGGAAGGTGGTCGCGTTGACGTCCTGGCTGGCGTTGTACAGCGACGCGGTGCCGACGTTGTCGGGGGTGCCGCAGTAGTAGCCACCGCCGGAAATGTCGCGGTGCGCGTACACGGTGCTGCCACCGAACAGATTCGACAGCGGCGCGCAGGTGGCCGCGCCCGGGTCGATGTAGGCGTTGGGCCCCTGGCGCATACGCAGGAAGCTGCGCGACGGATCCTGCGGCCCGGTCGGGTTGTCGTTGACGCTGTCGATGCGGCTGCGGTCGAAGGCGTAGATCGCCTTCTGGTTGATGTATTCCAGCCCGTAGCTGATATCGAGGTTGCCGAAGGTCTGTCCACTGCTGGCGCTGAAGCGCTGGCTGGAACCGCCGCCCTGGCTGTAACCACCGACGCGGTAGCGCAGATGGGTGCCTTCCACGCGGTCTTTCAGCACGATGTTGACTACGCCGGCCACGGCCGAGGAGCCATACACCGAGGACTGGCCACCGGTGAGCACATCGATGCGTTCGACCATGCCCAGCGGGATGTTGGCAATGTCGGCGATGCTGGTGTTGCCGTTGTAGGCCAGCGGATAGCTGTTGATCGGCCGCCCGTTGATGAGGGTAAGGGTGTAGCTGGGGTCCAGACCGAACAGGCTGATGGTCTTGGCGCCCGGAGTGTAGAAGCCGGTTCCCTGGGAATCCTGCACCGACCCATTGGAGACCGGCAGTGAGCGCAGCGCATCGAACACCGTGGTGAAACCCTGCGCCTGGATCTGCTCGGCGGTGATGGTCGTCACCGGTGAGGGGCCTTCCACCTGCGCGCGCGGAATGAGCGACCCGGTCACCGTGACCGCATCCAGGTCGCGCGTACGCGGCGGATCGGCGCCCTCCCCTGCGTTGGAGGACTGGGCCTGCACGGCCAGCGGCGACAGCAGCAGCGAAGACATCAACAACGACAGCAACCTGGGTTTCATCAAGCGCTCTCCAGAGACGGATGACGGTCCTGCCGGTGGGGGACGGACGGGAGGGTCGTGGATGGACGGTGGTGACGGGCAGCAGCAGCAAGCGCAGGCCGCCCGCCCGGATCAGGGCATGCAGGGTGTTCCGGGACAGATGGAAGGGTTGGGATCGGGACGGGAAGGACGCCGCCTTCCCCGGGCCTGGACCCCGGCCACTTTTAAATCGATCCAATCCCCTCTGTCAATAATTTGAAATGAAACGTTTTTCCCGGATTTGGATCGAACTAATTGCACTTGTCAGGGGGCAACGCACTGAGGCAGGATCGGGACCACTCCGACGACCCGATCGCATGGCCCGCCCCCACCGGACCGGCATCGCTCCTTTCCACCGCCCCTGGGCGGCGGGCGCGATGCTGGCCGTGGTACGTGCCGATGCGGGTCCTGCCTGCCGCCTGCCCTTCCGGGAGACCCTGCATGACCCTTTCCGATCCGCGCCGCGCCCTGCTTCCGCTCGCCCTGGCCCTGGCCTGCGCCACGCCCGCCCTGCCCGCAATGGCACAGGGCCTGCAGACCTCGTTCGAAGCAGGTGAGCCCGCACCGGCCAAGGCCGGCGGCGCGCTGCAGGTGCAGATCGGCACCGGTCCGGCGGCGCCGTATGCGGCCAAGCGCAACGCCGGCTACAGCGGCCTGCGCGCGCTGCACTACCAGGCCGACGGCGGCGCGGCGCGGCGCGACCTGTTCAGCACGGACCTGACCATCGACGCCGACACCACCCTGTCCTGGCTGGTGCTGCCGGAGATCGTCGACAAGGACACGATGGCCTCCACCTACGTCTCGCTGGACCTGCGCCTGGACGATGGCAGCCGCGTATCGGCCAGCTCCGCGCGTGATCAGCACGGCATCGCCGTGGGCGCGCGTGCGCAGGGCGATTCGAAAACGCTGTACCCGCAGCAGTGGGCGCGCAAGGCGGTACGCCTGGGCGATGTGCCTGCGCTGCGCGGCCGCCGGGTGGTCGCCATCGAGCTGGAAGTGGCCAGCGCCGACGGTGCGCCGGTGTCCGGCTGGATCGATGACGTGCGCCTGGATGCGCAGCCGCGGCAGGTGCCGCAGCGGGTCTCGGACTGGGTGCTGACCACCCGCGGTACGCAGGCCAACGGCACGTTCTCGCGCGGCAACAATTTCCCGGCCACGGCGGTGCCGCACGGCTTCAACTTCTGGACCCCGGTGACCGATGCCGGTGCACTGAACTGGCTGTACCGCTGGAACGAGCAGAACGATGCGAACAACCGCCCGCAGCTGCAGGCGCTCGCGCTGAGTCACCAGCCCAGTCCCTGGATGGGCGACCGCCAGACCTTCCAGGTGATGCCATCGGCCAGCCGCGGTGTGCCCGAGGCCGACCGCAGCAAGCGTGCGCTGTCCTTCGACCGCTCGCACGAGAACGCGCGCCCCTACCGCTACGACGTGCGCTTCGACAACGGCATCGCCGCCTCCATCGCGCCGACCGACCACGCCGCGGTCTTCCGCTTCGATTTCCCTGCGGAAGGTGATGCCAACCTGCTGTTCGACAATGTGGACGCACGCGGCGGGCTGACACTGGATGCGGCCACGCAGACACTGTCCGGCTACACCGACACGCGCAGCGGCCTGTCCAACGGTGCCGGCCGCATGTTCGTGGTGGCCCGCTTCGACCGGCCCTGGCGCAGCAGCGGACGCATCGACAGCGGCCGCCCGACCGGCTACATCAAGTTCGATGCCGGCAGCGATCGCCGCGTCACCATGCGCATTGCCACCTCGCTGATCTCGCTCGAACAGGCGCGGCACAACCTTGCTCTGGAGATTTCCGCCACGGATACGCTGGAAAGCGTGGCCGGCCGCGCCCAGGATGCCTGGGATGCGCGCCTGGCCCGCTTCGATATCGGCGATGCCACGGACGACCAGAAAACCACGCTGTACTCCAGCCTCTACCGGTTGTACCTGTATCCCAACTCCGGCCACGAAAACGTCGGCAGCGCTGCCGCCCCCGAGTGGCGTTACGCCAACCAGGCCAGCGCCAGCGAGAACAACACCGATGGCAGTGACAGCCGCACCTTCAGTGGCGTGCGCGATGGCCGGGTGTTCGTCAACAATGGCTTCTGGGATACGTTCCGCACGACGTGGCCGGCGTACGCACTGTTCACGCCGGAGGACGCCGGCCAGCTCGTGCAGGGTTTCATCGAGCAGTACCGCGCGGGCGGCTGGATCGCCCGCTGGTCATCGCCGGGCTACGCGGACCTGATGGTCGGCACCAGTTCCGACGTGGCCTTCGCCGACGCATGGCTGAAGGGCGTCGGCGGTTTCGATCCCGCCGAGGCCTATGCCGCGGCGCTGAAGAACGCCACCGTGGTACCGCCCGATCGCCATGTAGGGCGCAAGGGCATGGACCGCTCGACGTTCCGCGGCTATGCCAGTGCCGACGTGCATGAAGGCATGTCATGGACGATGGAAGGCGCGCTGAACGACTTCGGCATCGCCAACATGGCCGAGGCACTGGCCAAGCGCGCGACCACCGCCGCGCAGCGCGAGCGCTACAGCACCGAAGCCGACTACTTCCGCTACCGCGCTGCCGGCTACGCGACCCTGTTCGACCCTGCCGCCGGCTTCTTCCAGGGCCGCAAGGCCGACGGCAGCTGGCGCGTGGACGCCAAGGACTACGATCCGCGCGTGTGGGGCCACGACTACACCGAATCCAACGGCTGGACGTTCGCCTTCACCGCCGCGCACGATGGCGAGGGCCTGGCCGCGCTGTACGGTGGCCGCGACAGGCTGGCCGCCAAGCTCGATGCCTTCTTTGCTACGCCGGAGACCGCCGATGCCGCGTTTGCAGGCTCCTACGGCGGCATCATCCATGAGATGACCGAAGCGCGCGACGTGCGCATGGGCATGTACGCGCACAGCAACCAGCCGGCGCACCATATCCCATGGATGTATCTGTACGCCGGGCAGCCCTGGAAGACCCAGCAGCACGTGCGCGAGATCCTGTCGCGGCTGTACGTGGGCAGCGAGATCGGCCAGGGCTATCCGGGCGATGAGGACAATGGCGAGACCTCCGCATGGTACGTGCTGGCTTCGCTGGGCCTGTATCCACTGCGGATGGGCGCGCCGGAATACGTGATCGGCTCCCCGGCATTCAGGCACGCCCGGGTGGAACTGCAGGGTGGCGCGGTGCTGACCGTCAATGCGCCGCAGAACTCCGCGGAGAACGTCTACGTCCAGTCGCTGAAGATCAACGGCACGCCATGGACCCGGACCTGGGTACCGCACGAGGTGATCGCCAAGGGCGCGACGCTGGACTTCGAGATGGGCCCGCAGCCTTCGCGCTGGGGCACAGGCGCCGACGACGTGCCCCGTTCGCTGACCGCACCGGGCCAGCGACCGCGGATGCTGCACGATCTGCTGGGCAGCGGCACGCGCGCTGCGCTGGCCGATGGCCGCGCCGTGCCCGCGCTGTTGGACGACGATGCGACCACGGCCGTTCCGCTGGGCGCGGGTGCCACCCTCATGCTGAGCGCCGTGGGTGATGGCGCGCCGACGATGTATACGCTGACCAGCGGCGAAGGGCCGATCCGGGGGGCTGGATGGACGCTGGAAGCCCGTAACGGCGACGGCCGCTGGACCACGCTGGACCAGCGGCGTGGCGAAGACTTCAGTGCTGCGCGGCAGACCCGTCCGTTCCGCATCGCCTCGCCCTCACGCTATGCCGAGTACCGCCTGCGCGTAACTGCGCCGGGACGCCTGCAGCTGGCTGAGATCGAACTGTTGTCCCCCTCCACTGTACGGTGACCCCATGCGCATTCGCCTGCTGACCCTTGCACTTGCTGCATTCACTCTGCCCGGCATTGCGCTGGCCCAGCCGTCGCAGCCCCGGGCCTTCGATGGCCAGTTCACCCGCGAAGGCATCACGTTGCACTACCAGGATGCGACCGGTGCGCTGGCCGCACCGGCACGCCAGCGCATCGTCGATACGTTCTATTCCGCCTACCTGCGCGAACGGGCGGACTTCCACCCGGCGGCACCGGCCGAGGTGCACATCGTGATCGATCCGGCCTACGACGGCGTCGCCTACGTGGGCGAGAAGGACAAGGCGAGCACCATCACCATCAACCCGGGCTGGCTGGTGAAGCACCCCGATGACATCGACCTGGTGACCCACGAGGCGATGCACATCGTGCAGGGCTACCCGAGCTACGGCGACACGCGGGTACCGGGCTGGCTGGTGGAAGGCATCGCCGACTACGCCCGCGACCGCTACGGCACGGACAATGCCGCAGCGGGCTGGGCGCTGCCGGACAAAGTGGGCAAGGGCCAGAGCGTGGAAAGCGGCTACCGGGTAACCGGGGCCTTCCTGAAATGGGCCGAAGCTGGACACCCCGGCCTGGTGCTGGCGCTGGACAAGGCCCTGCGCAACGGCCAGTACACCCTGGCGCTGTGGCAGCAGCACACCGGCAAGGGCCTGCCGGCGCTATGGGCCGAGTACGCCACGCCGCGTTCGGACGCCCCGCCGCCGGCACCGGCACGACGCGGCAAGCGCTGATCGGTAGCGCCGGGCCATGCCCGGCGGAATGCCTGATTTGCCGCGCTGCGCGCTCGCCGGGCATGGCCCGGCGCTACCCGATCCGGTTTCCGCTGTGCGGAAACAGAAACGCGCCCCGTGGGGCGCGTTTCTGCAGCGATCGCGGTGACGAAGGATTACGCCTTCTTTTCCGCTTCCAGCTGCTTGCGGATCTGCGCATCGACCGCAGCAATGGCGGTCATGTTCAGGATGCGGCGCGAGGTCGCGCTGGTGGTCAGGATGTGCACCGGCTTGTTCACGCCCATCAGGATCGGGCCGATCGCCACGCCATCGGTGAACACACGCACCAGGTTGTAAGCGATGTTGGCCGCTTCCAGATTGGGCAGCACGAACAGGTTGGCGCGACCCTGCAGGGTGGAACCCGGCAGCAGCTTCTGGCGCAGCGCCTCGTCCCAGGCGGTATCGCCCTGCATCTCGCCGTCCACGTTCAGGCGCGGATTGCGCTTGAGCAGCAGCTCGCGGACCTGGCGCATCTTCAGCGCGTCCTTGGAATCGTGGCTGCCGAAATTGGAGTGCGACAGCAGCGCCACCTTCGGTTCGATGCCGAACAGCTTCATGCGGTACGCGGCCTGCAGGGTCGCCTCGCAGATCTGCTCGGCACTGGGATCTTCCTGCACGTGCGTGTCGACGAAGAAGAACACGCCCTGCTGGTTGATGACGCCGGTCATCGCCGAGGTCGAGGTGACCTTCGGCTCCAGCGGCAGCACGCTGCGGACATAACCCAGCTTCTTGTGGAAACGGCCGACGATGCCGGTCAGCATTGCATCGGCTTCGCCACGCGCGACCATCACCGCGGCAATCAGGGTCGGCCGCGAACGCATCAGGTTCTTCGCCGCCGCCACGGTGACGCCGCGACGACCGGTCAGCCCGTGGTAGTACTGCCAGTATTCGTTGAAGCGCGGATCATCATTGATGTTGGTGATCTCGAAGTGCTCACCAGCCTTCAGGCGCAGGCCCAGGCGCTCGATGCGCGCTTCGATCACGTCCGGCCGGCCGATCAGGATCGGATGTGCGAGCCCTTCATCGACCACGTTCTGCACCGCCTGCAGCACCACTTCCTCTTCGCCTTCGGCATAGACCACGCGCTGCTTGTCGGTGCGTGCACGGTCGTACACCGGCTTCATCATCAGGCTGGTGCGGTAGACGAACTGGGCCAGCTTGTCACGGTAGGCGCCCATGTCGGCGATCGGCCGGGCGGCCACCCCCGAGTCCATCGCGGCCTGGGCCACGGCAGCGGACAGCTCCACCAGCAGGCGGCGATCAAACGGGCGCGGGATCAGGTACTCGCGGCCGAAGCTCGGGGTTTCACCGCCGTAGGCCGAGCCCATGTCGGTCGCGGCGCGGCGTGCCAGTGCGGCGATGGCGCGCACGCAGGCGATCTTCATTTCCTCGTTGATCGCGGTGGCGCCCACGTCCAGCGCACCGCGGAACAGGTACGGGAAGCACAGCACGTTGTTGACCTGGTTCGGGTAATCCGAACGGCCGGTGCCGATGATCGCGTCCGGACGCGCCGCACGCGCCACTTCCGGCATGATTTCCGGGGTCGGATTGGCCAGTGCGAAGATCACCGGGTCCGGCGCCATGGTCTTGACCATTTCGGCGGTGAGGATGCCGGGCGCCGACAGGCCCAGGAAGATATCCGCGCCGTCGACGATCTCGGCCAGGGTGCGCTTGTCGGTGTCGCGTGCGTAACGCTGCTTTTCCGGGTCCAGATCGGTACGACCGGTGTGGATCACGCCCTCGCGGTCGAACGCCAGGATGTTCTCCGGCTTCAGGCCCAGCTGCACCAGCATGTTGACGCAGGAAACGCCCGCCGCGCCCATGCCCGTGGTCGCCAGCTTCACCTCCTCGATCTTCTTGCCGGTGATCGCCATGGCGTTCAGCACCGCCGCGCCGACGATGATCGCCGTACCGTGCTGGTCGTCATGGAACACCGGGATCTTCATGCGCTCGCGCAGCTTGCGCTCGACCACGAAGCATTCCGGCGCCTTGATGTCTTCCAGGTTGATGCCGCCGAAGGTCGGCTCCAGCGAGGCGATGATGTCGACCAGCTTGTCCGGATCGGTTTCGTCCACTTCGATGTCGAACACATCGATGCCGGCGAACTTCTGGAACAGCACGCCCTTGCCTTCCATCACCGGCTTGCCGGCCAGTGCGCCGATGTTGCCCAGGCCCAGCACCGCGGTGCCGTTGGAGATCACCGCCACCAGGTTGCCGCGGGCGGTCAGCTCGCTGGCCTGCTGCGGGTCGGCCTTGATTGCTTCACAGGCGTACGCCACGCCCGGCGAGTACGCCAGCGACAGGTCGCGCTGGGTCAGCATCGGCTTGGTCGCGGAGACCTTGATCTTGCCCGGCGGGGACATCCGGTGGTAATCGAGGGCGGCCTGTTTGAAATCTTCGTTGGACATCGACGTTGGATACATGAATGGGCAAGAGGGACAGGGGATCATACCCCCGTTGGGGCGCCCGGACCTGTCGCTATCCTGTCGCAGGCATGCTGCGACCGCACAATTCCCTGGCGTATGCGACAACCTGGAGCCACCAGCTTCGGCGCTGCCCATGACAGCCATGGGACGCCTTGAAACGCCGCGGGGCCGCACCACTCACGTGACCGGCCCCGCGGTACCACACACCTGGATCAGCCCTTGGCGGGCAGTGCCTCCGGCACGGCATCGACCGGCGGCGGCAGTTCGCTTTCGCGACCATCCAGCGCCAGCTTCAGGCGGTCACGGTCCAGTGCGCCTTCCCAGCGCGAGACCACCACCGTGGCCACGGCATTGCCGATGAAGTTGGTCAGCGAGCGGCATTCGCTCATGAAGCGGTCCACGCCGAGGATCAGCGCCATGCCGGCCACGGGCACTTCCGGCACCACGGCCAGAGTGGCCGCCAGGGTGATGAAGCCGGCACCGGTGACGCCGGCCGCGCCCTTGGAGCTGAGCATGGCGACCAGCAGCAGCGCGATCTGGTGGCCCAGGGTCAGTTCGGTGTTGGTGGCCTGGGCGATGAACAGCGCCGCCAGGGTCATGTAGATGTTGGTGCCGTCCAGGTTGAACGAGTAGCCGGTGGGGACCACCAGGCCCACCACCGACTTGCTGCAGCCGGCCCGCTCCATCTTCTCCATCAGCGACGGCAGCGCCGACTCGGACGAAGAGGTACCCAGCACCAGCAGCAGTTCGGCCTTCAGGTAGCGCGCCAGCTTGAACACCGAGAACCCGCACAGGCGGCAGACCACGCCCAGGATGACCGCCACGAACAGGAAGGCGGTGATGTAGAACGAACCGACCAGCCAGGCCAGGTTGATCAACGACCCCACGCCGTACTTGCCGATGGTGAAGGCGATCGCGCCGAAGGCGCCGATCGGAGCAGCCTTCATCAGCATGTGCACCAGCTTGAACACCGGAGCCACCAGCGCTTCGAGGAAGTTCTGGATCGGCTTGCCCTTCTCGCCGACCGACGCCAGCGCGATGCCGAACAGCACGGCCACGAACAGCACCTGCAGGATGTTGCCGTCCACGAAGGCGCTGATCAGCGTCTTCGGGATGACATCCATCAGGAAGCCGACCAGGGTCAGGTCATGCGACTTCTCGACGTAGCTGTGCACCGCGGTCTGGTCCAGCTCGGCCGGGTTGATGTTCATGCCCGCGCCAGGCTGTACCACGTGGGCCACGATCATGCCCACCACCAGCGCCAGCGTGGAGAAGAACAGGAAGTAGGCCATGGCCTTGGCGAACACGCGGCCGACCGTGCGCAGATGGGTCATGCCGGCAATGCCGGTGACGATGGTCAGGAAGATCACCGGCGCGATGATCATCTTCACCAGGTTGATGAAGGCATCGCCGAGCGGCTTCATCTTCTCGCCGATCAGGGGTTCGTAATGGCCGAGGATGGCGCCCAGGACGATCGCCACGATCACCTGGAAGTACAGCTGGCGGTAGATCGGCAACGGCTTTGCAGGCGCCGGGGCAGCGGTCGGGATGTGCATGGCGGACTCCGGGGAAGGGCGTTTTCAGGCACGTATGGCCCCGGAACTGCATGGGAGCCGATACCGTGGAAGCTGGTCACCGCCCCCTCGCTCCACGCGCAGGGTGGCGACCAATGGACGCCTTTGTACGCGCCGGGCACGCCAACGCAGATAACCTATTGGTACTAGCCCCCCGGTTCAGGTGGCCGGGATGCCTACACTGGCCCGGCATCGCACCGCGCCGGGAGGCCGGTGGCGCGGGCTGAACGGCCCGTGGCGTCCCTGCCCAAGTTCCGGCCCTGGCGGCCGTTGTTGTCCTGACCCTACGCAATCCGAGAGAGCCGCACCCAACATGCGCCCCATTCCCACCCTGCTGGCCCTGTCGCTGGCCGCCCTGCCCGCCTTCGCGTCCGCTGCCGATTTCGACAACTGGCCGACCAAGTACGCGTTCGGCGACGGCACCGAGCTGGCGGCCACCGCCAACATCGCCTACGACTACAACGATTTCTCCTCCGGCAGTGGCCTGGACGATGACGATGCCGTGCGCCGCAAGGAATTCGGCGCCACGCTGAAGAAGAAGGGCGTGTACGACGCGATGGTGTACTACGACTTCCAGGCCGACACCTGGCTGGACGTGTTCCTGCGCCTGGAGAGCAAGGCCTTCGTGGGCCGCGACATCGGCCGCTTCCGCTTCGGCTACATGAAGACGCCGGTCGGCCTGGATGCCAACACCTCCTCGCGCGCCGGTAGCTTCCTGGAGACCGCGCTGCCGGTGCAGGCGTTCTACGCCGGCCGCCGCACCGGTGTGGAATGGGTGCTGGAGCGCCCGCAGTACCTGCTGCAGGCCGGTGCCTACGGCGGCAAGGACCTGCAGGGCGACAACCCCGGCACCACGCAGGCGGTACGTGCGGTGTGGACGCCGGTGAAGGCGCCTGGCGATGTGATCCACCTGGGCCTGGCCTACTCGCAGGAAAACCCGCGCGGCTACCGCGATGGCCGTGACGTCCATCACGAGGCCAGCGCACGGTTGCGCGCGCGCCCGGAAGCCGGCCTGACCGACATCCGCTACGTGGATTCCGGCGCGCTGGTGACCGCCGACCAGATCCGCCGCACCGGCCTGGAAGGCATCTGGATCCGTGGCCCCTTCTCGCTGCAGGCCGAAGCGCTGCAGGCCACTGTCACCCGCAACGACGGCAAGCCCGACTACACCGGCCACGGCCAGTACGCGATGGCCAGCTGGGTGCTGACCGGCGAATCCCGTCCGTACAACGCCGGCGCCGTGGCCAACATCAAGCCCGCCCACGACTACGGCGCGGTCGAGCTGGTGGCACGCTACAGCCGCCTGGATCTGGACGACGGCAGCATCCTGGGGGGGCGTCAGCACGACCTGACCCTGGGCGCGAACTGGTACCTGACCAGCCATTTCAAGTTCCAGGCCAACTACGTCAAGGTCGATGCCAGCCGCCGCGGTGTGCACAGCACCCCGGAGATCTTCGAACTGCGCGCACAGATGCACTTCTGATCCGCGCCACGGTGCGGAATCCGGCGGGCATGCACGTCATGCCCGCCCTCACTGCGTAGACTGCCGCCATGTACTGGCTCGGCCGCCACCGGATGCTGCTGCTGACCCTCCTCGCGATGGCCGGAGGCACCGTGCTGTGCGCGATCGCGGCGGGCCACTACGCGTGGCGCAGCGCCCTGGCTGCCGAGAGCACGCAGGTCCAGCGCCAGCTGCAGCTGTACGGCCAGGGCCTGCAGCAGCGTATCGACCGCTTCGGCACCCTGCCGCAGGTGATGGCACTGGACCCGGACCTGCTGCGCGTACTGCGCACGCCGCCCTCGCCCGCCGAGCGCCAGCAGCTGAACCTGAAACTGCAGCGCGCCAACCAGGTCACCCGAACCTCCACCCTGACCCTGGTCGGCCGCGATGGCGTCGCGGTCGCGGCCAGCAACTGGGACCAGCCGACCACCAACGTCGGCGAGGACTACAGCTACCGGCCCTATTACCAGCAGGCCCTGGCCCACGGCCGCGGCCGCTTCTACGGCATCGGCATGACCACCGGCGTGCCCGGCTATTTCATGTCCGAGGCGATCGTCGACGACCGCGGCCAGCGCATCGGCGTGATCGTGATCAAGATCGAGCTGTCGGCGCTGGAACAGGAGTGGCTGAACAGCCCGGACGTGGTGCTGGCCAGCGACAACCATGACGTGGTGTTCCTGTCCAACCGCGATGCCTGGCGCTACCGCCTGCTGCGGCCGCTGGGCGCGGACGAGCGCCGCGAGATGCTTGATGCCCGCCAGTATGCCGACCGCTCGTTGCAGCCCCTGCGGGTGCGTACCGAGGATGTGCTGGCCGATGGTGGCCGCATGGTGCGCCTGCTCGACCCGGTGCTGCCGCAGGCGATGCTGTGGCAGAGCCTGGCGCTGCCCGACGAACACTGGAACCTGCATCTGCTGCACGATGCCAGTGCCGCCACCAGCGCCGGACGCGGTGCCGCCCTGGCCGGCGCCGCTGCGTGGCTGGCGCTGGGGTTCCTGCTGCTGTTCGTGCAGCAGCGCCGACGCCTGGCCCGGCACCGCCAGCGCAGCCGCAGCGAACTGGAAACCCTGCTCAAGCAGCATGCACAGGAACTGCGCACCGCCCAGGACGGATTGCTGCAGGCTGCCACCGATGCCGACAGCGGCCTGAGCCGCAGCCTGGAGCACCTGCCGCAGGGCGTGGTGATCATTGATCGCGAACAGCGCCTGGTCGCCTGGAATTCGCGCTATCTGGAACTGTTCCGCTTCCCGCCGGGGCTGGTCCGTGTCGGCCGGCCCATCGAAGAGCTGTTCCGCTACAACGCACGCCGCGGCCTGCTCGGGCCGGGGCCGATCGACGAGGCCATCGAGCGTCGTCTGAACCACCTGCGCAGTGGCCGCCCGCACATGCGCGAGAGCGAAAAGGACGATGGCACCGTTCTGGAGATCCGTGGCAATCCGCTGCCTGATGGCGGCTTCGTCACCAGCTACGCCGACATCACCAGCTACAAGAACGCTGCACGCGAACTGCGGTCACTGGCCGATGCGCTGGAACACCGCGTGGCCGAGCGCACCCATGACCTCGACGAGGCCCGCCGCGAAGCCGAACAGGCCAACCGCTACAAGACCCGTTTCGTCGCATCCGCGGTGCACGACCTGCTGCAACCGTTGAACGCCGCGCGCATGTTCGTCTCCGTGCTGCGCGGCAAGCTGACCGACCCGGCGCAGCAGCAGACCACCGACCACATCGATGCCGCACTGGCCGCGCAGGATGCCATCCTCAACAGCCTGCTCGACATCGCGCGACTGGAGTCAGGCAGCCTGCCCACGCGCGTGCATGCGTTCCGGCTGGGCCCGCTGCTGCAGACGCTGGCACGCGAGTTCGGCATCGCCGCGCAGACACGCGGGCTGGTCGTGGACTGGGTGGATACCCGCGCGGTGGTGGTCAGCGACGAAGCACTGCTGCGCCGCATCCTGCAGAATTTCCTGTCCAACGCACTGCGCTACAGCGAGCGTGGCCGGGTGCTGCTCGGCTGCCGCCGGCGCGGAGACCAGTTGTGGATTGAAGTGCATGACCAGGGCCCCGGCATTCCTGATGCGCTGCAGGGTGAAATCTTCGAGGAATTCCGCCGTCTGCACGATGGTCACCAGCGCGGCGCCGGCCTGGGCCTGGCAATCGTCGACCGTATCGGCCGCCTGCTCGGCCATCCGATCCGCCTGCGCTCGCAACTGGGGCGAGGCAGCGTGTTCGCAGTGGGCGTACCTCTTGGCGATGCCAACGCGATTCCCGCTGTTGCGCAGGCACCGGCGCAGGCACAGGAACCGGCGGCAGACAATCCGCTGCGCGGCCGCCGCGTGTGGGTGATCGATGATGATCCGCATGTCTGCGCTGCCAGCCGTGCCCTGCTGGAGCGCTGGGGATGCGAGGTGGTGCTGGCCGATGGCCCCCAGGCCGCGCTACAGCTGGCCGGCGTGGGGTCCGTCCCGGAGCTGGTGCTGCTGGACGTTCGCATGGGCGACCATCACGGGCCGGTGCTGTACGAAGTGCTGGCCGAGCACTGGCAGGCACGGCCGCCGGTGGTGCTGGTGACCGCCGAGCGCGACGCAGGACTGCGCGAAATGGCGGCCGAACGTGGCTGGGGCATGATGGCCAAGCCGGTGAAGCCGCCGGCGCTGCGGGCGCTGATGAGCCAGTTGCTGATCCGCCATCGCGGGTGATTCCAGCCAACGGCGCAGCCCCTCGCCGGTGGCACGTAAAGCAGTCCATGGTTGAGGCCGGGCAGGTTCCTTATTCGTCCACCCACGTGGAAGAAAAAGAAGATCAAACGCGGGTCGCGACGCCGCGCGTGCTCGTGTAGAGCCGAGCCCATGCTCGGCTCCACAGAAGGCGGCCGGACAGGCTGCTTCTGCTTTTGATCTTTTCCCTTTTCCGGGGGTGGCAGGCCACCGAAATCTGTCAGAGATCGGCCGGGTTGGGTTCGCGGGGGCGTCCGCCGCATGGATGCGGCAGCCAAGCCTCCAGGGACGGATTCACGGCGCTCCCGCATCACCTTCCGGCTCAAGCGCCTTCACCAGCACCGCGGCCTGCGTGCGGCTGTGGCATTCGAGCTTCTTCAGGATCGCGGTGACATGCACCTTCACCGTGTTTTCGGCCAACCCCAGCGTGTAGGCAATCTGCTTGTTGAGCAGGCCATCGGCCAGGCACAGCAGCACCCGGAACTGCTGCGGTGTCAGCTGCGCCAGGCGGCTGGCCAGCAGTGCATCGGCCTCAGAACGCTCGGCCGCCATCGCCGGGAACCACAGGCCACCCTCCAGCACCGCCGTCACCGCCTCGCCAATGGTCTCGGCGGGCGCCGACTTCGGGATGAAACCAGCTGCGCCGAACTGCTGCGCGCGCCGGATCACCCGTGGATGATCGTTGGACGACAGGATCACCACCGGAATGTCCGGATGCGAGCCACGCACGTGCAGCAGCGCGGAGAAACCGTGGGCACCGGGCATGGTCAGGTCGAGCAGCACCAGGTCCACGTCAGGATGCGCATCCAGCGCCTCGGCGAGCGCTTCGGCACTGGCCACCTCGCGCACCTGGGCAAGCGGCAGGCTCTGCCGCAATGACTGCACCACCGCCGAACGCAGCAACGGGTGGTCATCGGCGATCAGGATGGTGTATTCGCTCATGCGGCCATTGTACGGGCAGCGCACTGCATCCGCCGGGCATGGCCCGGCGCTACCAGGGCATCAGCGCCCCGCCGGCTCCACGCTGCTGCGCCAGGCATCGAGGAACTGGCGCCGCTTGAGCGCGTCCAGGTAGACCAGCAGTCCCGGCCCGAGCTGGATCGGGCGCCGGCTGCGACCGGGCGCATCATCGCGCCGGGCATCGCTGCGCACGATCGGCATCAGCCGCGCCTCGCGCGACAGCACCTGCTGGCCACGCGGCGACAGCAGGTAATCGAGGAAACGCCGCGCCTCCTCCGGATGCGGACCGGTGCGCGGGATCACGGCCGTGCGCAGCACCACCAGCGTGTAGTCCTCCGGCTCGATGATGGCCAGTGGCGCGCCGGCATCGATGCGCGCCTGCGCGTACGAGCCGAGCACGTTGTAGACCAGCGACAGCTGGCCGCTGGCGACCTTGTCCAGCAGTACCCCGGTGCGCTCCTCGCGAACCACCTCGTTGTCGCCGAGCGCCCCGAGCAGCGCACCGGCAATGCTGCCACGCTGCGCATCCTGCGTGGCCAGCAGGTAGCCCACGCTGCTGCGTTCGATGTCGTAGGTGCCCACCCGTCCGCGCAGGGGCGCGCCTTCCGCGCGCAGCAGGTCCAGCAGCTGCCGGCGTGTATGCGGCACCTTGGCAGCAGGCAATGTGCGCGTGTTGTGGACCATCACCACCGGCTCGTAGCTGATCCCGAATGCCTCGCCCCGCCACTGTGCCCAGGCCGGCAGCGCCGCGGTCTGCGCCGAGCGGTGTGGCAGGGCATGACCGTCATTGACCAGCTTGGTCTGCAGGTCCATGCCGCTGGAGATCAGCAGATCCGGCGACGCAGGGCTGGTGCGGTCCTGCAGGTAACGCGCGTACAGATCCTGGGTGATGATGTCCTCGTACACCACTTCCGTGCCGGGATGCAGCCGCTGGTAGTCGGCGATCACCACGGCGAACACCTCGATGTCGGTGGTGCCGTGGATGCGCAGCTGGGCAGTGGCGGTCTCACGTGCGGGGAAACGGCGCACGTCGCCGGGTGCAGCCTGCGCAGGCAGAGCCAGCAGCAGCGCGATGACGGCGGCAAACAGGCGGATCATGGGTTGCTCCGGGGCAGGCGGATGGTGGCGATCAGCCCCCCCTGCGGGCGGTTGCTGAGGTCGATATGGCCTGCATGGCTGTCGATCACGCGTTTGACGATGGCCAGCCCCAGGCCGGCGCCACCGGATGGCACGCCTTCGCCACGGGCGAATCGCTCGAACACCCGTTCGGCGTCGGCCGCGGCGATGCCCGGGCCGTGGTCGGCAATGGTCAGCACCGCCTGGCCGCCCTCGACCGTCAGTGCAATCTGCAGCGGGCCATCGCCGCCATACTTCAACGCATTGTCCACCAGGTTCTTGATCGCCTCGCGCAGCAGCAGCGCATCACCGTGCACATGCACCTGCTCGGACGTGACGGCCAGCTGCACGCGCGGCGCGGGACCGGCCTGCGGCAACGCATCGTGCAATGCCTGGTGCACGGTTTCTGCCAGATCCACCGGCGTGAACCGCTGCAGATGCGAACGGTGGATCACGCTGGCATCGCTGAGCAGCTGGTTGAGCAGCCGGCTCATGTGCGTGGCATTGCGCTCGATGGCCTGCAGGCTGCGCCGCATGTCCTGCGGGTCGTCATCATCCAGCGCCAGCTGCGCCTGCGCGCGCAGGGCGGCCAGCGGGGTACGCATCTGGTGCGCGGCTTCCGCCATGAACGCGCGCAGGGTCTCGTTGCTGCTCGACAGCCGCTCCATGAAGCGGTTCAGCGCCGCCACCATCTGGTCCATCTCACGGGGCACACGTGCATCCAGCGGCTTCAGGTCCGACGGTTCACGGCGCGAGAGTTCGCGTTCCACCCTCACCAGTGGCCGGAATGCACGGTGTACACCGAAGGCGACCAGCGCCAGCAGCAGACCGGACAGCACACCGATCGCCAGCAGCGACCGGTTGACCATGTCCTGCGCCACCGCCTCGCGCGCGCGCCGGGTCTGGCCGACCTGCACCAGCACCTCACCCTGCGCGGACGCAGCAGCGAAGCTGCGGCCCACCACCACGAACCGCACGGTCTCACCGCTGTAGCGCGCATCGAAGAACTGCGGTTGGCTCCCCGGCCGCCGGGGTGGCACCGGCAGGTCGCCGTAGCCGGTGATCAGCGTGCCGCGACTGTCCGCGACGCGGTAGAACACCCGGTCCTCCGGCGCCATCGCCAGCAGGTCGAGCGCCGCGTACGGCAGGTCGACCTGCCATTGGCCATCGGCCAGCGCCACCGAATCGGCGATGGACAGTGCAGAGGACGCCAGCAGGTGATCGTAGGAGCGATTGGCCGCACGCTGGCCGTAGTCGCGTGCGGCAAACAGCAGGGCGACTGCGAACACCGCCAGCAGCGCACCCAGATACAGCAGCAGGGTCCGCCGCAGCGAACCCGGCGCGGCCGCTGCCGGGCGCGCGTCAGCCATCGCTGTCCACGCCTTCGTCGCGAGCCTCGAGCAGGTAACCGACGCCGCGCACGGTCGTGATGCGCAGCGGCGCGTCGGCGAGCTTCCTGCGCAGGCGGCCGACATAGAGCTCGATCGCGTTCGGCCCAGCCTCGTCATCGAAGCCGAACAGGCCGTTGCCGATCTCATCCTTGCCGACCACGTGGCCCAACCGGCCGACCAGGATTTCCAGCAGACGGTACTCGCGGTTGGGCAGCTCGATGGGCTCGCCATCCAGGGTGACCCGATGCGCGGCATTGTCGAACTGGAAGCCGCCCACCTGCACCACCTCACTGGCCTGGCCGCGGGCCCGCCGCAGCAGCACGCGGCAACGCGCCTCGAACTCGCGGAAGTCGAAGGGCTTGCCGAGATAATCATCGGCACCCACGTCCAGCGCCTGCACGCGGTCCTCGATGCCGTCGCGCGCGGTCAGCATCAGCACCGGCGTGCTGTCGCCGCGCTCGCGCATGCCGGCCAGCACGCGTAGCCCATCAAGCTTGGGCAGGCCGATATCCAGCACCACCAGATCGAAACTCTGGTAGCGCAGCACGCTTGCGGCGGCCAGGCCATCGGCCTGCCAATCCACCGCGTGCCCACTGCGGCGCATGCGACGGATGATCGCATCGGCCAGATCCGGGTTGTCTTCAACCAGCAGCAGGCGCATGGGGACAAGCGTGGGAGGGGAAGCGAATGCTACCGCATGCCGCCCGGCCTGCCCGCCGGGCTGGCCTGGCGCTACCCGGGCGTCGCGGGGGGGGGGATGGATGGACCGGCGCGATCGGGCAGCCTGCACGGGGGTAGCGCCGGGCCAGCCCCGGCGAGCGCAGCGGCCGCTTTTACGCTGCAACGCACAAACCGCTGACAGGCGGATGACAGCTTGCGCGACCCAGACTGCGGCCGCGCACCATCCGGTGCCCACGATTGCCGCGCGCCTGGCGCGCACCTGGGAGGGTTTGTGGAATTCACGTTTGCCTGGCCGCGTTCCGCCGCCATGATGGCCCTGGCTGCGTTGGCCGCGCCGGCCTTTGCCGCTGATGACGAGCGGCCGGTCACCGCCACGCTGGGCGGTCGCCTGCATCTGGACTTCGCCACGTTCGACAATGACAACCGCGGTACGCCGAACAAGGATGACACCGAGATCCGCCGCGCTTGGCTGGATGTCTCCGGCAGGTTTTTCGTGGTCGACTACAAGATGGAAGCCGACTTCTCCGGCGACCGTGTGGAAGCCAAGGACGTCTATCTGGCACGCAGCTTCGGCAAGGCCGGCAAGCTGACGGTCGGCCAGTTCAAGCAGTACTTCTCGCTGGATGACCGCACCAGCTCCAACTACGGCAGCTTCCTGGAGCGCGGCAATGCCGGTACCACGCTGGCGCCGCTGTACCGGCTGGGTGCCTCGTGGCAGGCCAATCCGGGTGACTTCACCTGGGCCGCCAGCGTCTACAGCCTGGAGAGCATCGATGCCTGGCAGGTGAAGGGGCGCGCCGCCGGCGGCCGCGTGACCTGGGCGCCCTCGCCCAGCGACGGCGATGTACTGCACCTGGGCCTGTCGCTGGCCCGTGAGGCGTACGACAACCCTGGCGCCAACGGTGTGCCGGCACTGCGCATCCGCCCGCGCCCCGCCGGCCATCTGTCCGATGAGAGCCGCCTGACCCTGGTCGATTTCTCCGCAGGCCGCGATACCGACGTCAACAAGTGGTCACTGGAGTACGCCCAGGTCCGCGGCCCGTTGTCATGGCAGGGCGAGTTCAGCGGTGCGACCTTCGATGACGGCGCCCAGCGCGGCGACGTCATGGCCGGCTACGGCATGCTCAGCTGGTTCGTTACCGGCGAGAGCCGCGCCTACGACCGCAAGACCGGCCGCTTCGCCAGGGTGAAGGACATCCGCCACAAGGCCGGTGCCTTTGAAGTGGCGCTGCGCTACGACCGGATGTGGGGCGCGCAGCACCTCGACGGCGCTCCCGACCTGCGCCGCGGCAGTACCGAAGCCTGGACGCTCGGCGGCAACTGGTACCTGCGCGACAACCTGCGATTCATGCTCAACGTCATCGAAAGCCGCAACCGTGACCGCCTGGCCGGGATCACGGTGGACCGCACGCGCGCCGTGACCGGCCGCCTGCAGTACGACTTCTGAGCCTCTTCCGCGCCCCCCTCCGCACCCGCCCCTCCCTTTCCCACGTCCTGTTTTCTCAAGGAGTCCGCAGATGATGCTGAGCATCCTCGGCTTTGGCATGGTCATTACATTCATGTATTTGATCATGAGCAAGCGGCTGTCACCGCTGGTGGCCCTGATCACCATCCCGATCCTGTTCGCGCTGATCGGTGGCTTTGGCGCCGGCATCGACGAAATGATGCTGGAAGGCATCAAGAAGATCGCGCCGACCGGCGTGATGCTGATGTTCGCCATCCTCTACTTCGGCGTGATGATCGACGCGGGACTGTTCGATCCGCTGGTGCGGGTGATCCTGCGCTTCGTCAAGGGCGATCCGATGAAGATCGTGCTCGGCACCGCCGTGCTGGCGATGCTGATCTCGCTCGATGGCGATGGCTCGACCACGTACATGATCACGGTCTCGGCAATGCTGCCGCTGTATCAGCGGCTGGGCATGAACGCGCTGAACATGACCTGCGTGACCATCCTCGCCGGTGGCGTGATGAACCTGACTCCGTGGGGCGGCCCGACCGCACGCGCCGCCACCGCACTGCACGTTGATCCTGCTGATGTGTTCGTGCCGCTGATCCCGTCGATGGTGATCGCCTGCGCGGGCGTGCTGCTGCTGGCGTGGTACCTGGGCCTGAAGGAACGCCGCCGGCTGGGCGTGGTGACGCTGCCCAAGGGCGGCAGCTGGATGGACAGCAGCGTGTCCGACGACAGCAATGCGCTGCCGACGGTCGAGGATGCCGAGGACATCAAGCGGCCCAAGCTGCTGTGGGTGAACCTGGTGCTGACCCTGGTCCTGATGACCGCGCTGATCGTCGGCGTGCTGCCGATGCCGGTGCTGTTCATGGTCGGCTTCGCCATTGCCCTGGTGATCAACTACCCGAACCTGGCCGAGCAGCGCCGTCGCGTGGTCAACCACGCCGGCAACGTGCTGTCGGTGGTGTCGCTGATCTTCGCGGCGGGCATCTTTACCGGCATCCTCAACAACACCGGCATGGTCGAGGCGATGTCGCACAGCTTCCTGGCGGTGATTCCGGATTCGTGGGGCCCCTATCTGGCGGTGATCACTGCCGTGGCCTCGATGCCGTTCACCTTCTTCATGTCCAACGACGCGTTCTACTTCGGCGTGTTGCCGATCCTGTCCGAAGCCGCTGGCAACTACGGCATCACGCCGGTGGAAATGGCCCGCGCCTCGCTGGCCGGCCAGCCGGTGCATCTGCTCAGCCCACTGGTGCCCTCCACCTACCTGCTGGTGGGCCTGGCCAAGGTCGAGTTCGCCGACCACCAGAAATTCACCCTGAAGTGGGCCATCGCCATCTCGCTGCTGTTGATGGTCGGCAGCCTGCTGTTCGGCCTGTATCCCCTCGCCGCCTGATCCCGTTACCAAGGAGCGTTCCGCAATGACTCTTCGCATCGCTTACGTCACCAGCGGCATGGGCAGTGTCGGCACTGCCATCTGCCAGAGCCTGGCCCGCGCCGGCCATACGGTTGTTGCCGGCTGTGCGCCGAACTCGCCGCGCAAGGCCAACTGGCTGCGCGAGCAGCGCGAGCAGGGCTTTGACTTCATCGCCTCCGAGGGCAATGCCACCGACTGGGCCTCGACCAGCGCCGCCTTCGCCAAAGTGCGCGCGGAAGTGGGAGAAGTGGACGTGCTGGTCAACAACTCCGGCGGCAGCCGCGACCTGCTGTTCCGGCAGATGACGGTAGAAGACTGGAATGCGGTGATCGCCTCCAACCTCAACGCGCTCTTCAATCTGACCAAGCAGGTGGTCGATGGCATGGCCACGCGGGGCTGGGGACGCATCATCAACATCGGTTCGGTCAGCGCCCACAAGGGGCAGATCGGCCAGGTGAACTACGCCACCGCCAAGGCCGCCATGCATGGCTTCAGCCGGGCACTTGCGGCCGAAGTGGCGTCGCGCGGGGTTACGGTCAACACGCTCTCGCCGGGCTACATCGCCAGCCAGGCCATCAGCAGTTTTCCTCCGGATGTCCTGGACCGCCTGGCCGCATCGGTGCCGGTACGGCGCCTGGGCCGTCCGGAAGAAGTCGCCGGCCTGTGCGCCTGGCTGGCCTCGGACGAGGCGTCGTATGTGACCGGCGCCGATTATCCGGTCAATGGTGGGCTGTACATGGGCTAATGAGCCGCCCTGGGTGCGCCGCCAACGCGGCGGCGCGTACCCGCATGGGTGTTCCGTAAAGAAGCTTTCATGTTCCGTTCGCATAGTGGGGCGGCATCGCGCACGCACGCCGGTGCCCATCCCCCATGCAACGGACCACCATGCAGACTCGACACCTGACGATCGCCGTAGCGATCGCGCTTTCCGCCGCTGCCAGCGCTGCTTCCGCCTCTGCCGCCGATACCGGCACCGATGCCGCGCCCAGCGCGCAGACGCTGGATACCATCTCGGTGATCGGCCAGGGCGAGACCCGCCAGGTGCAGCGCATTACCAGCGTCGACAAGCAGGTGCTTCCGCCAGGCACCAGCGGCCAGAAGATCCTCGATCGGCTGCCGGGCGTGTCGGTGCAGTCCAACGATGCGTTCGGCGCCAACGAGGAATCGCAGACCATCAGCCTGCGCGGATTCGACAAGAGCCGGCTGGGCTATACGCTCGATGGCATTCCGTTGGGCGACAACAGCTACGGCAACTACAACGGCCTGAGCATCGCCCGTGCGCTGATCGCCGAAAACCTGGCCGGCGCCGAGCTGTCGCAGGGCATCGGTTCACTCGGCGTGGCCTCGACCAGCAACCTCGGCGGCACCATCCAGTACTTCTCGGCCGATCCGTCCACCGAATTCGGCGGCCGTGCCAGCGTCACCGTCGGCGACGACAATCAGCGCCGTGGTTACCTGCGCGTGGATACGGGCGACCTCAACGGCTTCTCTGCGTATGTCTCCGGCGTTCACCAGGACCAGGACATGTGGGCCGCACCGCATCAGAACCAGACCACCCGCCAGTTCAATGCCAAGGCCGTGTGGAACGTGGGCGACCATCGTTTTGGTGCATTCGTGGCGACCTCGCGTGCCAGCCAGGCCAACTACGCCTACCTGTCCAAGGACATGCTGGCCCGGGGCCTGGGCTGGGACTGGAACATCTATGCGCCGGACTGGGACCGCGCGGTGGCCGCCGCCTACTGCGCGCCGGCTACGCGTGATCCGGCGCGATGTGCCTACAGCGGCGGCGTGACCAGCATCGACGATGCGTACTACCAGAGCCGTGCGCTGCGCGATGACAACCTGTACTCGATCGATGCCGACCTTCGCCTGGGCGAGCAGGGCCGCCTGAAACTGCTGGCCTACCACCATGACAACCGCGGCCAGGGTCACTGGTGGGCGCCGGGCCAGCCGTCCTACCCCGGCACCGACCGGATGCTGCCGATCTCCATCCGCAGCACCAACTACACGATCAACCGCGACGGCGTGACCGCAGCGCTGTCATGGACGGCTGGCATCCACGAGCTGGAAGCCGGCCTGTGGTACGAGCAGAACGACCACAACGTGTCGCGCAATTTCTACTACATCAGCGGTCCGTTCCTGGACGACCTGTACCTGAAGAATCCGGACCGCCTGCTGTTCAACCAGGACTACGACATCCGCACGCAGCAGTTCTACGTGCAGGACCGCATGCGCTTCCTCGACCAGCGCCTGACCGTTGATGTCGGCATCAAGAGCCCGAACACCCGCATGCGTGCCACGGCCCGCCCTGGCGTGGAAACCCGCCTGGCGTCCGGCACGCTGACGGCCAAGGAGTCGGTGCTGCCGCAGCTGGGCGTGGGCTTCAAGCTCAACGCCAACAACGAGCTGTTCGCCTCGTACGCCGAGAACATCGCCGCCTTCGTCGGTGGTGGCAGTGGCGGCCCGTTGCAGGTGGCACCGGAATCGTTCGCTGCCAGCGCCGACCTGGAACCGGAAAAGTCGAAGAGCCTGGAGGCCGGTTTCCGCACGTTCGGCGAGAAGTACCAGGCCTCGATCGCCGCCTACAACGTCACGTTCGACAACCGCCTGCTGTCACTGAACCCGTGCTCCAGCATCGAAGTGGGCACCCGACCGGAGTGCGTGACACGCTTCATCAACGTCGGCTCGGTGAAGAGCCACGGCGCGGAACTGACCTTCATCCTCAAGCCGGTCGATGGCCTGCAGTGGTACAACGCGCTGTCCTGGAACAAGACCACCTACGAAGATGACTACATCTCCGGCGGCGCGGTGGTGCCGGTGGCCGGCAAGATCACGGTGGACACGCCGCAGCGCATGGCCTCCAGCGAAATCAGCTGGAACCGCGATGGCTTCTTCGCCAGCCTGCGTGCCAAGTACACCGGCAAGCGTTATTACACCTACACCAACGATCAGTCGGTGCCGGGCGTGACCACCTTCGATGCGGGTGCCGGCTATGACTTCGGCCCTGGGCTGGGACTGCGCAACGTGCGGGTCTCGTTGAACGCGACCAATCTGACCAACAAGCGCTACGCCGGCCAGCTGAGCTCGTTCGCGCCGACCGACCCGGAAGGCAAGCGCTACGCGATCCACGCCAGCGCACCGCGGCAGGTGTTCATGACGGTGGCGGCAGAGTTCTAAGTCAGAAGCGGGCGCTGCGGCGCATCGAGTGTTCCTGCATGGCGCGGGTAGGCAGGCCCATGCAGGATCCGCCAACGCATGTCATTCCGGCGCCAGCTGGTCCATCCGTATCCGGTTGGCAAACAGCGAAAATGCCAGCATGCCGGCCAGGCCATTGGCCCGGCTGACCCAGTGCGGCAGCCAGCGCGGTGGCTTCAGCACCCCGGCCTGGAACAACGGCGCGAACGCGATGGCGTCCTGCAGGCTCATCTTGCCCGCGAACAGCCACCGGCAGACCTGCAGGCGATCCTCGGCCAGCATGTGGCGGAAGAAGGTGTGCACCGATACCAGCCCGCGCAGGTACACGGTGTCCTTGGTGAAGGCCAGCCCGCCGCCGGGGGGCACTCCGCGGAACACGCGCTGGGCCGATGCGAAGCTCTCTTCCGGGTTCTGCCCGGCATCGCAGAAGTAGCGGAACACCTCGATGAAGTCGGCGCCCTCGCGGGCCATGGCGATGGCTTCGGTACGCAGGCTGATCCGCTTCAGGCGCTCGATGTCGATGCTGCCGGTGATCTGCTCGGCAAAGGTGGCCAACCCTTCCTGGGTAGCCGTCACCCGGGGTGAGGACAAAGCCAGGCTGGGCAGCACCGGCTGCTCCCGGCCATTCAACGCGGTCAGCGAATGCACCAGCGCTTCGTGATGGAACAGCTGTGCACGATCGTAGGCGCTGAAGCGCGCACTGGTACGCAGGCGGATCCGCGTCGGCCCGGCGGCCGCCTTGGACACCAGTTCCGGATCCAGCTGCACCTGGATGATCCGCGATTCGAAGAAGGCATCCAGATCGTTCTGCAGCTGCAGTTGCAGCGCGATCGCAGACACCGGCACCTGTTCTTCCGGCGCCAGCAGTTCATGGTCCAGCTCGGCCGCGATCTGGATGAAATGGCGCGCTGCATCGCGCGTGCTCGGGCCATTGCCCGGCAAGGGCTGTTCGGGGGCGCCGAACAGCTGCACCGAACAGGTGTCCACCGCTGCGGTACCCAGGCCCTCCAGCAGGCGTGCGGCCAGGTCCCAGCTGTGCGCGGACTGCTGCACGTAGTGACCCAAGGGATGCCCCGCGTCGCAGTCGGCGGCGATGGCTGCCAAGGTGCGGCGTTCCTCGCTGAAATCCAGCTTCGGGTAGTCCACCTTCGGCAACTGCGGCTGCCCGCGCGCAACGCTGTCCAGGAACGGTGCCTGCACCGTCGCCGGCCAGCTGGTCAGGCCCAGCAGGCGGATGCCACCCACGGCCTCGACCAGCCGCGCATCGAGCGCCGCATGGTGGGCCACCTCGCGATCCAGCACGGCGGTCGTTTCCATGCGCGGACTATAGCGCCCTGCCAGGCCGTGCGCTGTCCACCGCGGGCCCCGGCATCAGCGAGGGCGTTACCCCGGCATCCCGGGATGAATCTCCATGCAGCCGCGCCCGTGGCCGGCTGCCTCATCAACGACGTCGCGGCTTTCCTGCCGGACGGAACTGCTGGCCCTTGCCTTTCCTGCCACCACGTTCCTGCGCGGTCTCGGCCTGGCGCACGGCCAGCTTGGCGGCCGCAGCCGCCACTTCTTCCTTCAACTTGAAGTAGTTCAGCAGCCGGCTTTCCTCGATCTCACCCGCGTCGATAGCTGCCCGTACCGCACAACCGGGCTCCTGGTGATGCGAGCAGTCGCGGAAGCGGCACTGTTCGGCCAGTGCTTCGATATCGGCGAAGCCCCCTTCGGCCAGCGTCTCCTCGCCGGTCGGCTTGAGCTCGCGCATGCCGGGCGTGTCGATCAGGCAGGCGCCGGTCGGCAACGGCATCAGCGCACGATGGGTGGTGGTATGACGCCCGCGTGAGTCGTTGGCGCGCACCGCATTGGTCTTCATCCGCTGCTCGCCAAGCAGCGTGTTGGTCAGCGTGGATTTGCCGGCGCCGGAGGAGCCCACCAGCACCACGGTGCGGCCCGGCCCCAACCATGGCTGCAGCACAGCCACGCTGCCAGCATCCAGGCCATTGATGGCATGCAGGGCGATCCCCTGCATTTCCAGTTCTTCCAGCACCGCCAGCGCATCTTCGCTGTATTCGGTCTGGTCGGCCTTGGTCAGCACCACCACCGGTTCGGCACCGCCGCCGCCCACCAGCAGCAGGTAGCGCTCGATACGGCGTGGATTGAAGTCCGCATCCAGCCCGCAGACGATGAACACCGTATCGATGTTGGCCGCGATCACCTGCTGGTGATAATGCTCGCCGGCGGCACCGCGCTTGATCGCGGTGCGACGTGGCAGCAGCGCCACGATGCGGATGCCGTCGAGCAGCACCCAGTCGCCGACCGCCGGCCGCTCATGGCTGGGAAAGCGTGGCCGCTGCCATTCCGGCAGCGATTCGGCCTTGATCGCAGCGTCCGGGGCGTCGGCCACGACATAGTGCGTACGGTGCTGCTCGATCACCCGGGCCGGGCGGGCCTGCGGGTGCTCGGCCATCATGGCCTGCCAGTCGGCCTGCTGCGCCGGGCCCGGCCAGGGCCAGCCGATGGTCTGCAGGGCGGTGAAATCGGGGGTCTGGGTCATCGCCTCCATTCTACCCGTGCCAACGCCGCTCCAGCCCAGCAGCGGCGGGCCCTGGGGGCCTTGCCATGCAGTGCAGCAATTCCGCTACCATGGAACCTCCATGCCATCCGACGGCTCACCGACCATGTCAACCTCCGCGCCCAAGCCCCTGGCCACCCGCGAGCGCCTTTCCGAAGTGCGCTACGAAATCCGCGGAGAACTGGCCCGGCGAGCCCGGGAGCTGGAGGCGCAGGGCCGCAAGCTGATCAAGCTCAACATCGGCAACCCCGGCAATTTCGGCTTCCGCGCCCCGGAACACCTGCAGCGCGCGATCGCCGACGACATGGGTCGCACCGATCCCTATACCCACCAGCAGGGCCTGCCGGTGGCGCGCGAGGCGATCGCCGCCTACTACAGCCGTCGCGGCGCTCCCGACGCGCACCCGGACCGTGTGTTCGTCGGCAACGGCGTCAGCGAACTGATCGACCTGTCGCTGCGTGCGCTGCTCAACCCCGGCGATGAAGTGCTGGTGCCGTCCCCGGACTACCCGTTGTGGTCGGCCTCCACCATCCTCAACGACGGCCGGCCGGTGTACTACCGTTGCGCCGCCGAGAACGGCTTCCAGCCGGACCCGAGCGAGATCGAGACCCTGGTGTCCTCGCGCACCCGCGCGATCGTGCTGATCAATCCGAACAATCCCAGTGGCGCCAGCTACCCGCGCGAACTGCTTGAACGCGTGGTGGACATCGCGCGCCGGCACAACCTGCTGCTGCTGGTCGACGAGATCTACGACCAGATCCTGTATGACGAGGCGGTGTTCCAGCCGGTCGCACCGCTGGCGGGCGACCATCCGTGCCTGACCTTCAGCGGGCTGAGCAAGGTGCATCGCGCCTGCGGCTGGCGCGTGGGTTGGGCGCACCTCAGCGGCGATGACGCACGCCTGGGCGACTTCCGCGCGGCGATGGACCTGCTCAGCGCGCTGCGCCTGTGCGCCAATGTGCCCGGCCAGTACGCCATCGAGGCTGCGGTGAACGGGCCCGACACCATTTCGGCACTGTGTGCCCCGGGCGGGCGCCTGTACGAAACCCGCCGCGCGGTGATCGAAGCATGCGAGGCCAGCGAGCATCTGTCGCTGGTGGCCCCCGCCGGCGCGCTGTATGCCTTCCCGGCGGTGGTCGGCGCTGCCGCCAAGGGCTTCGACGATCACACCTTCGCCCTGGAGCTGATGGACAACGAGGGCGTGCTGGTGGTGCCCGGTTCCAGCTTCAACGTGCCCTACCGCAACCACTTCCGCGTAACCCTGCTGCCGGAGGCCTCGGTGATGCGCGATGTGTTCGCCCGCATCGACCGCGTGCTGGCCCGCCGCGCCGAGGATGCAACCAAGGTCGTACCGATCAAGCCACGCCGTTCGGTGGCCTGAGTCGTGGGCTTGTCCTATCTGGCGCTGGGCGACTCCTACACCATCGGTGAGGCCGTCGCGGTCGAAGGCCGCTGGCCCCATCAGCTGGCCGCCGCGATGCGCGCACAGGGCGTCGCGCTGGCCGATCCGCAGACCATCGCCACCACCGGCTGGACCACCGACGAGCTCGATGCCGGCATCGACGAGGCCGCCCCGCAGGGGTCGTTCGACTTCGTCAGCCTGCTGATCGGGGTCAACAACCAGTACCGCGGCCGTCCGCTCGACGAATACCGCACGCAGTTCCAGGCCCTGCTGCAGCGCGCGATCGGTTTTGCCGGCGGCCGTACCGATCGGGTGCTGGTGCTGTCGTTTCCCGATTGGGGCGTGACGCCGTTCGGCGCCAGCAGCGGCCGACACCGTGGCCGCATCGGCATCGAAACCGACGCGTTCAACGCGGCTGCGGAGCAGGTCTGCAGTGGCCTCGGCGTCGACTTCGTCGACATCACCGACATCAGCCGCGTCCACGGTCACGACCCGGCGATGATCGCCGAAGACGGTCTGCACCCCTCCGCGCGCATGTATGCATTGTGGAGCGAGCGTGCCTTGCCGGTCGCCCTGCGCCGGCTAGGCGACGCCGGCTGACCCGATGGACGGCACGCCACGGAATGGCACGCCCCTGCCCTGCTCCCCGCTGACCTCCCCGCAGGCCCGCGCGATCGCCGAGGCGTTCCGACCTGCACAGGCCTGGGGCAGCCGCCGCGACTATTACTACACCCGCGGCAAGCTCGGCAGCGATCCGTTGTACGAGGGCGTGCTGCAACAGCTGCCCGAGGATGGCCAGCCGGTGCTGGACCTGGGTTGCGGACTGGGCCTGTTCGCGCATGTGCTGCGCCAGCGCGGGCGCGGCCAGCCCTATCTCGGGGTGGACGTGGACGCCGCCAAGATCGAGCGGGCGCGGCAAGCCGGTGAAGGCCTGCCGGCCGTGCGCTTCGAATGCCTGGATGTGCAGGCTGCGCTGCCGTCGCACGTCGGCCATGTACTGCTGCTGGACGTAGTGCAGTACCTGGATGCCGGACCGCAGCAGACGCTGCTGCGTGCCGCAAGCGCGCGGGTGTCCCCCGGAGGACGGCTGCTGCTGCGGACGCCGCTGGCGACCGGTGATGGCCGGGACCGCACCACGCGGGTCGCGGACCGCCTTGCCTGGCTGGTGGGCTGGATGGGTACCCGCCCGCGGCACTATCCCCAGCCGAAGACCCTGCTGGCGACACTGAGCGAAGCGGGATTGCGCGTCGCCGCACCACGGCCGCTGCACGGGCGCACACCGTTCAACAGCTGGCTGGTGGTGGCCGAACGGCCTGGATGACGCCACGCGTGGCCCGGCGCTACCGGATGCCTGCCCATTCCCCTGGTAGCGCCGGGCCATGCCCGGCGGATTCCGTGCGTGCCGCTGCGCTATACCGAAGGCAGCGTTGCCTTCAATCCACGCTGATCCAGTGCCTGCAGCACGCGTTCGATGATTACCAGGTTGTGGCCATGGGCGGCCCCCTCATGCAGCAGCACGATGGCGCCCGGGCGAAGATCCGGCAGCAGGCGCTCCAGCACGCGCTCGGGCGTACAGCCGACACCATCGAAGCCGCGGGCGCTCCATCCCACCCGCACCAGGCCCAGGCGGCGCAGCACCGGGCCCACGAACGGATTGGTCATGCCCACCACCGACCGGTACCAGCGCACCGGCGTGCCCGACAATGCCTGCAGCGCATGCTGGCAGCCTTCGATCTCCGCACGCATCGCCTTCGGTCCCAGTCGCCAGAAGCGCGCCTGCGGATGGCTGAAGCTGTGGTTGCCCAGATCGTGCCCGCGGCGCAGGATCTCGGCCACCAGCGCCGGCTGGGCCAGGGCCCGCTCGCCGACCAGGAAGAATGTCGCCCGCGCCTGATGCCGATCCAGCAGATCAAGCACGGCCAGCGTGTCCGCACCGGGACCGTCATCGATGGTCAGCCAGACCGCGTCGTCCGCCTGCGCCAGGCGGCTCAGCACCGGCGTGTAGAAGCGGCTGTTGGGCAGGAACACCGGCACGATGAACAGCGCGTGGCTGGCCACCATCAGCGGCAGACCCCAGTGCCATCCCGCCAGCACCCAGGCCAGGATCACCCCCAACTGCGACGCCACCAGCCAGGGCAGCCAGCGCCATGGCCGGGGCGGAATGCGATGCAATGTTCCTGCGCTGCTCATACCCCATGATGCCATGAGGGGTAGAATCGAAGATTCGAATTACTGGACCCCCGACTTCCCATGTCTCTCGATCCTGCCCTGCGTTCGCGCATCGAATCCCTCCTCAACGCCAACCGCGTCGTGCTGTTCATGAAGGGCCAGCCGTCGATGCCGCAGTGCGGCTTCTCGGCCAAGGCCGTGGGCGCGCTGCAGGACCTGGGCGTCGAGTTCGCTCACGTCAACGTGCTGGCCGACCAGGAAATCCGTGAAGGCATCAAGGCCTACGGCGACTGGCCGACCATCCCGCAGCTGTACATCGACGGCGAACTGGTCGGTGGCAGCGACATCGTGCTGCAGATGGCCGCCAGCGGCGAACTGAGCAGCGTGCTGGGCCTGCCCGCGCCGGACCGCACCCCGCCGCGCATCACCGTCACCCCGGCCGCGGTGGAGATGCTCAAGGGCGCGCTGGCCGACGCCCCGGGCGCCGCCCTGCAGCTGAGCATCGATGCAGGCTTCCAGCCCAACTTCCAGCTCGCTCCGCATGACGAGGCTGCGATCGCCGCCGAATCCAATGGACTGCGCGTGCAGTTCGACCTGGCCAGCGCGCGCCGCGCCGAAGGCATCACCATCGACTGGGTGGACGACATCCGCGGCAAGGGCCTGGCCATCGACAACCCGAATGCGCCCAAGCCGGTGCAGGAAATCAGCGTGCGCGACGCCGACGACCTGGTGCGCGCCGGCAACGCGATCCTGGTGGACGTACGCCCGGCTGACGAGCGCGCCATCGCCGCCGTCGGCGTGCCGTTCAAGGTGTTCGACGGCAACGGCCGCGCCGAGCTGGAAGCACTGCCGAAGGACACCGCACTGGCCTTCCTGTGCCACCACGGTGGTCGCAGTGCGCAGGCTGCCGAGCAGTTCCGCGCGCTTGGCTTCACCAAGGTCTTCAACATCACCGGCGGCATCAACGCCTGGTCCGAAGAGGTGGACAACGGCGTGCCGAAGTACTGATCGGCTGCAGCGCGGAACAGGAGAACGCCGGCGCACGCCGGCGTTTTCCGTTTCCTGCCTGCCGCGCGCGTGGCTGGCGCCGCCCGGTCAGCCGGCAAACCCGCCTTCGGCCAGGTAGTCCAGTTCCTCCGGCGTGGGAATGCGGCCCAGCACGGCGTTGCGGTGCGGGAAGCGGCCAAAACGGCGGATGATGTCGCGATGCAGGTCGGCGTACTGCAGGTATTCCTTGTCACCCAGCGCGTCGAACATGGCCACCGAACGGTCCTGGTCCAGCGGATCCTCGGAATGCTCGAACGGCAGGTAGATGAAGGCCCGCAGCTTCGGAACCAGCTGCAGGTCCAGCCCTTCCTCGATGGCACGCATGGCGTAGTGCCGGGCCAGCCCATCGGTGGCGTAGGAGTGGGCGGTGCCACGGAAGCAGTTGCGCGGGAACTGGTCCAACAGCAGCATCAGGGCCAGCGCACCCTCGGCGCTGCCCAGCCAGTGTTCGCGCGCACGCGCGGCCGCAGCGAAATGCTCATCGAGGAACAATCGGCGGAACTGCGCGTCGAACGCATCGTCGCGGGCGAACCACTTCGCAGGGCCCGCCTCCTTCCAGAATTCCACCACCTGCGCGGCAACGTCCATTACCTACTCCCGGGCCCGGACGTCCCGCGCCCGGCCCTCATCATCATTCGTCGAAGCGCAGATGGCGGACCGACTTGCCGTTGCGCCGGATAAGCTTAAGCGCCTCGATGCCGATCTGGATATGGTTTTCCACGAACTGGGAGCTGACCTTGGCATCGGAGGCTTCGGTCTTGACCCCGTCGGGAATCATCGGCTGGTCCGAAACCAGCAGCAGGGCGCCGCTGGGGATGTGGTTGGCGAAGCCGGCGGCGAACACCGTGGCCGTTTCCATGTCGATGGCCATGCAGCGCATCGCGCGCAGCCGTTCCTTGAATGCCTCGTCGTGTTCCCAGACCCGCCGGTTGGTGGTGTAGACGGTACCGGTCCAGTAGTCGTGCCCCAGATCGCGGATCATGGTCGAGACCGCGCGCTGCAGGGCGAAGGCCGGCAGTGCCGGTACTTCCGGTGGCAGATAGTCGCCCGAAGTGCCTTCACCACGGATCGCGGCGATCGGCAGCACCAGGTCGCCCAGCTGGTTCTTGCGCTTCAGGCCCCCGCACTTGCCCAGGAACAATACCGCCTTGGGCATCACCGCCGACAGCAGGTCCATGATGATCGCGGCATTGGGGCTGCCCATGCCGAAGTTGATCATCGTGATGCCATCGCTGGTGGCGCTGGCCATGGGCCGGTCCAGGCCGACGATGGGCGCACCGGTCAGTTCGGAGAAGGTGTGCAGGTAGCCGCCGAAGTTGGTCAGCAGGACGTGCGGGCCGAACTGGTCCAGGGGCACGCCGGTATAGCGCGGCAGCCAGTTGTCGACGATTTCCTGCTTGCTCTTCATGCTCGGTCCGGAACGGCGGGGACCGCCTATTTTCGGCCAGTGGGGCGACGCCGTCGAGGCACGCGGTCGCACCCTGTGAAGAAGGTCACTTGGCAAGCCCACCGCTGCCCGGCTAGCGTCAGCGGTTGCTTACGTAGCCGAGGGGATCTGCATGACGTCGACGTTGTTGCGCGCCGGGCTGGGGCTGGCGCTGGTTACGCTGGCCGCCGCGCCAGCACTGAGCGCCTCGCGCTTCATGGCCGATCCTTACCCCAGCACCTATCGGGCGCAGCCCGATGCGCCGGTGCTGATCCACAACGCAACGGTGCTGACCGGCACCGGCCAGCGCCTGGACAATGCCGACGTCCTGCTGCGTGAGGGCCGCATCGTTGCTGTCGGCCAGCAGCTGCAGGCCGAGGCCGATGTCACCCGCATCGACGCGCAGGGCAAGTGGGTCACCCCCGGGCTGATCGACGTGCACTCGCACCTGGGCGTATATCCCAGCCCGGGGGTGGGCGCCCACAGCGATGGCAACGAGATGACCGCACCGGTGACGGCCAATGTCTGGGCGGAGCATTCGGTGTGGCCGCAGGATCCCGGCTTCGCTGCCGCCCTGGCCGGCGGCGTGACCAGCATGCAGGTGCTGCCCGGCTCGGCCAACCTCGTCGGTGGCCGCGGCGTGACCCTGAAGAATGTTCCGGCCATCACCTACCAGGCGATGAAGTTTCCCGGCGCGCCGTGGGGCCTGAAGATGGCCTGCGGCGAGAACCCCAAACGCGTCTATGGCGAAGGCAAGGGTGTGACGCCTGCTACGCGGATGGGCAACGTCGCCGGCTACCGCGCAGCCTTCATCGATGCCGCCGACTACATCACCAAGAACACGCCCAAGGCAGCCAAGCGCAAGCGCTGGTTCGGCAGCGACAAAGGTGACAGCGCGGGCGATGCCGGTGGCAAGCGCGATCTCAAGCTGGACACCCTGGCCGGCGCGATCCAGGGCGACATCCGCGTGCACATCCACTGCTACCGCGCCGATGAAATGGCCACCATGCTCGACCTGGCCAAGGAATTCGGTTTCAAGGTGGCAGCGTTCCACCACGGCGTGGAGGCCTACAAGCTGGCCGACCGGCTGGCGGCGGACGGCGTCTGCGGTGCACTGTGGGCCGACTGGTGGGGCTTCAAGATGGAAGCCTTCGATGGCATCCCCGAGAACATCGCGCTGGTGGACCGGGCGAAGAACAGCTGCGCCATCGTCCATTCCGATTCGCCCGAAGGCATCCAGCGCCTGAACCAGGAAGCCGCCAAGGTCATGGCCGCCGCGCGCCGCGCACGCATGGCCCCGATCACTCCTGAACATGCGATCACCTGGATGACCGCCAATGCCGCCAAGGCGCTGGGCATCGAGAGCCAGACCGGCACGCTGGAGCCCGGCAAGATGGCCGACGTGGTGGTGTGGAACGGCAATCCCTTCAGCTCCTACGCATTGGCCGAGCAGGTCTATGTCGATGGCCGCCGCCTGTACGACCGCAGTGCGTTGCCGGCAACGCCGCAGTCGGACTTCCAGCTCGGGCAGGAGGTGCACTGATGGCCGGTTCCATGCAGATGGCAAGGTCTTCCAGCCGCAACCGGGCATGGCTCGGCGCTGCGATCATGGTGCTGGCAGCCATCACCGGCACGGCATCGGCACAGGATCTGCTGGTGCGCGGCGCGACGGTTCACACCGCCGGCGCACGCGGCAGCCTGCAGCACGCCGATGTGCTGGTGCAGGGCGGCATCATCCGTGCCGTGGGTACGGGCCTGGCCGCACCGGCCGGCACGACCGTGGTTGAAGCCGATGGCCGCCCGCTCACGCCCGCGCTGTTCGGTGGCATCGCCGAGATCGGCATCGAGGAAGTCTCGGGAGAAGCGAGTACGGTCGACAGCAGCCTGAAGATCGGCGAGCAACCGCTGCGTCCGGAGTTCGACGTGACCCTGGCCTACAACCCCGCGTCGGTGCTCATTCCGGTGGCGCGACTGGAGGGCATCGGCTTCACCGCGCTGGGCGCCGTCACCGGCGGTGGCTTCGTGGCGGGCCAGGGCGGGGTGATGCGGCTCGATGGCAGCGCCGACCCGCTGGGTCCACGTGCGCTGTTCCTGCGGCTGGGCGCCGCAGCGTCGGAACTGACCGGTCATTCGCGTGCAGCACAGTGGATGCTGCTGCAGCAGATGGTGGATGAAGCGCGCGGCCAGGTCGCCGCCGATTCACCGCACGCCGTGCTGACACCGGCCGGTCGCCGCACACTGTCGCGCTATCTGGCCGGCCAGGGCCGCATCGTGGTTGAAATCGATCGCGCTGCCGATATCCGCCAGCTGCTGCGCTGGGCTGCACGCGAAAAGGTGAAGATCGCCCTGTCTGGAGCCAGCGAAGCCTGGCAGCTGGCGCCGGAGCTGGCTGCGGCCGGCGTGCCGGTGTTCGTCGACGTGCTGGCCAACCTGCCGGCCAGCTTCGACCAGATCGGCGCCACCCTGGAAAACGCGGCACGACTGCAGCGTGCGGGCGTGCCCGTCAGCTTCGTGCAACGTGGCGATGCCTCGCACAACGCACGCAAGATCCGCCAGCTCGCAGGCAATGCGGTAGCCCATGGCCTGCCCTGGGCCGACGGGCTGGCAGGCCTGACCCGGGTTCCCGCACAGGCGTTCGGGGTGGCCGACCAGATCGGCAGCATCGAGCCCGGCAAGCGCGCCGACCTGGTGCTGTGGGAAGGCGACCCGCTGGATGTGGCGCACTATGCCGAACAGGTCTGGATGGGAGGGCGGCCGATGCCGATGCGCTCGCGCCAGACCGACCTGCGCGACCGCTATCTGCAGCGCAACGCGCAGCCCTGACCGACGAGGAAAGCCCCATGGCCCCGCTGCACTGGTACTTCGATTTCGTCTCGCCCTACTCCTACCTGCACTGGCAGAAGGTCAAGCAACTGCCCCAGTTCGCACAGGTACAGCCGGTGCCGATCGCCTTCGGGGCGGTGCTGCAGCAGCTTGGCAATCTCGGCCCGGCCGAGATCCCGGCCAAGCGGCGCTTCATCTACCGCCAGTTGCTCTGGAACGCGCAGGCGGAAGGCGTGACGCTGCGCTTCCCGCCTGCCCACCCGTTCAACCCGCTGGCCGCTCTGCGGCTGTGCCTGGCCGCAGGCGGCGGCGCGCAGGCCGTGGACGTGCTGTTCGACTGGATCTGGCGCGAGGGCAACGCCGCCGACAGCGCCGAGGCGCTGCGCGAACCCGGCGCGCGGCTGTGCATCGCGGATGTGGCGGCCGCCACGGCAACCGCAGAGGTCAAGGAGCAGCTGCGGCGCAACACCGAGGCTGCGCTCGCGGCCGGCGTGTTCGGCGTACCGACCTTGGCCATCGGCGACGAGCTGTTCTGGGGCAATGACGCGCACCCGCTGATGGCCGCTGTGCTGGCCGATCCGGACCTGCTGAAGCAGCCGGAATGGCAGCGGGTGGAGGCCCTGCCGATCGCGGTACAGCGCAGACGCTGAACAGGGCGCCTGCGCTTCCCTCGCGCGCGGGCTCCCGTTTTGAGATATTTTTCACACTTCCGAACCAACAACCGCCCTGGAGGGGGAGCCGCGGATGCGCATCGGAATCGTCGTCGACTCGGCCTGCGACCTGCCGCAGGCGTTCATTGCCGAACACAACATCGTGCTGCTCCCGATCACCGTACGGATCGGCGAAGCCGTACTCGCCGACCACCGCGACGAACAGGCCACGCTCAGCTTCCTGCACGCACACGTGGCCGAACATGGTGCCGAGGCGGAGACCATCCCCTTCAGCGTCAACCAGATCCGTGACCTGTTCCTGCAGCAGCTGGTGATCGACTACGACCACGTCTTCTGCATGACCATCACCAAGACCCGCAGCCCGATCCACGACAACGCCCTGCAGGCCAGCTTCGCCATCCTCAACGACTACAAGCCGGTGCGGCAGGCCGCGGGCTACAACTCGCCCTTCGCACTGCGCGTGCTCGACACCCAGAACCTGTTCGCCGCGCAGGCGGTGACGGCGGTGGAAGCGGTTCGCCTGCGCGACAGCAACGCCAGCGTGCAGCAGATCCGCGAGCGGCTGGAGGAACTGGCCGGCAACGTGCATGGCTACATGGTCACCCGTGACCTGTATTACATGCGGGCCCGCGCGCGGCACAAGGGCGACCGCAGTGTCGGCCTGCTCAGTGCCGCGCTGGGCAGCGCACTGGACATCAAGCCGGTGCTGCACGGCTACCGCGGTGAGACCGGCCCGGTAGCCAAGATCAAGGGCTTCGACAATGCCGTGCAGAAGCTCTTCGCTGTGGTCGGCCAGCGCGTGCGCAGCGGACTGATGACACCGACAGTCTGCGTCAGCTATGGCGGTGAGCTGGAGGAGCTGCGCGCCCTGCCCGGCTACGCGCAGCTGACGGAGGTCTGCGCCACACACGGCGTCACCGTGTACGAATCGGTGATGAGCCTGACCGGCATGGTCAACGTCGGCAAGGGCGCCGTTACCGTGGGCTTTGCCGATGGACCGCATCGGTTCGAATGAGGGCGGGCGACGCCTGCATGCAGGTGCGCCGGATGTACACAAGCATTGCACCGCGTCTATGCCAGCCTTGCCGCACTTCAAGGAGATCACCATGCCTGCGCAGTACCACATCAGCCTTCCCGACCCGTCCAAGGCCCGCGGCAACGACCCCGACCTGTCCTTCCATTCGCAGGGCGCCGCCGGCTTTGCCGAAGAACTGCAGGACGCCCTGCGCAGCGGCGCGCTGTTCGAGCGCTGGAAAGCCAAGCAACCCGATCCGGATGCAGTGGAGCCGCAGTGGGGCGTGACCGACCCGGACGCCACCGTAACCGGTGAGCAGAAGGACCTGCGCATCAACCTGGTGGCCACCACCCGCATCGACAGCGATGTGTTCAAGCAGCGCCTGCGTCTGCTGGCCGGCCATCACTGGGAACTGCGCGACGTGCGTTGAGCGGCGAACGCGCTGGCGTCTGCTGGGCTTCGCCCGTCGAAGCCCTCATCGCGCGGACGTGGGGCGGGCCTGGCCGTATTCGGCCCGCAGCGCATCGCCACGGATGAAGTCCGTCATCAGCTGGAAGTACCCGGCCGGCTGCCGTGTCGATACACGTTCCCCGGCCGCATCCAGCTCGAACTCGTACATGCCATGATCGGCGTCTGCATACACGGCCGTGTAGATCGGCCGTCCCTGGCCCTGCAGAACCGCAAGACGCCTGAGCGTCTCTCCCGGCGGCGCATCGCGGTCCTGCCCGCCAAAGATCCACAACTGCGGCACCTGCAGATGCGTGAGCACCGGTAAAGGGTCGTAATGGGCCGGCACTCCGTCCAGCAGCCGCGGCCCCTGCTCGCGCGCAGTGACCTCCAGAGTCGACAACAGATAACCGGTAATGTTCCCGCGTACCGCAGGGAACCAGGGCGCATGCTGGTAACGCTGCTTCACCTCCGCCAGTACATCGAATCCCTCGGTGAATCCGCTTTCGACGATGGTCGCCACCGCATCGGCGATCTGCATCGCCTGCGCAGTGGCTTCCGCGCCCTGGCCGGCCCGCTGCATGTCGAAGGCGATCGCCTCGCGGTCTTCCTCCAGCGGCGAGACCGCCAGGCCGAAGCTGATCACGATGAAATCCACAGGCTCGATGCGTGCCGCCAGCGGCGCCACCCACCCACCCTGGCTGCCGGCCTGGTAGCCGACCCGCTGCGCACGTGCCCCCGCCAGCCGGCGTGCTTCGCGCGTGGCCAGGATCAGATCATTGGCCAGGGTCAGGTAGTTCTGCGTGTACCGCCCGCCAGAGCGTCCCGTGCCCCGCTTGTCGTACGCGAACACGGCGATGCCGGCACTGGCGAACTCGCGCTGCAGCGAGTAGCGCTCCAGCGCGGAGCTGTTCTCCGCACCATGCACCAGCACCACCAGTGGAACCGGCGCATCGCCCGGGGGCAGCGTCAGCCGCCCCTGCAGCGTTGCGCCGGCACCGCTGAAACGGGTGTCGATCTGCCGCAGCGGAATGCGCTCGCCCTTCATTCCATCGACACTGATGCCGCGCTTCCCACAGTCCGTGAGCACCATCCGGTGCCCGTCCGGCTGCCCGGTCCAGCCGCGGGTACTGGTCCAGGCATCGCCCGCGGTGCGCTGCAGTGCGCCGCTGCGACCATCTGGCGTGCGCCAGCGCAGCTGATCGCCCGCACCCGGGCCGATGTCCAGCGTACTGCCATCGGCCATCCGGTAGCTCGCAGCGGCGCAAGGCGACGCCGCCGTGGCCGCGACCGCCTGCGCACTGAAGGCCATCGCGCTCCACGCGGCCAGCGACACCAGGGTTCTGTGCATGTCTGCTCCTCTCCACACTGATGGGTGACGGTGAACCGGCTCCCGCGTGATCGCCAGCGCGGTGCGACGGAGTGCGGGTACCGCCGACGAAGGCGCGTCCGCGGGCGACAGCCACCAGCGGCGGAACCGCGTTGCCCTGGCGAATGCGCGGGGCGGGGTCTAGCGGCGGTCTGCACCGGCCAGCGCTGCGCCCTGCATCGCCACACGATTGCGTCCCGCGCGTTTGGCCACATACAACGCCGCATCCGCATCGGCGAGCAGTTGCCCGGCATCGGCTGTTGCCGGCGGATGCAGGAATGCGATGCCGATGCTGATGCTGACCCGCCCTTCCGGCAGCTGCAGCGCTTCCACCGCGCGTCGCAGCCGCTCGGCCAAGGCCTGTACGCCGTCCAACGCCGTGCCTGGCACGATCACCGCGAATTCCTCACCGCCGTAACGCGCCACGCTGTCGCCCGCACGCCCGGCGCTGTGCTGCAGCAGCGCCGCCACGGCCTGCAGGCAACGGTCGCCGGCGGGATGACCATGGGCATCGTTGAACGCCTTGAAATGATCGATATCGACCAGCAGCAGCGCCAGTTCGCTGCCGCTCCGCCGCGCCCGGTTCCATTCGGCCTGCAGTTCGGCATCGAACTGGCGGCGGTTGGCTACGCCGGTCAGGCCATCCTGGCGCGCGAGCTGGTCGAGCCCGGCCTGCCGTTCCAGCAGATCGATCTGCAGAAGCGCACTGCGCAGGCTGAAGCCCAACGTGGCCAGAACGAATCCAGCCAATGCCAGGGGCCTGGCATGGTCCACCACCAGGGTGCCCACCACCAGCAACAGCAGCGGCAGGATGATCGGGCCGCCGGCCTGCACCAGCCGGGCCAGCCGCGGCTGCAGCACGAATCCGGTAGCTGGCGACCGCCGCAGTGCCAGCAGCGCGAGCAACAGGAACGGCACGTCGATCAGCAGATCGTTGTAGGCGCCGAAAGACTGTTCGGAGGTGAAGTGGTTGATGTAGTAGGCCACCAGCAGATAGGCCAGCGCGTACAGCGCCAGCGCGCGGAACACGCTGCGTCGCTCCGGGACATCACAGGACACCCAGCGCACGATGGCAAAGACAGCGATGCACAGGTTCTGGATATCGAACATGCGCTGCATGTTGGCCAGCGCCTGGTCGTCGATGCCGACATGGTCGGCAAATGACTGGGTATGCACGAAGAACAGCACGCCCAGCAGGGCCGCCATGATTCCGTCGATCACGCTGATGGCCCAGCGCTCCCGCCGCGAGCGGGCCAGGATGAACACCAGCGGCACGCCATACAGCACGTACAGCAGCAGGCTGGCGCCCGGGGTGATGTCGGGGCGGTCGGCACTGAGTGCATCGAGCATGTTGATGCCCATGCCCCCCGCCCACAGCAGCAGTGCCAGCGCGATCGCACGCCAGCCCAGCGCGGCGCGATCCGCACGCGCGCGCCACAGGCATGCGGCGGCGGCCAGCAGCGGCGCGCCGGTGAGGAACACGAACGAACCCAGGCCTGCCGGCCCCGGCAACAGGGCCACGACCAGGCCATGGCCGAACACGTACAGCAGCGCCAGCACTACCGGCATGCATCCCCCACTGCGCAAGCCTGTCTGCACGCACGATAGCGCGACAGGCCGCCATGGAGGCGTGATCCACGCCACACCTGCTTCCCCTGCCCCTGCGCCGGGCATGGCGCGGCGCTACATCGACGCAGGCGTTCCGTCGCGCCGGGGCATGCGCGGTTGCGTCCCCGGGACCGCAGCTGTCACGCGGGCTATTCAGCCGTGCAGCGCGTGGGCGTGGTGAGCGATGTGCTCGCCGATGAAGCTGGCGATGAAGTAATAGCTGTGGTCGTAGCCATCCTGCAGGCGCAGGGTCAGCGGATGGCCGACGGCGTCGCAGGCCTGCTGCAGGCGCTGCGGCTGCAGCTGGCTCTGCAGGAACTCATCGGCCCCGCCCTGGTCCACCAGCAGCGGCAAGCGTTCGCTGGCCGCAGCGATCAGTTCGCAGGCATCCCACGCGGCCCAGTCGGCGCGGTTGTCGCCCAGATAGGCCTGGAACGCCTTCTGTCCCCAGGGCACCTGGCTGGGGGCAACAATCGGCGAAAATGCCGACACGCTGCGGTAGCGCCCCGGATTGCGCAGCGCGACCACCAGTGCACCGTGGCCTCCCATCGAGTGACCACTGATCGCGCGCGCACCGGTCACCGCGAAGTTCGCCTCGATCAGCGCCGGCAGTTCCTGCGCCACATAGTCATGCATGTGGTAGTGCTTGGACCACGGCTCGCGGGTGGCGTTGAGGTAGAAGCCGGCACCCTTGCCCAGATCGTAGCCCTCCGCGTCGGCGACATCGTCGCCGCGTGGGCTGGTGTCGGGCGCGACCAGAATCACGCCATGTTCGGCCGCATAGCGCTGCGCGCCCGCCTTGGTGATGACGTTCTGTTCGGTGCAGGTCAGTCCGCTCAGCCAGTACAACACCGGCAGCGCCTGCGTTTCCGCCTGCGGCGGCAGGTAAACGGCGAACTGCATGTCGCAGCCCAGCGTGGACGAGGGATGACGGTACACGTCCTGCCAACCGCCGAAGCAGGCACGATGTTCGATGCGTTCCATGGTGTCTCTCCAGAAGGGTGGCAGCCCTGACGGCCTGCCACCCGGGATGGCTCAGTAGTGCACGACCGAACGGATCGACTTGCCTTCGTGCATCAGATCGAAGGCATCGTTGATCCCGTCCAGATCCATGGTGTGGGTGACGAACGGCGCCAGTTCGATGTCGCCCTTCATCGCGTCCTCCACCATGCCCGGCAGCTGGCTGCGACCCTTGACGCCACCGAAGGCTGTGCCCATCCACTTGCGGCCGGTGACCAGCTGGAAGGGACGGGTGGAGATTTCCTGGCCGGCGCCGGCCACGCCGATCACCACGCTCTGGCCCCAGCCACGGTGCGCGCATTCCAGCGCCGCGCGCATCACGTTGACGTTGCCGATGCACTCGAAGCTGTGGTCCACGCCCCAGGTGGTCATTTCAACAATGACCTGCTGGATCGGCTTGTCGAAGTCCTTCGGATTGATGCAGTCGGTCGCACCGAACTCACGCGCCAGCTCGAACTTGGACGGATTGGTATCCACCGCGATGATGCGGCCGGCCTTGGCCTGGCGCGCGCCCTGGATCACGGCCAGGCCGATACCGCCGAGGCCGAACACTGCCACGCTGTCGCCTTCCTGCACCTTGGCCGTGTTGTGCACCGCACCGATGCCGGTAGTGACACCGCAGCCGAGCAGGCAGACATGTTCCGGGTTCGCCTGCGGATTGATCTTCGCCAGCGAGACTTCGGCCACCACTGTGTACTCGCTGAACGTCGAGCAGCCCATGTAGTGATAGATCGGCTCGCCGTTGTAGCTGAAGCGGCTGGTACCATCGGGCATCACGCCCTTGCCCTGGGTCGCGCGTACCGACACGCACAGGTTGGTCTTGCCACTCTTGCAGAACAGGCATTCGCCGCACTCGGCGGTGTACAGCGGAATCACGTGGTCACCCGGCTTGACGCTGGTCACGCCCTCGCCTACTTCCACCACGATGCCGGCACCTTCATGGCCCAGCACCACCGGGAACAGACCTTCCGGATCATCCCCTGACAGGGTGAACGCATCGGTGTGGCAGACGCCGGTGTGGGTGATCTTGACCAGCACTTCGCCGGCCTTCGGCGGGGCGACGTCGATCTCGACGATCTGCAGCGGCTGGCCGGGAGCAAAGGCGACGGCGGCACGGGATTTCATGGTGGGATTCTCCAAAGACAGGCAGTAACAGATGGACGACGCTATGCTGCGCCGTTGCTTATTTCAGGTACGAGCGGATCAGCCCGCTCATCTCGCGCACGCGCTCGGCGCGCTGTTCATCGGACGCTGCGGGTTGTCCGAACTCTTCGCGCAGGTGGGCTTCCATCACCTCGGACATCAGCCCGTTGACCGCCCCGCGGATGGCGGCGATCTGCTGCAGCACGGGCCCGCAGTCGGCGCCGGCTTCCAGCGCACGGTCCAGTGCATCGCACTGGCCGCGGATGCGGCGCACGCGGGCCAGGACCTTCTTCTTCTCTTCGGGAGAGTGCGGCATGGCAGGGCCACCCAGGAACTATACTGGGGGATAGTATACACAGGTGACGGAAAGGTACATCCTGCGCCTCAGCGCAGGCGGTGCGCGGGTACGCCCTCGTGCGTCATCTTCACCGGCAGGATGCGGCCCTGCGCGTCGAAGTACAGGCGATCGATCGCGGTGACGCGGGCATTGCGGTCGGTCTGGTCGAGCGGCCGGCGGTGGTAGACGATGTACCACGTGTCATCGCCGGGCGCGTGGATCAGGGAGTGGTGCCCGGCGCTGGTCGCGATGGCCGGGTCCTGCTGCAGGACCCGGCCGATGCGTGTGAACGGCCCGGTCGGCGCGTCGGCGATCGCATAGGCCACCGAGTAGTCCGGCTCGCCCCAGCCGCCTTCGGACCACATGAAGTAGTAGCGACCGCCCCGCTTGAACATCAGCGGACCTTCCACGTACTCCGGCGCCGGCGTGATCTCCTTGAACAGCGTGCCGTCGTCCCAGGGCAGCAGGCCGCTGAAATCCGCCTTCAGGCGCACGATGTTGGCGTGCTTCCAGCCGCCATAGATCATGTACCAGGCACCATCGTCATCCTTGAACACATACTGGTCGATCGGCTGCGCGCCATTGTGGAACGCGCCCACCAGTGGCTTGCCGAGCAGATCGCGGTAAGGCCCTTCGGGCTGGTCGGCCACGGCCACGCCGATGCCACCGGTCTCGCCGTCGTTCTGGATGTCATTGGCGGAGAAGAAGAAGTAGTAGCGCCCGTCGTTGGCCACCACCGAGGGTGCCCACAACGCCTGCCTGGCCCAGGGAATGTTCTCGATGGACAGCACGCTGTCGTGCCGGCGCCAGTGCACCAGGTCGGGCGACGAAAAGGCATCGAAGGCAACCTGTTCTGCATAGGGCCGCGAGCGCGTGGGGAAGATCCAGTAGGTGCTGCCGAATACGGCCGCCTCCGGGTCCGCGTACCAGCCCGGCAGGATCGGATTGCCGGACATCACCGGTGCCTGGCTGTCACGCGCATCCGCGATGCCGACGCCAGTGGCTGCGAGCAGCACGGCCAGTGCGGCCCCCCTCCCCCATTCGCGCAGTCCCATCAGAGCCACTCCCATGCAGGTTCGATCGCTCGAGTCTAGAACGATCGCCGGCGCCTTTCCGCGACACGCTGCCTCAAACCGCGCACCCTCTTGATCGACGGGAATCATCGGCGCATGGTGCCTGGCACAACGCAGGACCCGGGCCATGATCCCCTTCATCATCAATCTGGACGTTCCGGACCTCGCGGCCGCCGAGGCGTTCTACACACGCGCCTTCGGCCTCCATGCCGGGCGCCGTCTCGGCCCGGAGGTGCTGGAACTGCTGGGCGGCCCGACCCCGCTCTATCTGCTGCAGAACGAAGCGGGCAGCGCGGCTACCGTCGACGGTGACGTGCGGGATTACGAACGTCACTGGACCCCGCTGCACATCGACTGGATCGTGGAGGACCTCGACGCCGCGCTTGCCCAGGCGTTGGCGGCAGGCGCGGCGCTCGAGCAGGCGCCACGCGAGCGTTCATGGGGGCGCATCGCAGTACTGGCGGATCCGTTCGGGCACGGCTTCTGCCTGATCCAGTTCACCGGCCCCGGCTACGACGCCCTGCTGGATTGATCGGCGGAATGCACCGGGCCCGCCGCCAGCATCAGCGCACGTAGGCGAATGATTCGTCCAGCCGCTCGAATCCGATCAGCTGCTGCACCAGCGCCTGCGCCTGATCCTCATCGATCTCTCCCTGCTCGATCTCTGCGCTGCGTGCAAACAGGGCCTCCAGCGCAGTGGCCTGGTCGTCCCGCAGCCACGCGCGATGCGAGCCCAGCCAGCGCTGGAGATTGTCGGCCAGGTCACCGTGCGACAACAGCGTGTAGGGGGCCTCGTAGTCCGCCACTGCCTCCACCATCTTGCGGAACAGGAAATCCTGGAGGTTGCGGGCCAGTACGTCAGCGCGATCATCGTCGTGCCACACCAGCAGCACCGGCGGCTCGTCGCAGCCCGGCGCATTGGTCCAGAAGCAGTAGCTGTCACCGGCCCCCGTGCGGGCGAACGGCAGCAGCTGCAGATCCTCGCGCAATGGGTTGTAGTGATCCTCTGCAGTCAGCTCCTGCCAGGCCTCGAGCAGTTCGCCACGCTCAAGCGGCTCGTAATCCTGCGCATACAGCAGAATCGGCGGTACCGGTTGCAGCTCCGGAAGGTACACCTGCGCCCATTGCGGATGGGTCGCCCCCCAGCTCAGCCGGTCTTCTGCATCGAGCCGGTGGTAGAGAGCAGGAAAGGTCTGGCCGGTGGCCAGTTCGATCTCGGCAAGCGTATGCATGAACGTCCCTGTGATTGGATCGGCACGCACTTTACCTCGACAGGCAGCATCCGCGCAGGCACGGATCTATTCGCGCAGCATGTCCACGAATGCGCGCAAGGCCGACGCCATCTGCCGTTGCCTGGGGTAATACAGCACGAAGCCGGGAAACGGTTCGCTCCAGTCCTGCAGTACCGCCACCATCCGCCCGGCTTCGATGTGCGGGCGCGCGGCATCCTCAAGCACATAGGCCAGGCCGAAGCCATCCAGCACCGCGCGCATGATGGTGGTCTGCTCGCTCAGCGTCAGTCGCCCACGCACGTCGATTTCCAGCGACTGCCCATCGCGGTCGAACTGCCACTTGTACAGGTGACCGCTGGCGAAGCGGAAGCGGATGCATTCGTGCTGCAGCAGGTCGCGGGGATGCTGCGGTGCCGGGTGCTGGCGCAGATACCCGGGCGAGGCCACGATCATGCCGTGCAGGGCCGGGCCCAACGGCACGGCCACCATGTCCTCGGGCACGAACTCATGCAGCCGCACGCCGGCATCGAAGCCTTCGGCAACGATGTCCACCAGCCCATCGTTCTCGGTCAGCTCCAGGCGCACATCGGGGTGCGCGCGCAGGAAGCGGGTCAGGCGTGGGCCGAGCTGGGTCGGCACTGCCGCGCGGGCCGCGTTGATGCGCAGCAGGCCCGTCGGGCTGTCCCTGAACTGGTTCATTTCCTCCAGCGCCTCGTGCACCTGGCCCAGCGCCGGCTGCAACCGGTCCAGCAGGCGCTGCCCGGCCTCGGTCAGGGCCACGCTGCGGGTAGTTCGATGGAACAGGCCCACCCCCAACCGCTCTTCCAGTGCCCGGATCGCATAGCTCACCGCCGAGGTCGACAGGGCCAGCTCGGCGCCGGCCCGGCGGAAGCTGCGGTGGCGGGCCACCGCCGCGAAGGCGGCCAGGTGGGTGAGATTGTCAGTGGCCATGATTGTGCAGTCTGCCTTGATGAATCATGCCGATATCCACGCTTTGTGGGCGGGTATGAGGGGCGTATTGTAAAACGCCTTTCCACAAACCCGCCAAGGATTCCCCATGTCCCTCGCCCATGGTTATGCGGTGCGTACCAATACCGCTCCGCTCGAGCCCTTCACCTTCGAACGCCGCGCTGTCGGCGCCAACGATGTCCGCATCGAAGTGCTGTACAGCGGCATCTGCCACTCCGACCTGCACCAGGCCCGCGACGACTGGGGCGGCGCGGAGTACCCGATGGTTCCCGGCCACGAAATCATCGGCCGCGTGGTCGAAGTCGGTCCGGCCGTCACCCGCCTCAGCGTCGGCGATATCGCCGGCGTCGGCTGCATGGTGGATTCCTGTCGCCATTGCGATGCCTGCGACCACGACCTTGAGCAGTACTGCGAAAAGGGCCCGACCTATACCTACAACAGCCGCGACCGCAATACCGGTGAGCTGACGATGGGCGGCTACTCCGACCACATCGTGGTCGAGCAGCGCTTCGTGGTGAAGGTCTCCGAGACGCTGGACCTGAAGGCCGCCGCGCCGCTGCTGTGCGCCGGCATCACCACCTACTCGCCGCTGCGCCACTGGAAGGTCGGCCCCGGCCAGAAGGTGGGTGTGATCGGCCTGGGCGGTCTGGGCCACATGGGCGTGAAGTTTGCCAAGGCGATGGGCGCCACCGTAGTGATGATCACCACCACCCCGGAAAAGGGCGCCGACGCCAAGCGCCTGGGCGCGGACGAGGTGCTGGTCTCGCGCGATCCGGCGCAGATGAAGGCGCACGCCAACAGCTTCGACTTCCTGCTCAACACCGTGCCGGTCAGCCATGACACCAACCCGTACATGAGCCTGCTCAAGCGCGATGCCACCATGTGCCTGGTCGGCGTCATCACCGAGCTGGACCCGCCCCTGATGGGTGCCAGCGTGATCTTCGGCCGCAAGCACGTCACCGGCTCGGCCATCGGCGGCATGGCCGAGACCCAGGAAATGATGGATTTCTGCGCCGAGCACAACATCGTCAGCGATGTTGAGGTGATCGACATCAAGGATGTCAACCACGCGTGGGAGCGCATGGCGAAGAACGATGTGCGCTATCGCTTCGTGATCGACATGGCCAGCCTCAAGGCCTGACGGCCCGGCTGATGCAATGAAAAACCCCGGCGTGGAGGCCGGGGTTTTTTCTGCGCGCAACACCCGCCGGGCATGGCCCGGCGCTACCGGAATCATGGCGGGCATGGCCCGGCGCTACCGGAGCCATTGTGGGTAGCGCCGGGCCATGCCCGGCGGCCGCATTCAGTACGCGAATTCCCGGAACACCGGGTCCACGTTGCCGTGCCAGCGACCATGGAACAGCGCCAGCTTGCGCTCGGCCGGTGTCAGGCCGGATTCGACGATCTCCTGCAGCACATCCAGGAACTTGCTCTCGTCCTGGCCATCGGCATTGCGCGCGGCGCGGCGCTTCAGGCCTTCAACGGAAATCTTCACCGCCTCGCGCGCCAGATCGCGCACGGTGCCATCGCGGAACGGCAGGTTCATCGCATGCTTCGGCACGCCGTCGCGCAGGACATGGCGCTCGGCCAGGGTGAAGTCACGCACCAGATCCCAGGCCGCATCCAGCGCGGTGTCGTCGTACAGCAGGCCGACCCAGAACGCCGGCAGGGCGCACAGGCGGCTCCACGGACCGCCATCGGCGCCCCGCATCTCCAGATACTTCTTCAGGCGCACTTCCGGGAACGCCGTGGTCGTGTGGTCCGACCAGTCGCGCAGGGTCGGCAACTCGCCCGGCAGCACCGGCAACCGGCCCTGCATGAAATCGCGGAAGCTCTGCCCGCTGGCATCGTGGTAGATGCCATCGCGGTAGGAGAAGTACATCGGCACGTCCAGCAGGTAATCGACGTAACGCTCATAGCCGAAGCCATCCTCGAACACGAAGTCGAGCATGCCGGTGCGGTCGGCGTCGGTGTCGGTCCAGATGTGCGATCGATAGCTCAGGTAGCCGTTCGGCTTGCCTTCGGTGAACGGCGAGTCGGCGAACAGCGCGGTGGCGATCGGCTGCAGTGCCAGCGAAACGCGGAACTTTTTCACCATGTCCGCTTCGCTGGCGTAGTCCAGGTTGACCTGCACCGTGCAGGTGCGGGTCATCATGTCCAGGCCGAGCGAACCGACCTTGGGCATGTACGCGCGCATGATCCTGTAGCGGCCCTTCGGCATCCACGGCATCTCATCGCGCGCCCACTTCGGCTGGAAGCCCATGCCCAGGAAGCCCAGCTGGAGCTCGCCGGCCACCTGCGCCACTTCGTTCAGATGGGTACCGGTCTCCACGCAGGTCTGGTGGATGGTCTCCAGCGCCGCGCCGGACAGTTCCAGCTGGCCGGCCGGTTCCAGCGTCACCGACGCGCCATCGCGCAGCAGGGCGATGGTGTTGCCGTTTTCCTGCACGGGTTCCCAGCCGAAACGGACCAGGCCGTTGAGCAGGGCCTCGATGCCACGCTCGCCTTCAAAGGCCGGCGGTCGCAGGTCGTCCAGGCGGAAGCCGAACTTCTCGTGCTCGGTGCCGATGCGCCACTGCGCGCGGGGCTTTTCGCCGGAGGCGATCACCTCCACCAGCTGCGAGCGGTCGGTAATGGGCGTATCGGCGACGTGGCTGGGGCTCGACAAGGGGAAGACTCGCTGTACGGTGACGGGGGATGTGGGGCTGGGAGCCTTCCATCGCAAGGGCGCACTATAGCGTGGCGCCCCGTCGCAGCATGCGACGGAGACAGGTTTCAGCATCCTACCGACGACCTCTTGACCCTCGTACACTGCAAGGCATGACCCGTCATTCGCGCCATCCGGAACGACACAGGGCCGACCGCGTCGGCTGGCTGCGCGCCGCCGTGCTCGGCGCCAACGACGGCATCGTTTCAGTGGCAGGGCTGGTGGTCGGCGTTGCCGCCAGTGGCGCATCGGCCAGCACCCTGCTGGCCACCGGCCTGGCGGGCACGGTCGCAGGGGCGATGTCGATGGCCGCCGGCGAGTACGTCTCGGTGCAGACCCAGGCCGACACCGAAGGCGCCGACCTGGCGATGGAGAAGCGCGAACTGCAGGATGATCCGCACAGCGAGCTGGAAGAGCTGGCCGCCATCTACCGCCATCGCGGCCTGGCCCCGGCGCTGGCGCGGCAGGTGGCCGAACAGCTCACTGCCCACGATGCCCTCGGTGCGCACGCTCGCGACGAACTGGGCATCACCGATACCCTGCGCGCCCGGCCGCTGCAGGCCGCACTGGCCTCCGCCGCAGCCTTCACCTGTGGGGCGGCCCTGCCGGTGCTGACCGCACTGCTGGCGCCGGCCGACTCCGTGGCAGGGGTGACCACCGCCAGCACCCTGCTGGGCCTGTGCGTGACCGGCGCGATGGCGGCCCGCGCCGGAGGTGCGCCTGCCCTGCGCGGCGCCCTGCGCGTCATGTTCTGGGGCGCACTGGCAATGGCTGCAGCCGCCGGCGTCGGCCGGCTGCTGGGAGCCCACGTGACATGACCACGATGCTGCCCGCCGCAACGGCGCTGCTGGCCGAGATGTCTTCGCTGGCCGGCTGTGATCGCGCCGAGGGTTATGCCTGCATCACCGCACGGCGCGAGCATGGCGCCAGCTCGGTGGAGATCCCGCAACCGCAGTTCGCGATCCTGCTGGAAGGACGCAAGCAGGTACGTACCGCACACCAGACGCTGGAGTTCGCGCCCGGCGACATACTGCTGCTGACCCAGCGTTGCCGCATCGACGTGGTCAACCGTCCAGACCCGCGCAGCGGCCGTTACCTCAGCGCCATCGTGCCGCTGTGTGCGGAAGTGCTGGCCGCGGCGCGGACACTGTGGAACGAGGAACTGCCCAGCGCCGGTCCGTCGATGGCGCGGTTGTCGCTAGCCGAACATGGCGCCGTGCTGCGCCGCTGGCGGCAATCGCTGCAGGATGGCCATTACAGCGACGCCCGGCTGGCCCTGGCCTCGATGGTGCTGACCCTGTGCCGGCAGGGCCACGGCAACCTGCTGCTGCCCACGGCACCGACGCTGGGTGAGCAGATACGGGATCGCGTCGCCGCTGAACCTGCGCGCGACTGGCAATCGCGTGATCTGGAGGAGCAGTTCGCCCTGAGCGGCGCCACCCTGCGTCGTCGGCTGGCGGCCGAGCGTACCAGCCTGCGCCAGCTGCTGACCGAGGCACGACTGGCCCACGCCATGCAGTTGCTGTACACCACCGACCTGCCGCTGAAGACCGTGGCCGCACGCGCCGGCTACCGTTCCGCGGCCAGTTTCAGCAAGCGCTTCGCCGAGCAGTACGGACTGGCTCCTACAGACATCTGAGGGGGTCAGGCAGGGCTGCGCCCTGCACCCACAGTGCGCCGCCTTCGACAGATTCCGGCGGCTGTTGGTAGGTGTCGACCTTGGTCGACACCTCTGTCAGATATCGAATGAAATTCCGGGGTCAGATCCGACAGATCGTGCAAAACTGTCGAAGGCGGGGTGGGTCCGGTTGCGGGGGCGTGAGCGCCATGGATGGCGCGACCGAGCCTACAGGGACGTATTTACGGCGTCCCCCGCAGCCGGACCCACCCCGCCATCCCACGGACAGCCCGCTGTTGCCGTTGCTTCGGCTGTTGCTTCGGCCGTTGCCTCTGCGGGTGCGGGGCGCAGCCCTGCCAGCACACTCCCTTCCCTGAGCATTCCGCGCAGCGGTTTGAGCGCCGCGCGCACGCCGGCCACGGCACGCTAGCCGCAACGGAACCGCCCTTCCTCCATCGAGAACCCTCATGACCCTGCATCACCTGCCGCTGCGCGGCGCCCTGCTGCTGGCCCTGGCTGCGCTGCCGCTGACCGCACTCGCCGAAGCCACCTCACCCGCACCCACCCGGCAGATGCCCGGCGTCTATCACCACCGCATCGGCACCCTGCAGGTCACCGCCCTGTTCGATGGCGTGGTCGCACTCGGCCGGCAGGAAGTGGTCGACGTGCCGCCGACGCTGGTCACCCGCCTGCTGGAAGGCCGCTATGTCCCCGAAGACAGCAAGGGCCTCCAGACCGCAGTCAATGCTTACCTGATCCGCCAGGGCAATCACCTCACCCTGGTCGACACGGGCACCGCACAGTGCTTCGGTCCCGGCCTGGGCCAGGTACTGGGCAACCTGCGTGCCGCAGGCGTGGATCCCGCCGAGGTGGACGACATCCTGCTGACCCACGCCCACCCCGACCATCTGTGCGGCGTGCTCGACGCGCAGGGCAGGCCGGCCTATCCGAACGCGACGGTGTGGCTGTCCAGGGCCGACGCGGACTACTGGCTCAACCCGGCCAGCGAAACCACCGCACCGGAGGGCGTGCGCTTTGCCTTCCCGCTCGCCCGAACCGCCGTGGCGCCTTATCAGGCCAGCGGCCACCTGCGTACCTTCCAGCCAGGCGATGCCCTCCCCGGCGGTGCCCTGGCGATGGATACCCATGGCCACACCCCCGGCCACGTCTCTTACCGGTTCGACAGCCAGGGCCAGTCACTGCTGGTGTGGGGCGACGTGCTGCACTTCCACGCGGTGCAGTTCGCCCACCCGGAAGCCGCGTTCGAGGCCGATTCGGACCGCAAGGCGGCCACGGCCAGCCGCCGCAGTCTGTTGCAGCAGGCCACCGCCGGGGCGTGGTGGGTGGCGGGTGCGCATCTGCCTTTCCCGGGCCTGGGCCACGTGCGCAGGGACGGCCAGGCCTATGCCTGGGTGCCGGCGGAGTATTCGCCATTGTGAGGGTGTGCCGACCAAGGTCGGCCCCCACCGATCCGGTAGCGCCGGGCCATGCCCGGCGGGCGAGAGGTTATTCCAGGCCCAGCCAGCCACCGATCACGGCACGGGCTTCGTCCACGCCGGTGCGGTCCTCACCGGAAAACACCTGCACGCTGACGCTGTCGCCGTAGGCCGACTGCAGTTCCTTGCGCACCTTCTGCAGCGTCTGCATCTGCTGGCCGCGGCCCAGCTTGTCGGCCTTGGTCAGCAGCGCATGCGCCGGCAGGCCGCGCTGTACGGCGTAAGACAGCATCTGGCGGTCGTAGTCCTTCAGCGGGTGGCGGATGTCCATCACCACCACCAGCCCCTTCAGTGCCTCCCGGGTACGGAAGTACCGGTCGATGAAGGCCTGCCAGTGCGCCTGCAGCTCCAGCGGCACCTTGGCGTAGCCGTAGCCGGGAAGGTCGACCAGGCTTGCTTCCGGGGTGATCTGGAAGAACACCAGCTGCTGCGTGCGGCCGGGGGTCTTGGAGACGCGGGCCAGGGCATTCTGCCGGGTCAACGCATTGAGGGCGCTGGACTTGCCGGCGTTGGAGCGGCCGGCGAAGGCCACTTCGGCCCCTTCGTCGGGCGGCAGCTGCCGCGCGTTGTGGGCCGAGAGGTGGTAACGGGCGCGTTCAAGGAGCAATGACATGCGCATAGGATCGCATGTTGCGGCGCCGCGCGCCCGTGCCGATGGCCCCAGCGGGGATTTTGCTGCACTGCTTCGTTGACCGTGCGTGGAAACGCCGTTGATAATCCGGGCGATGCCGGCGGCCACCGCCCGGCCCGGTCCATACGGAGCTTTAGCATGCGCCACGCTCGCGTTCTTGCCGTATCCGCCCTTGCCACTGCTGTCGTTGTTGCCGCCGCTGCGTTCGCGCAGACCACGTTGACCCCGCTGCCCGACAACGGGCCGATCAACACCGCCTCGCTGGAGGTGGATTTCAGCAAGACGACCTGGGGCGATGCCAAGGCTGGCCAGGGCAAGGCTGCGGCCTGCGCGGCCTGCCATGGTGCCGACGGCAATTCCACGGTCGAGATGTACCCGTCCATCGCCGGCCAGAGCGAGCGCTATGTCGCCCAGCAGATGGCCCTGATCGCCAACGGCCAGCGCAGCTCCGGTGCGGCAGTGGCGATGGTGCCGTTCGTGCAGAACCTCACCCCGCAGGACATGCGCGACATCGGCGCGTTCTTCGCCACGCAGAAGGCCACCGCCGGCATCGCCGACGACACCGCGGTGACCGAAGGCCCCTACAAGGGCATGAAGTTCTACCAGATCGGCCAGCAGCTGTACCGCGGCGGCGACGCGTCGCGCGGGCTGCCGGCCTGCATGGCCTGTCACGGCCCCAGCGGCGCCGGCAACCCGGGCCCGGCCTACCCGCATATCGGTGGCCAGCACGCCAGCTATGTCGCGCGCCGCCTGCAGGAGTACCAGGCCGGGCAGACCAACGAAACCGACAAGGCACACTTCCAGATCATGGCCGCGGTGGCACAGAAGCTGACCGAACAGGAAGTGCAGGCGCTGTCCAGCTACCTGCAGGGCCTGCACAACCGGGCCGACGACGTGGCCACCGAAGCCACGCCGGCACGACCGGCCGCCGCCCCCTGACCGCCACTGGTCGGCCCGGGCCGCCACCGCGGCCCGCGCCTGCGGTATGTTTCCTTCACGCCGGCGACTGCGCCGGCGTTGCTTTTTCAACGGAGATGCGTGTCGATGAGGTTGATTCCCCGCCTGCTGTTGTCCCTGCTGGTGCTGCTGCCGATGGCCGCCAGTGCCGCCCCTGCCGCAGCCCCGCTGGTCGAAGGTCGCGACTACGAGCGCATCGCCCAGGCCGGTCCGTTCCAGCCGCTCGCCGGCAAGATCGAAGTGGTCGAGGTGTTCGGCTACACCTGCCCGCACTGCGCGCGTTTCGAACCGCAGCTGGAAGCCTGGGCGGCCAAGCTGCCGGCGGATGTTCGCTTCACTCCGGTGCCTGCGGCGTTCGGGGGCGCCTGGGATGCCTGGGCGCTGGCCTATTACGCCGCCGAAGAAGTCGGCGTCGCCAAGCGCAGCCATGCGGCCGTGTTCAAGGCTCTGCACGAGCAGGGCACCCTGCCGATGCAGAATGTCTCGGCCGATGAGCTCGCCACCTTCTACAAGGCGTACGGCGTGGCGCCCGAGCGTTACACCCAGGCCCTGCGGGGCGACGCCGTGCAGAAGAAAGTCGACGCGGCGCGGGCATTTGCCCAGCGCACCCGCATCCCCGGCACCCCGGCGCTGATCATCAACGGCCAGTATCTGGTCCGCGGTAACAGCTTCGACGACCAGCTGCGCATTGCCTCGGCGCTGATCGCCCAGGTCCGCGCCAACCGCGGCCGCTGAACCAACGCCCACTCCCGACACGGCGCTGTCGCCTCCGCGTGTCATCATTTCCCCCTGGCCGGCGCCCGCCGCCGGCCCCACCATTCCAGATGCTGGAGACGCTTCCATGAAGATCCGCTACGCCCTCGCACTCGCAGCGCTGCTGCCGATCCTGGCGGCCTGCAAGGCCGACGACGGCACCGCCAACACCTCCGCCGCCCCGGCCGAGCCGACCACCGCCCCAGCCAGCACCGAGCCCGCTGCGGCACCGGCCGCTGACAGCGCAGGCGCGGCCCCGGCAGCCGAAGGCGAGAAGGCCGCCGAAGCCGCTCCGGCGGCCGCTCCGGCCCCGACCACCACCGCACTGACCGGTCCGGCGCCGGTGGCCGGTGAGGACTACCAGGAAATTCCGAACGGCCAGCCCTTCCAGCCGGTTGCCGGAAAGGTCGAAGTGGTCGAGATCTTCGGCTACGTCTGCCCGGCCTGCGCCGCCTTCCAGCCGCTGGTCGGCCCGTGGAAGGCCGGTCTGCCGGGCGACGTGAACTTCGTCTACGTGCCCGCCATGTTCGGCGGCACCTGGGACGACTACGCCCGTGCCTTCTATGCCGCGCAGACGCTGGGCGTGCAGGAGAAGACCCACGAGGCGCTGTACGCCGCCATCCACTCGCAGAAGACCCTGAAGGGCGAACGCGGCCGTGATTCGGTCGAGGACATCGCCAAGTTCTACGCCGGCTACGGCGTCGATCCGAAGCAGTTCGCCGCCACCATGGGCAGTTTCGCGGTGAATGCCAAGACCAACTCGGCCAAGCAGTTCGCGCAGCGCAGCCAGATCAGCGGCACCCCGTCGATCATCGTCAACGGCAAGTACCTGGTGAAGGGCAAGAGCTTCCCGGACATGCTGCGCATCGCCGACCACCTGATCGCCCGCGAGCGCGGTGCGGCCCAGGCTCACTGATCCAAGAGAAGCTGTCCCCGGCCGTGAATTCCCCCTCTACACGGACCCTGCGTCTGCTGACGGCCAACATCCAGGCCGGCTCCAGTACCCGCCGCTACAGCGACTATGTGACCCGCAGCTGGTCACATGCGCTGCCGGCGGGTCGCAAGCGCAGCAGTCTTGATGCGATTGCCACACTGGCGCGTGGGCACGACATCGTTGGCCTGCAGGAAGCCGATCCTGGCAGCCTGCGTTCGGGCTTCACCAACCAGACTCACTACCTGGCCCAGCGTGCCGGCTTCAACTACTGGAGCCACCAGCCGAACCGGCGCATGGGCGGGGTGGCATCCAGTGCCAACGGCCTGCTGAGCAAACTGGAGCCGGTGGAGGTGCAGGACCACGCCCTGCCCGGCCGCATCGGCGGGCGTGGCGTGCTGCTGGCCAGGTTCGGTGATGGCAGGGACGGCCTGGCCGTGGCCGTGGCCCACCTCTCGCTGGGTGCCGGCTCGCGAATGGCACAGCTCGGTTTCATCGCCGAGCTGCTGTCCGACCACCCCAATGCCGTGCTGATGGGTGACTTCAACTGCCTGGCCGAACGGCCGGAAATGCAGGTGCTGTACCAGAAGACCCGGCTGCAGCCTCCAGGCTGCATCGTGCCGACGTTCCCCAGCTGGCGCCCGGACCGCGCCATCGACCACATCCTGGTCAGCAGCAGCCTGCAGACCCGCGCGGTCGAAGCCGTACCGGCGGCCTTCTCGGACCATCTGGCGCTGGCCATGGCCATCGACGTACCGGCCAGCGCCCTGCGCTGATCGGTAGCGCCGGGCCATGCCCGGCGAACGGAACCCCATCCGCCGGGCATGGCCCGGCGCTACCCCGCCTGCATCGCCGGCGCCTTCGACCGCCGCGCCGTCATCGTGCTCCCCACCGAAGCCACCACGGTGCAGCCGATCGCCAGCCACTGCAGTCCATGCAGGTGTTCGTGCAGCAACAGCATCGCCCACAGCGCGGCCACCGCCGGCTCCATGCTGATCAGGATGCCGAAGGTTTCCTTCGGCAGGCGCTTGAGCGCCACCATCTCCAGCGACATCGGAATCGCACTGGACACCAGTGCCACCAGCAGGCCCGCCAGCAGGATCTTCGGATCGAGCAGGGCCGCGCCGGCATGGATCACCCCGACCGGCACCACCACCAGCGACGCCGCCAGCAGGCCCAGCGACACCGAATGGCCTGCATGCAGGTGGCCGGCGCGCTTGCCGAACACGATGTACAGGCCCCAGCACGCCGCCGCACCCAGTGCATACAGCACGCCCACCGGGTCCAGTGCCGCCGCACCGCCCAGCGGCAACAGCAGGAGCAGGCCGACCACTGCGCATCCCACCCACAGGAAATCGATCGGGCGCCGTGACGACAGCATCGCCACGGTCAACGGCCCGGTGAACTCGATGGCCACCGCGATGCCGAACGGGATCGTGCGGATGGCCATGTAGAACAGCAGGTTCATCAGGCCCAGCGTGAGCCCGTAGCGCAGGATGGTGATCGCATCCGCGCGGCGGGTCTTCCAGCGCCAGGGTCGCCAGAACAGCAGCAGCAACAGTGCGGAGAAGCCCACGCGCAGCGCGCTGGTGCCCTGCGCGCCGATCAGCGGGAACAGGTGCTTTGCATAGGACGTGCCAACGGACAGCGCCGTTACCGAGCCGAGCACCGCCAGCGCCGGCAACATCGGCGCGAATCGTGAAGTCTGCATGCGTCCAGTCTATTGCGTCGACGGCGAGCACTTGGCTCAATTACCGGCCCGTCCATGCAACTTCTGCTCACCATGGCCACTGCCCCCGTGCTGGACAGCTTCGACCGCGCCATCCTCACCCTGCTGCAGCGGGACAACACGCTGCCACAGCGGGAGATCGCCGAAGCCGTGCACCTGTCGACGCCGGCGGTGCAGCGGCGGGTCAGGCGTCTGCAGGACAGCGGTGTGATCGCGGCCAATGTGGCCGTGGTGGCGGCGGCGCGGATCGGCCGACCGCTGACCCTCATCGTCGAGGTGCGCATGGTCAGCGAGCAGCGTGATCGCGTGGCGCCGTTCAAGCAGCGCGTGCAGGACGACCCGGCGGTGCAGCAGTGCTATGCCATCACCGGTGACGGCGATTTCCTGCTGGTGCTTTCGGCCACCTCGATGGAGGAATACGACGCCATCAGCGAGCGGCTGTTCGGTGGCGACGACAACATCGAACGATTCCGCACCGCGGTGGCACTGTCCACGCTGAAGCGCAGTTTCGAAGTCCCCCTGGAATGAACCGGCCTCGACACCCACCGCGCCATACTGGCGCGGCATGAATCCTTCGCCCCGCACACCCTCCACGTCTTCCGCCCGCCTGCTGCGCCGTTGGCTGCTGCGTGCGTTCCTGCTGGTCGTCACCGTCGTTGCCGCCCTGTCCGTCTGGAACAGCCGCTGGGCCGAAGCGCCGAAGATGCTGTGGTCATTGGCCCGGATGCCACCGGCCACCGAGCTGCCGGTACCGGTGGACGGCGTGCGGCCGGGCCAGATCGCCGATACCTTCGGCGCGCCGCGAGGGCGCGACCGCAGCCATGCCGGCATCGACATCTTCGCCGCGCGGGGTACCCCGGTCCGCAGCGCGACCCCGGGCGTGGTTGCCGAGGTGCGGGAAGGCGGCCTGGGCGGCCGTCAGGTCTGGGTGATCGGCCCCGGCCGCGAGCGCTACTACTACGCCCATCTGGAGAGCTGGGCCGCAGGCCTCACCCGCGGCCAGGTCGTAGCCGCGGGCGATCTGCTCGGCCACGTCGGCGACAGCGGCAACGCCAAGGGCACCCCGCCGCACCTGCACTGGGGCATCTACGGCGCAGACGGCGCACGGGATCCTCTGCCACTGCTGCGCCGCTAAGCCGCCGGACGGCGGTCTTCCCACAGCAGCCGGACGATCCTGCCCGCGCGCCCCTGTTCATGATTTGTAAATAGGAATAGTTCGTATTAACATTCCTTTCGATTGCAGCGTCGCCAGGAAGGCGCGCCCGCCTTTCCCCTACCCTTAGCGCCTCGCCTCCTGGATGTCGGCCGAACGCGCATGCTCGTCCAGGAATCCCATGAACCGTCCTGCATTCCGTATCCCGCAGCCTCAGCGGCTGTCCGTTGCCGTGCTCGCCGCACTCTGCGCCATCGCCCCGACCGCCTTCGCAGAAACTGCCACCGATGCGACCACCCTCGACAAGGTGGTGGTCAAGGGCGAGCGCGCGGAGGGCTACTCGGTGCGCCGCACCTCGGCCGGTACCCGCTTCGACCTGACGCCGCGCGAGATTCCGCAGTCGGTCAGCATCATCAGCCATCAGCGCATCGAAGATCAGAACCTGGACGACATCATCGACGTGCTGGCCAACACTACCGGTGTGACCAGCACGCAATCGGACAGCGAGCGCACCGAGTTCTATGCGCGCGGCTTCTACATCGACAGTTACCAGTTCGATGGCCTGCCCACGCAGATGGTGCAGAACTGGAGCTACGGCGATTCCGGCCTGGACCTCGCCCTGTATGACCGCGTGGAGGTGGTGCGCGGCGCTACCGGCCTGCTCAGTGGCGCAGGCAACCCGTCCGCCTCGGTGAACCTGATCCGCAAGCATGCCGACAGCGCCGAGCTGGCCGGCAGCGTATCGGTGAACGTCGGCAGCTGGGGCCGTACCCGTACCACCGTGGACGTGGGCAGCGCGCTGAACACCAGCGGCACCGTGCGTGGCCGGGTGATCGGCAGCTACCTCGACACCGACGCGCAGATGGACCGCTATAACCAGCACAAGACGCTGGGCTACGCGGTGATCGACGCCGACCTGACTCCGGACACGCAGTTGAGCGTGGGCTATGACTACCAGCAGAAGCGCGCCAATGGTGCGACCTGGGGCGGCTTCCCGATGCTGTTCTCCGACGGCTCGGCCACCGGCTACGACGAATCGTTCAACGCCAGTCCGAACTGGACCTACTGGGACACCACCAGCAAGCGTGCGTTCGCCACCCTGCAGCACGCCTTCAGCAATGGCTGGAAGTTCAAGGTCGGTGCGACCCACGATGAGACCAAGGCCGACGACAAGCTGTTCTACCCGGCCTACAACGACTGGACCAGTGGTGCCTCGTTCTTCGACAGGACCACCGGCACCGGCATTTCGCCGTCGGCCGGCTTCTACAACACCGAGCGCAAGGTCAACGCGGTCGATGGCTATATCGACGGCCCGTTCCGGCTGTTCGGCCGCGAGCACCAGTTCATGGCCGGCCTGAGCTACAACAAGCGCGAGTACGCCAACTACGGCGACTACCAGATTGGCGGCCCCGGCCAGAGCTGGGACCCGTTCACCAGCTACCTTGGCTGGACCGGCGACATCTCCGAGCCGAACTGGAACCCGCTGGCGCTGGCCAGCGAAGGCACCATCACCCAGAAGGCCGGTTACATGGCCACGCGCCTGTCGCTGGCCGACCCGCTGAAGCTCATCGTCGGCGCACGCTACACCGACTGGAAGAGTGAAGGCGAAGGTGCGGACCGCTCGCACAAGGTCACCACGCCCTATGCCGGCCTGGTATTGGACATCAACGATACCTTCTCCACCTACGCCGCCTATACCGAGATCTTCCAGCCGCAGACACTGAAGGACCGCAACGGCAGCTACCTCGATCCGGTCGATGGCAAGAGCTACGAAGTGGGCGTCAAGGGCGCCTGGTTCGACAACCGCCTCAATGCTTCGCTGGCAGTGTTCCGCATCGAGCAGGACAACGTCGGCCAGGCCACCGGTGAGCCGGTGCAGGGCAGCCAGAACGAATTCGCCTACCGCGCCGCGCGCGGCACGGTCAGCCGCGGCTTCGAATTCGAACTGAACGGCGAGCTGGCCCCGGGCTGGAACGCGACCTTCGGTGCCTCGCGTTACGTGGCCAAGGATGCCAACGATGCCGACATCAACACCAACCTGCCGCAGACCGCGCTGAAGCTGTTCACCAGCTACACGCCGCAGTCGCTGCAGGCACTGACGGTCGGCGGTGGGGCAAACTGGCAGAACCGCATCTACTATGCGGTGCCGGCCTACGGCCGCATCGAGCAGAACGGCTATGCCCTGGTCAGCGCCTTCGTGCGCTACCGCATCTCGCCGGAGTTCAGCGTGCAGGCCAACCTCAACAACCTGCTGGACAAGCAGTACCTCTCGCAGATCAACGGCTACGGTGCGTACGGCGATGGCCGCAACGGCTCGCTGACGTTCACCTGGTCGTTCTGATCAACTGCAGGGAATCAGCCGGGCATGGGCTCGGCGCTACACCCGCAAGGCAGCGCCGGAGTGTCCGGCGCTGCCCCTCATCACATCAGAACCGCAGGTCCGCGCGCATGTACCAGTAGCGGCCACGCGGAATGTCATAGGTCGACGCGTCATAGCCGTTCAGCGAGCACGACAGGCAGATCGGGGGATCCTTGTCGAACACGTTGTTCAGGCCAGCGGTCAGCTGCAGTCCCTTCATCCAGTCGATCCTGTAACCCACCTGCAGATCATGGAAGGTGGTCGCCGAGAGCGTGTTGGTGCCCGCCACCTGGTTGCTGCACACCGGGAACGCCACGGCGTCGCCACAGTCTTCGGTCAACTCGGAGATGTGCCGCACCGTCCAGTTCGCGCTCCAGTTGTCCAGTGTCCAGCCGATGCTGGCGTTGCTGGTCCATTCCGGAATCGAGCTGTCGGCCACTTCCACGCCCGGCTTCTGTGGCTGCCGCTGGCCGGCCGCACCGGTGGCCTCGTAACGACCGACGAAGGTGTTCTTCCAGCCCAGCTTGAACTGGCCGATCGAGGTCTGCGGCAGGGTCCAGAACAGGTCCACGTCCCAGCCATCGGTCTTGATCGAACCCAGGTTGGTCAGTCGGTTGTTGAAGCTGCTGACCGCGCCGGTGCTGGCACGGGTGATGCCATCGCAGTACACCGGATCCAGCGTATCCACACACAGGTCCAGCTGGGTCTGCGCGTTGATCGCCTGGATCGCGCCATCGATGTTGTGGCGGTAGAACGTCACTTCCACGTCGAAGCGCTCCGACCAGGAGGTGTTGTTGCCGAACCACGGGCTCCAGACGAATCCGGCACTGAAGCTGCGTGAACGCTCCGGTTCCAGCTCGCGGTTGCCGCCGGTGGTCACCGAGATCTGCGAGTTGGCCTGCTGGAAGCCGGCCGGCACGCCCAGCGCGGCACAGTTGGCGGCGCTGCCACGCGGCGGCGTGCCGCCCAGGCCGATCGAGCACGGATCGAACAGCTGCAGGTCCGCGCGCGCGGCCGAGCCGTACAGTTCGCCGATCGACGGCGCGCGGAAGCCTTCGGCATAGGTGGTGCGCAGCACGAAGTCATCGGTCACCTGCCAGCGCAGGCCGTACTTGGGCGTGAACTCACCACCGAAGGTGGAGTAATCCGAGTAGCGGCCTGCCAGACTCAGGTCGAGCTTCTTGCCCAGTGCCGAATCGGCGAAGATCGGCACGCTCAGTTCCAGGTAGGCTTCATTGACGTCGTACGAGCCGGAGGTCGGCTGCGACGGCACGCCGTTGTAGTGACCGATCACCGTCAACGGGTCGGGCTGGTACCAGCCTTCGTACTTGCGGTACTCGTAACCGGTGGCGAAGGACAGCGGGCCGGCCGGCAGGTTGAACAGATCGCTGGACAGATTGGCGGTGAACAGACTCAGCTCGTTCTGGCTGCGGTCGCGTACCACCGGCTGGATCCAGCGCAGCATGTCCGGGGTGATGGAACCGGCACCGCCGAAGATGTTCAGCGGCACGCAGCCCGGCGTCGCCGCACATGCGGCAGGATCGCCCAGCGCCAGGTTGACGTTGTAGATGTTGTAGCTGCCGTAGTTGGTCTGTTCGGCCTTGTTCTTGCTGTACATGCCGTTGACGTCCCAGAACCAGCTGCGGTCGGCCGCCTGGAAGTTGCCGACCAGGCCGGTGGCGAAGTACGTGGTGTTGACCTCCTGCTCGAACACGCGCGCGCCACCTTCCACCGGGCGGCGGCCGACCAGGCTCATGTTGCCGGACGACACCAGGTCGAAGCCGAACGGGTTGTAGGGATTGAGCGCCGAGATGGTGATGTTGTCGGCCAGCGGATTGCCGGTGGCGCCATCGGGGCCGAAGAACAGCGGCTCGGGGCCAGCCTGGCTGGTCGACTCGCGACGGTTGCCCAGTGCCTTGACGTACCACTGCACGTTGTCGGTGATGTCAAAGCGGAACTGACCGAAGAGGCCCTTCCGCTCCGACGGCGTCAGCACCATGTTGTACTCGGCGAAGTTGAAACGGTCAGCGCTGGTGAAGCAGTGGTAGTCGTCAGTGCGGTTGCAGCCGGCACTGCCGTCATAGCGTGGATTGCTCACGCCGGTGTTGGGCACGATGTTCTGCTGCGCGCCCGTGTTGGGGTCGACGAAGGCGAAGCGGCCCTGCGGAATGGCACCGCTGCCGAAGGCCAGGCCGGTACCGGGAATCGGGAAGCGCGACTGTTCACGGTCCTTCGCATACACCGGATCCTGCTTGGTCCAGCTGGCGCCGAGGAACAGACTGAAGCGATCACCGCTCTTGCCCCAGGCCAGGTCCACGCCCTTCTGCGTGCCGTCGCCCTTGCTGTATTCGCCGTAGTTCAGGGTCACCTGGCCGCCATCGAAATCACGGCGGGTGATGATGTTGACCACGCCGGCGATGGCATCGGAGCCATACAGCGACGACGCGCCGTCTTCCAGCACTTCGATGCGCTCGACGATGGCCAGCGGAATGGTATTGAGATCGGTCGCGGCGCCGACACCCGACGCCGATGACTCATTGACCCAGCGGATGCCATCGACCAGCACCAGCACGCGCTTGGCCCCCAGGTGGCGCAGATCGACCTGCGCCGAACCCGCACCGACGCCGCTGCCATCCGGGGGGAAGCCGAAGTTGCCGGACGAATTGAACTTGGCATTGAGCGCCGAACCGGAGCCGGTGAGCTGCTGCAGCACTTCGCCGATCGAACTCAGGCCGGTGCGCTCGATGTCGCCGCGCGTCAGGGTCTGGATCGGAACCTGGCCCTCCACTTCAGCGCGCTTGATGCGGGTACCGGTGACTTCGACCGCGTCCAGGTTGGTGGTGGACTGTGCGGCGGCGCCCAGCGGTGCCAGGGCAGTCACGCACAGGGCGACGGCAACCGCCAGGGGGCGGTGGTGCAGGTGATTCATTCGCTCTCTCTCCAAAGGAATGTCGGGACATTGGCTGCCGTACGCCCCTCCTGCATGGCGGCAGCGTCTCCTTTGTAAACAAGTAGTCAAAATCACGGCGTGATGACCGACACCCTTTCACGCGGGCTTGACGCGATTGACGGGCAATCGCATCAGATAGCGACAGATTGTGTGTCGTGTTCCAGCCTTGGCGCGCTGACCACGCGCCTGTTGCGACAGCAGGTGCCGGCATCCGCGGAGTGCTCCAAAGCACTCTTGGTGGAGGGGCTGTGCATCGACAGCCCCTCGTCCGCTGCTCAGCGCACGAACGCAATGCGCTCCATGCCGGTGGCCTCGGCCGCCGCCAGGATCCGTGCCATCCCTTCGTACTCGGCCGCCGGATCGGTCGCGATGCGCAGCTCCGGCAGGTTGCCGGCGTACTTACCCGCCTGCGCCTGCAGGCGCGACTGCAGATCGGCAATGGCCAGAGGCTGGCCGTTCCAGCTGAGCTGGTTGGCTGCATCCAGACGCAGTTCGATCGGCGGCGGCGGGTCCGGCCGGGCGACCACGCGATCGGTCGCCTGCGGCAACTGCACTGCGATCGGCCGGGCCACGATCGGTGCGGTCACGATGAAGATGATCAACAGCACCAGCATCACATCCACCAATGGCGTGACATTGATCTCCGCCAGCGGGCCATTCCTTCCTGCGCTACTGAACGCCATGTGCCGCTCCCTGCAGCCGGGCGGTTCGCCCGGCTCTGACGTTACGCCGGCATCCCGCCGTTGCGGCAGAGGCTGCATGCACCTGCATTCAGCCGCCGTTGCCTTTGTCTGGCGTGCACGCGATGCGAAACTGAATTCAGCCAGTGCCCGCTATGCTGGCGCCATGACCCGACGCTCTTCGACCGCCCTGTCCCTGCTCCCGCTGGCCTCCCTGCTGCTGATCGGCTGCGCCGGTGCCCAGTCCCTCGATGCCCAGAACGCGCAGCTCAAAGCCGCCATCGCAGCTGCCGAACGCGGCCAGTTCGATCCCGGCCAGGCCGCCGCGCTCAGCCGCCATCCGGCCTATGGCTGGCTGGAGTACGCCAATCTGCGGCGCAACATCGACACGGTCGACACCGCGCAGGCGCAGGCCTTCCTCAAGCGTTACGAGGGCCAGGCCGTGGCCACCACCTTCCGCAGCGTGTGGCTGCCTTCGGTGGCACGCCGGCAGGACTGGCCCACCCTGCTCGCCAACTGGGCCCCTACCGACAATCTCGGCCTGCGCTGTGCGCAGTTGACCGCGCGACAGGTGACCAGCGGCGTGGATCCGCAATGGATCAGCGACGCCCAGGAGCTGTGGCGCCGGAACGGCAAGTCGCTGCCCGACGGCTGCGATGCGGTGTTCGCCGTGCTGCAGGCCCAGGGGGGCCTGAGCGACGCACTGCGCTGGGAGCGCATCGACGCGGCCGCCGACGCGCAGCAGCCGGCGGTGATGCGCAGCGCCGCGCGCGGACTGCCGGCTGCCGACCTGGCGCTGGCCAACACCTATGCTGCGTTCGTCGACAAGCCCAATGCCAGCGCACTGAACTGGCCGCGCAACGATCGCAGCCGGCGCATCGCCACCGACGGTCTGGTCAAGCTGGCCAAGGCCGATCCGGATGCCACCGAGCAGCAGCTGCCGCAGTACGCGCAGGCCCTGGGCCTGAGTGCCGAGCAGCAGGCCCAGGTGCGCTACCAGATCGCGTTGTGGACGGTTGCCTCCTACCTGCCTGATTCCGCGCGGCGCCTCAATGCAGTCCCCGACGCCGCCTACGACGAGCGCCTGCATGAATGGCGCGTGCGCGAAGCGATGTCGCGTGGCGACTGGCCGGCGACCCTGGCAGCAATCCGCAAGATGGGGCCGAAACAGCGCAACGATCCACGCTGGCGCTATTACGAAGGACGCATGCTGGAGAAGACCGGGCAGGCACAGCAGGCACAGTCGCTGTTCCGGGAGGCCGCGCGCACGCCCACCTTCCACGGCTTCCTCGCGGCCGACAAACTGCAGCAGGGCTACACGCTGTGCCCGTGGAAACCCAACGACAGCGAACAGGCCAAGGCCGCAGTGGCTCGCGATCCTGCCATCCAGCGCGCAGTGGCGTTGTTCCAGATCGATCGCGCCGGCTGGGCGGTGGCCGAATGGAACAGCGCGCTGTCGCGCTTCGATGACACCCAGCGCCGACTGGCCGTGCGGGTGGCCCAGGACAACGGCTGGTTCGACCGCGCGGTGTTCTCCCTCGGCAAGCAGCCGCAGGAACAGCGCCTGTACGATCTGCGCTTCCCCCTGCACCATGACGCCACGATCCGCCGCGAATCGGCGCGCAATGCCATCGATCCGGCCTGGGTCGCTGCGGAAATCCGCGCCGAAAGCATCTTCACTCCGCGCGCGCGCTCGCCTGCCAATGCGATGGGCCTGATGCAGGTGCTGCCGGCCACCGGTGCCGCCGTGGCAAAGTCCATCGGCCTGACCGGCTACGGCGGTGCCGACAGCCTCTACGACCCCGACACCAACATCGCCATCGGCACCGCCTACCTGCGCCAGCTGATGAACAAGTACGACGGCCTGCCCTATGTGACCATCGCCGCCTACAACGCCGGTCCGACGCCGACGGCACGCTGGCAGAGCCAGCGCCCCGGTTTCGATCCCGACCTGTGGATCGAGACGATCAGCTACAAGGAAACGCGCGAGTACGTCGCGCGCGTGCTGGCCTTCAGCGTGATCTACGACTGGCGCCTCAACGGTGACGCCCTGCCGCTGAGCGACCGCCTGATGGGACGCCTGGTCGACAAGCGCAAGAGCTTCAGCTGTCCGGCGGACGCGGGTCAGGGCGGCGACTGATTCGGCTCTGCGCGCCGGGCATGCCATCATCCCCGCCATGAAGATCTATCTTGTCGGCGGCGCCGTGCGCGACCGCCTGCTGCAGCGTCCCGCCGGCGACCGCGACTGGGTGGTGGTCGGTGCCACGCCCGCGCAGATGGAAGCGCAGGGCTTCAGCGCCGTGGGGCGGGACTTCCCGGTGTTCCTGCATCCGCAGACCGGTGAGGAATACGCTCTGGCCCGCACCGAGCGCAAATCTGGCCGCGGTTATCGCGGTTTCGTGGTCGATGCCGATCCGGCGGTCACGCTGGAAGAGGACCTGCAGCGCCGCGACTTCACCATCAATGCCATTGCCTGCGACGAAGACAGCGGTGCTCTGGTCGATCCTTACGGCGGCGTGCGTGACATCGAGCAGCGCGTGCTGCGCCACGTCGGTCCTGCCTTCGTTGAAGATCCATTGCGCGTGCTGCGCGCGGCCCGCTTCATGGCCCGCTTTGCCCCGCTGGGGTTCACCGTTGCCCCCGAAACCATGGCGCTGATGCGCGAGGTCGCTGCCAGCGGTGAGCTCGACGCGCTGGTACCAGAGCGCGTCTGGCAGGAACTACGAAGGGCGCTGGCAAGCGAACGGCCTTCGGCGTTCCTGCGCACCCTGCACGAGGCGCACGCACTGGGCCCGGTCCTGCCCGAGCTGGAAGCGCTGTATGGCGTTCCGCAGCGTGCCGAGTTCCATCCGGAAATCGACACCGGCCTGCACCAGGAGATGGTCAGTGACATGGCAGCGGGACTGGCCCCGGGCGATGACCTGGTCGGCTTCGCCGCGCTCACCCACGATCTCGGCAAGGGCCTCACCCCGCCGGAGGAATGGCCGCGCCACATCATGCACGAGCAGCGCGGCATTACGCCGCTGAAGGCGCTGTGCGCCCGCTTGAAGGTCCCGGCCGAACACCAGCAGCTGGCGGAAGCGGTCTGCCGCGAGCACTTGAACGTGCACCGCATCGACGAGCTCCGCGATGCCACCGTGCTGGAACTGCTCGGTCGCTGCGACGCGCTGCGCCGGCCCGAACGCATCGCGCGCATCGCCCTGTGCTGCGAGGCCGACAAGCGCGGACGGCTGGGATTCGAGGACAGTGACTACCCGCAGGGCGAAACGCTCAAGCGTCTGCATCAGGCGGCGCTATCGGTACAGGCACGGGATCTGGATACGACGCACCTGAAAGGCCCGGCGATTGGTGAAGCATTGGCCAGGGCGCGGGTGAAGGCGATTGCGGCGGCACGCTGACGCTGGAGTGGGGGCTGAGGTGCCTTGAAGCTGGTCCATGCCAGGCGTTTGGCTGGAAGACCCCACGCCGAGACTCACGCACTGCAATGCCAATTCTCTGTCGATGAAAACCTCAAAGTGATCGTCGAATCACTTCTCAGCGGCAATCCCGGTCCTTATGCGACACCACATGTGAGCGCATCCGGATCTACCACCGGCATCGGTGGGTCAGTGCGCCATGCCCCGCGTGATCGCAGCAGCGCGCTGCTTCAACTGCGCCACGGCATCGGGAATCATCTCCATGCCCACGTCCAGGCCGGGGTTCAGCACCAGGCCGACACCGTCGCCGATTCCGGCCAGCAGCGCATGCACCGCGATCGGCATGGCATGCGCGAACTGCGGCAGCTGTTCGTGCCACAGGCCGGCACGCTCGGGGGCAGTGAACACCGCGAACATCGGCTCGCCACTCTCGCTGGTCAGCACCAGGGGCGAGATGCTCTCGTCCCATGCGCCGTCTTCGCCGATGGCCTTGTCCAGCAGCACGAACGCCGTCGAGGTCAGCAGCCCATCGAGGAACTGCGACGCAGTCAGCGTGCCATCCTGGGCCTGCAGCAGGCGCACCTCGAGGTCGTTGAGGGGTTCGAACGGGGTGTCGTGGTCCATGGTCGCTTCCGCTACGTGATTGCAGGAGAGACTTTAACAGGCCGGGCCCTCGAGCGATGAACCGGTGTCAGCGGCGCCTCCCACGGCTCACCTTCCTGCGTGCAGATCAACGCCCCGAGCAGGCGGGCTGGGCCAGCAGCCAGTCCTGCGCGGCCTGCAGACCGGACGCTCCGGGGGCGGTGGGCTGATCCGGCTGCAGCTGGCGACCGTCACCCTGCCCCTGGCGGTCGGTCATGATATTGACGGTCAGCAGCAGCATGCTGCCATCCACCAGGGGCACGGGTTGATTGCCGGTGGAATAGCCTGCACTGGGCTGGCCGAAACTGCGGCTGCCGGGCTGGCCGCGGAAGGCCAGCGCCACGGCCTCGCCCGAACTGGCAGTACGGGGGCCGAACACCACCGCGACCGGTGCGGGACCGCCGCGCAGCGCATAGGCCGCCTGGCGCGAGCGAAGCCGCGAATTCGCGCCATCCAGGACCTCTCCGTCGCGTTGTCGCCACGGCCGTTGCCCTTCGGCGCTGCGGAAGCCGCCGATCACGGCCCCTTCCTTATCCGGGGTGCCCTGCAACAACGGCAGCAGGCCCAGCAGCATGGGCCACATGTTGCCGCCGCCATTGCCGGACAGATCGACCACCCAGCCGCACCGCGTGCCGTCATCCAGGGCCACGATGCGGTGCTGCAGCGCCAGCGCGTAGGTTGTTCGCGCGTCATACCGTGCCTGCTCGCCCGCCTGAGGATCGTCCAGGAACGGGCTCACCTGCAGTACACCGACGCGCGCATCGGCCTGCCACGGCATTGGCGACGCCGCATCCTGGCCGGCCTTCAAGCGTTGCGCACGCCCGGAACGCTGGCGTTGCAGGCTGGGCGGAATCCAGCGGCCATGGCCGCCCGTGCTGCGGGTAGCGGCGTCATCCAGCAATTGGCGCCGGCCAGCATCATCGGTTGCGGCGGCCAGCGTCGCGCGTACACCGGCCCAATCGACACGGTCGCGATACAGCGCGCGCGCCTCCAGCAGCTGCAGCATCTGCACCTGCGCCTCCGGTGAGGGCAGTTCAACCGCGGATACCGAGGCCGTTGCGGCCATCGTCTGCGCAGCCCACAGCACGACCACCGTCGCACCCGCGCGCCGCACTCCGTTGCAGATCTGCATACGACGTTCCTTGCCGTTGAGTCAGGCGCCCAGCATAGCGGGTTGATGATCGGCACGGCCATCGCGCAGGTTGTCGCATCTGGACTGGCTGGCAGCGCAGGCATTGCGCGATGCCGACACGGCGCTCCGGTCACGCGACAGATGGGCGATACGGACACACACATTGCAACTTTGCCCATGTCATCGCGCTGTGGACCGCGCGACGGTGGCATCTGCCAGCGCCCCTGTGCTGGCCGGGATTGGCGTCCCGAATGAAGCTTTTCAACGGCGGGCCTGCGACAACATCGCGGGCCCGAATAGTGCACCCTCCGTCGTTCTGCGGCGGGCGGTGCGTGGGGATCTCCGGATCCGCCGGCTTTTTCTCCGTTGAAAAGCTTCACCGGCACGCCAACCCGCACCGCCCGCCACCCTGCGCCCCGCAGGTGGCCTTGCCTGTGAGGTTGCCACCATGACCCTGCCCCATCCCACCCATCCCCGCCTGCACGCGCTGCTGGGTGATGCCCTGCCTGGGCTGCGGCTGCCCGCCGCTGCCGCCGACATCCTGGAAGATGCGCTGGCCGCAGCCCACGAGAACGTGCCGCAGCCTGCATTCTTCGCCCGGTTACGGAGCATCGCGCGCGGCGACGGTGCCAACGGCCAACCTTGGCCCGAAACGCGGATCACGGAAGCGAGGGCGCGTGACCTGGCCGGCGCTACGCGCTGCCTGGCCGCAGTGTCTTCCTGCGCAGGACTGCTGCTGGCCGCGCAGGCGGCGCGGGAGATGGACGATGCCCGAGCGCACTGCCCGCCGCAGGTGGAAGAAGGGCTGCTGCACGCGGTACAGGTGCTGGCCGATCACGCGGGGGCGCTGGTGGAGCCCGCAGCGGCAGTCCCCGGCAAGCAATGAGCCGAGCTGGCCCTGCTCCACCGCAGGTGCGTCCATACCCCGGCGCTGTCAGATCTTGAGATAGATCCTGCGCCGGTCCAGCCACCACGCGACGCCCCACCACAGGGTGACGAAGGCCAGGGCCTGCAGCATCGACGCCAGCTCCAGCGCACCCGGCATCGCCGCCGCCAGCTGCTGCCAGACCCAGCCCCAGGCGCCGGTTGCCAACAATGCCACCGACATCACCGAGGCCCCCAGGTACGCGGTGATCGCGTTGACCCCAAAACGACGGCCCCACGCGGGCCAGCCCTTCTGGTCGATCAGCACATGCGCCAGCCACAGGGCCAGCGCCGCAAGACCTCCGGTCCACAGCACGTAGCTGGGCGTCCACAGCTGCTTGTTCAACGGCAGCACAATGGCAAGCAGCAGGCCCAGCACTGCCGTTGCGGCGCCCAATCCTGCCAGCGCCACAGCGCGACCTCTGCGCAGCAGTGCGCCGGCCAGCAGGCCCAGGGTGGTGCTGGCCAGCGCGCCCAGCGTGCTCAGCAGCCCTTCCGGGTCATGCCCAAGCCCGGTATCGGCGTGCCACTGGTAGATCCACGGGGCGAACAGCGAGGTATCCAGACGGCTGGCCGGGTTGGTCCATGGCGACAGATCACCGAGGCCGAGCAGCAGCACGGTATAGCCCACCAGCAGCCCGACAAGCACCCCGACCTGCACGTGCAGCCGCGCATACACCGCCAGCAGGCCAACCAGCGCCGCACACACCGCGATGCGTTGCAGCACGCCCCAGATGCGGAAGTGATGCGTATCCAGCGCCCACCAGATCAGCAGATGCAACAACGCGCCGGCTAGCAGGATGCGCAACGCGCGCTCCAGCACGCCACGCGCCAGTGTGGGTCGCTTCGAAGCATCGAGCGCGCGCGGTGCCACGCTGAAGGCCATCGACACGCCCACCAGGAACAGGAAGAACGGGAACACCAGATCGGTGGGCGTGCAGCCATGCCAGTCCGAATGACGCAGCGGTGCGAACACCGCACTCCAGTCGCCCGGGTTGTTGACCAGCAGCATCGCCGCCACGGTGATGCCGCGCAGGGCGTCGATCGAGCCCAGGCGCGCTGACGGCGCAGCACTCATCAGGCGGCCTCGTACTGTCCGGCAATCCAGGTGCCCCGCACCTGCAGGGCATCGTCCAGCAGCACCAGGTCGGCCTGGTAACCCTCGGCGATGTGGCCCAGCCGGTCGTCCACATTGAGGAACTGCGCCGGATAGGTCGAGGCCATGCGCGCCGCTTCGGCAAGCGGCTGGCCGAGCATCTGCACGGTGTTGCGCACGGCCGTGGCCATGTCCAGTGCCGAGCCGGCCAGCGCGCCAGCTGCGTTGCGCACCACCCCATCGACGGCAGTGATGGTCTCGCCATACAGCACATAGCTGGGATCATCGGCGCCGACCGGCGGCATCGCATCGGTCACCAGCAGCAGGCGACCGCGTGGCTTGGCCGCCAGCGCTACCCGCAGGCTGGCCGGATGCACGTGCACGCCGTCGACGATGATGCCGATCCAGCTGTCGCGATCTTCCAGCGCGGCACCCACCGCACCCGGCTCCCGGCCCTGCAGCGGCGACATCGCGTTGTACAGATGGGTGAAGCCGCGCACACCGGCATCCAGGCCGGCGCGGATCTCTTCGTACGTTCCCGCGGTATGTCCAGCCGCGACGATCACCCCGCGCTCCACCAGCGCGCGGATCGACTCCAGCGGTACCCGTTCCGGCGCAAGGGTGAGCAGGGTCACGCCATTGTCCAGCGAGGCGGCTAGCGCGATCTCCTCCGCATCGGGCACGCGGAACTTGCTGGCGTCGTGGGTCCCCTTCCGTGCCGGGGCGATGTACGGCCCTTCCAGATGGATGCCGATGACACCGGGTACGCCTTGAGCGATGGCTTCGCGCAAGGCGGCGATCGCCTCGCGCATCACCGCCACGTCATCACTGATCAGCGTCGGCAGCATCGCGGTGGTGCCGAAACGGCGGTGCGCCTGCGCGATGGTGCGCAGGGCCGCCACGTCCGGCGTGTTGTTGAAAAGCGCGCCGCCACCGCCATTGACCTGCACGTCGATGAAACCCGGCAGCAGCCAGCCGCCGCCGAGATCGACCTGCTCGGCCGCCTGGCCCACCTGCGGCGCGGCATCGGGGAGCAGCGCGCTGATCTTCCCGTCCTCGATGAGCACTGCCAGGTCATCGCGGAAATCATCCCCGACCAGGATGCGGGCATTGCGCAGCACGGTTGCCATCACACGGTCTCCGTGACCTTGTTCAGATGCGGCGGCAGGTCCGGGTTGAACCCGCGGCGCAGCGCCAGCGCATTGATCGCACGGTAGAAACTCTGCACGGTGAGCAGCGGAGCGCACAACGGATGCGGCGCGGCAGCCACCGGCAGGTTGCCTGCGGCGCCGGCCATCCATACCTGCGCACCACGCGCTGAGAACTCCTCCACCACGGCACGTGTGCCCGCGCCGGTCTCATCGGGCTGGGCGAAAGCCAGCACCGGGAAACCGCGGCCGACCAGCGCCATCGGGCCATGCTTGACCTCGGCCGAGCTGTAGGCCTCGGCATGCAGACTGCAGGTTTCCTTGAACTTCAGCGCCGCTTCCTGCGCCGCGCCAAGCCCAAGCCCACGCCCGAGCACGAACAGGTTGGTGGCGTCCACCAGGCCATCGGCCAGCGCCGTCCAATCGCACTGCCATGCCTCGCGCAACGCATCAGGCAGCAGCTCCAGCGCAGCGCGCAGGCCACTGTCCTGCTTCCAGTACGTGGCCAGCTGCAGCAGTGCCGCAAGCGACGCCAGGTAGCTCTTGGTCGCGGCCACACTCTTCTCCGGGCCCGCATGCAGCGGAATCACCGTGTCGGCCAGCTGCGCCAACGGCGAATCCTCGACATTGACCAGTGCGACCACGCGCGCACCGGCGGCCTTGGCCGCTTCGGCATTGCGCAGCAGATCCGGACTCTTGCCCGACTGCGAGATGACGATGAACAGTGCACCGCGCAGCTGCAGCGGCGCGGCATACACCGAGCCCACCGACGGCGAGGCGGAGGCGACCACCAGGCCCAGCTGGGTTTCCAGCAGGTACTTGCCGTAGGTGGCGGCATGATCGGAGCTGCCGCGCGCGCAGGTGACCACGAACGGGGGTGGCGCGGCGCGCAGGCTGGCAGCCAGCGTCTCCATCGTGGCGTGGTTGCGCGAGAACTGGCGGGCGACGACGTCGGCCGCTTCAGCGGCTTCGGCGAACATCAGGGTGGAGGTGGGGTCGGACAGCGACATGGCGGGCTCAGGCAGGATCGGAAGGGAGTGGGCGGGCGCCGGCGGGACGCATCGGCGCAGTCGACCCGCGCACTACCAGCTGCGGCACGAAGCCCTGGTTGTGCAGCGGTGCAGGCGCGTCGTCATAGGCATCGCTGCGCAGCTGCGCGATCAGCAGGCGCGCGGCGTGGCGTGCGATGTCCTCGGTGGCCTGCTTGGCGGTGGTCAACGGCGGCCAGGACTGGCGCGAGAACGGGCTGTCCTCGAAGCCGGCAATGGACAGGTCGTAGGGCACGTTCATCCCCGCCGATTTGGCAGCGGCCAGCACGCCCGCAGCGATTTCATCGTTGGAACCGAAGATGGCGGTGGGCGGTTCGCGCAGCGCCAGCAGGCGGCGCGCGCCCCGGAAACCGTCGTCGAAGGTGTAGTCGCCCTGCACCACAAGATGCTTGTCCACGGTCATGCCGTAGTCCTTCAGCGCCGCTTCGTAGCCGGCATAGCGTTCGCCGGAAGAGCGGTGCGAGCTGCCACCCCACAGGAAGCCGATGCGCTGATGGCCCAGCTGGATCAGATGCTCGGTGATCTCGTAGGCCGCTTCGCGGTCGTCGACGAACACGCAGGCTCCGTCCGCCGGGTCCTCGGTCGCCGCGATGATGCGCACCAGCTTGATGCCGCGTGCGGTCAGCGCCTGCACCAGATCTCGGCGCTCGGACATCGGTGCGGTCAGCACCAGGCCGGCCAGGCGCGAGCGCTGTACCCAGTCGGCCAGTTCATCGGCCAACAGGGGCGAGCTCGAGTCGCAGGGGTGGATCTGCAGGCCGAAGCCGGTCTCCCGGCACGCGGCCAGCACGCCGTTCTGCACGCCGATGATGTGGTACGGGTTGGGGTTGTCGTAGACCAGCCCGATCACGAAAGTGGTCCCGCTGCGCAGGTTGCGCGCGGACGGATCGGGCTCGTAGTCGAGCTCGGCGATCGCCCGCAGCACCCGCGCACGGGTGGCCTGCATCACGGAGGGCTCGTTGTTGATCACCCGCGAGACGGTCTTCAGAGAGACCTTGGCCTTCTCCGCGACGTCCTTGATGGTCGCTCTGCGCATGGGTTTTCCCTGGGGTTGGCTGCCGTCCATCATCGCCTATCAGCGCTCCTGCGGCAGGCCGGCGCGGTGGCCGATGACCGAGTAGAACAGGATGTACAGGTAGCACGGCACCATCAGCAGCACGAACACCAGCTGGAAATCGATGTGCTGCTTGAGCACGGCGAACAACTGCGGAATGATCGCGCCACCGGCGATACCCATCACCAGCAGCGCCGAGCCGGTCTCGGTGAAACGGCCCAGGCCACGGATCGCCAGCGGGAAGATGGCCGGCCACATCATTGCGTTGGCAAAGCCCAGCAGGGCCACGAAGGCCACCGAAACGTAGCCGTGGGTGACCCAAGCACCGAGGCAGAACACCACGCCCAGTACCGCCGAAACGGTCAGGTAGCGCGACTGCGAAACCACCCGGGGAATCAGCAGCAGGCCCACCACGTAGCCAGCCAGCATCGCCGCCAGGGTCAACGAGGTGAACATCTTGGTCTGGTCCAGCGGCAGGTCGAAGCCGTGGCCATAGGTACCGATGGCATCACCGGCCATCACTTCCACGCCGACATACACGAACAGGCAGAGCACGCCCAGCCACAGGTGCGGGAACTGGAAGATGCTGCTGCGCTCGGCTGCGCCGGCGGCCATCGGGGTGGCGTTGGCCTCGGAGGACTTGATCTCCGGCAGCGGCGAGAACAATACGGCGACGGCCAGCAGCACCAGCAGGCCGGCCATCGCCAGGTACGGCGCATGGATCTTGGCGGCGAACTCATTGAGCAGGGCCACCTTGGTGACCGCGTCGGCCGCCTGTACCTGCTTGTCCAGGTCACCGATGCCATGCAGCACCAGGGTGCCGATCAGCACCGGCGCCAGCATGCCGGCGATCTTGTTGCAGATGCCCATCAGCGCGATGCGACGCGCTGCGGTCTCGATCGGGCCGAGGATGGAGATGTAGGGATTGATCGCCGTCTGCAGCAGGGCCAGGCCGCTGCCGATCACGAACAGCCCGCCCAGCGCGCCGGGGTACCAGCGCTGCGTCGCGAATTCACCGAAGAGTGCCGCGCCGCCGGCCATCACCAGCAGGCTCAGGCTGAGGCCCTTCTTCATGCCGGTGCGCCGCAGGATCCACGACGACGGCAGGGCCAGGAAGAAATAGGACAGGTAGAACACCATCAGCACCAGGAAGGCGCCGACCTCGCTGAGCTCGAAGGCCAGCTTGACGAAGGTGATCAGCGGGCCGTTGAGCCAGGTGAAGAAACCGATCAGGAAGAACAGGACGCCGACGATGGCGATGGAGGTGGCCACGTTCGGGCGCGCGCTTGCAGCGGGGACGGCGGACATCAGGAGGGCTCCTGCGGCGACGGTCGCAGAACGCGGCGTCGGAGAGTGGCTGGGAACAACGTTGTCACATTCTTTCGATGGACAACGGCGGTTTGTCAACTTCCCTGCGCGGGGCAGCGCAGGCCATGCTGCATCGCGCAACCGCCGCGCACGGTCGCGTGCTGAATGCGCTGGAGCCGTTGAGCCCCGTGCAGCAAGGGCTACGGCGTGAAGGCGCTGTTCACGCCATGGAAACGTTTACCGCACACCCCATTCGTTGCGCCGCAGCAACGAAAGTGTCACGAACTCGTTGACATCGTTGTCAGCGGGGTTACAGACTCCGCCCAACAGCCGGCCTCACCCTCGGATCCGGCCCCCTCTTCAGCAGGAGCCCGCGTGACCGCCAGCCATCCCGCCCCGGCCCATGTCCTGTCCCGCGTCGCGCCCTCGTTCCTGGCCGCCGACGTCGGCGGCACCCATGTGCGTGTCGCCCGGGTCCAGGCCAGCGGCGATGCCGCCCATCCGGTGCAGGTGCTGGAATACCGCAAGTATCGCAATGCCGACCACGCCGGCCTGAGTGCGATCCTGTCCGACTTCCTGGGCGACGGCCCGCGCCCGGCGCATTGCGTGGTGGCCACGGCCGGTTATGCGCGCGAAGACGGGACGGTCATCACTGCCAACGTGCCCTGGCCGCTGTCCGCGCGGCAGATCGAGGCCGACGTCGGCGTACAGCAGGTCCACATCGTCAACGACTTCGAAGCGGTGGCCTATGCCGCGGCACAGGTCGACGCCAGCGGCGTCCTGCACCTGTGTGGGCCGGAAAGCGCCCCGCGCGGACCGACCCTGGTGGTCGGTCCGGGTACGGGCCTGGGTGCGGCACTGTGGATCCCGACCGCCCATGGCCCGGTCGTGCTGGCTACCGAAGCCGGGCAACCGACGCTGGCCGCCAGCACCGAACTGGAAATGGCCATCGTCCGCCACATGCAGCGCGAGCGCGCTCACGTGTCGATCGAGCACGCAATCTCCGGCCCCGGCCTGATGAACCTGTACCGCGCGGTGTGCGCCCTGCAGGGACAGCAGCCCACCCTGGCCAGTCCGGACGCGGTCACCGCCGCGGCGATGGCCGGCACTGATGCGCACGCACGCAAGGCGCTGGATGTGTTCTGCGGCCTGCTCGGCAGCACCATCGGCGACATGGCCCTGTTCTACGGCGCCCATGGGGGCGTCTATCTGGCCGGCGGCATCCTGCCGCAGATCCGCGAGTACCTGCGCACCAGCACCTTCGTCGAGCGCTACCTGCAGAAGGGGCCGATGGGCGAAGCACTGGCACGCATCCCGGTGAAAGTGGTCGAGCACGGCCAGCTGGGCGTGGTCGGTGCTGCCAGCTGGTACCTGCAGCAGTCGGCCGCCTGACACCGCAACAGGCTTCAACGCAATCGCAGCACGCAGTACGTGGCACGCCAATGCACGGGACATCGCCGCCGCCCCCGCGCACGTCAACGCAACCGCAACCGAACACCGCCGCCGGCACCCAATCGAGTGATGAGGAGAGACATCATGAACACCCGCAAGACCCTGCTTTCGGCCGCCATCGTCAGCTGCCTCGCTTTCAGCGCACATGCCCAGCAGGCTGCGCCGACCGCAACCGACCTGGACACCGTGACCGTCACCGGCATCCGTGGCTCGATGGAGAAGTCGCTGGATACCAAGCGCGAAGCCAACGCGCGCGTGGAAGTGGTGACCGCCGAAGACGTCGGCAAGCTGCCGGCGCACAATGTGGCCGACACCCTGCAGCGCCTGCCCGGCGTCAACATCAGTTCGTCCAGCGCCGACGAAGGCGGCTTCGATGAAGCCGACCGCGTCAGCCTGCGTGGCACCAGCCCGAGCCTGACCCAGACCCTGATCAACGGCCACACCGTCGGCTCGGCCGACTGGTTCGTGCTCAGCCAGGGCAACAACGTCGGCCGCAGCGTCAGCTACTCGCTGCTGCCCTCCGAGCTGGTGAGCTCGGTGGAAGTGAACAAGTCCTCGCAGGCCAAGCTGCAGGATGGCGGCACCACCGGTACCGTCAACATCATCACGCGCAAGCCGCTGGAGTTCGCCAAGCCCTTCAGTGCGGAAGCCTCGGTAGGTGCGGTCCGTTCGGACCAGGCCAAGTCGACCGACCCGCAGTACTCGGCGCTGTTCAACTACAAGAATGACGCCAACAACTTCGGCGTGATGCTGCAGGCCTTCTACCAGAAGCGCGAGCTCCGCCGCGAGGCGCAGGAAATCCCGGGCGGTTTCACCCGGATCGGCGCCGATGATCCGGTGGCCCTCACCAATCCGGACCTGATCGGCGTGGCCGTCCCCGGCCTGCTGGGTTCGACCCTGTTCGAACAGACCCGCGAACGCAAGGGCGGGCTGGTGACCATCCAGTTCAAGCCGACCGATACGCTGAACCTGTCGCTGAGCGGCTTCTCCTCCAAGCTGGAAGCCAACAACTACAACCGCAATTTCATGCTGTGGGGCGGCAACTTCGCCAAGTCGCAGGCGCCGAACCCGGGCTACACCGTGACCGACGGCGTGCTGAGCAATGCCACCTACGCGGGCGTCCCGGGCACCAACTACGGTGTCTACGACATGATCTACCGTGAAGCCACGGCCAAGACCAACTACGTCACGTTCGACGCCGACTGGCAGATCAACGACACCCTGGACATGAAGTTCCAGGCCGGTACCACCAAGGGCACCGGTGAAACCCCGCGCCAGTTCATTGCTGAAGTCACGCTTGGCCAGGGCGGCGGTGCCAGCTGGGCAACGCACGGCGCCGGTTCGCCGGTGGACTGGAACATCGGCGGCGACATCAGCCCCAGCGGCGTCACCAGTTTCGGCACGTGGGGCAACCAGCTGGTCCGCGCCGAAGACAAGGAAGACTGGGCCACGCTGGACTTCAGCCAGTATTTCGGCACCGGCGTGCTGAACTCCGTGGACTTCGGCGTGCGTTTCGCCGACCACGAACGCGAAGCGCTCTCGCCGGAAGGTGCGACCCCGGGTGACATCTGGTCCGCACTGCAGGGCAGCGCCACCGCCAACTATCCCAGCGGCTTCGCCGGTGATGTCGGCGGCACCTTCCCGCGCAACATCTGGTACTACACGCCGGATGCACTGAAGAACGCGATCATCAACAACTCCACCTGGCTGGCCGGCAACGATGGCCCCACCGGCCGCCACAACTACGGTGCCGAGTGGAAGGTGAAGGAGAAGAACTTCGCCGGCTACGTGCAGGCCAACTTCAGCGGCGACTGGTGGAGCGGCAACGTCGGCCTGCGCTACGTCAACATCAAGCAGGACATCGACACCTACAACGCGGTCAGCAATGCCGCCGATGCCGATGTGAGCAGCCTGTTCGGCATGTGGGAGCGCACCGCCTTCCAGAACAAGCGCAACCGCGTCCTGCCCAGCGCCAACATCAAGTTCGACCTGGACGACAGGCTGGTGCTGCGCGTGGCCGCGTCGCAGACCCAGACCCTGCCGGATTACTCGGCCCTGGGCGCTTCGTCGTGGGGTTCGGACCTGAACAAGACCGGCGGCGGTGGCAACCCGAACCTGAAGCCGACCCTGTCCACGAACTTCGACGCCAACCTGGAGTGGTACTTCATGCCGCGCGGCCTGCTGTCGGTCGGTGCGTACCACATGGACATGAAGGACTACATCGCCTTCGACGTGGTCTCGCGCCAGCTGTACAGCGAACTGACCAACCAGCTCGAGACCTACCAGATCTCCACCCCGATCAATGCCGACGGCAAGGTCACCGGCGTGGAAGTGGCCTATGAGCAGCCGATCGGCGAGTACTTCGGCATCAACGCCAACTACACCTACGCCAACGGCACCACGGCCCACACTTGGTCCGACGGTTCGCACAACCTGCTGGGTACCTCGAAGAACACCTACAACGTGGGGGCCTACTTCGAGAACGAGCGTTTCGGGGCACGCGTCAGCTACACGCACCGCTCGTCGTTCCTGATCAGCCTGTCGGGCACCAACCCGTACTACCAGGATGATTTCGGCACGCTGTCGGCCTCGCTGAGCTACAAGGCCACCGACTGGCTGAGCATCAGCCTGGATGCGCTGAACCTCAACAACCCGACCTACAAGTACTACCAGACCGCGGCCATTCCGACGTCGTTCTACAGCAACGGCCGCCAGTACTACCTCAACTTCCGCTTCAAGTACTGATCCATCGGCCGCGTCATCGCCGAGTCGTGCACGCACGCCGGGCCTGGGTCATTCCGGGCCCGGCGTTTTTCATGTATAGCGTTCATCGCACCGTTCCAAGGAGTCGTTCCGATGGTCAAGCCCTTCCGCGCCAGGATGCACGGCGCACTGCTGCTGGGCAGCCTGTTTGCCCTGCTGCCGGCCCTGCCGGCCTTCGCCGCCGATCCGGTGCCCGCCGCTGAAGCTCCTGGCCCGCAGCTGCGCGCCAACAGCCTGATGCTGATTCCCGCCCCCGCCAGCGTGCAGCCCGGCCAGGGCAGTGGCATCACTGTGTCCGCCACGACCGCGCTGTACGCAGACGGCGAGGCCGCACAGCGGGTCGCCACCCAGTTCGCCGACCTGCTGGCGCGCAGCGGTGGCCCGCGCCTGGTGCTGGCTACCGGCAAGGCTGCGGCCAAGGCCGGCGGCATCCGCTTCCAGATCGTTCCCACCTTCCGCGACAGCGGCGAGAGCTACACGCTGGAGAGCACCGCGCAGGGCGTGCTGGTGCAGGCCGGCAACGAGACCGGCCTGTTCTACGGCGCCACCACGCTGGCCCAGCTGGCCACCGGCGGCAGCCAGGGCGCGCTGCCGGCCGTGCAGATCCAGGATGCGCCGCGTTTCCCCTGGCGGGGTTTCATGCTCGACTCGGCGCGGCATTTCCAGAGCCTGGACGAGATCAAGCGCGTGCTTGATGCGATGTCCGCGCACAAGCTCAACACCTTCCATTGGCACCTGACCGATGACCAGGGCTGGCGCATGGAGATCAAGCGCTACCCGAAGCTGACCGAGGTCGGCAGCTGCCGCCTGCCCGCAGGCGATGGCGGCATCGATCCGGTGACCAAGCAGGAATACCCGTACTGCGGTTTCTACACGCAGGAGCAGATCCGTGAAGTGATTTCCTATGCAGCCAAGCTGCATATCCAGGTGATTCCGGAAATCGACGTGCCGGGCCATGCCACGGCCGCGATCGCCGCCTATCCGGAGCTGGGCTCGATCAGCACGCCGCTGAAGCCGATCAGCGAATGGGGCGTGTTCCCCAACCTCTTCAACGTGGAAGACAGCACCGTGACCTTCCTGGAGAACGTGCTGGAGGAGGTGATCGCACTGTTCCCGGCGAAGTACGTGCACGTGGGTGGCGACGAGGCCGTAAAGGACCAGTGGGAGGCGTCCGCGCAGGTTCAGCAGCGCATGCGCGAGCTGGGCATCAAGGATGAGATGGCCATGCAGAGCCACATCATCAAGCGCCTGGAGACATTCCTGGAGGAACACGACCGGCGCCTGATCGGCTGGGACGAAATTCTCGAGGGCGGGCTGCCCCCCCAGGCTACGGTGATGTCCTGGCGCGGTACCGAAGGCGGCCTGGCCGCTGCCAGCGCCGGCCATGACGTGATCATGTCGCCGGTCGGCTACCTGTACCTGGACTACCTGCAGACCGCCTCGCCCAATGAACCGCCGGGCCGCCCCACGCAGGTCAACCTCGGCAAGCTCTACAACTTCGAGCCGGTGCCGGACGAACTGCCCGCCGACAAGCGCGGACACATCCTCGGCCTGCAGGCGAACATGTTCACCGAGCACACCCGCAGCTATGCGCGGCTGCAGCACAACCTGTTCCCACGCCTGGCGGCGGTGGCCGAGACCGGCTGGAGCCCGCCCGGGAAGCGTGACCTCCGCGACTTCCTGGCACGCCTGCCGTCACAGCTGCAGCGCTACCGCGCATGGGGACTCGCCTATGCACAGACGCCGTTCGAAGTGGGCGTGGAGTACCAGGATGATCGCGCCGCAGGCACGGTGACGGTGTCGCTGGCCAACCCACTGGGCTACGAGGTGCGCTACAGCACCGATGGCCAGCCGGTGACCGCGCAGTCGCCGCTGTACCAGCAGCCGCTGACCGCGAAGGTGCCCGCCACGGTACAGGCCGCAGCGTTCTACCAGGGCCGGATGCTGGCCGCAGAGCCCACCGTAGCCGCGTTCACTCCGCAATCGCTGCTCGCCCGCCGCAGCGACGAACTGCTCAGCTGCGTTGGCAACAAGGGCCTGGTGCTGCGCCTGGAAGACGATGGCCCGCGCGAGGGCGCACGCGCGGTCTTCAACGTGGACATCTTCCAGCCCTGCTGGCGCTGGCCACAGGCGCAGCTGGACGGCATCGGCAGCGTGGAGGTGCGCGCCGGTCGCATCCCCTACTACTTCCAGCTGGCGCATGACGAGCCGAACCGTCGCTTCGAGAAGGCCAGGCGCGCGCACGGCGAGATGCTGATCCGCCGGGGCAGCTGCACGGGCAAGGTGCTGGCCGAAGTCCCGCTGCCGGCCACGCCCGATGCCGATGGCTTCGTGAGCCTGCGTGCGACGCTGCCGAAGGGCACGCACGGCACCGACGATCTGTGCATCAACTTCACCGGTGATACCCGCCCGGCGATGTGGGTGCTGGACGAAGTGACGCTGCAGAAGTAACCGGAAGGCTGTGGAGCCGGGCCATGCCCGGTTCCACTTCAACCAGGGAAGGCGTGTCAGCCCCGCCAGCGCAGCAGGAGGTCGCGCAGCGGGGTCAGCGCGAGGCCCAATCCGGCAAGAACGCCAACCGTGTTGGCGAGGGCGTCCATCGGGTCGGCCATGCGGTCGCGTGTCAGCGCCCCCTGTGCGAACTCGATCCCGATTCCCATCAGCACCAGGCCCAGCCCGACCCACAGCAGCGGACGTCCTTGCCGGAACAGCTGCACGGCACTGCCGGACAGAATGAAGTACGCCAGGAAATGCTCGACCTTGTCGCCGTTCTCCGGCACGGGAATCGGTGGCGGGGGAATCAGGCAGACCACGATCACAAACAGCACGGCCAGCACCCACAGCGCAGTCCATAGACGCGGCCGCCGCAGCGGCTTGATCATGCGCGTCGCGCTCACAGGCGCCAGCTCAGATCGCCCAGCGCGAACGCCGGCTCGAAGTCGATTCCACGCTGCAGGCCGATCGCCTGGAAGCGCTCGCCCATGCCGGTCGGCAGGGTCAGCTTCTTCACCTGGTCGCGCAGCTGGATGCGCCCCACTTCATCGGTACGCTCCTCGGCCAGGCTCAGCACCTGGTCCAGGCCATTGCCGATCAGGAAGCTGGCCTGGCTGCAGTACCCCGCCAGCTCGAAGCCACCGTGCAGGCCCGCTTCGGCCATCGCGGTGAAGTCCACCGAGGCCGTGATGTCCTGCAGGCCCGGCCAGCGATGCACGTCGTTATGCACGTGGTGGCGGTAGAAGGCGCGCACCGTGCCGTCGTCGCGATCGTGCTGGTAGAACTCGCTGCGGCTGTAGCCGTAGTCGATGAACAGCATCGCGCCACGTTGCAGGCCGCCAGCCACTGCCTGCAGCCAGTACGGCAGCTGCGGCAGCACCTCTGAGCGGTATCCGTCGGCGAAGGGCCTTTCGAGATAGCGTTCGATGTGGCGCACGGCGCCGTTGAGCAGAATATCGGCCGGCTGCGCGCCACGGATGAAGTTGCCCTCCGCGTCCAGTTCCACGGTCTCCTCGTAGACCTCGCCGTCCCTGATCAGGAAGCGCGGGGTCGGAAGTGCGTCGATCACCTCGTTGGCGAACACCACACCTTCCCAGTCCTCTTCGAACGGACGCTCGATCCAGTCCACGCGCGTGGCCAGCTCTGCCGGCAGCGCCTGTTGCAGGCGCTGCTGCTGGCGCTGGCGCAGGTCGGCACTGGGTTCAAGGATGGCATAACGCGAAGGCACCGCATCCAGCTCGGCCAGCCGCAGCAGCACGGCTTCGGCGAAGGCACCGGTGCCGCCACCCAGTTCCAGCATCCGCGACTGCGCACCGAGCTGGGCGAACACCGGCGCCAGCGCATTGGCCACGCTGCCGGCGAACAGGCCACCCAGCTCGGGCGCGGTGGTGAAGTCACCACCGCCACCGAACTTGCTGGAACCGGCGCTGTAATAGCCCCACCCGGGTGCGTACAGGCACAGTTCCATGAAGCGGGAAAACGGCATCGCGCCCCCCTGGGCGAGGATTTCAGCGCGCAGTGCGGCGGCCAGCTGGTCGCTGTGGGCCAGGGCGTCGGCATCGGGCAGAGGGAAGGTAGGCTGCATGGCGTCTTCGAATGCGGTGACAATGGTGCACAGGATAGCCGAGCCTTGGAGGACCCTCGATGAGCGAAACCGCCCCCGTGGCCCTGATCACCGGCAGCGCGCGCCGGATCGGCGCCGCCATCGCACGCCAGTTCCACGCCTGTGGCTGGTCGGTGGTGCTGCATGCCAACACGTCCAGCGCCGAGCTGCAGCAGGCCGCCTTCGACCTGGACAACGTCCGTCCGGGCAGTGTGCTGGCCCTGCAGGCCGACCTGCGCGATGCCGGCGCCCTGCCCGATCTGGTCGAGCAGGCCGTGGCCCACTTCGGCCGCCTCGATGCGCTGGTCAACAACGCGTCCAACTTCTTCCCCACCCCGCTCGGCCAGGTGACCGCCGAAGCGATGGATGAGCTGTACGCGGTCAATGCGCGTGCACCGCTGCTGCTGTCACAGGCGGCCGCGCCGTACCTGCGCCGCCAGCAGGGCTGCATCGTCAATCTGACCGATCTGCACGGCACCGACCCGATGCGCGACCATGTGGCCTACACCATGGCCAAGGCCGCACTGGAGATGGCCACCCGGTCACTGGCGCTGGAACTGGCGCCGAAAGTGCGGGTCAATGCGGTCGCCCCCGGTGCGATCCTGTGGCCCGAGCAGGGAAAGGACGATTTCGCCCGCGAGGCCCTGCTGGCGCGCACGCCGCTGGCACGCACCGGCACGGTGGAGGAGATCGCCGAGGCGGTGTACTGGCTGGTGGCTGAAGCCAGCTTCGTCACCGGCCACACCCTGCGCGTGGATGGCGGACGCACGGTGAGTTGAAGTCCGCCGGGCATGGCCCGGCGCTACCGATCTACGTAGGCGAGCGCAGCGGCCCTCATTCCAGGTCAACCACCTCGAATGCCTCGCCAAACTGAGCGTGTGCGCGCCACAGCGCCGCCAGGGCCAGGCCGCTGACCGGGTCGATGAAGTCTGGCGCGATGTCCGCCAGCGGCTTCAGCACGAAGGCGTGCTTCAGCTCGGGGCGCGGAATGCGCAGATGGCCCGGGCCTTCCACGATGTGGTTGCCGTAGAACACCACGTCGATGTCCAGGGTGCGGTCGGAGAAGCGCGGACCACTGCGATCACGACCGTGGGCGTCTTCCAGTGCGTGCAGCCAATCATCCAGCGCCTGCAGCGGCAGATCGGTCTGGATCAGCACGCCATTGTTGAGGAAGGCCGGGCCATCGAAGCCGACCGCGGCCGTGCGGTAGGCCGGAGACACCTGCAACGCGCCGAAACGCTCGCGCAGGGCCGCCACCGCGGCGTGGAGATGGCGGCGGGGCTGGACGTTGCTGCCCAGGCTGAGGAGCACGGTGGTCATGCGGTTCAGGTGACGGGTCTGGGGGGCGTGGGCATGCCGTCGTCACGGCGGCCTGCCTACAATCCGGGACGCACATGATAGGGCACCGACATGACCTATTGCGTTGGAATCGAGGTGGACCAGGGCCTGGTCTTCGCCGCCGACACCCGGACCAATGCCTCGCTGGACGATGTGCGCGTGCACCGCAAGCTGCACGTGTTCGAGTATCCCGGCCAGGCGGCCTACGTGTTGATGGCGGCTGGCAACCTGGCCACCACCCAGTTGCTGGTCTCGCGCCTGACCCGGGACGCCGGCGAGCGGCGCACGCCCAACCTGCGCGACATGACCCATCTGTTCGAAGCGGCGGCCTATGTCGGTCGCCTGCTGGTGGACAGCCAGGTGCACGGCGGCCACAGCGAGCACGGCCATGACGGCGTCAACACCCAGGCCACGCTGATCTTCGGCGGCCAGGTCGCCGGCGAACGCCCCGGCCTGTACATGATCTACCCGCTGGGCAATGCCATCGCCGCCTCGCCGGAGACCCCCTACCTGCAGATCGGCGAGTCCAAGTATGGCAAGCCGATCCTCGACCGCATCCTCAGCCCTGCCACGCGCCTTGAGGACGCCGCGCGCACGGCGATCGTGTCGCTGGATTCGACCATCCGTTCCAACCTCTCGGTCGGGCTGCCGATCGATCTGGCATTGCTGCGCGACGGCGAGCTGCGGATCGCCCAGCAGCTGCGGCTGGGCGCGGACTCGCCCCTGTACGCGGACATCCACCAGAACTGGTCACGGCGGCTGGAACAGGCCGTGGACAGCCTGCCACGCTTCCCGTGGGAAACCCCGGAACGGCCGGCGTGACCTGCCGCCGGGCCATGCCCGGCGACGCAGATTCAGCCCAGTGCCTCTGCCACAGCGCGGAACACCTGCTGCATCTGCAACGGCTTGCGCAGCACATGCACCTCGATGCCATCAGGGAATGCATCGGCCGGAACGTCCACTGACGCGTCTTCCAGCACCAGCGCCGGCCCCCGGTAACCCAGTCCGGCCATTTCGCCCAGCAGCTGGCTGGCCGGCAGCAGTTTGGAGCCGGCATCGGCGATCACCAGCGCCGGCATCGCCTCCTGCTGCATCCAGCGCAACGCCGCCGGTCCATCGGAAGCCAGCTGCAGCTGATATCCCTGGCTGGACAGCGCATTGCCCAGCAGCGACAGGCGCGTGGCTTCGCCATCGACCACCAGGATCGACTGGCCACTGCCCAGTGCCACCAGCTGCTCGATCGGCTCGCCGCTCTCGATGGCGTCACGCATCGGCAGGCGCAGCTCGAAACAGGTGCCCTGCCCGGGCTGGCTGGTGACCGTGATGCTGCCGCCAGCACCTTCGACGATGCGCTTGCAGGAAATCAGGCCCAGGCCGGTACCGTCCGCCTTGGTGGTGAAGAAGGGATTGAACAGATGCGAGAGCGTATCGGCATCCATGCCGATGCCTTCGTCGGCCACGGCGATGCGCATCCAGTCCACACCGTCGCGCTCGCCGGCATGGCTTGCGGTCAGGCTCAGGCGGCCGCCGCTGGGCATCGCCTGGATTGCATTGAGTGCCAGGTTCAACAGCACCTGCTGCAGCTCGGTGTAGTTCGCATCGACCGCAAGGCCCTCGTCTTCCACCTGCAGGTGCAGGCGCACCGCATCGGGCACGTTGCTGCGCAGCAGCAGCGCCACCGCGTCGAACAGGCCGTCGATCTGCACGCGTTCGCTGGGCTTGCGCGAGCCACGGACGAACGACAACATCGATTCCGCCATTTCATGACCGCGGCGGCCGCACTCGGCGATCACATCCGCAAGGTGGTGCAGCTGCGGATCATCGGTACGCGCCTTCAGCAGGTCCGGCATGATCAGCAGCGGCTGCAGGATGTTGCGCAGGTCGTGGCTGAGGCCAGCGGCGAGCAGCGAAAGGCTTTCCAGCCGTTGCGCGCGCATCAGCTCGGTCTCCACGCGCGAACGCTCCACCGCGCTGCGCGCCTCGCGGATCGCACGGGCCACCGCCGACGGCAGGCGCGCCGGCTGGTGCTTGATGATGTAGTCGTTGGCGCCCTTCTGCAGCGCCGCCACTGCATTCTCCTCACCCATCGTGCCCGAGACGAAGATGAAGGGAACATCCGGCGCCGTCTCGCGCACGATGCGCAAGGCATCGTCGCCGGAGAAACCAGGCATGCTCAGGTCGGACAGCACGATATCCGGCTGGAAGGAGGCCAGCGCCTGGCGCAGTTCCGCCTCGCTCTCAACGCGCTCGAAGCGGGCTTCCAGGCCCGCATCCAGCATCTGTTCGGACATCAGCTCGGCGTCTTCAGGCGAATCCTCCACCAGCAGGATGCGCAGTGCCCCGAGGGAGGGACCGGTCAGGGGCATGGGCTTACTCGAGTTCCGGTGCCTGGTTGATCAGTGCCCAGAACTTGCCCAGGGTCTGCACGGCACCGAAGAACTGGTCCACGTCCACCGGCTTGACCACGTAGGCGTTCACGCCCATGTCCCAGCTGCGGGCCAGATCGCTCTCTTCGCGCGAGGACGACAGGATCACCACGGGAAGGCGCTTGAGCTCCTCGTGCTCACGGATCTGCCGCAGCACTTCCAGGCCGTCCATGCGCGGCATCTTGATGTCCAGCAGCAGCACCGCCGGCAGGCCCTCCTCGCGGCTGGCGAAGGTACCGCGCCGCAGCAGGTAGTCCATGACCTCCACGCCGTCCTCGACGTGCACGATGGGATTGGCCAGGCGGGCTTCCTGCAGGGCGTCGATCGCCATCTCGGCATCGGCCGGGCTGTCTTCGGCAAGAAGGATGGTGCGCAGAGTCGTCATGCGGAGGGACCTTGTTTGTCCGCGTCGAGCGCGGGAGGCAGGTAGAAGTGGAAGGTTGCGCCGGCGTCCGGCTCGGCTTCGGCCCAGACCCGGCCTCCATGACGGGTCAGCACGCGGCGTACGCTGGCCAGGCCGATGCCGGTACCGGGGTAATCACTGGCCTTGTGCAGGCGCTGGAACACGCCGAACAGCTTTCCGGCATAGGCCATGTCAAAGCCTGCACCATTGTCGCTGACCGTGAACTGATGGCCGCCATCAGGCTGCGGCTGGTAATCCACGCGGATCTTCGCCGGTTCGCGGTTGCTGGAATACTTGACCGCGTTGCCGAGCAGGTTCAGCCACACCTGGCGCATCATGTTCTCATCGGCCACCACGATCGGCAGCGGTGCGATGTTCCATTCGACGTGATGGACCTGGCCACTGCTTTCAGCCTCGGCCTGCAGGTTGGAATCGAGCATCGCGCGGGTATCGGACACCAGCGACTGCATGTCCACTGCCTGCTGGCGCATCGCTGCGCGCCCCAGCCGCGAATAGACCAGCAGATCGTCGATCAGCGTCGCCATGCGCCGCGCCGAGCTGGAGATCACCCCAAGGTAATGCAGGCTCTTCTCGTCGGCGCTCTCGCCCAGGTGGCGCGACAGCTTGTCGGAGAAGCCGGCAACGTGGCGCAGCGGCGCGCGCAGGTCATGCGACACCGAATAGCTGAATGCTTCCAGCTCGCGATTGACCTCCGAGACCTGCGCCACCTTGCCTTCCAGCTGGCGGTTCAGTTCCTCCACACGCGACTGCACGGCGCGCTGCACGGTGACATCGCTGACGGTCAGCAACACCACTTCATCGTCGGTATCCGGCAGCGGCATGCGCCGCGCGTTGAGCAGCATGTAGCGCACCACGCCCTCGGAGGTGCGCTGTTCGTGCTCGAAGTCCCACAGCTCGCGACCGCGCAGCAGCACATCGACCAGGCGCTGGCGCACGACGGCGTCCCGCCAGGCGCCGTCGCCGACGTCATCCAGCAGCAGGCCATCGGCACGTTCGTCCTGCAGACCGTACAACTCGGCAAAGGCCGGATTGTGCAGCTGCACGCGCAGCTCGCGGTCGAGCAGCACGATCGGCTCACGCACGGTCTGCAGTACTGAGGCAGCGCGCGCGGCCGAGCGCAGCGACTGCCGTTCGGCCTGCAGGCGGCGACCGATCTGCCGCTGCAGCAGCCAGAGCACCAGGCCGAGCAGCGCCAGCTGTACCACCAGCGAGCTCCACGAGACGAATTCGGTCTGCCTGCGCTGCCGCGCAGCCTGTTCGGCCCGCTCGGCCAGCAGCGCCTGCTCGCTGTTCTGCAGCTCTTCAACCACGCTGCGGATCGGGTAACGGGTGCTCAGGTCCTGTACCAGCGCGCGCTGGTCACTGTTCGGTTCGGCCTTGGCCAGCGCGCGCGCCACCGCCAGCCGCCCTTCCAGCATGGACTCGATGCGACCGATGCGGATCAGCTGCTCAGGATTATCGCGTGTCATCCGGCCCAGCTCTGCGAGTCGGCCGGGAATCTCGTTGGCCTTGGCCATGCGCTCGCGCAGACCGGGCGCGTCCACGCCCTTGGACAGCGTCAACGCCGCCGACTCGACATCGCGCACATCGGCCTGCAACTGTTGGAGCGCCACGCCAACCGCCTGCGTATGCGTCACCCAGGCCATGGCTTCTTCGTTCTCACGCTGAAGCTTGCGCTGGGTCAACCACGGCACGACGATGATCGCGGCGGCGGCCAGCGCCAAGGCCGGCAATCGCCAGCGATCCCAGATGTCGTCACTGAACACCAGCGCCATAGTTCCTCATCAGCACGGCCGCAGAGGGATGGGCCCGGACAGGCCCAGCTGCGGCGGAACCGGCAATATAGCGCAGGCGGTCACACCTCTGGAACGTCTGGCCCCGGCAGCTGAACGCTCCAGAAAACATCATGGGTGGAGCCGGGGCTGGCCCGGCTCCACCGTCATGCAGCTGTACTGCGGCGCCCCGGCGGGGCGGCGCACGGGATCAGCGCTTGGCCGCCGCGTTGACCTTCAGCGCGCTGGCATCAACGCGGGTGACGCCCTTGATGCCCTTGGCCGTAGTGACGGCCTTGTCATGCTCGGCCTGGGTCGCCACCGTGCCGCTGAGGCTGACGACGCCATTCACGGTTTCCACCTTGACCTCGGTGCCCGGCACATTGCTGCTGGCCAGCAGGTCGGCCTTCACCTTGGTGGTGATCCAGGTGTCGGTCACCGGCTCGTTGGAGTCGTGGCGATCGGCGTGGGTCATCGCCGAATGATCGGTGGCAGGCGGACTCTTGGCTGCCGGATCCTTGGCGAATGCAGCCGAGGAGGACAGCGCCAGGCCCAGGGTGAGGGCCGAAGCAATCAGCGTACGGGTCGGGTTGTTCATCGTGTGTTACCTCCTGCGGAATGTGGGGTCAGTGTGGCCGCAGCGCCGTGCAGCAGGCGTGGCGCTACGGTCACGCCGCCGTGAATCGCGCCGGTTTTCAACGCAACCGTTCAGCTTTGGATCCTGGCCCCCGTCGTTTACCCTGCATGCCTGATCTGCGCGGAGCACTGCCATGCGCCCTGACCTGCAACTGGCCCTGATCGGGTACGGCCTTGCCGGCCGCGTTTTCCACGCGCCGCTGATCCAGCACACCCCGGGACTGACCCTGCACAGCGTGGTCAGTTCGCAGCGCGACCTGCTGCTGCGCACGTTCAGCGATGTACACGTGCGCGCGGCACCGCAGGACGTGTTCGACGATCCGGCGGTGGACGCGGTGGTGATTGCCACGCCGAATGACCAGCACGCGCCATTGGCGATGGCAGCGCTGGCCGCTGGCAAGCATGTGCTGGTGGACAAACCCTTCGCACTGGACGTGGCCGAAGCCGAAGCCGTGCTGGCGGCGGCGCGCGATGCAGACCGCATCGTCACGGTGTTCCAGAATCGCCGTTTCGACGCCGATTTCCTGACGCTGCAGGCCTTGCTGGCCGAAGGTGCGCTCGGCGAAGTCGCCGAATGCCATGCGCATTTTGATCGCTACCGCCCGCACGTGCGCGAGCGCTGGCGGGAGCAGGAGGGGCCTGGCAGTGGCCTGTGGTATGACCTTGCACCGCATCTGCTGGATCAGATGCTGGTGCTGTTCGGCTGGCCGCAGGCGATCGACGCAGACCTGGCGGTGCAGCGCGAAGGCGGCAGTGGCATCGATTACTTCCATGCGGTGCTGCATTACCCGAGGCACCGCGCGATCCTTCATGCCGGTTCGCTGGTGGCGGCACCGACGCCCCGGTTCGCTGTGCACGGCAGCCGCGCCAGCTGGATCAAGCAGGGCCTGGACGTGCAGGAAGCACAGCTGCGCCGCGGCGTTGCGCCGGGCGCGCCGGGCTGGGGCATCGACCCGCGTCACGGCGAGCGGGTGTACTGCGATGCCGAGGACAACGTGCAGCGCAGCACGGTCGACAACCTGCCGGGCGACTATCGCCGCCTGTACGCCCAGTTCGCTGCGGCGATGCAGGGTGACGGTGAACCCACGGTCAGCCCATTGCAGGCGCTGCAGGTAATGCGCTTGCTGCAGGCTGGCAGGGACAGCGCGCGCGAGGCCCGGCGCATCGCACTGAACTGATCGCGGTCCGCGGCCCGGAACCCCACGGCAGCGCCGAAGGGCTCCGGTCCTGGCGCTTACGACTTCTTGATCGCGTGCCCACCGAACTCGTTGCGCATCGCCGACAGCAGGCGGTCAGTGAACGAATTCGACTCGCGCGACCGCAGGCGTTCCAGCAGCGAGAGCGTGATCACCGGCGCCGGCACATCCAGCGCGATCGCTTCGGCCACGGTCCAGCGGCCTTCACCGGAATCCTCCACGTAGGGGGCGATGCCATCCAGCGACGGATTGCGCTTGAGCGCCTCGGCACTCAGGTCCAGCAACCACGAACGCACCACGCTGCCATGGCGCCAGACCTCGGCAACCTGCGCCAGGTCCAGCTCCATGTCCTGCTTGCGTTCCATCAGTGCGAAGCCTTCGGCGTAGGCCTGCATCATTCCGTACTCGATGCCGTTGTGGACCATCTTGGTGAAATGGCCCGCACCGGGAGGACCGACGCGTGCCCAACCCCGATCCTCCGCCGGCGCCAGTGTGCGCAGCAGCGGCGCAACCTGCTCCACCACCTTCGCCTCACCGCCGACCATCAGGCTGTAGCCCTCCTGCAGGCCCCAGATGCCGCCGCTGGTGCCGCAGTCGACGTAGCCCAGGTCGTCCTCGGCCAGCGCCTTGGCGCGGCGGATCGAGTCCTGGTAATTGGAGTTTCCGCCGTCAATGACGATGTCACCCTCGGCCAGGTGCGGGGTCAGCTGGCCGAGCGTCTGGTCGACCGTTTCGCCCGCCGGCACCATCAACCACAGCACGCGCGGCACCGGCAGCGCGGCGACCGCGGCGGCCAGCGAATCGACTACTTCGATGCCGGCCTCCGCGGCGCGCTGGCGGGCGCCTTCGCCCGGGTCGTAGCCGACCACGCGGTGGCCGCCGCGATGCAGGCGCTGGGCCATGTTGGCGCCCATGCGGCCAAGGCCGATCATTGCAATATCCATTGTTTCACCTTCAGTTGGGGTCTAGGGTCAGGCTGCCTGGCCTGCCGGTTGACGCACAGTGGCGCAGCTGCGCCTCGCGCCAACGCCGGTAGAGCGTGGTATGCAGATTGTGCACCGCCAGGTCGATCGAAAACGGCGTTCGTGGATTGCGGTCGAGCAGCCGGGCGATGTGGTAGCCGATAGGACGTATACCGCGCGGATGCACGTAGATCACGAACTGCTGGTAGAACGGATCGTCCAGCACCTGGTCCATGCGTGCCAGGCGGGCGTGGTAGCGCGCTGGAAGGCGCGCCCGCAGTCCGGGGTCGCGTTCGAACAGGAGCCGCTCGAAATAGCGCCGCCCCACCCGCGGCAGCCCCTGCGCCAGTTGCCACAGCTCGGCGTTGCGCTGGTCGTACCAGGCCAGGCCTCCGTGGCGGGCAAGCGCCTGTGCTGCATCCGGCCCGACGTCGACAACGACGAAGTTCTCGGCCTGGTTGCTCAGATCGTCCAGCGTGCTCTTGTCGTACACGTGTTCGATGAAGCCGGGCAGGCCCGCGAAGGCCTGACGTCCCCTCGCCGAGGTGCGCACGGCTTTGCCGTCGGCAAGGAAGTCGCCCGCATGCGCACCGAGCAGGACACTGTCGGTGCCGTGCAGCGCGATGAAGGTGCCGATCGACAGTTCGCCTGCGGTGAACTCCGCGTCGAACGCAGCATCGCCATACAGCTCACGCTGCGTTGCCAGCTGCGCGACCTGGCGGCCGACACCGCATTCGGCACGCACCGCACCGCCGTAGAACGCCTGCAGCGCGCGGCTGTTGCCATCCACGGGAACGTAGCCGCGGCCGAAGCTGCGCACGCGTTGCCACCCCTGCGCCCGTGCGCCCTGCATCCCGAAGCCGATCCAGCCCAGCTGTGCGCCGGAGAAGCGGAACTGCGGGTTGCCCTGCAACGACGTGGCGGCCCGCCGGGTCGCCGCGCCCAGTTCGAAGGCATAGGCACAGACCGTGGCAGGATCCTCCAGCAGCTGCTGCAGCAGCGCCTCGCGCTGCGCCCCGTCCAGCGTCTTCGGCCATCGCACACGCAGATCACCCGCGGCCTGCGCCTCGACCAGCGATGCCCGGGTGCACACCGGGCCACCCTGGATCTGCGGCGCACTGACCGCAGCCACTTCAAACCGCCAGCCCAGCCGCTGCAGCAGGCCCTGCGTGCAGTCCGCGGCCGCCGCCGCGCTGCCTGCCGGCGAAGCCAGCAGCAGGGCCATGACCATCAACCCACGCCGCACGCTCAACCCTGATCCGTCGCCGCCGCCGGCTCCGATACGGGGGGAGCGGGCAGCCGTTCCGGAACCGGCGGCGCCTCACCGGGGGCGGCCGGCAGGTACTGCTGCAGGCGCTGGAAGAACCGGCGGTAGAAGTCGGCATCGGTGATGGTGCTGCTGGCGACCTTCACCAGGGAATCGTCATTGCTGCCGAACGGCAGCGACACCGAACCCAGCGCGCCCACGCCCACGCTGGCCGAGGTCGGGCTCTTCTTCAACGCATAGCGGTCCTGCACCGCGCTGACGAACACCAGCGACTGGCTGCCACGCGGCGCGCAGGAGATGCGGAGTACCAGTTGCTCGTGATCGTCCTCGCGGGGCTGGAAGTTCTTGCTCCCCTCCACCTGCGCGTCATCGACGCGGGCGATCGCATAGCCCTGGCTGAGCAGGGCCCGTCGCGCCGCTTCACAGGCATCGGCCGGGCGGCTGTCGACCGTCCGGGAGAAGGTGTCGCCGGAATCGAAGGACTCGCGCAGCACGGTGCTGTCGGCGGCGCGGCCACCGCAGGCCGACAGGATCAGGGCACTGGCAATACCGACGGCAACGCTGCACAGAGGGGAGACCCGCATGGGAACTCCTGCGAGAAAGGTAGCTGCTAGGGTAGTCCCGCCCCCGTGTGCGGCAGGTCGACAGCACCGCTGGCGGCGCAGGTTGTTGCTCCCGGTTCATGCACCGGCAGCGCCGGGCATGACCCGGCGCTGCCCGTCAACGCAGACGGGGCCGGCATTGCCGGCCCCGTGGGGTACTTCATGTCACGCGTGGCTCAGTCGGCCCAGCGACCGGCCCCGGTGGACTGCGGCAGCACCTGCGCCGACAGCGGGCGATCATTGGCCAGCAGATTCACCGCATCGGCCAGGATCGCAGCGGATTCACGCAGCAGCGGGTCCGGTCGCTTCTCGGCGGCCTTCTCACGGGCGGCATCCTTGACGATATCGCGCTCGTTGCCGGTCAGGCCGTCATCGCTGCTGTCATCGGCCAGCGGATCCAGGGCCAGGCCCAGCTCCTTGCGCATGATCTGGCGCTCCTTGCGCTGGGTGTCCTGGCGTTCCCGCTCGGCACGACGCGTCGCTTCATTGAGCGAGACATACTTCTTCGCCGCTTCGGCACGGAACTGCTCGACATCCTCGTTCCACCACACGAATTCCTTGTCGGTGGCGATGCGTGCCTCGTGGCGGGTTTCCAGCTTCGGCAGCAGCGGCGCGAAGTTGCCGTACTGCGTATGCGGCACCGCGGCGATGCGGGTCCACGGCAGGGCATTGTCGTAGGTGCTTTCGCCGAACTCGGTGGCATCGACGCTGGCGGGGAACGCCAGGTCCGGCACCACGCCCTTGTGCTGGGTGCTGCTGCCGCTGATGCGGAAGAACTGGGCGATGGTCAGCTTGACCTGGCCGAAGCGCTGCGTTTCGCCGCTCGGCCAGCGATCAAGGTCGACGATGTTCTGCACGGTGCCCTTGCCGAAGGTGGTCTCGCCGATCACCAGGCCGCGGCCGTAGTCCTGGATGGCACCGGCGAAGATTTCCGACGCCGAGGCCGAACCACGGTTGACCAGCACGGCCAGCGGGCCGTCCCACGCCACGCCCTGATTGCGGTCGCTGTTGACGGTGATGCGGCCGCCCGATTCACGCACCTGCACCACGGGGCCCTGTTCGATGAACAGCCCGGTCAGTTCGATCGCCTCGTCCAGCGAGCCACCACCGTTGTTGCGCAGGTCCAGCACGACGCCGTCGAGCTTGTCGTTCTTGAAGCCCGCCAGCAGCTTGGCCACATCGCGCGTGGCCGACGCATAATCGGCGGCATTGCGGCGGCGGCCCTCGAAGTCCTGGTAGAAGGTCGGCAGCTTGATCACGCCGATCTTCCGCGCCGGCTCGCCATTGGCGGCCGGAATGGTCATGGTTTCACCCTTGGCGGCCTGCTCGGCCAGGCGCACCTTCTGCCGGGTCAGGACCAGGGTGTGATGCTTGCCATCGGCGCCCTCCTCGGCCGGGATGAACTCCAGCTTGACCTGGGTATCCTTGGCACCGCGGATCTTGGCCACGACATCGTCGATGCGCCAGCCGATCACATCCTCGACCACGCCCGACTTGCCCTGACCGACGCCGACGATGCGGTCACCCGGCTTCAGGGTGCCATCCACGGAGGCCGGTCCGCCGGCGATGATCTCGCGGATCACCACCATGTCGTCCTGGCGCTGCAGCTGCGCACCGATGCCTTCCAGCGACAGCGACATCGCCTGGTTGAAGTTCTCGGCGGTACGCGGAGTGAAGTAGTCGGTGTGCGGATCGACCGCACTGGTGTAGGCGTTGAGGAAGAACTGGAAGACATCCTCGCCCTTCAGCTCGTTGACCGACTTCTCCAGCGTCGCGTAGCGCTTGTCGAGCGTCTTGCGGATGTCGTCCGGCTTCTTGCCGGCCAGCTTCAGGCGCAGCCAGTCATTCTTGACCGACTTGCGCCACAGTTCATCCAGCTCGGCATTGCTGGCCGCCCACGGCACCTTCTTGCGGTCGTACTCAAAGCGCTCGTCGGTGGTGAAGTCCGGCTCCTGCCTGAGCAGCTTGCGTGCGTAAGCCACGCGCTCGCCTACGCGCTGTTTGTACACCGCGAAGACCTGGAAGGCCGGCTCAAGTTCACCGCCACGGATGGCATTGGCGATGTTCGCCTCGAAGGGTGCGAAGCGCGCCACATCGGCCTGGGTGAAGTACTGCTTGCCGCCGTCCAGGGTCTCCAGGTAACGCTTGAACACATCCTTGGAGGTGGCTTCATCGAGCGCACGCGGACGGTAGGCGTACCGGCTGTCGGACAACAGGCCGTACACCAGCTTGGAGGTGGTCACCTGATCGGCGGTCGCCGCAGCCGGCAGCGCCGGCGAATCGGCCTTGGCCGACAGCGCCAGCGGCGCTACCAGCGCCAGGGCCATCAGGAATGCGGGGGCTTTGAATTTCATGAACGTGCTCGAAGGCGCCTTGCCAAGGGGGAGACTGCGTGGTGTTCAGACATCACGACAGTGCCGAAAGTTGCCGGGTTTGTCACCCGTCCGCATCCGGTGGAAAACCAGCCTAGCGGGGCCGGTGTAGCAAATTGTGAATGCAGGCGAAGGCGTGCGGACCAATGGTCCGCGCCCACCAAGGTGGTAGGCACGCCCATCGGTAGCGCCGGGCCATGCCCGACGAGCGCAGCGGGAAAGAACCGCCGGGCATGGCCCGGCGCTACCGGTCAGGAGACTCCGGCGCCCTTGGCCTGCACGTCGGCGTGGTACGAAGAGCGCACCATGGGGCCGGAGGCGACGTGGCTGAAGCCCAGCTCATACCCGTAGTCTTCCAGCGCCTTGTAATCCTCGGGCGTCCAGTACTTCAGCACCGGGTGATGGTGCGCGGTCGGCTGCAGGTACTGGCCGATGGTGATCATGTCCACGTCGTGGGCACGCAGGTCACGCATCGTCGCCTTGATCTGCTCGAAGTCCTCGCCCAGACCCAGCATGATGCCGCTCTTGGTCGGCACCTGCGGGTGCTGGGCCTTGAAGTTCTTCAGCAGCGTCAGCGACCACTGGTAGTCCGCGCCCGGGCGCACGTTGCGGTACAGGTCCGGCACGGTCTCGATGTTGTGGTTGAACACGTCCGGCGGGTTCTGCGCGAGGATGTCCAGCGCGCGCTCCATGCGGCCCTTGCCGCGGAAGTCCGGGGTCAGCACTTCGATGCGGGTACCCGGCGACTTCTCACGGATGGCGGTGATGCAGTCGACGAAGTGCTGGGCACCGCCGTCGCGCAGGTCATCGCGGTCGACACTGGTCACCACCACATACTTCAGGCCCATGTCGGCCACCGTCTGGCCGAGGCTGGCCGGCTCGTTGGCATCCGGCGGCTTGGGCCGGCCGTGGGCGACGTCGCAGAACGAGCAGCGGCGGGTGCAGACCTCGCCCAGGATCATGAAGGTCGCCGTACCGTGGCCGAAGCACTCATGGATGTTCGGGCAGCTGGCTTCCTCGCAGACCGTCACCAGGCGGTTCTCGCGCAGCTTGGCCTTCAGGTTCTGGACCGCATTGCCCGAGGGAATGCGCACGCGGATCCAGGAGGGCTTGCGCAGCACCGGTGCATCGGCGAACTGAACCGGCGAACGGTTGATCTTGTCCCCGCCCAGTTGCTTGACGCCGGCCTGCAACGGTGCGGCGGTCGGAATGTCGCCCTGCACGATCTGCAGGGGAATGGTGCGGGCAGTGGTTTCAGTCATGGCAGTTCCGGGGAGCGGTCACGCGGCCGCAGAGAGATCAGGCAGTTCGGGCACGTGCTGCAGCCGCAGGCCGAACTGGCGGGCCAGCTGTTCCAGCAGCACCGTCTTGACGGCATCCATCCCGGACGGCCCGCCCAAGTCTACCACCGAGGTCACCTGCAGCCCCTGATAACCACAGGGGTTGATGCGGTGGAAGGGTTCCAGGTCCATGGCCACGTTGAAGGCCAGGCCATGGAAGGTGCAGCCACGGCGCACGCGGATGCCCAGCGCGGCAATCTTGGCATTGCCAACGTAGACGCCCGGGGCACCTTCGCGGCGTTCGGCACCGATGTTCCATTCGGCCAACGTATCGATGATGGCCTGCTCGATGCGGCACACGTAGTCGCGCACGCCGATGCCCAGACGCGGCAGGCGCAGCAGCGGGTAGATCACGATCTGCCCCGGCCCGTGGTAGGTGACCTGGCCGCCGCGGTCCACGTGCAGCACCGGGATCGCCCCCGGGGCCAGCACATGCTCGTCCTTGCCGGCCTGGCCGAGGGTGAACACCGGATCGTGTTCCACCACCCACAGCTCGTCGGTCGTCTCGTCAGCGCGCTGATCGGTGAAGCGCTGCATCGCCCGCCAGACCGGCTCATAGGCCTGGCGGCCAAGGTCGCGCACCAGCGCCGGACGCGGCGGGCGGTTTTCCGGAGCGGCGTCGGCCGGGCAGCTGTCGGCTACAGCGTCCACTTCACTTCCGGGTGATCGCGCAGCGCCCGATGGGCGGCGTCGTACTGTTCGCGGGTCTCGGCCTTGAACACCAGCCGGACCGACACGTACTTGCCATTGGACGAATGCTTCCAGCTGATGCGCTCGTTCACGACGTCGAGGCCTTCGGCCTGCAGCAGTCGAGGAAGCTCATGCTCCAGGCCGCGGTTGGCCGGGCCCATGGCGCTGAGCTCGAACTGGCCGGGGAACTGGAAGCCGTGGTCGGGGTTGTCGGACTTGATTTCCATGGACCCATTATCGGGCCGCAGGGCAACAAACCCAAGAGTATTCATCCAGGTCAACGCGGACACCGGCAGGCCGCTGCGTTGCACCTGAATTCCCATTCAGCTTCCTGCCGCGGGCGCGCGACAAGCCCCCCCCCGGCGCCGGTTGTCGTCACGAGACAATGTCGTTTTCGGAACAGACAAGTGACCGGGACGCGCTCGTACCGTCACGCGGGCCGGGGTACCGTGTCGTTGCATATAACGACAGACGACCACCCCTTTCCCCATGAGCATTCCATCCATGCGTAGCGTCGCAGCCTTCGGGCTGTCCGGCCTCCTGGCCGCCGCCCTCCCCCTTGCCGCGCAGGCCGCCGAACAATGCGGCCCCGATGCCATGCGTGAGCACCCGCCGCAGATCAATTTCCGCGTTGACAACGACCTGTTCGGCGGCCGCCACCAGGACCAGGGGTATACCAACGGCGCCGAACTGACCTTCGTATCACCGAACCTCGTCGATTACACGGACGATCCCTGCCTGCCGCGCCTGGCGCGCTGGGTCAACGGCTATCTGGAGCGCCTGCACCCGGGCCGGTTCGAACAGCAGAACATGATCTTCAGCATCGCCCAGGGCATCTTCACCCCGACCGACTTCACCCGGAAGGACCTGATCAAGGATGACCGCCCCTATGCGGGCGTGCTGATCGCCAGCTTCGGCTACAACGCGCGCAGTGGTGATCGGCTGCAGACCACCCAGCTGACGCTGGGCGTTGTCGGTCCGTGGGCCCAGGGCAAGCAGGTGCAGAACGCCGTGCATGAGGTGCTGGGCGACGAGAAATTCCAGGGCTGGGACAACCAACTGCACAACGAGCCGCTGGTGATGCTGACCCATGAGCGGATGCGTCGTTGGCCGGGCGACGCCAGCATCAACGCGGGCGGCTGGGGCTGGGACGCGATCAGCCACTACGGCGGCTCGGTCGGCAACCTGGCGACCAAGGCCAACATCGGTGGCGAGGTGCGCTTCGGCTGGAAACTGCCGGATGACTTCGGCAGCACGCCGCTGCGTCCTGCCGGCGAGAACACCGCGCCGACCCGCGGTGGCAGGCCGAGCGGCTGGTCATGGCACCTGTTCGCCACCAGCGATGCCGCCTGGGTGATCCGCAACATCACCCTGGACGGCAACACCTTCCGCAACAGCCACAGCGTCGACAAGCGCCACATCGTGGCCTACGGCGGCTACGGAATCGCGGTGATGCGCGGTCGCTGGAAGTTCGCGGCGGCGCGCTACCACAGCACCCGCGAGTTCAACGGCCAGCGCGAGGCACCGGTGTTCGGCAGCTTCACCATCAGCCGTTCGCTCTAGAACAGTGCGGACATCTGGTCCGCACATTGGCTGCAACGGAAAAGGCCGGCATGCGCCGGCCTTTTCCTTTTCATGTCAGCGCACGGCGCTGCGCATCATTCCGATTCCCACCACATCCAGAAGCTGTCCCACAGGCGCTTGAAGAAACCGGCCTGCTCGACGGCAGCCACCGCCACCAGCGGTGCTTCGGCCACCACCTTGCCATCCAGGCTCACCTTCACCGTGCCGATCTGCTGGCCGGCCGTGAACGGCGCTTCCAGGGTCTTGGGCACATCGATGCTCGGCTTCAGATCGTTGTAGCGGCCACGCGGCACGCTGACCAGCATCGGCTGCGCCACGCCCAGCTGCACCTTGTCACTGGTGCCCTTCCACACCTTGTGCTCGGCGACGGCCTTGCCCGGCTCATACAGGCGGTGCGTTTCGAAGAAGCGGAAGCCCCAGTTCAACAGCGCCAGGCTGTCATCGGCGCGCTGCTTCTCGGAGGCGCCGCCCAGCACCACCGCGATCAGGCGCTGGTCGCCGCGCTGCGCCGAACTCATCAGGCAGTAGCCCGCCTCGGAGGTGTGCCCGGTCTTGATGCCATCGACACTGCCGTCGCGCCACAACAGCAGGTTGCGGTTGGGCTGCTTGATGTTGCCGACCTGGAATTCCTTGATCTTGTTGTACGCGTAGGTTTCCGGGTAATCACGCACCATCGCCCGTCCCAGCAACGCCAGGTCATAGGCGGTGCTGTGGTGGCCCGCGGCGGTCAGGCCGTGGGCGTTGACGAAGTGCGAGTTCTTCATGCCGATCTTGGCGGCGTAGCTGTTCATCAGCGAGGCGAAGGCTTCCTCGCTGCCCGCCACGTGCTCGGCCAGGGCGATCGCGGCATCGTTGCCGGACTGGATGGCCATGCCCTTTTCCATGTCTTCCAGGCGCGCGGTCTGGTTCACCGGGAAGCCGCTGTAGCTGCCGTCGGTACCCGCACCGCCTTCGCGCCAGGCGCGCTCGCTCATCATCACCTGGTCATCCGCACGGACCTTGCCGTTCTTGACCTCGGCGGCGATCACGTAGGAGGTCATCACCTTGGTGATGCTGGCCGGCGCCAGCTGCTCGTGGATGTTCTCGCCCGCCAGCACCTGGCCGGTGGCGTAGTCCATCAGGATCCAGGCCTTGGACACGCTCGGCACCGGGGCCGGTGGCGTGGCCACGGTGGCCGGAGCCGCAGCGGCGGCAGGTGCGGGTGCGGCCGGGGTCGGCAGCGGCGTCTGGGCAGAAGCCAGGCCCACCACCAGGGTGGCGGCCAGGGCGGTGGCGGCGGAACGGAAATTCATTGGACAGCGGGCTCCAGGGACGGCCGGGAATGGAGGGGGAACAGAATGGCCATTGTAGGCCGGGGGGGCCCGGGCCGGCAGCACCGACCCGGGCGGGATCAATCCTTGACGATCTGCGGCGATCCAAGGCCCAGACCGGCGATGCGGCCGACAAGTTCCGCGGCACTGGCATGGTCGCTGGCGGGTACGCGCAGACGGAAGAGCGTGCGGCCACCGGCGGCGATGTCGCTGATGGTCGCGCCGACGATGCCGGCCGCATTGAGCTGGCCCATCGCACGATTGGCATTGTCACGGTTGGAGAAGCTGGCCACCTGCACCATCACCGCACCCACCACCTGCTGCGACAGCGTGGGGCTGCTGGCCGGTGCCGCGGAAGCGCGCGGCGCCGTGGCGGCGACCCTCGCCGGCGCAGCGGCAGGTGCCGCAGTGCGGACGCCCACTGCACTCGGCGGCAGGCTGCTGACCGCCACGTCCGGCGGCGTGCTGACCACCGCCTGCGTGGTGGCCGGCTGGCCCCGCGTCGGCACCGCATCGGCAGGCAGGCGTTTGACCAGGCGGTCGATGTCGCTGTCGGCCGCCGGGCGCGTGGCGACAGTGCTCGCCATCGTCGTCGCCGCACCGGCAGCGGCGGCGGCTTCGGCCGCCCGGCGCTCGCGGCGCGACGGCTTCTGCGCCAGCAGATTGCCCTCACCCGGCTGCAGCGCGCGCACCTCCACATTGCCGGTTCCGCGCTGGGTGATGCCCAGGCGTACCGCAGCGGCATAGCTCAGATCGACCACGCGGCCATCGTGGAACGGGCCCCGGTCATTGACCCGCACGATCACCGACTCGCCGTTGTCCAGATTGGTCACGCGGGCGAAGCTGGGCAGCGGCAGCGTCTTGTGCGCAGCGGTGAACTGGTACATGTCGTAGACCTCCCGGTTCGAGGTCAGGCGGCCATGGAACTTGGCGCCGTAGTACGACGCCGTACCGCGCTCGACATAATCGCGGGTATCGTCGAGCACCTTGTACGACTTGCCCAGCACCACGTACGGCGACTTGTTGCCGATGGCCGAACGTGTTTCAGCCGTCACTTCCGGCTCGGGAATGCAGGCCACGTTCGGAATGTAGCTCGGCGTGCTGTCTTTCACGCCCGGCCGGTACAGGCCGCCGGCGGTGTAGTTGCCCCGCGTGTTCGGGTCTTCCTTGGCCGCCGCATAGGGCGATCCCTCCGGACAATGCGCCGGGCGCGTGCCCCTGCCCTGCACCACCGTACCGGAAGGCGTCCCACCGTGGCCGGCGGTGGCCGGCTTCTTCGGCGCGCTGCTGCAGGCGGCCAGCGCGAGGACGATCAATCCAGGGACCAGCCATCTGATGTTCATGCCGGGGGCAGCTCCTGTCCGGCAATGGCCTGCGACAACTGGAACACGGCCATCGCATACATCTTCGAGAGGTTGTAGCGGGTGATCGCGTAGTAGTTCTGGAAGCCCAGCCAGTACTGCTTGCCGGTGCTGCCCTCGAGCGTAACCGGAGTGGCCGTCGCACCCGGCTGTACCGGTGCGGCAGGCTGATAGCCACGCTGGGCCAGATCGGCCAGGGACCAGGTCGGTGCCCACTCGGTCGGATTGAATTCCTCGCGCCCCGGAGCGAGTGTCGCCGGCACGGCCACCTGCCCGCCCCGGACCCAGCCTCCCTTCTTCACGAAGTAGTTGGCAATGGAGGAAAACACGTCGTCGTAGCTGTTGAACAGGTCACGGCGACCGTCGCCGTTGCCATCCACGGCATAGTCCAGGTAGCTGGACGGCATGAACTGGCCCATGCCCATCGCACCGGCATAGCTGCCCTTGAGCGTGGTGATGTCGAGTTTCTCCTCGCGGCCCAGTTCAAACAGCTTGGCCAGTTCATCACGGAAGAACAGCTCGCGGCGCACCTCGCGTTCCAGCTTCTCCGGATCGCCGCTGCGCGGGTAGTAGAAGGCCAGCGTGTACAGCGCATCGAGCACGCGGTGGTTGCCGGCATTCCTGCCATAGCTGGTCTCCACGCCGATGATCGCCACGATCACCTCGGCCGGAACACCGGTGCGCTGCTGCACGCGATCCAGCTCGGCGCGGTGTTCGGCGAGGAAGGCACGGCCCCCCTCGATGCGCGCCTTGCTGATGAACATCGGCCGGTATTCGTTCCAGGGTTTGACCCGTTCGGCAGGGCGCGACATCGCGGCGATGATCGGCTGGCGCACCTGCGCCTGGTCGAGCACGCGACGGATCTCGTCGGGCTGGAGTCCGTAACGCTTGGCGGTATCGGCGATGAAGGTGGCGCGCGCAGTCTCGAACGGAACCGGCGTGAGATCGACCGGCGGCGCGGTGGCGGCGGTGGCTTCCGGCGCGGCCTCGGCCGGTCCCTTGGGCTTGGTGGCCGGATGGCGCGGCGTACTGCTGGCCTGCGGTGAAGACGGTGGAGATGTCGGCTGGGTCGCGCAGGCGACCAGGCCGAGGGTAAGCATGCAGGCCAGAGTGCGTCGAATCATCGTCGCAGGTTAGCAGGTCATGGATGAATTAAAACCCCTAACACCATGAATCACAACGATTTGCTTGCAAGCAGTCGAAATTGTGAAAACGATGTGAGCGATCCATCGTATTCAGTTGAGAGGTTGCCGGTTGCGTCCCCATCCCCGCAGACGCAACCGGCGACCGGATCCGGTCGATACGCGCGCGGCTGCCGCTCCCCAGTGGCAGTACCCCGCGCGCCCTGTATCCGTTGGATCAGTACTGCTTCCCGCCCGACGCCCCCTCGCGCTGCAACGATAGACGGCGCGCCGTGCCGAACGGGCCGCCATTGTGCAGGCCGATTGCGACAAGTCCATTGATCAAAATCAACGCAGCGTAAAAGTGTGAACTAGATAACGTTTTTTTAGGGCTTTGGTCAGCGGACCTGCTGTTGCGCGTCGTCATGGGAACGCTTCCATGAAGGGCGTTGCGCAAGCGTTGGACGGCCCCGGCCTTGCCCGAAACCGCAGAGGTGCAGCAACCCGCGTCGGCCGCGCGCTCCCGGAGGTGCTAGCCGTAGCCGCCGTGCACGGGATTGTGGCTGCGCACCGCCATCACCAGCCCGAAGCCGGCCAGCAGCGAGACGGCCGACGTACCGCCATAGCTGATCAACGGCATCGGTACGCCCACCACCGGCAACAGACCCGAGATCATTCCGCCATTGACCAGCACGTAGACAAAGAACGCCAGGCCGGTGGCACCGGCCAGCAGCCGCGAATAGGAGTCGCGCGACTGGCTGGCAATCCACAGGCAGCGCCCGATCACCACCAGGTACAGCGCCAGCACGACGGCCACGCCGATCCAGCCGAATTCCTCGCTCAACACCGAGAATGCAAAGTCGGTGGTCTGCTCGGGAATGAAGTTCAGGTGCGACTGCGAGCCTTCGCCCCAGCCCTTGCCGTCGAACCCGCCGGAACCGATCGCGATCTTCGACTGGATGATGTTCCAGCCCGCGCCCAGCGCATCCATTTCCGGGTCGAGGAACATCATGATGCGGTCCTTCTGGTAGGGCCGCAGCAGCCAGAACCAGGCCAGCGGCGCAACCGCGGCCACGCCGCCCACGCCCAGCCCCACCCACCACCATGGCAACCCGGCCAGCAGCAGCACGAACACGCCGCTGGCGGCGATCAGCACGCCCGTGCCGAAGTCCGGCTGCAGCATCACCAGACCGGTCGGCACGCCGATGATGACCAGCGACACCAGCACCGTATTGATGCGTGGTGGCAAGGGCACCCGGTGCAGGTACCAGGCCACCATCATCGGCAGGCTCACCTTCAGCAGTTCAGCCGGCTGCAGGTAGAAGAACTTCAGGTCCAGCCACTGCCGGCCGTATTTGCCGGTACCGAGCACGAACACCGCCAGCAACGGGATCATCGAGATCGCGTAGATCATCGGCGTCGCCGAACGGATGCGCAGGATCGGTACCCGCGAGATGGCCCACAGCGCGGCCATGCCCACGGCGAAGCGGGCGCCCTGCGCCATTACCAGGCTGTCGCCGCCTGCACTCTTCAGCGTGGCCAGGCCGATCATCATCAGCGCGCCCAGGGCAAGGCACAGCACCCAGTCCAGCGTGCTGAAGAAGCGCCGCAGCATGTCCCCGGCCCATCGCAGGAAGGCCTTCATCGCGTCGCCTCCGCAGCCGCCGGTGGACGCGGCGCGGCAGGCAGTGCCGGTGCCGGCGCAGCGGGTGTTCCCGGCTGCGGCTGGGGCTGCGGGACCGCAGCGCCGATCAGCACCGGATGCTCACCGACCTGTGCGGCGGCAGCATCCCCCGCCTGGCGGGCGCCCACGTCCTCGTTGTCGAAAGCGGTCGCACCGATGGCGGTGGTGCCGCGTTCGCTGTCCAGCGGTTGGATGCCATCGGGCATCTTGCCCAGCAGCCAGGCATCGAACACCTTGCGTGCGATCGGCGCAGCTGCCGAGCCGCCGTAACCGCCGCCTTCCACCGCGATCGCCAATGCGATCACCGGCTGATCAGCCGGCGCGAAGCCAACGAACAGCGCACGGTGGCGCAGGTGCATCGGCAGGCTCTTTGGATTCACCGCTGCCGTGCCACGGCGGCTGACCACCTGCGCGGTGCCGGTCTTGCCGGCCATCACGTACGGCGCCCCGACCGCCACCCGCCAGCCGCTGCCGCCGGGCTGCATGGTCGCCATCATGCCTTCGCGCACGGCCTGCACGTTGTTCGGATTGGGGCTGACCGGCTTGCTGTCGCGTGCCGGCACCCCGGTCCACTCGCTGTCGAACCCTTCGCGCTGCTGGATGACCAGGTGCGGCGTGCGCAGCTGCCCGCTGGCCAGACCGCTGACGCCCCGCGCCAGCTGCAGCGGGGTGACCTTCCAGTCGCCCTGGCCGATGCTGATGTTGACCGTATCGCCGGGGTACCACGCTTCCTTGCGGGTCTTCCGCTTGTACGCCGGTGACGGCAGGATGCCGCCGATCTCGCCGGTCAGGTCGATGCCGGTCGGCTGGCCGAAACCGTAATAGTCCATGTAATGGTCGAAACGCTCGATGCCCAGGTCCAGCGCCAGCCGGTAGTAATAGGTATTGACCGAATTTGAGATCGACTTGCGCAGGTCGGTCCAGCCATGGCCGCCACGGTTGGCATCGCCCCAGCCGCGGCTGGTGCCGGGCAGGTAGAACATGCCGGTGGACAGGATCTTGTCTTCCGGGCGGCGCACACCGGCGTCCAGACCGGCCAGTGCGATCAGCGGCTTGAGCGTCGAGCCGGGGGCCACACCGCCCAGTACAAGGCGGTTGAACTGCGGGCGCGATGGATTGTCGTTCAACGCTTTGAAATCGGCGTGGGAGATGCCGTTGACGAACAGGTTCGGGTCGTACGATGGCAGGCTGACCATCGCCAGGACCTCGCCCGTGCGCGGGTCCATCGCGACCGCCGAGCCTTCCTGGTCGCCGAAGGCGGCAACCATCGCCCGCTGCAGGTCGGCGTCGATCGACAGGCGCAGGTCGACACCGGACTGCGCGGCAACGCGGCCGATGGTGCGGATCGCACGGCCCTGCACGTTGGTCTCCACCTGCTCGTAACCGACCTTGCCGCGCAGCTGCTGCTCGTAATAGCGCTCCAGGCCCGACTTGCCGATGTGGGTCAACGCGGCATTGCCCTCGCCAAGGATCTCCAGATCCTTGTCATCGACACGACCGACGTAGCCGATGATATGCGCGAACAGATCGCCGTACGGATAACGACGGGTCAGGTAGGGCTCCAGCTCGACACCCGGGAAGCGCCAGCGATCGACGGCGAAGCGTGCCATCTCATCGTCGGTCATGCGCAGCTTGAGCGTGACCGGCAGGAACTTCCGGCGCGCCTTGCGCGACTTGTTGAACGCCTCCAGCTCTTCCGGACTGATCTCGATGATCTTTGCCAGTCCTTCCAGCGTGGCATCCATGTCCTTGACCTTGTCCGGGGTCACGTCCAGGCGGAAAGCCGGCACGTTCTCGGCCAGCAGGCGGCCGTTGCGGTCGTAGATCATGCCGCGCCCCGGCACCACCGGCCGCGGCTTGATGCGGTTGGCTTCCGAACGGGTGGCGTAGATGTCGTGGTCCAGCACCTGCAGCTTGAAGTACCAGCCCCCCAGCCCAAGCAGGCAGACCAGCACCCCCAGGAAACCCAGCGCCGCACGACGGCGGAACTGCTCGGCTTCGGCGTGCGGGTTCTTGACCTGGCGGCGCGGAATCATGGCTCAACGCCCGCGCTTGCCGAAACGCACCGCGTCCAGCAGCACGAATACCAGCGGCCACAGGCCCATGCCCAGCAGCGGCGCCCACCAGTACGACCACGGCAGCGTCGGCTCATCCACCACGATGTGCACCAGCGCGCTGACGATGCGGTCGTTGAACAGCAGGCCACCAATGGCGAGCATCTGCTGGGACATCGGGAAGAAGCGGATGCGGGCGCGGAAGCGCTGCAGGATGAAGGCCAGCATCACCAGGCGCAGCGCTTGTTCACCCAGCACCCCGCCATACAGCAGGTCGGCGACCACGCCACTGGCGAATGCGATGCCGAGACCAACGCGCTCGGGCGTTTCGATCACCCAGTACGCCAGCACCAGCGCCAGCCAGTACGGGCGCAGCGGCTGCAGCAGGGCCGGCAGCGGCAGCAGGCCCAGCAGCAGGGCCACCACCAGACTGGCCGGCAGCACCCAGGGATTGTCGCGCAGGCGGCTCATCGCTGGACCTCTGCGGCGGCGGCCGGTCCGGCTGCCGGCTGCGGATCCGGGGCGGTCGAAGACGCCGGAGTGACGGCCGGCGCCGACGGCTGCCCTGCGCGGGTGTCTGCCGGTGCTGCTGCCGGTGCTGCTGCCGGAATTGCCGGGACCGGCACGGTAGCCGCATTGGCTGGCCCGCCCGGCGCGGTGTCCTCCAGCTGCAGGCGTACTTCCGGCGGGATGCGGATCGCTGCGCCCGGGCGCAGCAGCAGCACATCGCGGCCGCGGTCGAGCTGTGCGGCCGGCTTCAGCTCACCGACCAGGAAGGCATGGGTGTCATCCGGGCGCAGCGCGGTGATGGTGCCGACCGGGAAACCGGCCGGGAAACGGCCACCGAGACCGGAGGTGACGATCTCATCGCCCACTTCCACCCCGGCACTGAGCGGGATGTCGCGCAGTTCCAGCGTATCGCCGCGACCGTAGACGATCAGGCGGACACCGTTGCGGGCCACGGTCACCGGCACGGCATGGTCGGGGTCGGTCAGCAGCAGCACGGTGGAGGTGCCGCCGGTAACGCTGATCACCTGGCCCATCAGCCCACCGGCGTCGATCACCGCCTGGCCGACATGCACTCCCTCGCGGCTGCCTGCATCGAGTACCAGACGCTGTTTCACCGGATCCAGGTCGATATCGAGGATCGGCGCCAACTGCACGTCCAGTCCGCTGCGCTCGGCCACGTTCAACAGTTCGCGCAGCTGGGCATTGTCCAGCGCAGCGGTCTGCAGACGGGTCAGGCGGGCGTTGGCCAGCAGCAGCTGGTTGCGCAGCTCGCGGTTCTCGCTGACCAGCTGGCTGTGGCTGGCCGCGTTGTCCTTGACCTGGCTGCCCAGCTTGCCCGGCAGGCCTGCCAGGGCCCAGACCGGCTGCACCAGGGTGTTGGCCTGTTCACGCAGGCGCGCCAGCCAGCCGGCCTGGTCGTCGAGGACGATCAGGGTGATGGCCAGCGCGAGATAGGCCAGCAGCCGCAGCGGGCTGGCGGCATCACCGGATCGGGAAGCAACGGGAGGACCGGCGTAGGGCGGCACGGCAACGATTCAACTGGCAGAAGGCGGAGGGGAAACACGCGGACGCCCCGCCGGTGCCGGCCCGCCAACGCGACGGGCCGCACCCCGGAGGGGCGCTGCGGGCAGGAACGGCCGGGACAGCTTATTCCGGCGCAAAGAACTCGTTGCCGTGCATGTCGACCAGCTCCAGCGCACGACCACCGCCGCGGGCCACGCAGGTCAGCGGATCGTCGGCCACCTGCACGTGCAGGCCGGTCTCCTCGGAGATCAGGCGATCCAGGTCACGCAGCAGGGCGCCACCACCGGTCAGCACGATGCCGCGCTCGGCGACGTCGGCGCACAGTTCCGGCGGCGTCTGCTCCAGGGCCAGCTTGACCGCGCTGACGATGCCCGACAGGGGTTCGTGCAGGGCTTCGAGCACTTCGTTGGAGCTGATCTTGATCATCTTCGGCACGCCCTCGGCGAGGTTGCGGCCGGAAATCTCCAGCTCCTGCACCTCTGCCTGCGGGTAGGCACAGCCCAGCTCCACCTTGATGCGCTCGGCCGTGGCTTCACCGATCAGCATGCCGTGGTTGCGGCGCACGTAGTTGGTGATCGACTCGTCGAAGCGGTCGCCACCGATGCGGACGGAGGCCGAATAGACGATGCCGTTGAGGGAGATGACCGCCACTTCGGTGGTGCCACCGCCGATATCGATGACCATCGAGCCACGGGCTTCGGTGACCGGCATGCCGGCGCCGATCGCAGCGGCCATCGGCTCTTCGATCAGGTACACGTCGCGGGCACCGGCTTCCTCGGCCGATTCCTTGATCGCACGACGCTCGACCTGGGTCGAGCCGGCCGGCACACAGACCAGCACGCGCGGACTCGGGCGCAGCACGCGGGACTTGTGCACCTTCTTGATGAAGTGCTTGAGCATCGCCTCGGTATAGGTGAAGTCGGCGATGACGCCATCCTTCATCGGGCGGATGGTGGTGATGTGGCCCGGGGTACGGCCCAGCATCTGCTTGGCCTCGGCACCGACGGCTGCCACCGAGCGGGTGCCACCGATGGCACGGTCCTGGCGCACGGCCACGACCGAAGGCTCATTCAGCACGATCCCCTGCCCGCGCACGTAGATGAGGGTGTTGGCCGTGCCCAGGTCGATGGACAGGTCATTGGAGAACATGCCACGGAGTTTCTTGAACATCTGAGGAAGGAGTCCTGAGGGGTGTCGTGCCCGCCGCGGGATGGCGAAAAAATGGGCAGAAATCGAGGCCGACAAGCCTAGCAACCCGCCTGCCGCCGAGCAAGGAAAAATCCAGCTGAACCCGCGTCTTCACAGGCTTTGGGCCTGATCCGGCATCACCCGCTTCTGGCCCTGAGCGGCACCAGCGGGTAACCTTTGCGCCGTCGGGCGCCCAAGGGCGCCGTTTGCTTGCCCGTCGAAGCGGGCAGGCCCACCCCAAAATTCACCGCATAGGCTTACATCGATGTCCGCTCTGATCTGTGGTTCTCTTGCCTTCGACACCATCATGGTGTTTCCGGACCAGTTCAAGAATCACATCCTGCCGGACAAGGTGCACATCCTGAACGTGTCGTTCCTGGTCCCGCGGATGCGCCGCGAGTTCGGCGGCTGCGCCGGCAACATCGCCTACAACCTGCATCTGCTGGGCGGCCACCCGATCCCGATGGGCACGGTCGGCTCGGACTTCGGCCCGTACCGCGAGTACTTCGATGGCCTGGGCATCGACCTGTCGCGCGTGCGCGTGATCGATGAGCTGTTCACCCCGCAGGCCTTCATCACCACCGACCACGACAACAACCAGATCACCGCCTTCCACCCGGGCGCGATGATGCGTTCCTACGAGAACCACGTGCGTGGCGTGCCGGGCGTGACCCTGGGCCTGGTCGGCCCGGACGGCCGCGAAGGCATGATCCAGAACGCGCTGGAGTTCCACGAGGACGGCATCCCGTTCATCTTCGACCCGGGCCAGGCCATGCCGCTGTTCAACGGACCGGAGCTGCGCCAGTTCATCGAGCAGGCCGACTACGTGGTGGTCAACGACTACGAGTCGAACCTGCTGCAGGAACGCACCGGCTGGGACGAGAAGGAAATCGTCAGCCGCGTGCAGGCCTACATCACCACCCGCGGCCCGAAGGGCGCGGTCATCCACACGCCGGACAAGAGCTACGACATCCCGCCGGCGCACGAGCGCCGTGTGGTCGATCCGACCGGCTGCGGCGATGCCTTCCGCGCGGGCCTGATCTACGGCATCCAGAAGGGCTACGACTGGCTGACCATCGGCCGCATGGGCAACCTGATGGGCGCACTGAAGGTCGAGCACCCGGGCACCCAGAACCAGCGCTTCACCTTCGATGAGTTCAACGAGCAGTTCAAGCAGCAGTTCGGTTACGCGCTGGGCGCGTAAACCGAACTGCCCGCGCATCTGCTCGGTGGGTGTCGACCTGGGTCGACACTGCCGGCCAGCGGCCGGCACCACCGGAACTTCCGACCGACACGTTGCCTGCTGTCTGTAGAGCCGAGCCCATGCTCGGCTTGCGCGCGCCAGCGCGATCTGACCGCAGAGCAGCCGAGCGTGGGCTCGGCTCTACACGGTCATGCGCCCTGCCAGGCCGCCAACAGGGCGCGGCAATCGGCGAAGTGCCAATCGGCGCGGCCCGGCCATGGGTTCTCCGGCAGATTGACCAGCACGGTGTGCGTGCCTGCGGCACGGCCGCACTCCAGGTCGTAGGCGTGGTCGCCAACCATCACCGCCTCCGTCGCTGCAACGCCCCAACGCCGCAGGTGCTGCTGCAGGCCATCCGGCGAGGGCTTGGGCACCGCTTCATCACGGCCGACGATGTCGGCATCGTCGAACAACGCCCCGACCCCGATCGCCTCCAGCGTCAGCTTCGCCAGCGCATGGTCGTTACGGGTCAGGATGCCCAGCCGGCACCCGGCGGCCGCCAGCGCGCGCAGCAGCGTCACCGCGCCCGGCGCGGGCAGCGCGTCCTCGGCCAGCGCGCGCTCATGGTCCAGCAACCACTCACGCTTGGCCTGAGCCGATGCGTCAGGCAGCGCCGCGATATGGTCGAGGATGTCTTCCTCGGCGGCGATCTCCAGTGCGCGGCGGATCGCGGCAAAATCATGCACGGCGACGGTCAGCGTGCCGTCCATGTCGAACACCCAGTGCCGGATCGCGGACAACGCGTGCACTGCGCTGCCCGTCGCGATCATCACTGCCACCACGACGGCATGCGGCTTGCGTCCACGCCCCCGGTCTCGAACACCGCCGTGCGGGTGCCGCCGGCCTTGACCGGGAACTCGATGCTGATCGACTTGCCCTTGCGCGCCAGCTTCCACAGCGCCTTCTGGTCGGTGATGAACAGCGCAATCGCCTCATCGGTCTGCGGCCGCCAGGCGGCCATCGACACCGGCTTGCCGTCGTCCACGGTCACCTTCACCATGCACTTCGGGCAGCGGAAATCGCCCGCCTGCAGCACCAGGTAGGCGTGCCGCTTCCACTCCGGGTGATCGCGGAACACCAGCTGCACCGGCTTTGCGCCGCTGCCATCCACGTCCACCCGTTCCTTGCTGTAGATCTGCGCCGAAATCTGGTTGCCCTTGTTGCCGACCGGTATCTGGTTGTACTGCCACAGCGCCTGCATGCGGCGCAGGTCGCGCGCGGCATCGCCCTTGGCCTTGACCTCGTCGAAGCCTGCGGCGATGCGCTCGGCGGCGGCCGTGTCCTTGTACTCATCCAGCAGCGCGGCGCCATGCAGTCGCGCGCGCTCCCAGTCCTGCGCGGCGACGGCCATGTCGTACTGCCTGGCCAAGTCCTCGGCCTTGGCTTCCTTCTGGGCCTGCACGGCAGCGGCAGCGGCCTCCTGCGCCTTGCGCTCTTCTTCGGGATTGCTGCAGGCGGCCAGGGCCAGGGTGCAGGCGGTGAGCAGGATCAGTCGTTTCATGGCAAAGGTCCTTCGTGTTTTTCGCATGCTTGCAAAGTCGAGCATGGCTCGACTCTACAAAAAAAGCGCCGGGCAGTGCCCGGCGCTTGTTCTTACTTGGCTTCGGCCTTGGCCAGCATGTCCTGGACCGAGGCAGTGGTGATCGGATGGTAGCCCGGCTTGGCCTTCTCGAAGGCCTGCTTGGCCAGCTCCAGCCCCTTCGGCGTCTTCACCAGTTCGGCGTAGATCGGCAGGATCAGCTTGCGACGGCCGACACGCTCGATGAATGCCGCCGCGGCCTCATTGGCCGGCTCGTAGCCGCTGCGGATGGCCAGCGGATACCAGCGCATGGCGATCTCGCCATTCGGCGTGCCCGTGAAGTGGAAGGCCTTGTCCAGCGTGGCCAGCGTGTCCAGCGGCTGGGTCGTGCCCAGTCCGTCGATGAAGCGCACCCACTCCTGGGTGCTCCAGTCAGCGATGACCTGGCTGCTGGGCACGGTGCCGGCGCTGGTGAAGGCGATGCGCGCGGTATCGACGCTGCTGAAGTTGCGCGACTGCGCCTTGGCCGCGAACGCCGGGATGCCCGGCTCGTCCAGCCATGCCTTCAGTTCGGCTTCCGTCACTGCCGACGGGTTCTTCGGCAGCAGGTTCTTCTTCAGGTACTCGACGAACTGGTCGGTATTCGCGCTCTGGAAGGCGTGGTCATCGAACCAGCCGCGCAGGAACGGATCGAAGGTCTCGCGGCCGAACCGCTGTTCCAGGAACTCCAGGAACCAGGAACCCTTGACGTAGGCCACCTGGCTCAGGGCTTCATCGGGGTCACGCTCGTTCAGCGGCGGCAGCGCCAGCGCCTGGTCGGCGGGGCTCATGTCCTTCACTTCCGCCAGCAGATCGGTCTGGTCGATCTGCCGCTCCATTTCGGCCATCTCCTTGCCATACAGCGCTTCGGTGATGCGGCCCTGGACGTAGGTGGTGAAGCCCTCGTTGAGCCAGATGTCCTTCCAGCTGGCGTTGGTCACCAGGTTGCCCGACCAGCTGTGCGCCAGTTCGTGGGCGACCAGCGAAACCAGCGATTTGTCGCCGACGATCACGGTCGGGGTGGCGAAGGTCAGGCGCGGGTTCTCCATGCCGCCGAACGGGAACGACGGCGGCAGCACCAGCATGTCGTAACGGCCCCAGCGGTACTCGCCGTACAGCTTCTCGGCGGCACCGATCATCTTCTCGGTGTCCTCGAATTCCTTGGCCGCCTTGCCGACCATGGTCGGTTCGGCCCAGACGCCGGAGCGGCCGGAGATCGGCTCGAACACCAGGTCGCCGGCGGCGATCGCCAGCAGGTAGGACGGGATCGGCTGCGGCATCTTGAAGGTGTAGTCACCATCACGCGCGGCCTTGGGGTCGTTGTCGGCGCTCATCAGCACCATGACGTCCGGGCGCGAGACCACGTGCGCGCTGTAGGTGAAGCGCACGCTCGGGGTGTCCTGCAGCGGCACCCAGGAACGGGCATGGATGGCCTGCGACTGGCTGAACATGAAGGGCAGCTTCTTGCCTTCGGTCATCGACGGCGCCAGCCACTGCAGGCCCGAGGCGGTCGGCGCGGTGTAGTAGGTCACCTCGACCTTGGACGGCTGCTGCGGGGCCTCGATGGTCAGCTTGCTGCCGAACACCTTGTCGGCCGCCGCCAGCTCGAACTTCAGCGGGCTGCGCGCGCCGTCAGCGGCAACGGCTTCGACCTTGGACACGGTCAGCTCGCGGGTGTCGAGCACCAGCTGCGTGGCGTCCTTCTGCTTCCATTCCAGGGTGTAGGTCGCGGTACCGCCGATCTGCTTCTGGTCGAAGTCCAGCTTCAGGTCCAGCGCGATGTCCTTGATGACGACCTTGTCCGGCTCGGCGTACGAGCTTTCGTCGTGGCTGCGGTTCTCGGCGTTCACGGGAGCGGCGGGGGCCTTTTCGGCAGTCGGGGCGGCGGCGGGCGCGGCCGCCTCCTGGGAGCAGCCGGCGGCCAGGGCCACGGCCAACGGAAGGAGCATCAGCGGATTGCGCATGAATCGGGACCGTTACGGGGAGCAAACCCCAATGGTACCTCCCTCCGGCCCCGCAGGCGTTGCGCGGTGCGGGGTAAGGCGGCCAAGGCCGATCCTGCGGCGGCGCCCTGGGTAGGTGCCAACCTTGGTTGGCACGGATCCATCAACGCATGTGGCAGGCCCGTGCCGACCAAGGTCGGCACCTACCAGAGCGGATGACCGCAGCGGCCGAGTGCCAACCAAGGTTGGCACCCACCAAGGGCAAGGCTTACAGCTTGTAGCCGGAGTGGATCGACACGATGCCGCCGGTCAGGTTCTTGTAGTGGCAGCGCTCGAAACCGGCCTCGCCCATCATGGCCTTCAGCTCGTCCTGCGGCGGATGCTTGCGGATGCTCTCGGCCAGGTACTGATAGCTGTCCGAATCATTGGCGAACAGCTTGCCCAGCTTCGGCAGGATCTTGAACGAGTGGAAGTCGTAGATCGGCTTGAACCAGTCGGCGGTGACCTCGGAGAACTCCAGCACACGCGCCTGGCCGCCGACCTTGAGCACGCGGTACATCTCGCGCAGGCCGGCATCCTTGTCGGTCACGTTGCGCAGGCCGAAGGCGATGGTGACCAGGTCGAAGCTGTTGTCCGGGAACGGCAGGGCCTCGGCATTGCACTGGACGTAGTCCAGGCCCAGCACCAGGCCGCGGTTGGTGAGGCGATCACGGCCCACCGACAGCATGCCGGCATTGATGTCGCCCAGAACCACCGAACCTTCGGCGCCGACGCGCTCCTTCAGCAGGGCGGCAATGTCGCCAGTGCCCCCCGCGAGGTCAAGCACGCGGTCACCGGGCTTCACCTGCGCGGTCGCCACGTAGTAACGCTTCCACGCCCGGTGCACGCCCAGGCTCATCAGGTCGTTCATCAGGTCGTAGTTGCGCGCGACCGAGGTGAACACCTGCCCGACCAGCTTCTGCTTGTCCTTGGCGGCGACGTCGCGGAACCCGAAATGGGTGGTACCGGATTTGTAGGGGGATTCGCTCATGCCCCGATTATCGCACCGCCAGGGCCGCTGCGGGGGAACGGCGCCTTATCATGGCAGCCCATGACCTTCCGGAGCCCCGCATGATCACCACACCTGATTACCAGGCCCTGCTGCAGACCGCCATCGCCGAAGCCCGCCAGGGCCTGGCCGAGGGCGGCGTGCCGATCGGCGCGGCGCTGTACCACAACGACGGTCGCCTGCTCGGCTGCGGCCACAACCGCCGGGTGCAGGAAGGCGATCCCTCCGTGCACGGCGAGACCGACGCCTTCCGCAAGGCCGGGCGCCAGCGTCGCTACCGCGACACGATCATGGTGACCACCCTGGCCCCGTGCTGGTACTGCTCGGGACTGGTGCGCCAGTTCAACATCGGCACCGTGGTGGTCGGCGAGTCCCGCACGTTCCAGGGCGGCATCGACTGGCTGCGCGAAAACGGCGTCACTGTGATCGACCTCGACAGCCAGGAATGCGTCGACCTGCTCGGGAGCTTCATTGCGCAATATCCCGAGATCTGGAACGAAGACATCGGCGAATGAGTGCCGTGGACTGACCCCAGCCCGCGTTTAATGAATGCTTCATCCGCGGCAGGCCCTTGTGCAGTCAGCGTCTGCGGCGTTCGATGTGACGCGCTGCGCACTCCGTCGGCACGCATGCACACGCCGCGGTAACACCCCACCGCTCCGGCACGCCTACGGTGGGGTTACCGGGACCCCCTACCCCGGCGGAGCCAGCCATGTGCGCGCACGCTGCAAGCCCCACGCCCAATCTGATCCTTGACGGAATCCGCGCCCGCCTGCGGGGCCAATATCGGTTGCATCGGCGCGGTGCCCTGTTCTGGACCGCTTATCAGAGCATGCAGCTGGAACTGGTGCGCGACCATCCACGCGACCACGTCCGCCTGTGCAACGCGATGGCGGACATCGCTGAAGACCTCGGCGTGGTCGAGCACGCCCAACTGATCGGCAATCGCAACGCTGTTTCCACATTGCGATGACACCGCTTCCACCGGTGATCAGGCAACACTGCGATTCCCCCACTCCACGTCCACCTCAACCGATTGGATCGACATGCACACTGAAGTCCCTGCCATTCCCCCGGTCATCGACGTCGATGCGGAACTCGAGCACTGGCGCCGCCAGCATGCCGACGGTGCGCTGCCTCATAATTCGTTCGGTTCCTACGTACCCTGGATCAAGTTCGCCTGCGATTCGCTGATCACCCAGCCGCGCGCCAGCAACGAGCAGCGTGACGAGATGTTCCAGACCCAGTATGCGCTGCAGATCATGCCGCGGCTGAGCGAAGCACAGGCCCGCGAGTTCGTTGACCGCTGCTGGCAGCACGTCTACCAGGCCAGCCGCGTGCGCCTGCAGGACGCACCGCGGCTGCGCGCCTGAGCAGGCCTGCTGCACGCGGGCTGCACGGCCACGCGCCGATCATCACGTCATCCCAGCGGGACGACGACGATGAAAGCAAGAAACCTGTTCAATACCATCGCCAAGAAGGCCGCGGCCGCCACCGGCTCTCCGTGGACCTTTCTGGTCGCAGTAGCCATCGTGGTGGTGTGGGGCATCTCCGGCCCGGTGTTCGGTTTCAACGACACCTGGCAGCTGGTCATCAACACCGGCACCACCATCATCACCTTCCTGATGGTCTTCCTGATCCAGCACACGCAGAACGCCGATACGGCGGCGATGCAGATCAAGCTGGACGAACTGATCCGGGCCACCGCGGAAGCCAACAACGAGCTGCTGGATCTGGAAGAACTGGACGAACAGCGGCTGGAAGAGATCCGCGCCGAGTATGAGCGGATGGCACGCGAAGCCGGCGACGCGCTGGCCCGTGTGCGGGCCTGCCACACGGTGCGCCGTGATGATGAAGCGGTGTAGCCCTGACGCGACGACCCGCGAACGCCTGATCGAAGCGCCGCCGGGTATGACCCGGCGCTACCAGAATCCACGCCGGGCCATGCCCGGCGCGTCCCGTCAGCTGCGTTCGTGCCAGCCGCCGCCCAGCACCTTGTACAGGGTGATGCGGTTGGCCTGCTGGGCCAGTTGCGCCTGCAGCCGCGTCTGCTGCGCGCTGTAGGCCGTACGACGCGCGTCGAGCAGGCTGACGAAGCTGTCCAGGCCGGCGTCATAGCGTGCCTGCGACAGCCGGTTGGCCTGCTCGGCCGCGTCGACCAGACGCTGCTGGGCGCTGACCTGCTCATCCAGGCTTACGTTCATCGCCAACGCATCCGCCGCTTCGCGGAAGCCGTTCTGGATCGCCTTCTCGTACTGCGCCAGTGCAATGTCACGATCTGCATTGGCGATGTCGAGATTGGCACGCAAACGGCCGCCCTGGAAGATCGGCAGGGTGATCTTCGGCAGGAAGCTCCACACGCGCGTGCCGCTGTCGAAGAGGTTCGACAGTTCGTTCGATCCGCTGCCGATGCTGCCTGTCAGCGAAATGCTCGGGAAGAACGCTGCGCGGGCAGCGCCGATGTTGGCGTTGGCGGCCAGCAACTGGTGTTCGGCCGCCATGATGTCCGGGCGCAGCAGCAGCACGTCGCTGGGCAGGCCGGCCGGTGGTGGGGCCAGTGCCAGCAACTGCGGCTCGATGCCATCCGGCAGCAGAGCCGGGTCGACCTGGCCACCGGCCAGCAGCGCCAGGGCATTGCGGTCCTGCGCGAGCTGGCCGCGCAGGCGTGCGGCATCGGTGCGCGCGGTTTCGACCAGGGTGCGGGTCTGGGTCAGTTCCAGTGCTGAACTGCCGCCACGTTCATGGCGTGCTTCTGCCAGGCGCAGCGAATCCTCATAGGTCTTCAGCGTCGCTTCGGCGATCTTCAGCTGCTGGCTGTCGGCGCCGTAGGTCAGCCACGCCGTTGCCGTCTCGGCCACCAGGCTCAGCTGTGCATTACGGCGGTTGGCGGCGATGGCAAAGTACTGCTGCAGGGCTGCTTCGCTGAGGTTGCGCACGCGGCCGAACAGGTCCAGCTCGAATTCGGCAACACCGACGCCGGCAGTGAACTGCTCGGTGACTCCCGCATCCGTACCTGTGCGCTCCATCTGCCCGGTGATGGCCACACCCGGCACCCGGTCGGCGCGCTGCACCCGGTACTGGCCGCGTGCGCGCTCGACATTGAGCACGGCCACACGCAGGTCGCGGTTGTTGTCCAGCGCCTGGCCGATCACCTGCTGCAGGCGTGGATCGGTGAAGAAGTCACGCCAGCCCAGCGTGGCCACATCGGCAACCTGGCCCTGCGTGGCCTCTGCCGGCCACTGCGCAGGAATCGCCGGGGCAACGGCCGTGTCCTTCGGCGCGAGGGTGGAGCAGCCGGCGACCGTGAGCACGGCGGCCAGGGATACAGCAAGAGAAGAGAATTTCATGGCGACACCTTGGGGGTCACGGTGGTAGCGCCGGGCCGTTCCCGGCAGCTACGTGGTAAGGCATCCGCCGGGCATGGCCCGGCGCTGCCGGATTCCATCACTCGGCGGTCCTGCGTTTGAACACGCGCTGCACCACCACGAAGAACAGCGGCACGAAGAACACGCCCAGCGCGGTGCCGACGATCATGCCGCCCAGCACGCCGATGCCGATGGCCTGCTTGGCGCCGGAACCGGCACCGGTGGAGATCGCCAGCGGCACCACGCCCATGCCGAATGCAAGCGAGGTCATCACGATGGGACGCAGGCGATCGCGCACGGCATGCATGATCGATTCGATCAGGCCGGCCCCCTTCTCCAGGTTTTCCTTGGCGAACTCGACGATCAGGATCGCGTTCTTGCTGGTCAGGCCCACCGTGGTCAGCATTGCCACCTGGAAGTAGATGTCGCGCTCCAGGCCCTTGAAGGTGTTGGCCAGCACCGCGCCGAGGATACCCAGCGGGGCGGCCAGCAGCACGGCGGTCGGAACACTCCAGCTTTCGTACATCGCGGCCAGGCACAGGAACACGATCATCAGCGACAGCGTGTACAGCAGCGGGGTCTGCGAGCCGGCCTGGCGTTCCTGATAGGACATCGCGGTCCACTCGATGCCGAAGCCCGCCGGCAGCTGCTTGGCCAGCTGCTCGATCTCGGCCATGGCGTCACCGGAGGCGACTCCCGGGGCCGGTTCGCCCTGGATTTCCATTGCCGACACGCCGTTGTAGCGCTCCAGGCGCGGCGAGCCGTAGTCCCAGTGCTTGCTGGCGAAGGCGCTGAACGGAACCATCTCGCCCTTGTCGTTCTTCACCGACCAGAGATCGAAGTCCTCCGGCACCATGCGGAACGGCTGGTCGGCCTGCACGAACACACGCTTGACGCGGCCACGATCGACGAAATCATCGATGTACGCGCTGCCCCATGCGGTGGCCAGGGTGGTATTGACCTGGGCGATCGACAGCCCCAGCGACGTTGCCTTGGCCACATCAATGTCGATGCGGAACTGCGGCGTGTCTTCCTGGCCGTTCGGGCGGACGTTGGCCAGCTTCTTGCTGCCGGCCGCCAGGCCGAGCAGCTGGTCACGCGCGGCCACCAGCGCATCGTGGCCCTGGCCGCTGTTGTCCTTCAGGAAGAAGGTGTAGCCCGAAGCGGTACCCAGCTCCGGGATCGCCGGCGGCGGGAAGGCGAAGATGAAGGCGTCCTTGATCCCACCCAGCGCAGCCATGGCGCGGCCGGTGATCGGCATCACGCCGTTGTCGGCGTCGCGCTCGCTCCAGTCCTTCAGCTTGACGAAGGCCATGCCCGCGTTCTGGCCCATGCCGGCGAAGCTGAAGCCCTGCACCGAGAACACCGACTCGACCGCCGCCTTCTCGTTCTCCAGGAAGTGATTCTCCAGTGCCGCGATCGATTCCAGGGTACGTTCCTGGGTGGCGCCGACCGGGGCCTGCACCAGCGCCATCAGCACGCCCTGGTCTTCATTGGGCAGGAACGAGCTGGGCAGGCGCACGAACAGAACCGCCATCAGTACGAACAGCGCGGCGACGATGCCCATGAAACGCCACGGACGGTTCAGGATGCCGCGTACACCACGCTGGTAGCTTTCGCTGGTGCGGTCGAAACCCCGGTTGAAGCCGTTGAAGAAGCGACCGGCCAGGCCGCGGTGGGCGACATGATGCTCGCCCTTCTTCAGCGGCTTGAGCAGGGTGGCGCACAGCGCCGGGGTCAGTACGATCGCGACCAGCACCGACAGCGCCATCGCCGAAACGATCGTGGCCGAGAACTGCCGGTAGATCACGCCGGTGGAGCCACTCATGAAGGCCATCGGCACGAAGACCGCCGACAGCACCAGGCCGATGCCGACCAGTGCACCGGTGATCTGGCCCATCGACTTGCGGGTGGCCTCCAGCGGCGACAGGCCCTCCTCGGACATGATGCGCTCGACGTTCTCCACCACCACGATGGCGTCGTCCACCAGCAGGCCGATCGCCAGCACCATCGCGAACATGGTCAGCATGTTCACCGAGAAGCCGAGCATCGCCAGTACACCGAACGTGCCCAGCAGCACCACCGGCACGGCGATGGTCGGGATCAGGGTGGCGCGGAAGTTCTGCAGGAACAGGTACATCACCACGAACACCAGCACGATCGCTTCGATCAGGGTCTGCACGACGCCCTTGATCGACACGCGTACGAACGGCGTGGTGTCGTACGGAATCTCGGCCTTCAGGCCGGCCGGGAAGAAGTTCTTCAGGTCGTCCAGCGCAGCATCCACGCCCGCGGCGGTGTCGAGCGCATTGGCGCCGGTGGCCAGGGTGACGGCCAGGCCGCTGGCCGGCTGGCCGTTGTAGCGGGTGACGAAGTCGTAGGACTCCGCGCCCAGCTCGACGCGGGCGACATCACCCAGGCGCAGTTCGGCACCGTCCTGCGCGCCGCGCACGACGATGTTGCGGAACTGCTCCGGCGTCTGCAGGCGCGACTGCGCATTGATCGTGGCGTTGAGCTGCTGGCCCTTGACCGAGGGCGCGCCGCCCAGCTGGCCGATCGCCACCTGTGCGTTCTGTGCCTGGATCGCTGCGGTCACTTCCGGCACCGACAGGCCATAGGTATGCAGCTTGTTCGGGTCCAGCCAGATGCGCATGGCGTACTTGCCGCCGAAGACCTGGATGTTGCCCACGCCCGGGACTCGGCTCAGGCGATCGACGACATTGGAGCCGACGTAATCGGCGATGTCGTTGGCATCCATGCTGCCGTCTTCGGAGACGAAGGCGATCACGTTCAGGAAGCCCGAGCTGGACTTGGCCACGTTGATGCCCTGCCGCTGCACTTCCTGCGGCAGCAGCGGCATGGCCAGCTGCAGCTTGTTCTGCACCTGCACCTGCGCGATGTCCGGATTGGTACCGCTCTCGAAGGTCAGGGTGATGGTCGCCTGGCCGTTGGCCGAGCTGTTGGAGGAGAAGTAGATCAGGCCATCAAGCCCCTTCATGTTCTGCTCGATGATCTGCGTCACCGAGTCTTCGACCACTTTGGCCGAGGCACCCGGGTAGGTGGCGCTGATTTCCACCGCCGGCGGAGCGACGTTGGGATACATCGAGACCGGCAGCTTGAACAGGGCCAGGCCGCCGGCGAGCATGATGATGATGGCGATGACCCACGCGAAGATGGGTCGATCAATGAAAAAGCGTGCCATGGAATTCTCCGCTTACTTCGCGTCGCCGGCCGGAGCCGCAGGCGGGGCAGCGGCCGGCTTGGCCGGTGCGGCGCCCTTTTCGGTGGCGTTGACCGGCATGCCGGGGCCGATCTTCTGCAGGCCTTCGACGATGACCTTGTCGCCGGGCTTCAGGCCATCCTCGACCAGCCACTTGTCGCCGATGGTGCGGCTGACCTTGACCGGGCGGACTTCGACCTTGCTGTCCTTGCCGACCACCATCGCCGTGGTGTCACCCTTGGCATCGCGGGCGATGCCCTGCATCGGCACCAGCACGGCGTCGCTGCGCACGCCGCCACCGATCACTGCGCGCACGTACATGCCCGGCATCAGCAGGCCATCGGGGTTTTCCACCTTGACCCGCAGGCCGAAGCTGCCGGTGGCTGGATCGACGCTGACTTCGGAGAACTCCAGCGTGCCCTTGTGCTCGAAAGCGCTGCCGTCTTCCAGCAGGATGCTGACCGGCGTCTGCTGGTTGTCCTGCAGGCGGCCGGCGGCCAGCTCGCGGCGCAGCTGCAGCAGCTCGGCCGAGGACTGGGTGAGGTCGACATAGATCGGATCCAGCTGCTGCACTGTGGCCAGGGCGTCGGCCTGGCCGGCGTTCACCAGCGCACCCTGGGTGACGCTGGACTTGCCGATGCGGCCGCTGATGGGCGCGGTGATGCGGGCGTAGCCCAGCGTGACGTTGGCCGAATCCAGCGAAGCCCGGGCGGCGCCGACGTCGGCCTCGGCCTGCTTCTGCGCGGCTACGGCGTTTTCCAGATCCTGCTGGCTGACCGCATCGACCTTGGCCAGCTCGGTGATGCGCTTGGCACTCAGGCGCGCGGCGTTGGCCGTGGCTTCGGCGCGGGCCAGCTGTGCGCGGGCACTGTTGGCCTGGGCGCGGTAGCTGGCGTCATCCAACTGGTACAACGGCTCGCCGGCCTTGACCATGCCGCCCTCGGTAAACAGGCGCTTGGCCACGATGCCGCTGACCTGCGGACGGACTTCGGCCACCAGGAAGGCATTGGTCCGGCCCGGCAACTCGCGGGTCAGGCCCACGGTCTCGGACTTCAGCGTGACCACGCTGACCTGGCCGGGCCCCTGTTCGGGGGCCTGGGGTTCGCCGCCACAGGCGGCCACGGTCGTGGCGATGGCCAGCGACAGCGCAAAGGGTCGGATTCGGCTCAGCAACATGGGGAAGGCTCTTGGAAGGAAGAATCTCAGCAGGCGCTGATACGGCGGACACCTCCCGGGAAAGGGTTGAGGCCTCACGTACAACGCCCACCCGGGCAGGCATGGGTGCCGGAACAGGACAGCCACGTACACGACGGGAACGATGGAGGTGAAATATACATACATGCTTGTTTGTTTGTAAACAGGTACAATTCAGCCACGTTTCACCCGTACTCGTACCCATGGCCCGCAAGACCAAAGAGGACACCCAGGCAACCCGGGAAGGCATCCTTGACGCCGCCGAAGCCTGCTTCCATGAACATGGCGTGGCCCGTACCACGCTGGAGATGATCGGTGCCCGCGCCGGCTATACCCGCGGCGCCGTGTACTGGCACTTCAAGAACAAGGGCGAGGTGCTGGCCGCGATCATCGAACGGGTGCACCTGCCTTTCATGCAGGAACTGGAGCGCACCTCCACCGAGCAGCGCGATACGCCGGTGCATGATCTGCGCGCGGTGATGATCCATTCCTTCATCGAGCTGTCCGAAGACGAGCGCCTGCGCAAGACCATGGAGATCATGCTGCGCAGCGATGCTTCGGCCGATACCAAGGTGCTGACCGAACTCCAGCAGGCCGGTTTCCGCGACGCGCTGGACCGGATGGAGCGTGCGCTGCGACGCGCGCAGGCGCTGGGCCAGCTGCGCGAAGGCGCCGACCCGAAGATCGCCGCGCGCATGCTGCACGCGACCGTGCTGGGGGTGCTGCACGGCGCGATGGTCGAGCCGGATCTGATGGATCTCCAGCGCGACGGCATGCTCGCGCTGGACATGACCCTGGCCGCCTACGTGAAGGAAGGCGTGTTCGAGCCGGGCACCGTACCTGCGCCGTTGCCGGAGGCCTGAGCGCACAGGGGTCGGATCGCTCAAACAAGAAGGCCGCCTTTCGGCGGCCTTCTGCGTTACAGGATGTAGCGGCTCAGGTCGGGATCCTGCACCAGTTCACCCAGATGCGCATCGACGTAAGCGCTGTCGATGGCCAGGGTCTCGCCATCGCGGTCAGGCGCTTCGTAGCTGAGCGAATCCAGCAGGCGCTCCAGTACCGTATGCAGGCGGCGGGCACCGATGTTCTCCTGGCGCTCGTTCACCTGGAAGGCGATCTCGGCCAGGCGGTCGATGGCGTCGGCAGTGAAGCTGACCTTGACGCCTTCGGTGGCCAGCAGCGCTTCGTACTGCTTGGTCAGCGCCGCCTTCGGCTCGGTCAGGATGCGCACGAAATCACCCTTGCTCAGCGCGCCCAGTTCCACGCGGATCGGGAAACGACCCTGCAGCTCCGGAATCAGATCGCTCGGCTTGGCCAGGTGGAAAGCACCGGAAGCGATGAACAGGATATGGTCGGTCTTGATCGTGCCGTACTTGGTCGACACGTTCGAGCCTTCCACCAGCGGCAGCAGATCGCGCTGCACGCCTTCACGCGAGACGTCGCCACCACCCACGTTGTCACCGCGCTTGGCAACCTTGTCGATCTCGTCGATGAAGACGATGCCATGCTGCTCGCAGGCTTCGATCGCCGCAGTGCGGATATCGTCCTCGTTGACCAGCTTGCCGGCTTCTTCCTCCAGCAGCAGCGGGCGTGCCGCCTTGATGGTCAAGGTGCGCTTGTGCGCCTTGGCACCACCGCCGAGATTGGCGAACATGGACTTCAGCTGCTGGCCCATCTCCTCCATGCCCGGCGGCGTCATGATGTCCATGCTGACGTTGGCGGCCAGATCCAGTTCAATCTCGCGCTCGTCCAGCTCACCATTGCGCAGCATCTTGCGGAACTTGATGCGGGTTTCGTTGTCCTGTGCCGACGGCTCGTTGCGCGCCACTTCCGGGTCGAAACCGATGCCGCCGCTGCGGCGTGGCAGCAGCGCATCGAGAATGCGGTCTTCGGCACGTTCTTCGGCCTGGGTGCGCACGCGCACCTTGGCCTGCTCGCGGTACAGCTTGACCGCGGTATCGGCCAGATCGCGGATGATCTGTTCGACGTCCTTGCCGACGTAGCCGACCTCGGTGAAACGGGTCGCTTCGACCTTCACGAACGGCGCATTGGCCAGCGTGGCCAGGCGACGCGCGATCTCGGTCTTGCCGACGCCGGTCGGGCCGATCATCAGGATGTTCTTCGGCATGACCTCGTTGCGCAGCTCGGCCGGCAGCTGCATGCGGCGCCAGCGGTTGCGCAGGGCGATGGCCACGGCGCGCTTGGCGTCATGCTGGCCAACGATGTGCCGGTCCAGCTCCTGCACGATCTCGCGCGGCGTCATGGTGGCGGAGGAAACTTCGATCTTCGACATGGATGGGCTCACGAATGCGTTGTCGATGACACCGGAACCAGACGGCCCGGCCGGTAGCGCCGGGCCATGCCCGGCGGATCAGGGAGCGTCACAGCTCCTCGACCACCACGTTGCGGTTGGTGTAGATGCAGATGTCGCCCGCGATGTTGATCGCTTCACTGGCGATGGTGCGCGCATCCAGCGCCGTGTGCGCCATCAGCGCGCGGGCCGCCGACAGCGCGTAGGAACCGCCGGAACCGATGGCGATGATGCCGTCTTCCGGCTCGATCACGTCGCCGGTACCGCTGATGATCAGCGAGGTTTCCTTGTCGGCCACGGCCAACAGTGCTTCCAGCTTGCCCAGGCGACGCTCGGTGCGCCAGTCCTTGGCCAGCTCGACGGCGGCACGCTGCAGCTGGCCGTGCTTTTCCAGCTTGGCCTCGAACAGCTCGAACAGGGTGAAGGCATCGGCGGCCGCGCCGGCGAAACCGGCCAGCACCTGGCCATCGCGACCCAGCCGGCGCACCTTGCGCGCATTGCCCTTCATCACGGTGTGGCCGAGCGTGACCTGGCCGTCGCCGGCAATGGCCACATGCTCGCCGCGACGCACGCAGACGATGGTGGTGGCGTGGAAAACGTTGGGGTTCTGACTGGGGTCCATGCGGCCTCCGATAGCTGTTCCCGGGACATGGGGACAGCGCCGGGGCCGATCAAGCCTGCGCGGATGGCTGCCGTTCAGGGCTCGGGCGCCAGCGGCCGCCGTATCCGCCGGGCACGGCCCGGCGCTACCACTCCCGCCGGGCGTGGATTGGCGCTACCGGCGGCGCTTGGCGCGCGGATGCGCAGCGTCGTAGACCTTGGCCAGGTGCTGGAAATCCAGATGGGTGTAGATCTGCGTGGTGGCGATGTCGGCGTGCCCCAGCAGTTCCTGCACGCCGCGCAGGTCGCCGGACGACTCGAGGATGTGGCTGGCGAAGCTGTGCCGCAGCATGTGCGGATGCACGTGCTTGAACAGCCCTTGCCGCTGCGCCAGCTGGCGGATGCGGATCTGCACCGCGCGCTGGCTGATCGGCCCGTTGCGGCCCGGAAACACCGGGGTGGCCGGGGCGCCGCCGCTTTCGCTGCGCCACGCAAGCAGTGCCTCGCGCGCCGGCCTGCCGAACGGTACCCGACGCTGGCGGTTGCCTTTGCCCATCACGTTGACCAGTCCGCTGGCAAAATCCAGGTCACGCCAGGTCAATGCGCAGACCTCGCTCAGGCGCAGGCCGGAGGAATAGAACAGCTCCAGCAGCGCGCGGTCGCGTCGCCCCAGCTCGCCTTCCGGTTCCAGTTCGACCAGTTGCACGGCTTCATCGGCGTCGAGCACCTGCGGCAGCCTGCGCGGCGCTCGCGGTGCCTTCAGGGTGGCCGCTGGACTGACCTCGATGCGGCCATGCCTGAGCAGCCACGCATAAAAGCTGCGGCAGGCAGACAGCCGCCGCTGCAGGCTCTTGGCCGACAGGCCCCGGCGATGTTCATCGGCGACGAACTGTCGCACGGCGTCAGCATCCAGCGCCTCCACCGGCACGCCCCGCGGCTCGGCCCATGCCGCCAGCGCATCCAGGTCGCGACGGTAGGCGTCCAGCGTATGCGCCGACATCCGCCGTTCCACCTGCAGGTGCTGCAGGAACGCCATGACCGCGCTCATCGCCGCCGCGCTCCGCTCAGTCCTGGAAGCGCTTGAGGCCGGTGGCCAGGGCCTCGCCCATCATGCGCAGGAACAGCGTGCCCATGCCCGGGTAGAAGCGGTTCGGGTCATGGCTGCCGACCGCGATCAGGCCGACACCCGGCAGCGGCAGCAGGGCGGTGGTCTGCACCTCCTCACTGCGCGCGCCATACAGCACCGCGTTCTTTTCCGGCTGCAGGCGGCCGCAGATCGGCTCACCGTCCTTCAGGCAATCACGGAAGGGGCCCAGGCGTGGATCGTCGGCCGCGATGACCTGCAGCCATTCGGCCTGTTCCAGCCCGGCCACCGGCACGTGCACGACCAGCCGCACCAGATCACCCGCAAAATCCTCCTGCAGCGAGGCGGCCATCGCACGCAGGGTATCGGCGGCACTGCCCTGCTTCATCAGTGCCAGCGTCAGCTGGTGGGTGCGCACCGCCAGCCGTTCGTTGACCTGGGCGGTCGCGCCCAGATCGGCCAACCGTCGCGCCAGCTCGCGGTTCTTTTCCCGCAGCAGCTCCAGCTGGTAGCTGGCCAGCGATGCGGTCGGGCCGTCATCGCGCGGCACCACCAGGGTCAGCGCCAGGTCCGGGAACTGCTTGAGGAAGGCCGGATGGCGCCGCAACCAGGCAGCGACTTCATGGGCCCCGAGCTTGTCGACGGTCTCAGTCATGCGATCCACTCCCCTTCGAAGACGAATGCGGTGGGGCCGGCCATCACCACGGGCTGCCCCTCGCCCGGCCACTGGATGCGCAGTTCGCCGCCGGGCAGGCTGATGCGTGCATCGCGCTGCAGGCGACCGCGCTGCATGAGGGTGACTGCGGCTGCACAGGCGCCGCTGCCGCAGGCGAGGGTCTCGCCGACGCCCCGCTCGAACACGCGCAACCGCGCATGGTCCGGCGCGATGACCTGGGTGAAACCCACGTTCACCGACTTCGGGAACGAGGCATGCTGCTGCAGCAGCGCGCCGACGCGCTCGACCGGCGCCGCATCGATCAGGCCCACCTCGATCACGGCATGCGGATTGCCCATCGACACCGCAGCAAACCGCACGCTCTCGCCCTGCAGCGGCAGCAGATACTCCTCGCGCGGGTGGGCAAAGCCGACCAGCGGCACGCTGGCAGGTTCGAATGCGGGTACGCCCATGGTCACCGCATACTGGCCCTGGCCCAGCACCTGCACCGCATGGCTGGCCAGTGGGCTGTCGATGACGAATGCATCGCCCTGGGCACTGCCCTCGCGCACCAGCCAGGCCGCGATGCAGCGCGCGCCGTTGCCGCACTGCTCGGAATTGGAGCCATCGGCGTTCCAGATCCGGTACGAGGCGACCGAGCCTTCGACGCGCGGGGCCTCGATGGTCAGGATCTGGTCGCAGCCCACGCCGGTGTGGCGGTCGGCCAGGCGCGCGGCCAGCTGTGGCGTGGGCGGCGCGGTGCCGTCGCGCAGGTCGATCACTACGAAATCGTTACCCGCGCCGTGCATCTTGCTGAAACGCAGCGCGGTGGAACCGGTCTTACTCATTCCCGTCGTCCACCTTCTTCACCGGGTCCGGGGTCACCGACGGACTGCCGTCACCCGTGTCCTGGGTGGCAGGCGGGGTGGCTTCGCCGTCGGCATCGGTGGCCGGCTCGACGGTCTCTTCCACCGGCACCGGCTTCTGCGGCAGCACCAGCGGGCCCTTGTTGCCGCAGGCGGACAGGAACAGCAGCGAGGCCGCTGCCAGCGGAATCAGGATGGCGTTTCGATGGGGAATCTTCATGCCCCGAGTATAGCCACTGCCGGCTGAGCGGTTGGTGGAGGGTACGGCCCCCATGGCAGCGCCGGGCCATGCCCGGCGGAAGGGTCAGTCCTGCGGCGGCAGCGGCCGCGTCCACAGCCAGATCGCCACCACGGTCATGCTGCCGATGGAGAACCACTTCACCCAGGCGATCGGCACGCACCACAGCATGATCCCGGCGCAGACCGCCATGGTGATCGTGGCCATCCATTTGCCGTAGCGGCTGACCGCGCCATGCGCCTGCCAGTTGCTGATGGCCGGCCCGAAGCGCGGATGCTGCAGCAGCCAGGCATGCAGCCGCTCGGAGCCGCGCGAGGCGGCCCATGCCGAGATCAGGATGAATACGGTTGTCGGCAGCCCCGGCACGAAGATGCCGACGATGCCGGTGCCGAGACTGACATAGGCGAGCAGCCACCATGCCCAGCGGAAACGCACCGGCCGGCGGGTCGGGGCTGCGTCCTGGGCGGCAGGCGGTTCAGGCAGGCTCATGCTCGCAAGGATAACGGTTCGGGGTGCCCGGCAACGCCCGGCACCCCGCCGCAATCACGGTGCTGCGATACCCAGCTGCTGCAGCACGAAGGCATACGATTCGGACAGCTCGCGGTAACGCTGGAAGCGACCCGACTTGCCGCCATGGCCGGCCTCCATGTTGGTGCGGAACAGGATCGGGTAATGGCCAGTGTTGTCGTCGCGCAGCCTGGCCACCCACTTGGCCGGTTCCCAGTACTGCACCTGCGAATCCCACAGGCCGGTACCGACGAACAGCGCCGGATAATCCTGCTTCCTGACATTGTCGTAGGGCGAGTAGGAGAGCATGTAGTCGTAGTACTGCTTCTGCTCCGGGTTGCCCCACTCGTCGTACTCGTTGGTGGTCAGCGGGATGGTCGGATCCAGCATGGTGGTGACCACGTCCACGAACGGCACCTGCGCCACCATCACCCGGTAGTCCTGCGGCGCCTGGTTGGCCACCGCCCCCATCAGCAGGCCACCGGCACTGCCACCGGACGCGGCCACGCGATCCTTCGCCGCCCAGCCCTGCGCCACCAGTCCACGGGTAACGTCGATGAAGTCGTTGAAGGTGTTCTGCTTGTGCAGCAGCTTGCCGTTCTCGTACCAGTCGCGGCCCATCTCCTGGCCACCGCGGATGTGGGCGATGGCATACACCACGCCGCGATCGAGCAGGCTCACTGCCGTCTGGTTGAAGTACGGGTCCATCGACATGCCGTAGCTGCCGTAGGCGTACTGGAACAGCGCGCCCTTGCCGTCCTTCTGGTAGCCCTTGCGGTAGACCAGCGACACCGGCACCTTCACGCCATCGCGCGCAGTGATCCAGACGCGTTCGGTTTCGTACTTCGATGCGTCATAGCCGATCACCGGCTGCACCTTCAGCTGGCGGCGCTCGCCGGTGGCGGTGTTCAGCTCGAACACGGTGGTCGGGGTGGTCATCGAGGTGTAGACGTAGCGCAGCCATGGCGTATCGGCCTCGGTGTTGTCGCCCAGGCCCATCGAGTACGCCGGCTCATCGGCCTTCACGTAGTCGCTGCGGCCATCCTTGAACAGCAGGCGGATGCGCTCCAGGCCTTCGGAGCGCTCGGCAATGGCGGTGAAGCCATCAAACAGCTCGAAGCCTTCGATGAACACCGCATCGTCATGCGCGATCCAGTCCTTCCACTGCGCGCGCGAGGTGGCATCGGTCGGTGCGGTGACCAGTTTGAAGTTCTTTGCACTGTCGTTGGTACGTATCACCCAGCGGCCATCGTAGTGGTCGGCGTCGTACTCGACGTCGCGCTGGCGTGGCGCCAGCACGGTGAACGTGGTCGGGTCGCTGGCCGGCGCGTAGCGCTCTTCCGACGACACGGTACTGTGCACGCCGATGGTGATGAAGCGGTCGTCGCGGGTGCGGCCGATGCCCATGTAGAAGCTGTCGTCCTTCTCTTCGTAGACGACGGTGTCGGCGCTGGCCGGGGTGCCCAGCACGTGCTTCTTCACGCGCACGGTCAGCAGCGTTTCCGGATCGTTCTCGACGTACAGCACGGTGCGGTTGTCGTCGGCCCAGACCAGGTCGCCGGAACTGCCGGTGATCACGTCGGGCAGCACCTGCCCGGTCCGCAGGTCCTTGAAGCGGATCGTGTACTGGCGACGGCCCACGTCATCGTCGGCCCAGGCCAGCAGCTGGTTGTCCTGGCTGACTTCCATCGAGCCGACATTGAAGTAGCCCTTGCCGGCGGCCATTGCGTTGACGTCCAGCAGCACTTCTTCGGCGGCATCCATGCTGCCCTTGCGGCGTGCGTGGATCGGGTAGTCCTGCCCGGTCTCGAAGCGGCTGTAGTACCAGTAGCCGCGCTCGCGCGCCGGCACGCTGGAATCATCCTGCTTGATGCGGCCGACGATTTCCTTGTACAGCGCGTCTTCCAGCGGCTTCAATGGCGCCAGCACCTGGTCGGCATAGGCGTTCTCGGCCTGCAGGTAGGCCAGCATGTCCTTGTTCGCGCGCTTGTCGTCACGCAGCCAGTAATAGTCGTCGTTGCGGGTCGCGCCGAACGGGGCCTTGACCTCGTGCGGATGCCGGGCGGCGTCCGGCGGAACAGGCAGGGGGGCGGCGGTAGCGGTGCTGGTCATCAGGCTGGCGAGCAACAGGCAGAGGGTGGACTTCATGAGATAAGGCTCCAGGCGCTTCAATGCAATGGTCTTCGACGGGATCGGTTCCCTTTCCCCGAACAGCGATCTGACCCCAATCCCGTCGGCACCACAACCCTGCAGGTCGTCACGGTGCGGGTCCGCTGGCAGCGGTCGGCGTACCATGGGCGCATGAGTACCCTGCCCCACCCGCCGGTCTACAGCCGGCGCAGCCATGAAATCGCTCCGTTCCACGTGATGTCCCTGCTGGCCCGCGCGCAGGCGCTGGAACAGGCCGGCCACGATGTCATCCACCTGGAGATCGGCGAACCGGACTTCACCACGGCCGCGCCGGTGGTGCGTGCCGGCCAGGCGGCCCTGGCCGCCGGGCACACGCGCTACACCGCCGCACGCGGCCTGCCTGCGCTGCGCCAGGCGATCAGCGGTTTCTATCGCAGCCGTTACCGGCTGGATGTGGATCCGGAACGCATCCTGGTCACTCCTGGCGGCTCCGGCGCGCTGCTGCTGGCCAGCAGCCTGCTGGTCGACCCGGGCCGGCACTGGCTGCTGGCCGATCCCGGCTATCCCTGCAACCGGCATTTCCTGCGCCTGGTGGAAGGTGCCGCACAGCTGGTCCCGGTCGGTCCACAGACCGCCTACCAGCTCACACCCTCGCTGGTGCAACAGCACTGGAACACGGACAGCGTCGGCGCACTCGTCGCCTCGCCGGCCAACCCCACCGGCACGGTGCTGTCGGCCGATGAACTTGCGGCGCTGTCACGCGCACTGCACGCACGCGGCGGGCACCTGGTGGTGGACGAGATCTATCACGGCCTGACCTACGGCGTGGACGCGGCCAGCGTATTGCAGGTCGATGACAGCGCGTTCGTGCTGAACAGTTTCTCGAAGTACTTCGGCATGACCGGCTGGCGCCTGGGCTGGCTGGTGGCGCCGCCCGCAGCGGTGCCCGAACTGGAGAAGCTGGCGCAGAACCTGTACATCAGTGCGTCGAGCATCGCCCAGCATGCAGCCCTGGCCTGTTTCACCGATGAATCGATGGCGATCTTCGAACAGCGACGGGAGGCCTTCGGCCGGCGTCGCGATTTCCTGCTGCCGGCGCTGCGCGAGCTGGGCTTCCGCATCGAGGTGGAGCCGCAGGGCGCGTTTTATCTGTATGCCGATGTCAGTGCGTTCACCGATGATGCCCAGGCGTTCTGCGCGCACTTCCTCGAAACCGAGCATGTGGCCTTCACCCCGGGCCTGGATTTCGGCTTCCACCGCGCCAACCAGCATGTGCGCCTGGCCTATACCCAGGAAATCCCGCGGCTGCAGGAAGCGGTGGAGCGCATCGCGCGCGGGCTGCAACATTTCCGGTAGCGCCGGCCCATGCCCGGCGAGCGCGCAGCGCCGCCCATGAAAAACGCCGCCCGGGGGCGGCGTTTTTCATTTCGTCATTTACCGCCCAGGCGCTCCCACAGGAAGCTGTAGGCCAGGGCCGCCATGTGCGCGGCCTGCGCGTTGTTGGCTGCGCCGCCATGACCACCTTCGATGTTCTCGTAGTAGGTCACATCCTTGCCAGCGTCGATCATCTTCGCCGCCATCTTGCGGGCATGGGCCGGGTGCACGCGGTCATCGCGGGTGGAGGTGGTGAACAGCACCGGCGGGTAGTTCTTCTTCGCGTCGAACAGGTGGTACGGCGAGAAGGTCTTGATGAACTCCCAGTCGCTGGTATCGGGGTTGCCGTACTCGGCCATCCACGACGCGCCGGCCAGCAGGTGGCTGTAGCGCTTCATGTCCAGCAGCGGAACCTGCACCACCACCGCACCGAACAGCTCCGGGTACTGCGTCAGCATGTTGCCGGTCAGCAGGCCGCCGTTGCTGCCGCCCTGCACGCCCAGGTGCCTGGCACTGGTGATCCTGCGCTTGACCAGATCCTGTGCCACCGCGGCCATGTCCTCGTAGGCCTTGTGACGATTCTGCTTCAGCGCCGCCTGGTGCCAGCGTGGGCCGTACTCACCGCCACCACGGATGTTGGCGACCACGTACACACCGCCCCTCTCCAGCCAGGCGCGGCCCATGCCACCGGAATAGCCGGGTGTCAGCGAAATCTCGAAACCGCCGTAGCCGTACAGCAGGGTCGGATTGGAGCCGTCCAGCTTCATGTCCTTGGCATGCACCACGAAGTACGGCACACGGGTGCCATCCTTGCTGGTGGCGAAGTGCTGCTCGATCACCTTGCCCTCGGCATTGAAGAAGGCCGGCATGGTCTTCAGCGTTTCCGGTGCCTTGCCGATCTCGGCCAACGCCAGGGTGGTCGGCGTCAGATAGTCGGTGGCGGTCAGCCAGACCGCATCGCTGTCGTCGCTGTCCACTGCGCCCACGGCCAGAGTGCCGAATGCCGGCGCGCCGACAAACGCGCTCTTCTGCCAGCCATTGGCGCCCGGGGTCAGCACGGACAGGCGATTCTTCACATCGTCCAGCACGTTCAGGACCAGGTGGTTCTTGGTCCAGGTCGCACCGGCCAGCGAGGTGGTCGCGGTCGGGGTGAACAGGACCTCGAAGTCACGCTTGCCGGCCAGGAAGTCATCGAGCCGGGTCGCCAGCAGCGAGCCGGACGCGTAGGTCCTGCCGCCCACGGTCCAGGCGTCGCGCAGCTCCAGGGTCAGCCACTGCTTGTGCAGGCCCTTCTCGGCGGAGTTCGGCGCATCGATCTTGGTCAGCGTGCCATCGTCGCCGCGCAGGTAGACCTCATTGTTGTAGAACGCCAGCGTGCGGCTGACCAGGTTGCGCTCGAAGCCCGGGGTGTCATCGTGCATCGCCGCGATGTACATGTCCTCCGGCTTGCCTTCGTACACCACGCTGGCCGACGACATCGGCGTCCCACGCTTCCACAGCTTGGCCACGCGCGGGTAGCCGGAGGTGGTCATGGTGCCGGCACCGAAATCGGTGTAGACGAACACGGTATCGCGATCGATCCAGTTCAGGCCGCCCTTCGACTCGGGACGGAAGAAGCCATCCTCGATCCAGCGCTTCGTCGACAGATCGAACTCGCGGGTGACATCGGCATCCGCGCCGCCGCGTGACAGCGCGATCAGGCAGCGGCTGTAGTCCGGGCGCAGGCAGTCGGCGCCGTGCCAGACCCAGTTCTCGCCCTCGGCCTTGTTCAGTGCGTCCAGGTCAAGCACGGTTTCCCACTGCGGCGAGGCCTTGCGGTACTCGGCCAGGGTGGTGCGCCGCCACAGGCCACGTTCGTGCTGCTTGTCCTTCCAGAAGTTGTAGTAGTAGTCGCCGATCTTCTGCACGCCGGGAATCTTGGCATCCGAATCGAGCACCTCACGGATGCTGGCCTCCATCTGCCTGAAGGCCGGAGTCTGCGCCAGGCGCGCCTCGGCCTTGGCGTTCTGCTCCTTGACCCAGGACAGCGGCTTGTCGCCGGTGACGTCCTCCAGCCAGGCATAACGGTCGGTATCTTCAGCAGCCACGGCGGTCCCCACCGAGGCAGCGGTCATCATGCCAGCCAGCAGGCAGGCGGAAGCGAGTCGTGACATTGCAGCTCCAGGCAGTCATAAGCCGTGGAACGCTAGCACGGATCCGGACACCGCCCCCCGTGTCGAAGGTCAGGCGGCCGCCGTCGCGCCGCGCCGGCCGCGCGCGCCGGCTGCCCTCCGGCGGCGCGCCTGTCCACCGGTACGACGCGACGACCGCCGCCGCAGCGACGGCAATGGGCAGCGCAGCAACGCCCACCAGGCCACCAGCGGCATGCCGATCAGCCACAGGGGCAGCCAACCCAGCCAGGCACTGCTGCCACGGGCGGCCGGCCACACCAGGACCAGTGCGACGCCGGCCAGTGCCAGGTGCTGTACACCCCGCAGCAGGCGCGGATCGGCGCGTTCGCTGACGCGTTCAGTCGAGGGGCGGCGTGTGAGGCGTGCGCTCATGCGGGTTTCTCCGGTGGACAATGCAACACAGCTTGGGCAAGGGCCTTCTCATACGCTGCGACACCATTGACGGACCGCGTGCACACAGTCGACCATGCGCGTGCAAGCCCACTGGAGCCCGCTCCCGCATGACTTCGATCCGCCCGCTCTGCGCCGTGCTGCTGGCCCTGTCCCTGGCGGGCCCGGCGCTGGCTGCCAGCGATCCGCCGTCGCCGCGTGCCGCGGCGCCCCGCGCCCCCGATCCGAACGCGCCGATCGACCTGCAACGTTTCATGGGCACCTGGTACGTGATCGGCCGCGTGCCGAACTTCGTCGAGCGCGGTCACGTTGCCAGCGTCAACGAGTACGCGCTGCGCGACGATCACAAGGTTGCCATCACCTACCGCTACCGCAACGGCTTCAGCGAACCGCAACAGGAGATCCGCGCCCGTGCCAGCGTCGACCCGGACAGCGGCAACCATGGCTGGCGGACCTGGTTCTACCGCGTGGTGCCGACCCATTCGCGCGTTCTGGAAGTGGCGCCGGATTACTCCTGGGCACTGATCGGCTATCCGGGCCGCGAGATGGCGTGGATCTTTGCCCGTCGGCCTGACATGGACAAGACGCTGTACAAGGAGCTGGCCGAGCGCCTGCGCGACGAGTACGGAGTGAATACCGACAAGCTCAAGCGGGTGCCGCAGCGCCCGGACCAGGTCGGCAAACTGGGCTATGAAGTGCCCAACGCGCGGTGAGACGACGCCGCCGGGCATGGCCCGGCGCTACTGGAACGTCCGCGTGGCGGGGTAGCGCCGGGCCATGCCCGGCGGACGTGCCGGTTACCTGCGGGTGTAATGTGCGACCAGACGGTCGCCGAGCATCTGCAGCAGCTGCACCAGCACCAGCAGCAGCACCACGGTCACCAGGGCGACGTCGGTGTGCGAACGCTGGTAGCCATCACGGAACGCCAGATCGCCCAGGCCGCCCGAGCCGATCGCACCGCCCATGGCGGTGAAGCCGATCAGCGCAACGGTCGTGACCGTGGCACCTGCGATCAGGCCCGGCCGCGCTTCCGGCAGCAGCACACGGGTGACCAGCTGCCAGGTGGTTGCGCCCATCGCCTGGGTCGCCTCGATCACCCCACGGTCCACTTCGCGCAGCGCGGTTTCCACAAGCCGCGCATAGAACGGTGCGGCGCCGATCACCAAGGGCACGATCGCACCGCGAACACCCAGCGACGTCCCCATCATGAACAGCGTCACCGGAATCAGCACGATCATCAGGATGATGAAGGGCACCGAGCGCAGCAGGTTGACCACCAGCGCCAGCACGCCATAGGCGAACGGACGACGCTTCATCTGCGGCGCACCGAACAGGTACAGCAGCACGCCCAGCGGCAGCCCGATGGCCAGGGTCAAGGGCAGCGAACCGGCCAGCATCAGCAGAGTGTCGATGGTGGCCTGGCCGATATCGGCCCACTTGCCGGCATCCAGGTGGCGGAAGAATCCGTCCGCAGCAGCAATGATCATCGACGCAGTTCCTCGACATGCACGCCAGCGGCCACGAACGCGGCCTGCGCGGCGGCGTGATCGCCACCGACCAGGGCCACGACCAGTTGGCCATACGGTGTGTCCTTGATCCGGTCGATACGCCCGGACAGGATGTTGTAATCGACCCCGGTCTGGCGCGCGATGCTGCCCAGCAGGGGTTCGTAGGTATCGCCACCGAGGAAGGTCAAGCGCACGATGCGCCCACTCACGGCGTCGAAATCACGGTGCAGCGTTCCTTCGTCCACATGCTCCGATTCGCTGACGAAACGGCGGGTGGTGGGATGCTGCGGATGCAGGAACACCTGGGTGACCGGACCGGTCTCCACCAGCTGGCCGGCATCGAGCACCGCCACCCGGTCGCAGACGCGGCGGATCACATCCATCTCGTGGGTGATCAGCACGATGGTCAGGCCCAGCTCGCGGTTGATCTTCGACAGCAGCGCCAGCACCGACGCGGTGGTCTGCGGGTCGAGAGCACTGGTGGCCTCGTCGCACAGCAGGATCTGCGGGCGGGTGGCCAAGGCACGGGCGATGCCCACGCGCTGCTTCTGGCCTCCGGACAGCTGGGCCGGGTACTTCTGTGCGTGTGCCTGCAGGCCGACGGTCTGCAGCAGCTCGGCCACCCGGCTGTCGATCTCCGCCTTCGGTGTACCGGCCAGCTCCAGCGGGAAGGCGACGTTGCCCGCCACCGTGCGCGAGGACAGCAGGTTGAAGTGCTGGAAGATCATGCCGATTCGCCGGCGCAGCGAGCGCAGGCCGTCGGCATCCAGCGCGGTGATGTCCTCGCCTCCGATCAGCAATCGGCCACCGGAAGGCTCTTCCAGACGGTTGATCATGCGGATCAGCGTCGATTTGCCGGCACCGGAATGACCGATGATACCGAAGACCTCGCCGGCCTCGATGGTCAGGTCCAGCGGTTGCAGCGCGCTGACCGCGCGGCCGGCAACGGCATAGGATTTGTGCAGGCGCTGGAACTCGATCACGGGAGCGGCTCACCGGCAGGCGACAGAAGGGGGCGTGCAGCCTACCAGCGCCGGCGGTCGCGCGCCCGCGCCATGGGCCAGAATGTTATTCCTTTTGGTTCTAAGACGCCTGCTCCGGCGCGGATTCCGGGGTCAGAGCCCCTGTGGGGATCTGACCCCGGGGTCGGATCCCCGCAGGGGCTCCGACCCCGCTCCCCGGCCAAACCGGTTCAAGGATGATCCAGCGGCTTCGGCGGCTGCTGGCGGTTCACCCGCTCGCGGTGCAGCAGGTACAGGCCCGACGCCACGATGATTGCCGCCCCCACCCAGGTGTAGCCGTCCGGCAACTGCCCCCAGAAAGCCAGATCCCATCCGATCACCCAGACCAGGCCGCTGTACTCCAGGGGCGCGATCATGGATGCCTCGCCCAGCTGGAAGGCCTTGGTCAGGGCGATCTGACCCAGCGCACCGGCCAGCCCCATGCCTGCGATCAGCGGCGCGTGCGCCAGCAGCAGCGGCCTCCAGCCGGGAATCGCCAGCAGGCCCGCGCCGATCGCCATGATGACCAGGAACCAGACCACCATCGACTGCGAGGTGTCGGTACGGGTCAGCAGGCTGACCGTGATCGCCGCAACGGCGTAGGCGGTGGCCGCGGCCAGCACCATCAGGCCCGGCACCGAGATGAAGCCATCCACGCCGGGCCGCAGCACCACCAGCACGCCGACCAGGCCGATGCCGATGGCCACCCAGCGACGCGGTCCGACCCGTTCGCCCAGCAGCGGCACCGACAGGGCCGCGATCAGCAGCGGCGCGACGAAGTAGATGGTGTAGGCGGTGGACAGTGGCAGATCGCGCAACGCGAACACGAAGCAGCCGATCATCGCCATGCCCAGCGCGCCACGCAGCAGATGCAGGCCCCAGCGACGTGGCACCAGCGAACGCGGGCCCGCGCTGACCAGCACCCAGACCAGCACGAACGGCAACGACGCCGCGCCGCGCAGGAAGGTCACCTGCAGGGTGGGATAGCTGGCCGCCAGCTGCTTCATGCCGGCGTCCATCAGGGAGAAGCAGGCGACCGCGGCGACCATCCAGGCCACCGCGCGCGAGGGGGAGCGTTGCACGTTCATGGCCCATTATCGCCGAGCCGGCGGCGGGATGCCGTTGCAGCGATGCCCAGCGCCACGGAAAGCGGGCAGGCTGGCCGGCGCGATAGAATGTCCGCACTGAATTCTGCGGAGCATCGCCCATGCCTTCCTTCGACGTCGTCTCCGAAGTCGACACCCACGAGCTGACCAACGCCATCGACCAGGCCAACCGCGAACTGAGCACCCGCTTCGATTTCAAGGGCGTGGACGCCAAGTTCGAGCGTGATGGCGATGTCATCAACCAGTTCGCGCCGACCGAGTTCCAGCTCAAGCAGATGAACGACATCCTGCGTGCGCGTCTGGCAGCGCGCGGCATCGACGTGCTGAGCCTGGAGTTCGGCGACATCGAGACCAATCTGGCGCAGGCGCGGCAGAAGATCACCGTCAAGCAGGGCATCGAGCAGAAGGTGGCCAAGAAGATCGCCGCCGCACTGAAGGACGCCAAGCTGAAGGTGGAGAGCCAGATCAATGGCGACAAGCTGCGCGTGCAGGGCAAGAAGCGCGACGATCTGCAGGACGCGATCGCAGTACTGAAGGCCGGCAAGTTCGAGCTGCCGCTGCAGTTCAACAATTTCCGCGACTGACTGCTCCGCCGGGCGTGGCCCGGCACCGCGCTCGATCAATCACGCAGCAGCTTGTACAGCGTGGTGCGCGAGATGCCCAGCTGGCGTGCGGCCAGACTGAGATTGCCGTCCGCCGCCTGCGCCGCCCGGCGCGCCGCTTCACGCTGCTGATCGCGCAGCGCCGGCGCCGCCATCGTCGCCGGTGAAGACCGTCGCACGCTGTTGCCAGCGACATTGCGCGGCGCCTGCAGATGCTGCAGGTAGACCGCACTGCCCTCGCCCAACCGGACCCGATGCGGCGCCCCCGGCTGCAGCAGGCGCCGCCGCTGTGCGGCACTGGCGCCGGCAAACACCGCTGCAATATCCAGCAACGGCAGTGGCCCGCGCCGCGGCAGGCCCAACAGACGCCGGGCCACACGGTTGGCGGCGCGCAGCTGGCCATCCTCCTGCACCGCCAGCAGCCCCTGCAAGGGTGACGCCAGCCAGCGCGGATCATGCTGCAGCGCCAGCAGGTGCACATCGGCAAGCGTGTGGAACAGGCGATTCTCGCTGGCCAGTGCGGCCTGCCGGAAATAGCCCTGCAGCAGCGAAGGATCGCGCTCACCCAGCCCGGTGATATCGATCACTCCGCATACCCGCCCGTCGAGATCGTGCAGGGGTTCACTGAGGCAGAACACCGGAGCGAAACGCTGCAGGTAATGTTCATTGCCGCGCACCAGCGCTGGCAGGTCGTCGGCCAGGCTGACCGCCGGCGCGGTGGTGCCGATCTCGCTTTCGCCCAGCCGCCGCCCGACCTGGATCGGCCGCAGCAGGGGCGAGTCTTCCAGGCCATGCGCCTGCTGCGCGATCACCATGCCCTCGCGGTTGGCGCAGAACATCGTCCAGCCACGTCCGCCGAAAGCGGCCCACAGCTGTTCCAGCTCCGGTTGCACGCAGCGTGCCAGGCGACGGTCGTCGCGCTGTGGCAGATGCCGGCCATCGCTCTGCAGCGGCAGGTAGACCGGTTCCTGCCCGGGCTGCAGGCCAGCCGCGCGCGAGCGAATCCACGACTGCTGCAACGGCTGCGGCAACACGCTCAATGAACGCGCGTCGCCCTCGGCAAAGGCCGCGCGTGCCGCTACCAGCTGCTGTTGCCCGACGGAGGTTGCGATCATTGGCGCAGCGTACACCCGCCAGCGGCAACGCCACGTTACGCTCCGATGAGGTATTGGCCTGCGGTTGCCGCCCATCCGGCAGGTGCAGGGCGAAGCCCTGCAGCCCTGCCTTCAGATCACGCCGCGATGCGCAGGATCGGCTTCAGGGTGATGCCCCGGGTGCTGTCCTCGGCCGCCTGGTTGATCTGCTCCAGCGGGTAGAACTTCACCAGCCTGTCGAACGGGAAGCGGCCCTGCTGGAACAGCGTGACCAGCTGCGGAATGAACACCTGCGGCACACTGTCGCCTTCCACGATGCCACGGATGCTGCGGCCACCCAGCAGCAGGTTGTTCACGTCGAAACTGGCGGTCGTGCCCAGCTTTGGTGCACCGACCACGCCCATCATGCCCAAGCCCCCCAAGGCCTCGATACCGGCAGAGAGCACCTCCGGGCGACCGGTCGATTCCAGCGCGAAATCGGCGCCACCGCCGGTGATGGCGCGCACGGCCTCGACCACATCGGTCTCGCGGCTGTTGACCACGTGGGTGGCGCCCAGCTCCAGCGCGAGTGCCAGGCGCGACGGCACCACATCGATGGCGATGATGGTCGTGGCACCGGCCACCTTGGCCGCCATCACCGCACTCAGACCGACTGCGCCGGCACCGTAGCTGGCAAAACTGCTGCCCGAGCGTACCTTCAGCGAATTGAGTACCGCGCCGGCACCGGTCTGGATGCCGCAGCCCAGCGGGCCCAGCAGTTCCAGAGGCGCATCGTCGGGCACTTTGATCGCATTGATCTCGCGCGCCAGCGCATAGGTGGCAAACGAAGATTGCGCGAAGAAATGGTCGTGCAACGGCTGACCCTGCGCATCGGTGATGGCGGTATGGCCGTGGCCATCATCGCCCCCGAAGTTCAGCGCGAAGAAATCCCTGCAGTAGGCGCCATGACCGCCCCGGCACGGATTGCAGTGGCCGCAGGCGCCATAGGTCAGCACCACGTGATCCCCTGCTTTCAGTTCCTTTACGTTGGGGCCGACCGCCTCCACGACGCCGGCGCCTTCGTGACCCAGCACCGCGGGCAACGGCACCGGGTAGTACTGATCGCGCACGATCAGGTCGGTGTGGCACAGGCCGGTGGCTACCACCTTCACCAGGACCTCATCCTCCTGCGGGCCGCGCAGCCGGGCCTGCTCGATGACGAAGGGTTGTTCCTTGCCGCGGACCACTGCGGCGGTGATCTCGCGTGTTGCCGTATTGTCGTTCATCGTGATGGCTCCTTCGATCAGATCGGGTAAGCGGGCGCCTCGCCCTTGACGGTCAACCACTGCCACTGCGTGAACTCCTCCCAGTTGGCGGGGCCGCCGATACTGGTGCCATTGCCGGATGCTCCGACACCGCCAAAGGGATTGATCACCTCGTCGTTCACGGTCTGATCGTTTATGTGCAGCAGTCCGGTGCGCAGGCGCTCACCGAGCTTCAGTGCGCGGCCGACATTGCTGGAAACGATGGCCATCGACAGGCCGTACTCGCTGTCGTTGGCCAGGCCCACGGCATCGTCGTCATCGTCGAACGGCACCACCACCGCCACCGGCGCGAAGATTTCTTCGTTGAACGCCGGATTGTCAGCAGCGACGTTGCCAAGCACGGTCGGCGCGAAGAACAGATCGCGATAGGTACCTCCGGCCTCCAGCGAGGCACCGGCCTGCACTGCCTGCTCGACCACGCGCGTGGCGTGGTCGCGCTGGCCGGCATTGATCAGCGGACCGATCGCCACGTCTTCGCGCGCCGGATCGCCCACCTTCAATGAATTGGCCTTGGCCACCAGCTTCTGCAGGAAAGCGGAGTGGATCTTCCGCTGCACCAGCACGCGGCCGGTCGCCATGCAGATCTGGCCCTGATGCAGGTAGACCCCCCACGCGGTGTTGGCCACCGCCAGGTCGAGGTCGGCATCATCGAGGATGATCAACGAGTTCTTGCCGCCCAGCTCCAACGAGACCTTCTTCAGATGCTTGCCCGCCGCCTCTCCGACCTTGCGCCCGGCGGCGGTGGAGCCGGTGAACTGGATCATCGCCACGTGCGGATCGCTGGTCAGCGCAGCGCCGGCCGCGCCATCACCGGGCAGCATGTGCAGAACGCCTGCCGGCAGGCCGGCCTGCTCGAACAGGCGTGCGATCACCGCCCCGCCGCACACCGCTGTGCGCGGGTCAGGTTTGAGTACCACCGCGTTGCCCAGCGCGATGGCCGGCGCCACCGCGCGCATGGCCAGATACAGCGGGAAGTTGAAAGGCGAGATGACCCCCACCACACCCAGCGGTCGGCGCCGCGCCAGATTCAGCCGGCCCGGCTCGGAAGGCAGAATCTCGCCGGTGCTGCGCGACGGCAGCGCCGCAGCCTCGTGCAGTGCCTTGATGGTCACCTTGGCCTCAAAACCTGCCTTCAGGCGGGTGGAGCCGCTTTCGCGTACCAGCCATTCGACCAGGGTGTCGATGTGTTCTTCGGCCAGGCGTGCCGCTTTGCGCAGCACTTCAGCGCGCTGTTCGTACGGAGCCGCCGCCCACGCCTGCTGCGCCTGCGCAGCGGCCGCCGCCGAGCGCGCCACCTGCGCCGGGTCGGCCAGGCCGATCTGGCCGAGCGTGTTACCGGTGGCCGGCTCGATCACCGGCTGCCGTTGCGCGGCCGCCTGCCACCGGCCGTCGAAGAGGGCGCCGGCCCAAAGGGCGTCCGGCAGCCACGGAGAAGATGCAGTCATGGGTGTCCTCCTGTGTCGTGCGTCCATTCCACGCCTACCGCCCGCAGCAGGCAATCGGCCATCTGCCGGTGGCCTGCAAAGGCTTGAATCGGCGGGGATTTGCAGCATGGCGACTGTCCAGTTCCTGGACAGTGAACAGCGCAGCGGCGGCACACTGCCTACAATGGCGACCTCGCCCGCCGATGTGCCCGCCATGACCGATACCGCCCTGCCCACCGACGACCCGATCGCCGCCACCCGCCTGTGGCTGGAGCGCATCGTCATCGGCCTGAACCTGTGTCCGTTCGCCAAGGCCGTATATGTGAAGGACCAGGTCCGCTTCGTGCTCAGTGATGCCACCACCCCCGAAGCACTGGTCGAACAGCTGGCCGAGGAACTGGTGCTGCTGCGGGACACGCCGGCCGAGCAGATCGACACCACCCTGATCGTGCACCCGCAGGTGCTGACGGATTTCCTGGACTACAACGACTTCCTCGACAACGCCGACGCGGCGATCGAGGCGCTCGATCTGCAGGGCATCCTGCAGGTGGCCAGCTTCCATCCGGACTACCAGTTCGAAGGCGTGGCCGCCAACGACGCCAGCAATTACACCAACCGCGCGCCCTATCCCACGCTGCACCTGCTGCGCGAGGACAGCGTGGCACGCGCGGTGGACGCCTTCCCCGATCCGGACGTGATCGTCGAGCGCAACATCCAGACGCTGGACCGCATCGGCGTGGACGGCTGGCATCGCCGCCTGCGTGGCGAAGACCTGTCATGAGCGCGGTTCCGCCGATCGCTGCCTGGCCTGCCGCGCCGCTGGCGGGCAAGGTGGTGCTGGTCACCGGTGGCGCCAATGGCATCGGCCGCGGCATCGCCCAGGCCGTGCTCGGTGCCGGCGGCCGCGTGCTGATCGGTGATCTGGATACGGAAGCCGGCCACGCCTGCCTGGCCGAATGGCATCGCGATGACGATGCGGCGTTCCAGCCCCTGGACATCACCGACGAAGCCAGCGTGCGCGCGTTCATCGCCACGGCGGTGCAGCGGTTTGGCGGCATCGATGGCCTGGTCAACAATGCCGGCATCGCCGGTGCGCACGGTACTCCGCTGCAGGACATGGCGTGGGACGAATGGCAGCGCCGCCTGTCATCGCTGCATGGCGCTTTCCTGTGCAGCCGGCATGCCCTGCCGGCACTGTCATCCGGTGGCGCCGGCGCCATCATCAACATCGCCTCGACCCGCGCCCGGCAGTCCGAAGCCCATAGCGAAGCCTATGCCGCGGCCAAGGGCGGACTGGTGGCATTCACCCACGCGCTGGCAATCAGCGCCGGACCGGCGGTACGGGTGAACAGCATCAGTCCGGGCTGGATCGGCACCAGCGAGTGGCAGGCGCCCTCCCGGCGCCATGCGCCCGAGTATTCGGCCATCGACCACGCACAGCATCCGGTCGGCCGCGTCGGCCGCCCGGAAGACATCGGCGCGCTGGCGGTGTACCTGTTGTCGCCGCTGTCCGGATTCACCACCGGCCAGGATTTCATCGTCGACGGCGGCATGACCCGCAGGATGATCTACGCCGAGTGACCGATGCCCGTCGAGGGGTGCCCGCCATGGGGGGCACCCCTCACAGCCGACGTGGGATCAGGCCATGCCCGAATGGCGCAGCAGCGCATCGATCTGCGGCGCACGGCCACGGAAGGCCTTGAAGTTCTCGGCCGCTGGACGGCTGCCCCCGCGCGAGAGGATCTCGTCGCGGAAACGTGCACCGGTCGCGGCCAATGCCTGCGGTGCTTCCTCGAACGCCGCATAGGCATCGGCACTGAGCACCTCGGCCCATTTGTAACTGTAGTAGCCGGCCGCATAGCCACCGGCGAAGATGTGGCTGAACTGATGCGGGAAGCGGTTCCAGGCTGGCGGATGATTCACCGCCACTTCGCCGCGCACGCGCTCCAGCAGTGCCAGCACACTGTCCTGCGTGGGCTCGAACTGGCTGTGCAGCAGCATGTCGAACAGACCGAACTCCAGCTGGCGGACAGTCGCCATGCCGCTGTGGAAATTGCGCGCGGCCAGCATGCGCTCATACAGCGCACGTGGCAGCGGTTCACCCGTCTCCACGTGCGCAGTCATGCGCTGCAGGTGGTCCCATTCCCAGCAGAAGTTCTCCATGAACTGGCTGGGGAGCTCCACCGCATCCCATTCCACGCCATTGATGCCGGCCACGCCCAGCTCACCAATCCGGGTCAGCAGCTGGTGCAGGCCATGGCCCATTTCATGGAACAGCGTGGTCACTTCATTGTGGCTGAACGTAGCCGGCCTGCCGTTGGCGCCGCGACCGAAGTTGCACACCAGGTACACCAGCGGCGTCTGCACGCTGCCATCGGCACGCTCGCGCCGGTTGCGGCAATCGTCCATCCACGCACCGCCGCGCTTGCCCTCACGGGCGTACAGATCCAGATAGAACTGGCCTACCAGCGCGTCCTGCGCATCGACCAGGCGGAAGAAGCGTACGTCCTCGTGCCAGACCGGCGCGCTGTCCTCCTGCACGCGCAGGCCATACAGCTGCTCGATCACCGAGAACAATCCACCCAGCACCTTCGGCTCGGTGAAGTACTGTTTCACCTCCTGCTCGGAATAGCTGTAGCGCGCCTGCTTCAGGCGGTCGGCCGCGAACGCCAGGTCCCAGGCCTGCAGGCTGTCGATGCCCAGGTGGTCACGCGCGAACTGCTCCAGTTCGGCACGGTCCCTGGCCGCGAACGGCTTGGCGCGCGACGCCAGGTCACGCAGGAAGCCCAGCACTTCGGCCGGGTCCTGCGCCATCTTGGTGGCCACCGAGTAGTCGGCGTAGGAATCAAAGCCGAGCAGTGCGGCCAGTTCAGCCCGCAGGGCCAGGATGCGGTCGATGTTGCCGCTGTTGTCCAACGCGTCATCGCCGAATTCGGAAGCGCGCTGCGCGCTGGCCCGGTACAGGATCTCGCGCAGGTCACGATCTTCGGCCCAGGTCTGTACCGGCAGATAACACGGCATCTGCAGCGTCAACTTCCAACCGTCCCTGCCATCGTTCGCCGCTGCCGCACGCGCGGCAGCCTTCACGTCGTCCGGCACGCCGGCCAGGCGTGCTTCGTCTTCCACGATCAACGACCACGCATCGGTGGCGTCCAGCACATTCTGCGAGAACTTCGCGGACAGCGCCGACAGTTCTTCCTTGATCGCGGCGAACCGCTGCTGGGCGTCCGGCGCCAGCTCCGCGCCCCCCAGGCGGAAGTCGCGCAGCGTATTGTCCAGCACCTTGCGCCTGGCCTCATCGAAGGTCCCCGCCTCCGGGCCGGTGGCCAGTGCCTGGTACTGGCGGTACAGCGCCAGGTTCTGGCCCAGCGCACTGGCGAAGCGGGTCACCCGCGGCAGGTTGCTGTTGTAGGCCTCGCGCAGTTCCGGCGTATTGACCACGCCCTGCAGGTGGCCGACCAGGCCCCAGGCGCGCCACAGCCGCTCGGTGGCATCGTCCAGCGGGACCACGAAGGTGTCCCAGCGGACCGGCTGCACCTGCTCGGCTGCGTTGACGGCGGCCTCGGCCTCGGCCAGCAGCACGTCCAGCGCCGGCGCCACGTGCTCGGGGCGGATCGCCTCGAAGCGCGGCAGGCCGGAGAAATCGAGCAGGGGGTTGGCAGCGGTCACGGCAGATCTCCAGTTACGGGCCCGAGGGGCGGGCAGCCCAGTGGATATGGCGCTGGCCGGGGCCGCAGACAAGGGGTGCCTGCCGATCATTCACGTCGGCCTTACGGTGTCGCGCGGAAGCTCTGGCTGCGGGGGAGTCCGCAGCGGAACATGCCGATAGAGGCCCCACATGGAAGGTCTGGCTCAGGTTGCGACCGCGTTGCCGGTCCGGTCGCTGGCGCTGTCTGCCAGCGCGGAGGAGTTGTCCTGGATCGCCACATTGTGCGATCCCGGCGATGATGCCCCGCGCCATCTGCAGCAGCTGCAGGTGCTCATGCAGCAGGGCGGCATCCTCAACGATGAGCAGGAGTGGTACCCGTTCGAGGTGATCGAACGCGGTGCCCGCCACCTGCACCCGGGGCACGAGCGCGAGTTCGTGATCTGCGTGCTGCTGTGGCTGCAGGCGCTGGCCCAGGACCGCATCAGCAGCCTGGACCCACGGCTGCACCTGGATGATCGCGCGATGGACATCGAGGCGCTGCCTGATGCGCTGCGCGATGTGGTGCTCGACGCGTTCACTGCGGCGGGATACTGATCGGGATGCGCCGCTGCGCTCGCCGGGCGTGGCCCGGCGCTGCCGGGATCGACGGGCTCTGGTAGCGCCGGGCCATGCCCGGCGGAGGCACCGCAGGCTTACAGCGCTTCCAGGCTGCAGCACGGCAGCGCAGGCAGGCCCTGACCCGCCACGGCCGCGGCCAGCTGCGCATCGGCACCGTCCACATCGATGCCCTGTCGTGCGTACCACGCCGGGTCGTAATAGCTCTGCGCGTAGCGCTCGCCACTGTCGCACAGGATGCTGACGATGCTGCCGTGGCGGCCGGCTTCGCGCATCCACTGCGCCGCCTGCAGCACACCGATGAAGTTGGTGCCGGTGGAGCCTCCCACGCGCCGACCGAGCTGCCGGCTGACGTGGCGCATGGCTGCCAGGCTCAATGCATCCGGCACCTTCACCATCGCATCGACGCTGGTTGGAATGAAGCTCGGCTCCACCCGCGGTCGGCCGATGCCTTCCACACGGGAGCCACCGCTGCAGGTCAGGTCACGCCACTGCTGCTCGCCCGCCACCGCCGCCTGGTAGCCCTCGAAGAACACCGAGATCTCCGGATCCGCGCAGAGGATGCGGGTGTCGTGCCGACGGTAGCTGACGTAGCGGCCCAGCGTGGCCGCAGTGCCGCCGGTGCCTGGGCTGCACACGATCCACTCGGGTACCGGGCTGGGCTCTTCGGCCATCTGCTTGAAGATGGACTCGGCGATGTTGTTGTTGGCGCGCCAGTCAGTGGCCCGTTCGGCGTAGGTGAACTGGTCCATGAAGTGACCGCCGGTTTCGCGCGCCAGCCGTTCCGATTCGCAGTTGAGATCACAGGCGCGCTCGACCAGGTGGCAGCGGCCACCATGGAATTCGATGGCAGCGATCTTTTCCGGCGAGGTCGTGGCCGGAATCACCGCGATGAAGGGCAGCCCCAGCAGGCGTGCGAAATACGCTTCGGACACCGCGGTCGAGCCGCTCGACGCCTCGATCACCGGCCGCCCTTCGCGCAGCCAGCCGTTGGCCAGCGCGTACAGGAACAGCGAACGCGCCAAGCGGTGCTTGAGGCTGCCGGTGGGGTGGCTGGATTCATCCTTCAGGTAGACATCGATGCCTTCGAACCCGGGCAGCGCCATCGGGATCAGGTGGGTATCGGCGGACCGGTTGAAATCGGCTTCGATCTTGCGGATGGCGGCGGCCACCCATTCACGCTGCGACATGGCGGGCAATCGTTGTCAGGACGGAACGGTGCGATCCGGCCATTGTACGTCGCGGTGCCGTCAGGTGCTGGCCGGTAGAATGAGGCCATCCGGCCGGCAACGGCCCTGTCTGAAGGACTCCCCATGACCATTCCCGCCCTGCGCGATGTTCCCGGCGTCGCCGCCCAGGCCCCGGCCGAAACCACCGGCTTCGTGTTCAACCACACCATGCTGCGGGTCAAGGACATCACTGCCTCGCTGGACTTCTACACCCGCGTTCTCGGCTACCAGCTGATCGACAAGCGTGACTTCCCGGAGGCCCAGTTCAGCCTGTACTTCCTGGCTTACGTGCCGGCTGGCGCGCTGGTACCGGAAGACGACAGCCAGCGCCGCCGGTGGATGGCCGGCCTTCCGGGCGTGCTGGAACTGACCCACAACCACGGCACCGAGAACCAGGACGGCGCGGCCTACCACGACGGCAACAGCGACCCGCGCGGCTTCGGCCACATCTGCGTGTCGGTGCCGGACATCGAGGCCGCCTGCCAGCGCTTCGAGGCCCTCGGCGTCACCTTCCAGAAGCGCCTGACCGACGGCCGCATGAAGAACCTGGCCTTCATCAAGGACCCGGACGGCTACTGGGTCGAGATCATCGCCAACGCCTGACCCGGAAAGGGGCACAATTCCGGTAGCGCCGGGCCATGCCCGGCGCTACCGACTCCGTCCCCTTTTTTTGCGAGGTTCGTATGGAAACGATGGAACTGCACCGTGGTCGCCTGATCGACCACATCCAGCTGGTGGTGCGTGATCTGGCCGCCAGCCGCCGCTTCTACCAGGCGGTGTTCGACACCATCGGCATCCCGATCGCCGGCGAAGGCGATGACTACTTCTGGGCCGACGAGCTGTTCATTTCCAGCGCCAGCAGCGAGGCTGCGGCCGGCCAGTTGACCGGTCGCCACCACCTGGCCTTCCAGGCCCGCGATGCCGCCACCGTGGATGCCTTCCACACCGCCGCGATCGCCGCCGGCGGCACCGACAACGGCGCGCCGGGCGAGCGTCCCTACCATCCGGGCTACTACGGGGCGTTCGTGCTGGATCCGGATGGCAACAACATCGAGGTGGTCTACCACGGCCCGGCGAACTACAGCGCGGAATCGGTCAAGGTGACGTTCTAGGCCCTGGCTGCGATCGGAGCTACCCGGTGCCGACGCGGTGTCCGCTTGGATGCGCGCGGCGCCCTCAGATCCCCAATGCGCGCATATGCACACGGCCGGCCACCAGCTCCATCGAACTGGTGACCGCCAAGGGTGCCCACGCGGCCTGTCCGGCTCCCGCATAGATGCCGTGTTCGGACAGCAACGTCTGCACCACATCCATTGGATTGGAGACGCTCAGTGGTGAAGCAGCGCGCCGAAGGACCTCCGGCTCCCCAGGCCTTCTGACAGTGACGGCCGCGTCATCCAGTAGATTCCGCAGCGTGCGCCAGTCATAAAGCGCGATACCATCGTGGGTCACCTGCAGGTCAACATGCGCGATGTTGTGGACCAGCAGGAAACTGCTGTTGGCGGCGGTCACGCCCGACAACCCGCGTGACGCCCACAGGGGCTCCAGCCGGCCATCTTCCAGGCAGGCCTTGGCCCCTCGCAGCTGCCGCAGGCCATCGCTGAGATCCTTCTGCAGCGCCGCTACCACGCTGTCCAGATACCCCACCTCGCCCCTGGCGGCGTGCTTGGCCTGAATGAAGTAGTGATGCTGCAACAGCGAGTCGTGAAGGATGTATTCCACATCCAGATCGGCTGGCGGATCCTTCAATACATGGTGCTTCTGGATTCCCTCGTGGACGGAATAGCGCTGCGGCTGGATCAGCTGGCGTTCCAGGCGGCTTCGGATGTAGTTCCGTTCGAATCCATCACCGCCGATCAGCCTGCGCAGCAGCTCGGTCTCACCGGTCGACTGCGCGAACTGCACCAGCACACAGCGCAGCGCCTTGTCCCAGCCACCGGCCAGCATGTAGCCCGTCGGCCCCGGCACCACCATCCAATCGGTTCTCAATCCTTTTGACTGCCACGCCAGGATGGTCTGCAGGACATCATCCAGGTCCGCTTCGCGCAGCTGTGCTCGTCCAATGAACATCTCTCCTGCTCCATGGCGGGAAAGCATGAAAACGACCAGACGAGCAGCGTCATGGGCAAAGGCCATGCTTCTGTGCGAGGTGGCATCCGATTCCAGAAACGCCCAGGTAACGGTCAGTGCCCGGTCCAGTACCGCATGGGTCAGCAACTCATCCAGTTGCGTGGAACGACCTGCGGCCTGAGCGGAGCACTCGGCAATACGGACCATCAACGCCATCTCGCTGTTGCTGTCCAGCCACCGCGCGAACCAGACCTGCTTCAGCAGACCCAGGCTATGGTCATCGCCGGGTTCAAGCAGCAGCGATCCGTCACTCTGCCGGGAGGCGCACGCCAATCCGGAAAGCACCAGCGCAAGCGCCTCGCTCAGCAGCATGACCTGCAGGGTCTGGCATACAACGTCGTCCTGCGATGGATCGCCCGCTCCGCACTGGGCAAGCTCCAACAGGTCGGAGAGGCGCTCCAGCTGGATCTGCGCCGATGCCTGCGCACATTGCGGGAACGGCTCGGCGCCGCCCTGCCCGTGCCGCACGCTGGTCGCGATGCGCTCTACACAGGCACCGGCAGGCAGGATGATGGAGAGCTGATCCTGCAACTTCGCATGCAGTGCCGGCAACAGCGGCAATACGGCAGCCCGCTGCGCGTCGTACCAGCGCGCAAGCTCACACAGGGCGTCGTAGTCCGGGCGTGTTTCAAGCAACCGGCGCAGATGCTTTTCAATGCTGTCCACCGCGCGGAACTCCAGCGGCCGCTTCAGCAGGCTGTGCAGCGGGCCCAGTAATTCCCTTCTCGCATTCTGGAACATTCCATTTCCTCTCGCTGTCTGCAACGTGCACGTTCACGCCTGATCAGACTAGCCGAATCAAAGCGCGCACAGGAGAACGGCCAGGTGCATCCGCACCCGGCCGTTGTTCTGCTACCAGCGAGGCTTCTGTTGCAGCGTCAATGCGCGGCCATGTAGATGTCCTGCAGCACGGCCTTTTCCAGCTCCAGCTCGCCCAGCAGATTCTTCACGATGTCGCCCAGGCTGAGGATGCCGACCAGGCGCGTGCCATCGGTGACCATCAGATGACGGCGCCGCGAGTACGTCATCAACGACATAGCCTGCTTCAGGGTGGCCTCCGGTGCGATGCCTTCCAGTCCCGTGGACGGCAGGGTGGAAATCACCCGGCGGCCGGCCTGCGGGCCATCGTCAGCCAGGGTACGCACGATGTCTTTCTCGGAGATGATGCCGACCGGCGCATCATCCTTCATCACCACCAGGGCAGCGATCCTGTTCGCGCTCATCTTGTGGGCGGCGGCACCGATGGTGTCTTCCGCATCGATGGTGATGACAGCTTCTTTCTTGGATTGCAGGAGTTCGCGGACGTTCATTCTTGTTTCCTGGTGCAGGTCACTGAAGTCAAAAAAGTGTGCTCTTCCGATACGCCCCCTCCCCGGGAACAGACCTTTCAGCGCACGTCTGGCGCACCGGCTGCGCGCTCCTGGACCGGACCGGCAGACCACGTGCTGCAACGCCAACGAGGCGGGTCCGGCAGCGCAACCCGTATCTCGGTCGGATCGATTCTACGACTGCCGACCACGGCCACTACCGGCACCGATGGGACAGTTCGTCGTGGGAACCCACCGACGATCCAGAGAATGGCACCGCCGCTGAAACCGAGGCTGAACACCGGCGGCTCCGCGCACTCAAGATTGATCTTCCGCGGCCGGGCACGGACAGAACGGCCCTGCGCCGTCCCACTTCGGGTGGGCCGGCGAAAGGCGCAGCCTCCCGCCGGCCACCGGGGTTACTTCGAGCAACGCCCGTTCTGGGCCATCTTCAGCTGCATCACCTGGCTGCGGCCTTCCGCTTCCGGAACAACGGTCAGCTTCGCGCCGCCAACGAACACGCCCATCTTGATCGACTGCTGGATGAAGTAGTTGCGACCGGCTTCGGTAAACAGCTTGAGGTCGTTGGGCGAGAACTCCGACTCGGTGGAGATCACATGTTCCTGGTCACCGGCAACCTGGGTATAGAAGAACACCTTGTCGGCGGTTTCGCCCAGGCACTGCCCATCGATCAGCACGTCCTTCTTCAGTGCCTTGCCGACGAAACTGTTGCGGAACACATACACCCCGGACTTGCCGTCCTGCGGTGCCGGGAAGGTCTTGGCCGTGTCCACCACGCTCTTCTCGGTCATCGGAACGCTCGCGCAACCGGACAGCGCACTGATTGCCACCGCCAACGCGACTCCATGCAGCTTTTTCATCTACAGCCCCTGTAATGCGCGCCATCGCGCGCGGAATGGACATGGCCAGGCACACCCTTTGCGGGTGTGCACTGCCAATAGTGAAATGAAGCTCCGGCATCACTGTGCAGGGCATGGATCGTCGCATGGCCGCCTGCACAGGCGTCCTCCGTGATGCGCGGGTTCGGACGCAGAGAATGCCATGCCGGCATGAAAAAAGGGCGGCCCATCGGGCCGCCCTCGTCGGTACTGCCAGCAGATCGGCCAAGCCTTACTCCACCGTCACGCTCTTGGCCAGGTTGCGCGGCTTGTCCACGTCGGTGCCACGCGCCAGTGCGGTGTGGTAGGCCAGCAGCTGCACCGGAATGGTATGCACCACCGGACTGAGCACACCCGCGTGGCGCGGCGTACGGATCACATGCACGCCTTCGCTTTCGGAGAAGTTGCTGTCCTGGTCGGCGAACACGAACAGCTCGCCTCCCCGCGCGCGGACTTCCTGCATGTTCGACTTCACCTTCTCCAGCAGGCTGTCGTTGGGGGCGATCACCACCACCGGCATGTCCTCGTCCACCAGCGCCAGCGGACCGTGCTTGAGCTCGCCCGCCGGATACGCCTCGGCATGGATGTAGGAGATCTCCTTGAGCTTGAGCGAACCTTCCAGTGCGATCGGATAGTGCAGTCCACGGCCCAGGAACAGCGCGTTGGATTTGCGCGCGAAGCGCTCGGCCCAGGCCGCGATCTGCGGCTCCAGGTTCAACGCGTGCTGCACGCTGCCCGGCAGGAAGCGCAGCTGCTCCAGATAGTCGGCTTCCTGTGCGGCATCGACGCGCCCATGCAGCTTGCCCAGCACCACGGTCAGCTGGAACAGCGCGGCCAGCTGGGTAGTGAACGCCTTGGTCGAAGCCACGCCGATCTCGGCCCCGGCACGGGTATAGCAGACCAGTTCACTGGCGCGTGGAATCGCGCTTTCCGGCACGTTGCAGATCGACAGCGTGTGCTGGTGGCCGAGCGACTTGGCGTACTTCAGCGCCTCCATCGTGTCCAGCGTTTCGCCGGACTGGGAGATCGTCACCACCAGGTGCTTCGGGTTCGCATACGCCGCGCGGTAGCGGTACTCGCTGGCGATCTCCACGCTGCACGGCAGGCCGGCGATGGACTCGATCCAGTAGCGCGCGGTCAGGCCGGCGTAGTAGCTGGTGCCGCACGCCAGGATCTGCACGCCTTCGATGCCCGCCAGCACCGCCTCGGCATTCCTGCCGAACAGCTCGGCCGGGAAGCCACCGGCGTCGATCGCCGCCTCGATGGTGTCACCCAGCGCGCGCGGCTGCTCGTGGATTTCCTTCTGCATGAAATGGCGGTAAGGGCCAAGTTCCAGCGAGGCCAGCGACACGTCGGACAGGTGCACCTCGCGCTGTACCGGATGATCGTGCTCGTCGAAGATGCGCACACCCTCGCGGCGCACCTCGGCCGTGTCGCCCTCCTCCAGGAAGATCACCTTGCGGGTGGCCGAGATCACCGCCGAGACATCGGAGGCAACGAAATTCTCGCCCTCGCCCAGGCCGACCAGCAGCGGGCAGCCCATGCGTGCGCAGACGAAGCGTTCCGGCTCGGCGCGGCTGACCACGGCCAGCGCATAGGCGCCGGTCAGTTCCTTCACGGTGCGCTGCAGCGCCACCAGCAGATCGTCACCGCTCTGCAGATGATGATGGATCAGGTGGGCGATCACTTCGGTGTCGGTCTGCGACTCGAAGGTGTAGCCCAGCGCGCGCAGCCGCTCGCGCTGTTCTTCATGGTTCTCGATGATGCCGTTGTGGACCAGGGCCACGCCCTGGCTGATGTGCGGATGCGCATTGGCCTCGGTGACGCCGCCATGGGTGGCCCAACGCGTATGGCCGATACCCAGCTGCGCATTGAACCCCTCGGCGGCGGCGGCAGCGGCCATCTCGGCGACCCGGCCGGTGCGGCGGACGCGGTGCACGTCAGGGCGATCGGTCGCGTCGATCACCGCGATGCCTGAAGAATCGTAGCCGCGGTACTCCAGTCGCTTCAGACCTTCGATCAGCACCGGCACCACGTCGCGATCAGCGATCGCTCCCACGATTCCACACATGTCACGCATTTCCTTGAAGACGGTCGCGGCATTCTAGCGTGCGTGTCCGGTTTCCCCCTCCTGTCCGCTTAATGAATGTGTCCGCACAGGTGTCCGCGGACACCCGGACACCGCCACTCGAATTGCAACTTATTGATAGGAAAGGAAATAAAGTTGGCACGCAACGTGCTTGGTATGGATCACCACCGTCAGGCACGAACCCGATGATCCGCGACACTTCCGCCCAGGACCAGATCGTTTCCTCCACCCCGGCCCGCCCGACCGCCGCCGCCTGGCATCGCTACCGTTGGCCGGCACTGGGCAGCATCGCCCTGCTCGCCGGCATCGGCTGGGCCGTGTACGCCTGGGCAAACGCCAGCCGCTCGTTCGACAGCAGCCGGGTGCGCATCGCCGAAGTGCAACGTGGCGACCTGGTGCGTGACATCGCTGCCGACGGCCGTGTGATCGCCGCCAACAGCCCGGTGCTGTATGCGATCTCCGCCGGTACCGTGGACCTGAAGGTCGTGGCCGGCGACGTGGTCAAGAAGGGACAGGAGCTGGCCATCATCGACAGCCCGGAACTGCGCAGCAAGCTGGCCCAGGAACAGGCCACCCTGGCTGGCCTGGAAGCCGAGGCCAGCCGCGCCGCGCTGGACGCAACGCTGGCCCGCGCCAAATCGCGCAAGGAAACCGATCAGGCCACCATCGAGCGCCAGGCTGCCGATCGCGACCTGCAACGCTACCAGCGCGGCTTCGACGGCGGTGCGGTGCCGCAGATCGACCTGGCCAAGGCCCAGGACAGCCTGAAGAAGGCCGACATCAGCCTTGCCAACGCCACCACCGATGCCCGCCTGCAGAGCCAGGGCGCCGACCTGGATGCACGCAACAAGCGGTTGCTGGCCGATCGCCAGAAGGCGGTGGTGGCCGAAGTGCAGCGCCAGGTCGATGCGCTGACCCTGCGCGCGCCGTTCGATGGCCAGGTGGGCCAGGTACAGGCCACCCAGTCCACCAACCTGGCGGCCAATGCGCCGGTGCTGGGCGTGGTGGACCTGTCCAAGTTCGAAGTCGAGATCAAGGTTCCGGAAAGCTTCGCTCGTGATCTGGCCATCGGCATGCCCGCACAGCTCACCGGCGGCAACGGCCAGCCGTTCCCGGGCGAGATCAGCGCGGTGTCGCCGGAAGTGGTGAACGGCGAGGTCAATGCCCGCGTGCGCTTCGCCGACAAGCAGCCCGAAGGCCTGCGCCAAAGCCAGCGCATGTCGGTCCGGGTGCTGCTGGATACCCGCAAGAACGTGCTGAAGGTCGAGCGCGGCCCGTTCGTCGAACAGGGCAACGGCGTGGCCTACGTGATGGATGGCCGCACGGCGGTGCGCCGTCCGGTGGAACTGGGCGTCAGCAGCCTGGGCGAAGTGGAAATCAAGTCGGGTGTGCAGCCGGGCGACCGTATCGTGGTCTCCGGCAGCGACCTGTTCAAGGACGCCGAACGCGTCTCCGTCAACTGATACATCCTGGAGAGAGGACACCCCATGTACATGCTCGAAATGCGTTCGGTCGCCAAGGTCTTCCGCACTGAACAGGTGGAAACCCATGCACTGCGCTCGCTGGAACTGCAGGTCAAGGAGGGCGAGTTCGTCGCCGTCACCGGTCCCTCCGGCTCCGGCAAGACCACCTTCCTCAACATCGCCGGCCTGCTGGAGACCTTCACCAGCGGCACCTACCTGCTTGATGGCGAGGATGTCAGCCAGCTCGGTGATGATGCGCGCAGCCGCCTGCGCAACCAGAAGATCGGCTTCATCTTCCAGGGCTTCAACCTGATTCCGGACCTGAACCTGTTCGACAACGTCGACGTGCCGCTTCGCTACCGCAAGATGAGTGCCGGCGAGCGCCGTGAGCGCATCGAGAAGGCGCTGACCCAGGTCGGCCTGGGCTCACGCATGAAGCACTACCCGAACGAACTGTCCGGCGGCCAGCAGCAGCGCGCGGCGATTGCCCGTGCCCTCGCCGGCAGCCCGCGCCTGCTGCTGGCCGACGAACCGACCGGCAACCTGGATACGCAGATGGCACGTGGCGTGATGGAGCTGCTGGAGGAAATCAACGCGGCCGGCACCACCATCGTCATGGTCACCCATGATCCGGAACTGGCCGCGCGTGCGCAGCGCAACGTGCACATCGTCGATGGCCAGGTCACCGACCTGGTGCGCGAGCCGGTGCTGGCCACCCCGCGCCGCATCGTCGCCGTCAACGAGTGAGGGCATGCCCATGTTCGCCTACTACGCTCGACTGGCGGTACGCAGCTTCCGCCGCAACAAGGTACTGACCGCGCTGATGGTGGTGGCCATCGCACTGGGCATCGGTGCCTCGATGACCACTCTGACCGTGTTCCATGTCCTGTCCGGCGATCCGATTCCGGAGAAGAGCGACCGCCTGTTCTACGCGCAGCTCGATCCGCGGCCGCGCTCCGGCTACCTGACGGACGAGGAGCCGGAAGGCCAGATGACGCGGTTCGACGCCGAAGCCCTGCTGCGCGAGAAGCGCGCCGTGCACCAGGCGATGATGAGTGGCGGCAGTGCCATCGTCGAGCCGGAGGGCAGCACCCTCAAGCCGTTCTCGGTGGATACGCGCTGGACCTCGGCGGACTTCTTCCCGATGTTCAACGTGCCGATGCAGTACGGCCGCGCCTGGTCTGCCAGCGACGACGATGCACACAGCCGCGTGGTGGTGCTGTCCAAGGCCATCAATGAAAAGCTGTTCCAGGGCGCCAACAGCGTGGGCCGCGAGATCCGCGTGAACAGCCAGTCGCTGCGCGTGATCGGCGTGATGAAGGAATGGAATCCCGAACCGCAGTTCTTCGACCTGACCACCGGTTCCTACGGCAAGGACGAGGACCTGCTGGTGCCGTTCTCCACTGCCATGGATCTGGATTTCGGCAACAACGGCAACATGAACTGCTTCCGCGACGGCGGCCCGGGCGGCGACAGCCACTCGCTCAGTGCGGCCTGCACCTGGATCCAGTACTGGGTCGAGCTGGAGCCGGGCAAGGTCGATGACTACCGCCGCTATCTGGTGAACTACTCCGACCAGCAGCGCGCTGCAGGCCGCTTCGAGCGTCCCGCCAACGTGCGTGTGCGCAGCGTCATGGAGTGGCTGGACTTCAACGGTGCGGTGCCCAGCGACGTGCGCCTGCAGATGTGGCTGGCGCTGGGCTTCCTGGGCGTGTGCCTGGTCAATACGGTCGGTCTGCTGCTGGCCAAGTTCCTGCGCCGCAGCGGTGAGATCGGCGTGCGGCGTGCGCTGGGTGCCAGCCGTGGGCAGATCTTCCTGCAGTGCCTGGTCGAAGCCGGTGCCATCGGTGTGGTCGGCGGTGTGCTCGGCATCGGCCTGGCCCTGATCGGTCTGGCCGCAGTGCGCAGGCAGCCGGTGGAGTACGCCCAGCTGGCCCATCTGGACGGCAGCATGCTGCTGCTCGCCCTCGGCCTGACCCTGCTGGCCAGCCTGGCCGCCGGATTCCTTCCGGCCTGGCGTGCCATGCAGGTCACCCCCGCCATCCAGCTCAAGTCGCAGTAAGCACAAGGACACTGCCATGGATATCCGCCCCATCCTCAGCACACTGCGCCGGCACAAGACCGCCGCTGCCCTGATCGTGCTGGAAATCGCGCTGACCTGCGCCATCGTCTGCAATGCGTTGTTCCTGGTCAGCCAGCGCGTGGAGAAGATCACCCAGCCCAGCGGCCTGGCCGAGAACGAACTGGTGATCGTCCGTACCAGTGGCATCGGTACCCAGACCAATGCCATGGCGCGTACCCAGGAAGACCTGGCCGCGCTGCGCGCCGTTCCCGGTGCGACCAGCGTGACCAAGGTCAACCAGCTGCCGTTCCGCCCCAGCTCGTCCAATACCAGCATCTCGCGCGAGCGCGACCAGGAACGGCCGACGACCTCGGCGACGCTGTACATGTTCAACGAAGGCGCGTTGTCCACCCTGGGCCTGCAGCTGGTGGCCGGCCGTGACTTCCTGCCCGGCGAGTACATCGACTTCGAGGACGCACGCAAGTCGGCCAGCACCACGCCGGACAAGGCATCGGCGGTGATCCTCAACCAGTCCGTGGCCGAGAAGATGTTCCCGGGCCAGAACCCGCTGGGCAAGACCTTCTACATGGGTCGGCAGGCGCTGCACGTGGTGGGCGTGGTTGCCCACCTCGCGCCGCCGACGGACTGGAACAACAACACCACCCTGTCGATGATCCTGCCGGTGCGCACCGACTTCGCCAGCGGCGGCCCGTACATGCTGCGCACCACGCCCGAACGCCGCGATGAAGTGCTGAAGGGTGCCCTGGCGGCTCTGGAACGCAACGATCCCAACCGCCTGGTGCGCGAGAAGCTCAGCTATGAGGACCAGCGCAACGACTACTTCAAGAACGACCGGGCGATGGTCGGGCTGCTGGTCACCGTATGCATCGCCCTGCTGGTGGTGACCGCGCTGGGCATCGTCGGCCTGGCCAGCTTCTGGGTGCAGCAGCGCAGCAAGCAGATCGGCATCCGCCGTGCGCTCGGTGCCACCCGCGGCCAGGTGCTGCGGTACTTCCAGACCGAGAACTTCCTGCTGGCCTCGCTGGGCATCGTGCTGGGCATGCTGGCGGCCTACGCCATCAATCTGTGGTTGATGAACATGTACGAGCTGCCTCGCATGCCGCTGCTGTACCTGCCGCTGGGTGCGGTGCTGCTGTGGGCACTGGGCCAGATCGCCGTGTTCGGCCCTGCGCGCCGGGCGGCCGCCGTGCCTCCGGCCGTCGCCACGCGGGGGGCCTGACATGCGCGCACCTTTCCTGGCGATGATGCTGATGCTGCCGCTGCCGGCCCTTGCCGGCAGCAGCAACCAGCAGACCATGAGCTGGCAGGACGACGGCGCCCATGTGGCGCTGGCTTCCTCGGGCGGCCACGTGCGGGTCGATGCGGCGCATCCGGAGGCGCGCTTCGGCGTGCGCCGTGGCGACCGCATCCTGCGCGTGGACGATACCGCCGTGCAGCAGGTCGACCAGCTGACAGCCGCGATGCAGGCCACCGACGCATCCAGCGTACGGCTGCTGCTGCAGCGCGATGGAAAGACGCTGACCGTGCCGGTGTCCCTGGCTGGCTGGCGGCCCCTGCTGTCACCGCCCACCGCACCACCAGCGCCGCCGGCTCCGCCGCCGCCACGACGGTGATCCGGCACCGGCTGCAGGGCGGCAGCTTTTAGCTATGCTTGATGGGTGGCGCCGGCTCCTGCCGGCGCCCTGGAACCTACAGCTCTCTCCGGCGCTGCCCATCCCTTTTTCCAGAACCGGTCCATGCCCGCGATCCTCATCATCGACGACAACGCCAGCGTGGGCACCGCGCTGGACGTGCTGTTCTCCCTGCACGACATCGACACGCTGCAGGCACAGAGCCCGGCCGAAGGCCTGGCCCTGCTCGAATCGCAGCCGGTGGACCTGGTGATCCAGGACATGAACTTCAGCGAGGACACCACCTCCGGCGAGGAAGGTGAGGCTCTGTTCGCACAGATCCGCGCACGCCACCCCGACCTGCCGGTGATCCTGCTGACCGCCTGGACCCATCTGAGCAGCGCGGTGGACCTGGTCAAGGCCGGCGCGGCCGATTACCTGGCCAAGCCCTGGGACGACCGCAAGCTGCTGACCACGGTCAACAACCTGCTGGAACTGTCCGAAGCACGTCGCGAACTGGACCGTCGGCGCGAACGCGAGCAGCGCCAGCGCACCGCGCTGGAACAGAAGTACGACCTCAGTGGTGCCGTCTTCGCCGATCCTGCCAGTGAACGCGTGATCACCCTGGCCTGCCAGGTCGCACGCTCCGAACTGCCGGTACTGATCACCGGACCCAATGGCGCCGGCAAGGAGAAGATCGCGCAGATCATCCAGGCCAATTCGCTGGTGGCAAAGGGACCGTTCGTCACGGTCAACTGTGGTGCGCTGCCGTCGGAGCTGATCGAAGCCGAGCTGTTCGGCGCCGAGGCAGGTGCCTACACCGGTGCCAACAAGGCGCGCGAAGGCAAGTTCGAGGCGGCCGATGGAGGCACCCTGTTCCTGGATGAGATCGGCAACCTGTCGCTGGGCGGGCAGATGAAGCTGCTGCGCGTGCTGGAGACCGGTCGCTTCGAGCGCTTGGGCTCCAACCGCGAACGCCAGGTCAAGGTACGCGTGGTCAGCGCCACCAATGCCGACCTGCCGGCGATGATCCGCGACGGCACGTTCCGCGAGGACCTGTACTACCGCCTCAACACCGTGGAGCTGGTGCTGCCGCCGCTGGCCGAGCGGCCCGGCGACATCCTGCCGCTGGCCGAACGCTTCCTGGCGGGCGGCAAGCCGTTGTCCAGCGCCGCCGCTGCCGCGTTGCAACGGCACCCGTGGCCGGGCAACGTGCGCGAACTGCGCAACGTGATCCAGCGCGCCGAGCTGCTGGCCACCGGCAACCGCATCGAAGTGACCGATCTCAACCTGCCACGCGCTCCGGCTGCGCCACGCCCGGCGCCGAGCGCCGGCAACGATCCGGACCGCACGCGCATCGAGGAGGTACTGGCGCGCAATCATGGGGTCATCGCGCAGGCGGCCGCCGAACTCGGTCTCAGCCGCCAGGCACTGTACCGGCGCATGGACCGCCACGGCATTCCGCGCGAATGAAGCGACGCTCGTTCACCTTCCGCCTGTTCCTGCGCCTGCTGCCGGTGCTGGCGCTGGCTGCCGCGCTGCCCTGGCTGCTGGCCTACTGGCTCGACCACGGCTGGGCGGTGGCCATCGTATCCACGGTGATCCTGCTTGCCCTGATGTGGTGGGCGCTGCGCCGCGCCACCGCACCGGTCCGCTCGCTGATGCGTGCGTTGTCCGGCACCACCAGCAGCTACCGCGATGGCGAGTACAACTTCGGCGTTCACTGGGAAGGCAACGACGAACTGGGTGACCTGGTGAAGGCACATCGCGAGCTGGGCGACGTGCTGCGCGAGCAGCGCCAGGGTCTGGTGCAACGCGAACTGCTGCTGGACACGATGGTGCAGAACACACCCGTGGCGATGCTGCTGATCGCATCAGGCGGTGATGGCATCGCCCGTGTGGTGTTCTCCAACCTGGCTGCGCGCAAGCTGCTGCATGGTGGCTGGAAGCTGGAGGGCCAGCGCCTGGAGGAGGTGCTGGAGCAGGTGCCGGTGGAACTGCGCGACGCCATCGCCCGCGGCGGCGACAGCCTGTTCGCGGTGCAGGCCGAAGGCGAGGACGGCGACGAGGATGACGAGCAGGTCTACCACCTGTCGCGGCGCGCGTTCCATCTCAATGGACGGCCCCATGATCTGCTGCTGGTGCGTCTGCTCACCGCCGAGCTGCGCAGGCAGGAAGTCCAGACCTGGAAGAAGGTGATCCGGGTGATCAGCCACGAGCTGAACAATTCGCTGGCACCGATTGCCTCGCTGGCGCATTCCGGAGGGGAACTGGTCAAGCGTGAGCGGTTCGACCGCCTGCCGGAGATCTTCACCACCATCGAAGATCGCGCCCGCCACCTGGAGGGATTCATCCGCGGATACGCACGCTTCGCCAAGCTGCCACAGCCCCAGCTGCAGACCGTGCACTGGGCCCCGTTCCTGTCCAGCCTGCGCCAGCAGATTCCGTTCGGCATGGAGCAGGAGCCGGACGAGGAGATGAGCAGCCGCATCGATATCGCGCAGTTCGGGCAGGCACTGCTGAACCTGCTGAAGAACGCGCACGAAGCCTGCGCGGAAGCCGATCCGCCCAACGATGACGTGCAGGTGCAGTTGACCCGCCTGCCCCAGTGGCTGCGTCTGGATGTGCTTGATCGCGGCAAAGGCATGAACGAGCAGGTACTGCAGAATGCGTTGATGCCGTTCTATTCGACCAAGCGCAACGGTACCGGGCTGGGACTGGCGCTGACCCGGGAGATCGTGGAGGCGCACGGTGGACGGGTGTCGCTGCAGAACCGCAGTGAGGGTGGGTTGTGTGTTTCGATCCTGTTGCCGGCGGGGTGAGGTGACGCTCCGGGAAGCGGAAGCGGCCGCTCCGCCCGCCGGGCATGACCCGGCGCTGCCCGACATCATTGGCGAAGGCACCCCGGAACGACCTTCAGCCATCCATCGAAGACAGGACACGCCGCATCGCCACCCGTAGATGCATCGGAAACCCCAATGCGGCTTCCTCCGCCATCACGGCCTGCAGCCCGTCACCCCATTCCTCCTGCGCAAGCCCCACGAATCCCTCGCCGGCATAGAACGGCGCATTCCACGGCACGTCTGCCAGCGTGGTCAGCACCGCAGAGCGATAGCCCTGGGTCCTGGCCAATGCCAACGCGTGCCGCAGCAAAGCACGACCATGGCCACGACGCGCATGCGTCGGGTCCACATCCATCTGCAGCACATGGAATTCGCCGCACAGCCCGCCTGCCAGCAGGTAACCGGCGATGCCGCCGCCGTCGGCGTCATCCACCACCCACAGCTGGCCGCGCCGGAGGCCGTCCCGCAGCGCCTGCAGATCCAGGCCGTGGCCGGCGAACACCGGATAGGCTTCGTGGCCCTTCAGCAGTTCGCCGGCACGCTGTTCGATCGCCGGCAGCACGCCGAGCTCGTCGGCATGCGGAACCCGTGGCTCAGGATTTCTTGACCGGCCGCTTCCAGCCATCGATGGTTTCCTGCCGTGCGCGTGCCAGCGTCAGCTTGCCGTCCGGCGCGGTGCGGGTGATGACCGAACCGGCGGCGATGGTGGCGCCCTCGCCGATCAGCACCGGCGCCACCAGCGAGCTGTTGGAACCGATGAAGGCATTGTCGCCGATGGTCGTGGTCGACTTGTTCACGCCGTCGTAGTTGCAGGTGATGGTGCCGGCGCCGATGTTCACCTTGCTGCCGATCACCGCATCGCCCAGATAGGTCAGGTGGTTGGCCTTGCTGCCCACGCCGAGGGTCACTTTCTTGGTCTCCACGAAGTTGCCTACGTGGACGCCATCGGCGAGCACGGTGCCCGGGCGCAACCGGGCGAACGGACCGACCGATGCGGCACCTTCGGTGACCACGCCTTCCAGGTCGCAGTGCGCGCGCACTTCGGTGCCCGGCCCGAGCGTCACGTCCTTGAGTCGATTGAACGGGCCGATGGTCACGCCATCTCCCAGCACCACATTGCCCTCGAGAATGACATCGACATCGATGAGCACATCGCTGCCGACCGTCACGCTGCCGCGGATATCCAGCCGTGACGGGTCCAGCACGCGCGCGCCCTGCGCGCACAGCGCACGTACTGCGCGGCGCTGCCACGCGCGCTCGAGCTGCGCCAGCTGCCAGGGATCGTTCGCCCCTTCTGCTTCCTGCACGTCGGCCACCAGTGCCATCTCGGCCGGGGTGAACTCACGGGCTGCAAAGGCAAATACGTCGGTCAGGTAGTACTCGCCCTGCGCGTTGCTGTTGGACAGCTGCGAGAGCCACCGGCGCAGCGCGGTCGATTCGGCGGTGATGATGCCGGTATTGATCGTGCGCACGCGCAGCTGGTCATCGCTGGCGTCCTTCTGTTCGACGATGGCGCCGACCCGGCCCTCGGCGTCGCGCAGCACGCGGCCATAACCGGTCGGGTCATCGACATCGGCCACAAGCACGGCCAGCCGGCCCGGCTGCGCCAGCAGGTCGCGCAGCGTCTGCGCGCGGATCAACGGCACATCGCCGTACAGCACCAGCACCTGCGCGGCGTCGGGCACCTGCGGCATCGCCTGCGCGACCGCGTGGCCGGTCCCCAGCTGCTGTGCCTGCTCGGCCCATTGCAGGTCGGTCTGGTCGGCGAAGTGGCGCCGCACTGCCTCGCCACCATGGCCGTACACCACGTGGATCGCAGCGGGGTCCAGCTCGCGGGCGGCAGCGATGACATGCGCGAGCATCGGCTGCCCGGCGATCGGCTGCAGCACCTTCGGCAGCACCGACTTCATGCGCTTGCCGGCACCTGCGGCCAGGATGATCACGTGCAGGGGTTGGGTCATGGGGGGAATCCGTGGTTCGATGACACCGATTCTAGAGCGTGGCCCGTTAACATGGATGCCCCTCCTTCTTCAGCATGCCGATGAGCCTCATCCGCCAGGGAAGCACCTACCTCGTCATCGGGCTCGTGCAGCTGCTGGTCGACTGGGTGGTCTTCGTGGCGGCCACCGCACTGGGGTTGCCGGTTGCACCGGCCAACGTCACGGGCCGGCTGGCGGGGATGCTGCTGGGCTTCTGGCTCAACGGTCGCTACACGTTCGCCGAGCCGGGCACGCACAAGCTGGGCTGGAAGCGCTTTGCGCGCTTCTGCGCGCTGTGGCTGCTGCTGACGGCGGCCAGCACGCTGCTGGTCAGCCTGGTCGACCAGGCTCTGGGCCTGCGCTACGCGTGGCTGGCCAAGCCGCTGGTCGAGGGCGGACTGGCGGCGGTGTCGTTCCTGCTGATGCGCCACGTGGTCTACCGCTGACCGGCGGTGATGGCGCACAAACAAAAACGCCGGCACGAGGCCGGCGTTCCTGTGGGTGTGGCGAGCCTCAGTGCTTGAGGTTCTTGCGCAGGCGCTCCAGCGCCTGCAACTGGACCACGGCTTCGGCCAGCTTCTGCTGGGCTTCGGCCACTTCCATGGCTTCACCACGGTTGGCCAGGATGCGCTCGGCTTCTTCCTTGGCCTTGCGGACCGAGGCTTCGTCGATGTCCTGCGCGCGGATCGCGGTGTCGGCCAGCACGGTCACCACCTGCGGCTGAACCTCCAGGATGCCGCCGGAAATGGCGAAATCCAGCTGCTCGCCGTTCGGCGTGGTCACCACCACCTTGCCCGGCTTCAGGCGGGTGATCAGCGGTGCGTGCTTGGGCGCGATGCCCAGTTCACCCAGCTCACCGGTGGCCACGACCAGGGTCGCTTCGCCACGGAAGATTTCCTGCTCGGCGCTGACGATGTCGCAACGGATCGTGCTCATGCAAATCTCTTCGCTGTTCGCGGTGGCGCGATGCCACCGTGGAGGTCCACCGGCCCGGGCGGCTGCCCGGCGCCGGCGTCAGGTGGGGCAGGATCGCTCCCGCCCCTCCCGGATCAGGCCTTCTCGGCCATCTTCTTGGCCTTCTCGACCGCTTCTTCGATGCCGCCGACCATGTAGAACGCCTGCTCCGGCAGGTGGTCGTACTCGCCATCGACGATGGCCTTGAAGCCACGGATGGTGTCCTTCAGCGGCACGTACTTGCCCGGCGAACCGGTGAACACTTCGGCCACGTGGAACGGCTGGCTGAAGAAGCGCTCGATCTTGCGGGCGCGCGACACGGCCTGCTTGTCTTCTTCGGACAGTTCGTCCATGCCCAGGATGGCGATGATGTCCTTCAGTTCCTTGTACTTCTGCAGGGTCTGCTGGACGCGCTGGGCGGTGTCGTAGTGCTCGTGGCCGATGACCAGCGGGTCCATCTGGCGGCTGGTGGAGTCCAGCGGATCGACGGCCGGGTAGATACCCAGCGAGGCGATCGAACGCGACAGGGTCACGGTCGAGTCCAGGTGGGCGAAGGTGGTCGCCGGCGACGGGTCGGTCAGGTCGTCCGCGGGAACGTAGACGGCCTGGATCGAGGTGATCGAACCGTTCTTGGTCGAGGTGATGCGCTCCTGCAGGACGCCCATTTCCTCGGCCAGGGTCGGCTGGTAACCCACGGCGGACGGCATACGACCCAGCAGTGCCGACACTTCGGTACCGGCCAGGGTGTAGCGGTAGATGTTGTCGACGAACAGCAGCACGTCCTTGCCCTTGCCGTTCTCGTCCTTCTCGTCGCGGAAGTACTCGGCCATGGTCAGGCCGGTCAGCGCGACGCGCAGGCGGTTGCCCGGCGGCTCGTTCATCTGGCCGTACACCATCGCCACCTTGTCGAGGACGTTGGAGTCCTTCATTTCGTGGTAGAAGTCGTTGCCCTCACGGGTACGCTCACCCACGCCGGCGAACACGGACAGACCGCTGTGCGCCTTGGCGATGTTGTTGATCAGTTCCATCATGTTGACGGTCTTGCCGACGCCGGCGCCGCCGAACAGGCCGACCTTGCCGCCCTTGGCGAACGGGCACATCAGGTCGATGACCTTGATGCCGGTTTCCAGCAGCTCGGTGGCCGGGGACTGGTCTTCGTACGACGGTGCCGCACGGTGGATTTCCCAGTTGTCGCTGGCAGCGACCGGGCCGGCTTCGTCGATCGGACGGCCCAGCACGTCCATGATGCGGCCCAGGGTGCCGGCGCCGACCGGCACCGAGATGCCACGACCGGTGTTGGTGGCGACCAGGTTGCGCTTCAGGCCATCGGTGGAACCGAGGGCGATGGTACGCACCACGCCGTCGCCCAGCTGCTGCTGGACTTCAAGGGTGATTTCGGTGTTGTCGACCTTCAGTGCGTCGTACACCTTCGGCACCGACTCACGCGGGAATTCGACGTCGACGACCGCGCCGATGATCTGAACGATCTTGCCCTGACTCATTGCTGCATCCTCTAAATGTGTGCTTTGAACGAACGCGGTCAGACTGCTGCCGCGCCGCCGACGATTTCGGAGATTTCCTGGGTGATCGCTGCCTGGCGCGCCTTGTTGTAGACGAGCTGCAGCGTACCGATCAGCTTGTTGGCGTTGTCGCTCGCCGCCTTCATCGCGACCATGCGTGCGGCATGTTCGGAGGCGACGTTTTCCAGCAATGCCTGGTACACCAGCGACTCGATGTAACGCGTCATCACGTGCTCGAGCACGGTCGCGGCATCGGGTTCGTACAGGTAATCCCAGTCGTGGTGCGCGACCTGCTTCTCGGCCGCCGGCAGCGGCAGCAGCTGATCGAAGCTGGCCTTCTGCGTCATGGTGTTCACGAAGCGGTTGTAGACCAGGTACACGCGGTCGACCTTGCCTTCAGTGAAGGCGTCGAGCATGACCTTGATCACACCGATCAGCGATTCCAGCTTCGGCACGTCGCCGATGTGGGTCACGCTGCCGACCATGTTGACCTTGACGCGGCGGAAGAAGGTCGATGCCTTCTGGCCGATGGTCACCAGATCCACTTCCGCACCCTTGTCCTGCCATGCCTTGGCTTCGCCCAGCATCTTGCGGAACAGGTTGTTGTTCAGGCCGCCGGCCAGGCCGCGATCGGAGGAGATCACGATGAAACCGACCCGCTTGACCTGCTCGCGCTCGACCAGGAACGGATGCTGGTAATCGGTGCTGGCCTGCGCCAGGTGGCCGATCACCTGCTTCATCGCCTGCGCGTACGGACGCGAGGTCTTCATCCGATCCTGCGCCTTGCGGATCTTGGAGGCCGAGACCATCTCCAGGGCGCGCGTCACCTTGCGGGTGTTCTGCACGCTCTTGATCTTGGTTTTGATTTCGCGTCCGCTTGCCATCTCTTGTTTCCCGTGGCGCGGGGCTGATGCCCCGCGTTGTTCAACGGCGGAACGGGGCCAGGCCCCGTTCCCCATGCGCTGTTACCAGCTGCCGGTGGTCTTGAAGTCGGCGATGCCCTTCTTGAAGGCACCTTCGATATCGTTGTCCCAGCCACCGGTGGCGTTGACCTTGTTGATCAGCTCGCCCTGGGTGTTGGCGAAGTGGGCGTGCAGGCCCTCTTCGAACGCCAGCAGCTTGTTGACCGGCACGTCGTCGAGGTAACCCTCGTTGACGGCGTAGATCGACAGCGCCTGGTTGGCGATCGACATCGGCGCGTACTGCTTCTGCTTCATCAGCTCGGTGACGCGCTGGCCACGTTCCAGCTGCTTGCGGGTGGCTTCGTCCAGATCCGAAGCGAACTGCGCGAACGCAGCCAGCTCACGGTACTGGGCAAGCGAGATGCGGATGCCGCCCGACAGCTTCTTGATGATCTTGGTCTGCGCCGAACCACCGACGCGCGACACCGAGATACCGGCGTTCACGGCCGGGCGGATGCCGGCGTTGAACAGGTCGGTTTCCAGGAAGATCTGGCCGTCGGTGATCGAGATCACGTTGGTCGGAACGAAGGCGGACACGTCGCCGGCCTGGGTTTCGATGATCGGCAGCGCGGTCAGCGAACCGGTCTTGCCGGTGACCTTGCCTTCGGTGAACTTCTCGACGTACTCCTCGGACACGCGGGCAGCGCGTTCCAGCAGGCGCGAGTGCAGGTAGAACACGTCGCCCGGGTAGGCTTCACGGCCCGGCGGGCGCTTCAGCAGCAGCGAGATCTGGCGGTAGGCAACGGCCTGCTTGGACAGATCGTCGTACACGATCAGCGCGTCTTCGCCGCGGTCCATGAAGTACTCACCCATGGTGCAGCCCGAGTAGGCGCTGATGTACTGCATCGCAGCCGATTCGGACGCGGTGGCGGCCACGACGATGGTGTGGGCCAGGGCGCCGTTTTCTTCCAGCTTGCGCACGATGTTGGCGATGGTCGATGCCTTCTGGCCGATCGCAACGTACACGCACTTGATGCCGGTGCCCTTCTGGTTGATCACCGCGTCGATCGCCATGGCGGTCTTGCCGGTCTGGCGGTCACCGATGATCAGCTCGCGCTGGCCACGGCCGATCGGGATCATCGAGTCGACCGACTTGTAACCGGTCTGCACCGGCTGGTCGACCGACTTGCGCCAGATCACGCCCGGAGCAACACGCTCCACCGGAGCGGTCACGTCGGTGCCCAGCGGGCCCTTGCCGTCGATCGGCTCGCCGAGCGCGTTGACGACGCGGCCCAGCAGTTCCGGACCGACCGGCACTTCCAGGATGCGGCCGGTGGTCTTGGCGACGTCGCCTTCGCGCAGGTGCTCGTAGTCACCCAGGACCACGGCGCCGACCGAGTCGCGCTCCAGGTTCAGGGCCAGGGCGAAGGTGTTGTTCGGCAGTTCGATCATTTCGCCCTGCATCACGTCGGCCAGACCGAAGATGCGCACGATGCCGTCGGACACGCTGGTCACGGTGCCTTCGTTGCGCGATTCCGCGGCCAGCTTGACCTTCTCGATGCGGTTCTTGATCAGTTCGCTGATTTCGGAGGGGTTGAGCGTGGTTGCCATCGTCAAGTCCTAGTGCCGGCAGCGGGGCCGGACGTTAAATGAATTCAGTTAGCGAGCGCGGTCTGCAGGCGGGCCAGCTTGCCCTTCAGCGAACCATCGATGACCACGTCGCCGGCGTCGATCACGGCGCCGCCGATCAGCGAGGCATCGACCGCAGTGGTCACATCGACCTCGCGGTTGAAGCGCTTGCGCAGCGCGACCTTGATCGCGTCCAGCTCGCCGGCCGACAGTTCGGCGGCCGAGGTCACGGTGGCCTTGACCACGTGCTCGGCTTCGGCGCGCAGGGCGTCGAACATGCCGGAGATCTCCGGCAGCAGCGGCAGACGATGCGATTCGGCCAGGATGGCCAGGAAGCGCGAGAAGCTTTCGCCGTGGGTCGCCGGCGCCAGCAGGGCGACAGCGTCGTCACGACCGAGCTCCGGGTTGGCGAGCAGGGCCGCCACGCGCGGGTCGGCGGCGACGTGGGCGGAGAACGCCAGGGCGTCCGACCACGGCGCGAACGCGCCTTCGTCGCGCGCGGTCGCGAACGCGGCGCGGGCGTACGGGCGGGCAAGCGTGAGGGCCTGGCTCATCCTTAGATCTCCGAGGCCAGCTCGTCGAGCAGCGCCTTGTGGGCGTTGGCGTCGATTTCGCGCTTGAGCAGCTTTTCGGCACCGGTCACGGCCAGCGCGGACACCTGCTTGCGCAGATCTTCACGGGCACGGTTGGCGGCGGCGTCGATCTCAGCCTGGGCCAGTTCCTTCTGACGGGTGGCTTCGGTGATCGCTTCGGTACGGGCTGCGTCGACGATCTGGTTGGCGCGCGCGTGGGCCTGGTCGATGATCTCGTTGGCCTTGGTGCGGGCTTCCTTCAGCGCTTCGTTGACCTTCTCCTGCGCCTGGGCCAGATCTTTCTGGCTGCGGTCGGCAGCAGCGAGGCCTTCAGCAATCTTCTGCTGGCGCTCTTCGATCGCGTTCATCAGCGGCGGCCAGATCTTGGTCGCGATGATCCAGATCAGACCAGCGAAGGCGAGCGCCTGCGCAAGAAGGGTGAAATTGATATTCATGGTTAGCTCGATCGCTGGTTTCGGGGTGGACGCGCCGCCGGGGCGGCGCATCCGGCCTTCATCCGAAACCGGGTGCATCAGCACCCGGTCGTCTCAAACCGCTGTATCAGCCGGCCAGAGCCTTGGTGACGGCACCGGCGAAGGCGGCCGACAGCGGGTTGGCGAAGGCCAGCAGCAGGCCGACGGCGACCGAGATGATGAACGCGGCGTCGATCAGGCCGGCGGTGATGAACATGCGGACCTGCAGGACCGGGATCAGTTCCGGCTGGCGGGCGGCCGACTCCAGGAACTTACCAGCCATGATGGCCAGACCCAGACCGGCGCCCAGCGCGGCCAGGCCGATCATGATGCCGACGGCGAGGGCGGTGGAGCTCTGAATCTGCGCGAAGTTGGTCAGGACGGCGAAGTACATGGTTATCTCCAGGAACTTAAGTTGCTAAGGGTGATGAAACGGATGAAGGTTGAAACGCGTTGAAGCTTGAAACTCAGTGAGCGTCTTCCGACAGGCTCAGGTACACGATCGACAGCATCATGAAGATGAAGGCCTGCAGCGGGATCACCAGCAGGTGGAACAGCATCCAGCCGAGGCCGAACGCACCACCGGCAATGGCGCCGAAGAAACCGGCACCACCCAGCACCCAGATCAGCAGGAACACGATTTCGCCGCCGAACATGTTGCCGAACAGTCGCATCGCCAGGGAGATCGGCTTGCTCAGCCACTCGACGATGTTGAGGATCAGGTTGAACGGCATCATCCACTTGCCGAACGGAGCCGTCAGGAACTCCTTGATGAAGCCGCCCAGTCCCTTGGACTTCAGCGCGAAGAACAGCATCAGGAAGAACACGCTGATGGCCATGCCCAGGGTGGCATTGACGTCGGCGGTCGGCACCGGCTTCCAGTAATGGATGCCCGCCAGCTCCAGCGGCTTGGCGATGAAGTCGGCCGGGATCATCTTGATGAGGTTCATCATCAGGATCCAGAAGAAGATCGTGATGGCGATCGGCGTGACCAGCTTGCTCTTGCCGTGGTAGGTGTCCTTGGCCTGGCGGTCGACGAACTCCAGGCAGATCTCCACGAAGGCCTGCCACTTGCCCGGCACGCCAGCCGTGGCCTTGCGGGTGCCCAGCCAGAAGGCGACCACAATCACCAGGCCCATCAGGACCGCGGTGAGGAAGGTATCGACGTGGATATGCCAGAACATCCCGTCGCCGTTGCCGACCGGTGCGGTCAGGTTCTGCAGGTGATGCTGGATGTAGCTGGTAGGGGTTAGAGCCTCGCCCGCCATGTGTCCGGAACCTTAGTTAATTGAATTCTGTCAACGCCTGGCCATCGCCAGGACCTGGAACATCAAGCCGACGGCGATACCGGCCAACAGCGCCAATGCAGGCAGCTTGAAGACCAGGAACCCCACCAGCAGGACGCCGAAAACGACTACCCACTTCGCCACGATCGCAATGATCAGCCGTGCCATTGCCGACCCCGCAGCCAGGGCACCCCCGCCCAGCGCCATCCGTGCCGCGACCCAGCCACCGGCCGAGATCGCCACGCCGGATGCCAGGGCACCGAGCGCGTACTTCGGCCCTACCAGCAGGAAGGCCAGGGCCAGGACAGCCACTGCGGCCAGCGGGTAGACCGCGGCGCGCAGCATCAGTCGCCGACCCGCTTCAACGGAGTTCAGCACAGGACGTCCCGCGTGGTTGCAAGTGGAGGGTTGAGGCGGCTACAGCAGGGGGGCCTCATCGAGCCGCCAAATTATAGCAATGGGACAATTTGCGAGACAACCGCTGCCTGTTCATCCCGGAAGGGCGCAAGTTGCGGTAACGGTTACATTTTTGCGTGCCGCCCAAGGGACAATGACGTCCACATGATGCTGCAGTGCAGCGTATTGAACTTTGGTCGCACGCCTGGGAACTTTCCGCGACCTTGCCGGTCCGACCTTCCGACCTGCCTGCAGCAACCTCGTCGACGCTTCGCCCCGCAGGTCCACGATGGCCCCGAAGCCCGGCTCCGGGGCCATCCTTTTTCATGGTCGTGACAGCGCTGAACCGTGCACACGCCATCGACCATACGTTCACGCATGGTGGACGAGCGCGTCCTGCACAGTGGGCTTCATTCTGATGAACCACTGCAAGGACTCTTCGATGCGCTCCGTCCCCACCCTGCTCGCCCTCTCCCTGCTTGCCGCCGGCGCATCGTTCGCCAGCGCCGCCCATGCCGCCGAAGGCGATGACCGTTTCGCCCTGCGCCTGGGTGCGATGAACATCGATTCGGACAACACGCTGCGCGGCAACACCACTGTCGCCGGCCAGGACGTCGGTTTCTCGGAAGATTTCAAGCTCGGCGGCAAGGAATGGGAACCGCGGGTAGACGGTATGTTCCGCCTCAGCGACCGCCAGCGCTTCCTGTTCAACTACTTCAAGTACGACAAGGACCGGCGCGAGACGCTGGGCCAGGACATCTCCTTCGGCGGCGTCAACGTGCCGGCTGACAGCTTCGTCAAGGCCGAGCTGAAGTACCAGGTGGCCAGCCTGGTCTACGACTACTCCGTTGTCGACACCGACACCTTCGATCTGGGCCTGCAGCTGGGTGCGGAGTACGCCAAGGTCAGCACCAAGGGCTATGCGGACCTGGGCACCGTGTATGAAGGCCAGTTCCTGGACGAGAAGACCGACGGTGTGGCACCGGTGGTCGGTGCACGCCTGAGCTTCACCCCGTCCGAGAAGTGGATGATCACCCTGCAGGGTCAGTACCTCAACACCCGCTGGGGCAGCTTCGACGACTACAAGGGTGACCTGAGCCGCGCCAATGCCATCGTCGATTACCGCCTGACCAAGAACTTCGGCCTGTTCGCCGGCTACGACTGGTTCAAGCTGGATGCGGACAAGAAGGGCAGCGACGGCACCATCGGTCTGAAGCAGGAATTCAAGGGCCCGGTGGCCGGCGTCAGCTTCGTGTTCTGATTCCTGCCCCTTCCATCGCACTCTCTCCTGGCGCGGCCTCCGGAACATCGGGGGCCGCGTTTTTTTGTGCTGCTTTGTCCTGCCGGGGTAAAAGCGGCATGGTCGAAGCGCTGGAGGGAGAGGGGGCTGCATGCGAATGTCCCCCGGCGCCGACCTGCGGCCGTCACCTCCTCCTTTACTTCGCACGCAGCCCCCTCTCCCTCCGCGTGTCAGGCCTCCACGCGTCTGATGAAGTGGCGCTGTGGCTGGACCGTCCGCAAGTCGAGCCGCTGCGTGAGTGGCAGGCGTTTGGACAAAGTAAAGGAGGAGGCGACCGCCGCAGGCGGACGGCGGGGGACATGTGTCGAAAGGCCTGCCGCCTGCGCAGAGGCCCGGAAGCTCGCGATCACATAGGCCGCACTCGCAGGATCGCTGGCGCGCTGGAGGGAGAGGGAGCTGCATGCGAATGTCCCCCGGCGCCAGCCTGCGGCCGTCACCTCCTCCTTTACTTCGCACGCAGCCCCCTCTCCCTCCGAGTGTCAGGCCTCCACGCGTCTGTTGAAGTGGCTCTGCGGCTGGACCCTCCGCAAGCCGAGCCGCTGCGTGAGTGGCAGGCGTTTGGACAAAGTAAAGGAGGAGGCGACCGTCGCAGGCGGACGACGGGGGACATGTGTCCAAATGCCTGCCGCCTGCGCAGAGGCCCGGAAGCTCGCGATCACATAGGCCGCACTCGCAGGATCGCTGGCGCGCTGGAGGGAGAGGGAGCTGCATGCGAATGTCCCCCGTCGCCGGCCTGCGGCCGTCACCTCCTCCTTTACTTCGCACGCAGCCCCCTCTCCCTCCGCGTGTCAGGCCTCCACGCGTCTGTTGAACTGGCTCTGCTGGAGCGTCCGTACACCGAGCCGCTGCGTGGGTGGCAGGCGTTTGGACACAGTAAAGGAGGAGGCGACCGCCGCAGGCGGGCGACGGGGGACATGTGTCCAAATGCCTGCCACCCGCGCAGCGGCCCGGAAGCTCGCGACCACAGTCACCGAAGCCACAGAAGCCACCAACAAAAAACCCGGCTTTCGCCGGGCTTTCCGTTTCACCGGGCATGGCCCGGCGCAAGCGCCTTACTTCTTCTTCGGCATGTACAGATCGGTGATCGTGCCGTCGTAGATTTCCGAAGCCATCGCCACCGATTCACTCAGCGTCGGATGGGCATGGATGGTGTGGCCGATGTCTTCGGCTTCCGCGCCCATCTCGATGGCCAGACCGATCTCGGCCAGCAGGTCACCGGCATGCACACCGACGATCGCGCCCCCGATGATGCGGTGGGTCTCTTCGTCGAAGATCAGCTTGGTGAAGCCCTCGGTGCGACCGATGCCGATCGCGCGGCCACTGGCCGCCCACGGGAACTTGGCCACGCCGACCTTCAGGCCCTTGGCCTTGGCCTCGGTCTCGGTCACGCCCACCCAGGCGATCTCCGGATTGGTGTAGGCCACCGACGGAATCACGCGGCCCACCCACTCCTTCTTGTGGCCGGCCGCCACTTCAGCCGCCAGCTTGCCCTCGTGCGTGGCCTTGTGGGCCAGCATCGGGTTGCCGACGATGTCACCAATGGCGAAGATGTGCGGCACGTTGGTACGCATCTGCCGGTCAACCGGGATGAAGCCACGCTCGGTGACCTGCACGCCGGCCTTCTCGGCATCGATCTTCTTGCCATTCGGCGAACGGCCCACGGCGACCAGCACGCGATCGAAGGTCCCCTGCGCCAGCGCCGGCGACTGCCCTTCCTCGGCCGCCTCGAAGGTCACGGTGATGCCCTTGGCATCGGCGGTGACGCCCGACGCCTTGGTCTTCAGGTGAACGTCGATGCCCTGCTTCTTCAGGCGGTCGGCCAGCGGCTTGACCAGGTCCTTGTCGGCGCCCGGCATCAGCTGGTCCATGAATTCGACCACGGTAACCTTGCTGCCCAGCGCACCGTACACGGTCGCCATTTCCAGGCCGATGATGCCGCCACCGACAACCAGCAGCGAACCCGGCACTTCGGCCAGCTCCAGCGCGTCGGTGGAATCCATCACACGCTTGTCGTCCCACGGGAAGTTCGGCAGCTTCACCGCCTGCGAACCGGCGGCGATGATGCACTTCTGGAAGCGCAGCAGCTGCGTGCTGCCGTCAGCGGCGGTGATCTCCAGCTCGTTGGCCGACAGGAACCGACCGACACCCTGCACGTTGCGCACCTTGCGCTGCTTGGCCATGCCGGCCAGACCCTTGGTCAGCTGGTTGACGACCTTTTCCTTGTACTGGCGCAGCTTGTCCAGCGTGATCGTCGGCTTGCCGAACTCCACGCCGAAATCGCCGGCATGGGCGACTTCATCGATGACCGCCGCCGCATGCAGCAGCGCCTTGGACGGAATGCAGCCGACGTTGAGGCAGACGCCGCCGAGGCTGGCGTAGCGCTCGACCAGTACCGTATCCAGACCGACATCGGCTGCGCGGAACGCGGCGGTGTAGCCGCCCGGGCCGGAGCCCAGCACGACCATCTCGCATTCGATGTCGGCCGGCTTGCCGCTGGCCAGTGCCGGCTTCGGTGCGGCCGGTTCGGCCGGCGCGCGATGCGACGGGGTGACCGGCGGCTTGCTGGCCGGGGCGGCGGCCGCCGGCGCAGGTGCGGCCGCCTTGGCCGGGGCCTCGGCGGCTCCTTCGGTGTCCAGCACCACGACCACGGCACCCTCGGACAGCGTATCGCCGAGCTTGACCTTCAGCTCCTTGACCACACCGGCGGCCGAGGACGGCACTTCCAGCGTGGCCTTGTCCGACTCCAGGGTCACCAGGCCCTGGTCCTTCTTCACCGTGTCGCCGACGGCGACCAACACTTCGATCACCGGCACATCGCTGTAATCGCCGATGTCGGGAACCTTGACTTCAATCGTGGCCATGGTGGTTTTCCTCATGCCCGGCCGGGCTGGCCGGCGGGCTGTCACTGCATCTGTTCACGCGGCCGCGCCAGGGGGCAGCGGCCGCACGGTGGGGGCGAAGCGGTGCCTTACAGCAGCACGCGACGCATGTCGGCCAGTACCTGCGACAGGTACGTGGTGAAGCGTGCGGCCAGGGCGCCATCGATGACGCGGTGGTCGTAGCTCAGCGACAGCGGCAGCAGCAGCTTCGGTGCGAATTCCTTGCCATTCCAGACCGGCTGGATGGAGGACTTGGACACGCCCAGGATGGCCACTTCCGGCGCATTGACGATCGGGGTGAACGCGGTGCCACCAATCCCGCCCAGCGAGCTGATCGAGAAGCAGCCGCCACTCATGTCGGCCGGGCCCAGCTTGCCGTCGCGCGCCTTCTTGGCCAGCTCGCCGGTTTCCTGTGCGATCTGCACCACGCCCTTCTTGTCGACGTCGCGGATCACCGGCACGACCAGGCCGTTCGGCGTATCGGCAGCGAACCCGATGTTGAAGTACTTCTTCAGGGTCAGGTTCTCGCCGCTGGCGTCCAGCGAGGCGTTGAACTCCGGGAACTTCTTCAGCGCCGCGGCGCTGGCCTTGATCAGGAAGGCGAGCATGGTCAGCTTGATGCCGGCCTTCTCGTTCTCCTTGTTCAGTGCCACGCGCAGTGCTTCCAGATCGGTGATGTCGGCCTGGTCGAACTGGGTGACGTGCGGAATCATCGCCCAGTTGCGGGCCAGGTTCGCGCCGGAGATCTTCTTGATGCGCGACAGCGGCTGCACTTCGGTCTCGCCGAACTTGCTGAAATCGACCTTCGGCCACGGCAGCAGGTTCAGCCCACCGCCTGCGGCGGCAGCGGTGCCGCCCGCGGCCGGAACGCCACCACTGAGCGCGGCCTTGACGAATTTCTGCACGTCACCCTTGGTGATGCGCCCGCCCTTCTCGGTACCGCTGATCTGCAGCAGGTCCACGCCCAGCTCGCGGGCGAACACGCGCACCGCCGGGGTGGCATACGGCACCTTGGCCGGCAGCACGCCATCGGCGTTGAACTGTACGGGCGGGCTGGACGGAGCGCCGGCCGACGCGATCTCACGAGCCGCCAGCTTGTCCGGCTGGGCGGGCACAGCGACCGGCTCGACCTTGGTGGCGGTCTCGGCAGCGGCCGGGGCCGCCGCAGCCGCTTCGCGGGTCGGCGCCGGCGCAGCAGCACCCTCGGCTTCGATGATGGCCACCACATTGCCCTGCGACAGGGTGTCCCCCACCTTGACCTTCAGTTCCTTGACCACACCGGCCACCGAGGACGGCACTTCCATGGTCGCCTTGTCGCTTTCCAGCGTGACCAGGCCCTGATCCTTCTTGACGGTGTCGCCCACGGCGACCAGCACTTCGATGACCGGGATGTCGGTGTAATCGCCGATGTCCGGCACCCGGGCTTCAACCGCACCGCCACCGGCAGCCGGGGCGGCCGGCGCGGCAGCCGCCGGGGCCGGGGCGCTCTGGGTGGCAGCCGCCGGGGCAGCGGCCTTGGCCGGGGCCGGGGCCGGAGCGGCCGGCGCTGCGGCCTCGTCTGCCGCCACTTCGATCAGCGCCACGACCTTGCCCTCGGACAGGGTGTCACCCACCTTGACCTTGATCTCCTTGACCACACCGGCCACCGAAGACGGCACTTCCATGGTCGCCTTGTCGCTTTCCAGCGTCACCAGGCCCTGGTCCTTCCTGACCGTATCGCCAACGGCGACAAGCACCTCGATTACCGGGATATCGCTGTAGTCACCGATATCGGGGACAAGTGCTTCCTTGATTTCGGCCATGGGGATAACTCCGGCAATCTGGTGTAGGGAAACGTCTATTGTGCGGCCAGCGGGGGCCAGCGCCAACCGTTACAGGTGTTTTCAGTACGCACGCAGCCGGGACACGCTGTTGCCCATGGGGCGCAGGCACCTCCAGTGGGTAGCGTATTGTCCGCACGATGTCCGCTTCATGTCGCCAGTGCATCGGCCACCGGCTGCCAGGCCTGACGCAGGCGCTGCAGCGACCAGGCCGCATTGGCCGGGCTGGTCGAGGGCAGCGCCAGCACACGCGGTGGCTCCCCCAGGACAGGCAGCACCCAGCGCTGGAATGCCTGCATCGACGCAGCACCATTGCAGCCGATCAGCTGCAGCTCAGGCAGCAGGGCGATCAGTTCCGGCAGCGCGTTGGCCACTTCCGTGCCACGCACGATGTCCGCATCCAGGCTGCCCCGGCGCTCGCATCGGCCGATCACATCCCACACCCCGACACCGGCGGCGTTCAGGGCGCGCATGCGTTGCGGATAGGGCAAACCAGCGTCAAAGCCGCAGATATCGGACATGAGCGGCCAGAAACGATTGCGTGGATGCGCGTAGTACTGGCCAGCGTGCAGCGACGCAGCACCCGGCATCGAACCAAGCAGCAACACGCGCGATCGCGTGTTCACCTGCGCGGGCAGGCCGGTGCAGAGCGTTGGCGCGCTCACGGTTTGTGCAACTGCATGAACATTCCTCCAGAGCAAAAACCCCATGAAAACAGGCTTTTCGAACTCATCGCTGAACAGAGCGAACTATTTTTTAACGCGCGTCGGATTCGATTCATGTTGAGGCGACTACGGTGTGCTCGCCCCGCAACCGGGGGCCCAAAAACAAGAAACATTAGGAGATACCCCCATGCGCTCCATCCGTATCCTGAGTCTCGCCCTGCTGACCTCCGCCGCCTTCGCGCCGGCCGCTTTCGCCCAGGACAGCAGCACCACCGACACCGCCTCGGGCAAGCATTTTGCCGTGGTTGGCGGCGTCACGCTGCTGCAGCCGAAGAATGATCCGATCACCGGCGTCAAGAAGCTCGATGGCGGCCCGGCGCCGACCGTCAGCTTCAGCTACTACGTCAACGACAACTGGGCCGTTGAGCTGTGGGGCGCTGCCGACAAGTTCGATCACCGCGTCAAGGGTCCGGGCAACACCCGCCTGGGCAGCGTCGAGCAGCAGCCGGTCGCACTGAGCGGCCAGTACCACTTCGGCCAGGCCGACAACGTGTTCCGTCCGTTCGTGGGCGTGGGCTACTTCCAGTCGGCCTTCAGCAACGAATCGCTGGCTGACGGCAGCAGCTCCGACATCCGCCTGAAGGATGCCAAGGGCGTGATCGGCACCGTCGGCGTCGACATGAACATCAACTCCACCTGGTTCGCCCGTGCTGATGCCCGCTACATGCGCGCCCGCCCGGACGTGAAGGTGGGTGGCGAGAAGATCGGCGAAGCCAAGCTGGATCCGTGGACTGTCGGCGTGGGTATCGGCGCCCGCTTCTAAGCACCGCCTGCTTCACTGTCTGTACGCGACGGGCCCTTCGGGGCCCGTCGTCGTTTCCGTCACCCGCGTTCTGTGTAGAGTCGGGCCGTGCTCGACTGCTTTTCTCCGGACGTCGAGCAGGGCTTGACTCTGCAAAGGACGGAAGGCCGGTGATCGTGATGGACAACGTCGACCTGCTGGTGATCGGAGGTGGCATCAACGGCGCCGGCATCGCGCGCGATGCCGCAGGCCGCGGCCTGCGCGTGCTGCTCTGCGAGCAGCACGATCTTGCGTCACATACCTCCAGCGCCAGCAGCAAGCTGGTCCATGGCGGGCTGCGCTACCTGGAACAGGGCGAGTTCGGCCTGGTGCGCAAGGCGCTCGGCGAACGCGATGTGCTCCGCAGGCAGGCGCCCTGCCTGGTCCGGCCGCTGCGCTTCGTGCTGCCCTGGGAACCCCACCTGCGGCCACGCTGGATGCTGCGGCTCGGCCTGTGGCTGTATGACCACCTCGGCCATCGCGGCGCAGCGTTTCCGGCTTCGCGCGCACTGCACCTGCCACACGACCCGTTGGGCACGTGGCTGTCGCCATCGTTGCACCAGGCCTTCAGCTATGCCGACGCGCAGGTGGACGATGCACGCCTGGTCCTGCTCAACGCGCTGGATGCCGCGCAACGCGGTGCCCGTGTGCAGGTCCGCAGCCGCTGCGTCGAACTGCACGGCGAGCAGGGCCACTGGCGGGCGGTACTGGTCGATGCAGCGGGACAGCAGCAGACGGTGCATGCACATGCCGTGGCCAACGCGGCCGGTCCCTGGGCCGGAGGCCTGCTGCAACGCATGCAGGCGCGCAGCGGCACACCGGCCCTGCGCCTGGTGCAGGGCAGCCACATCGTGCTGCGCCGGCCCTGGCCCGATGACAGCGCCTGCCTGCTGCAGCAGCCCGACGGACGGGTCGTATTCCTGCTGCCCTTCACCCACGACCACCTGCTGGTGGGTACCACCGACACCGACTATCAGGGCGATCCGGCGCGCTGCCACGTGCTGCCTTCGGAAGTGACATACCTGTGCGAGGCAGCCAACCGCTATCTGCGCCAGCCGATCACGGCGACGGAGGTGGTCTGGCAGTTTGCCGGCGTGCGCCCGCTGCTGGCCGACCCGGATCCGCGCGCGGCACGACTCAGCCGCGACTATCGCCTGCAGTTGCAGGTGCAGGGCGCGCCCGCCGTGCACGTGCTGGGGGGGAAGCTGACCACCTACCGCGTTCTGGCCGAAGAAGCGCTGGATCTGCTGCGGCCCCACCTGCCGCAGATGGGGCCGGCATGGACGGCAGCCGGGACGCCGCTGCCGGGCAGCGACTGGGGCGATGCCGTGCAGGCACGCTCTCACCTGCGGAGACTCGCACCGTGGTTGCCTGAGGACACTACGCGGCGCTGGGCCGAGGCCTATGGCAGCCGCAGCACCGAGCTGCTGCACGGGGTGCAGGGCATGGACGATCTCGGCGAACACTTCGGCGGTGGGCTGCACGCCCATGAGGTCGTGTTCCTGCGCGATCACGAATGGGCGCATACCGCCGAGGACATACTGTGGCGGCGGAGCAAGCTGGGACTGCGGCTGGACACCGCACAGGTGGCACGCCTGCAGGACTGGTTGGAGGAACAGCAGCACCAGGCCATGCCCGGCCGATCGCGGTGACACCCGGCATGGCCCGTCGCTGCCGATGCAGTAGGATTTCCCCATCTCTACCGGAGACGCCGCATGACGCCCCGCTACGTGCTGGCCATCGATCAGGGCACCACCAGTTCGCGCGCGATCCTGTTCGATCACGCCGGCGACATCGTCGGCAGCGCGCAACGTGAGTTCGCCCAGATTTTCCCGCAGCCCGGTTGGGTGGAACATGACCCGCGCGAGATCCTCACCAGCGTCTACGCCACGCTGACCGAGCTGCTCAGCCGCGAACAGATCGACCCGCGCCACATCGCCGCACTGGGCATCACCAACCAGCGCGAGACCACCGTGGTCTGGGAACGCGCCACGGGCCAGCCGATCCACAACGCCATCGTCTGGCAGTCCCGGCAAAGCCAGGCCATCTGCGAGCGGTTGCGCTCGCAGGGGCACGAAGCGCTGATCCGTGAACGCACCGGCCTGCTGATCGATGCCTACTTCTCGGCCACCAAGGTGCGCTGGATCCTCGATCACGTGGAAGGCGCACAACAGCGCGCGGAGCGTGGCGAACTGCTGTTCGGCACCATCGACAGCTGGCTGGTCTGGAATCTCAGTGGCGGCCAGGCACACGTGACGGACTACAGCAACGCCGCACGCACGCTGCTGTTCAACATCCACACCCTGGACTGGGACGACGAGCTGCTCGCGCTGCTGGACATTCCGCGCGCCATGCTGCCGCAGGTGCGTGACTCCAGCGCGGTGTACGCGCACACCCGGCCGCAGTTCTTCTTCGACCACCCGATTCCGATCGCCGGTATCGCTGGCGACCAGCAGGCCGCGCTGTTCGGCCAGGCCTGCTTCCAGCCGGGCATGGTGAAGAACACCTACGGCACCGGCTGCTTCATGCTGATGCACACCGGAGCGCAGGCCGTGCGTTCGCACAATGGCCTGCTGACCACCATCGCCTGGGGCCTGGACGGGCGCGTGGAGTACGCACTGGAGGGGTCGATCTTCATCGCCGGCTCGGTGGTGCAGTGGCTGCGCGACGGCCTGCGCATGATCGATCGGGCCAGCGACAGCCAGGCGCTGGCCGCGAAGGTCGGCGACAGCGCTGGCGTCTATCTGGTGCCGGCGTTCGTGGGCCTGGGTGCGCCTTACTGGCGCAGCGACGTGCGTGGAGCGATGTTCGGCCTGACCCGGGGCACCAGCAGGTCGCACTTCGTGCGTGCAGCATTGGAAGCAATGGCTTACCAGACCCGCGATGTACTCGATGCCATGCAGTCCGATGCAGGTATCGGCCTGAGCGAGCTGCGTGCCGACGGCGGCGCGATCGGCAACGACTTCCTTGCCAGCTTCCAGGCCGACATTCTGGGCGTTCCGCTGCTGCGGCCACGGCTGACCGAGACCACGGCGCTGGGCGCGGCCTACCTGGCCGGGCTGGCGGTGGGATTCTGGGAAAGCCGCGAACAGATCGCCGCGCAATGGGGACTGGACCGCCGTTTCGAGCCGCAGATGCCGGCATCACGGCGCGAGACGCTGTATGCCGGGTGGCAGCAGGCGGTCGCCGCCACCCTGGCCTTCGTCGATTGAGGGCGGCAGCACCGGGCCATGCCCGGCAAATCAATCCCCAATCCGCCGGGCATGGACCGGCGCTACCCCAACATCAGAACGCCGGCAGCACGGCACCCTTGTACTTGGTCTCGATGAACGCCTTCACCTGTGCGCTGGTGAGCGCCTTGGCCAGCTTCTGCACGCGCGCATCATCCTTGTTGTCGGGCCGGGCCACCAGGAAGTTCACGTACGGCGAGTCCTTGCTCTCGATCGCCAGCGCATCCCGGGTCGGGTTCAGACCCGCATCCAATGCATAGTTGGTGTTGATCAGGGCCAGGTCCACCTGATCCAGTACGCGGGGCAGCATCGCCGAATCCAGCTCGCGGAACTTCAGCTGCTTCGGATTGGAGACGATGTCGCGCTGGGTTGCCAGCGCATTGGTCGGATCCTTCAGCTCGATCACACCGGCCTTGTGCAGCAGGATCAGCGCCCGGCTGTTGTTGCTCGGATCGTTCGGGATGACCACATCCGCGCCTTCGCGCAGTTCGGCCAGCGACTTGATCTTGCGCGAGTATGCGCCGAACGGCTCGATGTGCACGCCGATCACCGTCACCAGATCGGTCTTGCGGTCGCGGTTGTAGGCGTCCAGGTACGGCTCGGTCTGGAAGTAGTTCACGTCCACCTGCTTCTGCACCAGCTGGTCGTTGGGCTGCACGTAGTCGTTGAACACGCGCACGTCCAGTTCCACGCCTTCCTGCTTGAGGATCGGCTTGACCACCTCGAGGATTTCGGCGTGCGGCACGGCCGTGGCGGCCACCACCAGCTTCTGCGAAGGCTCGCCGGACTTGCCGCAGGCGGTCAGGGCCAGCGCAGCGGCGAGCAGGGGCAGCAACAGGGTCTTCTTCATGGGCGGAATGATTCTCGGGGGGAGGTCAGGATCTATCGTAGTTGCTCAGGGCCAGCTCGAGCAGTGCCTTGGCCTGCTCGCGCAGCATCGTCGGTTCGACGATCTCGGCATCCGAGCCGTAATGCAGCACATCCATCAGCAGTTCGCGTGACACGCTGTAAGGCACTTTCAGTTCATAGCGGCCGTCGGCCAGGAAACGGCCCTGCTGCTTGGAATGCCAGTGCTCATCGGCGACCCAGCGCGCAGCCTTGGCGCTGAACAGGATGGTGGCCCAGCCCTTCGGCGCACCGGAGAAAATGCCGTAGCTGGCACCCAGCTGCTCGTCCAGTTCGCTGTCGGCCACGTCACGGGCCGTGTGGTCGATCACCCGCGCCTTGTGGATCCGGTCCACCGCGAAGCTGCGGAGGGCCTCGCGGTCGTGGTCCCACGCATCGAGGTACCAGTTGTCGCGGTAGTGGGTCAGGCGCTGCGGCGAAACAGTGCGCTTGGTCGGTTCGTCGGTGGAACGGGCGCGGTACTCGAAGCCCAGCTGGCGCCGCTCGAGCACGGCCGAAGCCACGCTGCGGAAGCTGCCTTCGTCGAATTTGCGGCCGCGATGCGGAATGACCCGCACCCGGTCCACCGGCCAGCTGGAGACCCCCGCCTGCGCGGCCAGCAGGCTTTCGATGCGCTGCTGCAGCGGTGCCAGCACCGAAGACAGCACGCCCCCGCCGGTACGGGCCAGCAGGTGCTGCGATGCCAGCAGGGCATGCAGCTCCTCCGAGCTGAGCCAGAGGCCGGGCAGTTCGAAGCGGTCGCTTTCGTCGGCGTGATAGCGGAAGCCGGCCTCGCCATCGCCCTCGATCGGCGCCATCAGCGCGTCGCGCAGGAACGCCAGGTCGCGGTAGACGGTGGCACGGGAACAACCGAGCTTGTCCTGCAGGGTCGCCACCGTCACCGGATAGCGCGCGGACTTGAGCAGACGATGCAGGGCGGTGATGCGTTCGTATCGGTCCATGCCCCCGATTATGTCCGAGTCGCGGGTCTTGTGTGGGGGGTTTGGGCTATCGTGGGCGCCCCGCCCTCTGCGAAAGCCCTCCCATGCGCCGGTTGCCCGCCCTGCCCCTGCTGGCCTGCCTGCTGCTGGCTGCCTGTGGTCGCCCCCCAGCGCCGTCCGGCGGCGACGCGGTCGTTCCGCAGGCCGACCCGGCGCAGGCGGTACTGGCCGCCAGCCAACGGTTCGCCGCCCTGCGCAGCTTCCACGCGGAACTGGAAGTGCTGGGTACGCCACAGCCGGTCCGCAGTGCGATGGACTTCGTGGCCCCGGACCGATTCCGGGTACAGACGGCGGCCGGTGCACAGACCATCATCGGTGACACGATGTTCCTGCAGGCCGACGGGGCCATCCGCCAGGTGCCGACGCCGCCCGGTCTGCTCGAGCAATGGCGGACGCCGCTGCCGGCCGACGTCGCGCCCGCGGCGCTGCAGGCCGAGGATCTGGGCAGCCAGACGCTGGACGGGGTCCAGACCCGCCGCTACCGGCTGCGTGGCGCCGGCCCCGGCGAGCGCCTGGAGTACTGGGTGGATGGGCAGGGCCTGCCACGCCAGATCGTGCGCAGCGGCAGCAGCAACGGCAAGGTGTTCCAGCTGCGCCTGCGCTATTCGCGCTTCAACGACCCCTCCCTCCGCATCGAGCTGCCCTGAATGGGGAGCGGTGACAACGCCTGCTGAAGCGGCCAGCGCCATGGGGCGGACGGCCATCACGCTTCCAGTATCATCACGGGTTGTTAACCGCTTCGGAGAAGCCTCGATGTCCCTGCGCGTGTCCCTGCTGATTCCCCTGCTGCTCTGCGCCCCGCTGGCGTACGCGCAGGATGCATCCGAACTGGCGGCGATGTCCTCGCCCTGGAGCGGCAGCGGCGGCGAGCTCGGCTTCGCCTCGGCACGCGGCAACAGCAGCACCGAGAGCTTCAACGGCCGCCTGCGCCTGCGCTACACCGACGGTGACTGGGTGCACAGCATGGACCTGTTCGGCCTGCGTTCCAGCTCCAAGGTGACCGAGACCAACGACGACGGCACCACCACCCGCCGCAACAACACCACCGCCAACCGCTACACCGGCAGCGCCGGCAGCGCGCTGCAGCTGGGCGAGCACCGCCAGCTGACCGCCACGGTGCGTACCGAGCGCGATGACTTCGCCACCTACGACCGCCAGAGCTCGTTCGGTCTGGGTTACGGCACCCGTCTGTGGAGTACCGAGCGCTTCTATTTCGATGCCCAGGTCGGCCCCGGTGTGCGCCGCACCCACAGCACCGAGGATGATCGCACCCGTACCGGGCTGATCGGTCGTGGCCTGTTCGACATGAAGTACTCGCTTACCGAGAACACCGATCTGGTCAACACGCTGCTGGTCGAATCGGGGTCGTACAACACCTTCGGCCAGAACGATTTCGGCCTGTCGGTGAGCATGAATGAACACCTGGCCTTGAAGGCCGGCTGGCAGGCCCGCTACAACAGCGACGTCGCGGTGGACAAGCGCAAGACCGATACGCTGACCACCATGAACGTGGTCTACAAGTTCAAATAAGCGAAACGGGCGCCTGGCGCCCGTTTTCGTTTCTGTTCCGCAGCGCCTGGCCGAGGGAATCGGCCGGGTCAGGCGTTCAGCAGCTCACCCGCCCCGCCATCGAGCAGCCTCTGCGCCACGCGCTGGCCCAGCGCGTCCGGGTCGCTGGCCGGGCCCACGCCTTCGGCGCGCACCGCACGGCCATCGCTGGCGCTGCCGACCAGCCCCTGCAGGTGCAGGTCCTGCCCCTGCCACTGCGCGATCGCCGCCACCGGCACATGGCAGCTGCCATGCAGCGCGCGGTTCATTGCCCGCTCCGCTTCCACGCAGGCGCGTGTCGCGGCGTCATCGAGCGCAGCGAACAAGGCCATCAGCGGCGCATTGCTGCCGTCGCACTCCACGGCCACGGCGCCCTGCGCCGGCGCCGGCAGCCAGTGCGGCGGCTGCAGGCGCAGCACGATCCGATCGCCCAGTCCCAGGCGCTCCAGCCCGGCGACGGCCAGCACGATGGCGTCGTAGCCCCCGTTGTCGAGCTTGGCCAGGCGCGTATTGACGTTGCCACGCAGGTCCAGCAGTTCCAGGTCCGGGCGCAGCGCACGCAGCTGGGCCTGGCGGCGCAGCGAGGACGTGCCGACGCGCGCGCCGATGGGCAACGCATCAAGCGAGGCATAGAGGTTGGAGACGAAGCCGTCGGCCGGGTCATGACGGGGCAGCATGGCCGGCAGCACGAACGGCGCATCCAGTTCCATCGGCACATCCTTCAGCGAATGCACGGCGCAGTCGGCGTCGCCGCGCAGGATGGCCAGCTCCAGTTCCTTCAGGAACAGGCCCTTGCCACCGATGGCGGCCAGCGAGCGGTCGAGCACTTCATCGCCGCGCGTGCTCATCGGGACCAGCTCCACGTGCAGGCCGGGATGGGCCTGGCGGAGGCGGTCGGCGACGTGTTCGCTCTGCCAGAGGGCGAGCGGGCTCTTGCGGGTGGCGATGCGGACGGTTTCCATCCGGTCATTATCGCGCCTTCGGCGCGGATACGGCCAACGGCGGAGCCCCTCATGGCTGGCTGGGGACAAGGCTGAAGCAACAGCCGTGCTTGGCCGGGCGGGATGGGCTGCGCAGGGGCCGCTGCAAGTACGTCCATGTAAGCTCGGTCGCCGCATCCATGCGGCTCACGCCCCTGCGCAACCCACCCCGCCCGGCCTCTGACAGTTTCCGTGTGCGCCAGCCACGGAAGATCAAAAGAAAGAAGCAGAAGCAACAGCCAGCGGCTCTCGGGGTCAGACCCCTCTCTCCCATCCGATATCACCAACGCTTTTGCCGTCCGTCACCGGGAAATTCGCGAGGGTGAGTCGGGATGGGCGGGCGGGACCGTTGGCGCCATGGATGGCGCCATCGAGCCCCCATGGATGGGTTTACGGCGTGTCTCGCCCGCCCATCCCGACTCACCCAACACGCAACAACTCAGAGCCGAACACAACCTGCAGTTGCTGTTGCTGTTGCTCTTGCTTCAGACGTTGCCCGCAAGCAGTCGCGGCCGCAGGCCGCGCCGGACACTCACAGATGCCGCAGTTCCTGCTTCAGCGTCGCCACACAGCGGCGGCTGACCTCCAGCGGCTGCTTGCCATGCCGGAGCACCGCCTGCACCTGCCCGCCCACGCCACGACGCAGTTCCACCAGTTCGTGCCGCGCCACCAGACAGTTGCGGTGGATGCGCACGAAGCGGCTGGCGAATTCCTCCTCCAGCGACTTCAGCGACTCCTCGATCAGGTCCTCACCACGCGCGTGGTGCACCACCACGTACTTTTCCTCGGCCTGCAGGTAATGGATGTCATCCAGTGGAATCAGCCGCAGGCTGCCCCGCAGCCGGGCGCACAGCATGCTGCGTGCCTGTTGCCCCGCGTCGTGCTGTGGCTGCCCCCCGCGCCCGGCCAGAAAGGTCCGCGCGCGCGCGATGGCCGCTGCCAGCCGCTCGGCACGCACCGGCTTCATCAGGTAGTCGATGGCCGCCGCTTCGAATGCCGACAAGGCATGCGCGTCGTAGGCCGTACAGAACACCACCGCCGGGCGTGGCTCGAAGCTGGCCAGGTGACGGGCCGCTTCCAGCCCATCCAGTCCGGGCATCGCGATGTCCAGCAGCACCAGGTCCGGCTGCAGTTCCGCGCAGGCGTGCAGGGCCTGCTCGCCGTTACCGGCCTCGGCCACCACGTCCACCCCCTCCTGCGCCGCCAGCAGGCTGCGCAGGCGCTCGCGCGCCAGCGGTTCATCATCGGCGATGACTACCCTCACGATCGTTCCCTCACTGGATCGGCACCGTCACCTGGCAGGCATAGTAGCCCTCGCTCCAGCCGGCCGTCATCCGTGCGGCACTGCCGAAGCGCCACGCCAGGCGATGACCGATGCTGTGCTGGGCATGCCCGGCGCCGCGTGCCAGGGCCAGCCCCGGCGTCTGTGGATCGGGAGCGGGATTGCGTACGCGGATGTGCAGCTCGTTGCCTTCGCGCGCCACGTGCAGCTCGACGGTGCCACCTTCCGGCAACCGCGAAATGCCATGCAGCACCGCGTTTTCCACCAGTGGCTGCAACACCAGCCGCGGCAGCGGCTGCTCCCACGGCAGCGGCTCGTCACGCTGCCAATGCACCTGCAGGCGCTCTCCCAGGCGCAGCGACTCGATCGACAGGTAACGCTCGGCCAGCTCGCATTCGGCCTGCAGGGTGGAATCTCCATCGCCCGCCCCCAGCGCCGCGCGGAACAGATCGGACAGGTCCAGCACGGCGCGTTCGGCCACCGCCGGATCACGATGCAGCAGACTGGCGATCAGATTCATGCTGTTGAACAGGAAATGCGGACGGATCCGGGCCTGCAGTGCATCGGCCTGTGCACGTGCGTTGGCCTGCACCTGCGCGGCCCAGCGGTCGCTCACGTAGAAGTAGCGCAGGGCCAGCGCGCTGATCAGTGCGCTGGTGGCCGCACTGCCAAGGGTGAAGCGCCAGAAGCTGATGCCACGGGCGAAGCTGTCGCCCAGCACTGCATACAGCGCGTGGATGATGCCCGCGCAGACCACGGCGATCAGCGCCGCCAGTGCGATCGCCGCAGCGGCGCCCAGCAGCGGTGGCAGCCTCGACAGCGCCTGCCGCAGCATGCACAGGCTGGCGGTCACCGCCAGCGCCAGCCAGAGTGCGAAACCGCTGGCCGAAAGCAGCTCGCCCACCGTCCAGTGACGGCTGCCATCGGGGGCCAGGGCCAGCAGCACCACCACCAGCTCGGCCAGGCCGAGCATCGCCGCCAGCCGCCGCAGGCGGCACAGTTCCGGCATCCAGGGAGGCGTGCTGGCCGGTGACATGGGTCAGGCGACGCCCAGGCGTTCCTGCAGCCAGTCACCCAGGGCATCGATCTCCTCGGCACAGACCTGGTGCGCCATCGGGTAGCTGTGCCACTGCACCTGCAGGCCCAACGCGCGCAGCGCCTGCGCGCTGTGTGCGGCTACCGCCTGCGGAATGACCGGGTCGCCGCTGCCGTGGGCCATGAACACCGGCACGTCCACTGCGGTAGCCACGCGCTCGGCGCTGTCCGCGTCGGGCAGGTAGGTGGACAGCGCGATCAGCCCGGCCAGCGGCGCCGTGCGCGACAGCGCGGCGGTAAGAATGATCGCGCCCCCCTGCGAGAAGCCGGCCAGGAAGATCTGCTCCGGCGTGATGCCCCGCTCGATCTCGCGGGCGATCAGGGCCTCTACCTGGGCCACCGATTCGCGCACGCCGGCCATGTCGGCGCGGGAACGGAAATCCATGCCGACGATGTCGTACCAGCCGCGCATCGGCACGCCGTTGTTGATCGTGATCGGCCGCACCGGGGCGTGCGGGAACACGAAGCGCAGCGCCGGCCAGTGCGGACGCACCAGCTCCGGAACGATCGGGGCGAAGTCATGGCCATCGGCGCCGAGGCCGTGCAGCCAGATCACCGACCACTGCGGCGAGGCGCCGGTTTCCTGTTCCACCGTTTGCAGCATGTTGCGGCTCCTTCAGATGCGAGCCGCATTATGCCGCCGGTGTGGGGCGATCAGTACAGCGGTGGCTGTTCGGCCGCTTCCCGGCGCAGCTGCGCGGCGCGTACCAGCACCGGCGGCGGAATGTTCTCCTCGGGGATGTCGAGCAGGCCCAGCCGGTGCAGGAACGCACCGGGACCGCGCGACGAGGTCAGTGCGACCACCGGGATGGCCAGCACCATGCCGATCACCACCGGCGCCATCCATGCCGCCAGCGACGGCGAGACCAGCCAGGCCAGCACGCCCATGAAGGCGCCGAACAGGCCCAGGCCGCCGTAACCGCGCACCAGCGCCATCCAGGAAATGCCACCGTCGTCGCGCTGCTGGGCGTCCCACCCCGAGTCGCGTCCGGACAGCACTTCGGCCACGCCGCGGGACTGCACATACATGACCACCGGCGCCATCAGTGCCGCCAGCACGGTCTCCACCAGCATCGACACGAAGGCACGGAACGCACCGCCGCAGCCACGACGATCCACCGGGTCCAGCAGCATCGCCAGGTAGCCCAGCACCTTGGGCATCAGCAGTACCGCCATGGTGGCGGCGAACAGGCGCACCACCTGCTGCTCGTCCTGCGCGCGCCAGTACACGCCGGGCGCCAGGTGCAGCACGGCATTGAAGTCGATGCCTTCCTGGAACAGCGGGATGGCGATGCCGATCAGCATCAGCATCGCCCACATGGGCGCAGTGAAGTAATGGCCGATGCCGATCAGCATGTGCATGCGGCTGATCCAGTGCAGGCCGCGGCTGCCGACCACCTTGCCGTGCTGCAGGTTGCCCTGGCACCAGCGGCGGTCGCGCACCAGCAGGTCGGTCAGGGTCGGCGGGCCTTCCTCATAGCTGCCCCCCAGGTACGGCACCATGTGCGCGGCCCAGCCGCCACGCCGCATCAGCGCGGCTTCGACGAAGTCGTGGCTGAGCACGTGGCCGCCGAACGGCTTGCGCCCAGGCAGCGATGGCAGGCCGGCATGGTCGGCGAAGGCACGGGTGCGGATGATGGCGTTGTGGCCCCAGTAGTTGCTTTCAGCGCCGTGCCACCAGGCCACGCCCCGGGCGATCACCGGCCCGTAGACGCGGCCACCGAACTGCTGCATGCGGGCGAACAGGGTGCGTCCGCCGATCACCGACGGCAGGGTCTGGATCAGGCCGACGTCAGCGTTGTGTTCCATGCCGGCCACCAGGCGCACGATGCTGTCGCCGGTCATCAGGCTGTCGGCGTCCAGGATCAGCATCTGCGGGTAGGCCCCGCCGAAACGGCGCACCCAGTCGGCGATGTTGCCCGCCTTGCGGCCGCTGTTGTCGCCACGACGGCGGTAGAACAGCCGCATGCGGCCGTCGGGCACCTGCTCGCGGAGCTCGGCGAAGACCTGCTCTTCGGCCCGCGCGATATCGTCACGGCGGGTGTCACTGAGCACGAAGAAGTCGAAACGCTCCAGCTGGCCGGTGGCCGCCACCGATTCGTAGATCGCACGCAGGCCGGCCAGCAGCCGGCGCGGATCCTCGTTGTAGGTCGGCATCAGCAGCGCCGTGCGGCTGTGCACGGTGGGCAGCGGCTTGTCCGGATCAATGCCCAGGCGATAGCCACGGTCGAACACGGCGGTGAGGAAGCCTGCCACCGCGCTGGCGAACGACAGCGCGATCCAGGCGAACAGGCCCACGAACAGCACCAGCAGGCAGGCTTCGAGCACGCTGATGCCGTTGACCGACAACACCCGCCACATCATCCGGGTGGCCGCTGCGGTCATCACCAGCGTGCCGCCCAGGATGTACAGCCGACGCAGGCCGATCAGGCGTGGCGAGGTGCGGTGCCGGCGCACCCTGAGCTGCCCTTCGCGCAGGGTCTGCTCGGGCATCGGCAAAGGCACTTCGGCAGGCAGCAGCGCCCAGCCGGCGTCAGGCCCGGCCGATTCCGCCTCCGCATGGATGGTCTGCACCCCCATCGGCGCCTACTCCGCGCAGTCGGCATGGCCGGCCGTCCGGGCCAGGCTGCATGCACGAAGGTTCCCGGCGCGCCTTCCCGGCGCCCGCACTTGTCCTGGCTGCGTCGGCCTGAGGCCGCGCAGTCGCTGTCTGTCACTACCGGAACCCACACGATCTCCAACGGGGCGGAATCGAAAATGCGGCCCAGTCTAGGCCGCTACATGTAAGCCGGGTGCGAAGGCCTACGCCGGGATTTCTCCCCATTCAGCAAACAGCAGGCGAGGCTGCCGACGGCCTGCCGGATCGACCGCAATTGGATCGAGCAAAACGGGCGGCGGCACATCCCTCGGCGGTCGCGCTGGCGGCGGGGCCAACGCGATTGATCGTACTTCAGCAGCGCGCGTTACTCGTCCTGCAGGACGACGCCGGCCGCGTCCTGCAGGGCAGCGGTGCGCGCACGGTCCATCGCCACCGCCAGTTGCTGGCGGGCGAGCAGTTGTTGGGCCTGCACCACTTCGGGTGTGGGCAGAAGCACCGGTCCCGGTGCGTTTTCTGGTGTAGCGGGTGTGGTCATGCAACCTCCGTGGACATCCCCGCTGCCGCGCGGGTCCAACCGGGCGGCAGCGGAACTGCGCACCCTATCCTAAAAACAAGGCGGATGGGTGACGTGCAAGCCGGTGAGGCCTGCGCCTGCAAAGGACATGTGTCACGTTCCAGGCACGCAGCGCTGGATCCTGAATAGGCATTTCCGGTAGCATGAAAACGTTTTCTCACAGGGACGTTCCTCCCATGAATACCGTCGACCTCACCCACTTCAGCCCCAAGTGGCAATTCCGCTTCAACTTCTACCGCCAGCACGGCGCGCCCAAGGAGCCCGGCTTCAAGCAGGCCTGGCGGGCCCTGTCCTTCGGCGACCGCCTGAAGATCAACCTGAACATCTTTGCCCTGTTCTTCGGCCCCATCTACCTGCTGATCCTGGGCATGTGGCGCAAGGCGCTGGTGGTGATCGGCATCGCCATCGCCCTGGCGGCCATCACGATGTTCCTGCCCGACATCGTCGGCCGCGCGGTGTTCATCGCCTTCAATGTCCTGGTCGCCTCCAGCACCAACTACAGCTATTACCTGGAGAAGGTGGAAGGCCGGATCCGCTGGAACCCGTTTGAAGGAATGTTCTGAGCCACTCAGACCTGCGCACGGACGCGCGGCAAGGATGCAACCGACGCCCGGCCCCCGCCGGGCGTCTTCGTTTCCGGCGTCAGGCCGCGCGCAGCGTGGCCGTCGTGCCCGTGGCCGACTGCAGCCGGAAGCGGGACACCGCCACCGCAAGCTGCTCGGCCTGCTCTTCCATCGCGCGCGCGGCAGCACTGGCCTCTTCCACCAGCGCCGCATTCTGCTGGGTGGTTTCATCCATCTGCACCACGGTCTGGTTGACCTGCTCGATGCCGGCCGACTGCTCGCGCGAGGCGGCCGAGATCTCGGCCATGATCTCGTTGACCCGCCCGACCTGGCCGACGATCTCCTGCATGGTGTTGCCTGCGCGGTGCACCAGCTGCGCACCGCTGCCGACCTGGGCCACCGATGCGTCGATCAGTCCCTTGATTTCCTTCGCCGCTGCGGCCGAGCGCTGGGCCAGCGCACGCACTTCGCTGGCCACCACGGCGAAGCCGCGTCCCTGCTCGCCCGCACGCGCGGCCTCAACGGCGGCGTTCAGGGCCAGGATGTTGGTCTGGAAAGCGATGCCGTCGATCACCGAGATGATCTCGGCGATGCGCTGCGATGAGGTTTCGATCTGCTGCATGGTCTGTACCACCTGGCCGACCACCTTTCCGCCTTCGCTGGCCACGTCCGCCGCCGATGCGGCCAACGTGTTCGCCTGCAGGGCATGATCGGCATTCTGGCGCACGGTGGAGGTCAACTCCTCCATCGACGCTGCCGTTTCTTCCAGGTTGGCCGCCTGCAGTTCTGTGCGACGCGACAGATCGCTGTTGCCAGCGGCGATCTCGCCGGCCGCCAGGCGGATGCTCGCCGCTGACTGCTGGATCTGGCCGACGATATGGGTCAGCTGTTGCGCGGTGCTGTTGGCATCGTCGCGCATCACCGCGAACACACCATGGAAGTCGCCCTGCATGCGTGCACTGAGGTCGCCGGCGGCGATGGCGCGCAGCAGCGTGGAAAGCGCCGCGAGGTTGTGGTCGCTGGCCTGCATCATCGCGTTCAGCGTGGTCACCATGCGGCGGAAATCGTGCTCGAACCGCTCACTGTCACCACGCACGGCAAAGTCGCCGGCGGCAGCAGCGGCGGCCAGCTGCTGGATCTGCTCGTTGATCGCCGCCAGGTTGCTCTTGGTGGTGGCCATGGCGGCGGTGAACACCGCCTTCTCGCCCGGCAGCGGCTCCATGTCCACGCTCAGATCGCCCACCGCGTAGCGCTGCATCACGTCCACCAGCCGCTGGGTGACCGCATTGCTGGACGCCACCAGCTGATTGCTGTCGGCCACCATGCGACCGTACTCCCCCGGGAAGGCCGCCGCGTCCATCCGGTAACTGAGCTCGCCCGCATCATGGCGGCGTGCCATCTCCGCCTGCGCCGCCATCACCGCCTGCAGCTGTCCCCGCATGCCCTGCATCGCCTCGAGCAGGCGCCCGACCTCATCGTTGCCGCGCGCCGGCAGCGCGGTGTCCAGCTTGCCCGCCGCCACGTCACCTGCAATGCGTACCGCCTGCGCCAGCGGCCGGATCGCCAGGTGACGCAGCAGCAGGTAGACGCCGGCGCTCAATGTCAGCGCGGCCAGCACGCCGACCAGCAGCGTCAGCCACAGCAGCTGGCGAGCCTCGGCCACGATCACCGCATGCGGCACCACCACACCCAGCGCGAAGCGCTGCGGGGCATCGCCAACCCGCAGTGGCACGTACAGGCGCACATTGCCGGCGGCATCCGGCTCGAACGCTTCGACGGTCCTGTCGGCCGCGATTCCGGCCAGCATGTCGCGGGTGAAGGCATCGGTGCGCGGCTTGCCGATCTCGGCGGCGTCGGCCGAAGCCAGGACCACGCCCTTGGGCGAAAGCAGTTCAACGCGGCCTGCTCCCATCGGCGCAAGCGTCGCCAGATGCTTCTGCAGCGCCGCCAGCGAGAAATCGACGGTGAACACGCCGAGGAACGTGCCGTTCTCCACGATGGGCGTGCTCAGGGTGCTCATCAGCACCTGCTGGCCGGCGATCTCATAGGCATAGGGCTCGCTCACCTTGGGCAGCTTGTCGCGGCTCGGCCCCATGTACCAGTCACCGGAACCGCTGGCGGTGTCGGTGTAGTCGGTCATCACCGACTGCTGCGGTTTGCCATCCTGCCAGGCCCAGTAGCTCATGTAGCGACCGGTGGCGTCATGGGCCTCGCTGTTGACGAACTCCGCGTCCTTGCCATCGAAGGCATCGGCCTCCCACATGGTGCTCTTGCCCAGCCACTCCGGGTGCGCGCGCAGCTGTTCGCCGAGCACGGCCGCCAGGCTGGCACGATCAGGCTGGTCGCCCCGCGCGCGCTGGGCCAGGACGGCCTCGACCATGGCATCGTTGCTGGCGAAGGCGGTGCCCAGATCGGCCGCAACCTGGCGCGCTTCGGCATGCGCCTCGCTGGCCATGGTCTGCCGCGACGCGTTGATCAGGCTGGCACTGGCCTGGCGGTAGATCAGAAAGGCGGTCAGGCCGAAGCACAACAGCGCGATGGCAGCGGTGCCCAGCATCAGCTTGTGGGCGATGCTGCCCGGACGACGGGCAGCGGCGGAGCGGGAAGACGGCATGGGAGGGTCCGCAAGGCAGGTCAGGACATCCGGCACCGCGTTGGCGCCGCGCTGGTGCGCGATCCCTCGCGCGGCGACCTGTCTGAGCCGGGCGATGCCCGGCACCGCAAGGGCGCACCGGGTTAGCGGCCGTTCCGCGGCGGGGTTGAGCCGTTGCCCTGCGTCAAGCTGAATGCACTCAGTTTGGGATGGCTCATACGTGCGGCGAACCTACTCGACCACCCGGTCCTTCAACCACTGCGTGCGTGGCAGCACTTCGATGCTGCCTGCCGCGTACTGCTGCAGTACATCGTCCGGACCGTAGCGCGGCTGCCAGCCCAGCACCGCAACCGCACGGCTGCCGTCGTACACGCGGTCGATGCTCAGCGGCAGTGGCCAGCCGCGGCGCTCGAACTCGGCCAGCAGCTGCGGTGCGCGCCGCGCCAGCACCCGGCGTGGCTGGGTGGCCAGTTCCAGGCAGTCCTCGCGCCGGAAGGGGGTCGGCGCGCAGGCGATGTAGCGCTGGAACGGTGCGCCCCCGTTGTGCAGCAGCGCGGCATGCGCGCTGGCCACATCGCGTGCATCCAGGCCCCGGTGCAGGCGGAACATCGCCATGCGCTCGGGAGGCTCGGGGAAGCAGCGGCCCATGCGCAGCACGCGCACGGCGAACGCCTCCGATGCCGCGGCTTCGGCCAGCGCCTCGGCCTGCAGCTTGGTGCGGTGGTAGATGGTCCTCGGCAGGGGTTCAGTGTCTTCGTCGATCCAGCGGCAACCGCCCGCCACCACGGCATGGCCGTACAGGGCGGTGGTGCTGGTCAACACGAAGCGTCCGACGCCAGCATCGCGCGCCAGCCGCAGCAGCTGCGCGGTCGCCTCCACGTTGATCTGCTGGAACACCGTGTCCGGCACCAGCCCGACATGCGGTGCATGCAGCGCAGCGGTGTGGATCACCGCATCCACGCCGCGCACGGCACGCTCCAGTGCCTTCGTGTTGGTGACGTCGGCAATGATGCGTGTAGTGGCGAACGGGCTGCGGTCCAGCCCGATGACTTCATGGGTGGCCGCCAACGCGCCGAAGATCGCGCGTCCGATCCGCCCGGAACTTCCGGTCAACAGAATCTTCATTGAGTCCATTCACTCAACAGCGCCCGGGAGCTACCGGGATGAACCGATTCTAGGCGTGGCCTGTGTCGAGGGCGATAGCGGCGCTGCGCAAGTGCAGCGTCAACAGCAGGCAGGCACAGCGTGAAGGCCACGCGCCATCCGCGGACGCACCGTTAGCCTGCCGTCGGCAAGCATGAGACTCCGCCACGCCGAGAGAGATCCCCTATGGCCAGCAGCAACCGCGGGTTCGCGTCGATGGACCAGCGCACGCAGCGCGCGATCGCCGCCAAGGGTGGGCGCGCCGCCCATGCCTCCGGCAACGCCCATGAATTCAGTCCCGCCGAGGCGCGCATTGCCGGCCGCAAAGGAGGCGAAGCCATCAGCCGCGATCGCCAGCACATGGCCGCGATCGGTCGCGAAGGCGGGCATGCACGCCACGCCCGCGCACAACAGCAGCGCCAGCAGTCCGATCAAGGTCCACAGGGCCGCGACGAACCGGGTCAGCAGGACTGAGCGACGCGCCTCAGCCGTGGCTGAGGAGGTTCAGCAGGCGCCCGAACGGGTCGCGGACGAAGAACCGACGCACGCCCCATGGCTCCTCGACGGGGCCATACACGACGTCGATGCCAGCGCTGCGGATCCGTTGCAGAACGTCATCCAGATCGTCCACCTCGATCGACAGGTCCGGTACCGGCGTTCCCGACCCACCCTCGCTGGCGAAGCTGAGCTGCGCAGGCGCAGTGTGCTGCCCGGCGTAGGTGACGATCCAGCCATGATCCATCACCACCGGCATGCCGAGGATGCCGCCGTAGAACGCGGCGGCGCGCGTCGGATCGGGTGTGGCGATGTTGGCGACGATGCGTCTGACAGCCATGACGTTCCTGTTCAATGAGGGGCAAAAACGAAACTGCGCGACCGGCCGGCACGCCGTCAATCTTCAGGGGGCGTGTACAGACTGATGCGGCAGGGCGAAAAAAGTGTGGCTTTCGTCACAAAACATTAACGCGTTAACAAAATTTCCGTCACATCGCTGGGGGTGAAACGCATCCAGGACAGTTAGCGGCTGGGTAGACCGTCAATCAAGGAAGTTTGCCTGATGAATCACCCGCTGCATGGCCGTTCGTCCCGCTCCCGTTCCCCCTTGCAACGCCCGCTGGCACTCGCGGTGGCCAGCTCCCTGCTGCTGGCAGCCGCCCTGCCGGCGATGGCCTCCGATTCACTCGATGCCTGGCAACGGCAGCGCCAGCTGCAGGCGGCGTGGGCCCAGCCAGGCGGTGCACGGACGGACGCAACCGTCGGTGCTTCGGCGCAGGCCACGTCCACCCCGGTCCTGGGCAATGCGGGCGACGCCGCCAGTTGGCACAGCGACGAGTTCAATGCCGACTGGGGCTTGGCCGCGATGGGGGCCGACCATGCCTATGCCCGCGGCCTGACCGGCCAGGGTGTACGCCTGGCGCTGTTCGATTCCGGCTCGGCGCTGGCCCACCCGGAATTCGCCGGCCGCAACACCACCAGCATCACCATCGGCCCGGACTGCGCGACGGCGGGGATCGTCGCCGGCGAAGGGGCCTGCGCGCAGACCCGCGGCGAACAACCCGGCTACAACTACTACGGCCTCGGTGCCGGGGTGCCGGCGGCGCTCGCCGGTCGCCTGATCGCGGCCGGCCTGCCCTACGGCTTCAGCTACGCCGATCATGGCACCCACGTGCTGGGCACCATCGGCGCCAACCGCGACGGCACCGGCATGCATGGCGTGGCCTTCGGTGCCGACCTGACGGCAGCGCGCGTGTTCGGTGACACCTACTATGAGTGGCGCCTGGATCCGGATGGTTTCTATCGCCCCCGCGCGGTGTACCGCACCGACCCGGACGACGACGCCGTACTGGACATGTATGCGCAGATCCAGGCGCAGGGCGTGCGCGCCATCAACCACAGCTGGGGCATCTCGACCCGCAACATGAGTGCCGCGGCGCTCGACCGCCAGTACGCCGCGATTGGCGCGGATTACGACGTCTACGGCAGCATCTACGCAGGCAGCGACGCTGCCCCCGGGTCGACCCTGATCCAGGTGTGGTCGGCCGGCAACGGCAGCGGGGCCGTCGCGGGCATCACTGCGGCCCTGCCCCGCTGGAAGCCGGAGATCGAACCCTACTGGCTGGCCGTGGCCAACGTGCGCCAGCCGGTCGCCGACGATGGCGAAACCGACTATGTGCTCGACGACAGCTCCAGCATCTGCGGTGCCGCCGCCAACTGGTGCATCTCCGCCCCGGGCACCGACATCGCCAGCACCATCGTCTCCGGTGAGATCCAGGGACGCGTCGAGGAAACCAGCGAGTACCTGCGGCTGATCATCGACAGCGAGAACACCGAGTACACCTACGGCCTGAAGACGGGCACCTCGATGGCGGCGCCGCACATCACCGGCGCCCTCGGGCTGCTGTTTGAGCGCTTCCCCTACCTGGACAACGCACAGGTCCGCGACGTGCTGCTGACGACCGCCCGCGATCTGGGCGATCCGGGCATCGATGAGATCTACGGCTGGGGCATGGTCGACCTGCGCAAGGCCATCGAAGGCTTCGGCTCGCTGCGCGTGGACACCGATGTGGTGATGAACCAGAAGGCCGGTGGCCTGAAGGTCTGGGAAGGCGAGGCCTGGGATGACTGGACCAACGACATCGGTGGCCCCGGCAAGCTGACCAAGTCCGGCATCGGCTGGCTGCGCCTGAGCGGCGACAACAGCTTCAACGGTGCGGTGGTGAACGAGGGCGTCCTGGAATTGAATGGCGCCAACACGCTCACCTCGGCAGTGGAGGTGAAGGGGGGCCAGTTCCTGCTCAACGGCTCGCTGGTCTCCACCGCCCTGAACACCACCGGCGGCGTCAGCACGGTCAGCGCCGGCGGCGTGCTGGACCACAGCAACCTGGTGGTCGATGGCGGCGTGATCTCCTTCAACGGTACGCAGACCGGCGGTAATACCACCGTAGGCGCCAATGGCCTGCTGAAGGGTGTCGGCACCCTGGGCACCACCCGGGTCGACGGCATCATCGCGCCGGGCAATTCGATCGGCACGCTGACCGTCAACGGTGACTATGTGCAGGGCGCTACCGGTGTGTTCGCGTCTGAACTGGCGCCGGGAGGCCGCAGCGACCAGCTGCACGTCACCGGCACCGCCACGCTGGACGGCACACTGGTCGCGCTGCCCGAACCGGGCGTGTACTACCTGGGTGAGCAGTTCAACATCCTGCGCGCCGACGGTGGCATCAACGGTCAGTTCGCCCGTACCGACTTCAGTGCATTCTCGCCGTTCCTGCAGTTCAGCCTGGCCTACAGCGCCAATGGTGCGCGCATCGACGTGGCCCGGGGTGCGCTGCTGGCCACCGCGGCCACCACGCGCAACCAGCGCGCCGTCGCTGGCGTAGCCGATGGCCTGGCGATCAACCAGGGCCTGCCCCGGCCGCTGACCCAGCTGTTCCCCGCCCAGGTCGGCGCCGCGCTGGACGGCCTGAGCGGCGAGCTGCATGCCGCCACGCCGCTGGTGCTGGTCGAGAGCAGCCGCTACGTGCGTGATGCAGCCTTGTCGCGGCGTGCGGGCAATGCGTCGCCGGGCAGCACCGGCGACGCGACCGGTGCGTGGGTACAGGCGATCGGCGGCAACGGCAAGCTCGATGGCGATGTCGAAACCGCGCGCACCGACGCCAACAGCAACGGCCTGCTGGTCGGTATTGACCGCGAGTTCGATGGCTGGCAGGCCGGCGTGCTGGCCGGCACCGGCCGTACCGACGTCAAGCAACGCGACCGCCGTGCCAAGTCGAAGATCGACAACACCCACGTCAGTGCCTACGCCAGCCACAGCTGGGGCGGCTTCGGTCTGCGCGGTGGCGTGGCCTGGAGCAAGCACGAGGCAGAGAGCACCCGCGAGCTGGCGTTCGCAGGATTCAGCGACACGCTCACCGGCCGTTATGACGCCCGTACCCGCCAGGCTTTCCTCGAAGCCGGCTACCGTTTCGGCTCTGATGAAGGCGGCCTGGAGCCCTACCTGCAGGTTGCCCGCGTCGAAGTGGACCTGAAGCGCATCAACGAGCGGGGCGGCGCCGCCGCACTGCAGGGCGAAGTGGAAGACACCCGTACTACCGTGGCGACCGCCGGGCTGCGCTTCGACAAGGGTCTGAAGGCATCCTTCCAGCAGGACAGCTGGCTGCACCTGCGTGGCGCGGTGGGTTATCGCCGGGCCTCCGGCGACCGCAGCCAGGTGGCCAACCTCGCCTTCGCCAACGGTGGCGGCGCGTTCGCCGTCAGCGGAGCGCCGATCGCCGACAGCGCTGTCGTGGCCGAGCTGGGGCTGTCCGCGTGGCTGACCCCGCGGCAGTCGCTGGAGCTGGGCTACAGCGGCCAGTTCGGCAGCGAGAGCCGTGACCATGGCGCCACGGCGCGCTGGTCCGTGCGCTTCTGATCCACGTTCAACTTACCTGCTGAAGAGCATTGGGGCGGCCTGGGGCCGCCCCTTTTTTTCTCCGGAGAATGCAGCCCGCGCGATCAGGCTGCCTTCATCGCGTGCTTCCGCGCACGCATCACGTTGTGGCATTCCTGCACTTCCGGCAGCAGTTGGGTCACTTCCTGGCGTACCGCCGGCGGCAGGCCCTCATCCTTCAGCGCGTCCTTGAAAGCTGCCAGCAGGCGGTCTTCCGATTCTTCCAGCTCGGCCACGTAGCCATAGTTGGTGTCGCCGAACGCTGCGCGCACCTTGCCGTAGAACTGCTGCATCGAGCCGACCAGGGTGCCGTGCTCTGCGGGCTTGCCACCGGTGGCCGCAACCGCGCCACTGAGTGCCGACACGATGCGGCCCTTGACGCCGGCAATGCGGGTGAACAGTGCCGCCAGCTCGGCATCCTTCACCTTCGTGGCCGCCTCTTCGTAGAACGACTTGCCGTCGCGTGCGATCTCGATCAGGTCGTTGAGACGATGTTCGATGGTGGACTGGGTGCTCATGTTCTGCTCCTGAAGTTCAGATTCGTTGGGAACGGACAACGGTGTGCGTTGCCTGCATCACTACCTTGGACAAAGGAATGTGGCCCCGGGGTGAGCGTCGTTTGATGCATGCATCACGTCGCTCAACGCGGCCTGACCGCCGCTACCAGGGCACGAAAAGGATGATCCCGGTAATCACCAGCACGGCGGCCAGCACTCCCAGCAGCACCTTCCCTTGTCGCCAGCTCGGCGTCGGTTTTCCTGGCGTGTTCATCGTGTCTTCTCCTGTCGATGCGGACGCTGGCAGCCTGATGCATACGCCAGCGTCGGCACGTGCACGCCATGTGCATCGCGCGTGCACATGTGAGGGCCCTGCATGGACCATGCCGGTGGACAGCGATATCGCGCTCACCGCATGTACGCCGGGCATCAACGCCGGGCCCGCTAGGGTCATCATTCCTTCCCGACTGGAGCCGCACATGGCCATCAAGACTGCCGAAGACCTGTTCATCCACGAACTTTCGGACATCTACAGCGCCGAGAAGCAGCTGACCAAAGCCCTGCCCCGCCTTGCCCGTGCGGCCGAGAATCCGGATCTCGCCGCCGCCTTCGAAACCCATCTGGAGGAAACCCAGGGCCAGATCGAGCGGATCGACCAGGTGGTCGAGACGCTGGGCATCCGTCTCAAGCGCATCAAGTGTGCAGCGATGGAAGGGCTGGTGGAGGAAGGCAAGGAAGTCATCGACAGCATCGACAAGGGACCGGTGCGTGATGCCGCACTGATCGGTGGCGCCCAGAAAGTCGAGCACTACGAGATTGCGTCGTACGGCACCATCGCCGCGCTGGCCAAGCAGCTGGGCTACAAGGACGCGCTCCCCCTGCTGCTGGAAACACTGGCCGAAGAAAAGTCGACCGACGAGAAGTTGACCCTGCTGGCCAAGGGGGGTGGCAACGCCAAGGCAGCACAGGCCGCCTGAGTTCCACTGCGATACGCCGCCAGGGACGGCGGCGGCAACAGGAGATCCCGATGCATCCGGATATCATCGGCTGGATGGCGACCCTTGTGCTGGTCGCCACCTTGCTCAGGCAGATGGTCAAGCAGTGGCGTTCGCCACATCCCGAGACACTTTCACGATGGTTGTTCGCAGGCCAGATGGTGGCCTCGGCGCTGTTCACCCTCTACAGCCTGATGCTGGGCAGCAGCGTCTTCGTGGTGACCAATCTGCTTCTGTTGGCGACGGCTCTGCTTGGGCAGGTGTTGGCGCGGCATCGCCAGAGGCAGGCCCCCCTCCCTCCCCCCTGTTGATCACCGCTGGCGGATACCGGCCGGCCCGGGATCGCCGAACAGGACCTGATCGCGGGGACAGAAAAAGCTGCGTCGCCGGGTTCTGCCCAGATACTGCTTGCTGACGGGGCCGCCACATCGCGGACAGCTGCGTTTGGCATGCACCTGCCAGTGCCTCTTGAGCTCGTGGCGACGCTTCCATTCCAGAAACTCGTAGCTGTAGGTCCTGGCTTCGCGGATCAGTGATCCCAGCCTGCGCGGCGGCAGGTCACCCACACGCGTGGCCGGGTGTACGCCGATCCGGAACAGCACTTCGTTCTTGATGATGTTGCCAACGCCGGCAAAAACGTTCTGGTCCAGCAGTGCGTCGCACACCAGGACGTCAGGCATCGCTTTCAGGCGGCGGCGCGCGAGCCGGGGGTCCCACGCATCGCTCATCACATCGGTGCGCCAGTCGTAGGCTTCTTCCAACGGGCCGTCGATGAGTTTGACCGAACAGGCATAGAGGTTCAGTTCGCCGGCATCGAACCTCAGCGATACGCGCGGAGGCGAAGGCTTGCGCTCATCGATACGCCAGCTGCCGAATAGCATCAGATGGATCCACAAGGTATGCGTGCCGAACTCCAGCAGGAAGTGCTTCCCCCAACTGCGCACGGATCGTACGCGCTGCCCTGCAAGCATGGACAGGTCAATCCGGCTGTTGCCCCCGACATGTCGCAGTATCTGGCCGGTGAACATCTCGGCGGCCTCGCGCAGCAGCACGATGGAAGGGCCTTCAGGCATGGCCGTGTTCTCCGAGCAGTGCCTGCAATCGCAGTGCATTGCTGACCGCATGGCCCTGCGCCGTGTTGTCCAGGATCATCCAGGCGCAATGGCCGGCACGCGCGCGGTCCCCGAGCAGCCCGGCCAGCCGTGCCAGTGTGGTCTCGTCATAAGCGCTGCGATAGATATCCGGCTGGCCGTGCCATCGCCAATAGCTCCAGCCGCGGGCCCCGCCCGGCTCGCCCGCCTGCGCGACCCGCGCCGGGTCCGCCGCCACGCGCGCGATGTCATTGACCGCCAGCAGCGCATCCACCTCGGCACTGAACCAGGACGGATGTCGAGGCTCGCACGCCACCGGCCTGCGCGTGCGCCGACGCAGATCGTGCAGAAACGGTTCGACGTGCTGCGGCTCGTACGCCAGGCTGGGAGGCAACTGCAACAGCAGCGCACCCAACCGGCTGCCGAGTTCTTCCACCGCAGCCAGGAACGGGTCGAGCAGCGGGCCGGCACCGCGCAGCCGCTGCTCGTGCGAGATGGAACGCGGCATCTTCACCGTGAAGCGGAAATCGTCCGGAACGGAAGCGGCCCAGCGCCGATAGGTCTGGGGCAGGTGCGGGCGATAGAACGAGGAGTTGATCTCGACCAGGGAAAGGCGCGTGGCGTAGCGCTGCAGCAGACTGTCACCTCCACCGAAGCTGGAGCGATCCGCCGCCGACAGGGACCATCCTGCGCAACCGATGCGTATCCGCGTTCCGGCAGGGTGCGGTTCCAGCCCAGCGCTCATGACCCGTTCCCATCAGCAGGCGCAGCCTGCATCATCGGTCCGCCCTGATCGGCTCGCAGGAGAGGCGCCGTCAACAGCTGCAGCCTGTCCAGCGCGCTGGTCGGAATTCCGCTGGCCGTGCTGCGCACGAACCCGGTCCAGTCGGACAGGGCCACCCTGCCGAGTGCCGTGTGCTCCACCTGCAGCCAACCCATCCGCCAGTGCGAGAACTGGCGGCGACCGATACGACCGCGGTTGAGCTCGACCACACTTTGATGGCTGCTGCTGTCGAGGATGCGCCGCCACGCGGCGTCCACGCCCTGCTGTGGCCCCTCCAGATACTGAAGGAAGCGATGGCCATCGAACAGAAGCACGCCGGTGATGTCCGCTGCTTCATTGAATGCCACCGCGTCGTTGACGAGACCGCGCAGCCGTTCCGCGCTCAATGAGGCAACGGCTTCGCTCGCATAGGCAATCGCACGCAGAGGCATGGGGCACCGAGGGTTGCAGTTGGCTCTACCTTAGCCTTGGCCACCGAAGGTCCGGTGACTTCGGCGTGGAGGCTGCGTTCAAGTGTGGGGTCGACTCCGCACTCGAGGAGATGGCATGAGGTATACGGCAGCCCAACACGGGAGACATTCCAGGGCCGACCAGAACCGGAACCCGGGCAACAGCAATCGCGGTTTCGCTTCGTTGCAGTGGTGCTCCAGCCCGTCGCCCTGCCCGTTGCCGCCGATGCGCGCTCAGGCCTGCAGCACGGATGAGGGAGCCGCAGGCGGCATCGTGTACGTGCGCGCGGCAGCGGCCGGCCGACCCTCCGCAGCGGACAGCACCTGCATGACCCGATGCTCGGCTCGACGCTGCGTGACCTCCATGCCCACCACGTAGACGCAGCGGCCATCGAACTTGGCCTGTGCGCCGTCGAGACCGTCTGCCAACAGCAGTGCCCGCTTCAGCGACTTCATCCAGGCGCGGGAGGGCACCCCGTCAAGTTCGACGACGACTGCCATGCCACCGCAGGCGAGCGGCATGCTTTCCACGCGCAGCACCTGGGGCGCAGACAGGGATCCGGAAGCGTTCATTGGGCGACTCCTCGTGCGGGGACGGCGGCAGTATCCACAGTGATCGCCAAGGCATCGTCAACGTTGCCGGCCCGTCCGTGCACGCTGCCTGCACGGCACGCGCGGCTTCGCGTCGACACCACATCATCTCCGCATCGCCTTGATGGCCTGCGGCGGACACTGTCGTCCCCACGGCTCTATAGACCTACCTCATGCCTCGCACGACCGGCCAGCCTCCCTGCAATCTGCTTCTGGTGGAGGACCAGTTCGATCTGGCGGCACTGATGGAACAGGCACTTGAGGACAGTGGCGACCACGTCACCCATGCCTACAGCGTGTTTGATGCCCTCGGCCTGCTGGACCGTCAACGGTTCGATGGCGCGGTACTGGATGTGGAACTGCGCGATGGCGTGGTGTTTCCGGTAGCCGACCGCCTGGCCGAACTGAAGATTCCCTACCTGTTCGTCTCCGCGGTGTACGACCAGCTGGTACCTGCACGCCACCGGCGTGCCCCCTTCGTCGCCAAGCCGTTCCACATCGAGGGCCTGCAACGCGCTGTCCGTCAGACACTCTGCAGCGATACGGCGGCGGGAGGCCAGCGCTGAACCAGATCGTGCAGCAGCGAAACGCGCTCCGCCGAGGGCGGCTCAGGCCGCGCGGGCGTAGGGCTCGACCACGGCAAGCAGCCGCTCCATCGCCGTTGCATCCTCGTGACCGTCGGCAGCGCGCAGGATGAAGCTGGTCCAGTCCGCCCGGGCGATGTCCCGCAGGATGTCCGACTCTGTATGCAGGCATCGCATTGGCCAGAACGGCAACCGGCGCTGACCGACTCGACCGTGGGCCAACTCGATGATGCCACCATGGCTGCTGGCACCCGTCACCCGTGAGTAGGCCACCTCCAGTCCATCCGGTGGGCCTTCCATGTACTGCAGGAACCGCTGCCCATCAAACAGCAGCACACCGGTTACGCCCGCGCCTCGATTGAAACGCGCGGCGTCGGCCATCAGGGATTCCAGCTTCCCGGTCGTGAAGCCCTCGCTGGCCTCACTGATGTAGACGATGGCTCTGTTCGGCACGCTCCGGCTCCTGCTCCCACAAACGCCGAGCCTATCGTGCCTCCCGTTCACCGCCTGTGTACGCGTACCGTGACCCGGTCACACTCCGCTGCATTCATACTCGTGTTGGCGGCCGCAACGCGGCGTCATCGCGACAGAGACCGGGCTGAGCGCAGGCAGTGCAGCAGCTCCCACAGCCATGAGAACACAACCACCACCGCCGGCAGCAGCGTGAGCACCCACTCCTGCGCCGGCGCCGGGCGCCATTGCAGTGCCCACGAAGGTTCAGCGTGATGGGCCACCCAAAGCACGAACAGCCACGGTGCCACATCCAGCACGCTGTGCACATGCTGCTCGGCCGGACTGATGCGTCGCCGGCCATCCGCGCTGGCGGTATCGAGATACCCTGCAATCGCATGAGCGGCGGCCAGCACGGTAAGCAACAGCGCCAGCGCCCGCGTTTCGGCCAGCAGCAGCCAGGCCAGCACGCCACTCCCCACAAGCCCCAGCTGCACCCCATGCAGCGTGCTCTCGCGCAGGCCCGAGGTGTGGGGCAGATCGGTGCGGCGATGAAAGTGGAAGTCCACCGTGCCTGCGGCAAGCCACAGCACGTACAGGACCATGATGGCCGAGGCGCTCATGCTGCCCTCACGGCGTAAGCACGATCTTGCGGCAGTCATCGTCCTTGGCATCGAACATCGCGTAGCCCTGTGCGGCGTCGGCCAGCCGCATGCGGTGGGAGATGATGTCGCCCGGGTCGAGGCGGCCCTCCATGATGGCATCCAGCAGTTCCGGCATCAGGCCCTGCACATGCGTCTGTCCCATCTTGAAAGTCAGGCCCTTGTCAAAAGCATCGCCGAGCAGGAAGCCGTGGATGAAACCGGCATAGACGCCGGGAATGCTGATCACGCCGCCTCTTCGCGCGGCCGCGATGCACTGCCGGATCGCCACGCCACTGCTGCCTTCCAGCTTGACGGTGGTCAGCGCTGTTTCCAGTGCACTGCCTTCGGCCTCGAATCCGACGGCCTCGATGCAGGCATCCACGCCCCGGCCACTGGTCTGGCTGAGGATGTGATCGGCAGGATCCGGAATGTCCCTGAAATCGATCGGAATGACGCCGTAGGCATCCCGTGCATAGTCCAGCCGGTAGGACAGATGGTCGACCATGAAGATGGTTTCCGCACCCAGCAGGCGGCAGCATGCTGCGCTCATCAGGCCGACTGGACCCGCTCCGAAGATGGCCACGGTCGAGCCCGGCCTGATGCCGGCGTTGAGTGCAGCCTGGTAGCCGGTGGGCAGGATGTCGGACAGGAACAGGACCTGCTCGTCCGCCACACCGTCCGGAATCCGCAGCGGGCCGATGTTGGCCTTGGGCACGCGGACAAATTCAGCCTGCCCCCCGGCCACGCCCCCGTACAGGTGGCTGTAGCCGAACAGCGCTGCAGGAGGCAGCAAGCCTTTCTGGTTGAGCGCCGCCCCCTTGCCGGGATTGGTGGTCTCGCAGGCGGCATACTCGGCCAGGCGGCAATGGAAGCACTCACCGCAGGCGATCACGAACGGGATCACCACGCGGTCACCGGCGCGCACCTGGGTAACGCCGCTGCCGACCTCTTCCACGATGCCCATGAATTCATGGCCGAGCACATCGCCATCATGCAGGTCCGGGATCTTGCCGCGATACAGGTGCAGGTCCGAGCCACAGATGGCTGTCGCGGTCACGCGCAGGATGAGATCGTCATCCTGCGCCAGCACCGGATCGGGAACTGTCTCGACGCGCACATCCCTGCGGCCGTGATAGGTCAGTGCCTGCATGGTGCTTCTCCAAGGGAACGGACCGGCAGGATCGCAGCACTCCCCCTGCGGCCAGAGTGACCACACGGTGTGCAGGATGTTCATTCGGCTGCACCATTGCGTTAACCCTCACGCGCGCACGCTGAAGCCTCCATCCACCATCTACGGAAAGACTGCCATGAGCAACAAGCTGCCGTTCAACCCCACCGTCGATGTCGATGACCAGGCCAAGGCACATACACCCGACAAGCGCCGCAACGACAACGCCAGATGGAAGGAGCACGACATGCCTGACGATGGCGATGGCCCCAAGGCGCGCCCGGATGACTATGAACGGCTCGATCCGGACCCCACCGGAAAGCGCCATCGCTGAGTCCGCCTCACGGACCGCATGCGCGGGATTCACGGATGTTTCTTGACCGGCCACGCAAGCTCACCGCATCCCCATAGGATCTGCATGGCGAGGTGCTGCATGTGGAAGCGGAACGGTCTGTCACTGGTTCTGCTGGCTCTGACCGTGCTGTTCATTGCTGGCCAGGCACTGTCAGGACTGCAGGTGCACAACGAAGAGCTGGTCCACCACGGCCGCGCGCCGCTGGATCTGTGGCATTACCTGGCCAGCGGCCACTTCATCAGTGCCACCTTCGAGAACTGGGAAAGCGAATTCCTGCAGATGGGCATGTACGTGCTGCTCACCGTCAGCCTGCGCCAGCGCGGCTCTGCGGAATCGCGCCCACTTGACCCTGCACAGGAACACGCACGGATCGAGCCCGGCCCGACACCCTGGCCGGTGCTGCGTGGCGGTCTATGGAAGACGCTCTATGGACATTCACTGGCGATCGCTTTCGGACTGCTCTTCCTGGTCAGCTTCAGTCTGCATGCCGTCGGCAGCTGGAAGGCGGAACAGGTTGAACAGCAGTTGCAGGGGCTTCCCCCACCGTCCTTCCTGGAACATCTGACCAGCAGCACGTTCTGGTTCGAGTCCATGCAGAACTGGCAAAGCGAATTCCTGGCGGTACTGGCCCTGGTCGTGCTGACCATCTTCCTGCGGCAGAAGGATTCCCCGCAGTCCAAGCCCGTGCAGGCGCCGCATGCGCAGACCGGAGACTGAGCCATGCCACGCCGGAATGCCACGACCGCACTGCTGGTCATCGACATGTTCAGCCGCTTCGATTTTCCCGACGCTGGCGCGCTGGCGCCCCTGGCGGAGCGGGCCGCGACCCGCATCCGCAGGGTGCGTGACCATTGCGATGCCCGCCGCTGGCCGGTGATCCATGCCAACGACAACTTCTCCGACTGGCAACGGGATTTCCGCCAGCAGGTGGAGCAGTGCAGGCGGGACGGTGGCAGTGCCGCGCGCATCGCGGACATGTTGGCGCCGGCCCCTCACCACTATTTCGTGCTCAAACCGAAGCACTCGGCGTTCCTCGCCACTCCCCTGCCGATCCTGCTGGCCAAACTGGGGGTCCGCCACCTGTGGCTCACCGGCATGGCGACCGATTCCTGCGTGCTGGCGACCGCGCTGGATGCCAACGCGCGGGAGTTCGAAGTAACCGTGGTGGCTGATGCCACCGCGGCGCTGCCAGCACGCAGGAGAGTGGCACTGCAGACGCTGGAGCGTTCAGGCGCCGCACGGATCGAGACGGTTGCCGGGCTGCTGTCCTCGCCGCGGCGAGCGCAGCGCTGAGCAACCGTCGATTTCCGGTCCTGCCGTTCGTCGACACAGGGAAGGCAGGCCTCCCGCCGGCCGGAGCACCTCCGATGACCCCGATCCTCACTGCCTTCGCCACCTCGCCCGATCGCGGCCAGGGCCTGGCCCGCGACATGCGCGTGCGCTGGGCACTGGAAGAACTGGGCGTGGCCTATGACGTCCAGCTGCTGTCCTTTGCCGAGATGAAGCAGCCGGCCCATCTGGCGCGCCACCCCTTCGGGCAGATCCCCACCTACCAGGAAGGCGAGCGGGTGCTGTTCGAATCCGGCGCGATCCTGCTGCACCTGGCCGAGCGCCATCGTGGCCTGCTGCCGGCCGGGGACAGCGCCCGCATGCGCGCGATCATGTGGATGTTCGCTGCGCTGAACACCGTCGAGCCGCCCATCGTCGAGCGATCCATGGCATGGCTGCTGGAACGCGAGCAGCCCTGGTATGCGCAGCGGCAGGTGATGCTGGACGAGCGCGTGCACGCACGGCTGTCCCAGCTGTCGGCATGGTTGGGCGACAGGACCTGGCTGGAGGACGAATTCAGCGTTGGCGACCTGATGATGGTGGCGGTGCTGCTGCGTCTTCAAAGCAGCGGCATGATCGGCGGGTATCCGACGCTGGCCGCCTACCTGGCGCGGGCCACGGAACGCCCTGCCTACCAGCGCGCATTCGCCGCCCAGCGGGCGGTCTTCCAGAGCCGGTAGCCCTGCATCGGGCGGGACCCCGATGCGCCGACACGGTTGACGCCTCACCAGGCTGCGCCCTACAGTCTGCGCCGCAGCCCCGCAACGGCGCTGCCGCAGGCGTTATCGTCATCCAACGCGCCCACAGCCGGGAGGGCCTCAGCAGAGGAAACCCGGGCGACAGGCGCCACGGTACTGCCCTGCCCTTCGCTCCTGCGGGAGTGGATGCATCACGCCGTGGCCTTTCCCAAGACCCTCTGGAAAGGCACTCCCATGAACCTCACCGGCAACACCATCCTCATCACCGGCGGCAGCCGCGGCATCGGCCGTGCATTGGCCGAAGCGCTGCACGACCGCGGCAACCAGGTCATCATCACCGGCCGCGACCGGGCACTGCTGCAGGCGATCGGCGAGCAGCGCCCGGGCCTCGTCGCCCTGCCGCTGGAGCTGGGCGATCCTGCATCACTGGCGGACCTGGCCGAGATCGTCCATGCCCGCTTCCCCGGCCTCAACGTGCTCATCGCCAACGCGGGCATCTCCCGCCCGGAAAACCTGGCCAGCGGACACTGGGACGACTTCGATGCCGAAGCCATCATCGACACCAACATCCTGGGGGTGCTCCGCACCGTGGCCACGTTCCTGCCGTTGCTGACACAACAACGCAGCGCCACCTTGATGGCCACCGGTTCTGCGCTCGCCTTCCTGCCACTGGCCAGCTTCCCGACCTACTGCGCCAGCAAGGCGTTCCTGCATTCGTGGCTGGTATCGCTGCGTCATCAGCTTCGCCATCTGCCGGTGGAGGTGCTTGAACTGTCGCCCCCGTACGTGCAGACCGAACTGACGGGTGAGGCGCAGGCGACCGACCCGCGCGCGATGCCCGTGCAGGAGTACGTGCAGCAGGTTCTGCTGAAGCTCGAGCGCGGGGACCACCCGCGGGGTGAGCTGCTGCTGGAGCCGGACCAGGCACGACGCTGGGCCGAACGCGATGGCACCTACGACACGCTCTTCGCACTGATGAATCCAGCCTAGCGCAGGCACGGAATGCAATGGAGGCCGCCGCCGGCAGACGCCGGCGGTGGCTTCAGCGCGCGCTGCGCCGGCAGGCCGCCTGCACCAGCATCAACTGCGCGACCAGGATCAGCATCGCGCATCCCGACAGCAACCACGGGTCGATGTACCACTGCGCGTTGAAGCTGAAGCTGCCTGAGGAAATGCGCTTCCAGCCGTTGAAGTGCTGCATCGCCGCCACCACGAACGCGAAGCCTCCCGCGGAGAAGGAGAGCCAGGGCACGACGATGCCGCCGGGCCGCGCGAACAGGGTCAGCACCCCCAGCACGCCGATGACCGTGCGCTGCACACGGCAATAGGGACAGACGTAGGCCAGCCCGCTCCACTCCACCGACCACGCCAGCAGGCTCACCAGCACAGCCACGGCGCCTGCGATGTACAGGATCTTCGCTGGAATCGTCATGCCGCCATCGTCTGCCATCCTGTGCCTCCTTCGTCGCCGGACCCGCGCAGGGTAGCGTGAAACGCGCCGTATGACCCCACCCCGCAGCCCTGTGCCCGCAATGCTCTCAACGCGGGCTTCACCGGCTCTGGAGTCCGATCGGCCCATCTCCTGTGCCCTCGCGCACGGCCACCCTGCCTGTCTCCGCCTGAGGATATCGACGTGAACCACTCATCGCCTCCCCTTGCCATCCTCGTTGCACGCGTACTGCTGATGCTGCTGTTCCTGGTCTCCGGCCTTGGCAAACTCGGCAACCTGGCCGGCACACAGAGCTACATGGAGACGATGGGCGTGCCCGGCATCCTGCTGTGGCCGACCATCGCATTCGAGATCATTACCGGCCTGTGCATCCTGCTGGGCTTCCAGACCCGTCTGGTCGCCGCGGTCCTGGCCGCCTTCAGCCTGGTGACCGCCTTCATCTTCCATCACCAGTTCAACGATCCCACCCAGCAGATCATGTTCCTGAAGAACATGGGCATCGCCGGTGGCTTCATTCTGCTGGCCTGCACCGGCGCCGGCCGCTACAGCATCGATGGTCGCCGGCGTCGCGGATGAGGGCACCCTCGTCCATCTGAGGCTGACGGGGGTGGCAGCGTGTCGTTTTTCACCGCTCCCCCGCCTTCGCGATCTGCGCCGGCGCCCGACACCGCGCCGGTTGCGGGCCCCTGCCTTGCCTGCATCGGCGGGCCTGTGATTACGTGGTGCTCCAGATCGGCAACGCGCAAGGTCCTGCATGAGCGACACGGTGGATACCTTCTGCCCCTGGATCATCGGCCGTCCCTGCCTGCCGGTCGGCGAATGGGCGGACTGGTCACAGGTGATGGTGGCAGTGGTGATCGGCTTCGCTGCCATCTATGTGCCCTGGCAGATGTCCCGCTCGCAGACCCAGCGCCGCATCACCACCTCGCTGACACTGTGCGGCATCACCCTCTTCCAGTTCCTGCAGGCGGCGAAGCTGGCCACGGATCGATCCGGCGACACACAGCTGTATCGCTACCACCGCACCTGCGGCATGGACATGCTCAACTCGCTGCGTCAGATTCCAACGCACGAGCTGATCGACTGGGATGTGATCCACACTCGTATCCATCTGGAGATGCGCTGCGTGCAGCTGATCGAGTACGCCGACAACTGGCATATCGAGCAGGAGGGCTTCGCGCGCCTGCCCGACAGTACGCTGGAGGAGCTGGCGCACCGCATCGGCCTGCTCCATGCAAGCCTGGATGAGGTGCGCGGCCTGCTGTTGCGCAGGCGGATGTTCTGGCCATGGCTCTCGCGCCGGGTCGTTGCCTTCGAGCGGCTGCCGACAGCGCCCGGGCCGGTCAGCCGGAGCGCATCAGCGATCCAATGAGGGTGGCCGACGCCAAGCCCGTTCATCACACGGTGGGGACCGTACCCCCATCGATCCGATACTCCGTCCCTGCGATCGACGCGGAGCGCGGGGAGGCCAGGAAAGCGATCAGGTCGGCCACCTCCTGTGGCTTGGCAGGTCGACCCACCGGAATCCCGCCCAGCCAATCCATCACGATCTTCCTGCCACCTTCGTAATCCGTTCCGGCCTCTGCGGCCATCCTCGCCGCGAACGCCACGGACGCCTCGGTCTCGATCCAGCCCGGCGCAACGCTCAGTACGCGCACTCCCTTGGGTGTCACCTCTCTGGCAAGCGACTTGCTGTACGTGGTGAGAGCGCCCTTTGCCGCAGCATACGCAGTGGTGGACTCCGGCAGCGGCAGCACGCGCTGGATCGAGCTGACATGGATCACCACACCCGAACCCTGGTGCAGCATCGTGGGCAGCAGTGCACGGTCCAGGCGCACCGCGGACATGAGATTCAGGTTCAGCTCGGCGAACCAGTGCGCATCGCTAATGGCAGCGAAGCCACCACCGGGCGTGTTCGAGCCTCCGAGCACATTGATCACGATGTCCACACCTCCCCACTGCCGGAGGACGGCCTGCGCAAGGTGATCCGTGCCTTCCGCGGTCGACAGGTCGGCAGCGACGTAGGTGACGCCCTCGCGCGTCTGGGTGGGAACGGTGCGCGCGGACGTCGTCACGCGCGCTCCGGCCTCCGCCAGGGTTTTCACAACGGCAGCCCCCAGTCCCAGCGTTCCTCCTGTGACCACTGCCCTCAGGTCCTTCAGTTGGAGGTCGAAGTTCATGCCGTGATCTCCAGCGATGCGATCCGGCCGCGCTCCAGTCGAAAGCGGTACGTCAGAACCGTCGGGCTGCCGGGAAAGTCACCGGTGACGTCGGCCTGCACCCTGTGGATGTCGTCCTGCCGCTCGATGGCAAACGGCACACTCGTCGCGTGGTACCGGGCCGTTGCCTCGGCCATGAACGCCTTGATGGCGTCGATGCCCACGTAGGTATGTCCGTCGTCCTTCATCACCGCGTGTGCCGTGAAGCACTGCGTCAAGGCGTCCGGGTTCTGCTCTGCCGCGAAGTACGCCGCAATGGGCTCGGGAAGGGTCAAGGCGCTCACGTTTCTGTCTCCTCGGGTGGATGGCCCGTAGGATGCGCACCCAGGCTAATTTATTGAATATCCTAGAATCCGGATGGGCTCTTTAGAAACGAGTACATAATGCGCGGATCCGACTTTGCTGAACTCAGGGCCTTTGTTGCCATCGTGGAGCGTCAGAGTTTTGCGCGAGCCGCAGAGCATCTTGGCCTGTCGCCTTCGGCGCTGAGCCAGACGATCCGCCAGCTCGAAGGTCGCATCGGCGCCCGCCTTCTGAATCGCACCACACGCAGCGTCGCACCCTCGGCAACGGGCGAACTGCTCTACAGGCGCATCGCCCCGCTGTTCCGGGAGATGGCCGCTGCAGTGGCGGATGCCGGTGAGGCGACGGGGCGGATGAGCGGCACGCTGCGCATCAACACGCTGGGCATCGCGGCAAGGACGGTCATCGCCCCACGGCTTGCGCGCTTCCATCGCGCGCATCCTGATGTCGTGCTCGACATCGTGGTCGACGATGCGCTGGCCGATATCGTCCGGGGCCGCTTTGATGCAGGCATCCGCGTCGGCGGCCAGCTCGAAAAGGACATGGTTGCCGTCCGCCTCACTCCCGACATGAAGATGATGGCGGTGGCATCCCCCGACTACCTCTCACGTCGAGGCACCCCCACCTCGCCGGCCGAGCTGCACGAGCACGCGTGCATCAACTGGCGACTCGAGATGGATGGCAGGCACTATCGCTGGGAGTTCGAGAAGCAGGGGCATCGGCTCGATGTAGCCGTCGATGGCCCTGTCATCACCAATCACGCTGACGTCGGCATTGCTGCTGCGCTGGGTGGGCTCGGCATTGCCTATCACTTCGAGCAGGACGGCGTAGGCGAACTCCTGGCCCAGGGGCGGCTGGTCCGGGTCCTGTCGGACTGGTCGATCTCGCGTCCCGGGCTGTTCCTCTACTACCCGAGCCGGCAGCATCGACCCGCCCTGCTGGGCGCCTTCATCGACTGTCTTCTGGATCACGGGCCATTCGATGGAGGGAAGCAGACAGAGGTGCGGTTGCGCTGAGGATGGGGTGGGCGCAGCACTCACAAAATCCGACCATCTCATTGAATTTCAAAGAAATAGACCCCCTCCCTGATCTTTGACTCACATCTTGATTCGCTTTGAATAGGCCTGTGAGTTGCCTCCGAACCAAGCCCAATGGACTAATGGCCACAGCCGTATCGGCCCTCATCAGGCAGATGCATTCCGTAGGCGTCAGGACGATCTCGTCATCCTCGGGGGCCCCTGAAGCAGTGCCCGGCTCCTATTCCAGACTCCGTTCTTCAAGATGCTACTGAATCGGTGCAGGATCATCCTGGGCGGCAGCAGATGTACCCAGGCCCCTTGCAATCCATTGCGCGGGACTGGTCAAAGCATCAGTATCCGCAGACGACAACGGGAAGGAGCATGGATGTGCTGAAGATTCCAAAGAAGGTCTCGGACAGGTGGCCCACAACGGTAAGGTCGCTGGTCTCGGTCGCCATTTCCCACAAGACCAAGGATGTGTCTGAAGCCGATACGGTGACTCTGGTCAAGGACATGCTTGCCGACATCTTCGGTTACGACAAGTACAACGAACTGACTAGCGAGCAGCAGATCAGGGGAACGTTCTGCGACCTGGCGGTAAAAATCGATGGCAAGATCAGAGTTCTGATCGAAGTGAAAGCAGCAGCAATCTCGCTGAACGAGACACATCTACGCCAGGCCATCAACTATGGTGCCCACGAGGGCATCGAGTGGATCGTGCTCACCAACGCTCTGGAATGGCGCCTCTACAGAATCAAGTTCGGCCAACCCATCGAGTACGAACTCGTCTCATCGTTCTGCATAGCAGATGTCAACCTGAAGAACGAAGAAGACCAGCGAAAATTGTTCCTGCTCTGCAGAGAAGGAATCACCTCTGACGCAATGGGCCTGTATCACCAGCACATCTCCGTACTCAACAAATTCACGGTTGCGCAGGTTGTTCTCGGTGAACCGGTCGTTTCTGTCATCCGCCGGGAGCTTCGCCGTCTGTTCCCGGAACTGAAGATCGAGTCGGAAGCAGTTGTCGAGCTTCTCAACAATGAGATTCTGAAGCGCGAGGTCCTGGACGGAGAGAAGGTGAAGGATGCCCAGCAGCGCATACGCCGCGCCGTCTCCAAGAATGCCAAATCGAAGGCAAAGAACGCTGTTTCGCCCGACACTGCGCGAGAGCCAGTAACGGGCTAGCTCCTAGGGAGCGCGCAACGCTTCCCCAGCTTCATGCCAAGGCGCGATACCCCTTTCGCGCCGGCGAGGTCATTAGTGGGGGCGGCCGCTCAAGGGAGGCCGCCCATCTGACCGGCGGGTCGGGATGAAAGAAGCCGTTGCAGGCACTCAGCTCCCGCCGCATTTTCCTATTGAGACGGGTTGCCAGAAGCCTGCCCGCAACCATCAGATCTGCCCGCGCGATGCTTCCCAGAACTAGCGCAGAACCGCCGCAACTCAAATCCAATGCACTCAAAACCGCCAGTCGTTGTATTTGATTTCGATCTCACCCTGACCCGCTGGGACACGGCAGACCAATTTTTCAGATGGCTGCTTCGGCGTAGCCCAGCGCGTATGGCAGTGCTGCTTGCCGCCCTGCCCGCACTTGCCCCGCTCCTGCTGACCGGGTTCACACAGAGATGGCCAATCCGATTTGCAGTATGGGTTTCCACCATTGGCCGCAAGCCGGATGCGCTTCCGGCTCTGGTCGAAGAGTTCATTCAAACCCTTCCGTTGGGTAGTGAGTCCGTACTCCTCCCCGCCGGCGTAGAACGCCTACAGGCGCACATGGAACGGGGTGACGAGGTAGTGATCGCCACGGGGTGCCTTGATGCCTTGGCATCAGCTCTTCTGCGGCATGCGGGACTCGAGCAGGTGCCGCTGGTGGCCTCTACCGTCCGCCCGTTCCTTGGCGGCCTCGTTCAAGATCAACATTGCTACGGGCCAAACAAGATTCCGATGCTTGCTGCACGAGGATTCGCCCCGCCTTGGGCAGTCGCCTATACCGACCATCGTGCAGACCTTCCAGTTCTGAAGCTTGCTGCAGAACGTTTCCTGATCGACCCAAAGCCTGAATGCGTGACCCGCCTTGAAGCTGCTCTTGCGAGCAAGATGAAAATTCTCAATTGGCGATAAGTGCGGCGCAGCGGCGCAGAATGAGAAGGCCAGCGCTTTCGGAGATCTTCTGGAGTGATTCGGACGCTTCCAGACGGGCGATTGGTGGGCCTACCATCAATCGCATTGAATCCACATATCGCTGATTTATTTAACTCCTTCGCGAACCCTGAACACAGTTGCCGCCAACCTGTGGCCAGTTTGTAAGCTACAAGCTCACCCTTACCCTCACTGCTGGGGGTCGAGCCTGGCCTCCAGTTCCGCAATCACAGCATCGATGGGTTCTCGTTGCCACGCCTTGAGTGCTACAGCAGGTGCCGCTGTGGCCAGAGCGGCGATCTTCACCTTGATCGACATTACATCCATGTCTGAGAGAGGGTGTGCCTGCCGAGCGGCAATCGCGGTAAGGCGATCCGACCACTTCATACGACCCTCTTTGGTCGATGGCTTGCTGAGGTCGACGCCGTACTCGTTCTTAAGAAGGCCCGCATACAAACCCTCATCAATGAAATCCTCAAGCTCCGCCTCCTTGCCCCCTTGACGAGCCAACTGGAACGCGTCTGCTGCTGCAATCAAGCCTGCGTCGATTGCTTTTCGCTTCGCTTCATCACCCGCTTTGTCCCTATCCAGAAGCACCAAACAGCGGCACATGGAATCGCGCAAGAGTTGAAGCTTATAGGTCAGATTGCTTGCACCTGAAAGAGAATCGACAGCTAGCATTCCTGAGTCTAACGCTTTACCCAGCGACGCCGAGCAATGGTGCAGTAGTGAAGTGATCAGATGACGATCTGACTCCCCCTCGACGATCAGCACAAACTCTGCATTTCTAAGATTGTCTGATACGCGGACTCCAAGCGCGTCTCGAATCTCTTGCACAGACTTCGATGCTCTAGCGCGCTTCTCATTAACGATAATGTTCTTTGACACGTCCTTTCGATCAATGAACAACGGACAATGCGTCGTGATGATCACTTGGTGCTCTTTGCTCAGGTCGGCAATCACCTCCTGAAGTCGATGAATCGCACTCGGATGAAGATGCGATTCTGGCTCCTCGATTGCCAGCACCAAAGATGCGCCCCCCCCTGCTGCGGCGTAACTGCATGCTTCATCAAGGCTAGCGCAGCCAAACTCTGCACGCCATCTCCCTTCTTATCTAAGAGAGTCGCAGTACCGTCGTCGATCGTGATGTTGTAGCTTGATCTAAGCGCTCGCTGTCTCGCCTCCTGCTCAGCGGAAACGGTGACGCGCTTTATGTCGGGAAGAAAAGCTTTGAGACTCGCTGTCAGACTCTTCCCCAAATGGTCGAGAATCGGCTTCTGGAGAACCGTGATTGCATGCAGTGCTTGCTTGTACGCTGGAGAGCTTTCGATCTGAGCCAGATCATCCTGAATAAGCTGATGAATAACCCTTCGAGCCTCATCCGCGGTTCGCACAGCCGGGATGTGCTCAATTCTTAAATGCTGCCGCAGGAACTCACGAATCTTGTGAGCCCGTTGGATCATCAATTCCTTACCCCCCCCCTGCTTTAGCACATCGAAAGCCGGAGGGGCGTTGTCCCCAAGCTTGATTTCAATCTTTAGACGACCATTGTTCTTGCTACCAACGACTTTGCGAAACTCAGCACGCTCCTTCTCATCAAGCTGGAACTCAATGTGAAAGACAGACTGCCCCTTCGGCTGCTTGGCCTGCAGTGATATAGGAAAGTCCCTGTTCCAATCGTAGCCCCAGGTTCGGGTAAGCAGAGTTTCACGAGGCGAAGCACAAAGGAATCGCACGCAGGTGACCATGGCCCGGATGATGTTGCTCTTGCCCTCGTTGTTTGGACCGACGATAACCGTCGGATTGCCCAACGCAAGTTTTTCCGTGCGCTGAATACTCCGATAGTTGCTCAGTTCAAACGTCACGATCTGCATTTGGGAACTCGCTTGTAGGTTCGCCAAAGACTGCCTCAAATCGTTGACAACTTCCACGACATTTTATTGACGGACGAACAACAGCCCAGGGTACTTGCTCCACCGTCCGGGTGCAGACGTGCGCACTTGTCTCCCCGCCACACCTGCGCACCTCATAGGTTGCCTTTCTGCGCTACCTGCGCACGGGCCAGCAGCAGGCCAGGGAGGCTGTCGGGGGCACTGAGGGATCATGCGGCCACCTGCGAATCCCTGCACCGAATGGGGGTGATCGGTGAGGAGTTGAGCGGTCGTATGGATGCCAGACGTGCAGTCGCCAAAGAATGGAGGCAAGAGGGCATCCAATAGCGTCCAAGAAGAAGGCACTACTACTTAAAGTTTTTCAGGAAAGCTATGAAATGGGGTTGTGGAACACTCTTTTGGTTACAGCCCCTGTCCGGGCACCGTCGCCCATCTCCCGCTGCCGCTTCTCCTGTCTCCCAACGGTCTTGCCGATATCACTGCTGCCTTGCCACCTGCCGTTTCCTGCTACGCAGTGAACCACCTGCGCCTTGATACTTGTCGTCGGCGCAAAATCGGTCTGTTATCCCACGCCCCAGCCGGCCATTGAACTCAACCTCGGACGAATCCAAAAGTACCTGTGGGCTGATATCGGTGCCGCCAACAACTGCCTGTACAGTCCGCTGCTCAATCGTGATGTGTAGGGCGTTGCGCTCTTGTGTGTGACCGCCGGATTCTTCTGCAACCCGGAGGATGAAGGTAATGCCATGGTCAACCGGAATCAGCTTCTTCTTTGCCGTCTTCTTAAGTACAGAAGCCGCGGCACCGGCGAATCCCACCAGAATGTCCGACTCGCCCCACCCGTCGCCCCTAAGCGTCAACATCAATCGTGGAGGCGTGGCGAATGCCTGGGTATCGACTGCGACAGGTTCGGGCACAGCTTTGCTATCGCAGCCGCATCCGTTGAGCTCTCGCTCGGCGCTTTGGCAGCGTCGGTCATTGATACCTCACCGCCTTGGGCGAAGCCTGCGATACGCCGTTGCTCAAACGTACCAGCCGACTGCAACAGGCGAAGGAGGCCCGTGAACACAAAATGCCCACGCCCGAAGCGTTCGCCAAGGTGCTTGCCTTTGCCCGCGAGCGCGGTGCCCGGTCGCCTCACACAAAGGGTAGTTGTCCCGCCTACATCGCCCCAGCGATGGTGCTGGCATTCAGCGCACGTCTGCGGGGGCATCGAGGTCTGCACGCTGACTGACGCTCACCGCCTCGATCAAGGCGTGCACGGAGAGCGACGGAAAGACTCGCGTGCGTCGATTACGGAATGGAACAACGAAATAAGCAAAGCGTGGGAGGCGCTGGTGACGCGGCATAATGCGATTTGGAACCGTGACGGCCGGAACTTCGCCATATCTGCCCGACCTGAGAAGCTGCTTCTGCTGGTAGAGCAGTCGAGGAGTCCTATCGCACGATCTTCAATGTCCAGTGCCTGGCAACGGTTCATCCGCGTAGCAATAAGCGAGGACGTGATCGAGGAATGCGAGCGGTTTTCGATGCATGGCCTCAAACACCGGGGCGTTACCGACACCAAGGGCAACCGTGGCGACAAGCAACACGCTGCCGGTCACAAGTCGCCAACCACGACAGGCCGCTACGATCACGACATGCCGGTCGTGAAACCAACGCGCCGGCGCTGAATTTTCCCGGCGGCACAAAAGAGGCACTTGGGCGAAAGCCTAAGTGCCTGTTTTTTTATGGTGGGCCCACCAGGATTCGAACCTGGAACCAAAGGATTATGAGTCCTCTGCTCTAACCGTTGAGCTATAGGCCCGTGCAACGTGAAAGTGTAGTTGAGTCAGGCCTTCTCTCGCCACCGACCGGCCGCAGAAGCGTGCCTCAGCCGAAACGGTTCCCCATGGCCCGGACCCGAGCTGCATTCTGTCCGGCCACCTCCAGCAGCACCTTGGACCGCAGCAGGCCCGACGCTGCTACCCGCTCCCAGAAATCTACCGCCAGCGGAGCCGCCCAGTGCAGGTGATCCAATTGGCCTGCGCGCCGTGGTGCGACCGGGGGAAGCGGCGTTGTCGCCCGCAGAACGCCGGTTCGCGAGGGGGCCAGGGACATCGGCAGCATGTCGTAGGCAGGGGCAAGCGGCAACGCCCCGCGATCCAGCAGATGGAAGCCGACGTTGCCCTGATGCATATCGGTATTGCCAATCAATTGCCCAAAGGCGTGCAGCCGCGACAGGGCGGTTGCGGTCTCCTGATGGATCCACCGCTGCGCCAGCAACTGCTCACCCGCCTGCCCCCAATCCATGGTTACGTCACCCACATACGCCGAGGACAGGGCCAACAGCGACACGAATCCACGCCGTCCCAGTGTGCCCGGCGAGCGGTCAAACCGCTTCACCTCCAGGAAGGTGTGGCTGTCGGTCTGGATGAGCGACGATTCTGCTGCAGATACACCCGCCTCGCGCAGAACCTCAAGCGCCAGATGCTCGCAGACCAACAGGTCTGCCCACCGCTCGGCAGCCTCCCCCGCGCCCGGCAGGGCGAACTTCACCAGCGCGGCATAGCGGCCGCCATCGTGCTCGACCGTCGTGGTGAACTTGGGCTGTTCGCCGCCGGGCGAGGAACCCACATCTTCGCCTTCCAGCGCAGCAGTTGCCCATTCGGGATAGCGCTGCTGTCGATCCTCGCTGCGCACGCGGTCCGGCGGTGTGTCCATCGCCGCAAGAGCAGATGCAACCGCGTCGCCGCCCAGCAGCAGATCGCCGACGTCGGTGCCACCTGCGCGCACCAGCGCCTGAAGGGTGTCGCCAAGCTGCCAGCGGTTGATGTCCTCAGGGAGGCCAAGCTCCCGTCCGCGTCGGTGGGCGAACGTTCTTCCCAGGAATCCCTGTGGCCTCAGGTCATCCAGATACCAGGGCAGGCCCGGGAAGCAACCCATGATGTCGCCCTCGGGCGGGCGGACAAGATTTGGACGATCCCCTTGCGTCTGAACGTAAAAGGTGTCGCCGCGCAGTGCCACGACCTGCCCCAGCTCTTCCAGACGTCCATCTTCGCGCATGCGGAAGAGAGGCCATTCGCTGCCAGCGGGGGTGTCCTGGCGCTGGGCGTAGGCAGTCGCCCGGGTGCGGCCCAGCCGCACGACCGCGCCTCCCGCGTCGGCGACCAACCGTCCCAGGGTCGGGCGAGTGATCCCAAGGCCCGCCAGAAGATCGGCCGCCGGCACCACCTGCCCGGGGGGCAGGCGCTCCAGCAGGTCGTTGACCAGGTGAGTGCGGGGACGGGCCATGCGCCGATATCGTTACGAGTTAATTTACGTATTCTTGCCACATGATGAAGTGATGTGCAAGGCACAGATCAAAGCAACCCGTTGATTCTCATAGGGCCACGCCGTTTCACCACCTGAATTAAATTACGAATTAATTTACGAAAAAAGAAAACCCCGCCGAGGCGGGGTTTTCCAGTTCACGACACAACCGCTGGAATCAATCGATATCCAGGAAGCTGCGCAGCTGTTCCGAGCGGCTCGGGTGACGCAGCTTGCGCAGCGCCTTTGCTTCGATCTGGCGGATGCGCTCGCGGGTCACGTCGAACTGCTTGCCGACCTCTTCCAGCGTGTGGTCGGTGTTCATGTCGATGCCGAAGCGCATGCGCAGCACCTTGGCTTCCCTCGGGGTGAGGCCGGCCAGCACGTCACGCACGGTTTCAGACAGATTGATGTTGGTGGTGTTCTCGATCGGGGACTCCACATTGGTGTCCTCGATGAAGTCGCCCAGATGGGAATCCTCGTCGTCGCCGATCGGGGTTTCCATCGAGATCGGCTCCTTGGCGATCTTCATCACCTTGCGGATCTTGTCTTCCGGCATGTCCATTTCCTTGGCCAGCTCCTCCGGCGTGGCCTCGCGGCCGTACTGCTGGAGCATCTGGCGGGAAATGCGGTTCAACTTGTTGATCGTCTCGATCATGTGCACCGGGATACGGATGGTGCGCGCCTGGTCGGCGATCGAGCGGGTGATGGCCTGGCGGATCCACCAGGTCGCATACGTGGAGAACTTGTAGCCGCGGCGGTACTCGAACTTGTCCACGGCCTTCATCAGGCCGATGTTGCCTTCCTGGATCAGGTCGAGGAACTGCAGGCCACGGTTGGTGTACTTCTTGGCGATCGAGATCACCAGGCGCAGGTTGGCCTCGACCATCTCCTTCTTGGCCTTGCGCGCCTTGGCTTCACCGTAGGCCATGGCACGGCTGATTTCCTTCAGCTCTTCCAGGTCCAGCTGGGTCAGCTTCTCGATGTCGATCGTGGCCTGCTGTTCGGCAATGATCTGGTCCTTCACCTCACGCAGCGCCGACGACCACTTCTGCTTGCGCTTCAGTGCGTCTTCCACCCACTCCAGGTTGGTCTGGTTGCCTTCCCAGGAGCGGATGAAATCCTTGCGCGGCATGCGCGCGGTGACGGTGGCCAGGTTCAGCACGCGGCGCTCATGGCTCTTGATCTCGGCCATGGTGTCGCGCAGCTGCTTGGTCAGCACGTCGGTCAGCGGCAGCGGCAGCTTCAGGGTGACGAACACGGCCGACATCTCTTCGCGCAGGCGCGGCAGGTTCTTCTTGTCGCCCTTGCCGGCGGCCTTCTTGAAGGCATTGAAGGCATCGCTCAGCGCCTGCATGCGCGCGGCGACTTCCTCCGGGTCCGGACCGGTCGGTGCGGCTTCCTCATCGGCGCCGTCGACATCATCGTCCTCGTCCTCGTCGGCTTCGGCGTCGGCATCGTCGCTGTCATCGGCGGCGGCCGCCGGCGGAGCCGGCTCTTCGTCGGTCAGGTCGTTGAAGCCGACGATCACTTCGGCCAGGCGCTTCTTGCCTTCCTTGTGGGCTTCGTAATCGGACAGCAGCGATTCGACCGACACCGGGAACTGGCCCAGTGCGGCCTGCACCTGGCCCAGGCCTTCTTCGATGCGCTTGGCGATGGCGATTTCGCCTTCGCGGGTCAGCAGCTCGACAGTACCCATTTCGCGCATGTACATGCGCACCGGGTCGGTGGTACGGCCACCTTCGGTGTCGAGCGCGCTCAGCGCGGCAGCGGCTTCTTCGGCCGCGGTGTCGTCGACTTCGCGGTTGCCGGTGTTGCCGTCGTTGAGGAGGAGAGTCTCCACATCCGGCGCAACTTCATGGACATCAATGCCCATGCCGTTGATCATGCCGATGATGTCTTCGATCTGTTCCGGATCGACCATGTCGTCCGGCAGATGGTCATTGACTTCGGCGTAGGTCAGGTAGCCCTGTTCCAGGCCCTTGCTGATCAGTTGCTTGATTTCGGATTGGGCAGGACGTTCGTTGGCCATGTAGTGCTCGCGCCACCGGCTGGGTAGGAAATAGGGAACGTAGCATTATACCAGCCCGGGGCCCCGCCTGCCGGGCGGTGGTCCCGGCGGCTTCAGGGCCTGAGAAGGAAGGTCACGGGACCATCATTGACCAGGCTGACGATCATATGGGCACCAAAGCGGCCCGTTTCCACCCCTGGCGCGTGATTTTCACGGCAGATGTCGACAAATCGATTGAACCCGCGTTCAGCCTCGGCCGGCGGTGCCGCAGTGGTGAAGCTGGGGCGCATGCCCGACCGGGTGTCGGCCGCCAGGGTGAACTGGCTGACCAGCAGCAGGCCGCCGCCGGTATCGCGCAGCGAGCGGTTCATCTTCCCGGCTTCATCGGCAAACACCCGGTAGCCCAGCAGGCGCTCGGCCATGCGCTGCAGCTGCGGCTCGGTGTCGCCCGGCTCCATCCCCACCAGGGCCAGCAGGCCTGGGCCAATCTGGCCGACGGCGTCGCCATCGACGTGGACGGCGGCCTGGCTGACGCGTTGGATCAGGACGAGCATCTGTGGGTTTCCGGTCAGGGGGCCGGCCACGATAGCAGCGCCCTTGGCTAAACTTGCGTGGATGAACCCGCAACGCAAAGCCCGGCTGGCCTATCGCGCCACCACCCTGTTCACGCGCCTGCCCTGGCCGCTGCTGCGCGGCGTCGCGCAGGCCCTGGCCTGGGCCTGGATCCGTCTCAACGCCCGTGAGAGTCGCGTCACCCGCCGCAACCTGGAGCTGGCCTACCCGGATCTGGACCCCGTTGCGCGCGAGCGCCTGCATCGCGATCTGCTGCGCTCCACCGCCCTGCAGGCCATCGAGACCCTGCGCCTGTGGAGCCGCCCGCCGGCCGAGAACCTGCGCCTGCACCTGAAGCAGCGTCACGGTGAAGCGCTGTATGACGCGGCGCTGGCCAGCGGCAGGGGCGTGATCGTGGCCGCGCCGCACTTCGGCAACTGGGAGCTGCTGAACCAGTGGCTGGCCTCGCGCGGACAGATCGCCATCGTCTACAAGCCGCCGGAGGATGAAGCCAGCGACGCGTTCCTGCAGCTGGTGCGGGGTGGCCAGAACGTGCAGCAGGTGCGCGCCGAGGGCCCGGCGGTGCGCCAGTTGTTCAAGGTACTCAAGGACGGTGGCGCCACCGGCATCCTGCCGGACCAGCAGCCGAAGGCCGGTGACGGCGTGTTCGTTCCGTTCTTCGGTGTGCCGGCGCTGACCATGACCCTGGTCAACCGCCTGGCCGAACGCACCGGCGCCATCGTCCTGTATGGCTGGTGCGAGCGCATTGGGCCGGACATGGAATTCGCCCTGCACGTCGAGCCGGCCGACCCCGCAGTGGCCGACCCGGACCCGCAGACTGCGGCCACCGCCCTCAACGCCGGGATCGAACGCATCGCCCGCCGCGATCCGGCGCAGTACCAGTGGACCTACAAGCGCTATACGCTGCGGCCACCGGGCAGCGGCGAGGATGATCCCTACGCGACCGAGGAACACCCGCACTGAGTCCCACCGTGCCGCCCTGCGACCGGCGGCCGCAGCACGTTGAATACGACGCCGGCGCCCCCATAGAGACTGCGATGTCCGCCTCCCCCGGTCCTGCCATGCCTGCTGCCTCCTCCCTGTTCGGCGACCCGGCCGCGATCCGCTGCGAGCGCGCGGTCGCGGAACTGCGCGCCGGTCGCCCGGTCCTGCTTCACGACGGCCAGGGCCAACGCCTGGCCGTGATCGCGCTGGACAGCGCCACCGCCAGCAGCTTTGCCGCCTTTGCCAGCGCAGCGCGCGAGCGTCATTACCTGTTCCTGACGGCGACCCGCGCCCGCGTGCTGGGGGTGGAGGCACCTGACGGTGTGCGCCTGCCGCTGGCCGGTATCGCCTTCGACGCCCTGCCGACGCTGGGCTACCTGCGCGAGCCCGGGCCGATGCCGGCTCACTGGACCGCAGGCGATGCCTTCGATGCCGGCGCGGTTGAACTGGCCCGCCTGGGCCTGCTGCTGCCGGCTATGGTCGCGGTGCGCCTGGATGTGGATGATGCGACCTTCGACGGCGCCGCCGACGTCGCCCTGTGCGACCTGGCCGAAGGTGCGGCGCACGCCGCCCACGACTATGAGCTGGTCGCCCGTTCGCCGGTACCGCTGCGCGATGTCGGCATGACCACCTTCGCGGTGTTCCGCGGCGGCGTTGCACAACGCGACCAGGTGGCGATCATCGTCGGCGACCCGGACCTGTCTGCCGTGGTGCCGGTACGCGTGCACTCCTCGTGCCTGACCGGCGACCTGTTCGGTTCGCTCAAGTGCGACTGCGGGGACCAGCTGCGACGCGGTCTGCGCAAACTGAAGGAACTGGGCGGCGGCGTGCTGCTGTACCTGGACCAGGAAGGCCGGGGAACGGGCATCGCTGCAAAGATGCGCGCCTATGGCTACCAGCACGACGGGCTGGACACGATCGACGCCGATGCACAACTGGGCTTCGGCGCCGATGAGCGACGCTATGGCAGCGCCGTGGCGATGCTGCGCGGCCTGGGCATCAGCCGCGTGGCCCTGCTCAGCAACAATCCGACCAAGGCACAGCGCCTGCGCAATGCCGGCATCGAAGTGCTGGACTGCATTCCGGTCACTGGCGAGATCACGGCCGAGAACGAACACTACCTGCGCACCAAGGCCGACCGTGCCGGCCATCTGCTCGATGTCGATGCACTGATCCAGGCGGCGCAGTAGCGCGCCCGACCTGCTACCGTCTGCGCGGTGCGGCTGCGGCCGCCCCGCCTGCCCTGCCGCCCGACGGAGCCCGTGTGACCGACCAGCCTCTTCCTGCTGTGCCCATCAACGACTGGCAGCCGCTGCCGGCCCGCGCCGCACGCCTGGCTGCGCTGGAAGGCGCATTCGGTGGACTGTTCGTGCCAGGCGCACCGCTGGCAGCCGCGTGGTGGTTCTTCGATCTGCCTGCCGGGCTGTGGGGTGCAGCGTCGGGCCTGCTGGTCGGCGCCCTGTTCGGCGCGTGGCTGGGCCATCGCCGCCTGACCCGCACACGCTGGCGCCTGGACGCACAGGGCCTGGGCCTGCGCAGGGACCTGATGTGGCAGACCGAAACGCAGGTACCGGTCTCGCGCGTGCAGCACCTGGATCTGCGCCGTGGTCCGCTGGAGCGGCGTGCCGGCCTGGCGACGCTGATCGTGCACACCGCAGGCACCCGCCTCAGTGCCGTGACTGTCAGCGGCCTGGATGATGCCGACGCCGAACGCCTGCGCGACACCCTGGCCCACCAGCTCGATCAGGACGCCGACGCCCTGTGAGCCAGCCACCGCCCCTGCCGCCCCCGCTGCCACGCGGCGGCGACGAACAGCGCCTGCACCCCTGGTCATGGCTGTTCGTGCTGCTGATGCAGCTGCGGCACTACTTCCTGCCGCTGGTCGCGCTGCTGGTGTTCGGCCAGCGCGGCGACCGCGACCCGCTGTGGGCGCAGCTGATGCCGCTGCTGGCCATCGCCGCGCTGGTGGTGGTCTCGGTGCTGCAGTACCTGAGCTACCGCTACCGCATCGGCAGTGATGCGATCACCGTGCGCAGCGGGCTGCTTGCGCGCAACCGCCGGGAAATTCCCTTCGCCCGCATCCACAACGTGGAAGTGCGGCAGAACCCGTTGCACCGGCTGTTCGGCGTGGCCGAGCTGCGCCTGGAGTCGGCCGGCGGCGTGCGCCCGGAGGCAGAGATGCGGGTGCTGCGGTTGGACCAGGCATTGGCACTGGAGCAGCTGGTGAAGCAGCGCGGAAAGGCGCCTGGCAACGCACCGGCTGCCACCGCCGACCCGACCGATGAAGTGCTGCTGCGCATGTCCACTGCCGAAGTGATCCGGCTTGGCCTGCTGTCCAACCGCGGCTGGGTGCTGTTCGCCGCCGCCATCGGTGCGCTGCTGCAGGTGATCCCGCGCCGTTCGCTGGACGGCGTGATCTCCAGCGGAGGACGCGAGGCGTTCGGCTACGCCAGCCAGCTGCACGAGGGCCTTGCCGGCCTGCTGATCCTGGCCGCGCTGGTGCTGGTCGCAGGCTGGCTGCTGATGCGCCTGCTGTCGGTGGTGCTGGCCCTGCTGCGCTATGCCGGCTTCACCCTGACCGAGCAGGAACACCGGCTGACGGTCGCGGCAGGCCTGCTCAGCCGCACGCGCAGCAGCGTGGCGCGCCGGCGCATCCAGGCCTGGACCCTGCGCGAAGGCACCCTGCAACGCTGGTTCGGGCGGCGCCAGCTGCAGATTGACAGCGCTGCCGGCGGCCCCACCCGCGAGGAAGATCGGGCGCTGCGCGAACTCGCGCCGCTGGCACCGGCCGCCGACTGCGATCATCTGGTGCAGCGCCTGCTGCCTCAGCTGCAGTGGCCGCCCGCGCACTGGCAGCCGGTGCCGCAGCGCGGCTGGTGGCGGTTGTGCCTGGGCAGCGTACTGCTGGTGCCGTTGCTGGCCGCCGCGATGTACTGGCGCTGGGGAACACCCGGCCTGCTGGTGCTGGGCTGGCTGCCGGTCGCGCTTTGGGTCGCCCATCGGCAGATGGGCCGCATGGGCTGGCATCTGGATGATCGCTACGTCGCGGTGCGCGGCGGATGGTGGAGGCGCTGGTGGCGCTGGGCGGAACTGGACAAGCTGCAGGGCCTGCGCCTGCAGCGCTCACCGCTGGACAGGCTGCTGGGCACGGCCAGCCTGCAGTTGGACACCGCAGGCGCGCATGGTGATGTGGCCCTGGCGCTGCATTACCTGCCGCACGCACAGGCACGGGCGCTGATGGCGCAGCTGGCCGCCGCGCTGCCGCGCCGCAAGCTGCGCTGGTGACCCGTTGCCGCCCTTCCACGCCTGGCGTGGATCTACTGTAGAGCCGAGCCCATGCTCGGCTTGCCACAGCCGAGCGTGGGCTCGGCTCTACATCCCCCGATCACCGCTGTGATGGCCCCCAGTAGCCCAGATCCCTGCGGATCTGCAGGTCACGCATCCAGCTGCCGAAGGGTTTGCGGCGCAGCGCGCCCATCTCGCCGGACAGGAAATCCTCGGTTGCGGCAATCACCCGCTCACTGGAGCGGCCGTCACGGTACGGATGGATCGCGTCGGCATAGCGCACGATCTCCGCCTGCAGGACGGCATCCGGGTGCAGCGCGCGCTGCAGCATGACGGGCAGCTGCGCCGGCACGTCGAAATCGATCATGTGCGGTTTCGGGACGCGGTTGCGGAAGGTCACCACCGGCTTGTGCTGGACGATGAACTCCGAAACGATCGAAGACGTATCGGACACCAGCACATCAGCGGCGCGCTGTGCGGCCATGACCTGCTCCGGTTCGATGAAGCGGGCATTGGCGCCGGCCAGCGCACGGTAACGCTCGAACAGCTCCGGCGGGCACTTCGGGTGCAGGGTCAGCAGCCAGTAGCGTTCCCCGACCGCGATGTCGGCAGCGATCTGCGCATGCAGATGCGGGGCGGCGCTGAGCCGCTCGGTGAAGGTCGAGCCGAACAGGATCACCGGACGACCGCCCGCCGCTGCGCGCAGCGCGGCGCTTTCGCCACCATCGTCGCGGAACAGCGGGTCCAGCTTCGGCCAGCCGGTCTCGGCCACCGCGAAGTGACCCTGCAGGGCGGCGATGTCGCGGAACGGCGCGGTGGTGGCCGGGCCCTGGGTGCAGTACAGGTCGAACATCCCGCGTACCCGGAAATGGCCACGTGCGCTGTCGCGCTTCTCCACGTTGAAGCCATGGAACAGCTGCACCTTGGCACCGGACAGGAACGTCGGCACCCAGTTGGCCGCGCTGTACACCGCGCGCGGGCGCATCGCCAGGGCCTGCTTCAGGCCGATCACGGGCACGCCCGGCAACTGGCTGCCGGCGGCGCCACCTTCGAACCAGGCAGCCACCTCCTGCCCGGACGCGTGCAAGGCCTGCGCCAACGGGGCGAGAATAGGCAGCGCATAGCGCTCCGTCGCAAACAACAGGTACCCGGCCATCATGTCCTCCACGACCGCTCCCATCGAACGGCCTCGCATCTCGGCGTGCATTATCGCGTTCAACGAGGCCGGCCGCATCGGCGACTGCCTGGCCTCGCTGGCCTTCTGCGACGAGATCATCGTGGTGGACTCGTATTCCAGCGACGCCACCGTGGCCATCGCCGAGGCCGCCGGTGCCCGCGTGCTGCAGCGGCCGTTCGATGGCTTCCGCAGCCAGAAGGCGTTCTGCGTCGAGCAGGCAGCACATGACTGGGTGGTGTGCCTGGATGCCGACGAGCGCATCAGCCCGGAACTGCGCGCCTCCATCGAACAGGCCCGCGAGGGGGGATTCAGCGGCCACGCGGGCTACCGCTTTGCCCGCCTTTCAGAGTATTTCGGCCGCTTCCTGCGCCACGGCAACGCCTATCCGGACCGGGTGATGCGCCTGTTCGACCGCCGCCGCGGCGGCTGGCGCGGCACCCGTGAGATCCACGAGGCCGCCAGCGTCGATGGCAGCGTCGGCACCCTGCGCGGTGACCTCATCCACTACCCCTACCGCTCGCTGCAGCAGCAACTGGCCAAGACCGAGAAGTACGCGCGGATGATGGCCGAGCACGAGTTCGCACGCGGCAAGCGCGCCACCCTGGGCAAGCTGGTGCTGGCACCGGCCTGGCGCTTCTGGCGGGGATTCATTTTCCGCGGCGGTTTCCGCGATGGTTGGCACGGCCTGGTCTATGCCTACGTGCGTGCCAACTACGTGCGGCAGAAGACCATCATGCTGTGGATGCTCGGCAACGGTCAGGCGGTGGCCGACCCGCCGCAGCCCTGATCCGCCGGGCATGGCCCGGCGCTACCGCTCCCGTGCACCTGCGTGCGCCGGGCATGGCGGTGCAGGGGTAGCGCCGGGCCATGCCCGGCGGCGGGGCGTCAACCCGCGTTGGCCCCGCGGTGGCGGGCACCTTCCAGGATCGACAACCCGGCCAGCAGGCCGACGATGGTGACGTAGAAGCTGGCCGTCATCTGGTGCGCGAACATCGACTGGGTCAGCCCGCACAGCACGTACGTGGTCACGATCATGATCCCGGCCGCGGCAGGCCCGCGGAACGTACTGCGCCCGCTGCGCCGATGCAGGCGCACGAACACCCACAGCGGAACGCCATACACCGCCAGCAGCAGCAGCAGGCCGGGCATGCCCTGGGTGGCGGCCCATTCGGCTACGTCGTTATGGGCATGGCCAAGGTGGCAGCGCTGTTCGTCCGGGTTCTCGCGGCAGACCGGCACACGCTGCATCGCGTCATCGAAGTGGCCGATTCCGACACCGACCAGCGGGTGGTCCAGGAAGGTATCCCAGGCAACCTGCAGACGCTCCACGCGGGCACCGGCGGAAGAGTCGCTGTCGCCCTGCTCCATGCGCTGCATGTCGCTGTGCAGCTCGCTCAGCCGCACCTGGTGACGCAGCTCGGGCACCGACAGCAGCAGGGTGGCGCCAATCGCCAACATGCCTGCCAGCACCGACAGGCGGGCGGTGCCGGTCCGCCAGCGCAGGCTCAGCGCGAGCACCACCAGCAGAGCCAGCAACGCCGCGAACACGCCACGGCTGCCGGTCAACACGATGGTTCCACAGCCGGCCGCCATGCCGACGATCACCAGCGACCAGCGTCGCGAAGGTCGGCAGAACACCAGCAGCACCATCAGCACCATCACGATGTCGGCCAGCACGATGGCATTGGTGAACAGCTCCGCACGCGGAGCCCCCTGCAGTACCTGCCACAGCGACATCGCGAAGGTGACCAGCAGCCCGGCCAGCGCGCCACGCCAGAGCCAGCGCAGGTCCGGGCGCAACGCGCAGACCCACAGGGCGATCCAGGGGATCACCACGAAGCGCGAGCGGTTGTCGACATCGCGCAGCCCCTGCTCGAACAGCAGCACCGACAGCAGGCCCAGTGCCAGCACCGCGAGCATCAGCCAGGTCAGCACCTTCACCGGCTGCCCGCCCATGTGCCGGGCGCGCCACAGCAGTTCCGGCGCCAGCAGCGTGCTGGCCAGCAGCAACAGGCCATACGGAAGCAGGTTGATCGGCACGGTAAGCACCAGCGCCGGAAGGCAGAACAGACCGATCTGCGCCAGCCAGTGCGCCGTGCGCTGCCGACCGCCGACGGGGGCACCCGGCAGGTCGCCGGCCGCGGGGTTCAGGTTGTCCGGTGGAGCTGGCACGTCGGAAGTTTCGCTGCGGGTGTGCGGGAAGAACGGGGGCGGCCACAACGGCCACTCCCAGTGTGCTGTTTTACTGCCTTTGTCGCCTGTTGGGCAGTCTGGACAAGCGTGGACACAGGTCGTTATCCCCGTTCCTGCAAACGCCGTTCACGTTCGCGCTCGCGATCGCTGGCCTGGCAGGGCGCGACCACCGCCTCCGCCGGCACCAGCCACCAGCGGCGACGATTGGCCACGCCCGCCGGTTCGGCCCGGTCGCGGTCCACGCACGGCAACAGGGCGTCCTCCTGCACAAGCAGCCATCGCCGCGCCGGCACCAGCCGCTGCCAGCGCGTCGCCGCCTGCAGCTGTTCATCCCAGGGGGTGTTGAAGCCGAACGTGGCCGCCGGTCGATCGGCCATCAGCAGGTTCTGTTCCTTCCAGGCCACCAGGCCCAACTCGGCCTGCGGGCCGATGCGCTCCCCCACATGGCGCATCAGGCCCCGCGCCGAACCCGAATCGTTCAACAGCGGGTAGCCCACCAGGCTGTACAGCACCCACACCGTGGCCAGGGTCGACACCATGGCCAGATGACGCCGGCCACGGCCAGACAGCAACAGGCTGGCCACACCGCAGGCGCCCATCGCCAGCGCCGCCCAGGCCAACGCGTCCATCACGCCCGGTGCCAGACCACGTTCGTGCTCCAGCCTCGTCTCGAATCCCGGCTCGCCCAGCAATGCCAGTGCGCCTGCCAGCAGCGTGCCCAGGGCCAGGGCCAGCGTGAACAGCCCCAGCAGTGCCTGCACGTCGCGACGGCGCAGAAGGCCGGGCAGCAGCGGCGCCAGGGCCAGGCAGAACATGGGCAGCGCAGGGAGGATGTACACATCGCGCTTGCCCTCGGGAATCGAGAAGAACAGCACGATCAGCAGCCACCACCCCAGCAGCACCAGGTAGCGCGCGTCGCGTCGCCGCAGCCGGCGGCGCCAGGCCGGAATCGCCCACGGCAGTGCCAGGAACGCGGGAATCCACATCGACGGCATGATCGCCAGGAAGTACCACCACGGCTGGTGGTGGTCCCAGGACTGGGCATAACGCCGTGCGGTCTGCTGGAACAGGATGTCGTCCATGTAGGCGCGGTACTCGTCCAGCCCGGTCGCCAGCGCCGCCAGCACCATCGGCAGCAGCCACAGCGCCACCGCCAGCAGGAACGCCAGCGGCGCCAGCCAGAAGCGCAGGTCGCGCGCATGCAGGCGCACACCGTTCCACCGCAGGGCCGAGCCGATCACGGCTGGAACGAGCATCAGCAGGGCGATCACGCCCACGCCCTTGGTGATGACGCCGATCCCGGCGAAGAACCAGCCCAGCCACCACCAGCGCCATGCCGGGCCCAGCAGCAGGTGGCGCAGCAGCCCGTAATTGGCCAGGGTGATGAACAGCACCACCAGCGGATCGATCTGTGCCTTCTTCGCCTGGAAGGTGAACTGCAGTGCGAACAGCAGTGCCCAGCCTGCGTACAGGCCGACGCGTCGCGTCCACAGCCGACCACCGAGATCGACCACGCACCACAACGTGCCCAGCGCGGCGATCAGCGAGGGCAGCAGGAACGCCAGCCGCCAATCGCCGATCAGGTGATAGAGCGTGGCCTGCCACCACATCAGCATCGGCGGCTTGTCCGAGTACAGCTCCAGGCCGCGATGCGGGAACAACCAGTGACCGCTGTCCACCATCTGCTTGGCGACGAGCGCGAAGCGCGGCTCATCCGACGGCCAGGGATCGCGCAGGCCGAGTCCAGCCCCCAGCACCAGCAGGGCCATCACCACGAACAACCACGTCTCTCGCGACGCGCGGGTTTTCAGCATGAGGACTTGAACGGCAGCGGATTCACACCGCTTTTAGCAGACGCGCGTAGAAGAATCCGTCAGCATCGCTGTCACCGGGCAGTCGTTGCCGTGCAATGCCTTCGCAATCCAGCCCGAACGCCTCGTCCAACGGCTGCGCCACCGCATCCGGGTGCCACCTCAGGAACGCGCGGATCTGCTCGATGTTCTCCGCACGCAGGATCGAGCACGTGGCATACAGCAGGACGCCACCGGGGCGCAGCATCGACCAGCATGCCTCCAGCAGCCGGGCCTGAACGCCGACCAGCGCATCGATGTCCTCGGCGCGGCGGTGGAACATCACATCCGGCTGGCGGCGGATCACGCCCGTGGCCGAACAGGGCGCATCGAGCAGGATCGCATCGAACGGCGTGCCATCCCACCACGCGCCAGGATCGCTGGCGTCTGCCGCCAGGGTCTGTGCGCCCTCACCGACACCCGTGCGCGCGTACGTGTCACGGGCACGCGCCAGGCGACGGGCGTCGATGTCCAGCGCCAGCAGGCGCAGGCTGGGATCACGCTCCAGCAGGTGCGCCGACTTGCCGCCCGGTGCGGCGCAGGCATCCAGTACCCGCGCCCCGGCGGCCGGCGCCAGCGCATCGGCCGCGCACTGCGCCGACAGATCCTGCACCGAGAGCGCGCCCTCGGCGAAGCCGGGCAGCTGGTTGACAGCGACCGGCGTCGCCAGCCGCAACGCGTCCGCACTGAGCGGACTCGGCTCGGCGACGATACCGGCCTCGGCCAGCACGGCCAGGACTTTCTCGCGGCCACCGTGCTGGCGGTTGGCGCGCAGCCACAGCGGCGCAGGCTGCAGGCTGGCGCTGAAGATCGCCTCGGCCTGCGCCGGCCAGTCGCGCTCGATGGCCTCGGCCAGCCAGGACGGAAATGCATCGCGGGCCGGCTGTTCCGGGAATCCCTCACGCTGGGCGCGGCGCAGGATGGCATTGACCAGGCCCGCCTGGCGCTCACGGCCCAGCGCACGCGCTGCGTCGACGGTGGCCGACAGGGCCGCGTGCGCCGGCAGTTCCAGTACGTCCAGCTGGGCGAAGCCGACCATCAGCAGCGTGCGCAGGTCTGCATCGCGCGCCGAGAGCGGCTTCTGCATCCACGCCTGCAATGCCGCGTCATAGGTACTGCGACGGCGCAGCACGGCAAAACACAGCGCTTCCAGCAACGCCCGATCACGGCTGTCGGCCAGCTTCGGCAGGGCCCACGCCAGTTCCGCCTTCAGCGAACGGCCACGGGTGAACACCTGGGCCAGCACGCGTGCGGCCAGCATGCGGGTGGCTGCACCCGGCGCCGCCCTGGCGATGGAGAAGTCATTCTGTTTCGTCACCGCTTACGCTCCCACGCGCAGGTCGCGACGGGCGTTGAGGTAATCGGCGGCAGTGATCGCCTTGCCACCTTCGCGCTGCAGCACGCGCAGGCGCAGCGCGCCCTGGCCGCAGGCAATGTCGATGCCTTCGCGGCCGGCAGCAAGTACCGATCCCGGTGCCTGGCCGTGCTCCATCGCCTGCGCCACGGCGCCATGGATGCGCACGCGCTCGCCGGCCAGCGTTGCTTCGGCGACAGGCCACGGGTTGAACGCGCGTACGGTCCGCGCCAGCAGCGCTGCATCCTGCGCCCAGTCCAGCTTCGCCTCGGCCTTGTCCAGCTTGTGTGCGTAGGTCACGCCCTGCTCCGGCTGCGGCCGCGCGATCGGCTTGATGCCGGCGCGCAGCAGTCCCAGGCCATCGGACAACACCTGCGCACCCAGCTCGGCCAGCTTGTCGTGCAGCTGGCCGCCGGTATCGGTGGCCGCGATCGGCAGCGCCTGGTGCAGCAGCACCGGGCCGGTATCCAGTCCGGCTTCCATCTGCATCAGGCACACGCCCGTGGTCTCGTCACCTGCCTGGATCGCGCGCTGGATCGGCGCCGCACCGCGCCATCGCGGCAGCAGCGAAGCGTGCACGTTCCAGCACCCGTAGGTCGGGATGGCCAGCACGGCCTTGGGCAGGATCAGGCCGTAAGCCACCACCACCATCAGGTCCGGCTTCAGGTCACGCAGCTGCTGCTGGGCCGCTTCGTCCTTCAGCGATTCGGGCTGGTACACCGGAATGCCGCGGGCCACCGCCTCGAGCTTCACCGGCGAGGGGGCCAGGCCGCGACCACGGCCTGACGGACGGTCAGGCTGGGTGTAGACGGCCACGACCTCGTGGTGGCGCGCCGCTGCGCGCAGCGATGACACCGCGAATTCCGGCGTACCGGCAAAGACAATCCTCATGGCTACCCCACTTGCAGGATGGATTCGTGCAGGAAAGAAAACGGCGCCGTCGGCCGGCGCCGTACAGCCCACGCGCTGCGCGCGGGCACGGGCCCCCCCTGCGGGCGGCCCGGAGCGGCGATCACGCCACGTGCTTGCGCTGCTTGGCCAGCTTCTTGCGGACCATCTCGCGCTTGAGCGGCGACAGGTAATCGATGAACAGCTTGCCGTCCAGGTGATCCATCTCGTGCTGGATGCAGGTGGCCAGCACTTCACCGGCCTCCATCTGCTGTTCCTGGCCATTGCGGTCAAGGAACTTCACGGTGATGGTGTCGGCACGGGTCACGTCGGCGAAGATGCCCGGCACCGACAGGCACCCTTCCTGGTACACCCGGCCCCCGTCCTTGGCGACGATCTCCGGGTTGATGAACACCAGCGGCTGGTTCTTCTCTTCGCTGACATCGATGACCATGAAGCGCTTGTGCACGTCCACCTGGGTAGCGGCCAGGCCGATGCCCGGCGCGTCGTACATGGTCTGGAACATGTTGTCGACCAGTTCCTGGAAGGCCGGCGTGGTCACTTCGGCGGCGTCGATCAACGCGGCCTTGGTACGCAGGCGCGGATCGGGGAACTCAAGAATCGGGAGGAGGGCCATGGCAGTTTCCGGATAGGGGGCCGGCACGCCGGCATACGTCGCAGATTCTAGCTGCAACGCTTGCCTTGCGCCCCGGTTTCTGGACTATAGTGCGCGGACCTGTTGGGGAATCAGGGCTTCACACCTATGTTGCTTCGTTTTCGTACGGTCGTCGCCGCGGCGATGCTGACCGTGGCTGCCTATGCTACCGCCGTGGAAGTGAATGGCGGGCACCCGGATACCTATGTGGTCCGAAAAGGGGACACGCTGTGGGATATCGCCGCGCGTTTCCTGCAGAAGCCCTGGCTGTGGCCGGAGATCTGGCAGGCCAACCCGCAGATCGCCAATCCGCACCTGATCTATCCGGGTGACGTGCTGAGCCTGGCCTACCTGGACCGTGTGACGGCCCAGCCCGGCCCCCGCCAGGAGGCCCCGATCGATGCCATTCCGCTGGCCCAGGTCGAGCCGTTCCTTAAGCAGCTGAGCGTGGTCGACCGCATCGACCACCTGCCCTACGTGGCGGGCCTGGAAGAAGACCGCCTGCGCGCCAGCAGTGGTGAAGCCGTGTACGTGCGCCTGGCCGATGCCCAGGTCGGGCAGCGCTGGGCCGTGGTCCGCCCGACCGTGCGCTATGGCGTGCCCAAGCCCACCGAGGACCTGACCGCCAATGGCGAGGTCACCCCCGGCAGCGGCAACCTGTGGCGGGCCTACAACGCGCCGACGCGACGTGCGCACCAGATGCTGGGCTACGAGCTGATGCAGGTCGGCACGGGCACCATCACCCAGGTTGCCGGCGGCAAGGTCGAGGCGTCCACCCTGGTGCTGGACAAGAACAGCGGCGGGCGTGAAGTCCGCGCCGGCGACCGGCTGGTGCCGGTCGAGGCGAAGCCCTACGACCTGCAGTTCGTCCCGCATGTGCCGGCGGCGGGCGTCGAGGGCGTGGACGTGCGTGTGCTCGCGGTGACCGACATGTTCAGCGTTGGCGGGCCACGCGATGTGATCGCCATTTCGGCGGGCCGCGCGCAGGGCGTGGACAACGGCACCGTGTTCTCGCTGTGGCGGCCGGGCCGCCACGTCGCGCACCGGATGAAGTACCCGGGGTCCTCGCGCATGGATGATTCGCTCAGTACCGGCGCCGGCCGGGTCTCGCTGCCCGACGAGTACGCCGCGCATGCGATGGTGTTCCGCACCTTCGACAACGTCAGCTATGCGCTGGTGATGCAGGGCGTGAAGCCTGTACGAGTGGGCTACAGCGCGCTGCATCCGGACACGAAGTAGGGTTGCCGGGAACATCCCTGACAGCCGCACGCGAAGGCGCCCTAGGGCGCCTTTGTTGTCTGCGGTCGATAGTGGGGGGATGACCAAGCAGGCAGATGAGGCGCTGGTGCGCCTGGTGATGGCGGGAGGCGCGCTGGCGCCGCGGCGGGCACTGCTGCAGGGCGCGGGCAGCGCCGAAGCGGCCCTTGCGCTGGGCGTGGCCGGCTGGCGCGCCCATGGCTGCACCCCGGAGCAGTGCGCGGCACTGGAACGCCCCGATGCGCAGCGGTCGAAAGCCGCCCTGCACTGGCTGCAGGACGACAACCATCACCTGCTGGCCGTTACCGACCCGGCCTTCCCGCCCCTGCTGCCGGAGGTCCCCAACCCGCCGCTGGCGCTGTTCGTGGCCGGCGACCCCGGCCTGGCCTGGCGCCCGGCGGTGGCGGTGGTTGGCAGCCGCTCACCCACACCGGCCGGTCGGGCACTGGCGGCGCGTTTTGCCGGCAGCTTCGCCGAAGCCGGACTGGCGGTCGCCAGTGGGCTGGCGGCCGGTATCGATGCGGCCGCCCACCTTGCGGTGCTGGACGCCGGCGGCAGTACCGTTGCCGTCATCGGAACGGGCCCCGACCGTGCCTATCCGGACCACCATGCGCCACTGCAGGCCCGGATCGGCGCCGAGGGTGCCGTGCTCAGCGAGTACCTGCCCGGTACGGCTGCCCGTCCCGGCCACTTCCCCGCGCGCAACCGGCTGGTGGCCGGGCTGGCCCTGGCCACCGTGGTGATCGAGGCGGCGCACCGCTCCGGTGCCCTGATCACGGCGCGCCTGGCCGCCGAGGCCGGTCGCGAGGTATGCGCCGTGCCCGGCTCGGTGCTCAATCCGCGGGCGGCCGGCTGCCACCGCCTGATCCGCGAGGGAGCTGCCCTGGTGGAACGGCCCGAGGACGTGCTGGAGCTGCTGGCCCCGGCCCTGCGCCAGCAGCTGCCGGCCTTGCAATCGCGGCTGGCCACCCCCACTGAACAGGCAGTGCCAGCCGACCTGCCGGCACGCTGGGTCGGCGACCCTGACTACCAGCGCTTGTGGCAGGCCCTGGACCTTGACCCAATCAGTATGGATTCACTGATCACGCGCTGTGGATTGACGGCGCCGCAGGTGTCCTCCATGCTGCTGGCCATGGAACTTGCGGGAATCGTGGTCTGCGTACACGGCCGCTACTGTCGAACTCCCTAGTTTCTTCACCTCCACAGCGTCGCGCGACGCAGGCCGAGGGGCAATGAAAGAGAGCATCCTGGATGTACTGCTGTACCTGTTTGAACACTATTTCAGCGAAGATGCGGACCTGATCCGTGACCGCGATTCGCTCCAGAACGGCCTGATCCAGGCCGGATTCAGCCCTACCGAGATCAACAAGGCATTCGACTGGCTCGATGCCCTGGCGGCACAGCGTCCGAGTGTGGCCCAGGCGCGGGTCGATGGCCCGGTGCGCATCTATCACGGGCCCGAGCTGGACAAGCTGGACGTGGAATGCCGCGGTTTCCTGCTGTACCTGGAGCAGCACGGCATCCTCGATGCCGACCAGCGCGAGCTGGTGCTGGACCGGGCGATGGCGTTGGACCAGGACGAACTGGACCTGGACGATCTGAAATGGGTCGTGCTGATGGTGCTGTTCAACCAGCCCGGCGCCGAGGCGGCTTACGCCTGGATGGAAACGCAGATGTTCATGGACGAGCCAGAACCCCTGCACTGACCGTACACTTGGGGCATAGCGCATTCAGGAGCGTGCCCCGTGAGCGAGTGGTTCCATGCAGAAGGCAACCGGCAGCAAGGCCCGCTGCCGGCAGAACAGCTGGTCGAGCTGTTCCGCAACAATCAGATCAGCCTGGACACCCTGGTGTGGCGCGATGGCCTGCCGCAATGGCAGCCATTGCGCAGCGTGGTGGATGAGCTCGGCCTGATCGTGCCGGCCGTCGATGCCGCCCGCGACGACCCCGGGCTGCAGCCCCCTGCCCCGCAGCCTCCGGTACTGCCGGCGGCAACCCCCTATGCCCACAGTGCGCCCGCGGCCGCGTTGCCGCCACCGAAGAAGGGCCTGTCCGGCTGCGCCCTGACCGCCATCATCGGCGGGGCACTGCTGCTGGTGGTGGTACCCATCGTGGCGATCCTGGCGGCCATCGCGCTGCCTGCCTACAACGACTACATGCTGCGCTCCAAGGTCGCCACGTCGCTGACCGCACTGCAGCCACTGAAGGACCAGGTGCAGCATTTCGCCGACGAGGAAGGACGCTGCCCGGGGGCCAACGATGCCGGTTTCCCGGCGCCGGGGGACTTCTCCGCCGCAGGCCTGTCAGCGGTCCACATCGGCCGCTTCAACAACGGTCATTGCGGTATCGAAGCCACGCTGGCCGCGCCCGGCAAGACCATCGATGGCGATCTGCTGTGGCTGGAATACGACCGCGACAGCGGCCGCTGGGAATGCAGCGGCGAAAGCAACGACAAGTATCTGCCGCAGCAGTGCCGCGGCTGAGCCATCGGCACTACACCCCAAGCAAGGACGACCCAGGAGGGACACACAATGACTGAGTGGTATTTCGCCGAAGGACAGCAACGCCAGGGACCGCTGCCGGTCGAGGACATCCGCCAGCGCTTCCAGCGCGGCCAGCTGACACTGGATACGCTGGTCTGGCGCGAGGGCATGGCGCAATGGGCCGCGCTGCGGCAGGTGGTCGACGAGCTCGGCCTGCAGACCCTGGCCAGCGCCACCACGGCCGCTGACAGTGGCGGCTTCGACCTGCGCAGCGACTACCAGGCCATCGACAACGGCACGGCGCCGCTGCCCGGCACCGGCGCGCTCAGCAGTTCGCCCTACAGCGCGCCGGGCACCGCAGCCATGGCCGGCCACGCACAGCCGGTGATGGGCGGCGAAGTGGTGTACGCAGGCTTCTGGAAGCGCGTGGCTGCCTATGTGATCGACTACTTCGTGCTGCTCATCCCCGGCACGATCATCGGCGTCATTTCCGCCCTGGCACTGGGTGCGGGCATGGGGGCCGCCGGCAGCGGCGAGTCGGCCATCGAGATCATGGGCCAGCTGGTCAGCGGCCTGCTCAACCTGGTGATCTCCATGGTGTACTACACCTGGTTCCACGCCTCGCGCGGCGGTGCCACCCTGGGCAAGATGGCCGTCGGCATCAAGGTCGTGCGCAGCAACGGTGACCGGCTGACCGTAGGACGTGCCTTCGGACGCTACTGGGCCGCCGTGCTGAGCGGCCTGATCCTGTGCATCGGCTACCTGATGGCCGCGTTCACCGAGCGCAAGCAGGGCCTGCACGACATGATGTGCGACACCCTGGTGGTGGACCGCTGGGCCTTCACCGACCAGCCGCAGCTGCAACGCCGCGAGCTGGGCGTGGTCACCATCGCCGTCCTGGTCATCACCGCCCTGCTGGCCCTGGCCGGCCTGGTCCTGATGGTGGCGGCCATCGGATTCATCGCCAAGATGGCCTCCTGACCGGCCATCCTCACGCTTGGGCGCTTGACATGGAGCGTCCGGGCGTGATTCCTCTAATAAGGAAACCTGAACGCCCGGCACCCAACCGGGCGTTCAGTTTATGGATTTGCCCGTGGCCGCTTCACTAATGCGGCCGTTTGCTCCACCCTAGCGGCCCCTCCCCTGCGGCTCGCCCCACAGACACTGCTGCCATGCCCAAGCACCTGCTCATCGTCGAATCGCCGGCCAAGGCCAAGACGATCAACAAATACCTCGGCAAGGACTACACCGTCCTGGCCTCGTATGGGCACGTGCGCGATCTGATCCCGAAGGAAGGCGCGGTCGATCCGGACAACGGGTTCGCCATGCACTACGACGTGATCGACAAGAACGAAAAGCACGTCGATGCGATCGCCAAGGCGGCCAAGGGCGCCGATGACATCCTGCTGGCGACCGACCCGGACCGCGAAGGCGAGGCGATCAGCTGGCACATCGCCGAGATCCTGAAGGAGCGCGGGCTGGTCAAGGACAAGCCGATGCAGCGCGTGGTCTTCACCGAGATCACCCCGCGCGCCATCAAGGAAGCGATCAACCAGCCGCGGGCCATCGCCAGCGATCTGGTGGACGCCCAGCAGGCACGCCGTGCGCTGGACTACCTGGTCGGCTTCAACCTGTCGCCGGTGCTGTGGCGCAAGGTCCAGCGCGGCCTGTCCGCCGGCCGCGTGCAGAGCCCGGCACTGCGCATGATCGTCGAGCGCGAGGAAGAGATCGAAGCCTTCATCGCGCGCGAATACTGGTCCATCGCCGCCGAATGCGCGCACCCGTCGCAACACTTCAATGCCAAGCTGGTGAAGCTGGACGGACAGAAGTTCGAACAGTTCACCATCACCGACGGCGATACCGCCGAGGCCGCCCGCCTGCGCATCCAGCAGGCGGCGCAGGGCTCGCTGCACGTCACCGACGTGGCCAGCAAGGAGCGCAAGCGCCGCCCGGCGCCGCCGTTCACCACCTCCACCCTGCAGCAGGAAGCCTCGCGCAAGCTCGGCTTCACCACCCGCAAGACCATGCAGGTGGCGCAGAAGCTGTACGAAGGCGTGGCAATCGGCGATGAAGGCACGGTCGGCCTGATCTCCTACATGCGTACCGACTCGGTCAACCTGTCTCAGGATGCGCTGGCGGAAATCCGCGACGTGATCGCCCGCGATTACGGCATCGGTTCGCTGCCGGACCAGCCCAACACCTACCAGACCAAGTCCAAGAACGCCCAGGAAGCGCACGAAGCGGTGCGACCGACCTCGGCGCTGCGCACGCCGGCGCAGGTGTCGCGGTTCCTGACCGACGACGAGCGCAGGCTGTACGAACTGATCTGGAAGCGCGCGGTAGCGTGCCAGATGATTCCGGCCACGCTCAACACCGTCAGTGTCGACCTGTCGGCCGGCAGCGAACACGTCTTCCGTGCCAGTGGCACCACCGTGGTCGTGCCCGGCTTCCTGGCCGTGTATGAGGAAGGCAAGGACAGCAAGAGCGCCGAAGACGAGGACGAAGGCCGCAAGCTGCCGGCGATGAAGCCCGGCGACCGCGTGCCGCTGGAACGCATCCTGGCCGAGCAGCACTTCACCCAGCCGCCGCCCCGCTTCACCGAGGCGGCACTGGTCAAGGCGCTGGAAGAGTACGGGATCGGTCGTCCCTCGACCTACGCCTCGATCATCCAGACCCTGCTGTTCCGCAAGTACGTGGAGATGGAAGGTCGCAGCTTCCGTCCGTCCGACGTCGGTCGTGCAGTGTCCAAGTTCCTGTCCAGCCACTTCACCCAGTACGTGGACTACGACTTCACCGCCAGGCTTGAAGACGAGCTGGACGCCGTCTCGCGCGGCGAGGAAGAGTGGATCCCGCTGATGTCACGCTTCTGGGAGCCGTTCAAGGAGCTGGTCGAGGACAAGAAGGAATCGGTCGATCGTGCCGAAGCCAGTGGTGCGCGCGAGCTTGGCACCGACCCGAAGACCGGCAAGCCGGTCAGCGTGCGCCTGGGTCGCTTCGGGCCGTACGCCGCCATCGGCAGCACCGCCGAAGATGCCGAGGAGAAGCCGAAGTTCGCTTCGCTGCGCCCGGGCCAGTCGATGCACACCATCACCCTGGAAGACGCGCTGGAGCTGTTCCTGATGCCGCGCGCGCTGGGTGAGGACAAGGGCGAACCGGTCAGCGTCGGCATTGGTCGCTTCGGCCCGTTCGCCAAGCGTGGCAGCACCTATGCCTCGCTGAAGAAGGAAGACGACCCGTACACCATCGACTTGGCCCGCGCCGTCTTCCTGATCGAAGAGAAGGAAGAGATCGCGCGCAACCGGATCATCAAGGAATTCGAAGGCAGCGACATCCAGGTGCTGAATGGCCGCTTCGGCCCGTACATCAGCGACGGCAGGATGAACGGCAAGATTCCCAAGGACCGCGAGCCCGCCTCGCTGACGCTGGCCGAAGTGCAGCAGCTGATGGAAGAAACCGGCAAGCCGGTGCGCAAGGGCTTCGGCGCGAAAAAAGCCGCTGCCAAGAAGGCACCGGCGAAGAAGGCGGCGGTGAAGAAGGAAGCCGCGCCGAAGAAGGCAGTGGCCAAGAAGGCACCGGCCAAGAAGGCGGCCGCGAAAAAGGCGCCGGCAAAGAAGGTCGCCGCCAAGAAGGCACCGGCGAAGAAAGCGGCCAAGAAGGTCGTCAAGAAGGCCTGATGTGGGACAGCGCCCGGCCATGGGCCGGGCGCAGGCAGTGCAGTACCCGGTCCGCCGCCGCCTCGATGGCGCCGGTCCACCCCATCTGCACGCGGTGGGAGGATAATGAAGGCCCATGCCGGGCCGGTCGCCACCATGAAAGAACTCACCCTGGATTCTGCCGTCACCCTGCTGCGCTCCGGCGGCGTGATCGCCTATCCCACCGAAGCGGTCTGGGGCCTGGGATGCGACCCGTCGCACGAAGCGGCGGTGCACACGGTGCTGCGGCTGAAGCAGCGGCCGATCGAGAAAGGCATGATCCTGGTGGCCGCCGAGCTGGCGCAGCTGGAAGGCTGGGTACGCCTGCAGGCGTTGCCCGACGAGCGTCAGCGTGCAGTGCTGGCCAGCTGGCCCGGCGCCAACACCTGGATTCTTCCTGCCGGGTCACGCGCGCCAGGCTGGATCACCGGCGAACACAGCGGCATCGCGGTGCGCATCAGCGCCCACCCGCTGGTGGCGGCACTGTGCCACGCGTGGGGCGGGCCCCTGGTCTCCACCAGCGCCAACCTGGCCGGCGAGCCACCGGCACGCAGCCGCGAGGAACTGGATCCGCGCCTGCTGCGCCTGCTGGACGGCATCCTGGACGGCCCGACCGGCGGCCTGGCCCAGCCGACGCCGATCCGCGATGCGCTCAGCGGCAACGTCCTGCGATCCTGAGCCGCCCTGTGGACGCGCGGATTGCGCCGCTCCGCCGGATCCCGCACGCTGCCTCCATGAGCCCGCTGCGCGCCGCCCTCTGCCTGAGCCTGCTGCTGCCATTGACCGCCACCGCCGGCGACGATGTGCGTGTCTACCGCTGTGTCGGCAGCAATGGCGCCGTGGCACTGCAGGACACGCCGTGCAGCAGCGGCCGCCAGGAAGTGCGCGACCTGCAGCGGCCGCGTGATCCGGCGCCGCAGGTGGTGCGCAGCGACGCCGCGCCCGCAACCAGCACGCCGCCGGCCGTGATCGAGCGCGAGGTCCGGCACGTCTACGTCCAGCCTCCGCAACCGATGTACGAATGCGTTACCGCCGACGGCGAGCGTTACACCAGCGACAGCAACGAAGGCAATCCACGCTGGGTCCCGCTGTGGACCACGGTCTGGTCGCCGCGCGGCCATTTCGGGCCAGGCCATCCCGGGCCCCGCCCGGCCACGGGCGCATCGGCCGGAGGTCCACCGATCTACCGGCCACCTGCGGTCGGCGTCGGCGTGCAGGTGCCGGCAGGCAACATCCTGGTCCGCGACGCCTGCCATGCGTTGCCGCCGCAGGAAGTCTGTTCGCGCCTGCGCGATCGCCGCTGGGAGCTGGACCGCCGCTACAACAGCGCGCTGCAGAGCGAGCGCACCGCGATCAGCAACGAACAGCGCGGTATCGATGCGCGCCTGTCGCGCGACTGCGGGCGTTGAGCCCCTGCCCGTGTAGGCTGCACGCATGAGAAGAGCACTCTGGCTGGTTCTGGCGCTGCTGCCCGCAAACGCGTTCGCCGAGGACATGGTGATCTACCGCTGCACATTCAGCAGCAGCGACGTTCCTACCCTGCAGCGCACGCCCTGCCCCGAAGGCAGCACGCAGCAGATCCAGCGGGTACCGGAGCCATCAGCGACTCCGGCACCGCGCGTGGAGCCGCCCGCCGGCCAGGAAATGGAGCTCGCCCCGTCGTCAGCGCCGCCGCCGGCAGCGGCGGACACGCCGCGCCGGCTCGACCAGGCGCGCACCATCATGGAAGCGGGCATGGTTGAACCCGCTGGCGGCGGCGACGCCATTCTGGACAGCGCAGCGCTGCCGCTGCGGACGGACCCGGCAAGCCGCAGCGACACCGCGCCACGGGCACCGCTGCCGCCGATCTTCCAGTGCAGCAGCGAGGAAGGAAGCCGCTACCTGCACGAGTACGAGGCGGCGCCACCGCACTGCGTGCTGCTCGACGTACAGGGTCTTGGCGGTGTCACCCCGGCCAATGCCGCCAGCTGCGAAGTGGTACGCGACCGCTGCGAGGAGGTTCCCGAGATCCAGCGCTGCGGCAGCTGGCAGCAGCGCCTGCGCGACGCCCGGGGGCGTGAGCGCTTCGCCGCGCCGGAGAACCTCGACGCCGCGCGCAGCGAGCGCGAGCGTCTGCAGGCCGTGCTCGAGGCCAGCGACTGCCCGGTACCGGGGTGAGGACCTGCCGGCGTGGCGCGGGCCCAACGCGGTGACGGTCAGAACCCGTAGCGCAGGAAGCCGCCGTCCACGGCGATGCATTCGCCGGTGACATAACTCGCCGCCGGCAGGCACAGGAAGCCCACGGCCGCGGCGACTTCCTCCGGCTCACCGATGCGGCGCATCGGCGTGCGATCGATGACTTCCTCGTAGTAGTCAGGGTCGGACAACGGCCCGGAGGTGCGGCGCGTGCGGATGTACCACGGCGCCACCGCGTTCACGCGGATGCCGTCCTCGGCCCATTCCACGGCCAGGTTGCGGGTCATCTGATGCATCGCCGCCTTGCTCATGCCGTACACCACGCCACTGCGCACATGGGTCAGGCCGGAGACGCTGCCGACGTTGACGATGGCCGACGAGGCGTGACGTGCCAGCAGCGGATGCGCATAGCGCGACAGTTCAAACGCCGAGAACAGATTGGTCTCGAAGATGCCGCGCCACTCGTCCTCGGTATAGTCGATGGCGGCGCGGGTGATGTTGCCACCCGCATTGTTGACCAGCACGTGCAGGCCATCGGCATGGTCCTCGACCCAGTCCAGGATCTGCCGGCGATCCTCGTCGTCGGAGACGTCGGCGGCAAGCGCGCGCACCTGCTGGTCGGGATAGGCGTCGGCCAGCTCGTCGCGCGCGGTTTCCAGCGCGTCGATGTCGCGCCCGACAATCATCAGGTCGGCACCGAAGCCGGCCAGTTCACGCGCGATGGCCAGGCCGATGCCGGCGCTGGCGCCGGTGATCAGTGCGGTCTGCCCGTCCAGTCGCCACCGTTGCTGGGTCATGTGTCCTCCCGGGCTGCGCCCGCTGTGTTCCGATGCAGAAAGGATACGCGCTCACGGCACGCCCCTGCCGGCGGTGCCACACTGGCCGCACGCCCGTCGTGGAGAGCCGCCATGCGCATCCTGATCCTGTCCGTACTGCTGTCGGCGACTGTATTGCTGGCCGGCTGCCAACGCCCACCGGCACCGGACCCGGAACGGCCGCCGGAACCCCAAGCCCTGGCCCGTGCAGCGCAGCAGCCGATCGATCGCGCGCGCGCCGTGCAGAAGATCGTCGATGATGGCGCCGAGCGCGAGCGCAGCGCGGAAGCCGACGCAGCGCGCTGATCGCCGCGATGGCGCCGTCAGCGGAGCGCCGCCAAACGAAAACGCCCGGCCAAGGGCCGGGCGTTTTCCGTCGATCCACGCTACGCGTGGCTGGCTGTGCTCAGAACCCGCAGAAGCAGTACGCCAGGGTCTTTACCGGAGCGCCGTTACCCTTTTCGCGCGCGGCGTTCTCGACGAAGCGCAGCTGGGTATCCACTTCCGGCATCGTGCGCGCCAGCATCATCCGCGCCACGCCCGAATCGGACAGCATCCAGGCACCAGTACGGCTGCCGGCAAACCCACTGACGAACTGCGCGAACGGGGTCGCGGCCTTTTCGATGTAACGCACGCGGAACTTGTCTTCGCCGCCCAGCTTGGCGCGGCTGGCGGCATCGGCCACGGCGTCTTTCAGGCCACCGAAGGCATCGACCAGACCACGTTCCTTTGCCTGCGCGCCACTCCAGACACGGCCACGGGCCACCTCATCAATGGCCTCGACCGGCTTCTTGCGTGCTTCGGCGACACGTCCGGTGAAGTCGGCGTAGCCCTTGTTGATGACCGTCTGGATGACCTGGCCCACCGCCGGATCCATCGGACGGGTGACGTCGAACGCACCGGCGAAGCGCGTGGTGCCGACACCATCGGTATGCACGCCGATCTTGTCCAGCGCGCGGCTGAAGTTCGGGATCATGCCGAAGATGCCGATCGAACCGGTGATGGTCGAGGGATCGGCGTAGATGCGATCGGCATTCATGCTGATCCAGTAACCACCGGACGCGGCCAGGTCACCCATTGACACCACCACCGGCTTGCCGGCGGCCTGCAGGGCCACCACTTCACGGCGGATCTGCTCGGAGGCGAACACTTCGCCACCCGGCGAATTCACGCGCAGCACCACGGCCTTGACCTGCTCGTCGTCGCGCGCAGCGCGCAGCAGCGCCGACGTGGACTCACCACCGATGCGGCCGGCCGGCAGGTCACCGCCACTGATCTCGCCGGCGGCAACCACCACGGCCACCTGCGGGCGTGCATCCACCGGACTGCGGCGGGCGTCGAGCAGGGCCATGTAGCGACCGAAATCGACATTGCGGAAGCCGCCCTCAGCGTCTTCATCGGCCACGCCGCGTTCGATCATCAGGTCTTCGAACTCCTCGCGGGTCTTCAGCGCGGTCACCAGCTTCTGCTGCAGGGCGAACTTGGCCAGATCGCCACCGGCAGCCGCCACACCTTCGGGCAGCGTATCGATGCCGGCGGCCAGTTGCGCCGGATCCAGCCGGCGCGCCTTGGCGATGTCGCCCAGATAGCGCTGCCACACGTCGTTCATCCAGTACAGGTCGGCTTCCTTGGCCGCCGGCGAAGCAGCATCAAGCACATAGGGCTCGGCCGCGGACTTGTACTCGCCCACCTTGAACAGGTGCACGTCCACGCCCAGCTTGTCCTGCAGGCCGGAGCGGAAGTACTGGCGGTAGCGGCCCAGACCCTCGAGCACCACCGATCCCATCGGATCCAGGTAGACCTCGTCGGCCTGCGCAGCCAGCAGGTACTGCGACTGGCCCATGCTTTCGCTGTAGGCCACCAGCTGCTTGCCGGACGCGCGCAGGCTCTGCAGCGCGGCGGCGACTTCACGCAGCGAGGCGAAGCCGGAGGGCTGCAGCTTGTCCAGTTCCAGCACCACGCGCTCGATCTTCTTGTCCTCGCGCGCCGACTCGATCACCCGGACCAGGTCACGCAGCTGGACCTCTTCGGCGCTGTTGTCGCCCACGGCCTTGGCCAGCGCGCGGCTGACCGGATCGGCGCTGAACTGCTCGACCAGGCGCCCTTCCGGTGCGATCACCAGGGTCGTGCGGTCCTGCAGCGATTTGCTGGCGCCGGCGCCCATGCCGGCAGCGATGACGAACACCACCAGCAGCAGGAACAGCAGGCCGAAGAACACCAGGTTGAGGATCAACCGGCGGGTGAAATTCATGACGTCCCACAGCCCGATGAAGAAACTGGCGACGGGATTGCGACGCGCCTGGGGCAGCGGGGGCACGGGTTGATTCATGGAGCGCTCCGGATGGCTTCTTGCCGTGGTAACAGCATAGCCGGTGCCGTGTGAGGCGGCATCGGACACAAGTCAGGGGATCGCCCGTCACGGGGTGACGGGCGGAGGGTCAGGACAGCGCGGACTGGCCGATGCGCTGGCTGCTGCGACGCAGGCGCCAGCCCATCAGGATGGCGGCGGCAGTGAGGCCGACGATCAGGCCGATCCACATGCCCTGCGGGCCCATGCCCAGCCCCAGGCCGAGCCCGGCGCCGAGCGGCATGCCCAGGCCCCAGTAGGCGAACATGGCGATGAACATCGGCACGCGGGTGTCCTTCAGGCCGCGCAGAGCACCGGCCGACAGCACCTGGATGCCGTCCGGGAACTGGAAGGTGGCCGCGTACAGCAGCAGCGTGGAGGCCAGGCCGGCCACCGCCAGATCGTTGGTGTACACCCCGACGATGGCATCGTGGCCGAACAGCAGCACCAGCGCGGACAACGTCTGTGTACCCATGATGATCGCGTAGCCGGCCCAGGCTGCACGACGCACACCGAAGCCATCACCCCGCCCCACTGCATGACCCACGCGCACCGTGGTGGCCTCGGCCACGCCCATCGGGATCATGAAGCACAGCTGCGCCACGTTGATCGCGATCTGGTGGGCTGCCGCCTCGTTGGCGCCGAGGCGGCCGATCAGCAGCGCGGTGACGATGAACAACCCACCTTCCATCAGCACGGTGATGCCGATCGGCAGACCGGTGCGCAGCAGGTCCCAGATCGCCTTCCAGCGCGGCCACTCGAAGTGCGAGAACAGCTGCAGATGGGCGAATCGCCGGGTACGCCACAGATAGAGGGCAAATGCGCTTGCCTGCAACCACATCATCACCGCCGAGGCGATGCCCAGGCCCTCGGCACCCAGCTCCGGGAAGCCCAGCTTGCCGTTGGCCAGCACGTAGCCCATCGGCGCCAGCACCACCAGGCCGCCGAAGCCGATCAACATGGTCGGCAGCGTCCAGTGCATGCCCTCGCTGAGATAGCGCATGCAGAAGTACAGCGTCAGCGCCGGCCCGCCCCAGCGCACCGCGTGCAGGAACGCTGTTGCGCCGGGCACGATGTCCGGCGCGATGCCGAAGGCGGGCAGCAGCGGCGGCACCACCGTGAGGAAGGTGAACATGATCAGGCCCAGGCCCAGCGCCAGCCACAACGCCTGCCGGAACAGCGGACCGATCTCGCGCTCGCGGCCGGCGCCGTGCAGCTGTGATACCGAGGCGGTCAGCGAGATCAGCGTGCCGATCGGAATCAGCATCGGCAGCCAGAGCAGGGCCGTGCCGATGGTCACGGCCGCCAGGGTTGAGGTGGCGTGATGACCGGCAATCACGTTGTCGACGAAGGAGATCAGGCCGGTGGAGACATGCCCGAGCACGAGCGGCAGGGCGAGCAGACCGGTGGCGCCGACTTCCTTGCTGAAGCGCGGCGTGGAGGTTGCGTTGGACATGGGATGCAGGACGCGAACTGCGGTTGCGCGCGAAGGGCACAGGCACCGGGTTGCGGGCCGTCATCTTACGCGCGCGGTGCGTTCATTCCCATGACATGGCGTGAACGCTGGGTTTGACCGCGCGCTTACTGGCCGGCCTGGCGCTTGAGCCAGGCGTCTCGTTCCGCAGCAGGTACGGCGAGGAACGCGCTGCGCACCGCATCGCGTTCCTGCGGCGGCGTGCGCTGGGCCACCAGCGCCAACTGCGCCAGCTGTGCCGGGCTGAGCTGGTGCAGCACGGCCAGTGCACTGTCGCGCTGCTGCGGTGGCAGGAAGCCGAACAGCCCATGCAGCTTGGGAAACTCCGCGCCCAGTTGCGGCCCCAGCCGCCAGCCATCGCGGAACGCCTGGTCCTGTGCCTGGAATTGCGAGCGCAGGCGCTCCTGCTGTGCGGCCGGCAGTGCGGCGAACCGCGTGGCCGCCTGACGGATGCGTTCGCGCTCGCTTTCCGGCAGCGCGCGCCAAGCGGCGTAGTCGGCGCGGCGCTGCCGCTGCTGCTGCGCGTCGAGCTGGACGAACGCGGTGGGTGCCGCCGATGGCGGGACCGCGGGCGTGGCCGCCGGCGCGGGTGGCAGTGGAACATTCAGGGTCTGGGGCGTTGCGGACAGCGACAACGGGATGGCCAGCAGCAGGCTGGTGATCACGGACTTATTCATCGGCGGCGGCGGTTTCCAGCACTGCGCTGGCCGGCTCTGGCCGGCTCGGCTTGGTCTGCGACTCGTCCACCGGCAGCGGACCACCGGCGGCCGTCCAGGCATACAGATCGGCCTCGGCCAGCAACGGATAATCGCGGTCGGCCAGCATTGCTGCGTCATCGCTGGCCGGGGCGCTGTCCGCCTGCGGCGTGGCAGCGACCGTGCTCGGCGGCAGCGCCTCGACCGTGACCGGGCCGGCCTCGGCAACCACCCCCTCCGGCAGCGGCGCATCGCTCACCAGCGACCGACCGCTCCAATGGCGCCAGCCCAGAGCGGCTGCCAGCAGTACTGCCACCGTCAGCAGCAGGATCGCCGGCCCGCGCCAGCGCGGTCGGGCATCGGGGCGCCGGCGCCGGGGGCTGGCAGCGCTCCGTTCATCGCGCTGCGGTGCCCTCCAGCTGGACGTCGGCGCCTGCGGATTGCTGCTGGTGGCAGCTGCCGGCTGCTGCAGCTGCTGCAGGCGCTGCGCCGGCAGGTCGCGGATGCGCTGCTGCACCTGTTCGGCCAGGCCGCGCCAGGCAACGGCATCCGGCTGACCCTGGGCATCACGCGGGCAGGCATCGGCCAGCAGCTGCTGGTAGCCGGCCTCATCACGATCGAGTACCCGCGTGGCGATGTTCTCATCCAGGCTGCCGCCCACCCGCAGCAGCAGGGCCAGCCGTGGCAGCGGTGCCATGCCGCCCAGTGCGGCGAGTGCCGGCGGCCACTGGCCCGGGGCCGGCTCGCGCAGTGCCTGCCGCTGCCCCAGCAGGGTCCAGAAGCGGGTCGGCCACTGTGCCATCGGCAGATCGCTGGCAACGGCCGAGAAGGCGCGCATCACCGCCACCAGGGTCTGCTCGGCCCGGGCCGGGTCGCCGCATTGCAGCTCCGCCACTACCAGGGCACGGCGCTCTACGCCACGCAGAAACGCCGACAGCGCACCGGCCGCGGTCGAGGAAACAGGGGCGGGCACAGCGGTCATCGGTCACTCCAGAGGTCTGCCGGCATGATAGCGGCAGGCCATCGGCGCCCGGCAGGACTTGCGTCCGTGGGCACTTCATGCTGCAGGTTGTGCACAGCACCACGCTGGCGCCCGGCAAAACCGCGACATCTCGCTGAATTCACTCTGTTTCAGCAATGTTTCACACATAACATATTGATTTTAATACATTTTAAAGTATGGCGATTTTTTGACCAACCCAAGGGCGAGGCCGTCGCCATCGGCGTCCTGCCCAGCCGTTGACCGGTAACGCACAGTGTTATCCACAGAACGTGTGGATAAGACTGAATCTCCAATGGACACCGATATTTAGGTGACATTTATGATTCGGCGACGTCCCCCGTGTGGGCCTTCCGGGCGGCATGCGGGTGCACACGGCCCGTTACACTGCCCCGATGCTCGACCCGATTCCGACCCTGCAGGTCGCCCTGCCCGTCCCCCTGCCCCGCCTGTTCGACTATCTGTCGCCGCAGGGCGATGCCCCGGACATGGCGGTCGGCTGCCGGGTGAAGGTGCCGTTCGGCAACCGCGAACTCATCGGCGTGGTGGCCGGCCACGGCCAGGCCGACGACGGCCAGGGCCTGCGTCAGGCGCTCGCGTGGTGCGACCCCGCGCCCCTGCTGCAGGGCGAACTGTGGCAGAGCCTGCAATGGCTGGCCCGATACACCCACGCGCCGCTGGGCGAAGTGCTGAGCACGGCCCTGCCGGGGCCGCTGCGGCACGGCGAAGCCCTGCCCGACACCCATCATTGGGGCTGGCAGCTGACCGCCGCAGGCCACGCGCAGCGCGGCACGCTGCGCGCAGGCAGCCGCCCGCGGCAGTTGGCGGAACTGCTGGCCGACGCCGTCGTGGACGAGGACGTGCTGGGGGCGCGCATGGAGGACTGGCGCAGCGCGGCGCGCAGTCTCGGCAAGCGCGCACTGGCCGAGCGCGTTGCACTGAGCGTGGCGCCACAGCACGCGCAACCGCTGCCCGGCCCGACCCTCAATCCGGACCAGGCCGAAGCCGTTGCCGCGATCAACGCCGCGGAGGGGTTCCAGCCCTTCCTGCTCGATGGGGTGACCGGCAGCGGCAAGACCGAGGTCTACCTGCAGGCGATCATCCACTGCCTGGCCCAAGGCCGGCAGGCGCTGGTGCTGGTGCCCGAAATCGGACTGACGCCGCAGACCCTGGCGCGTTTCCGCGGCCGCCTGGGCATCGCCGTGCATGCGCTGCATTCGGGATTGAACGACAACGAGCGCGCGCGCGTCTGGGCAGCCGCCTCGCGCGGCGAAGCGCGGGTGATCGTCGGCACCCGCTCGGCGGTGTTCACGCCGCTGCCGCAGGCCGGCCTGCTGATCGTGGACGAGGAACATGACGGCAGCTACAAGCAGCAGGACGGCATCCGCTACCACGCGCGCGATTTCGCCCTGGTGCGTGCCAAGGCGCTGGGGGTTCCGGTGCTGCTGGGCAGCGCGACACCGTCGCTGGAAACCCTGCACAACGCCTATGCCGGTCGTTACCTGCACCTGCGCCTGAAGCAGCGCGCCGGCGACGCTCGGCCGCCACGCGTGCGCATCCTGGATGTGCGCAAGCGTCCCCTGCAGGACGGTCTCTCGGCCGAAGTGCTGGCCGGCATCGGCGAGCACCTGCAGCGCGGCCAGCAGGTGCTGGTGTTCAAGAACCGGCGTGGTTACGCACCGGTACTGCTGTGCCATGACTGCGGCTGGACGGCGCCGTGCCAGCGCTGTGATGCGCCGATGACCGTGCATGGCGGCGGCCGTCGCCTGCAGTGTCATCACTGCGGTGCGCGGCAACCGGCGCCACTGGCCTGCCCCGCCTGCGGCAGCCTGGCCCTGCAGCCACAGGGAATCGGCACCGAGCGGCTGGAGGAGCACCTCACCGCCGCCTTCGCCGAGTACCCGGTGGTGCGCATCGACCGCGGCACCACCGCCCGCCGCGATGCGCTGGAACAGCAGCTGGCCAAGCTGGGGGACCAGGCCGGCATCCTGGTCGGCACGCAGATCCTGGCCAAGGGCCACGATCTGCCCAGACTCACGCTGGTGGTGGTGGTCGGCATCGACGAGGGCCTGTTCTCGGCCGATTTCCGCGCCAGCGAGAAACTCGCGCAGCAGTTGATCCAGGTCGCCGGCCGCGCCGGGCGCGCCCGCGATCCGGGCGAGGTGTGGCTGCAGACCCACCATCCGGGTCATCCCCTGCTGGAGACGCTGGTCAACGGCGGCTACCACCCGTTCGCGCAGGCCGAACTGAACCAGCGGCAGGCCGCCGGCTTCCCGCCATTCGCGCATCTGGCACTGATGCGTGCCGAAGCGCAGCAGGTGGAGCACGCCAACGCGTTCCTGCTGGCTGCACGGCGACTGCTGGGCGAACAGGCGCTGGTGGAGGCGTACGGACCGATGCCGGCACCGATGCCGCGCCGGGCCGGCTACCAGCGCACGCAGCTGCTGCTGTCATCGGCACAGCGCCCGCCTCTGCACGGCATGCTGGCGCAGCTGGTACCGCAGCTGTATGCCTTGCCGGAAGCCCGCAAGGTGCGCTGGTCGCTGGATGTGGATCCGACGGATCTGTATTGAATGCAAGCAGAATCCGCCGGGCATGGCCCGGCGCTACCGTTACCGCGCGCGATTCCCGCTTACGTCAGCGGTGACATCACGCCGCGCTGGTAAGCGGGTCGCTCACGCAGCCGGGCGTACCACTCGGCCAGGTGGGGCAGGTCCGGACGCTGGATCGGCAGTTCATACCAGGCGTACACCAGTGAACCCAACGGGATGTCGCCCATCGCGAATGTCGCGCCCGACAGCCACGGCTGCGTGGCCAGCGTCGCGTCGGCCATCGCCAGGTAATCGGCGGCGCGGACGATGGCAGCATTGATCCGCGATTCGTCGCGGTCTGCCGGCGCGGTGCGCATGATGCCCCAGATCAGATCGCTGTACAGCGGCGCCATCCGCGAAGTGCTCCAGTCCATCCATTTCTCGGCCTGTGCGCGTTCCATCGGATCCTCGGCGTACAGTGTCCCCAGCGCGTAGCGCGCGCTCAGGTAGCGCACGATGGCGTTGGACTCCCACAGCGGCAGGCCCTGGTCCTCGATCACCGGCACCAGGCTGTTGGGGTTCATCGCCAGGTATTCCGGCGTCTGTGTGCCACCGTGGCTGCCGCCCACTTCGATGGACTCGTAGGGCAGGCCGATCTCTTCGGCACACCACAGCACCTTGCGGACGTTGCTGGAATTGCGACGGCCCCAGATCTTCAACATGCGGGTATTCCTTGCGGGCAATGCGAGCGGCAACGATACGCCCGATCGGCGTACATGTGGGCGTGCGGAATGATGCGCGGGGGGCGTCGGCCGGGCATGGCCCGGCGCTACCGGTTCTTCTTCGGCAGCGCGCGCACGTAGGACGACTTGCCATCCTTCTTCAGTTCGAACAGACCGATCGCCGCCAGCAGATCACTCAGCTTTCCATAGCCATAGTTGCGCGAATCGAACGAGGCCTGGTTGGCGATCTGGCTGCCCACCGGCCCCAGGTGCGACCAGCCGTCCTCGCCTTCCGCGGCGGACACAGCGCGGCGCAGCATCTTCACCAGACGTGTATCGCTGCGCATTTCCGCGCCGCTCTTGCGCGGGCGCACTTCGTCGCCGCTGCCCGTTTCACCGATGGCCGGCTCGATGGCTCCCGGCTCTGCCGTGCCCTGTTCCACTTCCGGCACGCTGGAATGGGCCTGGCCCAGTGCTTCCAGATAGGTGAATTTGGAACAGGCATTGACGAAGGGTTCCGGCGTCTTCTTTTCGCCGAAGCCATACACCTTCACCCCGTCGGTCAACAGGCGCATCACCATTGGAGTGAAATCAGCATCGCTGGAGACGATGGCGAAGCCGTCGAGGTTGCGCGCGTACAGCAGGTCCATCGCATCGATCACCATGGCCATGTCCGAGGCGTTCTTGCCCTTGCTGTAGGCGAACTGCTGGATGGGCCGGATCGCGTACTCGTGCAGCACCGCCTCCCAGCCTTTCAGCCGTGGGCTCTTCCAGTTGCCGTAGGCACGGCGGACATTGGCCACGCCGTAGCGGGCCACCTCCGCCAGCACTTCGTCGATCTTCGATGCGGGCGCGTTGTCGGCGTCGATCAACAGGGCGATGCGCTTTTCCGGTTCGCTCATGGGCCTCTCGCTGGCGGTTGCCTGAATCCGAGTATCGCCGATCCGCGCGCACGCTGACGTGACAGGCCGCCGCCGTGCGAAGATGCCGGACGGTTCCCCATGCCCCCTGGAGTGAGTCGATGAGTCGTGAGCGCGTTCCCCACCTGGTCGTTGTCGGCGGCGGTTTTGCCGGCCTCTGGGCCACCCGTGCGCTGGCACGCGAACGCATCCGCATCACCCTGGTCGACCGCCGCAACCATCACCTGTTCCAGCCGCTGCTGTACCAGGTCGCCACTGCAGGCCTGTCAGCGCCGGATATCGCCGCACCGCTGCGCCACATCCTCGGCCACCAGCGCAACGTGGAAGTGCGGCTCGGTGAGGTCGTGGCCATCGACAGGCAGCTCCGCCAGGTGCGGCTGGCCGACGGCAGCACGCTGGACTACGACAGCCTGCTGCTGGCTACCGGCGCCACTCACGCCTACTTCGGCAACGACCAGTGGGCCGATGATGCGCCCGGCCTGAAGACCCTCGACGATGCCATTGCCCTGCGCCGCAAGCTGCTGCTGGCGTTCGAGCGCGCCGAAGCCGAACCGGACCCGGCCAGGAAGGCGGCGTGGCTCAGCTTTGCCGTCGTCGGCGGCGGCCCGACCGGCGTCGAACTGGCGGGCACCCTGGCCGAGATTGCACGCCATACGCTGCGCAATGAATTCCGCCACATCGATCCGGCCAGCGCCAAGGTGCGCCTGGTGGAAGCCGGTCCACGCGTGCTGTCCTCGTTCCCGGAAGTGCTCTCGCTGAAGGCGCGCCGGCAGCTGGAAAAGCTGGGTGTGGAAGTGCTGACCGGAACGCCGGTGAGCAACATCGACAGCCAGGGCTTCACGCTGGGTGACCAGTTCGTGCCGGCGCGCACCGTGGTGTGGGCGGCCGGCGTGGCCGCCTCGCCGCTGGCGCGCACGCTGGACGTGCCACTGGACCGTGCCGGGCGCGTGCAGGTGCAGCCGGACCTGACCCTGCCCGGGCATCCGGAACTGTTCGTGGCCGGCGATCTGGCCGCGGTGAACCAGGCCAACGGCAAGCCCGTGCCCGGCGTAGCGCCCGCCGCCAAGCAGATGGGCAAGTACGTGGCCGAGGTCATCCGTGCACGCCTGCACGGCAGGCCGGAGCCCGGGCCCTTCAAGTACGCGGACTACGGCAACCTGGCCACCATCGGCCGCATGGCCGCCATCGTGCACCTGGGGCGCCTGCAGCTGTCGGGCGTGCTGGCCTGGTGGTTCTGGCTGGCCGCGCACGTGTTCTTCCTGATCGGCTTCCGCAACCGCATCGTGGTGCTGCTGAACTGGGCGGTGGCGTATTGGAGCTACCAGCGCAGCGCACGCATCATCTTCGGCGATGACCAGGATGACCGCCGGCCGAAACGGTAGCGCAGGTCTGCAACGGGGTCTGATCCCCTTCCTGCGGAAAGGGATCTGACCCCACGTCGCGTCGCGACTGACTGCGATGCGCCGTGCCTGGGCACGGCGCTACAAAGATGCGGAATCCAATGCCTGCAACCACGCCAGCTTGCGCTCGCGCGGCAGCTGTTTGAGCTGCCATTCGGCGCGCGAGGCGGCGGAGCGGTCCGGGTACTCGCGCACGGCCAGGATGCGCAGCGGCGGGCGGGCCCGGGTGTAGCGCGCCCCCGTACCGGCGCGATGGGCGGCGAAACGCGCGTCCACGTCGGTGCTGATGCCAGCGTAGTAGCTGCCATCGCGGCATTCGAGCAGGTACAGGAACCACGGGCGGTGGGACGGGGCCATGCCGGGATTATGCCGTGCTGCACCGCAGCGGATATACTGCCCGCGAATGCAGGAGAGAGGCGCCGCGTTGGCGCCCGCCGAAGGCGCAGGCTCCCATGATCGCTCAGGCCGGTGGGCTGGAATCCCACCAACCATGCATTCGACTCGCCGAGCTGGAGAGAGGTCACCGGGCATGCCCGGTACGATCCGCCGAAGGGGCACGCGGCCTACGCCACTGAACTCTCAGGCAAAAGGACAGCGGGAGCGGCACCGGTCATCGTCATCCCGTCATTGCGCAGGCAATGGCGGCGTCCGCGCATGGCCGGCCCCATCGCGTCCGGAGCCTGTTCCATGTTGCTGTCCATCATCTACCTGATCGCCATTTCCGCCGAAGCCATGACCGGCGCACTGTCCGCGGGACGCCGCCGCATGGATCTGTTCGGCGTGGTCATGATCGCCTGCGTTACCGCGCTCGGCGGTGGTTCATTGCGCGACATCCTGCTTGGCCACTATCCGCTGGGCTGGGTCAAACATCCCGAGTACCTCGGCTTCACCGTGTGCGCGGCGCTGATCGCCACTTGGGTCGCACGCTGGATGCACCACTTCCGCCGCACCTTCCTGGTGCTCGACGGCCTGGGCCTGATCGCCTTCACCCTGATCGGTTGCTCGATCGCACGCGAGGCCGGTCATGCCACGCCGATCGTGCTGATCGCCGGCATGCTGACCGGCGCGTTCGGCGGCGTGCTGCGCGACATTCTGTGCAACGAAGTGCCCCTGATCTTCCAGAAGGAGCTGTACGCGATCATCGCGCTGCTGACCGGCGCCGCCTATCTGCTGCTGCTGCACTGGAACGTGTCCGATGCCACGGCCATCCTGTGCTGCCTGGCGGGCGGCTTCGCCCTGCGCCTGCTGGCGATCCATTACCGCTGGGAAATGCCGAAGTTCGTGTATCACGACGAAGTGCATTGAACGATGGCGTGTTCGCCGGGCGTGGCCCGGCGCTCCCCTTCGTGCCCTGCACCACCCCGGCGATGGACCTGGCGCTGTCGCTCATGCGCAGCGCCAGGCGCATCGCCGGTGCGGACGGGCCGGTCTCCAACTCCGACCGGCCCTGATCGCGGCCGCACCCCCGCAGGCGCAGGCCGCCATCCACACACATGCCGCGCTCAGGCGGCTTCTGACACCGTCACTTCGCGACGGGCGCGCACGGCCGCAGCCAGTCGCTCCAGCACCGTCACGGTGGTGTCCCAGTCGATGCAGCCATCGGTGATGCTCTGTCCGTAGACCAGCGGCTGGCCTTCCACCAGTTCCTGCCGGCCTCCCACCAGATGGCTCTCGATCATCACGCCCACGATGCGCTGTTCGCCGTCCTCCAGCTGAACGGCGATGTCTTCGATCACCTTCGGCTGGTTTTCCGGGTTTTTCAGGCTGTTGGCATGGCTGGCATCGATCATCAGCCGCGTCGGCAGCCTGGCCTTGGCCAGTGCCTGGCAGGCATCGGCCACGCTGGCCGCGTCATAGTTCGGCTGCTTGCCGCCGCGCAGGATCACATGGCAATCCGGGTTGCCGGTGGTCGAAACGATGGCGGTGCCGCCCTGCTTGGTCACCGACAGGAAGTGATGCGGGTTGGAGGCCGCGCCGACCGCATCGGCCGCGATCTTGACGTTGCCATCGGTGCCGTTCTTGAAGCCCACCGGGCACGACAGGCCGGAGGCCAGTTCGCGGTGCACCTGGCTTTCGGTGGTGCGTGCGCCGATCGCGCCCCATGCCACCAGGTCGGCGATGTACTGCGGCGAGATCACGTCAAGGAATTCAACGCCGGCCGGCAGGCCCAGCTTGTTGATGTCGCGCAGCAGGCCGCGGGCAATGCGCAGGCCCTTGTCGATCCGGAAGCTGCCGTCCAGGTCCGGGTCATTGATCAGGCCCTTCCAGCCCACCGTGGTGCGCGGCTTCTCGAAGTACACGCGCATCACGATCTCCAGCTCGCCGGCCAGCGCGTCGCGCAGAGGCTTCAAGCGCTGTGCGTACTCGATGGCCGCATTCGGATCGTGGATCGAACACGGGCCGACCACGACCGCCAGGCGATCGTCGCGGCCATGCAGGATCTGGTGCAGGGCCGCGCGCGAAGCACTGACGGTGTCGGAGGCTTCATCGTCACACGGCAGCATCGCCAGCAGCTGGGCAGGCGGTGTGAGCGGTTCGATGGTGCGGATGCGCAGGTCGTCGGTATGGGGGGGCATGGGGGAGGTCTCCGGTACGTTGGGGGTCCCCAGCGAGGCGGCATGAAAAAAGCCGCCAGGTTCGCTGGCGGCTTTCGGGAATGCGTCTGAAGCTTTCTTCAGGGTGAGCGCAGTCCTTCCTCCGCCAGTGGCTTCGGAAAGTAATACCAGTAAAAGCGGGTAGCGGCTGCGTTCATGGGGTGTATTGATAGCACAGCTTCTGCGCAGCACAAAATGTTTCATCCGCAACTGGGGAAGCGGTTCAGCAGCACGGCGATCTAGCGGCTGCCATGCACTTCCACGTCCAGCAGCAGGCCCTCGTGGATATCGGCCCAGCGCTCCAGCACCTGGTCCAGCTCCCGCCTCGCCTCCTCCAGCTGCTCGGGGTTGAGCAGGGACCGCGCCGTGTAGAGATCGGAGACCAGCCGCCGCAGTGTCGATTCCGGTATCGCCACCGAGGGCCCGTCCACATCCGGCAACTGCAACGCCGGGGTGTCGCCGGGAGGGCCGAACAGCGTGACCTGGAGCGTGCTCTGCATGATCGACTTCCCTGTGGGTAGACGTGGGCAATGCACTGTTTACCGCGTTCGGATGACCGGCGCATGTGCCGGTGTACGGATCGATCGTGTCGCGACTGGACCGATGGTGCCACCGCGTTGAGATCTTCCTTCCAGGCTTCCCACCCTTCGGCCCGGAAGGGGCGTGCAGGCGATCGATGCGCGGTTATACGGGCAATGGCATATGCGATACATGTGCTCAAGATGGTTTGCCACCGGAAAAGGGTGGCCGGGTCGGCAAAGCCCGAGGAGATGTTGTTTACGCTTGTCAGCCGGCGTCGCCTTGGGCGGCGCCGGCTGGCAATCCGTCCGCGTTCCATGGCGGGCGGTGCGGGGGGGCGCTTGCGCCCGCCGGATCAGTGACCCGGTCTTTGCCGCCACGTACCGTCCGCCACCTCTTCCGGTGGCGGTGTCGTCTGTCCTGTACGGAGCACACGCCATGAACACACCACACGTTCCCTTCCCCGGTGCCCACCCCGATCCGGCCAATGCCGATCAGGCGCCGTTCGATCCCAACGGTCTGGTCGCCCACCTGCAACGCATCGGCAGCGGTGCGGCCGCCGATGGCCAACCCTGGCCCGAGCGCCATCCAGCGAACGGCCGACGCATGATGCTGGCCGATGCCGATGGCGCACTGGCCGGCCTGCGCATCGTGCAGGAGGTGCTGCTGGCCGCCGAACGCTGCCGCCAGAATGCCGCGCCCGAACATCACGTGAGCGACCGGGTGATGGAAGGGTTGATGCTGGCATCCCTGGGGCTGGCCACGCATGCGGCCGAACGCCTGCAGCCCCACTAGCCGCGTCCGCGCAATGTGACCGGGCCCGATGGCCCGGTCATGGGCCGGCCCCCGCCGGATCACAGTGAACGCAGTGCGCGCCTGCGGATGTAGGCGTTGGCAGGGCTGTCGCGCTCGCGTTGCCAGCGTGTGCACAGGTCACGCAGCCACTGCGGCTGGGTCTTCCCGGCATCGTTGAGCCAGTTGCCGACGGAATCCTGCACATAGCGTTCGGGATCATCAGCCAGTGCCTCCAGCAGCGAATGCGCGTGTTCGGGATGCTGCTTGAAAAGAGCGATGTGCGCCGCCCAGACGCCACGGGGACGCAGTGCTTCACAGGCAAACCGGCGCAGATGCGCGGACGGTTCCTGCGTCCACGGCTGCAGGCATTCAAGCGCCAGCAGTGGCCCGGCAACGATGTCGGTGCGCAGCGCCAGCCACACCCATTCGCGCACGCCGAAATGCGGATCATCGGCCAACGGGCGCATCTTCTCCAGCTTCACCGGCAGGGAGGCGGTGGCATCGCCACCGATCAGGTAGCAGGCCCAGCCGCGCACGGTGTCGGATGCATGCGACTGCCACTGTGCAGGATCACCCTGCCTGGCCTCACGCAACAGCGTTGCCGCCAGAATCATGCGCTGGGTAATGCCTTTGCTGGCGGCATCGCGCATGCATTGAATGGCAGTCTCCGGCAGCACCGCAACGGTCTGCAGCAACACCGCGAAGTCCACGGCCAGACATTCCGCCAGATGCGTGCTGGCGGCTGCCCCGGTATCCAGCTGATGCTTTCGCGCCGGGCTGATCGCTGCGCTCACTGCAGGTCCTTCCGTCCGCCGCCGGTGTGCTGCCACACCTTGGCCAGCAGCTGTGAGAGCTGCACCTGCTCGGCAGTGTCCAGGCCGTTGAACAGGCCCGCGATCCACTGCGTGTGCTGATTGAAGAGGTCTTCGGCCAGGCGCTTGCCCTGCGCGGTCAGCACGATCTGCAGGCGACGACCATCGTCCGCATCGCTGCGCCGCTGCAGCAGACCTTCGCGCTGCAGGCCATCGAGCAGGCCGCTGATGGTGGCGCGGGTGACGCCGGCGCGCTCGGCCAGCGCATGCGGCGACAGTGTGCCGCCGGCACCGTGCAGCAGGAACAGCACGATGAAGCGGCCCTCACTGAGCCCGTGCGGTGCCAGCCGGCTGGCGCAGTCGCGATCGATCGCCGAGGACAGCGACAGCAGCTGGAAGCACAGATGCAGGAGGGCGACATTGGCGTGGCCACGTCGCCGGGCCTCATCCAGAAGGGCGCCATGTTTTGCCTCAAGCACGGTGATTTCCAATATGTTTAGGTGCCTAATCATATTCATGACGGGATGGAGCGCAACACCTACGGGGCCTGCCGCCGGGCCCGGCCGGGCGCACTCCTCGCGCAGGGGGCTGCAAGCAGCCGAAGCTGCGGTAGCATCGCGCCACGTCCCGCCAGGAGTTCCACGCATGCGCCGTGCCGTCCTGCTGTTGCTGACGCTGTTCCCCGCCGCCGTAATGGCCGCTCCCCCTCCCGTGCCCTCCCCGGCCCGGATCGATGCCGAAGCCAAGCGCCTGATGCAGGTCGCCCACGCCCGAGGGATGGCAGTGGCCGTCGTCGACGGTGGCAAGGTCGTGCACGTCGCCGCCTATGGCGAGCGCAACGCTGCCGGCGAACCGCTGCAGACCGACACGGTGATGTATGCGGCATCGCTGACCAAGATGGCCTTCGGCCACCTGATCGCGCAGCTTGCACAGGACAAGGTGATCGATCTGGATGCCAGCATCGCCAGCGCGCTGGACAGACCGCTACCGGACTATCCGGCCGAGCCGAAGAAGTACGCCGATTACACCGTGCTGGCCGGCGACGAACGTTGGCGCCGGCTGACCCCGCGCCTGCTGCTCAACCATGCCAGCGGCTTTGCCAACTTTGCATTCCTGGAGCCGGACGGAAAACTGAAATTCCACTTCGATCCGGGCAGCCGCTATGGCTATTCCGGCGAAGGCCTGATCCTGCTGCAGTTCGTGCTGGAGCGCGGGCTGGGCCTGGACGTGGGTAGGCTCATGCAGCAGCGCGTATTCGACCGCTTCGGCATGCCCCGCACCAGCATGATGTGGCGCGAGGATTTCGCCACGAATCTGGCCGACGGCTGGACCGCCGAAGGCACGGCGGAGCCGCACGATGAACGCAGCCGCGTGCGTGCCGCCGGTTCGATGGACACGACCATCGCCGACATGGGCAATTTCGCTGCCGGCTATGTCAGTGGCCAGGGGCTGTCGGCATCGATGCGCCGGGAGCTGGTGCGGCCGCAGCTGCCGATCACCACCGCCAGCCAGTTCCCGACGCTGCAGCCGGAACTGCCGGTGGCGCAGCGGCGCAGAAACCTAGCTGCGGGACTGGGCGTGGTGACATTCACCGGTCCACAGGGCGCAGGCTTCTACAAGGGCGGACATGACGATGCGGTGGGCAACACGCTGGTGTGCGTCGAACAAGGCCAACGCTGCGTGGTGATCCTGGGCAACGATGTGCGCGCCGAAGCGGCCTTTCCGGCACTGGTGCGCTTCGTGCTGGGCGAGACGGGGGTGCCGTGGGATTGGGAATACGGCAACAAGAGCTTTGTCAGATGACGACAAAGATCCCCACCTCGCGGCGGGGGCCACTACTCCGGAATGTGGTAATTGCGGGCTTGATCGAACGCGTCGTACCCAGCAGCGACAGCTGGATCTTCATACGCTGCAACCTGGTCTTCACCTGTGCGTACTCCATCCAATCCGCGGAGCCCATCGATACGTTGGGACCACACATGACGATCGAGTTGCGGGCCAATATAGGGCCGCAGGTATCCGTCAAGATGCCCTTGGTCCGGCGACTCGATTTCCGCAGTCAATGCGGCGAGATAAGAATCTTTCCGGGTAGCAGTCCAGTTCACTGAAAACCCGGCGCGATGACAGAGCTCTGCGTGCACCAGTAGCATCGCGCGCCCATTGCCATCGAGAAAGGGATGGGCGTATGCGAACAATCCCATGATGAGACCCGGTGCATCAGCGATCCGCCCCTTCTCCTGCGCCAGATGTAGCGCATGCACCACTGCCCGCTGGGACTCGAATGGATGACAGAAGTGAACGTGCCCCTTGGTTACGTGCTTGTCTGGCGCGACCGTTGCGCGGTCCATTCCCGCCCACGGATACAGGCCTTCGAACAGAATCTGATGGACCCTGAGGAAGGCGGCATAGTCGATATGCGCAGCTTGCTCGAGATACTTCAAGGCCTTGGGCAGCTGAGCGCGAAACAATTGATGCTCCGCGATCTTGATCAACTCAAGGTCTTTCTCGCCTGCATGATTTCGCAGGTATCCCACCGCCTCATAGTCACCGAACGGATCAAACACCTTTGAGCCTGTGATGCGCCATCACCAGCTTTACCATTTCCTGACCGGAGAGCTTGTCCTCGCGGGTCAATGCGACCAGCAGATCATCGGTGTCATCACTCTGCACGGTGTCGCCCGCCAGTGATGTCACTGCACTGGCCCAGCTATCCATGTAACGCGCCGCGTACTGTACGCCTTCACGTTTGGCGAGCCGACGCGCCAATTTGGTAATCGCCGTAACAACGTTGCCGCGCGCCGAGCCATGCTCTTTCGTTGCCAAAAGACCAGCGCGTCCGAGCCGCGCCACAGTGCCCGGATGCGCATAGATACCGCGCTCAAGACGCTCAAGCTGGTGGCTCTCAACCAAGGCCCGCAAGGCTTCAGTGACCTGCGTACGTCCACCCAGATCATTGAACTCGGAACGCAAGAAAACCCCCGGCCTAGCAGGGTCAATCTGGCGCAGGATCCGGCCCTTGATATCCATGTAACCATGCTAGCACATCCGAATTAAGGCGCCATGTATCAATAACTTAAGCATCATCCAGGCGTCCGGCCTGCCCCCAGCCGCCCACAAAAAAAACCCCGCCTTGCGGCGGGGTTTTTCACTTCATCGGGAACAGCGGACCTTAGAAGTCCATGCCGCCCATGCCACCCATGCCGCCCATGCCACCGGCGCCGCCCAGGGCCGGCTCGTCCTTCTTCGGAGCTTCGGCAACCATGGCTTCGGTGGTGATCATCAGGCCAGCGATCGAGGCCGCGTTCTGCAGCGCCGAACGGGTCACCTTGGTCGGGTCCAGGATGCCGAACTGCAGCATGTCGCCGAACTCACCGGTGGCGGCGTTGTAGCCGAAGCTGCCGCTGCCTTCCTTGACCTTGTTGACGATGACGGACGGCTCTTCGCCGGCGTTGGCGACGATCTCGCGCAGCGGGGCTTCCATCGCGCGCAGGGCGATCTGGATGCCGTGGTTCTGGTCTTCGTTGGCGCCCTTCAGGCCGGCCAGCGCGGTGACCGCACGGACCAGTGCAACGCCGCCGCCCGGAACCACGCCTTCTTCAACGGCTGCACGGGTAGCGTGCAGGGCGTCGTCGACGCGATCCTTCTTTTCCTTCATTTCGATTTCGGTGGACGCACCCACCTTGATCACGGCAACGCCGCCGGCCAGCTTGGCCACGCGTTCCTGCAGCTTCTCGCGGTCGTAATCCGAGGAGGTGTCCTGGATCTGGGTCTTGATCTGCGCAACGCGCGATTCGACCGCAGCCTTGTCGCCCACGCCGTCGATGATGGTGGTGTTCTCCTTGGAGACCTGCACCTTCTTGGCGCGGCCCAGGTCCTTGATGGTGGCCTTCTCCAGCGACAGGCCCACTTCTTCGGAGATCACGGTGCCGCCGGTCAGCACGGCCATGTCTTCCAGCATCGCCTTGCGACGGTCGCCGAAGCCCGGGGCCTTCACGGCCACGACCTTGACGATGCCACGGATGGTGTTGACCACCAGGGTCGCCAGCGCTTCGCCTTCGACTTCCTCGGCCACGATCAGCAGCGGCTTGCCGGCCTTGGCGACGCCTTCCAGCACCGGCAGCAGGTCACGGACGTTGGAGATCTTCTTGTCGTGCAGCAGGATGAACGGGTCATCCAGGTCAGCGGTCTGCGACTGCTGGTTGTTGATGAAGTACGGGGACAGGTAGCCGCGGTCGAACTGCATGCCCTTGACCACGTCCAGCTCGTTGTCCAGGCCCGAGCCTTCTTCAACGGTGATCACGCCTTCCTTGCCGACTTCCTTCATCGCGTCAGCGATGATCTGGCCGATCGACTCGTCCGAGTTGGCCGAGATGGTGCCGACCTGGGCGATCGCCTTGTCGTCAGCGGTCGGCTTGGAGATGTTCTTCAGCTCGGTGACGGCAGCCACGACGGCCTTGTCGATACCGCGCTTGAGGTCCATCGGGTTCATGCCGGCAGCAACGGCCTTGGCGCCTTCGCGGATCAGGGCCTGGGCCAGCACGGTGGCGGTGGTGGTGCCGTCGCCGGCGTCGTCGTTGGTGCGCGAAGCAACTTCCTTCACCATCTGCGCGCCCATGTTCTCGAACTTGTCAGCCAGTTCGATTTCCTTGGCGACGGAGACGCCGTCCTTGGTGATGGTCGGGGCGCCGAAGCTCTTCTCGAGCACGACATTGCGGCCCTTCGGGCCGAGGGTGGCCTTGACGGCATTGGCGAGAACGTTGACGCCGCGCACCATGCGCGAACGGGCGTCTTCACCGAAACGGATATCCTTGGCAGCCATTGCAATTACCTCATTGGTCGCGCCGGGCCGTGCCCGGCGGCTGGGATGTGGGGATCAGGTTGAAACAGGTCGCGGCGGGGCTCAGCCGATGACGGCGAGCACGTCGTCTTCGCGCAGGACCTTGTACTCGACGCCTTCGCTCTTGTACGAGCTGCCGGCGTACTGGCCGTAGATGACCTTGTCACCGACCTTCAGGGACGGCGCGCGCACGCTGCCGTTGTCCAGCGGCTTGCCGGGGCCGACGGCCACGACTTCACCCTTGGTGGACTTTTCCTTGGCCGAGTCGGGGATGACGATGCCACCGGCGGAGATTTCGTCGGCTTCGATCGGCTTGACCACAACGCGGTCGTGCAGCGGCTTGATGCTCATAGGAGACCTCTTAAGTGATTGATTGGTCTAAAAAAGTCCGGCGATGTTAGCACTCGCACCAGGCGAGTGCCAGAACCGCACGTGAAGAAACCCGACAAGGTCGGGAGCACGGCAGAGATGGAGCCCCCCGGGAGGCTTTCAAGGGGCGTCGCGAAAAAAGTTTCCGCGCCGGACGCTGCGGCAGTGCGGTGGGGTGGCCCCGAATTAGGTGACCAACGTCGCACTGTCAGATATCTGACGTTCATTTACGACAAAGTGTCACTGGATCGGCCTTAGGCTCGGCCGCGCATTCCCAATCACAAGGAGTCGTCGATGCGATTGCTGTCCCTGCTCGCCACCGCCTGCGTGCTGGCCCTGGCCACCGCGCCGGCCCAGGCCGAGGTCTTCATCAACGAACTGCATTACGACGACAGCACCGCAGCCGGTGACGTCGGCGAGGCGATCGAGGTCGTGGCCACCGCCGGCGAGGATCTGTCCGGCTATCGGCTGTATCTCTATAACGGCAGCACGCCGTCGGCCGCTTCGGTGTACGCCAACACGGCCGTCCCTGCCGGCAGCGCCGCCGGGTGCGGCAGCGCCACCCTGGCCGTGGTCAGCTATCCGACCAACGGCATCCAGAACGGTCCCAACGACGGCATCGCGCTGGTCGACGCCAGCGGCAAGGTGGTCCAGTTCCTCAGCTATGAGGGCACGATCACTGCCTCCGGCGGTCCTGCCGCAGGCATGACCAGCCAGAACATTCCGGTGGCCGAGACCAACAGCACGGCCCCTGGCACCTCACTGCAGCTGACGGGCAGCGGCAGCCAGTACGCCCACTTCACCTGGGCCGAATCGGCGACGCACACCTTCGGCAGCTGCAACAACGGCCAGACCTTCAGCGGTGAGGGTACGCCCGGTCCCAATACGCCGCCATCGGTGTCCACCACCACCCCCGCCCAGGGCAGCAGCACGTTCCCGGCCGCGGCCGATCTGGAAGTGGTGTTCAGCGAGACGGTGAACCTGGCCAGCGGCGCCTTCGCGCTGAGCTGCGGCGCCTCCGGCAGCGTACCGCTGACCCACCCGGCCAGCGGCAGGAGCGTGAAGCTGTCCACCAACACCGCGCTGGTGGCCGGTGAGGCCTGCCGCTTCGACATCCGCGCCGCGCGCATCACCGACCTGCAGGGCGCGCATCCGGCTGCCGACAGCCGCATCGCCTTCACCGTGGCCAGCGCCACGGGCAACCCCGATCCGGGCAATCCCGGCGTACCGGCGGGCTACTACTCCAGGGTCAACACCTCCAGCCCGAGCCAGCTGCGCTGCTCGCTGCACGCGACCATCAAGGGCCACACCGCCTATCCGTACAGCGGGTCGGGCACCAGCACCTGGACCATCCTGGAGATCGCCGACGAGGATCCGAACAATCCCAACCGCATCCTCGATGCCTATCGCAACCGCAGCTACGCCAAGGTCAGCGATCGCGCTGGCACGGGCAGCGGCCTGACCTACAACCGCGAGCACACCTGGCCGAACTCGCTGGGCTTTGCCAGCACCACCGGCGACAAGGGCCTGCCGTACGCGCCCTACACCGACACCCACATGCTGTACCTGACCGATGCGCAGTGGAATGCCGACCGCGGCAACAAGCCGTTCGGCAAGTGCGATGCCAACTGTGGCGAGCGCGCCACCGAGGCCAACAACGGCCATGGCGGCGGCAGCGGCGGCTACCCGGGCAATTCCAACTGGGTGCGCACGCCGGACGGCAACACCGGCACCTTCGAGGTGTGGGGCCATCGCAAGGGCGACATGGCGCGCGCGGTGATGTACATGGCGATCCGCTACGAGGGCGGCAAGGATGCAGCCACCGGCCAGTCCGAGCCGGACCTGGAGCTGACCGACGACCGCAGCCGGATCGTCAGGACCAGCAGTTCGCCGGCCTACATGGGCCTGCTCTCGACCCTGATCGACTGGCATCTGTCCGATCCGCCGGACGACGCCGAGCGCGCGCGCAACGACGTGATCTACAGCTTCCAGGGCAACCGCAACCCGTTCATCGACCACCCCGAGTGGGCGACGCCGGCGTTGTTCACCTCGGCCAAGCCGGCGACCTGCCAGCTGGCCAACTGACCGCGCAACGCAGCGGTCCATCGCCGCCGCCGGACCTTGATCCGGCGGCGGCCCTATACTCGACGGTCATGCCGACCGTCGATCCCGTCCTGCTGCTGTTGACCACCTGCCCGGACCGGGCCAGTGCCGAGCGCATCGCGCATGCGCTGGTCGGCGAGCGCCTGGCCGCCTGCGTGACGCGCCTGGAAGGGGCGCAGTCGACCTACCGCTGGCAGGGCGAGGTCACTACCGATGCCGAGCTGCAGCTGCTGGTGAAGACTACGGCCAGCCGCGTGGAGGCAGCGATGGCACGGATCGTCGAACTGCATCCGTATGAACTCCCCGAGTGCATCGCGGTCGAAGCCCGGGCCGGACTCCCGGCCTATCTGGATTGGATCCGGGCGCAGACCCGGGAGGACACCGCTTGATGAATCTGTTTGCCCGTGCCGCCGCGCTGTGCGCCCTGCTCTCGCTGGCCCTGCCTGCATTCGCCCTGGACGAGAAAGATCTGCTGCCGGTGGACCAGGCGTTCGCGCTCACCGCCAGTGCGCCGGAGCGGAACCAGATCCAGCTGCAGTTCAAGATCGCGCCGGGGTACTACCTCTATCGCCACCGCACCAGCGTCAAGGCCGACCCGGCCTTCAATGCCGGTGCGCTGCAGATGCCCAGCGGCACCAAGCACCACGACGATTTCTTCGGCGAGGTCGAGACCTACCGCGAACGCCTGCAGGTTTCGCTGCCGGGCGCCCCGACGGATGCGGCCGGCATCCTCAGCCTGGAAGTGCGCTACCAGGGCTGCGCCGATGCCGGTGTCTGCTACCCGCCGCAGAAGCGCGTGGTCCAGGTGACACTGCCCGGTGGTGGCGGTGGCGCCGCAGCCGCCCTGCCAACCGCGCGGGTCACCGGCGTGAACGCGTTCAACACTCCGCTTGCCGGGGCCGGCAGCGGTGGTGGCCTGCGCCTGCCCGGCAGCAGCAACAGCCAGGCGCTTCCGCTGCCCTCCGAACAAGCCTTCGGCTTCGACGCGATCGCCAGCGATGGCAACACCCTGCTGCTGCGCTTCAGTCCCGCGCCGGGCTACTACCTGTATCGCGATCGCACTTCACTGAAGCTGGAAGGCAGTGCCGGTGTGCTGGCTGATACGCCGCGCTGGCCCGCCGCGCAGTCGCATCGCGACGAGCACTTCGGCGATGTGTCGGTGTACTTCAACCAGGTCGAAGTGCCGCTGCCGCTGCGCCGCACGGTGACCGACGCGGTGGACAGCACACTGGTGGTGACCTTCCAGGGTTGCCAGACCGATGGCATCTGCTACCCGCCGATGACCCGCCGGGTGAAGCTGTCGATCCCCGCGGGAAAGATCAGCGCCCACGCCGGCCAGCCTGCGCCACGCAGCGAAATGATCCGACCGCTGCCGGCGGGCAGCGCCGCACCGCGCGAGGCTGCCAACGGCACCCCGTTGCGCCTGCTGCCGACCGTGCCGAACAGCGAACCGGCGCGTACCGATGTGGACGGCGCGCAGGCAGGGTTCGCCGCCGATGCGCGGGGCGACAACGCGCTGCGCACCCGCCCGCCGGCCACCACCCCGGATCCGGACCGTTCGTTCCTGTGGGTGCTGCTGCTGGCACTGGCCGGTGGTCTCGTACTGAACCTGATGCCCTGCGTGCTGCCGATCCTGTCGCTGAAAGTGCTGGGCCTGGCACAGAGCGGTGAGAGCGCCGAGCGCGCCCGCAGCCACGCCATGTGGTACACGCTGGGCGTACTGGTCGCCTTCGCGGTGATCGGCGCGCTGATGGTCGGCCTGCGCATGCTTGGCAATGCGGTGGGCATCGGTTTCCAGCTGCAGCACCCAGGCGTGGTCGCGGCACTGGCCTACATCATGTTTGCGGTTGGCCTGAGCCTGTCCGGCGTGTTCACCCTCGGCGGTGGCCTGGGCAACCTCGGCCAGTCACTCGCCCGTCGCAGCGGTCCGGCCGGCGATTTCTTCACCGGTGCGCTGGCCTGCGTGGTCGGCAGCGCGTGCGTCGGTCCGTTCATGGGAGGCGCGGTCGCCTATGCCTTCGTTGCCACGCCCGTACAGGCGATGGCCGTGTTCCTGTTCCTGGGTCTTGGCCTGGCCCTGCCGTTCCTGCTGATCGGCTTCGTGCCGGCGCTCGCGCGGCGCCTGCCCAAGCCCGGCCCGTGGATGGAAACGCTCAAGCACGTGCTGGCGTTCCCGATGTATGCCACCGCACTGTGGCTGCTGTGGGTGCTGGGCAAGCAGCGTGGCGTGGACGGCATGGCGCTGGCGCTGGGCGGACTGCTGCTGCTGGCCCTGGGCCTGTGGTTGTTCGAGCGCAGCCGCTGGCGCAGCCAGCGCGCCGCCGGCCTGCTGGGCGTGCTGCTGGCAATCGCCGCGCTGGTACCGGTGTGGGGCGTGACCCAGCTGAAGCCACCGGCACGTGCGGCACAGGCCACCAGCGAGAACGTCGTGGAGTATTCGCCGCAGCTGCTCGACCGCCTGCGTGCCGACAACCGCGTGGTGTTCGTCAACATGACCGCCGACTGGTGCGTGAGCTGCAAGGCGAACGAGCGCGCCGTGCTGTCGCGACCGGAGTTCAGGGAGCTGCTCAGGCGCACCAACGCGGTGTACATGCGCGGCGACTACACCAACGTGGACCCGCAGATCACCGCTTTCCTCGATGAGCACAAGGCCGTGGGCGTTCCGCTTTACGTGGTGTACGGGCCCGGCGCACCGCCGACGGTGCTGCCGACCCTGCTTACCCAGGCCGTGGTCGAAGAAGCGCTGCTGCGCACCGCACGATGAGGTGGCAACGGCCAGCGCTGCTGTGGACCGCGGTGCTGGCTGCCGGCCTGGGCCTGTGGGCCGGCCATCGGCTGACGCAGGTGCCGGCGGCGGACGCTGGCGATCCAGACGTGCAGCCACCTGCAGCACCGCTGCCCGTGCTGCAGGCAGGCGATGCCCTGCCCGCACTGGTGCTGCCGGACCTGCAGGGACAGCCGCTCGATCTGCGCCAGCGTTTTGCCGGCCGGCCGCTGCTCATCAATGTCTGGGCCAGCTGGTGCGGGCCCTGCGTCGAGGAAATGCCGGAACTGTCGCGCTTCGCGCAGGCGCAGCAACCTGGCGGCGTGCAGGTGCTGGGGCTGGCGCTGGATACACCCGAAGATGTGCAGCGCTTCCTGCAGCGGGTGCCGGTGGACTACCCGATCGTGCTGGAGACGCCCGGTCCGCGCGATGCCAGCGTGCAGCTGGGCAATGCCCAGGGGCTGCTGCCTTACAGCGTGCTGGTGGATGCACAGGGCCGCATCGTGAAGCAGAAGCTGGGGCCGTTTGCCGCCGGCGAAGTCCGGACGTGGGCCCGGCTGTAAGCCTGGCCGCGGCCGGCATCCACGCGTCCTGATCCCGGTCAGACCAGTGAGCGCGCCCAGAGCTGGGACACCTGTGGCTGGCCGAACAGCTGCTCGTGCTGCTCGGTCATCAGTTCGAAGCCGGCCCGTTCGTAAAGGGCGCGGGCGTCGATGAGCGCGGCATTGGTCCACAGCACCATGCGCTTGTAGCCCACCGCGCGCGCGAAGCTCATCGCCTCGTCCACCAGTCGCTGCCCGATGCCCCGCCTGCGCGCGCTGGCATCGACGTGCAGCAGCCGCAGCTTGGCATTGTGCGCGTCGTGCCGGACCACGAACACCGACCCCACCGGGGTGCCGTCCAGTTCAGCGATCCAGCAGCGCTCGGTCTGCGGGTCGTGTTCGCGCAGGTAGCGGGTGACGATGTCGGCCACCAGCGCTTCAAACTCCGCGTTCCATCCGAATTCGCGTGCATACAGCGCGCCGTGCTTCTGGATCACCCAGCCCATGTCGCCGGGGCGGGGATCGCGCAGCACGCAATCCGACGATGCACCTCCCAGCAGTGCCTGGATGTGCGCCATCGCCTCAAGAAGGCGCTGGCATCCTGCTTCGCTGATATCTCCCAGCATGGCAGCGACGCTTTCGCTGGACGCTGCATCCAGCTGTGCGAAGGCGGCGCGGCCCGCCTCGGTCAACACCAGCCGGTTCGCGCGCGCATCCATCAGCGACGGTTCGCGTTGAACCAGACCGCGCGCCTGCAGCCCGCTCAGCAGCCGGCTGAGGTAGCCCGCGTTGAGGTCCAGCCGATGGCCCAGCTGCGCAGCCGTGATGCCCTGGCCCGCCGCCAGTTCGAACAGCACCCGCGCCTCGGTGAGGGTGAAGTCGCTGTGCAGCAAACGCTCCTCGAGCACCGCGATCCTGCGGGTGTAGAAGCGGTTGAAGGCGCGGACCTGTGCGACGGGATCGGAAGTGAGCGCAGACACGGGGACGTTCCTGATGGTTGCCTTGGGCACATAGTACATGCCTTGAGCAACCATATAAGGCTGTTTTGCGATCCATTCCGCGTCTTGGCGCCTTAAAACGAAAGATTCGTTGCAGTACGGTTTACGTTCTGTTAATTCTGCGTTTAGCGACCAGGGCCCTGGCTGCAAGGAGAACCAACAGGATGAACGACTGACCGACAAACCACTCAAATCGACTGCAGGGTGCATGCATGAAACACGGAATTCGCAGAAGTGTTCAGGCTCCAGACGCAATCACGCCATTGGCATCCGCAGTAATGGTGGCCCTCGCCACCGCGCTGCTGTCCACCAGCCCCGTTGCACGGGCGCAGGACAGCGGCACATCGACGACGCCCGACGCGGCCACCACCCTGGATACCGTTTCGGTACTGGGCAGCCGCACCAAACCGCGCACGGTGTCCTCGTCGGCGGTGCCGATCGACATCATCAGCGGTGAAGAGTTCCGCAACCAGGGCGCGACCGACGCCCTCGACCAGCTCAAAGTGCTCGTGCCTTCCTTCAACGTCAGCACGATTCCCATCGACGATGCGGCCAGCCTGGTGCGTCCGGCCAACCTGCGTGGCCTGCCGCCGGACAACACCCTGCTGCTGGTCAACGGCAAGCGTTTCCACCGCTCGGCGGTGATCACGTTCCTCGGCCACGGACTGTCCGACGGCGCACAGGGACCGGACCTGTCCGTGTTCCCCTCGCTGGCGCTGGAACAGGTGGACGTGCTGCGCGACGGCGCAGCAGCACAATACGGCTCGGACGCCATTGCCGGCGTGCTCAACTTCAGCCTGAAGAAGCTGCGCGAAGGCGGCACCGCCGAGGTGTTCGCCGGCCAGTACTACGAGGGCGACGGGCTCACCACCCAGTACTCGGCGCAGATCGGCCTACCGCTCGCAGAGCACGGCTTCGCCACCCTTACGGCCGAATGGCGCAACGCCGACGACACCTCGCGCAGCGTGCAGCGCGACGATGCCGCCGCGGTCGCAGCGGCAGGCTACCCCGGGGTGAAAGATCCTGCGCAGATCTGGGGATCGCCGAAGGTGGACGACGACCTCAAGCTGGTCGCCAACCTCGGTTACGACACCGAGAACGTGGAGTTCTACCTGTTCGGCAATTACGCCAAGCGTGAAGTGGATGGCGGGTTCTACTACCGCGACCCCACCGCACGTTCGGGCGTCTACTCCAACGATGGCGGCCAGACATTGCTGGTGGGCAACCTGACCGGCGTGGGCGCATGCCCCACCATCGCCCTGCGCGATGGCGCCGGCAACCTGCTGCCGTACGGCACCGTGAGCGGCGCGGTGGCTGCCCTGCCCGCCAACTGCTTTACCTTCCTGTCCAGCCTGCCCGGCGGCTTCACCCCACGCTTCGGCGGGAAACTGGAAGACGCCTCGGTGTTCGCCGGCGCCAAAGGCACCTGGGGTGAGTGGTACTGGGACGTGAGCGGCTCCTGGGGACGCAACGACATCGAGTTCACCATCTACAACACCGTCAACGCCTCGCTCGGTCCCGACCAGCCGGCCGGGCTGTTCTTCCGCCCGGGTGGCAATACCCAGACCGAAAAGAACCTCAATGTGGACGTCAGCCGGGACATCCCGGTCAGCTTCAGCAGCCAGCCGCTGCGCCTGGCGATGGGTGCCGAATGGCGCGAGGAGAGCTTCAGGATCAGCCCGGGAGACGGCCCATCCACGGCCATCGGGCCGCTGACCGAGCAGGGCTTCGCGCTGGGCTCCAACGGGTTCAACGGCTTCAGCACGCGCACCGCCGGCACCTTTGATCGTCGCAACTGGGCCGCCTACGCCGACCTGGAAGCCCAGCTCACCGAGCGGCTGCTGCTGGCCGGTGCGCTGCGCTACGAGGACTACGATTCGTTCGGCAGCACCACCACCGGCAAGCTCACCGCGCGCTTCGACTTCAACGAGCACTTCGCTCTGCGCGGCGCCTACAACACCGGCTTCCGTGCACCAACGCCCGGCCAGGCCAACATCAGCCAGATCAGCACCGTGTTCGGCGGTACCGCACTGGAAGACATCGCCACCCTGCCGCCGACCAATCCGATTGCCCAGCTCAAGGGCGCGCAGCCGCTTACTCCGGAAGAGTCCAGGAATGTGTCATTGGGTGCGGTGTGGACCGAAGGTGACTGGCTGGTCACCCTGGACGGCTATCAGATCAAGGTGGAAGACCGCATTGCCCTGAGCACCAGCTTTGCAGTCACTCCGGAGGAGCGTGCGGCGCTGGTGGCCGGCGGCAATGCGGAAGCCGCGTCCATCTCGCAGGTGACCTACTTCGGCAACGCCTTCGATACCACCACCACCGGCGTGGACCTGGTGACCAGCTTCAAGAGCAACCACTTCGGCGGGGTCACCACCTACTCGCTGGCGGCCAACTGGAACCGCACGAAGGTGGACCGCTACGACACCGACTTCATCGACGAAGCGCGCGTGTACAAGCTGGAGAAATCGCTGCCCAGGACCAAGGGCTACTTCAGCATCAATCACCAGCGGCAGATCTTCCACGCCAATCTCCGGTTCAACTATTACAGCAGCTGGTACGAGGATCACCTGGACAGCGGCGTGATCTCCGCCGAGGACGGCGGCCTGCCGATCTACGGGGGCAGCGCGTTGATCGTGGATGCGGAGGTGGGCTGGAAGTTCGATTCGGGCCTGTACGTCAGCGTGGGCGCGCAGAACCTGTTCGACCGTGTGCCGGCCAGCAACCCCTGGGGGGGCGTGGCCGGTGCGCAGTATCCGGTGCATTCGCCCTACGGATTCAACGGCGGGTTCTATTACACGCGGGTGGGCTGGAAGTTCTGACGCAGGTGCAAGTGCGCGCAACGGTGGCCATGGAAGGCCCCGTCGCTGGCGCCACCCACCGGCTTGACCGCAGGCAGGGCGCCCCCGAGAATTACGCGACTAATTCTCATTTGCTGTTGCGCAGGATGCGGGCGGCAGCCCTCCTGGCTTTCATCCCCCGATGTTCAAGAACGTCCTGTTCCAACTGCACTGGCTGCTGGGCATCACGGCCGGCACCGTTCTGGCCATCATGGGCCTGAGCGGCGCAGCCCTGTCTTTTGAAGATGAACTGCTGCGCGCCGCCAACCCCGGCTTCGCCGCCATCGCCGAACATCACGCCGAAGGCCAGCAGCCGCTGCCCCTGAGCGAGCTGGTGCCGATGCTGCAGGCCGACAGCAAACGGCCGTTGCAGCGGCTGCGCGTGGATGCCAGCGGCCAGCGCCCATCGGTGGCCCGTTTCGCCGGCGGCAAAGCGCACTGGGTGTACTTCGACCCCTACAGCGGCGAGCGCTTCAGCGCCCTGCGCGGGCAGGCCTTCTTCGACTTCGTCGAAGACCTGCACCGCCACCTCGCCGCGGGCGAGCGCGGAAAATGGATCACCGGCAGCTGCGCGATCGCCCTGCTGTTCTTCACGCTGTCCGGGCTCTACCTGCGCTGGCCCCGCCGCTGGTGGCACTGGCGAAGCTGGCTGGCCGTGGAATGGAAGCGCAGCGGCCGCGGCTTCCTGTGGAGCCTGCATTCGGTGGCCGGCACCTGGGTGCTGCTGATCTACCTGATGAGTGCCCTGACCGGCCTGTGGTGGTCGTTCGACTGGTATCGCAGCGCGGCCAATGCCCTGCTCGGCGTGGCGCCACCGGCCAAGCAGGTGATCGATGCCGGCGCCGTGCTCGACCTGCGCCGCGTGGAAACGACGCTGTACGCGCAGGCCGGGGTGCGCACCGGTTACATCGACCTGCGGCTGCCCGAGAAGCCCGGCCAGGCACTGAATGTGCGGACCATGGCGGGCGATCCAGCATTGCGCGGCGGCCATCATGATCGCGCGCACGATCTGCTGCAGCTCGACCCTGCCAGCGGTGCGATTCTGGACGCGCGTCCCTACGCGCGCCAGGGCGCTGGCGGTCAGCTGGCTACCAGCGTGTTCGCGCTGCACTCGGGCAGCTACTTCGGGATTCCCGGGCGCATCATCGTGATGCTCAGCAGCCTGGGCATGAGCCTGTTCTTCATCACCGGCTGGCTGCTCTATCTCGACCGTCGCCGCAGCCAGCGCGCCGCACGTGCGCTGCGCCAGCCACTGCCGGCGGCCGCAGCCAACGGCGCCGCATGGCTGGTGGTGCATGCCAGCCAGAGCGGCCTGGCCGAACAGCTGGCATGGCGCGCGGCAGCGCAGCTGCAGGCCAGCGGACAGGCGGTGCAGGTATTGCCGCTGGCAAGGATCGACGCGCACCGTCTTCAGGCGGCGAGCCACGCGCTGTTCGTGCTCAGTACCTTTGGTGACGGCGAGCCGCCGGATTCGGCACGACGTGCCTCGCGCCAGCTGCTGGACCGATCCCTGGACCTGGCCACACTGCGGTTCGGCATGCTCGCGCTGGGCGACCGCCAGTACCCGCACTACTGCGCCTTCGGCCGCCAGTTCGATGCGTGGCTGCTGGGCAACGGTGCCCGCGCGATGTTCGACCGCATCGACGTGGACGCTGCATCGGTCGCGGCATTGCGCCAGTGGCAGCAGCAGCTCGGCCTGTTGACCGGCATTGCTGCCGACGACAGCGTGCTGCCGGCGGCCACCCGCATGCACGACTGGCAGCTGCTGGATCGCCAGCAGCTGAACCCGGGCAGCGTCGGTGGTCCGATCTGGCGGATCCGGCTGGCCGCGCCGGATGACGTGCAGTGGCAGGCCGGCGACATCCTGCACATCGCGCCGCGGCACAGCGCCGCGCATGCCCGTGCGGTACTGCTGGCGCATGGACTGGACCCGCTGCAACCGCTGCTGATCGAAGGCGGCACGCAGACCCTGCAGTGCCTGGCCAGCGAACGCGAACTGCCGGACGCGGCCAGTGCGCTGCAGGTGCAGGATGCCGGACGCTGGCTGACGGCCCTGCCCGTACTGCCGGGCCGCGAGTATTCGATCGCCTCCTGCCCGGCCGATCGCATGGTGGAACTGGTCGTGCGCCTGGTGCACGACAACAACGGGCGCCCGGGGCTGGGTTCGGGCTGGCTGTCGCTGCATGCGCCGGCAGGCGCGCACATCGCCGCGCGCGTGCACCGCAACCCCGGCTTCCATCGCGTGCCGGGCGCACCCATGGTGCTGATCGGCAACGGCACCGGCATCGCCGGCCTGCGCGGCCTGCTGCGCGAGGCGGCACACGCAGGCGAGCACGGCCACTGGCTGCTGTTCGGCGAGCGCCAGCGCGCTCATGACTTCCTGTTCGCCGATGAGGTGAGCGCATGGCAGGCGCAGGGCCATCTGATCCGGGTCGACCTGGCGTTCTCGCGCGACGCAGCGGGCGGTTACGTCCAGGACCGCCTGCGGTCGGCCTGCGATGAACTGCGGGAATGGATGCAGCGTGGCGCCGTGATCCATGTCTGCGGCTCGCTGCAGGGCATGGCCGAGGGCGTGGATCAGGTACTGCGGGGCGCGCTCGGTGACGAGGTGGTGGAAACGCTGCTCGAGAGCGGCCGCTACCGGCGCGACGTGTATTGAGCCGCGCCGCCGGGCTGGACCCGGCGGCGGACGCGATCACGCCGCCGCGCGGGCCTGACGGTCCGGCTGCAGGCGGAACGCGGACACGGCTTCGGCCAGCGCGCGCACCTGCGCCTGCATCTGCGCGGTCGACGAGCCGGCTTCTTCCACCAGGCTGGCATTGCGCTGGGTACTGGCCTCCATCTGCACGATGGCGTGGTTCACCTGGGCGATGCCTGCGTGCTGATCCTGCGAGGCGCTGCGGATGCCAGCGAGCAGGTCCGCCAGCTGCTGCACGCTGCCGACGATCTCGTCCATGGTGGTGCCCGCCTGCGCGGCCTGCACGCTGCCCTGGCCGACGCGTGCCACGGAATCCTCGATCAGCGCCTTGATCTGCCTGGCTGCCTCGGCACTGCGCTGCGCGAGCAGACGCACTTCCGCCGCCACCACCGCGAAACTGCGGCCCTGCTCTCCGGCACGCGCAGCCTCCACGGCGGCGTTGAGCGCAAGGATGTTGGTCTGGAATGCGATGCCGTCGATCAACTGGGTGATGTCCCCGATGCGGTGCGATGCTTCACTGATGCCCTGCATGGTCTCCACCACCTGACCGACGGCCACCCCACCCCGCTGTGCAACCGCTGCAGCCCCCTGCACCAGCGCGTCGGCACGTCCGGCGGCATCGGCGTTGCGGCCGACGGTGTCGGTCAGCTCATGCATCGAGGCTGCGGTCTCTTCCAGATTGGCCGCCTGCTGCTCGGTACGCTGCGAGAGGTCGTGATGGCCGGCAACGATTTCACCGACACCGCTGTCCAGGCTGGCAGCGGCGCGCTGGATGCGGGTCACGATGCGGCCGAGCTGTGCGACGGTTGCATTGGCGTCGTCGCGCATGCGTGCGAACACGCCCTGCAGCTCACCTTCCATGCGCACGCTGAGATCCCCACGGGCCAACGCCGCCAGCAATGCCTGCAGGTCCCCCAGGTTGGTTTCAAAGGTGGACAGCAGGCGGTTGATGCTGGTGGACAGCGTATGCACGAAACCGTGCTTGCCCTGCAGCGAAATGCGCCCGTGCAGGTCACCCTGCGCGGCAGCGTCGACCAGTGCCGCCACCTCGGTCTCCAGCAGCGTTTCCAGCGCACGGCTGCGCCACTCCAGCGCCACGCCCAGGAACTGGTCGTCATCGACGATGGCATTGGCGATCAACTGATAGCGCACACCGGCATGACTGATTTCCCGCTCCTGGCGGTGGCGCGCGTCTACCAGGCTGGCCAGGGCCGGATGCAGGTCCCGCGCGTCAGTGCCGACCAGCGCGTCGGCCTGCAGGCCCAGCACGTGCCGCAACGCAGGATTGGCGTAGGCCACCTGGCCTTCGGCATCGACCACCATCAGCCCGGTCTGCGCGCAGTCCAGGGCCTGGCGTACGCGCGTGTTGCCACGGGCCATCGCACGCTCGGTCTCGATGCGCGCACGCAGCCGCTGCTGCATGTCCACCAGGCGCTGTGCCAGCTGGCCGATCTCGTCGTTGGCGTTGTGCACGCGCAACGTGGTATCGAGCCGGTCATCGGCGATGTCGCTGGCGAACCGCAGGGTGTCCTGGATCGGCCTGCGCACCGCGCGCAGCACCAGCAGCAGGCTGGTGATCAGCACGCCGGCCACCAGCAGCAGGGTGAGGGCGAACAGCACGCTCATGGTGCGTGCACCGGCCTGCTGCCGCGCCTGCGCCAGGGCCAGCGCATTCACCTGTGCCTGCTGGAAGGCGGCGAGCGCGGGCGCCACGCCGGCAGCCGTCTCCATCAGCGATTGCGTCTCCACGTCAAGGCCGACGCGGGCAGCGGTATAGCCGAGCAGTGCCGACTGATAGGCGTCCATGCCGCTGCGGAGCGCCTCCTGCACGTCGGGCGGCAACCCCGCCAGCGCCAGATCGAACGGCAGCTTCTCTTCGCTGGCGCGGTCGGCATGAGTCGAATCGCCATCGAGCAGCAGCAGCGCTTCCTGGCGCCGCATCTTCTGCAGGTGCAGCGCCAGTGCCGGCCGGTCCAGGCCATCCACCTGCTGCTGCAGGGCATCGGCGGCCTGCTGCAGCTGTGCAGCCAGGCCCGCATCACCACGCCCCATCTCGTCCACACGTTCGAACAGCGCGGCCACTCCCTGCGAGAATCCCTCGGCGGCCTCGGTGAGCGCCTGCAATGCCTTGCGGCGACCCGCATCCATCGGCATCGCCCTGAGCGCCTTCAGATCGACCTGCAGTGCCTGCTGGGCCGCCTGCAGCTGGCTGCGGTCAGCATCGTCGAAACTGCGTGCATACTGGGTCTGCAGGCGACGCGCCTCCGCCACCCGTGTCGCCAGGCGTGCGGCCAGATCGCTGCCACGCTGGTAACTGGCCTGGCTGCGTGCGGCCTGACTGCTGGCATGGCCGGTCCAGGCATGGACGGCGGCGATCGCCACCAGGCCCGCGCCGCAGACCAGCAGGGTGGCCTTGAGTTTGTTGGCCACGCTGAGTCGATGCGGCTGCAGCCAGACCAGCAGGCGTGGAAACGCCGAGCGCATCGCGATGAGACGGGTGCGCAGGGACCGAAGGGGGACGGCGGCCGACATCACAGACTCCAGGCGGAAGGACGCACCTGTATCGGCCTGACCGGCGGCAACTTTAGGCACATTGCCGATGCCGTGGCACGCACCGTGCCGGTTGCGCTCTTTGTACCGGCCCCAGGCGACGGAGACGTGACACAGCGCCCGCGCTTGACCTCAACCCCGGTTGCGGTTGCACAGTGGGATTCTTCCCACCGGCCGCCCTCGCCATGACCCCGCTCGACGTCCCCCGTTATCTGCAGCGCCTGCAACTGGATGCTCCGCCGTCGCTGGACCTTGCCGGACTGACCCTGCTGGTGCAGCGCCACAACGCCCTGCTCCCCTTTGAAACCCTCAGCAGCCTGCTGCGCGACGCGGTGCCGATCGATCTGGACAGCGTGCAGCACAAGCTGCTCGACCAGCAGCGCGGCGGTTACTGCTTTGAACTCAACGGCGGCCTGCTGGCGCTCCTGCAGGCAGTGGGCTTCGACGCACAGCCGCTGAGCGCGCGCGTGCTGCTGGCGGCACAGGACAATGCCCCGACGGCGCGTACCCACCTGCTGCTGCGCGTGCACGTGGAGGGAGAGGACTGGCTGGTCGATGCCGGCTTCGGTGGCCTGACGCCGACGGTGCCGCTGCGGCTGTACGAAACGGCGCCGCAGGCCACGCCGCACGAGTCTTTCCAGCTGCAGCAGCTGGCGGGTGAGGACGACTTCGTGCTTTCCGCCCAGGCGGGCGACGCATGGCGGGCGATGTACCGCTTCGACCTGCGGCCGCCAGCGCCGATCGACAACGTGGTGGCCAACTGGTACGTGTGCACGCACCCGGATTCGGGTTTCCCCGGCCAGCTGCGCGCGTCACTGGCCGGCCCGGACTGGCGGCGCACCATCGGCAGTGGCAACTACACCGAGTACCGCCCCGGGCAAGCGCCGCTCAAGCGCCCGCTGCGCGATGCCGCCGACGTGCGCGACGTGCTGCAGTCGGCATTCGGCCTGCGCGTGCCGGACGATGCGCGGCTCGATCCGGCGATCACCGATTGGCTGCAGCGCTCGCACGCCGCATCACGGTAGCACCGCGCGGCACGGTGCCCGGGTTACAACGTCACCGGCGCCTGCAGCGCAATGCGGTTGCCCTCGCTGTCGCAGATCTCGGCCACCCGCCAGTGGCCGGCATCATGCAGTTGCAGGTAGAAGGCGATGGCGCGAGCCAGGTCGCTGGCCGGAATCTCGACATGCGCGATGGGGTGCATCGTCGCAGGATAGCGCCGCCCTGACATTCCGTGCGCATCGTTGCGGGCATGCTGGCCTGCCCACCCTTCGCGGAGCGCTGCATGACCCTGGCCGATCACCGAAGTGCACTGGCGCCACTGGGCCATCTGCGCGTCGCCATCAATCTGGGCAATCCGGTCCTTGCGCAGGGCGACGCACGATCGCCGCGCGGCCCCTCGGTGGAGCTGGCCACCGCGCTGGCGCAGCGGATGGGCGTGCAGGCGCGATTCACCTGTCACGATGCGGCCGCATCGGTGGTCGCGGCGGCAGCCGACGACGCATGGGACCTGGCCTTTCTCGCCATCGATCCGGCACGTGCCGGCCGCATCGCCTTCAGTGCACCGTATGTGGAGATCGAAGGAACCTACCTGGTGCACGAGGACAGTCCGGCGCGGCAGGTGGCCGATCTGGATCGCGATGGGCTGCGTATCGCCGTTGGCCGCGGTGCCGCCTACGATCTGTTCCTGAGCCGGGAACTGCGGCACGCCACGATCGAGCGTGCCGACACGTCAGCGGCGGCCATCGATCTGTTTGACGCACGGCGCCTGGATGCCGCCGCTGGCGTGCGCCAGCCACTGCAGGCCTGGGCACTGCAGCATCCGGGACACCGCGTGCTCGCCGACCGCTTCACTGCGATCCAGCAGGCCGTGGCCGCACCTGCGGCGCGCCCCGCTGCCGCCCTGCGGGCCCTGTTCGACGAGGTCGAGGCGATCAAGGCAGGGCCCCTGCTCGAGGACGCTTTCGCACGTTCCGGACAGGCGGTCACCCTGGTGCGATGACGCAGCAGTGGCCCGCAGCACGCGACAGGTGGCTGCGTGCGCCGGGCCGGATCAGCCCTGCGTCTCCATGTGCCGCGCATGCTCGCTGGCCTGCGCATGCAACCACTCACGGAAGGCGAGGAATCCACGGTGGCGCGCCGAGCGCTGCGGATACACCAGCCAGTGCGGCCAGGCGGTTTTCAGCCGCTGCTCCGACAGCGCGACCAGCTGGCCCGAATCCAGCAGCAGGCGCGCGCGCGTCAGCCGGCCCAGGGCCACACCGACGCCATCGAGCGCTGCACGGTGATGCGCTTCCGAATCGTCGAGCACCGCCACGAACCGCGAAGGGGGGCTCTGCCCGATCAGGGCAAACCACGCGGCCCATGCGCCATCCGGATCGCCCAGCAGCGGCCACTGCGCCAGTGGAGCACGGTCGATGCCGCCCATCCGCGCGATCAGCGCCGGGCTGGCCATCGGCACCAGCCACTCATCGAACAGCCGCTCGACCACCAGCCCGGCCCATTGCCCGCCGCCTACGCGCAAGGCCGCGTCGAACTGCAGCTGCCGATCGAAATCGACAAGGCGTTCGCTGGACTGCAGGTTGATCTCGATCTGCGGGTGTGCGGCGACGAAATGACCCAGCCGTGGCACCAGCCATGCGGAGGCCATCGACGGTACGGCGCTGATCGTCAGCACATGTTCGGCGCGCGCGGCGTAGCGCTGGAACACCTCGTTGATTGCATCCAGGTGCGGCCCGACCCGATCGAGCAGGCGCTGGCCCTCCAGGGTCAGTGCGACCCCACGCGCCTGGCGGACCAGCAGCGGCTGGCCGAGGCGTTCTTCGAGCTGCCGCATCTGGTGGCTGAGCGCGCTGACGGTCAGGTTCATCGACGCCGCGGCGCGTGACAGGTTGCCCAGGCGCGCGGCAGCCACGAAACCCTGCAGGGCATGGAGGGGTGGGCGGGACATGAGGCTTGAATTCTGTTCAAGTCAAGCTTGCGGAAATGTCGCTTTTTGCGTCCTCATGCTGCCCGTATCGTTCAATCCACTCAAGTGGAGCGACGATCATGAACATCTTCAGCAGTCTGTTGTTCCTGCACGGTCACATCGCAAGCGCCGAGCTGGCCCGCCAGTTGGCCACGCCGGTGGCCAGCACGACCGGGGTACCGGGAAAGCCGTACCGGACCACACACCTCGACCGTCCAGCTGCGGCAAAGGTGCCTTGCCCCACCTGCCCCGCCCCGCGCTGAGCGCGACAGCGGCGGGCTCACAGGGGCCGGGCCGCTAGTGCCCGTACCAGGCCTGCACATGGGGCGGCAGCGATGGCAGCGGGTCGATGTCCAGCGCGCGATAGCCATCGAGGGTATCGCGCAGCACCGCCGGTCCGGGGCTGCCCGTCATGCGCAGGCTTTCCTCTTCCGGCAGCTGCAGGGCGGCCCAGTCATGCAGGCGATCCAGCCGCTGGACCATGGCGGCGCGCAGCCAGGGGCGCAGCGGGAAGGTCCGATATCCGCGCCCATCCAGCGTACGCACAGCATCGGACAAGGCCTGGTTCGCGCCACGCACCCATTCGGTGCGTCCGCCGGCCTTGTCCTGCACGGTCATCGGTGCCGGCGCGCGATGGGCTCGGAAGGGGGCACGCAGCTGCAGCTCCAGGTCACGCGCATCGCGCTCGGTTTCCGCCTCCACCAGCGCCCCGGCGCACAGATCGAAGAACTCGAACCAGCGCCGATGCAGTGCGCTGATGCGACCGAGCGGGTCACGCGAGAAGCCGATCTTGGCGTAATCCTCCCAGGCACAGGGAAAGACGTAGGCGAAGACACGACCATCGATGCGGATCTGCGGTTCCATCGGCGCAGGCTGCATCGCTTCGGACGCGATGGCAACCGGGCCGAACCGTGCGCCGTTCGGGTCACGGCCGCTGCAGCACGTCCTCCACTGCGGCAGCCACGTCGGTGTTGTCGATGTAGCTGCCATCATTCCACCGCACATGCTGTCGGTAACCGGCATCGATGCCGCGTACGCGGGCGCCGAGCCGCTCCGCGCCGGCGCCCTTGGCCCACAGCGGTACCAGTGCATTGGAATGATTGCCGGTGGGGCGGAAGCTCATCCCCGGCATCCGCCCGCGCCCGTTGTTGCGCACCGGCTCGAACGCCACCTGCTGCGCGTCGGGGCCCATCGGCATGCTGTTGTCGTGGTCGGTGGTGACGATCAGCAGATTGCGCTGCCATCCGCCGTTGCGCTCGATCCACGCCACCACCGCCGATACCGCATCGTTGAACTCGACCGTCTCTTCGATCAGGCGGCCGTACTGCGGCTGGTCGCCGCACTGGCCGTAATGCCATTCCGTGCCGCACGCGCTGGTATGCGCGGCCCAGTCGGTGGCCCCGCCTTCCACCATCAGGAACAGGCCCTTGGACGAGCGCTGCTGCAGGAACTGCAGGGCGCCGCGGGTCATGGTCGCCAGGTCCGGCACGCTGTCGATCTTCCTCACGCCGGAGGGAGTGGTCTCATCCCTGCCCAGGACCTGCAGCTGACGCGCCTGCTGCAGGGTGCTGGCCACACGCGGTACGCCGATCAACGGGCGGTCGGCTGGCACCCTCCCCTGTGCAAGCGCAGCGAACGCTTCCTTGCTGCGGATCAACCGCCACGGTCCGGCAGGATTGCCAGCGATGGGGGTGCCTGCTTCCAGCTGCTGCCAGTCCTGCTGCGACACCCACTCCCAGGGGTTCGCGCAACCCTCTTCCTTCACTGCGCCTGCATCGTCATCGCAGGCGCGGCCATCGACGCTGTAGCCGGGGCCGCCGGTTCCCATGACCAGGTCCATGTGGCCCTGGGCCAGCATCTGGTGGGCGATGGCATGGTAGTTGTTGCGCGACGCGTTCTGCGCGGCGAACGCGGCCGGTGTCGCGTGCGAGAACGGCACCGAGGTGACCACACCGGTTGCCATGCCCAGGCGCTTGGCGCGCAGGGTGTTGAACTCGACCGCGACGCCGTCGTTGTCGACGTTGATGGCGTTGTTGTACGTCTTGATGCCCGACGACAACGCCGTGCCCGCCGCGGCGCTGTCGGTCGCCACCGCGGCCAGGTACTGATAACCGGCGAACGGAAGATCCGCTGCCGGTACCGGGGTGGCATCCCATGCTTTCGCGGCGTCGTAGCCGAGCGTCTGCGCCGAATCGTGCGTGGGCTGGCTGCTGGCGTTGAGCGGGAACGTGGCCACCGCAAGGCGCTGCGGGAAGTGCGCGTACGGGGCGCCTTCGCGGCTGCCATACTGCCAGTACGCGGCGGCATCCCAGGTTCCCCAGCCCGCGCCGTCGTTGATCATCACGATCACGTTGTGCGGGTAGCCGCCGGTCGCCACCGGCGCCTGCGCACGCGGTGCCGGCTGGCAGCCGGCGAGGGCTGCCAGCGCGGCCAGAATCGACGGGTAGAGCCAACGGCGCGGCGTGTGTGCGGTCATCGTGCATCCTGTGGGGTCGGGCAGGCGGCCCGGAATGCGCGACGTTATATCATTGCAATATTGCAGATTCACGCATCCTGGCAGCGGTATCCTGTGAACGTCTCCCCTGCCGCGCCACCATGCCGTCTCCACGTTCCCCGGTCTCGTCGATCACTCTGGATGCCGGCAGCTTCGCGGTCATCCACCAAGAGAACGCCGACCTGCAGCGTCCGCCTGCTTCACTGACCAAACTGATGACCGCGTACGCAGCCTACGAACAGGTCGCATCCGGCGCCGCCGCTTGGGAGATGCCGGTGACCGTTGCCGCCGAGGACGTGCACGCGGTTGCTGACGATGAAACGCGCATGGGCCTGGTGCCCGGCGAAACGGTCACGCTGGGCCGGCTGCTGCAGGGCATGCTGGTGGTATCGGGCAACGACGCGGCCCTTGTGCTTGCCCGCCATCTGCACGGCTCGCAGGCGGCGTACCTGCAGCACATGAACGCGCTGGCGCGGCGTCTCGGCCTGGGCAGTACCTGGTTCGCGTCGGTGTCCGGCATCACCACGCCGCGGCACGTATCCAGCGCACGCGACATGGCGGTGCTGGCGGGCCGCCTGCTGGCAGATCATCCGCAGGTGCTGGCCATCACCGCACAGCCGGCGTTCGCGCACGGGACGTTCAGCCGCAGCAACCAGAACGCACTGCTCGCCGATGAAGGTGTGGACGGCCTGAAGACCGGCTATACCCGCGCGGCCGGGTTCTGCCTGGCGGCTACGGCGCGCCGCCCCATCGCCGGACACGCGCAGCCGGTGCGATTGATCACCGTGGTGCTTGGCTCGGAAGACCGCGAAGCACGCGATGCGCGGGTGCGCAGGCATCTTGCCAGTGGATTCGCCGCGTTGGCCGGCGACACCGTCGCAGAAGCCTGAGCTGCGCGGGCAGTCAGTCCCGTACAACGGTGGATACGATCACCCGCTGCAGTTCGCGTTCCGCGTCGGCTTTGCCGATCGCGCCATTGGCCACCGCTTCGGACAGCGCTTCGGCAGCGCCGAGGATCGCCCAGCGTCCCTCCACCGGTACCTGGCCGTCACCGGCGAACGGGCCCAGCCAGTCCGCGCAGTTGTCGATGAACTCCTGCTGGTAGCAGTGCCGCACCTCGCGCAGCTCCGGCGCGCCGACCAGCGCTGCGAGGATGCTCTGCACGTCGCTGCCCTGGCTCAGCACGCAGTCGATGTAACCGGACGCGATGGCCGCTGCGCGCGCGGTCAGTTCTGCCGGCGCCGCGGCGATACGGTCATTGAAGATGAGCGTCTGCCGCTGGTCGTAGTCATGGTAGAGCGCCGCCAGCAGGCCGTTGCGCGTCACGAAGTGATCGTAGGCCACCGGCTTGGTCACGCCCGCCGCTTCGGCCAGGCGCCCCAGGGTCAAGGCATCGGTGCCTTCGGCGCCTACCAGCGCCCATGCGACATCCAGCAGCTGGCGGGCCCGCTGCTCGCGGGTCAGTCGGCGACGCGTGGGGGTGTCGGTGGCAGGCATCGGCGGAACACGGCTGTCAGCTCGTTGGATGTCCGATTTTACGGCCGATCTCCATCGCGGTCTGCAGATGCGCCGCGGCCGCCCCGGTGTCCGCCTCCAGCAGCAGGGTGGAGGACAGCACGCGCGCGCCGCAGTAATCGAAGATGCCCATGTCGATCTGCGTGTTCATGGCCGCGCCATAGCCACGGCGTTCAATCATCGCGGCATCGGCACCCCCGATGCCGACCAGATGCACCTGCAGCTGCTGCAGCCGCTTCTCCACTTTTCCATCGGCACCCTCGGCGTAGGCCCAGCCCTGGGTGAAAACGCGATCGATCCAGCCCTTCAGCAGCGCCGGGAACGACCACCAGTAGAGCGGGTAGACCAGCACCAGCGTGTCGGTCGCATCCAGCCGTGCGTGCTCGGCCGCCACATCGGCCGGTGGCGGCGCGATGCCGCGGAACAGGGCCTGGTCCTGCCCGTTGAAGCGCGGGTCGAAGCCTTCGGCCATCAGATCGGCCATGGCGGTGGTATTGCTCTCATCGGCATCGGCGATGGCCTGCGCGATGCGAGCGGCTACCGCGTGGGTCAGCGAGGCAGGATCGGGATGGGCAACAACAATCAGGCTGTGCATGGGCAACTCCTTGGAGATTAGTTACTAATGGTAACTAGCGCACCCAGCCCGATCAGCACTGCCAGCAGGACACTGTTTCTGGCGTTCTGTATCGCCTCAAGTCAAATGCAAATGATTCGTGATACGATTGTTAAGGAGATCTGAAACCCCACACGGACGTCCCAGCCATCGCCAGTGGACCCCTCACCCGGAGTACCGCGCGATGTTGCATGCCAGTCTGAAGTCCCGTCGTTCCGTTGCCACGCTGGCCGTGGCCATCGGCCTTGCCCTCGCCTCCCAGGCCCACGCCGAGGCGTCAGCCGATGCCGCCGCCAAGCAGATGGACACCGTGGTGGTCACCGCCACCGGCGCCCAGCAATGGATCCGGGATGCCCCCGCCAGCATCAGCGTGATCACCCGCGAGGACATCGAGCGCAAGCCGGTCAGCAGCATCGGCCAGCTGTTGAGCACCGTGCCCGGCGTGACCGGCGGTTACGCGCTGTCTGGTGCGCAGTCGAAGATCCGGCTGCGCGGCCTGCCCGAGCAGTACACACTGATCCTGATCGATGGCCGCCGCCAGGGCAGCTCGGCCGGCGTGAACTATCGTGATGACCTGGGCCCGCAGGATCTGAACTGGCTGTCGCCGGACATGATCGAACGCATCGAAGTGGTGCGCGGCCCGATGTCCTCGCTGTACGGTTCGGACGCGATGGGGGGTGTGATCAACATCATCACCCGCAAGATCGCCGACCACTGGGGCGGCTCGGCCACCTTCAACTACAGCAAGCCCGATTCGGACACCCGCGGCAACACCACGCAGATGGGAGCGCTGTTCAGTGGCCCGCTGACCGACAACCTGGGCGTGCGCATCGGCGCCAACGTCACTGACCGCGAATCCGACCGCGGCGCGCGGCAGACACCGGGCAACAAGGCAGAGAACGCCAACGTGCTGTTCGACTGGCGCATCAGCGACAGCCACGTCGTGGGCGTGGAGGCCTCGCGCGGAACGCAGCGCAACAGCGGGGCCGGCCAGGTCAACAGCTGGGGACTGTCCAAGCTGGTGCAGACCGGCTACGTGATCCGCCATGACGGCACCTACAGCGACGCCACCACGTCGAAGACCACGCTGGTGCAGAACGAATACGAAGACAAGGGCAGCGACGTCGGCAACCGTTCGAAGGAAACGGTGTTCGATACCGCCTTCAACACCGGCTTCCACTGGGGCGTCGAGCACAGCCTGAATGTGGGCGGGCAGTGGAAACGCGAGGAGTTGGAGAACAGCGACACCATCGGTACCGTTCCGGTCACCTGGACGGGCAGCGGCCGCATCAGCCCGACCAGCGAGGCCGACTCCTGGGCGCTGTTCGCCGAGGACCACCTCACCCTGCACGAGCGCTTCGTGCTGACCCTGGGCCTGCGCTGGGACAACACGGAAAACTACGATGACAACCTGAGCCCGCGCATCTACGGCGTCTGGCACCCGGCCGATGCATGGACCGTGCGCGGCGGCATTTCCAAGGGCTTCCGTGCCCCCAACCTGAAGCAGGGAACGGCCGGCGCTGCGACCCAGTCCGGCGGCAACGGCTGCCGTGCCCTGACCGCCGAAGGCTGGAGCAGCCGTTCGGTGAATGCCGACGGCACGCGCGGCTGCTACATGGCCGGCAACCCCAACCTGGAACCGGAGACCAGCACCAACTACGAGCTGGGCGTGGGCTTCGACCGCGAGGGCTGGTCGGCCTCGGCCACCTACTTCCTGACCAACTTCGACGACAAGATCGAACAGGTGCCGCTGAGCCAGATCCCCGGCCAGACCACCAGCTTCGTCAACGGCTACTGGTGGACGGTGGCACAGAACATCCAGAAGGCACGCACCCGCGGTGTGGAAGCCAGCGTGACCGTGCCGCTGCACGAACGCCTGAACTGGACCACCCACGCCACGCGCATGCTGGAATCGAAGAACCGCACCACCGGCGCCACCCTGCTGGTAGTACCGGAGCTGACCGCCAACACCTCGCTGGAATGGCAGGTGACCGATGCCTGGTCGTTGAATGCCAGTGCGCAGCACATCGGCAAGCAACTGGTATCGGCCACCAGCGCCACCTTCGCCAAGGCGTACACCACCTGGGATCTGGTGACCGGCTTCGACGTGAACGAGAACCTGACCCTGCGTGCCGGCGTCCTGAACGTAGGCGACGTGTCCACCATCGACGAAGGCAACAACTACGACGGCGGCGCGCGCACCTTCTTCGTGGGCGCCACCGCACGGTTCTGATGCAGCACTGGCTCGGATCCCTTCGCGCAGCGAAGGGATCCTGCCGTGCATCCGCGGCCCTGCCTCAGCGGAACAGCGCGTTCAGCGCCGCACCCGATGCTGCCGCCTGCAGGCCATCAAAGCGGCCTTCCTGCTGGATGGGATCGGTGGCCCGCATCAATCCCCCCCACGCCGCACGGGCCAACGCCCCGCCCAGGCTGACCCGGCGTACCCCCATCGCAGCGATGTCCTGCAGCGTCAGTGACGTCGGTCCGCCCACCAGCAGGTTCACCGGCTTGCCGCCGGCCGCGGCCACCACCGCCTGGATCTGTCCGGCCGTGGTGATGCCCGGTGCGTACAACACATCGGCACCTGCGGCCGCGTAGGCACGCAGGCGCTGCAGCGTGTCTTCCAGATCCGGTACGCCCACGAAGAAGTTTTCCGCCCGGCCCACCAGCAGCACATCGGCCGCGGCGCGATCGATGGCCGCACGCGCCGCACGCAGGCGTTGCACGGCCTCCTCCAGCGGGCGCAGCGGCGCGTCGGCCAGACCGCTGGCATCTTCAATCGACAGAGCGGCGATGCCCGTATCCAGGGCCGCCGTCACGGCCTCAGCCACGTCCTGTGGCGTGGCGCCGAAGCCATCGCCGAAGTCTGCGTTCACCGGCAGGTCGGTGGCGGCCACCATCAGCCGCAGGTGGTCAAGCGTCGCCTGCAGCGATACCGCACCATCGGGGCGACCTTCGCTCCATGCACACCCCGCGCTGGTGGTGGCCAATGCCAGGAAGCCCTGCCGCTGCAGGTAGCGCGCGCTGCCGATGTCCCACGGATTGGGCAATACGAAGCAGCCCTGCGCATGCAACTGCCGGAACGTGGCACGTCTGCGGGCAGTGCTGGCATCTGCGCTGTTCATGGCGGGTATCCGTGCGGTGAGCTGACCACCCTATCCGGGCCGCGCACAGGACTCAACGCACCTGCGGCGCAGCATCAGGTGATGCCACCGGATCATTGGACGCGGCCCCCGCATCCGTCCGACGGTGACGGTCCGCCGTCCACGGAAACAACCATGCCGCGCTCCCCGCATTCTTCTGACGCCATTGCTGGCGACGACACAGATGCACACCAGGCCGCGCCGTTCTCACCCAGCCGGCGCCGCCTGATCGCATCGGCCGGCCTGGCCGCAGGTGGCCTGGCCGGCGCCACGAGTCCGGCCGCCGCAACACCGGCCCGAGAGGTGGCGAACACGACCGCACCGGGGCGTCCCGGATTCCAAGCGATCGTCCCGCCGCCGGCGCAGGGCCGCAGTCCCTGGGGACAGGACACCGCCAGCGAACCGACCCCACGACCGCGCAGCACACGCCCGGGCGAATCGCCATTGCCGACCCTCCCACGCCCCTACACCGACATCAAGAGTTACCACGCCCACATCTATTTCGACGAGGACACCTCGGCCAAGGCCGCACTGATCCGGCGCTGGGTGGCGGAACGCTTCCCGGTGGAACTGGGCAACTGGAATCCGGAGCCACGCGGCCCCCATGTCACCCCGTCCTTCTACTTCGGCTTCACCAACGATCTCCTGCCGGTCGTGGTGCCATGGCTGCAGCTCAACAGCCTGGGCCTGACGATCCTCATCCACCCCAACACCGGCGATGGGCGCGCCGACCACCTGCATTACGCACTGTGGGTGAACCGCGCGCAGCCGGTGAACGCCTACGACTGGCCGGCGCCCCGGCCGGGCGAGCAGGAGCCGCTGGAACAGGTGTTCCCCAACGTCGTGCCGACGCGGCCGCTGGAAACCTGAGCAGACCCGCCCGGCCTGGCCGGGACAGGAGCGGTCGGCCGCCATCGTCGGCGTACGTGCGGGTATCAGCAGCCGTCGCCACGTTCAGCGCGCCTTGAGGCGCTGCCCGGCATACGGGCACAAGCGCTTTCAGCGATTTCAAACAATCGATTGAAACGCGGCAAACTTCGCCGAACTGGACAGCATCGGCCGCTTCCGCCAGACTGCCGCCCTTTCCAGTCGATCGGATCCCATGGCGAAGCTGCTGGTCCTGCACGGCCCCAACCTCAACCTGCTCGGTACCCGCGAGCCGGAGGTCTACGGCCACACCACCCTGGCCGACATCGACCAGGCGCTGGCCCGCCAGGCCGACGCCGCCGGGCACGTGCTGGAGAGCCTGCAGTCCAACGCCGAACACGCGCTGGTGGACCGCGTACAGGCCGCCCGCACCGACGGCACGGCGTTCATCCTGATCAACCCGGCCGCGTTCACCCACACCTCGGTCGCCCTGCGCGATGCGCTGGCGGCCGTGGCCGTGCCGTTCATCGAAATCCACCTGTCCAACCCGCACGCCCGCGAACCGTTCCGCCAGCACAGCTATTTCAGCGACAAGGCGGTCGGCGTGGTGTGCGGCTTCGGCGCCGACAGCTACCGCTACGCGATGGACGCGGCGCTGCTGCGGCTGTCCGCCACCTGATTGTCGACCCGGGCGCCCACGGCGCTCTCCTCACCTAGATAGAAACCCAAGAGGCCCTCATGGATCTGCGCAAAATCAAGAAGCTGATCGACCTGCTGGAAGAGTCGAACCTGGCCGAAATCGAAATCAAGGAAGGCGAAGAGTCCGTGCGCCTGTCGCGCGCGCCGGTCGCCGGCTATGCCGCCCCGGTCGCCGCTCCGGTGTATGCCGCCCCTGCCGCGCCGGCGCCGCAGGCAATGCCGATGCAGTCGCCGACCGAAGCCTCCACCGGCGGCACCGCCAAGCCGGGCCCGGCGCTGCCGGAAGGCCACGTGCTGCGTTCGCCGATGGTCGGCACCTTCTATGCCTCGTCCGCTCCGGACAAGCCGGCCTTCGTCACCGTGGGCCAGCAGGTCAAGGAAGGCGAAACCCTGGCCATCATCGAAGCGATGAAGATGTTCAACCCGATCGAAGCCGACGCGTCCGGCACCATCGTCGCCATCCTCGGCGAGAACGGCCAGCCGGTGGAGTTCGACCAGCCGCTGTTCGTGATCGGCTGAGGGGCACGCCATGCTCGACAAAGTCGTCATCGCCAACCGAGGGGAGATCGCGCTGCGCATCCTGCGCGCGTGCCACACCCTGGGCATCCGCACGGTGGCCGTGCACTCCACGGTCGACCGCAACCTCAAGCATGTGGCCATGGCCGACGAGTCGGTCTGCATCGGCCCGGCGCCGTCGCCGCAGAGCTACCTCAACATCCCCGCCCTGATCGCCGCGGCGGAAGTCACCGATGCCCAGGCCATCCATCCGGGCTACGGCTTCCTGTCGGAGAACGCCGATTTCGCCGAGCGCGTGGAGGAATCCGGCTTCATCTTCATCGGCCCCAAGGCCGACACCATCCGCATGATGGGTGACAAGGTCGAAGCCATCCGCGCCATGAAGGCCGCCGGTGTGCCGTGCGTGCCCGGCTCGGGCGGCCCGCTGGGCGAGGACATCGTCGCCAACACCAAGATCGCCCGTGAGATCGGCTACCCGGTCATCATCAAGGCAGCGGGCGGCGGCGGCGGTCGCGGCATGCGCGTGGTGCACGCCGAAGCCTCGTTGAAGACCTCGATCGAAACCACCAAGAGCGAAGCGAAGGCGGCGTTCGGCAATGGCGAGGTCTACATGGAGAAGTTCCTGGAGAACCCGCGCCACGTGGAGATCCAGGTGCTGGCCGACGGCCAGGGCAATGCCATCCACCTCGGCGAGCGCGACTGCTCGATGCAGCGCCGTCACCAGAAGGTGGTCGAGGAAGCACCGGCACCGGGCATCACCGCCGAGCAGCGCGAGCAGATCGGCAAGGTCTGCGTGGAGGCCTGCATCCGCATCGGCTACCGCGGCGCCGGCACGTTCGAGTTCCTGTACGAGGACGGCCGCTTCTACTTCATCGAAATGAACACCCGCATCCAGGTGGAACATCCGGTCACCGAAATGGTCACCGGCATCGACCTGGTGGCCGAGCAGCTGAAGATCGCCGCCGGCCAGAAGCTGTCGATCAAGCAGAGCGACGTGGTGCTCACCGGCCATGCCATCGAGTGCCGCATCAACGCCGAAGATGCTGAAACCTTCGTGCCGAGCCCGGGCACCATCACCGGCTTCCATCCGCCGGGCGGCCCCGGCGTGCGCGTGGACACCCACATCTACAGTGGTTACCGCGTGCCATCGAACTATGACTCGATGATCGGCAAGCTGATCGTGCACGGCCCGGACCGCGAAACCGCGATCGCCCGCATGCGGGTGGCGCTGAGCGAAATGGTGGTCGACGGTATCAAGACCAACATCGCGCTGCAGCAGCGGATCATGCGCGACAAGGGCTTCCAGGCCGGTGGCCAGAACATCCACTACCTGGAAAAGCGTCTGGCCGAGCGCAAGAACAAGCCGATCGCGCTGACCTGATCGGCACAGGTGCCGGACATGAAAAGGGCGGGGATATCCCCGCCCTTTTCTGTTTTCTGCAGCGCCTTCCCCCGCGCCCGGCGTACCGGGAAAAGCAGCCGCGCGTGAGGGCCCGGCGCTGCAGGATCGGTGTCAGTGCCTGTCGGCCGCGGTTGCCGGAATCTGCGAGTTCGGCAGCGGGCGCACACCATTGGGCGAGGTCGGATCGACGATCACCATGGTCTCGGTCGAGCCATCGGGCCAGACCACCTGGAAGGTGCTGCCCGCCGGCAGCGATGCGAACGGCACGCCGCTCTGCGCGCGATAGACCGCGGCGACCTGGCTGGCGCCGGCGCGGCGCAGGTCTTCCTGTGCCTTCACCGTGGTCAGCTCCACCTTCGACAGATGCCGGTAGCGATCCTCGTAGGTATCGATCATCAACAGGCCCACCGCGCCGGCCGAATAGGCCACGAACAGTGCCACCCAGAACCAGAACTTGGCCCCGTGAAGGAATCGACGGTAGTTCATGGCCTGCTCCCCCTTCCAATCAATCGCTTGATCCATTCGTTCATCTTCCCAGCACCTTGCCGCGAAACCGCAGCGTCATACACGAAATCCCGGAAATCCTGCGTCTCATCCTGCGAACAGATCCCTCCATTCGCACAAAAACTGTTGACCAGCACGCTGTCGGCCCCACACGGTAGACCGAGTTCGCAGGCCGCAAGCCGCCACGCCATTTCGCTGAGCTGCTCGCCGGCCACCAGCCCGTCCAGTGCACTGTCACCGGCGGCGCGCACGCCCATTCCCGGAGCGAGGGCCATGAATGCCTCCGGATCGCGCGACAGGCGCACGCGCTCGACCAGGCCACGGCGGTAGTCCGCGCTGTCATGCAGCGGCTCACCTTCAGCGAACAGCGCAGCTTCGGCCGCCAGATTGCCCTGCGCGGCCGCCTTGCGACGCTCCGCCAGCACCAGCGCCGCGCCCAGTTTGTCGCCGGGCACGAACCCGCCGCAGCGCTGGGCCACGCGCTCGCGCGCATCGACCATGGCCGGTGCGGCACTCAGGCCCAGCCCCGCCAGCACGTTGTTGTCCAGGCGATACCCCCCGGGATCGACCGCGTACTGCGCGCAGTAGTCATACACCCGGCTGAGCATCCAGCGCGCTTCGTGGTTGCCACCGTCGGCCTGCGCACGCAACCGCTGCGCATAGGCGAACAGATCGGTGGCGCCCTCGATGTCGGCCCGGATGTCCAGCGGCAGGCCGGACGGCAGTGCGCCGCCCCGCTCGAAGGCCGCCAGACGCCGCGCCAGCGCCTCGGGCATGACCGGCATCGTCGTCCCATCCTCGTTGCCCGCCACCTGGGCCGTCGGCAGCCCGGAGGCCGCGACCGGAGACGATACCGAGCCCACGTGCCCGCTGGCCCGATACCCGGCCACGCCCAGCACGGCCACCGCCGGCAGCACGAGCAACCAGGTTTTCAGGGTCGGAGCGAGTGCCATCGGCAACGGAAAGCGTCGGGGGCGCACAGGAAAGCGCGCAGTTTAGCAAGGCCCGGCAGGCCTGTCTGAACGGGGGCCGTTCATCTCAGAGCATACGGAGACGCCCCGATGGTCTAGCATGGCCCCCTTTCCCGCGATTGCCCCCGATCCCATGCCGTTCCTGGAACTGACCCTGCGTTGCACCGAAGCCACCCAGCCCCGCTATGAGAATGCGCTGGAGGACGTCGGGGCGTTGGCCGTGACCCTGCTCGATGCCGAGGCCGACACCAGCAACGAGCAGGCGATCCTGGAACCGGGCGTGGGCGAGACGCCGCTGTGGGACAGCCTGGTGCTGACGGCGCTGTTCCCGGCTGACAGCAACGCGCTGTTGCTGCTGGCGGCGCTGGAAGCGTTCGACCCGGAACTGGACTGGAGCGGTGGCAGCTTCCGCGCCGTCGAGGACGAGGACTGGGAGCGTGCCTGGCTGGACCAGTTCCAGCCGATGGACTTCGGCAGCCGCACCTGGATCGTGCCGTGGAACCATGAGCTGCCGGAGGCGGCGCAGGCCGCCGACGCGGCCGTCGTCCGGCTGGACCCGGGCCTGGCCTTCGGCTCCGGTACTCATCCCACCACCGCGCTGTGCCTGCGCTGGCTGGACCAGCTGGCCGTGGACGGCCAGCTGCAGGGCCAGCGCGTGCTCGATTTCGGGTGCGGCTCGGGCATCCTCGCCCTCGCTGCGCTGAAGCTGGGCGCCGCCGAGGCGATCGGCGTGGACAATGATCCGCAGGCCCTGGTCGCGACCGCCGACAATGCCGAGCGCAATGGCGAGCAGGGCCGCATGCAGGTCTATCTGCCACAGGACGAGCCGGTGGCAACCTATCCCATCGTGGTCGCCAACATCCTCGCCTCGGCACTGGATGCCCTGGCCGAGCTGCTGGCCGCGCGCGTGGCCGGCGGTGGCCGCATCGCACTGTCGGGCATCCTGCATGGACAGGAGCACGAACTGCTGCAGCGTTACAGTGTCTGGTTCGACGACCTGCAGGCGACCCGCGATGGCGACTGGATGCGCATCACCGGCGTGCGCCGCGCCTGATCGTGTTTGAATGAGCGCTCGACCCGAACCCGCACCGTGAGCATGTCCGAGCCGCCCCCCGCACGACGTCCACTGGCCACCTTCCTGCGCCCCGCGCCGGAAGGCGGAACGGCACCTGCCGTAGAGGCGCACGTCGATACGCCTGCACAGGCCGGTCCGGCGCCCGAACCCACTGCGGCGGAGATCGAACATGCGCCGGCAGCGGCGGTGATCACTGCGCAACCCGTTCCGCAGCACACCGATGATGTGCCCCCGCATGCCGCGGCGGTGGCATCACCATCGAACCATGACGCACCCGGTTTCCTCGCCCGTGCACCTTCACGCTCGCGCCCGGCGCCGCGCTGGCACTGGCTGCTGGTGGCGGGGCTGGCGGCGCTGCTGATCCTGCAGAGCGTGCTCGCCGACCGCGCGCGGCTGGCCGCCGATGCCGGCCACCGCACATGGCTGGTGGCGCTGTGCAGCGTGCTGCGCTGCAGCCTGCCCGCCTGGCACGAACCCACCGCCTTCACCATGACCAGTCGCGACATCCGCCCGCTGCCTGGTCAGGCCGGCGTACTGCAGGTCCAGGCCAGCATCCGCAATGACGCGCGATGGCCACAGGCCTGGCCCGACCTGCGGCTTTCGCTGTCCGATGCGGACGGACGGGTCATCGGCAGTGACGTTTTCAGCCCCACGCAGTACCTCGGCGAGAACCCGGGTACCGCCGTGCTGGAACCGGGTCAGAGCGCACACATCGCGTTCCGCGTGCAGGAGCCTGCGGCGTCCACTGTCGCATTCACCTTCGAGTTCCTGTGATCGGGACGAAGGCGACCAGCCATGGCAGGTCGGGCACGCTCGCGCTAGACTGACCGCCACCACCTCATCCGGCCGCGCGCTCCGCGTGCACGGGCCAACCAGATCGGGAACCCCCTTGAACGCTGTCCTTTCTCGTCCTGACAACAGTCGTGGCGCTCCCCGGCCACCGCTGCGCGAACACGTCGCCCAGTCCGTGCGCCGGTACCTGCGCGACCTTGATGGCTGCGATGCAGACGACGTCTACGAGATCGTGCTGCGCGAGATGGAGATTCCGCTGTTCGTGGAAGTGCTCAACCACTGCGAAGGCAACCAGAGCCGGGCCGCGGCGATGCTGGGCATCCACCGTGCCACGCTGCGCAAGAAGCTGAAGGAATACGGCATCAGCGCCTGAGCGCGGATGGCGACGTCGTGGAAGCGGGGTCACCCGCCGCCGCCCGCCTTCCAGTAATACCGCACCACGTGGAAGAACACCGGTGCGGCGAAGCACACCGAATCCAGCCGGTCGAGCATGCCGCCATGGCCCTCGATCATGTGGCCCCAGTCCTTGATGCCACGGTCGCGCTTGATCGCCGACATCACCAGGCCACCCCAGAACCCCATCAGGTTGATCAACAGCGACAGGCCGAACGCCTGCAGCGGCGTGAACGGCGTGATCCACCACAGCGCAGCGCCCACCACGCTGGCACTCAGCACGCCACCGATGAAGCCCTCCACTGTCTTCGACGGCGACAGCCTGGGCGCGATCAGGCGCCTGCCCAGCAGCTTGCCCCAGATGTACTGCAGCACGTCGGAGGACTGCACCACGATCACCAGGAACGCCAGCAGCAGCACGTTGCGCGCGGGCTCATGCCCGGGCACGCGCAGGTTCAGCAGCAGGGGCACGTGCGAAATGCAGAACACGCAGATCATCAGCCCCCACTGCACCTTGGCCGTGCGCTCCAGGTAATGCGTGGTGTCACCGCCGATGGTGGCCAGGATCGGCAGGAACAGGAACGCATAGACCGGAATCAGCAGCGTGTACATGCCATACCAGTCGATCCACACCAGGTAGTACTGCCAGGGCAGTACGATGTAGAACGCCGCCAGGAGCGCGTAGTAGTCACCTGACCGGGTGGGTGCCAGGGTGATGAACTCGCGCAGGGCAAACAGCGAGATGATCGCGAACAGCACGATCACCCCGGCCCGGCCGAACAGCAGCGCCAGGCCGACCACGATTGCCATCACCCACCAGGCGCGGATGCGCGAGACCAGGTTGGCGATGACCGCGCTGGGCCGTCCACGCTGCCGCCAGCGCAGGGTCTCGGCCACCAGCGTCGCCATCACCAGCACCGCGCCGACACCGGCGAACAGCAGCCCGGTCTGCTGGCCCACGCTGCGCGCGGCGAGATCACCCGATACGGCGATCAACCCGCTCATGCGCGTCCTCCGCCCGGTGCCAGATCCAGCAGCGCCTGGCGGCTGCGCTGGAGAAACGCCGCCTTGTCCTCGTCGGCCTGCAGCCGCAGCGGAGTACCGAAGGTGGCCGTGCACAGCAACGGCAATGGCAGGAACCGTCCCTTGGGCATCACCCGCTTCAGGTTGTCGATCCACACCGGGACGAATTCCAGTTCCGGACGCTGCCGCGCGAGATGGTAGATGCCACTCTTGAACGGCAGCAGCGGCTCATCGCCGACGTTGCGCGTGCCTTCCGGGAACAGGATCAGTGAGCACTCCGCATCCACCGCCTCGCGCAGCGCCTGCAGCGGATCCTGCTGGCGGCGCGCCGCTTCGCGCTCGACCAGCACGCCGTTGAACACCGCATCGATCAGGTAGCGACGCAGGGCGTCGCGCTGCCAGTATTCGGCGGCCGCCACCGGACGCACCTGCCGCCGCAGTGCCGGCGGCATCGACGACCAGATCAGCACGAAATCCCCGTGGCTGGCGTGGTTGCCGTAGTAGACACGGCGCTCGCTGGAGGGCGCGCATCCGACCCACAGCGCCCGCGCGCCGGTGAGCACATGGATGGCGCCACTGCAGGCGCGGGCGATCAGTTCAGCAAACATCGATGTCTCCCCTCAGGTCTGCGGCCACAGCACGGCCAGCAGCAGCGTGGCGAACTGCAGCAGCGCTGCCGCGTACTGGCGCAGCAGCAGGCCCCGCATGCCCGCCCAGCGCACATCCCATCCGCGCGTAGGCGCCTGTGCGTCGCGGCGGCGCAGGCCGGCGACATGCAGGGCGGCGTCCACCCGTTCGGCCGCCGCCTCACCGTGCAGATTCTCCTGCAGCAGCAGCTGCAGGAGGCTGGCGTCCAGCTGTACGCGCACCGCGTAGTACGCCTGCACCATCCCCGCCGCCACGCTCAGCAGCAACAGGCCGGCCGCGAACATCGCCAGTCCCGGCTCGATGCCCAGCAGCAGCAACGCCACCAGCAGCAGTCCCAGCGACAGCGCAGCGGGCAGCCGGCCCTGGCGCAGCAGCAGGCGCATCATCGGCAGGTCGACAGCGAGGCTCATGCGGGGCTCTCCGAGGTGATGGCGGCCTGGATGGCGCGCAGGTGGTCGTCATGCAGAACGATGGAGGGCCGCGCGGCACGTATCCGTGCAACCGCCTCGGCTGCGTCCCGTGCCCGGCCGCTGCACAGCAGCCAGGTCGCTACGCTGGCCGCACTGCGCGAATAGCCCAGGGCACAGCACACCAGTACTGGCCCCTGCATGCGCAGGCGTTCGATGGCGGCAGCGGCCTCGCGCAGCTGCGCCGGCGAGGGCACCACCATGTCCAGCATCGGAACGCTGGCATACGCAGCACCTGGCGCCCGGCACGACAGCTCTGCGCAGGTATCGACCACGCCGTGCAGTGGCGACGCCAAGGCCGCCCGTGGAATCCGTCCCAACCACACGCCATCGGCCACCGCCGAGGGCTGCGGTGCCCGCCATGTCCATAGCCGCGAATTGATCCAGGCGGCGCCCAGGTAAGGCGCGAGCAGCCAGCGCGCGGCCATGGTCAGGCGCCCGTCGTCGCGCTTCTGGAACATGGCCGTGCCCAGTCCGGCGTACGCCAGCGCCACCAGCAGCAGCGAGATCGCCGGCCACAGCAGCCACAGCGCAGTGCCTCGCAGCGCCAGCGCCGGCACCAGCAGCACGGCGGCACCCAGGAGGTAGAGCAGCGCCAGCCGCCACCGCGCGGGATCCTCCGCGGACTGCCAGGCACGCAACGGCGGTGTTCCCTGGTCCGGCCACAGCCACACGCACAGCCAGCCCACCAGCAGGCCGGTGGGAATGTCGATGAAGTGATGCTGGAACGTGGTCAGCACCGAAATGCCGATCAGCAATGCCCACGCATGCAGCACCAGCCGCCAGGCGCCCTGCAGGTAGTGGGCGAACTTCACCCACAGCACGATCAGCAGCACGATGTGCAACGACGGCGCCTGGTTGAAAGGCTTGTCGAACCCCAGCAGCACTTCGAACAACCAGCCATAGGCACCGCCCGTCTCCGGCCGCTCGAAGCTGAAGCGCAGCGGCCACAGCAGAAAGCAGGTCACTGCGATCACCTGTGCACTGAGCAGCCGCAGCGCATGGCGGTCCAGCTCCAGGCGCTGCCGGCACAGGAAGAACGACACCGCGTAGAACAGGTCGATCGACCAGTACGGCACGATCGTCCAGGGCACGAACGGAATGCGCGTCTCCCAGTCGAACACGACAACCGGAACCACGTCGTGGCGGCCGGCCATCCAGTTGGCAAAGCCATAACTGGCGAAGAAGAACGGGCCCAGCACCGCCAGCCACAGCAGCGCGCGGCGCCACGGACGCGGTGCATCGGCAACGATCGGCGTTGCGGTGATGGCCATCAGGCGACCCGACGCGCCAGCGATACGGTGAAGATGCCGAACGCATCGATGCGCTGGGTCACCTTCTCAAAGCCCGACAGCCGCACCAGCTCGTCCATCTCCTGCTGGGTGCGCCGTCGCATGACCCAGGCCGCGCCCCCGCGGTGGCTGGTGAGTGCACGGGCGATGAATTCCAGCTGCGGGTGCCAGGGCTGGCCGGTATAGGCCAGGTAGCCCCCCTCCGTCACCACCGCGGCAATACCCTGCAGCGAACGCAGCACGGCGTCGTTGTCGGGGAACAGCTCGTACAGCCCTGAGACCACAGCCAGCGTCGGCGCGGGTTCCGCCGTCGCCAACGACGCCGGATCGAACGCGTCGCCCTGCTCGAAGCGGGCGATGTCGGCGGCTCCCAGCCGTTCGATCAAGGCCTGGCCCTGGGTCACATTGAGCGGGCTGAAATCACGCAGCACGATGCGGTCGGCGCGCTGTTCGCCCTGGCCCAGAGCTTCCAGCACATACCGGCCATGGCCGGCGGCCACGTCCAGCACCTGCACCGGCAGATCCTGACCGCGCAGGCGCATGGCCGCATCACGCAGCAGTTCCTGCAGGTGCTGGCCACGCACGCGGATGCCGCGCCAGCCGATCGCATCGAGGTAGTTGCGGTCGATCATCCGCCCCAGCGGCCCCTTGCCGCGCGCTTCGTCGCGGTAGATGTAGTCCAGCGTGCTGCCGGAGTCGAAACCGGTCTGCAGGCCCAGCGCGATGCCTTCGGACAGGGTGCCGCCCAGGCGCAGGCCCGCACGCACCCCGCGCCAGCGCAGGTCGGCCAGGCTGTTGCGTTCCGGAGGCCAGGCCAGGATCTCCGACTCCTCGAACGTCGGCCCATGCCGATGGGCGTCGCGCCGCGACAGCGTGCGCAGCGGTTCGGCGAAACGCGCCTGGATGAAGTCGCGGATGCGCGCCAGTGCCGGTGCACGATCGCGCTCGCCCAGCGTGTCGTGGAAGAAACCCGGCAGGTACAGGCGCTCCTTGATCGGACTGGACAGGCGCTCATAGAAGCGGTCCTGCGGACCACGGTGCACCACGAAGTCGGAGCCGGACACCAGCAGTTGCACCGGCACGCTGATCGCCTGCGAGTCGGCCACGATGCGGTCGGCGGCTTCATACAGGCCCAGCAGCACGCGTACCGAGATCGGCCGGGTGATCAGTGGATCGGTGCGGTAACTCTCCACCCGTGCCGGATCATGCGTCAGCCACTGCGGCTTGACGTAGCTGTTGACGAAGAAATTGCCGCGCAGCTTCTGCATCAGGGCCAGGCCTGGACGTGCGAACGGCACATACAGCTTCACCTTGAATGCCGGTGACGCCAGCACCAGCGCGCGCAGGCGGGGGGCATAGTCGTGTACCCAGGTCGCAGCGATGACCGCGCCCACGCTCTGCGCGACCACGACGATGTCCTCGACCGCGATGCCGTGCTCGCTGCCGATGTGGGCGATGAAGCTGTCCAGGTCGCGCACCAGCGCAGGGAAGCCCGGTGCGTCGCCACGCTCGCCCGGCGAGCGGCCGTTGCCGCGCGCGTCCCAGGCGAAGAAGGCGATCTCCGGCAGGTCCAGCTCGTCGACCAGGTGGGCGACCCGCCCTGAATGCTCGTGGCCACGATGCAGCAGCACGATGGCCCGGACCGTGCGCCCCGGTGGTGTGCCTGCGGCCGCAACCGGCCAGTGCCGGTAGAACAGCGGTACTTGGTCGAAGCTGTGGAATTCCCGTTCCTGCACCTGACGCATGCCTTCTCCTGGTGGGCTGTTGACTTATCGCTGCGCTGTGGCCGCTTCCTTCAGTCCCCGCCGGACGCGGTTGACCGCCGTTACCCCGCACAGCAGCGCCATCGCTGCGGCCACGCCGCCGACCGTCAAGGCACCGGCCCAACCGAACGCCAGCAGCAGGCCCAGCAGGCCGATGACGAAGGCACGGTCGCTCTTGCCCATCGGGCCGTCATAGCGGCGGCTGGCACCGACCATCAGGCCCAGCACGCCGGCGTACTCGCTCAGTGCTGCGCCCCAGGCCAGCAACCACAGCGCTTCCGGGCGAACGCCCGGCACGCTGAGCAGACTCAGGTACAGCGCCGCATCGGCCACCACATCGCACAGCTCGTTCAGATAGGCGCCCAGCCGCGACTGCTGGCCGAACTCGCGGGCCAGCATGCCGTCCACGGCATTGAGGGCCATGCGCAGCAGCATCCACAGCGGCAGGGCCAGATACAGCAGCGGTTGCTGTGGCGCACAGCACCAGACCACGACGGCGACCAGCAGCGAGACCACGGCAGCGGCCACGGTCACGACATTGGCGGTGATCCCCGCGCGATGCAGGCCGCCTACGGCCGGACGCAGCAGGTCCTGGAAACGTCCTTTCAATGCATAGATCGACACGATCCGAACCCGCAGCTCCCTGGCAGTTCCGGCACAGCCTACCCGATTGGGAGCGCACCTCCGTCGAAATGTCCGCGGCGCGGCGCCGGCCAAGGCATACCGAAGGCGGCCGCAGGGCCGTTGGGGCCGGTCAATTTTGCCGCCGCCGCCCGCCGTCGGCCCCCACCGCCTACAATATCGGCCCCGCTCCGCTGCCGATTGCCCTGTCCCATGACTGCTGATCTGTTGCCCGTCCGTCGGGCCCTCCTCTCCGTTTCCGACAAGACCGGCCTGGTCGAGCTGGCCACCGCTCTGGCCGCCCGCGGCGTCGAGCTGCTGTCCACCGGCGGCACCGCCAAGGCGATCCGTGATGCGGGCCTGGCCGTGAAGGACGTCGCCGAGGTCACCGGTTTCCCGGAAATGATGGACGGGCGGGTCAAGACCCTGCACCCGATGGTGCACGGCGGCCTGCTGGGCCGCTCGGGCCTGGATGACGCCGTGATGGCCGAACACGGCATCGGCGCCATCGACCTGCTGGTACTGAACCTGTACCCGTTCGAATCGGTCACCGCCAAGGCCGACTGCACCCTGGCCGACGCGGTGGAGAACATCGACATCGGCGGCCCGGCCATGCTGCGCTCGGCGGCCAAGAACTTCGCCCGCGTGGCCGTGGCCACCGACCCGTCGCAGTACGCCGAGCTGCTGGGCGCCCTGGACACCCATGATGGCCAGCTGCCGGCGGCCACCCGCTTCGCCTTCTCGGTCGCCGCGTTCAACCGCGTCGCCCAGTACGATGCGGCGATCAGCAACTACCTGTCGGCGGTCACCGCCACCGACGCCGCCGTGCCGGTGCGTGCCGAGTACCCGGCGCAGATGAACTCCACCTTCGTCAAGGTGATGGACCTGCGCTACGGCGAGAACCCTCACCAGAGCGGCGCGTTCTACCGCGACCTGTACCCGGTGCCGGGCACCCTGGCCACCTTCCAGCAGCTGCAGGGCAAGGAACTGAGCTACAACAACCTGGCCGATGCCGATGCCGCCTGGGAATGCGTGCGCCAGTTCGATGCGCCGGCCTGTGTCATCGTCAAGCACGCCAACCCGTGCGGTGTGGCGGTGGGTGCCGGCAACGGCGATGCCTACGAGCTGGCCTACGCCACCGACCCGACCAGTGCCTTCGGCGGCATCATCGCCTTCAACAAGCCGCTGGACGCCGCCACCGCACAGGTCATCCTGGACCGTCAGTTCGTGGAAGTGCTGATCGCACCGGACTACGAGCCGGCGGCGCTGGAATACGCGCAGAAGAAGGCCAACGTGCGCGTGCTGCGCATTCCGCATGGCGACGGCCTGAACAACTTCGACAGTAAGCGTGTCGGCTCGGGCCTGCTGCTGCAGTCCTCGGACAACCGCGGCATGACCCGTGACGAACTGAAAGTGGTCAGCAGGCTGGCACCGACCGACAAGCAGTTCACCGACCTGCTGTTCGCCTGGAAGGTGGCCAAGTTCGTGAAGTCCAACGCGATCGTCTATGCCAAGGACAACCGCACCATCGGCGTGGGTGCCGGCCAGATGAGCCGCGTGTATTCGGCGCGCATCGCCGGCATCAAGGCGGCCGACGCGAACCTGGTGGTTGAAGGCTCGGTGATGGCTTCCGATGCGTTCTTCCCGTTCCGCGACGGCATCGATGCCGCCGCCGCCGCCGGCATCAAGGCAGTCATCCAGCCGGGCGGCTCGATGCGCGACGCCGAGGTGATCGCCGCCGCCGACGAGCATGGCCTGGCCATGGTGTTCACCGGCGTGCGCCACTTCCGCCACTGATCCGCATCACCAAGCCGGGCCCTGCCCGGCTTTTCTTTTCTGCTTACGAGAACCCTGTCCCATGAAGATCCTCGTCATCGGCTCCGGCGGCCGCGAACACGCCCTGGCATGGAAGCTGGCCCAGTCCTCCCGCGTCGATGAGGTACTCGTGGCACCCGGCAACGCCGGCACCGCCACCGAAGACAAGTGCCGCAACGTGGCGGTGAAGGTCACCGACATCGATGGTCTGCTGGCCCTGGCCCAGGCCGAAGGTGTTGAACTCACCGTGGTCGGCCCGGAAGTGCCGCTGGTGGCAGGCGTCGTCGATCGGTTCCGTGCCGCCGGCCTGCGCATCTTCGGGCCAACCGCCGCCGCTGCCCAGCTGGAAGGCAGCAAAGCCTACGCCAAGGACTTCCTGGCCCGGCACAACATCCCGACCGCGTTCTACGCCGTGCACACCGACGTGGAGGCGGCACTGGCCTACATCCGCGAGAAGGGTGCGCCGATCGTGGTGAAGGCCGATGGCCTGGCCGCCGGCAAGGGGGTGATCGTTGCAATGACCCTGGCCGAGGCCGAGGATGCGGTGCGCGACATGCTCTCCGGCAACGCATTCGGTGACGCCGGCGCACGCGTGGTGATCGAGGAATTCCTCGACGGCGAGGAAGCCAGCTTCATTTCGATGGTCGATGGCGTGCATGCGCTGCCGATGGCCACCTCGCAGGATCACAAGCGAGTCGGCGACAGTGATACCGGGCCGAACACCGGCGGCATGGGCGCGTACTCACCGGCCCCGGTGGTCACGCCGGAGGTGCACGCGCGGGTGATGCGCGAGGTGGTGAACCCGACCGTGCAGGGCATGATCGCCGACGGCATTCCGTTCACCGGCTTCCTTTACGCCGGCCTGATGATCGATGCCAGCGGCGCACCAAAGGTGATCGAGTTCAACGTGCGCTTCGGTGACCCGGAAACCCAGCCGGTGATGCTGCGCCTGCAGTCGGATCTGGTCGAGCTGGTGGAAGCCGCCATTGATGGCCGCCTGGACCAGGCGCAGGCACAGTGGGATGCGCGCCCGTCGCTGGGTGTGGTGCTGGCCGCGAAACCTTACCCGGAATCGCCGGTCACCGGCGATGTGATTTCCGGCCTGGATGAGGTGCCGGGCAGCGCCAAGGTCTTCCATGCGGGTACTGCACTGGACGCACAGGGCCGGGTGGTCAGTGCGGGCGGCCGCGTGCTGTGCGTGGCGGCGCTGGGTGACAGCGTGCGCGATGCGCAGGCCAACGCCTACGCCGGTGTGGCCAAGGTCAGCTGGGCCAACGAGTTCCACCGCAATGACATCGGCTGGCGCGCGATCGCGCGTGAGGGGTAAGGCCTGATAGATCCACCACGCAGCCTCCTGCATGGAACCAGATCACGGGATTCTGGGAGTCTTCACCGTCCTCGGCATGGAAGCCGGGACGGTGCGCTTCGGGAAGAGGCGACGCACGTCAAGCGAAGGAAATTACGCTGAGTGAATCCGCTATTTCGCCGAGTCAAGATAACGTTTCCAGTTCTCGAAGAGCCGCGCAACGTTCTGCTCATGTGAGTGAGCAGACGGATCATACCCATCAGAAGCTGGCATGTACCTGACAAAGCTCTCCAGAGACTCCGGGTAATCAAAATCAGCGTAGATCCTCTCAACCTCTCCGAGCGGATCAGCAATCTCATCGCGCTTGGCGTAGGCGTCCGCGAGAAATGCAACAAGCCACCTTCTGAGAATCTCATCCTCGTTTGAGTTCTTATCGAATGCCGCCAACTGCGCAGCTACGCTATTACGCTCATCGGGAAGAACCCCTTCAAGCGTTTCAATCAAGGCGTTCAGATTGAACTTCCCTTCCAGTTCCTTCTGCTCCGACGCGCAGTGCTTCACAACCTCAAAGTCAATCAGATGGCGCCCCAGTGCCCATGCCACCTCGGTCTGACTCCAGGGTCCATAGGGTTGAATACAGTCATACGTTCTCATGGACACTCACTTCTTGTTTGGTATTCCGTTCATGCTGCCACCTTCCACAAATCTTTGATGGGTCAAGTCGCCAGCCTTGTCGACTATGTATTCAAATCGACCGGCCTTTCCATTGAGTTCACCTGGCAGCTGCGTCAGAGTGCGGACCACGCCGTCACCCCCTGTCAACGGAGTATGAACACCCGCTTCTGCAGCGGTCTCTCGCATAAAGGTCGCCGAATTGTGCCCAGCGTCGGCTTTGAGTGCACTTCCCACAGGTCGGGAATTCAAAAGTGCCCGACCTTCAACACTCAGGGCTTTGGATGCCGCCACACCTGCTCCACCGGCACCTGTAACTCCTGCGATATCAGCAGCGATACTGGTAGCTGCTGATACGACACTTGGATTGGCCATCGCAACCATGCCAGCTTCGATCAGCACTGGGGCAGCCATTGCCGCTGTAACAGCGATTGCGGCCGGTCTCATCGGCTCGTATACGGCGCCATTTCCGGCAGCAATATCCCTCCGATGCTGCTCAACGAATCGCTCTGCGGCCTGCCTTCCATCCGCATCGACGAACCTGTAGGGATTCCCGTTCGCGTACCGATACCTATTGAACTGCTCAACTGGCTTTTGGTGAGCGGTGACTGGGTCCACTGACAAAAACACACCCAGTTGTGGATCCATGTAGCGCTGTTGCATGTAGCTCAGCCCTGTGGCCGAGTCACTCACATGTCCGGCGTACCCAGGTCCATCCGTGACCTGACCGCCTACCACGGCCCCGTAGGGCTCGTAGTCATATCGTTTGATGACGTTGCCGTTGGCATCGCTTTCGGCCACAACCGAGCCGAGGGCATCAGTGTGAATGTATGTGATCGTTGTCTGGGCGATTGCGGATGGTGACAGGCCAAGGCCCATCAGCAGCAGGCAGCACAGCCAGGCGCCTATGACACCAAGCTTGCGAGTTCGATCTTCAATTCCCCGAAGCGGGTCGACACACCGCCTGCAGTTCTCTCAAACCTGCGCATCATTCCAATCCATGAAAGAGCCTTGAAGCAAGGCTTGGCATTCATAGCACAGAAGGGTAATCATCGGAGTCCAACTCCAGGACTGAGGCCAAAGGGAGGATTCTGCATTGGGCCAGGCCCTTCGCTATAAACCTCGCGAGGGCTTGAACGGCTACCGACAGCGCAAGAGTGCCAGCCATGGGCTGATACTACTGAAGCACCCGATCAGCGGCCCGCATCACTAACTGCCATGCCGGCCAAACGAAAAGCCCCGACCAACGCCGGGGCTTTTCATCAGAACGGGTGCCGGAGATAGAAACCGAACCTAAGATCCATGCCTTACGCGGTGAACAGCGCCTTCATCTTCTTCAGGGCATTCGCCTCGACCTGGCGGATGCGTTCGGCCGACACGCCGTACTCGTCTGCCAGTTCCTGCAGCGTCACCTTGCTGTCCGCATCCAGCCAACGGCGGCGGATGATGTCACGCGAACGCGCATCCAATTCGGCCATGCCTTCGCGCAGCAGCTGCAGCTGGTTGTCCTCGCTGTCGGCACGCTCGTAGGCCATCGACGGATCTTCATCGTTGGCCACCAGGTATGCGGCCGGCGACGGCGGCGCATGATCATCATCCTCGTCGCTGGGCGCATCGAAACCGATATCGCGACCGGACAGGCGCGACTCCATTTCCATGACCTCGCGCTCGGACACGTTCAGATCCTTGGCCACCGCGCTGACTTCCGCGGCGTTCATCCAGCCCAGGCGCGTCTTCGACTTGCGCAGGTTGAAGAACAGCTTGCGCTGCGCCTTGGTGGTGGCGACCTTGACGATGCGCCAGTTCTTCAGGATGAACTCGTGCATCTCGGCACGGATCCAGTGCACGGCGAAGGAGACCAGGCGCACGCCCATGTCCGGGTCGAAGCGCTTGACCGCCTTCATCAGGCCGATGTTGCCTTCCTGGATCAGGTCGCCCAGGGCGAGGCCATAGCCGTTGTAGCCGCGGGCCACGTGCACCACGAAGCGCAGGTGCGAATGCACCAGCTCACGGGCAGCGTCCAGATCGTTGCCGTCGCGGAAGCGACGGGCCAGGTCCTGTTCGTCATCGACCGACAGCACCGGGATCTGGTGCACGGCACCGATGTAGGCGTCCAGCGAACCGAGCGCACTGGGAATCGGGAGATTGTTTGCCACAAGGGCAGTAGAGGTGTTCTGGCTCATAGGCACCCATCTTAGCAGTCCGGGATTTGGACTGCTAAAGGAGGAAAAAGTTCCAGCATCCTATTGATGCAACACTGGTCCCAAACAGAGCCCTACCGTAGCGCGATTTGATGACAGTGGCGAGCGCGCTTTTCGGGATTCACAATCCCTTGGAATTCAACCAATTACCTGCCGGGAACCGACCGATTCCGGTCAAGCGGAGCTGAACGGGCCGTTCCGGAGGCCCATTCAGGCCAGGAAACGTTGCCCGGTGTTCAGGCCCGGCTGCCGGCGGAGGTCAAAGCGCCGCGCGCGGCGGCAGCGACCAGTCGATCGGCGCCTGCCCGCGACGCTGCAGATAGTCGTTGGCCATCGAGAAATGCCGGCAGCCGAGGAAGCCACGATGGGCCGACAGCGGCGAGGGATGCGGGGCTTTCAGCACACGGTGGCGCCGGGTATCGATGACCTTGCCCTTCTGCTGCGCGTAGGCCCCCCAGAGCATGAACACCAGGCCTTCGCGTTCGCGGTTGAGCACATCCACCACGTGGTCGGTGAAGCCTTCCCAGCCGCGGCCCTGGTGGGCGCCGGCCCTGCCCTCCTCCACCGTCAGCACGGCATTGAGCAGCAGCACGCCGCGCTGCGCCCACGGCACCAGGCAGCCGTGATCGGGACGGGGGATGCCGAGGTCGCCCTCGATCTCCTTGTAGATGTTCAGCAGCGATGGCGGCACCGGAACGCCGGCGGGCACCGAGAAGCTCAGTCCATGCGCCTGGCCGCGCCCGTGGTACGGGTCCTGGCCCAGGATCACCACTTTCACCTGTTCGAACGGCGTGGCGTCGAACGCCGCGAAGATCTGCGGCCCCGGCGGGAACACCGCCGCGCCGGCCGCCTTGCGCTGGCGCAGGAAGGTGGAGAGTTCGCGCATCTGCGGCTGCAACAGGTAATCGCCGACCTGCTGCTTCCAGCTCGGTTCCAGCTGGATCGTCGGGGTGTCCACTACGTCATCGGTCATCGCAACAGGGGTCCATCGTTCAAGCGGGCCAGGCGCAGCTGGAACAGCACCTTGGTCACCAGCAGGCGCTCCTCGATCGGCTTCAGCACCAGATCATTGGCACCGGCCTGCAGCAACCCGGTCTGGTTGTGTGGATTGCCGTCGCCGGTCATCACCAGCACCGGCAGTCGGCGTTTGCCGTAGCCGAAATCCACGCGTACGCGCTGCACCACGTCGCGTCCGCTCAATTCGCCCTTCAGGGTGACGTCGGTCAACACCAGGTCGATGCGGTGGCGGCTGCGGCCCAGCGATTCGGCCGTGAGCAGGGTGAAGGCCTCTTCGGCACTGACCACGTGCAGCACGTTGAGCTGCTGGCGTTCGAGCATGCGCTTGGTCGCCTCCGCCACCACCCGGCTGTCCTCGATGTAGAGGATGGTCGCCCCGGGAATGGTCTGCGGCTGCACATAGCCACGGATGAAGGTCGCCAGCGCCTCATGGCCCAGCGCCTTGTCGAAATAGTCGGTGACGTACTCGGTGAAGCGCCGCTGCTCCAGATGCTGCTGCGCATCGCCGGAGACCACGATCACCGGCACGTACGCCTGGCCGGCAGCTTCGCGGACCGTCCGCGCCAGCGCCAGGCCGTCACCGTCACGCAGGGTCAGCGAGGTGGTGACCAGGTCCACCGGCCCCTGCGCCAGCGCCTGCTGGGCATCCTCGATGCTGTCGCAGCCGATCACCTCCACGCCCGGCAGATCACGCTGCAGCACGTCGGCGATCAGCTTGCGCACCAGTTTGGAACCGTCGACCACCATCACCCGCGTAGCGGGCCCTTCAAGGTGCTTCAGCGCTTGCGGTTGCATGCCGGTCTCAGGTGTCGGTCGGGCGGGTCTGGCGGAGGAAGTGGCCGGTGACCAGCCACGCGCCCAGCCACCCCAGCAGCAGCGTGCCCAGCAGGACCAGGCTGCCATGCAGCAGGTCCAGGCCGTGCAGCACGAACGGGCTGCCGTAGCTGCGTGACAGGTCAGCCAGCGGCGCGCGCAGGGCGGCGCCGGCAACACCGATCAGGGCCAGCGCCACCGCGCCGGCGCCCAGCCCGTACCAGGCGCCCAGATACAGGAAGGGCCGGCGGATGAAGCCATCGCTGGCGCCGAGCAGCTGCAGCACGCCGATTTCCTCGCGCCGTGCCTGGATGTCGAGGCGCACGGTATTGCCGACCACCAGCGCAGCGCCGACGCCGAGCAGCACCGAAAGCACCTGTACCAGCCGCGCGCCGAACGCCAGCCACGCATCCAGACGCTGCCGCCACAGCGCATCGTGCTGCACCAGATCGGCCTCGGGCAGGCTTTCCAGCGCACGCGCCAGACGCGCATCGTCCTTGCCCTGCCCCGGGGTGATGACCAGCAGCGAAGGCAGCGGATTGTCATTCAGCGCGTCGATCGCCTCGCCAAGGCCGGCATCGCGCAGCTCCTGCAGCCCTTGCTCGGGCGTGCGCACGGTCACCTCGCCGACGTCATCGCGGTCGCGCAGCTGGCCGGCCAGGCGCAACGCACCCGGGCCATCCACCGTGCCCTTGAGGAAGACATTGATGTCGCGCGACTGCTGCACGCTGCCGGCGAAATGCTTGAGGTTGTCCAGCGCGATCGACAGGCCCAGTGGCAGTGCCAGCGCCAGCGCCATGACCATCACCGTCAGCAGGGTCGCCCACGGCTTGCGGCAGGCGCGGCCCAGGCTGAACACCACGCTGTGCACGTGGTGCTGGAACCACACGCCGAGACGCGAGGGTGCGGCGGCTTCGCTGTTTTCGTTCTTCGCCATGCGTTACTCCGCCAGATCCTGCGGCGAGATGTCGTCCACCAGCCGGCCGTGGTCGAGAATCAGCACGCGCTTGCGCATGCGACGCAGCAGGGGAAGGTCGTGGCTGACCACCAGCACGCTGGTGCCGCGCGCGGGCAGCTCGGCAAACAGGGCCATGATCTCCGCCGCCAGGGTCGGGTCCAGGTTGCCGGTCGGCTCATCGGCAACCAGTAGCTTGGGTTCACCCACGATGGCGCGGGCGATGCCCACGCGCTGCTGTTCGCCGGCCGACAGCTGCGACGGCAGCGCCTTCTCGCGATGGCCCAGGCCCATCCGTTCCAGCACGGAACGCACGCGCTTGCCGATGTCGCCACGGCGCGTACCGCGCAGGATCAGCGGCAGTGCCACGTTCTCGGCGATGGTCCGGTCCATCAGCAGGCGATGGTCCTGGTACACCGCACCGACCGCGCGCCGATGGCGCGGCACGTCGCCGCCGCGCACCTTCAGCAGGTTGCGCTCGTCGAAGACCACCGCGCCGCGGCTGGGCCGCTCGTCGAGGTGGATCAACTTGAGCAGGGTGCTCTTGCCCGCCCCGGAATGGCCGGTGACGAACAGCATTTCGCCCGGCGCGACCTCGAAGCTGACGTCGATCAGTGCTTCGTGGCCACCGGCGTACTGTTTGCTGACATTGTCGAAGCGCAGGACACTCATGCCCCGATTATGCAGGACCGGCGCGAAGTATCGATAGCGCCGGGACGCGCCCGGGTGGAATCGTCGATCTGCCGCTGCGCGCGCCGGGCATGGCCCGGCGCTACCGCTGACCGGGTGCGCCGATCAGCCGCCCGACAGCATCCGGCGGATCTTGCGGCCGATGCGGGTCAGGAACGAGTCGGCGGCGTCGGTGCTGCGCACCGGCTTGGCCACCACGTGAACCGGCGTCACCGGCGAGGCACCGTTGCCGGCGCTGCCGTTGGCGACCATCGCCTCGCCACCCTCGACCGGACGGCCGTGACGACGACGACGGCGCTTGCGCGGCTTGCGCTCGCCGTCCACCGCGAGCTCCGGAGCACCTTCGGCACGCGGCGGATGCGGCGGGCGCGGGGCCTGGGCCGGGGTGCCGGACGCGGCACCTTCCACCGGCGCGGTCGCGCCCTGCTCGCCTTCCACCCGCGGCTTGCGCGGACCACGCGAGCGGCGTTCGCCGCTGCGCTCGCCCTCGCGGCGCTCGCCACGGCCCGCGCCGGAGCGCCCCCCGCTGCGGCCACCGCCACGACGCTCTTCCTCGGCGGCACGGGCTTCGCGCGCCTCGCGGAAGATCTGGCCGACGCTCTCGTTCTCGTCACCGTCCTCGCCAGCGACCGTGGCCGGGCGTTCCGGACGCGGCAGTGCGGTCATCAGTTCCTTGGTGACCGGCTCGGACGGAATCTTCTGTTCGATGTAGGCCTCGATGTCCGGCAGGCTCATCGCATAACGCTCGCAGGCAAAGCTGATCGCGTCACCCTCTTCGCCCAGGCGTGCGGTACGGCCGATGCGGTGCACATAGTCTTCGGCGTCGAACGGCAGGTCGTAGTTGTAGACGTACTTGATGCCGTCGATATGCAGGCCGCGGGCAGCCACGTCGGTGGCGACCAGGATTTCCAGCTGGCCCTTCTGGAAGCGGTTGAGCAGGCTCTCGCGCTTCTTCTGCGGCACGTCGCCGGACAGGACGCCGACCCGGTACCCGGCCTTTTCCAGCGAACGCGCCACGCGCTCGACGAAGACCTTGGTGTTGACGAAGACCATGGCGCGGGCGCCTTCGCTGCGCGAGAGCAGGCCCAGCAGCAACGGGATCTTCTCGTCGTCGGCCGGGAAGTAGATCTTCTGGCGCACGCGCGCGGCGGTCACTGTTTCAGCTTCGACCACCAGCTTCTGCGGCTCGTTCATGTGCTCGTAGGCCAGCTCCAGCACGCGATGGCTGAGGGTGGCGCTGAACAGCAGGGTCTGCCGGGTGGTGCGCTCGGGCATGCGGCGCAGCAGGAAGCGGATGTCCTTGATGAAGCCCAGGTCGAACATGCGGTCGGCTTCGTCCAGCACGCAGATCTCGCAGGCGTGCAGCGAAACCACCTTGTGCTGCTTGACGTAATCGATCAGGCGGCCGGGGGTGGCGATGATCACATCGACGCCCTGCTGCAGGATCTCGCGCTGCTTGTCGTAATCCACGCCACCGTAGACGAGGGCGAAACGCAGGCCCAGGTCGGAACCGAACTTCACGGCGTCCTTGTGGATCTGGATGGCCAGCTCGCGGGTGGGCGCCAGGATCAGCGCGCGCGGGTCTTCCGCCTTGCGGTCGGCCAGCGCCGGGCGGCTCAGCAGGCGGTTGACCACTGCAACCAGGAACGCCAGCGTCTTGCCGGTGCCGGTCTGGGCCTGGCCGGCGACATCACCACCGGCCAGCGCGACCGGCAGTGTCAGCGCCTGGATCGGGGTGCAGCGGGTGAATCCGGCTCCTTCAAGGCCGGCCTGCAGGGCCGGATGCAGCTCAAAGGAGGAAAAGGTCAAATCGGTCAGCGGTTTGTCGCTCATGAGTCCGTCTTGGTATGGCCACCGGCCAGCGGGCGGGCGGCACTGCATCGTCTGGGGGCACCGTCGCAAACTGCGGCCCCTGCGGCGGGTCGGCGGACCGGGGACCACCGGGTCCGCGCGCCGCTCAATGCCCCAGTTTAACGCACTCCGGCGGCCAAACCGGAATGAGCCGTCTCACACAACCGCGAGACCGGCCCGTACGGGACGCCTCTTCACCCAGCCACACCGCGCTTGAACAGCCCTGCCGGGGTCGCTGGAGTCCGCGGCTGCCGGCCCCCACTTCAGGAAGACAGTGAAATCCGACACATACCGCGCTTCGAAGCGATCACGATACGCTGGGTTCCAGCCGGCCACTGTCCATGCCCCGCGATAGGGGTACACTGCCGGCCGTGAGCGTCCAGGCATCCCGCCGAACGCACCGCGGCAGGACGCCGCGAGGCAACGACGAGGGTCGCGCCACCGGGCAAGGCCCAGTTCACCCACCTCCGGCCTGGCCGGGTGCAATCCAAGACGAGAAACCAAGATGAGCGACAAGGTTGTACATGTCGGCGATGCCGACTTTGATAGCGCCGTGCTGAATTCCAAGGAACCGGTGCTGGTCGATTTCTGGGCCGAGTGGTGTGGCCCGTGCAAGATGATCGCCCCCGCGCTGGACGAGCTGGCCGATGCCTACCAGGGCCGCGCCAAGATCGCCAAGGTCAACGTCGACAACAATCGTGCGCTGGCCGCCAAGTACCACGTGCGTTCGATCCCGTACCTGGTCGTGTTCAAGGACGGCGAGAAGGTCGGCGAGCAGATCGGCGCGGTGGGCAAGGCCCAGCTGGCCGGCCTGCTGGACAAGGCCCTGGCCTGACCCTGTAACGACTCCGGCAGCCGCCCGGTGCGGCTGCCGGCAGGCGCGGACCGCGCCTGCATGAATGCTGTTCCCGGCGACCCTTGCACGGCGCCGCGGGCCGATGATAGTGTCGGCACATCCGGCCGCGTTCGCGTGCCGCACCTTCTGGACGCAGTTTCTTCCAGACCCATCCCCAACGTTCGCCGCCCCAGCCGGGCGCTCGCACCTTCAAGCGAGGAATAACGCTCTTGTCCGATAACACTCCCGAAACCGGCAGCGCAGAAGCGCCCGCCGAAAAGCGCGTGCGCAAGGCCCGCGTGACCAAGGCTGCCGCACCGGCCGCCGCCGAAACCAGCGCGCCCCCCGCGCAGCCGACCCTGCCGCTGGCCGCCGCGCCCGAAGCACCGGCGCCGGCCGCAGCCGCTCCCGCGCCGAGCGCGCCCGCCGCCGAGGCCCCTGCCAGCAGTGGCGGCGGTGAAGGCGGTGAGGGTCGCGAATCCGGCCAGCCGCGGCAGCAGAACCCTCAGGGTGGCGGCCAGCATCAGCACAACCAGAATGGCCAGCAGGGCCAGGGTCAGGGCAACCGCCGTGACCGTTTCCGCAACCGCCGCGACCGCGACCGCAACAACCGCTTCCGCGATGACGGCATGCCCAACGAGGGCGGCGAGCAGCAGGCTTTCGTGCCGCGCGTGCAGCCGACGGTGCCGGAAGGCTTCCCGGTCTATTCGCTGAGCGATCTCAAGCGCATGCCGGCACAGAAGCTGCTGGAAATCGCCGAACAGCTGCAGATCTCCGAAGGCGTGGCGCGTGCCCGCAAGCAGGATGTGATCTTCGCCCTGCTGAAGGTGCTGACCCGCCACGGCGACGGCGTTGCCGCCGATGGCGTGCTGGAGATCCTGCCGGACGGCTTCGGCTTCCTGCGCGCGGCCGAAGCCAGCTACCTGGCCGGCCCGGACGACACCTACATTTCGCCCAGCCAGATCCGCCGTTTCAACCTGCGTACCGGCGACCACCTGTCCGGCCGCATCCGCTTCCCGAAGGACGGCGAGCGCTACTTCGCGCTGTCGATCGTGGACACCATCAACGGTGAGCCGCTGGAAGCGTCGAAGAACAAGGTGCTGTTCGAGAACCTGACCCCGCTGTTCCCGCGTCGCCGCTTCACCCTGGAGCGCGGCAACGGTTCGTCGGAAGACATCACCGGCCGCATCCTCGACCTGATGGCCCCGCAGGGCAAGGGTCAGCGCTCGCTGATCGTCTCCCAGCCGAAGGCGGGCAAGACGATGATGATGCAGCAGGTCGCCACCGCGATCACCACCAATCATCCGGACGTGCACCTGATCGTGCTGCTGATCGACGAGCGCCCGGAAGAAGTGACCGAAATGCAGCGTACCGTGCGCGGCGAGGTCATCAGCTCGACCTTCGACGAGCCGGCCGCACGCCACGTGCAGGTCGCCGAAATGGTGATCGAACGGGCCAAGCGCCTGGTCGAGCACAAGAAGGACGTGGTGATCCTGCTGGACTCGATCACCCGCCTGGCACGCGCCTACAACAACGTCGTGCCGAGCTCGGGCAAGGTGCTGACCGGTGGTGTGGACGCCAACGCCCTGCACCGCCCGAAGCGCTTCTTCGGTGCCGCGCGCAACGTTGAAGAAGGCGGCAGCCTGACCATCATCGCCACCGCGCTGGTCGACACCGGCTCGAAGATGGACGAGGTGATCTACGAAGAGTTCAAGGGCACCGGCAACAGCGAAGTGCACCTGAGCCGCCGCATCGCCGAGAAGCGCGTGTTCCCGGCCATCGACATCAACCGCTCCGGCACCCGCCGCGAAGACCTGCTGATCGAGCCGGAACTGCTGCAGAAGATCTGGATCCTGCGCAAGCTGCTGCATCCGATGGATGAAATGGCCGCGATGGAATTCCTGCTGGACAAGATGAAGAACACCAAGTCCAACGACGAGTTCTTCGGTTCCATGAAGCGATAAGAAAAAAGCCCCGCACTGCGGGGCTTTTTTTGTCATACGATAGTTCCCCGATAGGCATTGGGCCCCGCCCACGTGGGCACCGCGTTTGCCGTGGTATCCTGAAGACTAGCGGGCTGGTGCTAAGCGAATCTCAATTCGCCAGGGGTGTTCGATTCCCCCCCGTCTTTACTTCATCTTGATGTGCTTAGCATCCGCAGCAATCGAGCTAAGCTCCTCAGACAGGCCGGTTGCGCCGACAAAGTTCGCGCTGCGAAGCTTCGCCCCGTCGAACTTCGTCCTTGTGCAGTTTGCACCTCGAAAGATCGCGCTGCTCAGATCTGCGTTTGAGAAATCTGCACCAGTCAAATCTGCCCCAGAGAAATCGCAGCCTTTGAAGCGGGCCCCCACCAGTTTCGCGCGCACGAGCTTCGCGCCACGGAAAGTAGTCCGCTTTGCTCTGACGTCAAGGAAAACGGCCCCATCAAAGTCACATCCGGTGAAGGCGCAATCTCTGAGACTGGATTTTGAAATGACTACGCCCTGTGCACTGGAGTCGACAAGATCCAATCCCTCAAGGCTTACATCATTGATACGAGCGGTTGCGATCGTGACCTTTTTCACCCCCAGCGAGGACAGGCGGCGTAGTTCTCCGTAGATCCGATATCCGGCATCACTCCCCCTGTAGTGTCTGAGATCCTCAAGATCACGAAGAACTTGCTTCTTTAGATCGGACCGTTCGCTTCTCCGCTGGAACAGATAGGCGACCAAACCGATGACCAGCAGGTCCAGAATCATTCCATGTGCTTCGACCAACACATTCTCGAAGAAATCTTTCGAGTAAAGCCCCCATGTTGTGTTTGGAAAGACGTGACCCGAGACCCACGACCAGCGACCGGTCACTGCGATGATCACCGTGCCGCTCAGAACCAATGCAAGGATCGGAATCCTGAGCTCGTACAACCAGTACTTCATTCGCGCCAGAATCATGCTATCTGCACACATTTGATGTGAAGCGTGATGATACAAGCACCCACATACGCGCTCGTCGGAGATTTGTCTAAACAGCCATAGCTTGCCTTCTATCCAGCAGGCAGGGTTACGGGCAGGCCACCGCGCCTTCGGCGGTAGCCGTGTTGGCCGTCAACCTGACCCGGGTGAATGCCGCGGCGAACGGCGCGTCGGCGCTGACCACGAACGGGGCTTCCACCGCGCCCAGGTCCACGCCGCGCTTTGCAAAGCAGGCCAATGGTACGGTCACCGTCTGCTTCTGCCCGGGCGCCAGCGCGACCAGCTGCGGGGCGATGTCCACCCCACCCTCACAGCCGCTGCCACACTGCATGGTCACCTTCACCGGCGATGCCGGGCGCTTCACCAGCTGCACATCGAACTGCAGCGCGCCGTTGCTGCGCGCCAGTGCGCCGAGATTGCGGCGCGAGGTGCTGCGTGCGATCAGCTGCGCCGGGGCCCGCCAGGTCACCTCCTTGGCATCCTGCTGGGTGTTCACCTGCACGGTGCGCACCTGCACCACCGGCTTGGCGGTGGGCCAGCGCAGCGTAGCGTTCAGATCATTGCCAAGCGGTTGGGTCGCTCCCGCGGCGGCAACGTGCAGGGCGAATGGCGGCGTGTCGGCGCGGTTGAAGATCGGCAGCACGGTGACTTCGCCGCAGCTGTCCGGGTCAGCTTCCTCGAGCCTGGCGACCTTGCCGCCCTTGGCGTAGCTGAGGCCATAGCCAAGCGCGAACAGCGCCGGCTTCTTCGCGTCGGGCTGGTCGATCGGTGCCGGGCACGGAACGCCCGGCCACGGGAAGCTGAGGCGTCCACGGAAGTCGTGTGCCGGCTTGCCGCCCTTGCCCGCCACCAGCACATCCGTCACGCCCTTGCCTTCGGTGCCCGGCAGCCAGGCGGCGACGAAGGCGCTGGACAGATTGAGCAGGTCGTTGACATACATCGGGCGACCGGACAGGTAGACGGTCACCACCGGCTTGCCGGTTGCAGCTGCGGCCTTCAGCGCGGCCAGGTCCTGCGGGTAGGCCCGGCTGTGGCTGACGGTATCCGAAGCGAGAATATCGCCGTTGGTTTCCGCATAGGGCGTCTCACCGATCACCGCCAGCACCACATCGAAAGCCTTCGGATCGACGCCTTGGCCATCGGCGCTGAAGCTGACCTTGTCCGCCCCCAGTTCGGCGCGCAGCGCGCCCAGCACGGAATCGGCGTTGGGAAAATCGGAATTCCTGTTCTCGGTGCCCTGCCAGGTCAGCGACCAGCCGCCGGACTGGTCGCCGATGCTGTCGGCGCTCTTGCCGACCACCAGCACCCGCGCATCGCGGCGCAGCGGGAGTGCCTTGCCTTCATTCTTCAGCAGCACCAGCGATTCGCGCACGGCACGCCGGGCCAGGTCACGGTGCTGCATGGCGCGGGCATCGCCGGCGTAGCGGCTGTCGGACGGCTTGTGGTCGAACAAGTCCGCGCGCAGCTTCACCCGCAGGATGCGGGCGACCGCATCGTCGATGCGCGTCAGCGGAATCTCACCGCTCTTGACCTGCGCGGTGGTGTTGGCGATGAACGCTTTCCAGTCGTCAGGAACCATCACCATGTCGATGCCGGCATTGATGGCCTGCGCACAGCTGTCGTTGCGGCAGCCGGGCACCTGCGCGATGCCGTTCCAGTCGGAGACGACGAAGCCATCAAAACCCATCTTGTCCTTCAACGCATCGGTCAGCAGCGCCTTGCTGCCGTGCATCTTGCCGTAGTCCACGCCTGCGGCGCGGTCGTTCCAGCTGTTGAACGAGGCCATCACCGTCTGCGCACCCTCGGCAAGCGCACCATAGTAGCCCTGCGCGTGGACGTTGATCATGGTGTTCTTGTCGACCAGCGCCTCACCCTGGTCGCGGCCGTTGTCGGTGGCACCATCGCCCAGGTAGTGCTTGGCGGTGGTGACCACGTTACCGTCGTCCTTGAAGGTGCCCTGTGCTCCCTTCACGTAGGCGTGGGCGTAGCTGCGGATCACCGCCGGGTCGGACGAATAGCTCTCATAGGTGCGGCCCCAGCGAGGGTCATGGGCCACGGCCAGGGTGGGTGCGAACACCCAGCCGATGCCGGTGGCGCGCACCGAGCGCGCGGTCGCCTCGCCGATGCGTTCGATCAGTTCGGCATCGCCGGCCGCGCCCAGGCCGATGTTGTGCGGGAACAGGGTCGCACCCAGCACGTTGTTGTGGCCGTGCACCGCATCGGTGCCCCAGATGACCGGCACCGGCGTCTTCGCATCGGTTGCCAGCGATGCAGCGTGGTAGGCATCGGCCAGCTGCAGCCAGTCCTGCACGCTGGCGTGCTTGTCCATGCCCGGCCAGGAGCCACCGCCATTGAGGACCGAGCCGATGTAGTAGCGGCGCACCTCGTCCGGCGTGATGGTCTTGATCTCGGCCTGGGTCATCTGCCCGATCTTCTGCGCCAGCGTCATCTGCGCAAGGATCTCCTGCACGCGCCTTTCGATATCCGCATCAGCAGCGATCACGCTGTGGACGCGCGGCCAGTCCTGCAGGCGTTCGCCCGTGGACGGCGCGGCACCCGCCGATGCGGCCAGGGCGGCCAGCAGACAGCCGGAAAGAAGGGTCTGGGTGGGGCGCTTCACTGGGTATTACCTCCGTGGATGACGTTCCTGGCGTGCGGGACTGCAGCGGCACGTCGGCATGGGCGATCGGACGCCCGTCCTGACAGCGCTGTCATATAAGCCTGCCTGCATCGTGTCAATGAGCGATCGCACATCCTGTGGCGGCAATCGCGTAACGGCGGGCTTTGCGGCCGACGCAGCACACGGCCCGCGGCGGTGGGTGTTGCGACGCGACAAGAATTCAGGACGTGCCAGTCCCCCTCGCGTCGTGGCACCATCCGCCTGCTCCGGCAACACCGACATCGCAGGTACGCACTACCATCGGCGCGTAGCCGCCTTCCAGGAGGATCCACCGCATCATGCGCAGTCGAATCGAGGATGTCGCCGCCGTTGCCGGGGTATCGATCAAGACGGTGTCCCGCGTGCTCAACCGCGAGCCCAACGTGCGCGAGCAGACCCGCGAACGGGTGCTGGCGGCCGTGGCGCGCCTGGGCTACAAGCCCAATCTCTCCGCGCGCAGCCTGGCCGGACAGCGCTCGTACGCGCTGGCACTGGTCTACAACAATCCTTCGCGCAACTACCTGATGGAAATCCAGAACGGCATGCTCGAGGCCTGCCACGCACAGCACTACAACCTGATCCTCGGCCCGGTGGGCACTGGCCGGCGTACCCTGCCCGACATGACCGCGCTGTTCGAGAACTCGCGTCCGGATGGCGTGGTGCTGATCCCGCCGCTGACCGACGACGAAGTAGTGCTGTCGTACCTGGAAGAGCATGACATTCCCTTCGCCTGCATCGCCCCGCGACACCCGGAGGGACGCATCGGCGTGCGCATGGATGAAACCACTGCGGTGGTCGAGCTGATCGGTCACCTGGTCGCGCAGGGCCACCGCCGCATTGCCCACATCAAGGGGCCGCGCGCGCATGGTGCCTGCCAGTGGCGCTACGCCGGTTACCGCCAGGCCCTGCGGCAGGCAGGTATCGCCTACGATCCGGCGCTGGTGGTCAACGGCCAGTTCTCGTTCGAGTCCGGCGTGGACGCAGCCAACCTGCTGCTCGACATGGATGAGCCTCCCACGGCAATCTTCGCCGCCAACGACGACATGGCCGCGGCCGTGTATCGCGTCGCGGGCGAACGCGGCCTTCGCGTGCCGCGCGACCTTTCGGTGTGCGGGTTCGACGACACCCCGATCGCAGGGCACATCTACCCTGCACTCACCACCGTGCGCCAACCGACCTCGCACATGGGGCGGCTGGCCACCGAACAGCTGATCGAGCACATCCGTGCCGAAGCCGCTGGCCGCATGATCACGGTCGAGCACGCGGTACTCGAACGCGAGTCGACCGCCGCACCACGGCGACGTTGAGCCAGCGGCGAACCTGCGGCTCACGCGGCAGGCAGCCGCGAACCCTTCCATGCATAGAAGGCAATGTAGAGATAACACAGCGCCGGCAGCAGGAACGACAGCTGCAGGCCATGATTGTCGGCAAGCCAGCCCATGGCCAGCGGAATGACCGCACCGCCGACGATCGCCATCACCAACAGGCTTGAAGCCTGTCCGGTGAGAGCTCCAAGTCGGGTGATCGCCAGCGCGAAGATGGTCGGAAACATGATGGAGTTGAACAGTCCGATGCTCACCACCGCCCACTTGGCCAGGCCACCCGTGGTGGAGACGGTGATGCCGAGCAGCAGCACCACCGCGAGCGCGAAAAGACCGAGCAGCCAGCGCGCATCCAACCGCGCCAGCAGCGCCGCGCCAAGCAGGCGCCCGACCAGCGCACCGCCCCAATAGAGCGAGACATAACCGGTGGCCTCCTGCTCGGTCATGCCCTGGCCGATGCCCGGCGAGGACAGGAAGTTGACCAGCACGCTGCCGATGGAAACTTCCGCGCCCACGTAGCAGAAGATGGCCAGCACACCCAGTCGCACATGACGGTGGCGCAGGACGTCCCACGGCCGGCTTCGCGCGCCGGTGCGTTCCTCCACGCCGGGAATGGTGGGAAGACGGAACATCCAGATCGCTGCCGCCAGCAGGAACAGGACCACGGCCAGGCCGAAGTACGGCAGCTGCACCGATTGCGCTTCGGCTGCACGGTAGGCCAGTGCTTCGGCCTGCGGCAACAGCGCCAGCTGCTCCTCGCTGCGCGGCTGCGCCGACAGGATCAGCAGGCCACCGAACAACGGTGCCAGCGTGGTGCCCAGCGAGTTCATCGATTGCGCCAGGGTCAACCGGCTGGAGCTGGTGAGCTCCTCGCCCAGCAATGCCACGTAGGGGTTGGCTGCCACCTGCAGCACGGTGATGCCGGTGGCCAGCACGAACAACGCCGCCAGGAACAGCCCATAGACATGGGCGGCCGCAGCCGGCCAGAACAGCAGGGAGCCGACGCCTGCAATGGCCAGCCCGGCGACGATGCCGCGCTTGTATCCCACCGCAGCCACCAGCCGGCCCGCAGGCAGCGACATCAGGAAGTAGGCGCCGAAGAAGGTGAACTGGATGAGCATCGCCTGCACCCAGCTCAGCGCGAACGCCGCTTTCAGGTGCGGAATGAGGATGTCGTTGAGGCAGGTCAGGAAGCCCCACATGAAGAAGATGGCGGTGACCACCGCCAGTGCGCGGGTGGTGCCCTGCACGTGATGTCCTCGAACGGTCGTTACTGTGTCCATTGCTTGTCCTTCCAGTCAGTGATCGAAGCCATCCTGCGGTCAGGCGTGACATTTGCAGCCATTGTGATTGTCCAGCGCTGTCAATCCGACGAATGACCTGACACCTGCGAGCTGAAAGCTGATCCGCGCAGTTTTGTTCTGCACCGCACAACACTTTCCTGCCCTCGTGTTGGCAGCGCTGTCATCCCTGCAAAACCGCTGCAGATGCCGTCGCACAAGGCGTTGTTTCCGAAGCGACGAGGTTCTGGCAACGATTTCACAGCGCACCTTGCGACCGCCGACGCGGCGCACTTCATGGCAGTTTGTTGACAACGCTGTCAAGCGTCGCTCCAATCCGGGCCACATGCAGTAGTCCGTGATTGAACGAAGCAGGATCGCCATTACCGAATTCCCTGGGGAGGGAGCTTCCATGAAGACGTACAAGGCAGTACCTCGCAAGACGATGCTCACTTCCGCGCTGCTGGCTGCGCTGGCCGCCCCGGCATGGGCACAGGACGCACCCGCCACCAACGAACCAGTCGATCCGACCACGCTCGATGCGGTGCAGGTCACCGGTATCCGCGGCAGCCTGACCTCATCGATGAACCTCAAGCGCGACAGCCAGGGCGTGGTTGACGGCATCGTCGCCGAGGACATCGGCAAGTTCCCGGACACCAACCTGGCCGAATCATTGCAGCGCATCAGCGGTGTTTCCATCGACCGCACCTCCAGCGGCGAAGGGTCCAAGGTGACCGTGCGCGGCATTGGTCCGGACTACAACCTGGTGCTGCTGAACGGGCGGCAGATGCCGGCGTCGAATCTGGGCAACGGCGGCGGCGGCCTGTCCGGCTCGCGCTCGTTCGACTTCGCCAACCTCGCTTCCGAGTCGATCTCTGCGGTGGAGGTATACAAGACCAGCCGCGCCGACAATCCTGCCGGTGGCATCGGTGCCACCATCAACATCAAGACGCTGCGGCCGCTGGAGTCCGAACCGGTGATCAGCCTTGGTCTGAAGGCGGTCAACGATTCGTCCAACGACAACCTGCCGCGGACCCTGCGCGGCTCCAACGTCACCGGCGAGCTCTCGGGCATCTTCAGCCAGCGCTACGCCGACGATCGCTTCGGCGTGACGTTCAGTGCCAGCCACCAGGAACGTGATTCCGGCTTCAACCAGGCCACCGTGGCCGAGGGCTGGGCCACGTTCAAGGGCGACGAGAGCGCGGACTGGCGGGCACTGCCGCTGCCGGGCCAGGGGTATTCCGACCGCATCACCAACCGCCCCGGCCCCGACGACGTCTACGCGCGTCCGCAGAACACCGCCTACAACGTCAATGGCGTGCAGCGGCAGCGCACCAACGCGCAGGCGACGTTCCAGTGGAAGCCGGCCGACAATGTCACCACCACGCTGGACTACACCTATGTCGAGAACAAGGTGCAGCAGCAGCGCAGCGAGCTGTCGGTCTGGTTCAACTATGGTCCGGGCGACAGCATCTGGACCAACGGCCCGGTGTCCGCGCCGATCATCTACAGCGAGGACATGACCAATTCGGACGTGTCGATGGGCGGCGCCAAACTGGCCACCAAGACCGACATGCACTCGCTGGGCTTCAACGTCGACTGGGAAGTGAACGACGCGCTGGACCTGTCCTTCGATGTGCACAACGCCGAGTCGGAATCGCGGCCGGACAGTCCCTATGGCTCGGCGGGCGTGCTCGGCGTGGCCGCCTTCGTGCGTGGCACCACCACCGTCGACTACAGCGGCGACCTGCCGATCATCAACATCGCACTGCCGCCGGGCGGCGTGCAGGCCTCCGACGCACTGGTCACCGGCTCGGTGTTCCAGAACAGCTACAACAAGTCCAAGGTGCAGCAGTACCAGGGCCGCGGCACGTTCCGCTTCGCCGACTATTCGGCGCTGGACTTCGGCGTGGGCCACACCCAGGTGGAGAACCGCTCTGCCTCAGCCATCATGCAGCGCAACAGCTGGGGCGGTCTGGGCTCTCCGGCCGACTACGCCGATGACATCTGGTACGCCGACAACATGGGCAAGTACTTCAAAGCATTCTCCGGCCACAACGATCCGCGCCTGACCGGCCAGTTCCTGGTGTTCGACTTCGACCGCCTGATCGATCGGGCGGCCCAGGTCGGCACCGATTCCGATCCGGCCTGCCCGAGCTGCTACTACGCACCGACGGAGTACTCCGAGGACATCCGCACCACCGAGAAGTCGAAGAGTGCCTACCTGCAGTACCGCACCACGTTGGATTGGTCGATGCCACTGCACGTGGCCGTCGGCGCGCGCTACGAGCAGACCGAGGTGGAGTCGAATGCGCTGGTGCGCGTACCGACCGGCATCAGCTGGAGTTCGGCCAACGAGTTCAACATCGACTACGCCGCCGATCGCGGCTTCGTCGGTGGCAAGGGCAAGTACGACTACGTGCTGCCGAACGTTGATCTGAAACTGGACCTGGCCGAGACGCTGGCGCTGCGCGGCAGCTACAGCCGCACCCTGGGCCGGCCGAGCTGGACGCAGATCCAGAGCGGTCAGTCGCTGGCCGACATCGTGCGCACCCAGGGCGGCACCGGCACCCGCGGCAATCCGGGTCTGGAGCCGCTGATCTCGGACAACTTCGATCTGTCGCTGGAGTGGTACTACGGCGAGGCCAGCTATGCCTCCGTGGGCTTCTTCCGCAAGAACATCAAGAACTTCATCAGCGACACCATCGTGCGCGAGAACGCCGGCACCCTGCATACGCCGGTCGGTGGCGCGTACTGGAACGAGGCACTGGCATCGGGCTGCGGCACCACCGACATGCCCTGCATCCGCGACTACATCTTCACCAACCATGCCGGGGATCCCGGCGTAACCTATACCGGGCGCAATTCGGCCGGGCAGATGACCGGCACCATCATCGGCCAGCCCAACGACCCGGTGGCCGGTTTCGACATCACGGTACCGGCCAACCAGCACTCGGATCACCTCGACGGCTGGGAAGTGGCGGTGCAGCACCTGTTCGGCCAGTCCGGCTTCGGCGTGGCCGCGAACTACACCAAGGTGAAGTCGGGGCTGACGTTCAACAACCTCAGCCTGGGCGACCAGTACCCGATGATCGGCCTGAGCGATTCGGCCAACGTGGTCGCGTTCTACGACAAGAACGCCTGGCAGATCCGCGCGGCCTACAACTGGCGCGACAAGTTCCTCAACGGCATCGGTGGCCAGGGCCCGAACCCGAACTACACTGCCGCGTACGGTCAGCTCGATCTCAACATCAGCTACGCGGTCAGCGAACAGCTGACGCTGAGCCTGGAAGCAATCAACCTGACCGACGAGACCATGCGCACCTATTCGCGGCACACCAACATGCTGCGTTATGCCACCCAGACCGGTCCGCGCTACATGTTCGGCGTCCGCTACAAGTTCTGACCGGCGCCGGAGGCCTCGTGGGCCGGGTTCATGCCCGGCCCACGCCGCACGGGTGCATGATGCGCGGACCCAAGGCCGCCGGGCACGGGCCCGGCCCTCCATCACGCCCAGGATGTCCACGCATGCTGCCCCACCCCCGACCCATCGATGACGTGCGGGACCTGGACCCGGATGAGCTGCCGGCCCGGCTGCACACCTGGACCACGCCGAAGGTGATCCGCGGGCTGGTCGCGCACTGGCCCCTGGTCGCGGCCGCGCGCCGCTCGCCTGCGGAGGCGGTTGCGCACCTGGCCGCGTTCGACCACGGGCAGATGCCGGTGACCGCGACCACGGCAGCACCCGACGCCGGCGGCCGGCTGTTCTACAACGCGGACATGAGCGGCTTCAACTTCCGCCGCGAGCAGGTACCGTTGAAAGTGGTGCTGGCCACGCTGCTGAAGTACGCCACCGATCCGGCGCCGCCATCGATCTACGTGGCATCGACGACGCTGGACAGCTTTCTGCCCGGCTTCACCCGGGCCAATCCGCTGCAGCTGGGCGTGGACGAACCTCTCAGCAGCATCTGGATCGGCAACCGCTCGCGCATTGCCGCCCATCAGGACGTACCGGACAACCTGGCATGCGTGGCGGCCGGGCGCCGCCGGGTGACGCTGTTCCCACCGGACCAGATCGACAACCTGTACATCGGCCCGCTCGATTTCACTCCCGCAGGGCAGGCGATCAGCCTGGTCGATTTCCACGCACCGGACCTTGATCGCTTTCCGCGCTTCCCGCAGGCGCTGCAGCAGGCGCTGGTGGCCGAACTTGAACCGGGCGATGCGGTCTTCATCCCTTCACTGTGGTGGCACCACATGGAAGGTCTGGAAACATTCAATGTGCTGGTCAACACCTGGTGGCGGCCGGTGCCGGCCTGGATGGACTCGCCGATGAATGCCCTGATGCTGTCGATCCTGGCCCTGCGCGGATTGCCTGCGGCACAGCGCGCGCAGTGGCGCGCGATGTTCGACCACTATGTGTTCGCCGACAGCGAGGCAGCGACCGCACACATCCCGATGCAGGCGCAGGGTGTGCTGGGAACGCTCGACGCAGCGGCGGCCGCGCACGTGCGCCAGACCCTGCTGCGCCGCCTGCAGCGCTGAGGCCGCCGGTCGCGCCGGGCTTCACCCGCGCCGACGCCGTTTCTGGCGATAATGCTGCCTGCATTCCGCCTGCGCCTGCCCGCATTGCGGTCCCCCCCGCCCCATCCTGCTCCGCATGCGCCTGATTTCGCCCCGCCTCAACCTGGGCAAGCTGATCCTGGCCCTCGCCCTGCTCAGCGCCATCATCGCCCTGGCCAATACACTGCTGGCCAGCTACCGCGTGCAACGCGACCAGCTGGTCGGCAACACGCTGGAGGCCAACCGCGTCTATGCCAGCAAGCTGGCCGAGACGACCCAGAACTTCCTGCTGTCCGCCCAGCAGCAGTTGGCCTACAGCGCGACCCGGCTGGGCGAGGCGGACATGGATCCACGCCAGGCGCAGGGCGAAGCCAGCCGCCTGCAGCTGCAGTCGAGCAGCTTCAACTCCTCGCTGGTCGTGGATGCCGATGGCCTGGTGATCGCCACCTCGCCCCAGACGCTGCAGCTGCAGGGCGAGATCCTGCACAGCGCGGGCAACAATGCGGCACTGGCCTCCCGTCAGCCGATGATCAGCGATCCCTACCAGTCGGCCACCGGCAAGCTGCTGGTCTCACTGTCGCATCCGATTTTCGACGGCCAGGGCCGGTACCGCGGCTATATCAGCGGCACCCTGTACCTGCGCCAGCGCAGCGCGCTGCATACGCTGCTGGGTACGCATTACTATCGCGACGGCTCGTATCTGTATGTGGTCGACCGCCATGGCCGCCTGCTGTACCACGTCGAAGGCGAGCGGGTGGGCGACTATGTGGTCGGCAATCCGGCGGTGACGGCGGTGATCCACGGTGAGCGGGGAGCGCAGCAGGTGCGCAACAACCGCGGTGTATCGATGCTGGCCGGCTATGCCCCGGTCGCTGTCACCGGCTGGGGCATCGTCGCCCAGCGGCCCACCGAAGCCACCCTGCAGCCACTGTCGCGGCTGATGTCGGCGGTGATCTGGAACGCGATCCCGCTGGGTGTGTTGTCACTGGTGATCACCTGGTGGTTCGCCCGGCGCATTTCGCTGCCGCTGTGGCAGCTGGCGCGCAACGTGCAGGCCGGCGAGGACACCGGCAACGCGATCAGCCATGTCAACGGCATCCGCGCCTGGTACTTCGAGGTTGCCCAGCTCAAGCATGCGGTGCTGCACAGTTTCAACGCACTGCAGGACCGGATCGGCACGCTCAACCGCGCCAGCCGCACCGATCCGATGACCGGTCTGTTGAATCGTCGCGGGCTGCAGCATGCGCTGGATGCGCTGCAGGCGCAGGGCATTCCCTTCGCGATCCTGGCGCTGGACATTGATCGCTTCAAATCGATCAACGACGGCCATGGGCATGACGTCGGTGATGCCGTCATCGTCCATATCGCCGAGCAGATGCGCCGCCACTCGCGCGAGAGCGATCTGTTGTGCCGCGCTGGCGGCGAGGAGTTCCTGCTGCTGTTGCCGGGTATCGGTACCGAGCCTGCGCGCCAGGCCGCCGAGCGCCTGCGCCAGCACATCGCCGATCACCCCTACGCACCGGTCGGCACGATCACGGTGTCGCTGGGCGTGGCCCATTTCCCCAGCTTCCATGCCGATGCCGAGCAGGCCCTGCGCCTGGCCGACAAGGCCCTGTACCTGGCCAAGGAACAGGGGCGCAACCGGGTAATCGTCTACCCCCACGCAGACTGAAGCGCAGGCGCGCGGGGCTACGCCAGCCGGTGGCTGGCGGCATAGGGCGGCGTGTCCGGATAGTCGCCACTGGCGAAGCGGGCCTGCAGGGCCTGCCACCAGCCGGGATCGAACAGGTGCCGATAGTGCTCACGCACGGCCGCCAGTTCGCCGGCCGGCAATCCCATGAAGGGGCCGAAGCGTTCGGGGAACACATCGCGCGGGCCAACGTGGAACCAGGGCTCGTCGGCCATCGCCTCTTCCGGCGAGCTCGGCTGCGGCCAGGCACGGAACATACAGTCGCTGACCAGGCACAGTTCGTCGTAATCGTAGAAGACCGCGCGGCCGTGACGTGAAACACCGAAATTCTTCGGCAGCATGTCACCGGGGAAAATGTTGTTGCGCGCCATGTCGGTGATCGCCTGCGCGTAGTCGAGCACCGCAGCGCGCACCGGCTCTGCGCCCTGCTCGCGCAGGTACAGGTTCAACGGGCGGAAACGGCGCTGCACGTAGCACAGCGCCACTTCCACTTCGTCGCCATCGACGCGGATGCTCTGCGCGCACTGGCCCAGCAGTTCGTCAAGCAGCGCCGGCGCAAAGCGGTCGCGCGGGAAGCGCAGGTGCCGATAGGGTTGCGCGTCCAGCAGGCGGCCGACACGGTCCAGGTTGAACACCAGCGCGTACTTCTCTTCCACCTGCTGCCGTGACATCGCCTTCGGCCAGGCGAAACGATCGCGGATGAGTTTGAACACGAGCGGGTAACTGGGCAGGGTGAACACGGCCATGACCATGCCGGGGGTGCCTTCGGCGTGGACCAGGCGCTCGTGTGGATGTTCATTGAAATGGCGGAAGAAGGTGCGGTAGCGCTCGGTCTTGCCCTGCTTGGCACGGCCCAGCACGGTGTAGATTTCGTCGATCGGCTTGCCCGGCAGCAGGCTGCGCAGGAACACCACGGCGTCGCCGACGGTGGCCAGGTCGGCCTGGAAATAGCTGCGCGACACGCCGAACAGGTGGGCGACATCGCGGCGACGGGTCAGCACTGCATCGGCACGCAGGCCCTGTTCGTCGTTGACCAGCGCGATCACGCAGGGCGAGAAGCGATGCTCGCCGAAGACGCGCCCTACCAGATAGGCGCGACGCTCGCGGTAGAACACGGTATCCAGCAGTTCGATGCTGCGTACCGGCGTATCGCCCCAGTGCGCAAGATCATCCTGCAGCCGTACGGCGATGGCGGCGGCACAGCGCAGCTGGTGCGCATAGGGAACATCGAAGCGATAGTCAGCCAGCACCCGCTGCAGCGCCTCCACCGGGCGCGTCGGCGAGACCGCATAGGTGTGGCGGGCGACCGGATGGGTGATCGCATCGGACGGCTCGACATCGAAGGCGATGAACTCCACCGCCGGGTCGACGCCGCGAGTGGCGAACAACCGCCGCGACAGCGTGTTGTAGAACGTCTTGTACAGCTCGGCGTCGATCAGCCCCTGCAGCAGGGCGCTGTAGGCGCCGTGCACCTGCAGCCACAGCGAGCGCTCGCCGATCGCCTCGCCGGCAAGCCGGCGCAGTGCATCCATCTGCTCGGCGATGCACAGGTCGTACAGGGCGATGCGCTCGACGGCGTCCTGGCGAGCACCGCTCCAGTCGCGCTGCTCGAAGCGCTGCCGCGCGCGGGCGGTGATCGCCGCGAAGCGGGCATGGTACTGCTCGAATCCATCGCGGATGGCGCCGGCGACGCGCGGCGCCAGCTCGGCAGCGATGTCAGGCGTGGACATGCAGGGCTCACCGGAGAAGATGGCTCAACCATACGCCGGCGTGGGGTGGAATGTGTAGAGCCGGGCCATGCCCGGCTCCAACAAGCATCGGCTCAGATGGCCAGCTCGGCCTCCACTTCCTGCACCTTGCGCCGGGCCAATGCCAGATTGGATTTGCTACGGTCCAGCACGATGTAGAAGAACAGGCCCTTCTTCCTGGCCACCGGGCGCATGATGTGGTACGCCCTGCCCAGCGAGATCAGGATGTCCTCGATGCTGTCGTTGAGGTTGAGCGACGCTGCGGTTTTCATCTTCGCGCGGATCACTTCGGTGTTGCCGGCTGCCGCCACTTCCATGTCCATCCCCGCACCGGCTTCGCCCAGCAGCATGCCGCTTTCATAGTCGACCAGCGCCACGGCCTGCGCGCCATCGATACCCATCAGTGCATTCAACGATTCAGTCAATCCAGACACGTTGCACCCCTTGTCGGTGTAGGTTCGAGCCCCTCGTTCCCCTGCGGCCGGGCTCACGGTCCGCCGAGTTCGGCCAGGATCGCCTGGCCACATTCCCTGCTCTGCCACAGCACCTGGCCGATCACGCTGCGCTGGTCGCAGGCTGCCATCAGCAGCAGCGGCGCACGCCCTTCACCGTGAATGGCCAGCATCAGCACCTTGCCGCCCGCGGCTTCCAGCATCAGCGTCTGCAGGTCTCCCAGGACCAGCTCGCGCCCTACTGCTGCCGCCAACGCCAGCATTGCGCTGGTCATCGCGGCCAGGCGTTCACCACGCCCTTCGGCACCGGCGCTGACCAGCGCGAAGCCATCGACACTGGCCAGCACCACGGTGCGCACCCCTTCCACCCGGTGCTGCAGGTCCTGCAGCAACGGCTGCAGGCGTTCGCGCTGGCGTGCATCGGGCAGCAGTGCGGCCTGTCCGTCAGCCATGCGCGGTCACCAGCGCGTACGCTTCGATCTCGCTCATCAGCACATCCATCAGCAACAGCCCCTGTTCGCGGTCGCGCGCATCCAGCGGCAGCAGCGGCAGCGGTTGGCCGTCGATCTGCGCATGTGCTGCCCAGTGTTCCATCGCGGCCGCCGGTGCCTGGTCCAGATGGGTCACCGCCACCACCAGTGCCAGCGCCGGTCCGAACGGCCGCAGCACCTGCAGGTAGCCGTCCAGTTCGGCAGCCACGCCGGCACGTCGGCCATCCAGCAGCAGCACCGCGCCGCGCGCGCCCTGCAGCAGGATCGGCCACAGGAAATCAAAACGTTGCTGACCCGGCGTACCGTACAGGCGGAGACGCTCGCCATTGGGCAGATCGATGTCGGCGTAGTCGAGCGCCACCGTGGTCGATGCCTTGTCGGCGCCAAGCCGATCGCTGTTGGCGACGTCGGTGTCCACCACCGTGCCGGCGGCGATGCTGCGCACCAGCGTCGACTTGCCGCTGCCCATGCCACCCAGCACGACCACCTTGTGCTCACGCATTGCGTTCGCTCCCGCGCAGGTGGCGCCACAGCCGGGCCAATAGCCCGCTGTCGTTGCCCGTGCCGCGCATGACCGTCACCGTCGCCGCAGGCGCCGGTTGCAGCTGCGCATAGCCACACAGATAAGCGGCGTGCACGAAATCGCGTACTGCAGCCTGCGGAAGGTCGAGCAGCACGGCACACTCGTCCACCGTACAGGCGCGCTTGAGCAGCAGCGAGCACAGGCGGAAGCCATCGTGATCGTGGCCCAGTACGCGGAAGTCAGGCCAGCGCAGCAGTTTCACCGAGGCGACGCGCAGGCGCTCGTCCAGGGCCTGCCAATGCGGGCTGCGCTGCGCCCACTGCCACAGCAACGGGCGCAATGGCTGCCGGGTGCGATCTGCCGCCTGGGCCTGCAGCTGCGCTGCTGTCAGCGCATCGAGCCAGAGCTGTTCGAACCCCCGCGCAAGGCGTTCGACCAATGCCACGACGGGCTCGTGCAGTGCGATGGCCTGGTCCTGCTCCAGGTCCAGCAGCAGCAGGGGCGCAGCGGCATCCCCCAGCAGCGCGTATCCCTGCCGCAGTGGCAAGCGCTCGCGCAGCAGGCGGGTGATCGCGTGTGCACCATCGGCCAGGCGGATCGGCGCGGGCACGTGTGGAATTACGGGTTCCGGTGGGCGCTGCATGCCACGCAGTGCGCGGCCGATGGCGCCGTCATCGAGCACACGCTGCTGGCCATCGCCGTCGCGCAGCTGGCCACCGGGATCTTCGATCCAGCACTGCAGGCGGGGCCGCTGCTGGCGCATGCGCAGGGCCGCGTTGCGCAATGCGGGCGTATCGCGGATGACCAGCAGATCACAGTCGTCCAGATCCTGGCTGCGGCGGATCTGGCCGTCAGGCAGGGCCGAAGCGATGCGCAGGCGCCTGAGCAGGGCCTGCTCTCCCTGGATATCGGTTCCCACTACCAGCACGCGTGCCATCCGTGTTCCCCGTGCGACCGCCTCCCCGGCGATCTCGCGTCGCCAAGGCTAGGTCATCGCCCGCGGCATCCGTCGTGATCGACCGCTCAGATTGACAGTGCCCGCGCCTACGCACGCATCGGTTCTGCGACGGCCATCGCGGGCAAGTTTCATGCCGTGTTGACGACATTCCGACAGCTGACGAAAGTCACGTTTTCATCGCTTGGGGTCAGATCCCTTTTGCATGGCAAAAGGGGATCTGACCCCGGAGCCAAAAAGAAACCCGCGCCGAAGCGCGGGTTCCGGGGTCACGACCGAACGGCGATGGATCAACCGCGCAGCTGCTCCAGCGCGGCGTTGAAGGTCGCGCTCGGGCGCATCGCCTTGCTGGCCTTTTCCACGTCCGGACGGTAGTAGCCGCCGATGTCCACGGCCTTGCCCTGCACTGCGATCAGCTCTTCGACGATCTTCTGCTCGTTGTCGGTCAGGGCCTTGGCCAGCGGGGCGAAGCGTGCCTTCAGTGCGGCGTCCTCGTCCTGCGCGGCCAGGGCCTGCGCCCAGTACAGCGCGATGTAGAAGTGGCTGCCACGGTTGTCGATGCCACCGAGCTTGCGCGAAGGCGACTTGTCGTTGTCCAGGAACTGGCCGTTGGCTTCGTCCAGCGCCTTGGCCAGCACACGGGCTGCTGCATTGTCGTAGCGGTTGCCCAGATGCTCCAGCGACGCTGCCAGCGCCAGGAACTCACCGAGCGAATCCCAACGCAGGTAGTCCTCTTCAACGAACTGCTGTACATGCTTGGGAGCCGAGCCGCCGGCACCGGTCTCGAACAGGCCACCACCGGCCATCAACGGCACGATCGACAGCATCTTGGCGCTGGTGCCCAGCTCCATGATCGGGAACAGGTCGGTCAGGTAGTCACGCAGCACGTTGCCGGTCACCGAGATGGTGTCTTCGCCCTTGCGGATGCGGGCCAGCGAGAACGCGGTGGCTTCCACCGGCGGCAGGATGCGGATGTCCAGGCCGGCGGTGTCGTGGTTCTTCAGGTACTGCTCGACCTTGGCAATGACCTGCGCGTCATGGGCGCGGGCAGCGTCCAGCCAGAACACGGCGGGGGTGCTGCTGAGGCGCGCGCGCTCGACCGCCAGCTTGACCCAGTCCTGGATCGGGGCGTCCTTGGTCTGGCACATGCGCCAGATGTCACCGGCCTCCACCGCGTGCTCGAACACCACGCTGCCCGCGTCATCGGTGACCTTGACCACGCCGTCGGCGGCGATCTGGAAGGTCTTGTCGTGCGAGCCGTACTCTTCGGCCTTCTGCGCCATCAGGCCGACGTTCGGCACCGAGCCCATGGTGGCCGGGTCGAAGGCGCCGTGCGCCTTGCAGTCGTCGATGACGGCCTGGTAGACGCCGGCATAGCAGCGGTCCGGGATGACCGCCTTGGTGTCCTGCAGCTTGCCTTCGGCATTCCACATCTTGCCGGAGTCGCGGATCATCGCCGGCATCGAGGCGTCGACGATCACGTCGCTCGGCACGTGCAGGTTGGTGATGCCCTTGTCCGAGTTGACCATCGCCAGGCCCGGGCGCTGCGCGTACTCGGCCTTCAGGTCGGCTTCGATGGCGGCGCGGGTGGCCTCCGGCAGCGACGGCAGGCGCGCGACCAGGTCTCCGATGCCGTTGTTGGCATCGAAACCGGCCTGCCGGATGGCGTCGGCGTGCTTGGCCAGCACGTCCTTGTAGAACTCTTCCACGACCACGCCGAACATGATCGGGTCGGAGACCTTCATCATGGTCGCCTTCAGGTGCAGCGAGAACAGCACGCCCTGGCTCTTGGCATCGGCGATCTGCGCGTCGATGAAGGCAGCCAGCGCCTTGCGGCTCATCACGGCGGCATCAACGATCTCACCGGCCTTGACCGCGGTCTTTTCCTTCAGCACGACGGTGCTGCCGTCATTGCCATGGAAGGTGATCTTCAGGGTGCCGGCGTTGGCGAGGGTTGCCGACTTTTCGCTGCCATAGAAGTCGCCCGCGTCCATGTGCGAGACGTGCGACTTCGAATCGGCGGACCAGGCGCCCATGCGATGCGGATGCTTGCGGGCATAGTTCTTCACCGACAGCGGCGCGCGACGGTCGGAGTTGCCTTCGCGCAGCACCGGATTCACCGCGCTGCCCTTGACCTTGTCGTAGCGCGCCTTGTAGTCGCGCTGCTGGTCGTCGGCCGGCGTTTCCGGGTAGTCCGGCAAAGGATAGCCCTGGTCCTGCAGCTCCTTGATGGCCGCCTTCAGCTGCGGCACCGAGGCGGAGATGTTGGGCAGCTTGATGATGTTGGCGTCCGGCGTGGTCGCCAGCTGGCCCAGCTCGGCCAGGTCGTCACTGACCTTCTGCTCCTCGCCCAGCAGTTCCGGGAACTGCGAAAGAATGCGCCCGGACAGCGAGATGTCGCGGGTTTCCACCACGATGCCAGCGGTGGCGGTGTAGGCATCGACGATCGGCAGCAGCGACTGGGTGGCCAGGAACGGGGCTTCGTCGGTCAGCGTGTAGAGAATCTTGGACATGGGGGACTTGGACTCTGTAGCAGTGCTCAGGGAAAGCCCGGCGGCAGCGCCGGACCACGTGCAACCGTGTCTCGCGCGGGGCCTGGCCCCACGCTTTCCCCCGTCGCCGTCAGGGTGGGCGCGCGGCGGGGAAACCCCTGCATTGTCGCGTTTTCAGCCGCGCGGGGCAAAGCCGCGCCATACGCGCCGGTACTGCAACGCAGTGATTCACCCGGCTGGGGGTGTCACGCAAAAAAAAAGACGCAGCCTCGCGGCTGCGTCCATCGTGAGCCCTGCCGGGAGAGAGTCGGCAGGACTTACTTGACCTCGAACTCCTGCGGCGTTCCGGCCGCCTTACCATCAACCATGACTTCGGCGCGGTACTTGCCGGCCGGCCAGCCATTGGCATTCTTGAAGGTGATGTTGGTGGTCTCGGCACCGCTGGTGTTCAGCGTGGCATTCTGCTCGCCGGCGACCTGACCGTCCTGGAAGGTCAGCTTGGCGCCGACGTTGACGTTGTTGGCAGCACCGTCGGTGCGGACCGACACGATCACATCGTCCTTCGGCGCGAACAGTGCTGCCGGAGCGACGGACTTGTCCGCTGCCGCCGTCTTGCCGACGGAGACGGAGGAGACGGCTACTGCCGCCTCAGACATCGGCGGCGGCGCGCCGGTCATCGGTGCCGGGGCCGTTTCGGCCGGGGCGGTGGCAGCGGGCGCTGCATTGCTGTCGGTCGACTCTTCCTTCTTCTTGCAACCCACCAGGGCGACGCTGCCCAACAGGGCGGTCAGCAGGGCGGTCTGGAGCGGCGTGGTCTTGATCATTCGGTGTTCCTCCCAGGATTGTCGGATGGCGTGCGGGCGCGGCCGGCTTACTTCGGTGGCAGTTTCAGGGTCTGGCCAGGGAAAATCTTGTCCGGGTCATCGAGCACGTCCCGGTTGGCTTCGAAGATCTTCTTCCAGGCATTGGCATCGCCAAGATGCGCCTTGGCGATCTTCGACAGCGAGTCCCCCTTCTGCACGGTGTAGGTGCCGCCGCTGACCACCTCGGCGGTGCTGTCCACCGAGCCGCTGACGCCGGAGAAGTCCGCCTTCGGTGCCTGCTGGGCGGTACTGTCGACGCTGGCGCTGACGCCGGAGAAATCAGCTTTCTTCTCGGTACTCATCCACAACTCCCGTCTGCATGACTACGTGGTTCGCACGGTGCCATGGCGGTTGTTAAATGGGGATGGTGCAGATGTGAAGCCGCCCCCCGGGGGGCTGAACAATCGGGAGATGGACACCCCCTGCCCGCTGCTCCACCGGTAGCGCCGGGCCATGCCCGGCGCTACCGTAACCGCCTGCGGCGGTTACTGGCGCAGCTCGCGGTAGGTCGCGGCCGGGGCCGCGATGCCGGGGCTGGCGCGCCATGGATTGATGTCGAGGCCGCCGCGACGCGTGTAGCGCGCTTCCACTTCCAGCCACTGCGGCCGGCAGCGCGCGGAGACCTCGCTGAAGATCCGCTCCACGCACTGCTCGTGGAATTCCGCGTGCTCGCGGTAGCTCACCAGATAGCGCAGCAGGCCGGCCCGGTCGATCTTCGGCCCCCGATAGCGCAGGCTGACCGTGGCCCAGTCCGGCTGGCCGGTAACCGGGCAGTTGGATTTCAGCAGCGCGGAGACCAAGGTCTCCTCCACCGGCTGCGCAGCGTCGGCCGAGAGGAAGTCCGCCTGCGGGGGGCCGTAGCAGTCGATCTCCAGGTCCAGGCCGTCGATGGATTCGCCCAGCGGTACCGGGCGCAGTTCGGGCAGGCCGAACGCCACCTGCACGGGTGCGCCGGCACAGGCTGACAGATCGTCGACAAGACGCGCATGCAGTGCCTCGGCACTGTCGATGCGGCTGCTGTTGAGGGAATTCAGGTACAGCTTGAACGACTTCGATTCGATCAGGCACGGCGAGGTGCAGGGCACCTGCACGGTGGCGACGGCCACCTGCGGCTTGCCACGCGGGTCGAGCCAGCTCAGCTCGAACGCATGCCAGCGATCATGGCCGACGAACGGCAGCGCGGTGTCGTCGAGGCCGATCTCGGCGCGGGCGGCGCGGCGGGGGATGGGAAACAGCAGGCCGGGATCGTACTGCGACGGGTAACTGACCTCGCGACCGAGGCTGGAATCCTGGGGGGTGTTCATGGGGCCATTGTATCGCGACGCGGCTGGGCCTCCGGCCGGGCCGGCCAACGGCGGAGCCCCTCCGTGGTGGTTTTGTCGGTTGGTCGTGGAAGGCGGTCTATCGGCTTGGCCGGGTGGGTAGGCGGGTCGGGGGACGCCGTAAACCCGTCCTTGGGGGCTTGGCCGCGGCATCCATGCCGCGGACACCCCCGCCCCGCCTACCCACCCGGCCCCTGACAGTTCCCTGCACGCAGCCACCACCACGGGAAAGATCAGAAAAATCAAAATCAAAAGCCAATCCTTCAGACATTCCCGATGTCTGCCTGTGTCGACCAAGGTCGACACCTACCAACAGCCGCGTGAACCTGTCGGGGCCGGGGCGGTGTGGGCCTGCAGGACCGTTGGCGCCATGGATGGCGCCATCGAGCCCCCATGGACGGGTTTACGGCGTGTCCTGCAGGCCCACACCGCCCCGCCCAACCAACAGAAATCCAGCACCGCTTTTGCCGTTGACGTTGCCGTTGCTTCAGGGGTGCAGGGCTGCAAGCCCTGCCGGAAACCCTCACCCTGCCGGAGTGCCGGCACCGTGCAGGTAATCCAGGCTCACCTGCAGCAACGCACGCAGTCCCACGTCCAGCGCCTTCTCATCCAGCAGGAACTTCGGCGAATGATTGGCCGGTGCCGTCGCCGGATCGATGCCCACGCTGGTGGAGCCGACGAAGAAGAACATCCCCGGCACCTCCTTGGCATACAGCGAGAAGTCCTCCGCGCCCATCTGCAGGGGCGGTTCGTACACGTTGTCCTTGCCCACCACCGCCTGCAGGCTCGGCAGCATGCGCGCCGTCAGCGCCGGATCGTTGACCGTGGCTGGGTTGCCTTCTGATTCGTAGATGTCGGTGACCGCCTTTGCCCCGTGCGCGGCCGCAGTGTGCTCTGCGACGTTGCGCAGGTCGGCGAAGATCTGCTGGCGCATGCCCTCGTCGAACGTGCGGATGGTGCCGACCATCTCCACCTCGTCCGGAATGATGTTGTAGCGGATGCCGCCGTTGATCGCACCGAAGGTGAGCACCGCCGGCTGCTTGGACAGATTCGCGCGACGGCTGACGATGGTCTGCGCGGTACCGACCAGATCGGCCGTGGCAACGATCGGGTCGACACCGTTCCACGGCGCGGAGCCATGCGTCTGGCGACCGATCACCTTGATGCCGAAGCGGTCCGAGGCGGCCATCAGCGGACCGCCACGCACGGCGATCTGACCGGCCTGCACGCTGGAGAACACATGCAGGCCGAACACGGCTTCCGGCTTGAAGTCGGCGAACAGGCCCTCCTTCAGCATCAGCGCGGCACCGCCTTCTTCCGGCGGCGGCGCGCCCTCCTCTGCCGGCTGGAAGATCAGCATGACCTGACCCGGCAGGTCCTTCTTCATTGCCACCAGCGCCTCGGCCACACCCAGCAGGGTGGCGGTATGGGCATCATGGCCGCAGGCATGCATCACGCCCACCGTCTGCCCGCGGTACTGGTCGGTCGCCTTCGAGGCGAACGGCAGGCCGGTCTGTTCGGTCACCGGCAGCGCGTCCATGTCGGCGCGCAGGGCGATCTTCGGACCCGGCCTGCCGCCTTCGATGATCGCCACCACGCCATGATGGGCAATGCCGGTCTTCGGCTTCAGGCCCATTGCGCGCAGGTGCTTGGCGACCTCGGCCGAGGTCCGTACTTCGCGGTTGGACAGCTCCGGATGCTGGTGGAAATCACGGCGCCACTCCACCACTTTGGCCTGCAGCCGCTGTGCGGCCGCGGTCACCTCGGGACGCTGCCCGTCCTGGGCATGGGCAAGGGCCGGCAGGGCCAGGATCAGGGCGGACAGCAACAACGAACGGCGCATCTCGGTACTCCACGGCAGGGTTCTGCACCTGAATGTAGGGCAACGCTGCCTTTACGGGAACCTCCGCGGCCGGTCCCGGTCCTAGCGCCCGTCCCATCCGTCATGCAGGAAACGTGATGTGGCACAGGTATGCTTTGCGCATTGCCCACCGGGCCCCGCCCGTCCAGCCCTCTTGGAGTCCTTGAATGTCACGTGTTTGGAAGATCGTGCTGCTGGTCGTGGCGGTACTGGTGCTGGCCGTGGTGGGCCTGCGCATGCTGGGCGGTGGCAAGGACAAGGCCGGCAGGCCCGGCGTCGCCGCCGGCCAAGGTGGCGATGACGCCGATGCCGCACCGGTACCGGTGACCGTGGTCGACGCCGTGCGCCAGGACGTGCCCGTCTACGCCAGTGCGCTCGGTACGGTCACCGCGATGAATACCGTCACGGTCAGCCCTCAGGTCGGCGGCCAGCTGATGAGCCTGAACTTCCGCGAAGGCCAGGAAGTGGAGCAGGGCGACGTGCTGGCGGTGATCGACCCACGTACCGCCCAGGCCAGCTATGACCAGGCCGCTGCCGCCAAGCGCCAGAACGAGGCGCTGCTGGCGACCGCGCGCTCCAACTACCAGCGCTCCAATGCCCCCGAGTACCGCCAGTACGTCGCCAAGACCGATCTGGATACACAACGCAACCAAGTGGCACAGTACGAAAGCGCAGTGGCCGCCAACGAGGCGAGCATGCGCTCGGCGCAGGTGCAGCTGCAGTACACCAAGGTCACTGCGCCGATCTCCGGCATCGCCGGCATCCGTGCAGTCGATGCCGGCAACGTGGTCAACGCGGGCACCGCCCTGGTCACCCTGACCCAGATCCACCCGATCCACGTGCTGTTCAACCTGCCCGAACGCCAGCTCGGCGATGTGCGCCAGGCACAGGCGGCCGGCAGCGTTCCGGTGGCCGCGCTGGACCGTGCCGATTCGCACGTGTTGTCCGGCGACGGCAAGCTCGATGTGGTCGACAACCTGATCAGCGCCGACAGCGGCACCTTCAAGGCACGCGCGGTGTTCGACAATGCGGACAACGGCCTGTGGCCCGGCCAGTTCGTCAATGTGCGCATGCAGCTGCGCACCATCGGCGGCGGCGTGGTGATTCCGACCCAGGCCGTGCTGCGTGGCCCGGACGGCGAGTATGTCTACGTCGTGCAGGGCGACAACACGGTGAAGATGCAGACCGTGCGCAGCGGCGTGGAAGTGGGCGACAGCCACGTGCAGATCGCCGAGGGCCTGAAGGGCGGCGAGCGGGTGGTCAGTGAAGGCCAGTTCCGCCTGAAGCCCGGCAGCAAGGTCACGGCCCTGAAGCCCGGTGAGACCCCGGCTGCACCCACCGAGGCCGAATTGAAGGCCGCCGAACAGAAGAGTGGCGGCGCAGGCCGCCGCGGTGGTGGCCCGCGCTGAGCGCAGGCCACCGATTCCTTTCGCGCCGGCATCGACGCCGGCGCTGCCATTGAAGCGCCAGCAAGGATCAGTCCGTGGGCTTTTCGACGATCTTCATCCGCCGCCCGATCGCCACCTCGCTGCTGATGGCGGGCCTGTTGCTGCTGGGCATTCTCGGTTATCGCAAGCTGCCGGTGTCGGCACTGCCGGAAATCGATGCGCCCAGCCTGGTGGTCACCACCCAGTACCCGGGTGCCAATGCCACCACGATGGCCTCGCTGGTCACCACCCCGCTGGAGCGGCAGTTCGGCCAGATCTCCGGCCTGGACCTGATGACGTCCGATTCGTCGGCCGGGCTGTCGACGATCATCCTGCAGTTCTCGATGGACCGCGACATCGATATCGCCGCGCAGGACGTGCAGGCGGCGATCCGCCAGGCCACCCTGCCCTCGTCGCTGCCCTACCAGCCGGTCTACAACCGGGTGAACCCCGCCGATGCGGCCATCGTCACCCTGAAGCTCACCTCGGACACGCGCCCGCTGCGGGAGGTCAACAACTACGCCGATTCGATCCTGGCCCAGCGCCTGTCGCAGGTGCAGGGCGTGGGCCTGGTGTCGATCGCCGGCAATGTCCGCCCGGCGGTGCGCATCCAGGTCAATCCGGCGCAGCTGTCGAACATGGGCCTGACCCTGGAAGAACTGCGCAGCGCGCTCACCCAGGCCAACGTCAATGCGCCGAAGGGCTCGCTGAACGGCAAGACGCAGTCCTACAGCATCGGCACCAATGACCAGCTGTCCAGTGCCGCCGAATACCGCGACACCATCATCAGCTACAAGAACGGCCGCCCGGTGCGGCTGTCGGACGTGGCCGCGGTGGTGGACGGCGTGGAGAACGACCAGCTGGCCGCATGGGCCGACGGCAAGCCGGCTGTCCTTCTCGAAGTGCGCCGCCAGCCGGGCGCCAACATCGTGCAGACCGTCGAGCGCATCCGCGCGATCCTGCCGCAGTTGCAGGGCGTGCTGCCGGCCGACGTGCATCTGGAGATCTTCAACGACCGTACCGAGACCATCCGCGCCTCCGTGCACGAAGTGCAGTTCACCCTGGTACTGACCATCGGCCTGGTCGTGGCGGTGATCTTCGTGTTCCTGCGCCGCCTGTGGGCCACGATCATTCCTTCGGTGGCGGTACCGTTGTCGCTGGCCGGCACGTTCGCGGTGATGGCGTTCACCGGCATGTCGCTGGACAACCTTTCGCTGATGGCACTGGTGGTCGCCACCGGCTTCGTTGTCGACGATGCCATCGTCATGATCGAGAACATCGTCCGTTACATCGAGCAGGGCAAGAGCGGCAAGGAAGCGGCCGAGATCGGTGCGCGCCAGATCGGCTTCACCGTGCTGTCGCTGACGGTATCGCTGGTGGCAGTGTTCCTGCCGCTGCTGCTGATGCCCGGCGTCACCGGCCGCCTGTTCCATGAGTTCGCCTGGGTGCTGAGCATCGCGGTCGTGCTGTCGATGCTGATCTCGCTGACGCTCACCCCGATGATGTGCGCCTACCTGCTCAAGCCCGACGCGCTGCCGGAAGGCGAGGACGCGCATGAACGTGCGCACGCGGCCGGCAAGCAGACCGTGTGGAGCCGCACCGTCGGCCTGTATGAGCGCAGCCTGGACTGGGTGCTGGACCACCAGCGCCTGACCCTGGCCGTGGCCGGCGGCGCCCTTGTGCTGACCGTTCTGCTGTACGTGCTGATTCCCAAGGGCCTGCTGCCCGAGCAGGACACCGGCCTGATCACCGGCGTGGTGCAGGCCGACCAGAACATCGCGTTCCCGCAGATGGAGCAGCGCACCAGGCAGGTGGCCGAAGCGCTGCGCAAGGATCCGGATGTGACTGGCGTGTCGGCTTTCATCGGCGCTGGCAGCATGAACCCCACGCTCAACCAGGGCCAGTTGTCGATCGTGCTGAAGGAGCGCAGCCAGCGTGATGGGCTGGACCGGATCCTGCCGCGCCTGCAGGAGGCCGTCGCCGGGATTCCCGGCGTAGCGTTGTATCTGAAGCCGGTGCAGGACGTCACCCTCGACACCCGCGTGGCCGCGACCGAGTACCAGTACTCCCTGTCGGACGTGGACGCGGCCACCGTCGCCACCCAGGCCACGCGCCTGACCGAGGCCCTGCGCCAGCGGCCGGAGCTGGCCGACGTGGACAACAACCTGTCCAACCAGGGCCGTGCCCTGCAGCTGACGATCGATCGTGACAAGGCCAGCGTGCTGGGCGTGCCGATGCAGACCATCGACGACACGCTCTACGATGCGTTCGGCCAGCGCCAGATCTCAACCATCTTCACCGAGCTCAACCAGTACCGCGTGGTGCTGGAAGTGGCACCGGAGTTCCGCACCAGCACCGCGTTGATGGAGCAGCTGGCGGTGGCCTCCAACGGTGCTGGCGCGCTGACCGGCACCAACGCCACCAGCTTCGGCCAGGTCACCTCCTCCAACTCCTCCACGGCCACCGGCATCGGCGCGCAGAACACCGGCATCACGGTCGGTGCCGGCAGCATCATTCCGTTGTCGGCGCTGGCCGAAGGCCAGGTGACCAGCGCGCCGCTGGTGGTCAGCCACCAGCAGCAGCTGCCGGCCGTGACCGTCTCGTTCAACGTCGCGCCGGGCTATTCGCTGTCCGAAGCGGTACGCGCGATCCAGGAGACCAAGGACAGTCTGGACATGCCGGCGCACCTGCATGCCGAGTTCATCGGCAAGGCCGCCGAGTTCACCGGCAGCCAGACCGATGTGGTGTGGCTGCTGCTGGCCTCGCTGGTGGTCATCTACATCGTGCTGGGCGTGCTGTACGAGAGCTACATCCATCCGATCACGATCATCTCGACCCTGCCGCCGGCAGGCGTCGGCGCGCTGCTGGCGCTGATGCTGTGTGGCCTGAGCCTGTCGGTGGACGGCATCGTCGGCATCGTGCTGCTGATCGGCATCGTCAAGAAGAACGGCATCATGATGGTGGACTTCGCGATCGAAGCACGCCGCGCTGGTGCCAACGCGCATGAAGCGATCCGCCGCGCCTGCCTGCTGCGCTTCCGCCCGATCATGATGACCACGGCTGCGGCCATGCTCGGCGCGCTGCCACTCGCGCTGGGTACCGGCATCGGCTCGGAACTGCGCCGTCCGCTGGGCATCGCCATCGTCGGCGGCCTGCTGCTCTCGCAGCTGGTGACGCTGTACACCACGCCGGTGATCTACCTGTACATGGAGCGCTTCTCCGAGTGGCTGGCGCGCCGCCGCGAGCAACGCGCACTGCGCGAGGGCACGCTGCAGGAGCCGCAGGCATGACCCCTGCCCCGCTGCTGCGGGGGGCCGCGCGATGAACCTGTCCGGCCCCTTCATCCGCCGCCCGATCGGTACCGCCCTGCTGGCCATCGGCCTGTTCATGGTGGGTCTGATCTGCTACCTGAGGCTGGGTGTATCGGCACTGCCGAACATCCAGATTCCGGTGATCTTCGTGCACGCCAGCCAGGCCGGTGCCGACGCGGCGACGATGGCCTCCACGGTCACCGCACCACTGGAGCGTCATCTGGGCCAGCTGCCGGGCATCGACCGCATGCGCTCGTCGAGCTCGGAAGGCAGCTCGCTGGTGTTCATGATCTTCCAGAGCGACCGTGACATCGATTCGGCGGCGCTGGACGTGCAGACCGCGATCAATTCCGCGCAGGCCGATCTGCCCTCGGGCATGGGCTCGCCGATGTACCAGAAGGCGAATCCGAACGACGACCCGGTGATCGCCATCGCACTGACCTCGCAGACGCAGTCGGCCGATGAGCTGTACAACGTGGCCGACTCGCTGCTGGCCCAGCGCATCCGCCAGATCAGCGGCGTGGCCTCGGTGGACATCGCCGGCGCGTCGACGCCGGCAGTGCGCGTGGACGTCAACCTGCGGCTGATGAACGCGCTGGGCCTGACCGCCGACGACCTGCGCAACGCGGTGCGCGCGGCCAATGTGACCTCGCCGACCGGCTTCCTCAGCGATGGCAACTCCACCACCGCGATCATTACCAACGATTCGGTGGCCCGCGCTGCGGACTTCGCCAACCTGGTGGTGAAGACCGAAGGCGACGGCCGGGTGATCCGCCTGAAGGACGTCGCCAACGTCTACGACGGCCAGCAGGACGCCTACCAGGCGGCATGGTTCGACCACAAGCCCGCGGTGGTCATGTATGTGTTCACCCGCGCCGGCGCCAACATCGTGGAGACCGTCGACCGGGTGAAGGCGCAGATCCCGACGCTGCGTGACTACCTGCAGCCGGGAACCACGATGACGCCATACTTCGACCGCACGCCGACGATCCGCTCGTCGCTGCACGAAGTGCAGATCACCCTGCTGATCAGCCTGGCGATGGTGGTGCTGACCATGGCGCTGTTCCTGCGCCGGCTTGCCCCGACCCTGATCGCGGCCGTGACGGTGCCGCTGTCGCTGGCCGGCGCCGCACTGGTGATGTATGCGCTGGGCTTCACCCTGAACAACCTGAGCCTGCTGGCGCTGGTGATCGCGATCGGCTTCGTGGTGGACGATGCGATCGTGGTGATCGAGAACATCATGCGCCACCTCGACGAAGGCATGCCGCGCCTGCAGGCAGCGTTCACCGGCGCACGCGAGATCGGCTTCACCATCGTCTCGATCACCGCCTCGCTGGTTGCGGTGTTCATCCCGCTGCTGTTCGCCAGCGGCATGATGGGCGCGTTCTTCCGTGAGTTCACCGTCACCCTGGTGGCGGCGATCGTGGTCTCGATGATCGTCTCGCTGACGCTGACGCCGGCGCTGTGCAGCCGGTTCCTCAGTGCGCACGACCATCGCGCGTCACCCTCGCGCCTGGGCCGCTGGCTGGACGCCGGCCACGAACGCATGCTGCGCATCTACACGGTGTTCCTCGATTTCTCCCTGCGCCACGCGTTGCTGCTCTCGCTCACGCCGCTGATCCTGATCGGCGTGACCGTCTTCCTGTTCGGCGCGGTGAAGAAGGGCGCCTTCCCGCCACAGGACACCGGGCTCATCTGGGGCCGTGCCAACTCCAGCGCGACCGTGTCCTTCGAGGACATGGTCAACCGCCAACGCCGCATCACCGACATGCTGATGGCCGACCCGGCGGTGAAGACCGTCGGCGTGCGCCTGGGCAGTGGCCGCCAGGGTTCCAGCGCGCAGTTCAATGTCGAACTGAAGTCACGCAAGGAAGGCCGCCGCGAGACCACCGCGCACGCACTGGCGCGACTGAGCGCCAAGGCCGACCGCTATCCCGACCTGCAGCTGCGGCTGCGCGCCATCCAGGATCTGCCCAGCAACGACGGCGGCGGCTCCAGCCAGGGCGCGCAGTACCGCATCTCGCTGCAGGGCAACGATCTGGCGGCGCTGCAGGAGTGGTTGCCGAAGCTGCAGGCGGAACTGAAGAAGAATCCCAAGCTGCGCGATGTCGGCACCGACGTGGACAACGCCGGCCTGCGCCAGAACATCGTGATCGACCGCGCCAAGGCCGCGCGACTGGGCGTCTCGGTCGGTGCCATCGACGGTGCGCTGTACGGTGCATTCGGCCAGCGCCAGATCTCGACGATCTACTCGGACATCAACCAGTACAGCGTCGTGGTCAATGCCCTGCCTTCGCAGACGGCGACCCCCACCGCACTGGACGAGGTCCATGTGCGCGCAGGCAATGGCGAGATGGTGCCGATCACTGCGGTGGCCACCCAGGTACCGGGGCTGGCGCCTTCGCAGATCACGCATGAGAACCAGTACACGACGATGGACCTGAGCTACAACCTCGCCCCCGGCGTCAGCATGGGCGAGGCAAAGGCGATCATCGATGCGACCGTGGCCGGCATGCGCATGCCGGGCGACATCCGCCTGGCCGACGATGCGGGCTTTGGCTTCAATTCCGATCCCAGCGACATGCTGATCCTGGTATTGGCGGCGATCCTGACCGTGTACCTGGTGCTGGGCATGCTGTACGAAAGCCTGATCCACCCGGTAACCATCCTGTCCACGCTGCCGGCGGCAGGCGTAGGCGCGCTGCTGGCCCTGTTCGGTACCAACACCGAGCTGTCGGTCATCTCGATGATCGCGCTGGTGCTGCTGATCGGCATCGTCAAGAAGAACGCGATCATGATGATCGACTTCGCGCTGGTGGCGCAGCGCGAGCACGGACTGACCCCGCGCGAGGCCGCACGCGAGGCCAGCATCGTCCGCTTCCGGCCGATCATGATGACCACGATGGTGGCCATCCTGGCTGCGGTTCCGCTGGCAATCGGCCTGGGCGAAGGGTCGGAGCTGCGCCGGCCGCTGGGCATCGCGATGATCGGGGGCCTGCTGTTCTCGCAGAGTCTGACCCTGCTCAGCACGCCGGCCCTTTACGTGATCTTCTCCTGCCTGGCCGAGCGTTGGCGGGCGCGGCGCGCGCGCAGGCGCGAGGCGAAACTGCTCAAGCGCGCGCAGCGCGCCTAGCCTCGGTAGCGCCGGGCCACGCCCGGCGCGCCGCTACCACCCGGGCGACGCTCACGGTTTGACGCGCTGTAACGAAAAGAGAACAATTCGCAACCAGCCATGGTCCTGCGCCCCTGCGGCGCCCCGCTCCCAGTTCACGGACAGCCTGCGTGATCCCAGCCACTGCCTCTTCCCCCAACCATGGGTGGATGGCCTGTGGCCGTCCGCCGAGGAATCCGATCGATGCCTTCGTTCCGCACCCCGCGCCTGGCCCTGCTGGCCGCCGCCCTGTCCACCGCCTGCGCAGCCCATGCGCAAGCCCCGGCTGATGCCCGCAGCGCCACCGACCTGGACGCCATCAAGGTGGTCGGCGAACGCACCCACACCGAAGCCGGCGCGCTGGGTGACCGTGCCCTGCGCGATACCCCGTTCGCCATTACTGCGGTCGGCCGCGAACAGCTCGAGCAGCGCCAGGTCGTATCGCTGGGCGAAGCCTTCCTGTTCGATCCATCGGTCACCACCCAGGTAAGCGCCTACGCCAGCGGCTGGAGCTCGCCCATCCGCAACCGCGGCATCGATCTGAACTACGACAGCTACCGCGTGAACGGTCTGCAGGTGTCCTCGTGGGGCACCGAATGGCCGCTGGAAGTGATGGAACAGGTGGACCTGCTGAAGGGCCCCGGCGGCTTCCTGTACGGCTTCGGCGCGCCCGGCGGCATCGTCAACTACATCACCAAGAAGCCGACCGATACCCCTGCCTTCTCGGCGCAGCTGGGCTGGCGCGAACAGGCCATCATCAGTGGTGGTGTCGATGCTGGCGGCCGCTTCGGAAACGAAGATATGTTCGGCTATCGCTTCAACGCGTATCAGGAGAAGGGCGAAACCTTCAACGGCGGCCATGTCGACCGCAAGGTCGGCGCGCTGTCGCTGGACGCGCGCCTGAGCAATGCGCTCACCTGGACCTTCGACGGCGTGTTCCAGTCCCGCGACCTGAGCGAAGAGTCGCCGCAGTACTACTTCATCGGCATGACCTCGCTGCCGCGGCCGATTGCCGGCGACGTCGACAACAGCGTGCCGGGCACCTACTACGATACCCGTTCCAGCCTGCTGTCCACGGCGTTCACCTGGCAGATCAACAGCGGCTGGAAGGCCAGCCTGAGCTACGGCGTCACCACCTCCTGGAACGACGTCAACAAGATCTTCGCCTACATCGACGATCCGAACGGCGACTACAACGTGAATGTGTATGAGCTGGGCGGCAAGAGCCAATGGAAACTGGCGCAGGCGCTGGTGCAGGGCGGCTTCCGCACCGGCCCGCTGCAGCACCAGCTGGTGGCCGGCGTCAGCCACCAGACCGGGCTGGGCTGGGACCGCCCCTACGAGTGGAACACCATTGGTCGCGCCAACCTGTACCAGCGTTCGGCCATCCGCCACGACGCGGTGGGTTCGCGGGTGATGACCCGCGGCGATGAAACCGTGCAGCAGGCCGTATTCGCCAGCGATACCGTGGACTTCGGCGGGGGCTGGTCGGTGCTGGCCGGCTGGCGCTACAACGACTTCGAGACCAAGGGCCGTTACCACACCTACCCGGTCACCCCGACCTATGCGGTGATGTTCAAGCCCAGCGAGGCCGTGACCCTGTACGCCAGCTACATTGAATCGCTGGAAGCCGGCAGCCGCGTGGGCAACCCCTACATCAACGCCGGTGATGTGCTGGGTCCGACCATCAGCAAGCAGTACGAGGTCGGCGCCAAGGTGGAAGCCTCGCGCTGGAATGCGAACGTGGCCGCATTCCGCCTGGAACGCGGTGCCAACATCGACCAGCCCATCGACGCCGGCCTGCGCCTGGTGCAGGATGGCATCACCCTGTACGAAGGCGTGGAAGCCAGCGCCGACCTGCACCTGACCGATGCGCTGACCGTGGGTGGCGGCGTGACCTGGCTGGACCCGACCTACGACAGGCTGTCGCCCGACAATGCCGCGCAGGAAGGCAACCGCACCGTCGGCGCCGCGCGCTGGAGCGGTGTGCTGCATGCCAGCTACCAGCTGCCGTGGGTCGATGGACTGGAAACCTATGCTGCCGTGCGCTACTACGGCGATGTCTGGTACGACGCCGACAATACCCTGAAGCTGCCCGACTACACCCTGGTCAATGCCGGTGTGGGCTACCGCCTGATGGCGTCGGGGCACCCGGTCACCCTGCGCGCCAGCGTGGAGAACCTGGCCAATCGCAGGTACTGGTCGAACGCGGGCGTCGGCCTGCCGCGCACCTTCGCGGTGAGCGTGCGCTGGGAGATGTAACCCGGCTTGTGCGGGTGCGGACCGTGGGTCCGCACATTGAACACCGCACCCACGCGCACACCGCCATAATGGAGGCAATCCGCCGCCCGAGCCTGCATGTCCGCGTCCCATTCCCGCCTCAGCCGCCTGTGGGCACACGAGAAAGCCAGCTATGGCCTGCGCGTGTTCATCGCCCTGTCGGCTGCGATGGCCGTGTGCTGGCAGCTGGACGCGCTCCCCGCGCTGCCCGGGGCGTTCCTTGGCATCATCGCCAGCGCGATCGCCGAAACCGACGACAACTGGTGGGGCCGCACCAAAGCGGTGCTGCTGTCGCTGCTGTGCTTCTGCATCGCCGCCGCCTCGGTGATCGCGCTGTTCCCGTGGCCGTGGCTGTTCATCGGCGCACTGGCGCTGTCCACCTTCGGCCTGACCCTGCTGGGCGCTCTGGGCGAACGCTACGCCTCCATCGCCCAGGCCACGGTCACCCTGGCCATCTACACCATGATCGGGCTGGAACAGCATGGCGGCGCCGGAGATCTGCCACGTGCGTTGCATGCGGTCAGCCACCTGCTGGCCGGTGCAGTCTGGTATGGCCTGCTGTCCATCGTCTGGACCGCGCTGTTCGCCAACCGCCCGGTGCGCGAACGCGTGGCCCGTCTCTACCAGGAACTGGGCCGCTACCTGCAGCTGAAAGCCGCCTTGTTCGAGCCGGTGCGTGAGGCCGACCTGCAGCGCCGCCAGCTGGATCTGGCCGAACAGAACCGGCGTGTGGTGGGAGCCCTGAACGAAGCAAAGACGGCGATCCTTGCGCGCTTCGGCCGTTCCGGCCGGCCCGGGGTCAACTCCGGCCTGTACCTGCGCCTGTACTACATGGCGCAGGATTTCCACGAGCGCGCCAGCTCTTCGCACTATCCCTATGGCGCACTGGTGGATGCGTTCTTCCACAGCGACGTGCTGTACCGCTGCCAGCGCCTGCTCGACCTGCAGGGGCAGGCCTGCGCGCGTCTGGGCGAAGCCATCCGCCTGCGCCGCCCGTTCGTGTATGGCGAGAGCAACCAGCAGGCCGGACGCGACCTCGCCGACGCGCTGGCCTACCTGCGCGACCAGCAGCGTCCGCAATGGCAGCGCCTGCTCGGTTCGCTGGATCTGCTGGTGCACAACCTGCGCAGCATCGAGCGCCGGCTGCTCGACGCCGAACGCTCCGAGGCCAGCCTGGACAATGTCGACACGCGCCTGCGTGACAGCAACCCGCACACCCTGCGCGAGATGGGGGTACGGCTGCGCCAGCAACTCACGCCCGGCTCGGTGCTGTTCCGCCATGGCCTGCGCATGGCGCTGGCGCTGATCGCCGGCTTCCTGGCGATCCGCCTGTTCAATGCCCAGAACGGTTCATGGGTGCTGTTGACCATCGTCTTCGTGTGCCGGCCGAACTTCGGCGCCACGCGCCAGCGCCTGGCACAGCGCATCGTCGGCACCCTGGCCGGCCTGGTATTGACCTGGGCCCTGCTGCAGCTGTTCCCACAGCTGCACGTGCAGCTGCTGATCGCCTTGCTGTCGGCGCTGCTGTTCTTCTTCACCCGCACCGATCGCTACCTGGTGGCCTCGGCCGCGATCACGGTGATGGCGCTGACCTGCTTCAACCTGATCGGCGATGGCTTCGTGCTGATCGTGCCGCGCATGGTGGATACGATCCTGGGCTGTGCGATCGCTGCGGCGGCCGCCTTCCTGATCCTGCCGGACTGGCAGGGACGCCAGCTGCATCGGGTGCTGTCACGGGTACTGGATACCGCCGCGCGTTACCTGGATGCGGTGCTGGGCCAGTACCGCAGTGGCATGCACGACGACCTGGCCTACCGTATCGCCCGCCGCGACATGCACAACGCCGATGCGGCGCTGTCCACTGCACTGTCGAACATGCTGCGCGAGCCCGGCCATGTACGCCGCAACCTGGATGCCGGCTTCCACTTCCTGGCGTTGTCCAACACCCTGCTCGGTCATCTGTCGGCACTGGGTGCCCACCGCGACCAGGTCGACAGCTACGCCGGCGACCCGCTGGCACTGGCCGCCGGCGACCGGGTACGCAAGGCGCTGCAGCAGCTGGCCGGCGCGCTGGCCGCACGGCAGGCGGTCGCGGAGGATGACAATGATGCCGACCGCGCAGTCGCTGCGGAGCTGGAGCAGATCGAGGACGTGATGCCACCGAAGCTGCAGTTGATCCGCACCCAGATGGCGCTGGTGCTGCGCCTGCTGCCGAAGCTGCGTGCCGCCGCCAACGAGGCCGTACGCAGCCTGACCTGACCGCCGCCCGGCAGCACTGGATCCGGGCCCGGCCGGCGGGCAGGAATGCTAGGCTGCGCCGGTCAAGGAGATTCCATGTCCGGTCACAACCAGTTCGCCCTGCTGCGCCAGCGCCGCTTCCTGCCGTTCTTCATCGTGCAGGCGCTGGGCGCTTTCAACGACAACGTATACCGGCAGGCCATCATCGGCCTGCTGTTCTACCTGGGCGTGTCCGAAGAGCAGCGTTCGCTGTACACCACGCTGGCGCCGGCGATCTTCATCCTTCCCTATTTCCTGTTCTCGGCATTGGCCGGGCAGATCGCCGACAAACTGGAGAAGTCGCGGCTCATCGTGATCACCACCACGATGGAGATCGTGATCATGTCGTTGGCAGCGATCGGCTTCCTCACCGAGAACCTGCCGTTCCTGCTGGTGGCGCTGTTCTGCACCGGCATGCAGTCGACCCTGTTCGGCCCGGTGAAGTACTCGGTGCTGCCCTCGGTACTCAAACCCGAGGAGCTGACCGGTGGCAACGGGCTGGTGGAGATGGGCACATCGATCTCGATCCTGTCAGGGATGATCATCGGCGGCGCCGTGTTCCTGCTGGCCGGCAGCCACGGGCCCGTGTTCGCGGCATCGCTGGTCATCGCCCTGGCGGTCTGCGGCAACATCGCGGCGCGGATGATTCCCAAGGTCGATGCCGGCGACCCGGGCCTGAAGATCAACTGGAACCCATTGCCGGAGTCGCTGGTGGTGCTGCGCATGGCACGCCAGCAGAAGGCGGTGCGCAACGCGATCCTGGGCGTGTCCTGGTTCTGGTTCGTCGGCACCGTGCTGACCTCGCAGCTGCCGAATTATGCGCTGGCCAACCTGGGCGGCGAACCCAAGCTGTACCTGCTGGCACTGGCGCTGTTTTCCATCGGCACCGGCGTTGGCTCACTGCTGTGCGAGAGGCTGTCGGCGCGCACGGTGGAGATCGGCCTGGTGCCGCTGGGCGCGTTCGGCATGACCGCGTTCCTGCTCGATCTCTACTTCGCCCGCAGCGGCGAGGCCACCGTGCAGGGGCTGAGCATCACCCAGTTCCTGCAGCAGCCCGGCAGCGTGCGCATCGTCATCGACCTTGTCGGAATCGGCCTGTTCACCGGCATCTTCGTCGTTCCGCTGTTCGCCCTGATCCAGAGCCGCACGCCGAAGGCGCAGATGTCACGCGTGTTCGCCGCGTTGAACATCCAGAACTCCGGTTTCATCGTGTCCGCCGCACTGCTGTCGCTGGCCGCGCGCGAGCTGCTGCACTGGAGCATCCCGCAGCTGTTCCTGGCGCTGGCGATCGCCAATGCCGTGGTGGCGATCTACATCTTCACCATCGTCCCCGAATTCCTGATGCGCTTCCTGAGCTGGGTGATGGTGCGCACCCTGTACCGGCTGCGCCCGCATGGCATCGAAGCCAATGTGCCGGATGAAGGCGCAGCACTGATCGTCTGCAATCATGTCAGCTACATGGATGCACTGATCCTGTCGGCGACGATTCCGCGCCCCGTACGCTTCGTCATGTACTACAGGATCTTCAACATCCCGGTGATGCGCTGGATCTTCCGCACCGCCAAGGCCATCCCGATTGCCGGGGCTCGCGAGGACGAGGCCTTGATGCAGCGCGCGTTCGAGGAGATCGATGCGGCGCTGGCCGAGGGTGAGCTGGTCTGCATCTTCCCGGAGGGAGCACTCACCCGCGATGGGCAGATGGCGCCGTTCAAGTCCGGCGTCGAGAAGATCCTCGAACGCCGGCCGGTGCCGGTGGTGCCAATGGCCCTGCGCGGGATGTGGTCGAGCATGTGGAGCCGGCGCGACAGCCGGCTTGGCCGCATGCGGGTTCCGCGCCGCTTCCGCGCCACCGTCGAGGTGGTGGCAGCACCTGCCATCGATGGTCGCAGCACCGACGCGCCGGCACTGGAAGCCCAGGTCCGCGCCCTTCGCGGCGATCACGCCTGACGGAATCCCTCCGTTCGCGCATAGCCGGGCCATCCCCCACATACGCCAGCGTCAAGCGCCGTGCCCGTCATTGCCGGGCTGAAAACGCATACATGCGACGCAGGTTGCGGTAGATTACGCACCCACAGGGGGGAGGTCCGGCCCGTTCACTACGGTCGGCCACCAAGGAATGGAGTCTCACGTTGAATCAACCGCCACCACTCGGCCGTCCGGTCTACATCCCCAACCATCTGGTGTGGGCGATCCTGACGACGCTGTTCTGCTGCCTGCCGTTGGGCGTGGTGTCGATCGTGTATGCCGCCCAGGTCGATGGCCGCCGCGCGGCCGGCGATCTGGCGGGAGCCTATAGCGCGTCACGCAAGGCGGGCTGGTGGGCGGCGGCTTCGGCCGCGGCCCTGCCGGTCCTGTTGCTGTTGTGGTTCGGGCTCTTCGGCGGCCTGGCCGCACTGGGCGCTCTTTCCGACCATTGATCCACCACCACCCATCAAGGAGCTTGAATCATGAACACCGCTACTCCGCAGGTCCCGAACAACCTGGTCTGGGCGATCCTGAGCACCCTGCTCTGCTGCCTGCCGGTCGGCATCGTGTCGATCGTCTATGCGGCACAGGTCAACGGCAAGCTGGCCGCTGGCGATATCGCCGGTGCACAGGACTCGTCCGCCAAGGCCAAGAAGTGGGCCATCTGGTCGGCCATCGCCTGGGTCATCATGGTCGTGCTGTATGTGCTGTTCTTCGTCGTGCTCGGTGGCATCGGCGCGATGAGCAACGGCAGCTACTGAGGCCTGCGGACGGATCCGGCGGCGTCCGCGCCGGATCCGTCTTCGCCTGATCGTGTCCGCTCTTCCTTCCCGGCTCGCCCGCTGGGCACCCTTGCTGGCCTCCACCGGCCTGGCCGCAGGCGCGGCCGTGGTGCTGCGCAACGTCAATCCCTACGTGGCCGGCAATCCCCTGCCGGGCTGCCCGCTGTACGCACTCACCGGTCTGTATTGCCCCGGCTGCGGCAGCACGCGCTGCCTTTACTCGCTGGTCCATTTCGATCTGGCCGGCGCGATGGCGATGAACCCGCTGCTGGTCATCAGCCTGCCCCTGCTGCTGCTGATGCTGCTGAACATCGCCGGCATCCGCCCGCGTGTGCTTGATCCGCTGATGCGGATTCTGGCCAACCCCATGTTCTGGCTGTGGCTGCTGCCCGGTTACGCTCTGCTGCGCAACCTGCCGTGGGCACAGTTCACCGCACTGGCGCCGGTCTAGATTCCCACTTCGCGTCCAGGCGCGTCGCAACGCGTGCTGCGGTCAGGCCGCACGCGCCTGGCCAGCGGCTACGTCACCCAGCCGGCGATCACCAGCACGGCCAGCACCGCCAGCCACAGCAGCAGCATCCGCCACACCAGACTCATGGCATCGCGCAGGTCGGGCAGACGTTGCCAGACCGGCAGCAGGCCCGCCTCGGTGTAGTCATGCGCGTCCTCGCGCAGCTCGGCATTGACGCTGGCCCGCGCCACCGCACCCAGGAATCCGATGCCTCCGACCAGGCGCTCGCCATGCGCTTGCCGCCATGCCTTCCACGCCGTGTCGAAGTTGCCGACCAGTGCCATCGAGAACGCCATCAACTGTGCCACCGGCCATTCGATCCAGCCCAGCAGGCGCTGGGCCACTGCCAGCGGTTCCACCGGTACGCGTGCACGCATCGGGCTTTCGGACATCAGCGCCAGCAGGCGATAGCCCAGCGCGCCCACCGGGCCCAGCAGCAGGAACCAGAACAGCACCGCAAACCAGCGGCGCAGCGCATTGAGTACGGTCGCCTCCACCAGCGAGGGTACATCCTCGCGCAGGCTGCCACCGGCCGCCTGCAGATGGCGCACGGCCGCCTGCCGGGTCGGTGCGTCATCGGCATCGATGATCGCTTCGATGTCACGGTCCAGGTCGCGCGGCCCCCAGCACCAGGCCAGAACCGCCACGCCCAGCAGCAACGAGGGCAGCCCGAACAGCACGCCCCGCAGCAGCCAGGCCAGCAGCGCCATCAACACCAGCGGCGGCAGCAGCGCCAGCACCACGCCCATGGGGCCCTGCCAGGCCTTGCCGCCGTGCGCATCCAGCCAGCCCAGCCAGCGCCGGAAGCTGTCAAAGCGGCGCAGCGAGGCGGCAGCGGCCGGGGCGACATGGCCCAGGGCCAGTGCAACCAGCACGGCAGCCAGAGTGGTGAACATGGCAGGTCTCCCTACGAAACAAGGCGCTCGGCGTCGCTACCTTACCCGTCGCGACGCCGCCATCAGCGGTCTGCCGCACTGTAACCCGGGCCGTGTTCAGGTGGCGGCAATGGTCGCCGCCGTTCTGACAGGCCGGTGCGGTCTTCACGCCCGCTGTTGGCGATACCAGTGCTCGATCAGCCCCCGCGAAATCGAGATCGGCGGCGACAGGCGGATGCCCTGGCCATCATCTTCAACATCACGTGCCAGCGCCGCGCCCACCTCGTCGGCACTGAACCAGCGCGCATCCTCCAGTTCGCCATCCACGGTCGGCACATCGTCCTGCGCCTGCGCGCGGAACCCCACCATCAGCGCGCCCGGGAACGGCCAGGGCTGCGAACCGAGATACTGGCAGGCAGTGATGCGCACCCGGCTCTCCTCGTGCACTTCCCGCACCACGGTCTGTTCGAAGGTCTCGCCTGGTTCGACGAAACCCGCCAGTACCGAATAGCGGCGCGGCGCCCAGTTGGACTGCCGCCCCAGCAGCAACCGGCCCTGGTTTTCCACCGCGACGATCACCGCCGGGTCCACCCGGGGATAGTGCTCGGTCGCGCACTGCCCGCAGCGGCCAACGAAGCCACCGCGGGCAAAGGCCACCGCCCCCCCGCAGACGCCGCAGAAGCGCGTGCGCGAATGCCAGTAGGACATGCCGCGCGCGTAGCTGAAAGCGGTCGCATCGGCCACCGGCCACAGCAGTGCCGCCTGGCGCAGGTCGAGCCGGCCAGGCGCAGTGACGGCAACCGCGGACGCTTCCACCGAGAACCAGGCCTGCTCACCCCGCAGACCCAGGAAGATCGCGGCACCGGGGCCGCCCCCGATGTCGGCGCCGGTCAGCGCCAGTGGCTGGTCATCAGCACCGGTGAAGGCACTGCCGTCCTGGTCAAGCACGAGAACCCGCGCATCCGGCCACAGGCGTGCCAGCACATCGGCATCTTCGCGCAGGGCATCGGCGCGCTCCAGCGGTTCGCCAATGAAGGCGAAACCGGACAGCGGCGAAAGAATATTGGACATCCAGCAAGCCTGCCGCCATTCGATGCGGGTGGCAAGGTCGGCGCTGTGCGCATTCTGCTGTGAGGTGTGGAGACCGCTCGACACACCTGGCGCGGAGCGCAGGCCCCGCGCCCTGCAATCACATGCTGAAGCTGCTGCCGCAACCGCAGGTGGTCTTCGCGTTCGGATTGCGGATCACGAACTGCGCGCCGGTCAGGCTCTCGGTGTAATCCACTTCAGCCCCCATCAGGTACTGCAGGCTGAGCGGGTCGACCAGCAGGGTCACCCCGCTGGTCTGTACCGCCAGATCGTCCTCGGCACGGTTCTCGTCGAACTCGAAACCGTACTGGAAGCCCGAACAGCCGCCACCCTCGATATACACACGCAGCGCCAGATCGGGGTTGCCCTCTTCCTGGATCAACGACTTGACCTTGGAGGCCGCTGCTTCGGTGAAGTTCAGCGGCCGCTCCAGCGACTGGTAATCGGGCGCGGCCGCCGTGGGGGCGCCGGGCAGGGAGACTAGCGTGCTCATGGCATCAGCATGGGGGCACCGGCGGTGGCTTTCAAGCCATCGCTTCGGCCAGCTTGCGTCGGGCCGCGGTGTCGCCCTTGCCACTGGCGGGATCCCCGCTTTCGGGTGCAGGCAGGGCCGCCAGCGGTGCGCTGGCATGGATCAGGCGTCCATTCAGCTGGGCCCCGGCGTTCATCTCCACCACCTCGTAGTGGACATTGCCGTTGACCCGCGCGCTCGGGGTCAGTTCGACCTTTTCGGTGGCGTGGACATCCCCCTCCAGGCGGCCGCTGATGACCACCACCTGGGCACGGATCTCCCCTTCGATCACGCCATGCTCGGCGAGCGTCAGGGTCGCGGTGCTGGCGCCTTCGGCGGCGATCACCTTGCCATGGATGCGACCTTCCACGTACAGGCCACCACTGAACTCCACATCACCGCGGATCACCACCTGGTTGCCGATCAGGGCATCCACCACCAGCTGGCCGTCACGGTTGGATTTGCTGTTTCCGAACATCTGCCTACTCCCCTTTGCTGGCCGGCGCGCCGGCCTGTTTCCAGTCGAATACCTGGGTGGCGCCCCCCGCACCACTCCCCAATGTCACCCGCACGCGTTGCGGAGTGAAGTCAGCCGGCAGCATCACGCTGCCGGTGAGCTGCTGGAAGTACCGGAACGAGTAGTCCTGTCCCGGCACCTTGCTGCGCTGGTGCAGATCATCCCAGCTGATCGTGGCCAGCTTGCCGTTCTTCACGCCTTCCACGGTGAAACGCATCTGCCCCTGGCTGATGGCCCCGCGGTTGAGATTCTGGGTCAGCACGGCGGTGTACTGCCAGGTGCCGGCCGATTCCGGGCTGAACTCGATCGAGTGGGTGTTCAGGCCCTTGCGCTGGCTGGTCGAACCGACCAGGCGCTCATAGAAGGCGACGTCCGCGCGCAACCCGGCGATCTCTTCGTCGCGCTCGGCGAGCGAGGACTGCACTTCGTTGTTGGCGGCGCGGCTGATGCGGTCGGAGGCTTCCAGCGTGGCCTGCTTCTGGCGCAGTTCAGTCAGCTGCGCCTGCAGGCTCTCGGCACGCTTCTCGGCTGCCTGCAACCGTTGTCCCTGCTCGCCACGCGGCGCCCCCATCCAGCAGCCTCCGATCGTGGCCAGCACCAGGCTGAGCAGCCAGATGCCTCCAATCACCCACAGGCGACGGCGGTCCGCGGGCGGATGTGACGCGCCGGGCAGGCGGACCTGCACGCGCATGGGAGGACGGTTGGTCATGGGTAGATCCCGTGGCATCGCGGGCGCGACACCGGCACGGCCCGTGTGGCAAACGACGGGCTAGTGTATGACAGGATCGGCAGGATTCCTGCGCTGGAGGCGACCGAGGTCTGTGGCGTTCAGGCACGCCATCGTCGATAGTGTGGCCCCTCGCACAGTTCCGCCGTCGGAGCATCGCCATGACCGAAGCCCACCTGTTCGTGATCGGCATCCTGCTGGCCTGGCTGGCCGGCATCCGTGTCTACCTCACCGTCTTCGGTGTCGGCCTGGCCGGCCTGCTCGGCTGGGTCGACCTGCCACCCGCCCTGCAGGCGACCGAGTCGTGGTGGGTGCTGGGTACCTCAGCGGCGCTGGCCGTGACCGAGTTCTTTGCCGACAAGATTCCCGGCGTGGATTCGGTCTGGGACCTGGTGCAGACCCTTGCCCGGGTCCCCGCCGGCGCCTTCCTCGCCGCCGCCACCCTGTCGCCGGATGGGCAGCTGGGTACCGGTGCGCTCGCTGCCGGCGCCGGCGTAGCCCTGGCCAGCCATGGCCTGAAGGCGGGCACCCGTGCCCTGCTCAACACCTCGCCGGAGCCGGCCAGCAACTGGGTCGCCTCGATCGCCGAAGACACCGTGGTGGTTGGCGGCCTGGCATTGGCCCTGGCACACCCGTGGATCGCGCTGGTCGTGGTGCTGGCATGCAGCCTGGCCGGCGCATTGCTGGTCTGGCTGGCATGGCGCGCTCTGTGGCGCGGCGTGCGTTGGCTTGCCCGTGCCGGCAACGGCACTGACCGGCAACAGCCACGCACCGGATGAACGCCGGGCGTGTCGCATAATGGCTGCGATCATCAGGAGCCCCCATGGCCGCAATTGAATCCCCCGCAGGCGTCCGCCCGGGTCGCGCTGAAACGCCACCGGCCGATCATTGGCAACGCTGGGCCACTGCGGTGGTGGACGCGGGTGCCTCCCCATCGGTTCCGTCCAGCGTCGCTGACAGTGGGCCTGCCTCCGGCGGTGCTCCGCCGCCGCTGCCGGGCGTCACCTCACAGCCCGAGGCGGGCAACCACGACCCGGCACCGGCGCCGGCGGATTCACCCTACCGCGTGCTGATCGTCGAGGACGACCGTGCGCAGGCCCTGTTCGCGCAGAGCGTGCTGCACGGCGCCGGCATGCAGGCCATCGTGCTCAGCGATGCCGAAGGCGTCCAGCAATCGATCAAGGACCATCGCCCTGACCTGATCCTGATGGACCTGCACCTGCCCGGCCTGGACGGCATGCGGCTGACGGCGATGATTCGCCAGCAGCCCGGCCTGCAGTTGCTGCCCATCGTGTTCCTCAGCGGCGATCCCGATCCGGAGCGCCAGTTCGAAGTGCTCGACAGCGGTGCCGACGACTACCTGAGCAAGCCGATCCGGCCGCGGCACCTGATCGCGGCGGTCGCCAACCGCATCCGCCGTGCCCGCGCGCAGGCGGCAACCTTGCCCGGCGCCTCCGGCACGCCGGCCACCAGCAATCCTGAAACCGGCCTGCCGACGCGCCATCATGTGCTGCAGCAGCTCAATGCCGCCCTGGCCCACCATGATCGTGGCGGCCTGTTCTTCATCGAGGTGGCCAGCGCGCTGGGCCTGCGCGAGCGCTATGGCTACGCTGCGTTCGAACGGCTGATGGTGCAGGCCGGACAGCGCTTGGCCGAAGCCGGCCATCCGCACCTGCTGGCGCGCCTGAACGACAACAGTTTCCTGCTGCTGGCGCGTGATGCCGATGAGGACAGGCTGGAGAGCGTGGCCGCCACCCTGCGCGAGCAGCTCTCCGCGAGGGCCTTCGTGATCCGCGATGACGAATCGGTGCACCTGCGTGGCGTGGTCGGCTATGCACCGCTGTCGCCCGGCTTCGAGGATGCCGCCAGTGCGCTGGAAGCCGTCGAGCGCACGACCCTGCAGGCACGCCTGCTCAGTGCCGGCGTGGCCGGCCACGTGCATCGGCAGGCCATCAGCGAACAGGAGCATCTGGCCCTGCTGGAAGGCCAGCTGGAACTGGCTTACCAACCCATCGTCGCCGTCGCCGGTGGAGGCAGCGCGCAGTACCAGGTCCTGCTGCGGCTGCGCCAGGCCGACGGCACCGTGCTGACCGCCGGCCAGGTGATTCCGGCCGCCGAAGCCGCCGGCCGCATCGCCGACCTCGACCAGCAGGTGCTCGATCATGCGCTGGGCCTGCTGGATCTGTACCGGCATGCCACCCAGCCGCTCAATCTGTTCGTCTCGCAGTCGCTGCGTACCCTGCAGCGCGACGCCTTCGCCGACTGGCTGCTGGAGTCGCTGCAGCAGCGCGACCTGCCAGGCAGTGCGCTGGTCATCGACGTGCGCCTGCCTGATGCGCTGATCCACACCGTGCCGCTGCAGCAGTTCTGTCAGCGCATGGCGCAGGCCGGCGTGCGCTTCTGCCTGAGCCAGTTCGAGCCCGGCAACGATGCCGACGCGCTGCTGGGCCAGCTGCCGCTTTCGTTCGTACGCATGGCTGCACGGTTCTCCAGCAGCCACGCCAATCCAGGCACGCGCGAAGAACTGCGCAGGGCGATCGAGCGGGCGCACGGCGCCGGTCTGCAGATCATCGGGCAGCAGATCGAAGATCCGCAGGCAGCGGCCGCGATGTGGGTGGGAGGGGTCGACTACATCCAGGGCAACATGGTGCAGTCCGCCGGCAGCGACCTGAACTTCGACTTCCACAACGCGGTGCTCTGACATGCCGCTGTGGGCGGTGCTGCTGGTGGCCCTGGCCGTGGCGGCCATCGCGCTGCTGCTGGCGGGGCTGCGCCTGCGCACGCGCAGCCAGGCGCTGGCCGCACTGCAACGGGATCGTGCCGCGCTGGCCAGCGAGCGCGACCAGCTGCGCCGCACCACCGAGCGTCAGGGCCAGCTCGAACAGCAGTTGCTGCAGGCCAAGCAGGCGGCCGAGGCGGCGGTGCTGGCCAAGGGCGAGTTCCTGGCCACGATGAGCCACGAGATCCGCACGCCGCTCAACGGCATCCTGCCGATGCTGGAGCTGATCGCGCGTGGCCCGCTGGGCGAGGACCAGCGGCGGATGCTGGCCACCGCATCGGCCAGCTCGCAGCAGCTGCTGCGTATCGTCGACGACATCCTCGATTACTCGCGGTTGGAAGCACAGGCACTGGAGCTGGAGATCACCAGCTTCAATCTGCGCGAGCTGCTCGACGCCGTGGTGCAGCTGATGCAGCGCGCTGCCGACGCCAAGGGACTGGCACTGGTGCTGCAACTGGATCCGACGGTCCGCCTTCCCGTGCGCGGCGATCCGGTGCGCCTGCGGCAGGTGCTGAGCAACCTTCTGGCCAATGCCATCAAGTTCACGGCACGCGGCCAGGTGCAGCTGCGCGTGCAACGGCTGGGCGAAGGTCCGGCCCAGCACCAGTTGCGCTTCGAAGTGATCGACACCGGCATCGGCATCGACGAGGCCCAGCAGGCACGCCTGTTCCAGTCCTTCAGCCAGGCCGATGCGTCAACCACCCGCATCTATGGTGGCACCGGCCTGGGCCTGGCCATCTGCAAACGCATCATCGACCTGATGCACGGCCACATCGGCGTCCAGTCGACCCCCGGCCAGGGCGCCCGCTTCTGGTTCGAGATTCCGTTGTTGAAGGTTCCCGGCGACCTGCCGGCGATGGCACGCCCACCGGCCACCCTGCTGCTGTTCAGTGCCGACAGCCACCTGCAGGCGCGCATCGAACGCATTGCCGCCCATCACGAGCTGCAGGTGCAGGTCATCGACGGGATGGACGCGCTGGCCGAGCGGCTGCGAGCCGTGCCCCGCCCCGGGCACGCTGCGCCGGCCTGGCTGCTGATCGATGCGCCTGCGCGCCGCAGCGGCGGAACCCGCCTGCGGCAGGCGCTGGCTGCGCGCGGTGAGGACGACACGCTGCAGGTGCTGTGGCTGCAGGACGAGCCGCTGCCCGCGCAGGAGCGCCATCGCCAGCTGCCGGTCGCCTTCGAGGATGCCGCCCTGCACGCCCTGCTTGCCACGCCCACCGCCAGCGCGCGCCCGTCCGCCTGGCTGGCTGCCGCCGAAGAGGGCCAGGCACCGGCTGCCCTGCCAGCGCTCGGTCTACGCGTGCTGCTGGTGGAGGACAACACGGTCAACCGCATGGTGGCCGAACACCTGCTGCGGGTATTCCAGTGCGAGGTCCGCAACGCCGCCGATGGCGAGCAGGCACTGGTCGCGCTGCGCGAAGGCGGTGTGGACGTAGTGCTGATGGACTGCCAGATGCCGGTGCTGGACGGTTACGCCGCGACGCGCCAGTGGCGCGAGGAAGAGATCGCAGCCGGAAGCCGGCGCCTGCCGATCATCGCCATGACCGCCAATGCCATGGCCGGTGATCGCGAACGCTGCCTGCGAGCAGGCATGGACGATTACCTGTCCAAACCGATCGCGCGCGACACGCTGCACGCGCTGCTGCTGCGCTGGGGCCCCAAAGCCCTCCCCACGCCGGCAGTTCCGGCGGCGGCAGCGAAGGCCGGTCCAGAACCTGTCGCCCACCCGGTTCTGGACCGGAACGTGCTGGACGAGCTGCAGGCGGTCATCGGTGATGCCGCCACGCAGATCGTATCGGTGTACCTGGAAGACGCACCGGCGATGGTGCAGGCGCTGCAGCAGGCGGCGCAGGACCACGATGGCCAGCGCCTGCAGGCAGTCGCGCACAGCCTGAAGTCCTCCAGCGCGAATGTCGGCGCGATGTCGCTGTCGGCGGTCGCACAGCGGATCGAGCACGAGGCCCGCGCCGGCAGTCTGCAGCGCCCCGCCGTTGCGGTTGCGCTGCTGGTGGCCGAATTCGCCCGGGCACGGGTGGCGCTGGGCGGGTACCTGGCACAGCATCGCGCCGGCCAGGCGGGCTGACTCACTCTTCGAGCTTGCTCAGCAGGTACTTCGGTTCGCCGATGCGCTCGATCAGGTCCAGCTGCGTTTCCAGCCAGTCGATATGCTCTTCCTCCGAATCGAGGATCTTCACGAACAGCTGGCGGCTCACATAGTCGCCGACCGAATCGGCATAGGCCACCGCCTCGCGCAGGGTGACCACGCCATCACGCTCGAGCGAGAGGTCACACTGCAGGATCTCGGTCGGGTTCTCGCCGATGCGCAGCTTGCCCAGCGCCTGGAAGTTCGGCAGTCCTTCAAGGAACAGGATGCGGTCGGCGAGCATGTCGGCATGCTTCATCTCGTCGATCGATTCCTTGTACTCATGCTCGGCGAGTTCCTTGATGCCCCAGTTCTTCAGCATCTTGGCGTGCAGGAAATACTGGTTGATCGCGGTCAGCTCGTTGTAGAGGACCTTGTTGAGGAATTCGATGACCTTGGTGTCGCCCTTCATGGGGATACTCCTGCACGCTGAAAACGCAGGCACTTTACCGCCTTGCGTGCGGCCGTGAAGGAACGCGAATCGTGCGCATTGGCCTGTGCGGCCACACGTGAAGGATGCGCAGGCGCGGCATCAACGCGCCGCGGAAAAGACAGTCAGGCGACCTGGGCCAGACCGAGTACCGGCAGCGGCAGATCGTGGGTGGCGCGTGCCTTGGCCAGCAGCTCGCCGGCCATGTCCAGGCAGGACCCGCAGGTAGCGCCGCATCCGGTGCGCATGGTCAGCTCGGCCACCGATGTCACGCCATGGCTGGCGGCTTCGCGGATCTGGTGGTCGGTGACTCCGTTGCAGATGCAGACGTACACAGGCGGGAACCGGGCTGACAGGCCAGAAGCGGCCTGGTCGCTATTCCAATGGAAACGAGAATGGTTGTCAATCAGAGACCTGAACCATTCTCGATACCGTTCAGGCGGTCAGCTCGTCGGTCCTTCCTGCGCCTTTTTGGGCCAGTAGCCCCTGCTGCGCGGCCGCTTGCGCGGTCGGTCGTGGCCCGCGGTGTTGCCGGGCATCCACGCTTCCGCTGCGCTCTTCGGCATGGCAGTGACGCCCTGCCCCGCCACCCCGCGCGCCAGCGGCGCCAGGTGTCGCAGCGCGCGCGCGTAGACGCCGCGCTTGAACATCACCACATGCTCCACCGGATACCAGAAATCCACCCAGCGCCAGTGATCGAACTCCGGCGAATCGGTATGGTCCAGGCACACATGGGATTCGTCACCGGTCAGGCGCAGCAGGAACCAGACCTGCTTCTGGCCGATGCAGACCTGCCGTTCATTGCGGCGGACTGCCCGCGCCGGCAGCTTGTAGCGCAGCCAGCCGGGCGTTGCCCCCAGCACTTCCACGTGCTCAGGCAGCAGGCCGGTCTCTTCCTGCAGTTCGCGATACATGGCCTCGACGGGCGTCTCGTCGGTGTTCATCCCACCCTGCGGGAACTGCCAGCCATCCCGGCGCACGCGTCGTGCCCAGAACACCTGCCCGTCCTGCCGCATCAGCACGATGCCGACGTTCGGTCGATAGCCGTCCGGATCGATCACGATGCGGACTCCTAAAAAAATCTACTGGTCAGGACTATCCCACGCCGCCTGTCAGGCGACAAGCGCGGCACAAATGTGTTGACAGTCCCACGGCGTATCCGCAGAATAGCGGGCTCACCAAGGCTATGTAGCTCAGCCGGTTAGAGCACAGCACTCATAATGCTGGGGTCGGTGGTTCGAGTCCACCCATAGCCACCATGCTGAAGTTGTTTTTCAGCGTGAAAAGTGAGAAAATAGTTACACGATACATTGCCCCGTCGCCAAGCGGTAAGGCACCTGACTCTGACTCAGGCATTCGGTGGTTCGAATCCATCCGGGGCAGCCAAATTAAACGCAGAAGGCCAGATCGAAAGATCTGGCCTTCTGCGTTTCTGGGCTCCGCGGGGGCTCCCCTCCAGAGAGAACCCCGGGGTTGTTCGCAGGAATGGGCCCTGACCCCACCCTCTCCAATGCACAACCCCGAAACGGCAAAAGCCCGGCCAAAGCCGGGCTTTTGCTTTTTCCAACCAGCGGGCTCCCGGAGGAGCCCAGCCAGGCGCAGTGGATCAGCGCTTGGAGAACTGGGTGGCGCGACGGGCCTTGTGCAGACCGACCTTCTTACGCTCGACTTCACGGGCGTCACGGGTCATGAAGCCAGCCTTGCGCAGCTCGGACTTCAGGGTTTCGTCATACTCGACCAGCGCACGGGCGATGCCCAGACGGATCGCACCGGCCTGGCCGGTGGTGCCGCCGCCGGTGGCGGTGACCAAGATGTCGAAGCTTTCGGTGTTCTTGGTCAGCTCGAGCGGCTGGCGCACGATCATGCGCGCGGTCTCACGACCGAAGAACTCGTCCAGCGGACGGCCATTGACGGTGATGTTGCCCGAACCCTTGCGCAGGAACACGCGAGCGGTGGAGGACTTGCGGCGGCCAGTGCCGTAGTTTTGAGTGATAGCCATGATTAGATATCCAGAACCTGCGGCTGCTGTGCGGCGTGCGGATGCTCAGTGCCGGCGTAGACCTTGAGCTTGCGGTACATCTGGCGACCCAGCGGGCCCTTCGGCAGCATGCCCTTCACGGCGATCTCGATCACGCGCTCCGGGTGGCGCTCCAGCGCCTGGGCCAGGGACTCGGTCTTCAGGTTGCCGATGTAACCGGTGAAACGGTGATACATCTTGTCCTGCAGCTTCTTGCCGGTGACGGCAATCTTTTCTGCATTGATGACGACCAGGTAGTCGCCGGTATCAACGTGCGGGGTGTAGACCGGCTTGTGCTTGCCACGCAGACGGCGGGCCAGCTCGGTGGCGAGACGGCCCAGGGTCTTGCCCTCGGCGTCGACGAGGTACCAGTCGCGCTGGACGGTCTCGTTCTTGGCAGTGAAAGTGCTCATGAAGAACTCTAGGTTAGGTCGGGCTCATTGCGGCGAAGGACTCGCCGGAACTCTGCCACGCGTTGTGAAAGGTGAAGCGCAAGAGGCGGGATTGTACGCAGGTCCAGGCCCCGGCGCAAGCCGCCCCCTGTCCCGGGTTGGCAGGGGCGCGGGCGCGGGCGAGAATCGGCGGGTCTCCCGCCCCACCGTATCGCCATGACCGTGCTCCGCCAGACCACCCCGCTGGACCACCTGCTGACCGAAGCCCAGCGCGCCCTGGACACGGTGTTCGGCAACCCGCCGGCCAGCCGCCCCTATCCGGCGGTGGACACCGACGAGCCGGGCATGGACGCCCGCCAGCGCCGCCATGCGGCCGGGCTGATGCGGATCAACCACGTCGGCGAGGTCTGCGCGCAGGGCCTGTATTTCGGCCAGGCCGCCGTGGCCCGCGACCCGGCCACCCGCGAGCATCTGCTGGAGGCAGCGCAGGAGGAAACCGACCACCTGGCGTGGTGTGCCACCCGCCTGGCCGAACTGGACAGCCGGCCGAGCCTGTTCAACCCGCTCTGGTACGCAGGCAGTTACACCATCGGCACCCTGGCCGGGCTGCGCGGTGATGGCTGGAACCTGGGTTTTGTCGTCGAGACCGAACGCCAGGTAGAGGCCCACCTGGATGAGCATCTGGTCGATCTCCCGGCCGCCGACCTGCGCAGCCGCGCGGTCATCGAAGTGATGAAGCAGGACGAGGCCCGGCATGCGGACCATGCCGAGCAGGCCGGCGCCCGCCGCCTGCCCTTCCCGATTCCGGGGGCGATGGCGCTGGCCTCGAAGGTGATGAAGACCATCGCGTACCGCCTCTGAACGGCCGCCGCGCATGGCCCGGCGCTGCCGGCAACGCGGCATTGGACGCCTCAGCGCCGGCTCAGTTCGGCGACACCAGCTTCAGGCCGATCACACCGGCGACGATCAGGCCCACGCAGGCCAGGCGGGCCGGTGAAGCACTGTCGTTGAACAGGTAGATGCCCAGCACTGCCACGCCCATGGCCCCGATGCCGGTCCAGATGGCATAGGCCGTGCCGACCGGAATGCTCTTCATGGCCTGGCTCATCAGGTACAGGCTGATCAGCGCGGAAACGACCGTGGCGGCCGTGGGCAGTGGCTTGCTGAAGCCTTCGGAGTACTTCATTCCAAGCGCGAAGCCGATCTCGAACAGGCCGGCCAGCAGCAGGTAGATCCAGGGCATGGGTGGGGGTCCTTACCTAGTGGTTGAAAAACGAAACGGCCCGGTGTCTTCACACCGGGCCGTAGGTCGATACATCGCCGTGGAACTATGAATTGCGCAGCACGCAGGTTCCACGGGGCGGGTCGTCCCGCCTGGGTGACGATGCCTGCCGGCATCGCACAGGGGTGTTACTCGGACAGGTTGCGACCGTGGAACAGCTCTTCGATCTCGCGCTTGAGCAGCGCCTCGATCTTCATGCGTTCCTTGAACGACAGGTTCCTGGCCTTTTCCTCGAACAGGTACTGATCCAGGTCGAAGTCCTTCAGGTGCATCTTCGTGTGGAAGATGTTCTCCTGGTAGACGTTGACGTCGAACATCTCGTAACGCGACTTGATGTTCTTGGCCAGGAAGTTCTGGATCGAATTGATCTTGTGATCGATGAAGTGCTTCTTGCCCTTCACATCGCGGGTGAAGCCACGGACGCGGTAGTCCATGATCACGATGTCCGATTCCAGGCTCTCGATCAGGTAGTTCAGGGCCTTCAGCGGCGAAATGACGCCACAGGTGGCCACGTCGATGTCCGCGCGGAACGTCGCGATGCCTTCCTGCGGATGGGTTTCCGGGTAGGTATGGACAGTGATGTGGCTCTTGTCCATGTGCGCGACCACGGCGTCGGAGATCAGCTCCTTGCCCGCCAGCTTCTTGTCGATCACCGGCTCTTCGGAGATCAGGATGGTCACCGAGGCACCCTGCGGATCGTAGTCCTGGCGGGCCACGTTCAGGATGTTGGCGCCGATGATCTCGGCGACATCGGTCAAGATTTGAGTCAGCCTGTCGGCGTTGTACTCTTCATCGATGTATTCAATGTAACGCTGACGCTCCTCTTCGGTGCGCGCGTAACACACGTCATAGATGTTGAAGCTCAGCGCCTTGGTGAGGTTGTTGAAACCCTGCAACCTCAGGCGAGGCAACGGCTTGACCACGGCGGTCGATTCCTGTGTAAGAAGAGAAAGGGTGAATTATGGGGCAAACCGCCCCCGGGGGGAACGTGAAGACGCAAGAGTTCTGGCACACTGTTTGCCCTTAACAATTGCGCTGGTTAAGCTCCGCTATCGACCCCGTGAATCCGTTCATGCGCAGAGGGAGCGCCCCTATCGTGTCAACCGTGCGCCTAGCTAGCAGTCCACTGGCCCTGGATATCGCAACAATCGATCGTTTCCTGGCGCACAGCCACAGGCGGCGATATCCCACCCGGACCGACGTCTTCCGACCAGGAGACCCGGCGGGAACCCTGTATTACGTCATCAGCGGCTCGGTTTCGATCATGGCCGAGGAAGATGACGATCGTGAGCTGGTGCTGGGCTACTTCGGTGCCGGCGAGTTCGTCGGCGAGATGGGCCTGTTCGTGGAATCGGACCGCCGCGAAGTGATCCTGCGGACCCGCACCGCCTGCGAGCTGGCCGAGATCAGCTACGAGCGCCTGCATCAGCTGTTCCTTGGCCCGCTGTCGGCCGACGCCCCGCGCCTGCTGTACGCGCTGGGCCAGCAGATCTCCAAGCGTCTGCTCGACACCAGCCGCAAGGCCAGCCGCCTGGCGTTCCTGGACGTCACCGACCGCATCGTTCGCACCCTGCACGATCTGGCCCAGGAGCCGGAGGCGATGAGCCACCCGCAGGGCAGCCAGCTGCGCGTTTCGCGGCAGGAGCTGGCGCGCCTGGTCGGCTGCTCGCGTGAGATGGCCGGCCGCGTGCTGAAGAAGCTGCAGACCGACGGGCTGCTGCATGCCCGCGGCAAGACCGTGGTGCTTTACGGCACCCGTTGAACGTTGAGCACCCGGTGGGTGCGGACCTTGGTCCGCACTCCTTCGCGCGCTAGGCTCGGTGCATGGAACTGAGCAGCGAATTCTGGTGGTTCATCCTCATCGGCCTCGGTGCGCAGCTGGTCGATGGAGCGCTGGGCATGGCCTTCGGCCTGGTCTCCTCATCGGTGATGCTGAGCATGGGATTGCCGCCGGCGCAGGTCAGCGCCAGCATCCACACCGCCGAAGTGTTCACCACCGGCGCCTCCGGTGTGTCGCATCTTGCGGCTGGCAATGTCGATAAACGCCTGTTCGTGCGCTTGGCGCTGCCCGGCGCGATCGGGGGTGCGATCGGTGCCTATGTACTCGCCCAACTGCCCGGCGATTTCATCCGCCCGTTGATCTACCTGTACCTGCTGGTGCTTGCCATCGTCATTCTGGCCCGTGCTGCCGGGCGCTGGATGCCCAGCGGCGAGATCCGCCGCGTGCCGGTTCTGGGCTTCTTCGCCGGCCTTCTGGACGCCAGCGGCGGCGGTGGCTGGGGCCCGATCGCCACGTCCACCCTGCTGGCGCGTGGTGGCCAGGCCCGTACCACCATCGGCACGGTCAACGCAGCCGAATTCGTGGTCACCCTGACCGTCTCGGCCACCTTCCTGCTGTCGATGGGGGTGCAGCACCTGCAGATCGTCGCCGGGCTGCTGATCGGCGGCATGATGGCCGCGCCGGTGGCCGCGATCCTGGTCAAGCGGGTCAAGGAACGCTGGGTACTGGTCGCGGTTGGCGTGCTGGTACTGGGCATCAGCCTGTTCCAGATCGGCCACGCGGTGACCGGGTACCTGGCGCGCTGACCGCGCTCCGCGCTCGCCGGGCATGGCCCGGCGGGTCCGGTGGATCAGGCCTTGTCGCCGCCGCGGTCGACGCAGCCCCAGTTGAGGATGCGGGTGCCCGCCGGCAGTACGCTGCGGAAGAACGCCACCTTGCCCGGCTTCGGGTTGACCACCACCGGCGCCTTCGCCGCCAGCAGCAGCGGCAGATCCGCAGTGCTGTCGGAGTAGGCAATGTCGATGTCGCCGTAGCCACGTTCACGCAGCATGCGCATCTTCTCTTCGTTGTGGCAGTGACGGGTCGGCCCCACCCCTCCCAGGCGCGGCCCGACCTCCGTGCCGATGACCGGCACGTCCTGGTGCGCAACGAAGGCCAGGATCGCGCGGGCCAGTTCGGGCGGGGCGCCCGTGGCCACCACCACGCGATCCCCCTTTGCACGGTGCGCGGCGAACACCTCCAGCGCCTGCGGCAGCAGCTTGGCGCGCATCTGCGCCTCGTTCCTGATCACGTAGGCGTCGATCACCCGGTTGAACTCGCGCGCACGATGCAGGCCGAAGCTGCCGATCCACACGTAGATCGAAATGCCGGCACGGCGGGTCGGCAGCATCGCCACCATCGGCCCGGCGATCGGGGTGACCAGCAGCGCCGCGAGCATGCGCAACGGGTTGCGCTTGATCAGCGAGGCGAACAGGTGCGTGCCCGAATCACCGTCGTACAGGGTGTGATCGAAGTCGAAGACCACCAGCGGCGCATCCGCGCGTGGCGTCGGGTAATGCGTTTTCATGCCGCGAAGAATAGCTGACGCAGGCCCTCGCCCGGCTCTTCCACGCGCATGAAGGCCTCGCCGACCAGGAACGCGTGGATGCCGGCATCACGCATCAGCGCCACGTCCTGGGGCCCGAGGATGCCGCTCTCGGTCACCAGCAGGCGGTCGCGCGGCACGGCCAGGCGCATGTCCAGGGTGGTCTGCAGCGAGACCTCGAAGGTGCGCAGGTTGCGGTTGTTGATGCCGATCATCGGCGCCGGCACCTGCAGCGCACGCTCCAGCTCGTCGATGTCGTGCACTTCCACCAGCACGTCCATGCCCAGCGACAGTGCCAGTTCCGACAGCGTGGCCAGCTGGGTATCGTCCAGCGCCGCCACGATCAGCAGGATGCAGTCAGCGCCCAGCACGCGCGCCTCGTACACCTGGTAGGCATCGATCACGAAGTCCTTGCGCAGCACCGGCAGCGTGCAGGCCTCGCGGGCCTGCTGCAGGTAGGCGTCGGCGCCCTGGAAGAAATCCACGTCGGTCAGCACCGACAGGCAGCTGGCACCACCGAACTCGTAGCTGACCGCGATGTCGGCCGGGCGGAAATCCGGGCGGATCACGCCTTTGGAGGGGCTGGCCTTCTTCACTTCGGCGATCACCGCGGGGTCGCCGTTGGCCACGGCGGCCTGCAGCGCACGCACGAAACCACGCACCGGCGGGGCGCCGGCCAGGGCGGCCTGCAGCTCCTCGAGCGGGCGCTGGGCGCGGCGCTGGGCTACTTCTTCGGCCTTGCGGGCCAGGATCGTCTGCAGGATGTCGCTCATCGTCTTCGGTTCGGTGCGGGGGCGGTGAGGACGGCCATTATCGGCCATCGACGGGGTCAGGCTGAACCACGCGCTCAGGCAACCAGCGCGCGGGTGGTCTCAACATACTGCTGCAGGCGCTGGCGGGCGCTGCCATTGGCGATGGCGGCGCGGGCACGGGCCAGGCCGTCACCGATGTCACTGGCCACGCCGGCCACGTACAGCGCGGCGCCGGCATTGAGCGCGACGATGTCCAGCGCCGGGCCGGGCTCGTTGTCCAGCACCGCGCGCAGCAGGGCAATGGACTGCTCCGGGCCATCCACGCGCAGGTTGCGGCTGGCCGACATGGCGATGCCGAAGTCCTCCGGGTGGATCTCGTACTCGCGCACCTTGCCGTCGCGCAATTCGCCGACCAGGGTGCCGGCGCCCAGCGAGATCTCGTCCATGTTGTCGCGGCCCCAGACCACCATGGCGCGCTCGGTGCCCAGCTCGCGCAGCACGCGCGCCTGGATGCCCACCAGATCGGGGTGGAACACGCCCATCAGCACCGAGGGTGCGCTGGCCGGATTGGTGAGCGGGCCGAGGATGTTGAAGATGGTGCGCACGCCCATCTCGCGGCGCACCGGCGCCACCACCTTCATCGACGGGTGGTGGATCGGCGCGAACATGAAACCGATCCCGGTCCGCTCGATGGCCGCGGCCACCTGCTCCGGCTGCAGCTCGATCACCGCGCCCAGCGCCTCCAGCGCGTCGGCGCTGCCGGACTTGGACGACACGCTGCGGTTGCCATGCTTGGCCACGCGCGCGCCGGCAGCCGCCGCGACGAACATCGCGCAGGTGGAGATGTTGAAGGTATGCGAACCATCGCCCCCCGTGCCGACGATATCGACCAGGTTGGAGGTATCGGCCACCGGCACCGGCCGGGCGAATTCACGCATCACGGTGGCCGCCGCGGCGATTTCGTCCACGGTCTCCTTCTTCACGCGCAGGCCGGTGAGGATGGCTGCCGTCATCATCGGCGAAACATCGCCACGCATGATCTGCCGCATCAGGTCGACCATCTCGTCGAAGAAGATCTCGCGGTGCTCGATGGTGCGGTGCAGGGCTTCCTGGGGGGAGAAGCTCATCGGGATTGCTCCTTGGACTCAGGCGGCCGGTCGCTGCAGGAAATTGCGCAGCAGGGCGTGGCCGTGTTCGGTGAGGATGGATTCGGGGTGGAACTGCACGCCTTCCACCGGGAAGTGGCGATGGCGCAGGCCCATGATCTCTTCGATCGAGCCGTCGTCGTTCTCCGTCCAAGCGGTCACTTCCAGCACATCGGGCAGGCTGTTCTTGTCCACCACCAGCGAGTGGTAACGGGTGGCCTGGTAGCGATCCGGCAGGCCGGCGAAGACGCCCTTGCCTTCATGGCGGATCGGCGAAGTCTTGCCGTGCATGATGTTGCCCGCGCGGATCACCGTGCCGCCATAGACCTGGCCGATGCCCTGGTGGCCCAGGCAGACACCGAGAATCGGCGTGGTCGGGCCCAGGCGTTCGATCAGCTGCAGCGACACACCCGCTTCGTTGGGCGTGCACGGGCCGGGCGAGATGACGATGCGCTCGGGCTTCTGCGCGGCGATCTCATCCACGCTCATTGCATCGTTGCGCACCACCTTCACCTCGGCACCCAGCGTCTGCAGGTACTGCACGAGGTTGTAGGTGAAGCTGTCGTAGTTGTCGATCATCCACAACATGGTCGGGTTCCGTCGCTTATCGGGAGTGGGCGTACACGTGGGTGCCGCACAGGGAGAGGGCCAGGTACAGCGGAAGGTGCCGCAGCGCAGGCCACGGCGCAGGGTGCCTTACAGGCCCTTGGCGGCCTGGGCGACGGCGCGGAACAGCGCGCGGCCCTTGTTCATCGTCTCGTCCCATTCCTTGTCCGGGTCCGAGTCGTAGACGATGCCGGCGCCGGCCTGCACGTACAGGCGGCCGTCCTTGATCACCGCGGTGCGGATCGCGATCGCGGTATCGGCATCGCCGTGCCAACCGATGTAGCCGATGCTGCCGGCGTACACATTGCGCTTGATCGGCTCCAGTTCGCGGATCACTTCCAGCGCGCGGATCTTCGGTGCGCCGCTGACGGTGCCGGCCGGGAAGGTGGCGCGCAGCACGTCGGCATAGCTCAAGCCCGGCTGCAGCTGCCCGGTCACCTCGCTGACGATGTGCATGACGTGGCTGTAGCGTTCAATCACGAACTGCTCGCCCACTTCCACCGTGCCGGCCTTTGATACGCGACCGGCATCGTTGCGGCCGAGATCGATCAGCATCAGGTGCTCGGCACGTTCTTTCGGATCGGCCAGCAGCTCGGCTTCCAGTGCCAGGTCCTGCTCGACGGTGGCGCCGCGCGGACGCGTGCCGGCGATCGGGCGTACAGTGACTTCGCCGTCCTGCAGGCGCACCAGGATTTCCGGCGAGGAGCCAACCACCTGCAGGTCGCCGACATCCAGGAAATACATGTACGGCGACGGGTTCAATGCGCGCAGCGCGCGGTACACGTCCACCGGGCGTGCCTTGAACGGCACGCTCAGGCGCTGGCTGAGCACCACCTGGAAGATGTCGCCGGCGCGGATGTATTCCTTGCTGCGCTGGACCGCATCGACGAAGCCATCGCGGGTGAAACCGGAGACGAAATCGGATTCATCCAGCACATCGCTGTTGAGCGGTGCGGGATAGCCGGCACCCGGTGCACGCAGCTTTGCGGTGAGCGCATCCAGGCGCGCCTGCGCCTGCTCGAACGCGCCGTGGACGCGCGGGTCCGCGTGCACGATCAGGTACAGGCGGCCCTTGAGATTGTCGAATACCGCCAGCTCGTTGGAGTGCAGCAGCAGGATGTCCGGCGTGCCCAGTTCATCGCGGCCGGCCGGCGGTGCCAGGCGCGGCTCGATATAGCCGATGCACTCGAAACCGAACCAGCCGACCAGGCCACCGGTGAAGCCCGGCAGGCCCTCCAGCTTCGGCACCGAGTGGGCGCTGCGCAGCGCCTCGACTTCGGCAAACGGGTCGGCCACCTCGCGGGTTTCCACCACCTGGCCGTCTTCGCGCACGGTCAGCGTATGGCCATGGAAGGCATACACGCGGCGCGCCGGCAGGCCAATGATCGAGTAACGACCAAAGCGTTCGCCGCCTTCGACGGATTCAAACAGGTAGGTATTGGGGCCGTCGGCGAGCTTCAGATAGACCGAAAGCGGCGTGTCCAGGTCGGACAGCACTTCGCGGACAACGGGAATGTGGGTGTGGCCTTCAGCGGCCTGCAGCTGAAACTGAGCGTGCGAGTTCAAGACGACTTTCCTTCCGGGACACAGCGTTATGGGGGCGGACGACGGCAACGGGCCACCATCGCCACCAACGGCGTGCGGAAGAAAGGGTATGCGGGGTCGTCAGGCTGGACACCCCTTGACTGTATCGCAGCTTGGACGGGAGTGGAACCCCGCAGCGCCAGGCGTGGCAGCCACGTTACGTGGCCAGCAGCGGGCAATCCGCCGGCAGATGCAGGCGCACCCGGCCAGCCACGCAGTCGATGCGGAACCGCCGCGCCTGCACGGGCTCACCGTCCAGGTTCAGGGTCAGTGGCTGCGCCGACTCGAGCTGCAGCCAGGGCAGCCGGACGCGGGTGGCCACCCGTTCCAGCGCCGCTTCCTTGCCACCGGTCAGCATCTGCCCCAGCGTCGACGCCACCTCCCCCTCCAGTTCGGGCACGACGGTGACATCCAGCAGGCCGTCATCGATCAGTGCCTGTGGGCACAGCTGCTGGCCACCACCGGCCTGCCGGCCGTTGCCGATCCCCAGCGCGATGAAGCCGCCTTCCCAGGCGAAGTCCGGACCGTGCAGACGCGCGGTAATCGGCTCGATCCGCCCCAGCTTGGCGATGCCGGTGATCACGTAGGCCAGGCCACCGAGCATCTTCTTCAGGCCGGCATCGGTTTCCACGGTGACCTGCGTGCCGAAACCGCCACTGGCCAGGTTGGCGCACCACCAGGACGTGCCATCGGCATCCACGCGCAGCAGATCGATGGCATGTGCCGTGGTCTGCCCGATCAGCGCGAGCGCGGCCTCCGGCTCGGTCGGAATGTTCGCCGAGGTGGCGAAGTCATTGGCGGTGCCCATCGGGACCAACGCCAGCGAAGGCAGGGCATCGGCGGATTCATCGCGGTGGGCCAGCGTTTCGGCCACCGCACTGAGCGTGCCGTCGCCGCCTGCCGCCACGATCACGTCTACCCCGTGGTCGATGGCCTCAGCCACGTAACGCTCGGCGTCACCTTCTTCCCAGGTGACACGTACCTCCAGCTGCACGCCCCGCTCCCGCCACTGGCGCACCGCGTCGCGCAGCTCGTCATTGCCTGCGGACTTGCCGTTGAGGATCAGGCGCCAGCGCGGTGCGGTCATGCGGGGATTCCGGTGTGGGGTGGCACAGGCTAGCAACGCACCGTTTGCCGGCAGTGAATGTCACATGCGTGTCATTCAGCTCCCGGAGAATGGAAGGCCATAGCAGGGACGACGGATGGAGGCAGGATCAGCCTCCCACGCATGCAGCAAGGCCACGCCAACGATGGGCGTGGCCTTTTTTTTGAAGTCGCACCCGGGCGCGATCGTCAGCCGTTGGCGAAATCGTGCAGCGCCTGGCCCTGCAGCCGGTATACGGTCCACTCATCCTGTGGTTTCGCGCCCGCTGCGGTGTAGAACTCGATGGCCGGCGTGTTCCAGTCCAGCACCGACCATTCGAAGCGACCGCAGCCTTCGGCGACCGCCTGCCGCGCGATGTATTTCAGCAGCGCCTTGCCAGCGCCCGCGCCCCGCTGCTGCGGGCTGACATAGAGGTCTTCCAGGTAGATGCCCTTGCGGCCCAGCCAGGTGGAGTAGTTGTAGAAATACACCGCATAGCCGATGGCCTCGCCATCGGCTTCACAGATCAGCGCGCGGGCAGTTGCGTCGGGACCGAACAGGCTTTCGGCGATGCCGATCTCGTCGGTCTGCACCGAATGCTCGGCCCGCTCATAGATGGCCAGCTCACGGATGAAGCGCAGGATCAGGCCCGCGTCGGCGGCAGTGGCCGGGCGGATGTTCAACACGGCCACCGTGCTCATGCCTCAGCCTCGCGCCGCAGCGACGTTGGCGCGCATCTGCGCGATCACATCCTGGTAAGGGGTCTTGGCATTGAAGATGGCCGAGCCGGCGACGAAGGTGTCGGCGCCCGCAGCCGCGATCTCGCCGATGTTGTCGGCCTTCACGCCACCGTCGATTTCCAGGCGGATGTCCTTGCCGCTGGCATCGATCTTCTGGCGGACCACGCGCAGCTTGTCCAGCGCCGAAGGAATGAAGGCCTGGCCGCCGAATCCCGGGTTGACCGACATCAGCAGCACCAGGTCCAGGTCATCCAGCACCCAGTCGAGGATGTCCACCGGCGTGGCCGGGTTCAGCACGATGCCCGGCTTGCAGCCCAGCGAACGGATCAGCTGGATCGTGCGGTGCACGTGGCGGCTGGCCTCCGGATGGAAGCTGATGTAGGTGGCACCGGCTTCGGCGAAGTCCGGGATGATGCGGTCCACCGGCTCGACCATCAGGTGCACGTCGATCGGCGCGGTCACGCCGTGCTTGCGCAGTGCCTGGCAGACCATCGGGCCGATGGTCAGGTTGGGTACGTAATGGTTGTCCATCACGTCGAAGTGGACCCAGTCCGCACCGGCGGCCAGGACGTTGTCGACTTCCTCGCCGAGGCGGGCGAAATCGGCGGACAGGATGGAGGGGGCGATGAGGCAGTGGGACATGGCCGGGCCTTGCAACGAGGGGAAAGGGGTCAGCGCTTGCGCAGGGTCTTGATACGGTCGTAGGCGGCGTTGATGCGCCGCGACTTCTGCTCGGCCTGCTGCTGCAGCTCGGGGGCGGCGCCGCCAAGCTTGTCCGGGTGGTACTGCGAGATCAGCTTGCGGTAGGCGCGCTCGACCTCGGCATCGGTGGCCTCGGAGGTCAGCCCCAGCTCCCGGTACGGGTTCTCCTTGTTCAGGCGGAACCAATCCGAATCAAAGGCATGGCCGATCAGCAGGCCGACCACCGCGCCGAACAGCGGATTGGGCCGGAACAGCAGGGCGCCGGCGATGAATCCGAGCAGTTTTCCGTACCAGCGCATGGCGCTCCGGGGTCGACCGACGAAATGGACGCTCATTTTACGTCACAGCGGGCCCGGACGGCTTTACACTAGGCCGCCCGCTGGTCAGCGGGCCCGCCGGGTCCGTTGGGCAGCCGTATCGACAACGCCCCAGGAGTGCCCGTGCCAACCACGCTGTTGCAATCCGATCTCCCCGGCCTGCCCTTGCGCCACCGCGGCAAGGTGCGTGATGTGTTCGATATCCCGCGCGAGCGGCTGCCTGCAGGGACCCCGCCGGGCGACTACCTGCTGATGGTCGCCACCGATCGCCTGTCGGCGTTCGACGTGGTGCTGCCCGACCCGATCCCGGGCAAGGGCGAAATGCTCTGCCAGGTCTCCAATTTCTGGTTCGCCAAGACCGCGCACCTGATGCCCAATCACCTGACCGGCATCGACGTGGCCAGCGTGCTGCCTGAAGGCGTGGACCCGGCGCTGTACGCCCGGCGCGCCGTGGTCACCCGCAAGCTGAAGCCGGTGCCGGTGGAAGCGATCGCCCGCGGCTACCTGATCGGCAGCGGCTGGAAGGACTACCAGCGCACCGGCAAGGTCAGCGGCATCGACCTGCCCGATGGGCTGCGCCAGGCCGAGCAGCTGCCCGAACCGATCTTCACCCCCTCGACCAAGGCCGCGGTGGGCGACCATGACGAGAACATCGATTTCGATGCGATGGTGCGGCAGGTCGGCGCCGAACTGGCCGAGCGCGTGCGCGATGCCACCCTGCGCATCTACAAGTTCGCCGCCGATTACGCCCGCGAGCGCGGCATCATCCTGGCCGACACCAAGTTCGAGTTCGGCACCGATGCCGACGGCCGCCTGTACATCATGGACGAGATGCTGACGCCGGATTCATCGCGTTACTGGCCGGCCGACGAGTACGAAGTGGGCACCAGCCCGCCCAGCTACGACAAGCAGTTCGTGCGCGATTACCTGGAGACGCTGGACTGGGGCAAGACCGCCCCGGGCCCGAACATCCCGGCGGAGATCATCGAGCGCACCCGCGCCAAGTACGCCGAGGCGCTGCAGCGTTTGGCCGGGATCAGCGTCGACTGATCCCCTGCGCCCCCCGGTCGCAGCGACCGGGGGCGTCGTGCCCGGCAGCGCCCAGGGTGGCGCTGTGCGAAGGCGCCCGGGAGTATGCTGTCGGCCTCACCGGAGGAAGCGAAGAAGCATGCAGACCACCACCGAGCTCGCGCGGCCGATCGACCGCTACTTCGCCAGCTACTCCGACGATCACCGCAATACGATCAACCAGCGCATCCACGTGGTCGCGGTACCGGCCATCCTGTGGTCGGCCGTGGCCCTGCTGTGGTGCCTGCCCCCCCTGATCACCTGGTTCCAGTACGGCATCTGGTCGGCGTTCGCGATGTTCAGTGCCTGGTGCTTCTACAACAAGCTGTCGCGTCCGCTGGGCATCGGCATGCTCATCCAGTTCTTCGTGTTCGGCTGCCTGTGCCGCCTGCTGGAGGCCGAGATCGGCCTGCACAACCTGTTCTGGCTGGCGGTGACGGTGTTCGTCGTGGCCTGGATCGCGCAGTTCATCGGGCACAAGTTCGAGGGCCGCAAGCCCAGCTTCCTGACCGACCTGACTTACCTGCTGATCGGCCCGGCCTGGGTGATGGCCAAGCTCTATCGCAGGCTCGACTGGCGTTACTGACACGCCTCCGGGCGAGCGTCACCCTCGCTTCCTGAACGGGCGGGTTTCCTCACCTGCAGTCCACCGCCGGCCTGCCAGCCTGCACGCTCTGCCCCTCTGCCGGGGCGTCTGTCGCAGCGGCAGCCCCTGTGCGACAGGGCCTGCGGTCGCCGTGCGCGGGCGTAGGGTGCAGCTGGCCGCAGCCCCTGGCCGGCACCGCGGAGTAGATGCTGCACTGCAAAAAAATGAATCAGCGAACGTTACAGGCAATTGATCGCCGTTCGATGGCTTTCGGCGACATTTCGCAGCCTGTTATCCTCACTGACCTGCTCGTGAATCATGGATTCCCTGCATGCTCCCCAGCCTGCCTCTGCTGCTGGCCCTGCCGTTCCTGATGGCAGCGGCTGTTGCGGCCTTCCCCCGTAGTTCGCGCTCGACTGCTGCCTGGCTGGCGGCGCTGGCGCCGTTGGGCGGCTTGGCCATTCTCGGCTGGCTCACCCCGGCGGTGCTCGACGGCCAGATCGTCCGCTCCCTGCTGCCCTGGCTGCCGCAGATCGGCCTGGACTTCCATCTGCGGCTGGACGGCCTGGCCTGGATGTTTGCCGGCCTGGTGCTGGGCATCGGCGCGCTGGTGGTGCTGTACGCGCGGTACTACCTCAGTGCGCAGGACAACGCCCACCGCTTCTACTGCTACCTGCTGCTGTTCATGGGCGCCATGCTCGGCATGGTGCTGTCGGGCAACCTGCTGTTGCTGATGATCTTCTGGGAAATGACCAGCATCAGCTCGTTCCTGCTGATCGGCTTCTGGTCGCATCGCCAGGACGCGCGCGAGGGCGCACGCATGGCGCTGGTGATCACCGGCGGCGGCGGGCTGGCCCTGCTCGGTGGCGTGCTGCTGATCGGGCGCATCGTCGGCAGCTTCGACCTGGATGTGGTGCTGGCGGCCGGTGAACAGATCCGCGCCAGCGCGCTGTATCCCTATGCCCTGTTCCTGGTGCTGGCCGGCATCTTCACCAAGAGCGCGCAGTTCCCGTTCCATTTCTGGTTGCCGCATGCGATGGCGGCGCCGACACCGGTCTCGGCCTACCTGCACTCGGCCACCATGGTCAAAGCAGGCGTGTTCCTGCTGGCGCGCCTGCATCCGGCACTGGCCGGCAGCGACCTGTTCTTCTATACGGTGAGCGGCATCGGCGCGCTCACCCTGCTGATCGGCGCCTGGAACGCGATCTTCCAGCACGACCTGAAAGGGCTGCTGGCGTATTCGACGATCTCCCACCTGGGCCTGATCACCCTGCTGTTCGGCCTGTCCACGCCGATGGCGGTGGTCGCCGGCGTGTTCCACATCCTCAACCACGCCACCTTCAAGGCGTCGCTGTTCATGGCCGCCGGCATCATCGACCATGAGACCGGCACCCGCGACATGCGCAAGCTGGGCGGACTGCGGAAACTGATGCCCTTCACCAGCGCACTGGCGATCATCGCCTCGCTGGCCATGGCCGGCATTCCGCTGCTCAACGGCTTCCTGTCCAAGGAAATGCTGTTCGCCGAGGCGATCAGCGCCGGCGGCACCGAGACCATGCGCATGGCGGTGTCGATCGCGGCGTTGCTGGCCGGCGTGTTCGGCGTGGCCTACAGCCTGCGCTTCGTGCACGACACCTTCTTCGGCCCCGGCCCGCACGGGCTGGACCGCGTTCCCCATGAACCGCCGCGCTGGATGAAGGTACCGGTGGAACTGCTGGTGGTGGTCTGCGTGGCAGTCGGCATCGCGCCCGCGCTGACGGTGGCGCCGGTCCTGCATGCCGCTGCCGCCTCCATCCTCGGCAGCGCCATGCCCGAGTACAGCCTGTCGGTATGGCATGGCTTCAACCTGCCGCTGGCGATGAGCGCGATCGGCGTGGTGGGCGGCATCGCCCTGTACTTCGGCCTGCGCAAGCTGATCAACCTGCACGCCGTGACCAATACCACCACCGGCCGCAACGTGTTCCATGCGCAGCTGGATGCGGTTTCCGCACTGGCCATGCGCCTGACCAACGGCATTGCCAACGGCAGCCTGCAGCGGATGCTGCTGGGCCTGGTGCTGGTCGCGATCGTGGTGGCCGCCGCGCCGTTCGTGGCGAACCCGGCGTCCCCGAACTGGACCGCGCCGCAGCCGATTCCACTGCTGGGCTGGGCGTTGTGGCTGGTGATGATGGGCTGCGCGATCGCCACGCTGCGTGTGTACAAGCAGCGCCTGCTGGCGGTGCTGCTGGTGGGCGGCGTCGGCCTGATGGTGGCGCTGACCTTCGTGTTCCTGTCGGCACCGGATCTGGCACTGACCCAGCTGCTGGTGGAGATGGTGACCCTGGTCCTGATGCTGCTGGGGATGAACTATCTGCCCGCGCAGTCCGGACCGGAGCGGCCGCGCTGGCGCAAGCGCCGCGACGCGCTGATCGCGGTCATCGCCGGTTCCGGTCTCGGCGCGCTGGCCTATACCGCGATGACCCTGCCACCGAACACCATGGCCGGTGAGCTGGTGGCGCGTGCCCTGCCCGAAGCGTATGGCCAGAACGTGGTCAATGTGATCCTGGTCGACTTCCGCGGCTTTGATACCTTCGGTGAGATCACCGTGTTCGGCATCGCCGCGCTGGTGGTGCACGCGCTGCTGCGCCGCACGCGGATGGCCCCGGAGCAGATCATGCCCGGGCCGCCGATCAAGCTGCCGGTACCGGCCGACCTGGCGCAGATCATGTTCCCGCTGACGCTGACGGTCTCCATCTTCCTGTTCCTGCGCGGTCACAACGCCCCGGGCGGCGGGTTCATCGCCGGCCTGGTACTGGCGGTGCCGCTGCTGATCCAGTACGTGATCCAGGGTACGGCGTCGGTGGAGTCGCGCTTCGGCTTCGACTACATCCGGTGCATCGGCACCGGCCTGCTGATCGCGCTGCTCAGCGGCAGTGCTTCGATGCTGTTCGGCGTGCCGTTCCTGACCAGCGGGCACCTCGACCTGCACCTGCCGCTGATCGGCGACGTGCCGCTGGCCAGCGCGATCGGCTTCGACATCGGCGTGTACCTGGTGGTGTTCGGTGGCGCCATGCTGATGCTGTCGATGATGGGCACGGTCAAGCCCTCTCGAACCCGCACCGCCCGCAAGGGCGAGATCGATCTGCAACGCCGTTCGGCCCGCACCGGGGAGATGCACTGATGGAACTGGCCCTGGCCACCGCGATCGGCGTGCTGACCGCCATCGGCGTGTACCTGCTGCTGCGGGCGCGCAGCTTCGACGTGATCCTTGGCATGACCTTCCTGTCCTACGCCACCAACCTGCTGATCTTTGCCGGTGGGCGCCTGGTGCAGGGCAAGGCACCGGTACTGCAGGAAGGCGTCGAAAGCCACCTGGGCAACTACACCGACCCGTTGCCACAGGCGCTGGTACTGACTGCCATCGTGATCGCCTTCGCGATGACCGCAGTGAGCATCGTGCTGGCCATGCGCAGCCGCAGCGACAACCACAGCGACCACGTGGACGCGCACGAGCCCGATGACGATGCGCCGCCGCGCCAGGGCGAGGACCGCGCATGAACCATCTGGTGATCCTGCCGATCCTGGTTCCCCTGCTCGGCGCCGCACTGTCACTGTTCGTCGAGCATCGCCGCTATGGTCCGAAGGTACAGCGGACTGTGGCCTGGACGGCACTGGCGGCCCTGGCCGTGGTGGTCGGGCTGCTGTTCGCCGATACGGCAGGCGGTGACATCCGCGTCTACCTGCTGGGTGACTGGCCCTCGCGCCTGGGCATCGCGCTGGTGGCCGACCGGCTGTCGGCGTGGATGCTGCTGACCACCCTGCTGCTGGCCATCCCCTGCCTGCTGCATGCCTGCTCGGGCTGGGACCGGCGCGCGCCGCACTTCCATGCGCTGTTCCAGTTCCAGCTGGTCGGCCTCAACGGTGCGTTCCTCACCGGCGACATCTTCAACCTGTTCGTGTTCTTCGAGGTGATGCTGATCGCTTCCTACGGCCTGCTGCTGAGCGGCGGCCGTGGCCTGCGCATGCGCATCGGCCTGCACTACGTGGTGTTCAATGTCACCGCATCGACGCTGTTCCTGATCGCACTCGGCCTGCTGTACGCCTCGCTCGGCTCGTTGAACATGGCGGAGCTGTCGCAGCGCATCGCCGAGGTTCCGCCGGCACAGCTGACCCTGGTGAAGGCCACGATGGGCCTGCTGCTGCTGGTGTTCTGCGCCAAGGCCGCCCTGATGCCGCTGTACCTTTGGCTGCCCGAATCGTACGCGCGCGCACCTGCTGCGGTCGCTGCGCTGTTTGCGATCATGACCAAGGTCGGCCTGTACGCCGTGCTGCGCGTGCAGATGCTGTGGTTCGGCGAGGACGCCGGCGCGATGGCCGGATACGGACGCGACTGGCTGCTGTGGGCCGGCGTGGCCACGCTGGTACTGGGCGGCCTGGGCGCGCTGGCCGCCGCGCGCCTGCGCGTGCTGATCTCCTACCTGGTGATCGTCTCGGCCGCGACCCTGTTCATTGCCTTCTCGGTGGGCACGCCGAAGGTGCTCTCCGCCGGTCTGTACTATCTGCCACACAGCAGTTTCGTCGCTGCCGCGCTGTTCCTGGTGGCCGACCTGATCCGACGCCGACGCGGCGGTGCCAGCGACCGCAAGGAAGTGATCGCACCGATGCCGGGCAAGGAAACGCCGGCGGTACTGTTCCTGATCGGCGCCGTGTCGGTCGCCGGACTTCCGCCGCTGTCGGGCTTCCTGGCCAAGGCCGCCCTGCTGGCCGGGATGCCGGCGCAGTACACCGGCGCGGTATGGACGGCCGTGCTGGTCAGCAGCCTGCTGGTCATCATGGGCCTGACCCGAGGAGGCATCCGCCTGTTCTGGCGCGTGCCGCTGCCCGAGCCGGACGCGCCGCCGCCCCGCAAGGCCAAGCTGCGCAGGGTCGAGCTGTTCGCTGCCTGCATCCTGCTGGCCTACGGCATCGGCATGACCCTGGCCGCCGCCCCGCTGATGCGCCATACCGACGCCACCGCCGCCCAGCTGCTGCAGCCGGGCGAGTACGTGCAGCAGTTGCGCGCGACCACACCGGAGATCCGCCAGCCATGACCGCGCAACGCCCCCTGTTCCGCCGCCTGGTACCGTCGCCCGCACTGAGCATGATGGTGGTGGCGTTCTGGCTGCTGATGTCCGACAGCTTCAACCTTGGCCAGATCCTGCTGGGCCTTGTGCTGGGCGTGGTCGTGCCGCTGTTCGCCGCGCGCCTGGATCGCGAGTTCGCCCGCATCGGTACGTTGCGCCCGGTACCGAAGCTGCTGTGCGTCACCCTGTGGGACATCCTGATGTCCAACATCCGGGTGGCCCTGCAGGTGCTCGGCCCGGAGAAGAACATCCATCCGGGCTTCATCTGGCTGCCGCTGGACATCGCCAACATCCACGGCATCGCCGCGCTGACCAGCATGATCACCCTGACCCCGGGTACGGTGTCGGCGGCACTCAGCGACGACCGCAGGTTCCTGCTGGTGCACGTGCTGCACCTGGAGGATCCACAGGCGCTGATCGACACGATCAAGCAACGTTACGAAGCCCCGTTGATGGAGATCTTCCCATGACCGGTTTTGAAGTCATCCAGACCACCCTGGTGGTATGCATGCACGTGGTCGGACTGGCCATGCTGCTGGCGACCTGGCGCCTGCTGCGCGGCCCGAGCGTGCCCGACCGCATCCTCGCCCTGGACACACTTTCAGTGACTGCCATCGCCGAACTGATGCTGTTCGGCATGTACCTCAACTCGCCGATCTACTTCGAGGCCGCACTGGTGATCGCCATGCTCGGCTTCGGCAGCACCGTGGTGCTGAGCAAGTTCGTGCTGCGCCGGGACATCGTCGAATGATCACCGCGATCCAGATCGGCCTGTCGGTCCTGCTGCTGTTCGGCTGCTTCTTCATCCTGGTCGGTGCGCTGGGCCTGGTGAAGCTGTCGACCTTCTTCAAGCGGCTGCATGCGCCGACCAAGGCCAGCACGCTGGGCGTGGGCTGCGTGCTGGTGTGTTCGGTCTGCTACCACATCTTCCTCGGCCAGGATCCGCAGCCGCGCGAGCTGCTGATCACCGTCTTCCTGTTCATCACCGCGCCGATCAGCGCGCACATGATGGCCAAGGCCGCGTTGTCGCTGCTGATGGAAACCCGTCCTACCCTGCCCGGCAACGAACGGGCTGCCGAAGAGCAGCTGCCGCCGCCGGAGCCGGCGCGGAAAGAAGAGCAGAGCCCGACACGCTGATCACACGGCTCCCCGCATCCACTCAGGGCGGGGATCTGCTGCCGAGCCGTGCATGGGCTCGGCGCTACAGTGCCGGTGCACCCACCAGCAGCAGTTCCAATACGAACCAGCCGACGAACGCCACCAGCAGGATCACGCCTTCGCCACGGCTGATCTTCAGGTCGCCACGCAGCATCGGATACAGCACCAGGGCAAAGGCCAGCAGCGCGGGCAGTTCCAGGCGCACGAACGATGCCGGCAGGGCCAGCGGCTGCAGCGCCGCCATCGCGCCGATCACCAGCAGCAGATTGACCGCGCTGGAGCCGAGCACGTGGCCCAGCACCATGTCGCCATGGCCACGCCGCGCAGCGGCGATGGCGGTGGCCACCTCCGGCAAGGCCGTGCCGATCGCAAGCGGCAGCAGGCCGACCAGCAGCGGCGTCCATCCAAGTGCGACGCCGAAGTCGGCCGCCGCGCCAACGACCAGCCGCGCCCCCCAGTAAAGGGCCACCACGGCCACCAGCACACGCAGCACATTCAACGGCAGGCTGGTGCGGCTCAGCGCCGATCGTGCGATGGCCGCCTGCACATCGGCGGTTTCACTGCGGCCACGGCGCATCAGCACGGCCTGCATGACGACGAAGCCGGCCAGCAGCACGACACCTTCCCAGCGCGCGAGGCGGCCATCCAGCCCGAACAGGATCAACAGAACGCCGGCCCCCAGCAGCGACCACCAGAGCACGGCCTGCAGGCGCGCGCGCAGCAGCAACGGGGCCGCGATCGCCGCGATCGCCAGGGTCAGGCCCAGGTTGGCGATGCTGCTGCCCACCGCGTTGCCCAGCGCCAGTTCCGGCTGGCCCACGGCCAGCGCGCGGGCGTTGACCACCAGCTCCGGCATCGACGTCGCCACGCCGAGCAGCAGCAGACCCGCCGTGAACGGGCGGGCACCGAAGCGCTGGGCCAGGCCGGAAACGGCCTTGACGATGGAGTCTCCGCCGAGCCCCAGCAGCAGCAGGCCAAGCAGAAACCAGGCGATGGCAATGGCGATCATCGAGCACTCCCCCAGCGGTCGTCGCGCGATTCTACGCTTGGCCCGGCCGCGAGGCTGGGCGCTGCATCAAGGATCAGCCACAACCTTCGGTGTAATCGACCTGCGGGGTCTGGCCGACCCGCCACGCGCTGACCCGGCCGTCGGGCCCCAGGGTGAAATCGATCACCGCCGCACCTTCCTGCGCCGGACGCACGCGCAGGTGCTGGGCCTTGTCGTCGTACTTGTCGGGACCGACATCGGCACGCTCCGGATACAGCACCTGCAACTCGCCCAGGGTCATGCCGACCCTGCCGCCGCCTGGCGCGGTGATGGCGGCGCTGCGCACGTCATAGCGGACCAGCTTGCGGCCTTCGATCATCAGGCGTGGGTCATCGGCCTGCTGCGGACGCAGGAAATAGCAGTCCTCGTTGCCGTCGTCGGCCGGCAATGGCCTGCCTGCCGCATCGCTGCCCAGCCCCTGCAGCGGCGCGCCGAAGCCGCTGCGCACCTCGGCGATGCCCGCACCCAGCGCCACCCCGCCGAAACCGTCCAGGCGCGCGGGGCTGTCGGCGCGGGCATCGTTGGCCGGCCGTGACGCCAGGTCCGGATCGGCCGATTGTGCCGGGCCGGTGGCACTGGCGGTCTCGGCCGGCGAGTCGCTGCCGCTGCCGGCCGCTCCCTGTTTGTCCGAACCACCGCCACAGGCGGTCAGGGACAGCAGCATCAGACCAGCCAATGGCAGCAGCTTCATCGGTATCGCTCCAGGAGGGATGGGCGGACGCTACCGCAGGCCGCGTGCAGGCGCTGCATTGTCATCGCTGTTTCATCGCCTTCGTTCAGGCTCGGCGTGCACCGTCCTGGCTGTCCCATCCATGCAACCGCGCAAGACCGATCTCGCCCGAACCGCGCTGCAGGCGCACCGCGCGCCGCTGGACATGCGCCAGCGCCGGCTGCTCATCCTGTGCGATGGCCAGCGCAGCGTCACCGAGCTGAGCGGGCTGATGGGCCAGGAGACGCCGGCCATGCTGATCCAGCTGATCCATGCCGGCTATCTGGAAACCGACGCCCCGCCTCCCGCGGCGGCGGCATCCGGGCGCACACCTGCCCGGCCGCAGGCACCCGCGCCTGCGGCCACGCCGATCGAACGGCGCCGCTCGCTGGTCGCCTCACGGATCTATCTGCTGGGCATCCTGGAGATGCAGCGGCATCCGCAGGCAGCGGCGCTGTTCCGCGACCTGCAGCAGGCACGCGCGCAGACCGATGTGCTGCAGGTGCTGCACTCGGCGTTGCAGGTACTGCCCACGCTGACCTCCGAAGGCTACTGCGAACGCGTACGGCAGCGGCTGCTGGAAGTCCTGCCGCTGGAGCACTGCGACGCCTTCACCGATGCCGCATGAGGCTCATCGGAAGTTGTTGCGCAGCCCTGCCCAGCACTGCTGGTAATCGGCCTGCCGGTGCCCGGCATCAAGCGCCTGGGCGGTCGGGCGGATCACCGCGCGGGTCTCGAACATGAAGGCCATGGTGTCCTTGACCACGTCGGGCCTGGACAGATCGGCACTGGAGGCCCTGTCGAAGGTCGGTGCATCCGGTCCGTGGCCGCTCATGCAGTTGTGCAGGGAGGCGCCGCCCGGCACGAAGCCTTCGGCCTTGGCATCGTAGGCACCGTGCACCAGGCCCATGAACTCGCTGGCGATGTTGCGGTGGAACCAAGGTGGCCGGAAGGTGTTCTGCGCCACCAGCCAGCGCGGCGGGAAGATGGCGAAATCCATGTTGCTGGTCCCTGCTGTGTCGCTGGGCGAATGCAGTACCAGGAAGATCGACGGGTCCGGGTGGTCGTAGCTGATCGAACCGAGGGTGTTGAAGCGGCGCAGATCGTAGCGGTACGGCGCGTAATTGCCGTGCCAGGCGACCACGTCCAGCGGCGAATGGTCGATCGGCGCGCGCCACAGGCGTCCTTCGAACTTGGCGATCAGTTCGAACTCACCGTCGAGGTCCTCAAAGGCCGCATGCGGGGTTTCAAAGTCGCGCGGATTGGCCAGGCCGTTGGCGCCGATCGGCCCCAGATCGGGTAGCTTCAGCAGGGCGCCGTAGTTCTCGCAGATGTAGCCCCGGCTCGGGCCATCAGGCAGCTCGACGCGGAAGCGCACGCCACGCGGAATCACCGCGATCTGCTGCGGTTCGATCTCGATCACGCCCAGCTCGGTCAGCAGGCGCAGGCCACCCAGCTGGGGCACGATCAGCAGTTCGCCGTCGGCATCGTAGAAGTAGCGGCCAACCATGTCCCGGTTCGCGGCATACAGATGAATGCCGACGCCGGCGTGGGCATCCGGCGAACCATTGCCTCCCATGGTGTACAGCCCTTCGACGAAGTCGGTGGGCAGTTCCGGCAGCGGCAGCGGGCTCCAGCGCAGCTGGTTCGGCGAGGCCGGCTGCGAGCCGAAATCGCACTGCAGGCGCGATTGCGCGAACGGGGTGAACTCACCATGGGTCACCGCCGGGCGGATCCGGTACAGCCAGCTGCGCCGGTTGCTGCCGCGCGGCGCGGTGAAGGCGGTGCCGGACAGCTGCTCGGCATACAGGCCATGGGCCACCTTCTGCGGCGAGTTCTGCCCGACCGGCAGCGCGCCGGCCACAACTTCGGTGGCGAATTCGTTGCCGAAACCGGACTGGTAGCCACGGGCGGTGATGGAGGTGGACATGGGGGCTCCTGGAACGGCAAGGCCGGAACGGAAAGCCGCCGGGCATGGCCCGGCGCTACCGCTGAGGGTGCAGGTCTGAAACGTTACAGCACGCCGCGGCGGATCTGGTCGCGCTCGATGCTCTCGAACAGCGCAGTGAAGTTGCCTTCGCCGAAACCTTCATTGCCCTTGCGCTGGATGATCTCGAAGAAGATCGGGCCGATGCAGTTCTGGGTGAAGATCTGCAGAAGCTTGCGCTGGTGGGTTTCCGGATCGGCGTCGATCAGGATCTTGTTCTTCGCCAGGCGCGGCACGTCCTCGCCATGGTTCGGCACGCGCTGGTCGATCACGTCGAAGTAGGTGTCCGGCGTGTCGAGGAAATCCACGCCCTGCGCACGCATCGCCTCGACGGTCTCGTAGATGTTCTCGGTGAAGCAGGCGATGTGCTGGATGCCCTCGCCCTTGTAGGCATCCAGGTATTCGTTGATCTGGCTCTTCGGATCGGACGATTCGTTGAGCGGGATACGCACGATGCCATCCGGCGCGGTCATGGCCTTGGACACCAGGCCGGTCTTCAGGCCCTTGATGTCGAAGTAGCGGATCTCGCGGAAGTTGAACAGCCGCTCGTAGTAGTCCGACCACTGCTGCATGTTGCCGAAGTACAGGTTGTGGGTCAGGTGGTCGATGAAGGTCAGGCCGAAGCCCACCGGATGCTGATCGACGCCGGCGATCGGCTCGTAGTCGCCGTCGTAGATGCTGCCGGCGCTGCCATAGCGGTCGACCAGGTACAGCATGCAGTCACCGATGCCCTTGATGACCGGCGCGCCGACCGCCTTGCTGTCCGGCTTGAAGCCGATGGCCTCGGCACCGTTGCCCAGCGCGGTCTGGTAGACCTCCTGGCCCGGCTTCTTGAAGCGGATGGCGAAGCCGCAGGCGCACGGACCATGCTTTTCGGCGAAGTCGGCAGCGAACGAATCCGGGTCTTCATTGACCAGGAAGTTGACGTCGCCCTGGCGATAGACGGTAATCGGACGCTGCTTGTGCCTGAGCACCGCCGTGAAGCCCATCCTGCGGAAGTAGTCGTGCAGCTCCTGGCCGCGGCCGGCCGGGGCAGCAAACTCGACGAACTCGAAACCATCGATGCCCATCGGGTTCTCGAAGGTGGTGACCTGCATGCCCGGATTGGGATGCGAGGAGGGCTGGACTGCGGTATTCATGGCGGGGCTCCGAATCGGTACCGCATCGGTACAAACCAGGTGCGGGCAGGTAACGACCCGGCGAGAATGCAGGGTCTGGACCCAACCCTTATAGTTACACTTGAAACCACCAGCAAGGTGCACCGCAACATGAGCCCCGCCGATCCCGCTTCGACACGCCTGCGTGCATCGCACGTCCTGCTCGACCTGGAACAGTTCCTGCCCTACCGGCTGAGCGTGCTGTCCAACCGGGTCAGCGGCAACATCGCCAAGCTGTACGGTGATCGCTACGGTCTGGCCATTCCGGAATGGCGGGTCATCACCATCCTGGCGCTGTATCCCGGGTCGTCGGCCAGCGAGGTCTCCGACCGCACGGCGATGGACAAGGTGGCGGTCAGCCGCGCGGTGGCGCGCCTGCTCGAGCGTGGCTTCATCAAGCGCGAGACCCATGGCGACGACCGTCGCCGCTCGGTCCTGGCCCTGTCGGCAGCGGGCTTCGAGGTGTACGAGACCATCGCGCCGCTGGTGATCGAGATTACCCGCAAGCTGATGTCGGTGCTGAGCGAGGAGGAAGAACAGCTGCTGGAGACGCTGATCCTGCGCCTGGCGGGCGATGGCCTGGAACGGATGGGCGAAGGCGTCTGAGGCGTGCCGCCGGGGCTCGGCCCCGGTCTCAGGACAGCACGGTTCAGCTCAGGTGCTTGCGCCGCGCATGGATCCACGGCACTGCGAGTGCACCGATCGCGCCACCGGCAAAGCCCAGCGACGCGGCAACCGTGGCCGCTTCGACCGCCCCCGGCAGAGCCAGCGCGGCAGCCACCAGCAGCAGGGACGGCACGCCGACGAAGGTGCCGAGGAAGAAATGCCAGCGCGGCGACCACGTGTTGAGCTGCAGCAGGCTGACCGGTTGCCATGCTTCGCCGGCTGCGTCTTCGGCCATCTTCGCCACCACCTTGCCCAGATCCACCTCGGGCAGCGCGCGTCCCTGGCGCGCGGTCGCCAGCGCCTCGGCAACGGCGTCCACGGGCGGGAAAGCGGACGGCCATGGCACCGGTGCGGGCACCCCGTACGCCGTCAACAGCGGCACGCTCAGCCATGGCGCGACCAGTGGACGCATGCGACGGCGAGCGTGCACGCACCAGACCTGCGACTGGCCATGCGCGACCACGCTGTACAGCGCCAGCTCGGTGGCCGCCGGATAGCCCAGCATGGTCACCCGCGCGGCCAGGCTGTCCTGCCCTACGGCACGCAGGAAGCCCGCGCGGCTGCGCCCCTCCTGCATCCACGCCACGCCCAGCGCCCCGACCAGAAAGGCTTCGGCCACGTCCCTGCCGCCCGCAGTGGCGCGTTCGTCACTGGCCAGGTACCACGCCAGCGACTTCGGTTCGGCCACATCCGGCAGGCCCCAACGGCTGTCGTCGCCCAGCACATGACGCACCGGCAGGCGTGCGGCCGCGGTCTCGCCACGTTCTCCCGGCTGCAGGAACGGCAGCACGCCCTGGATGAAGGTGGACAGCTCGATGGCGCGTACGCCGTTGCCCTGCCATTCCGGCGGCAGCAGGCCGGCCAGCTGGCCCTGCGACGCCAGCGCATCGAGTCGCGATTTCTGTTCCACCAGCGTCTGCACCGCGCCCTTCAGCACGACGTTGTCAGGCAGCGCGATCTGCGGCAGGCGATGGTGCGGCGGGGCCGCTTCGGGGGCACTGTCGCCGATGCCGACGTCATCCAGCAGTGCGTCCTGTGCCGGCAGGGTCACGCCCTCGCCAGCACCACACTCGCCCAGGCTGCTGGCAGGATCGGGCAATCGTTCGGCGTGGTCGCTGTGCATGGGCGTTCCGGTAGGGTGCGTCGACGTCGGGTCGACCGGGAGCCTTGCCGGTAACGGCGTGCGTGCGATGAAATTGAGGCGGCGATGCTGGGAATGTGACGGCGCGCGCATCCGCCGGGCATGGCCCGGCGCTACCGATCAGGCGCCCACTGCTTGAGGAAGGCCATCACCTGCGCCGGCAGGTAGGTCTCGCCCCTGCGCATTGCCGCCGTTGCCTGCGGTGCCAACAGGGTGCCGTCGGCATCGAGCACCAGCAGGTAGGGGTAGTCGCGGCCCATCTCCGGGAACTGGCCGAGGAAAGCGCTGTTGGGCTTCTCGTCGCTCTCGTTGACCTTCACCCACACGTAGTGGGCATCGCGGAAACGGCGCAGGTCGCCATCCCCCTCCACGATCTGGTCCAGCGCATGACAGCGGTCGCAGCCGGCGTTGCCGACCTCGAGGATGATGCGCTTCTTGCCACGCTGGGCTTCCACCTTGGCGGTGGCCAGATCGTCGGCGGGGTCGCGGGCCGGGTCGAACTGTGCACTGAGCCCGGCGATGGCGGCGATATCCGCCGCCACCGGGGTGTTGCCCGAGGCCACCGGTTCGCTGGGGTCAGCGACCGGTGGCTCGGTGGGACGGGTATCCAGTGGCTGCGTCGGCCCGGTGGCGGCGGGTGGCGGGGGTTGCGAACACGCGCCGATCAGCGCCGCACAGACCATCCCCATCGCACCACCGAGCTTCGTACGCATGCCAGCTACCCTCTCATCACTTGACGCCGTGCATCAGCTTGTTGATCAGCGGGGCGATCAGGAACAGCACCACGCCGGAACCGATCAGGGCCCAGAAGCCGAAGGTATACCCCTTCAGTGCCGAATCGATCGTCATGCCGCCTTCACCACTGACGGCGCCGGCGAAGATGCCCGACAGGTTGTTGCCGATGCCGGTGGACAGGAACCAGCCACCCATGCCGAAGCCGACCAGGCGGACCGGGGCCAGCTTGGTCACCATCGACAGGCCGATCGGCGACAGGCACAGCTCACCGACGGACTGGATGACGTAGACCATGAACAGGGTCCAGAACGGGATCTTGCCGTCCACGACCATCTGCGACAGGGCAAACATCAGCAGGGCGAAGGCCGCGCCGTTGAACAGCAGGCCCAGGCCGAACTTGCGCGGGATGGACGGATTGGCGCGACCCAGGGCCACCCAGATCCAGGCGATCAGCGGCGCCAGGGTGATGATGGCCACCGAGTTCACCGACTGGAACCACGCGGTCGGGAAGGTCCAGTTGCCGAAGTCACGGTTGACGATGTTCTCGGCCAGGAAGGTGAACGAGCTGCCGGCCTGTTCGAAGAACATCCAGAACATGACGTTGAACGCGAAGATGATCAGCATGGCGATCACGCGGTCGCGCTGCACCTTGCCCTCGCGGATGCCTTCGACCAGCAGCAGCACGGCCAGCGCAGCGAACATCACGCCCAGGATCCAGGCCAGCGCGGTGGCGCCGGTCGCCAGCAGGAAGTAGGCGACCGGGATGGCGACCAGCGCGCCTACCAGCACCATCACGATGCGACCGAAGCCTTCGGCACCGGCCGGCGGTGCGCCGATGCCCTTCAGGCCGGCCCGGCCGATGTAGAACCACACCAGCGAGATCAGCATGCCCACGCCGGAGGCGATGAACACGACCTTGTACGACGGCATTTCCGAAGTGCCGAACACCTTGCGGGCCAGGTACTCGGTCAGCACCGGGGCGATCATCGCGCCGATGTTGATGCCCATGTAGAAGATGGTGAAGCCCGAATCGCGGCGCTCGTCCTTCAGGCCATACAGCTTGCCGACCATGGTGGAGATGTTCGGCTTGAACAGGCCGTTGCCCACGATGATCGTGGCCAGGCCGAGCTTGAACAGATGCTCTTCCGGCAGCGAGATCATGAACAGGCCGGCCGCCATGATGATCGCGCCGGTCAGGATCGAGCGCTGGTAGCCCAGCACCCGGTCGGCCACGTAGCCGCCGAAGATCGCCGCCGCGTACACCAGCGCCAGGTAGGCACCGTAGATGCGGCTGGCATCGCCCTCGCCGGCGGCGTTGCCGTTGTAGAACTGGGCGACGATGTACAGCACCAAGGCCCAGCGGATGCCGTAGAACGCAAAGCGTTCCCAGAACTCGGTCATGAACAGCATCCACAGCGGGCGCGGGTGGCCCAGCGTGGTCTTGAAGTCCGGCAGCGCCGGCTCCGGGGTGTTCGCAGTGGCGTTTACGCTCATGCGGGATTCCTGGTTCGGTGGATGACGAGCACGTCCGATGTGCAATGGAGCAACGCGCGAGGATCACCGACTTGTGGCGTTCACGTCAAATACACGCCGTTTGAGGCAGGTGCCCGCCTGCTCGCTGAACTTGCATCTGAAACGATCCAGCCGCCGGCCGGGATCCGGATGAATGGGGATCAGCCCAGCTCCGGCGGGGGCGCGGCCTGCAGCGTGGTCCGCACCTGGAACAGCTCGGGGAAGAAGGTCAGCTCCAGCGCCTGGCGCAGGAAGCCGACCCCGGACGAGCCTCCGGTACCACGCTTGAAGCCGATCACCCGCATCACCGTACGCATGTGGCGGAATCGCCAGAGCTGGAAGGCCGTCTCCAGGTCCACCAGGTCCTCGCACAGCGAATACTCGCGCCAGTAGCGGTCGGTGTCCTGGTAGATGCGCTCGAAGACCGGCTGCAGGGCGTCGTCGGCCACATGCGGCTGGGTCCAGTCGTGGGTCTCGTACATCGCCGGCACGGCGTGGCCGAAGCGGGCCAGGTACTTCAGGAATTCCTCGTACAGGCTGGGTGCCTCCAGCACGCTCCGCAGCTGCGCCTGCCCGGCCGGATCATGCTCGAACACCTGCAGCATCTGCGCGTTCTTGTTGCCCAGCAGGAACTCGATGTAGCGGTACTGCAGCGACTGGAAGCCCGAGGAAGGCCCCAGCACGTCGCGGAAGCCCATGTACTCGGACGGGGTCAGGGTTTCCAGCACCGACCACTGCTCGGTGAGCTGGCGCAGCACCTGCTTGCTGCGGGCCAGCACCTTGCGGCACTGCCAGACTTCATCGCGCTGCAGGAAGCCGATCGCCGCGCCAAGCTCGTGCCCCAGCAGCTTCAACCACAGCTCCGACGTCTGGTGCTGGATGATGAAGAGCATCTCGTCATGGTGCGGCGGGTTGGACAGCGGCTGCTGGGCACTGAGCAGCTGGTCCAGCCGCAGGTAGCCGCCGTAGGTCAGCCGGCCGTGCAGGTCGGTGTGGATGCCGGCTTCGAGATCGCGTTGGTTGTTGTCGACGGACATGAGCGGGACCAGATCGGGGGCGGCAAGGGTAGCGCGTTGCCGCCGCGCTGGCAGCCGGAGGATCCATACCGGGCCGTGCGGTGAGCCGTGGATCACCCGGCAATGGCGGGCCCGCGCGTGGAACCGTTTGCGACGTTGCGCGGGCAGTCAGCCGGAGGCGTATTCTGATGCTATGCAGCAACGACTGAATACGTTGTTGTTATTGGCCCTCCACCCGCCGGCAGGGGTACAACGGGGAATCGCCGTGTTGCGCCGCAGGAAGGCTATTTCGTACGCGTTCCTTAACATGGCGATTCATATCATTTGTAACTTCTCTGTCGAAGGTGCAGTACGCGATGACGGTTGCCGCTGAATTCAAGATCGAATACCTGCAGTATCTGGATGCGGACGGCACGCTCGTCCGCGACGACCTGCCCGAATCCCTGAAGGATCCGCGCGTCCTGGTGCCGCTGTTCAAGCAGATGCTGTACGTACGCACGTTCGACAGCAAATCCATCGCCCTGCAGCGCACCGGCAAGCTGGGTACCTATGCCGCCTGCCTGGGTCATGAGGCGGCGCACGTGGGCATCGGCGCCGGCATGCGCGAAGGCGACGTGCTCGGCCCGAGCTACCGCGAGTACGGCGCGATGTTCATGCGTGGCGTGCGCCCGTACGACGTGCTGATGTACTGGGGCGGCGACGAGCGCGGCAACGACTTCACCGGCAATGCGGTGAAGGACTTCCCGTTCTGCGTGCCGATTTCCACGCAGTGCCTGCACGCTGCCGGCGCCGCGCTGAAGTTCAAGCTCAACAACGAGCAGCAGGTCGCGGTGGCGGTGTGTGGCGATGGCGGCAGCTCGAAGACCGACTTCTATGCCGCACTGAACTCTGCCGGTGCCTACAAGCTGCCGCTGATCCTGTGCATCGTCAACAACGGCTGGGCCATCTCGGTGCCGCGCTCGGCGCAGACCGGCGCCGAAACGCTGGCACAGAAGGGCCTGGCTGGCGGCCTGCACTGCCTGCAGGTGGACGGCAACGATCTGATCGCGGTGCTGGCGGCGATGGAACAGGCGCGCGAGCGCGGCCTCGCCGGCGAAGGCGGCACCGTGCTGGAACTGATGACCTACCGCCTGTCCGACCACACCACCGCCGACGACGCGCGCCGCTACCGCGACGACGCCGAAGTGAAGGATGCCTGGACCCGTGAGCCGATGCTGCGCCTGCGCAAGTACCTCACCGCCCAGGGCGTGTGGAGCGAGGATGAAGAAAAGGCCTGGGTGGAGCAGTGCGGCGCCAGGGTCGACGAGGAAGTGAACCAGTACCTCAATACCCCGGTGCAGCCGGTCGAGGCGATGTTCGACTACCTGTATGCCGATCCGCCGCCGGATCTTCTGGCCCAGCGCGCGGCCGCCATTGCCCTGGAGCAGCGCCATGGATGACATCAAGACGGGCGCTTCCGCTTCCCAGGCCAATGCCGCCGACAGCGCTGCTGTCGCCGGTGGAGACATCGCAATGACCGCTACCCCCATCACCCTGATCGAAGCCATCACCCAGGCGCTGGCCTGGGAGCTGGAACACGACCCGTCGGTGCTGGTGCTGGGCGAGGACGTGGGCGTCAACGGCGGCGTGTTCCGCGCCACCGCCGGCCTGCAGCAGCGCTTCGGTGCGCAGCGCATCCTCGACACCCCGCTGGATGAAACGACCATCGCCGGCCTCACCGTCGGCCTGGCCGCGCAGGGCATGAAGCCGGTGGCCGAAGCCCAGTTCGATGGCTTCGTCTACCCGATGGTCGACCACATCATCTGCCACGCCGCGCGCCTGCGTACCCGTACCCGTGGCCGCCTGCACTGCCCGATGGTGCTGCGCGTGCCGTGGGGCGGTGGCATCCGCGCGCCGGAACACCACAGCGAAGCCAACGAATCGATCTTCACCAACGTGCCGGGCCTGCGCGTGGTGCTGCCGTCCAGCCCGCAGCGCGCCTATGGCCTGCTGCTGGCCGCCATGCGCGATCCGGATCCGGTGATCTACATGGAGCCCAAGCGCATCTACCGCCAGTACAAGGAAGTGGTCGTCAACGACGGCGAAGCCCTGCCGCTGGACGTGTGCTTCGTGCTGCGCGACGGCACCGACGTGACCCTGGTCGCCTGGGGTGCGCAGGTGAAGGAAGCGCTGGAAGCGGCCGACAAGCTGGCCGGCGAGGGCATCAGTGCCGAAGTCATCGACGTGGCCACGCTGCGTCCGCTGGACTTCGCCACCATCGCCGAGTCGGTGTCCAAGACCGGCCGCTGCGTGATCGTGCAGGAGGCCCCGAAGACCGCGGGCTTCGGTGCGGAAATCGCCGCGCGCCTGGCCGAGGAATCGATGTACGACCTGCTGGCCCCGGTCGAGCGCGTTACCGGCTACGACACCCACATTCCGCTGTTCCGCCTGGAGATGAAGTACCTGCCGAGCGTGGACCGGATCGTGACCGCGGCCAAGCGCGCGGTGGCGGCAGGCTGACATGCGGGCCCGCCTCCTTGGGGCTTACCGCAGCCAGTATCCCAACCCGCTCCGGTTCCGCACCGGCCAGATCGTCGAAGTAGGCGTACGTGACGAGGAATGGCCGGCGTTTGCCTGGGTACGCACCAGCGATGGACGCGCCGGCTGGGCGCCCGTCGCCTGGCTGCAACTGCTGGACGACGGTCGCGCCGAAGCCCTGCGCGATTACGACGCCCGCGAGCTGGATGTGGAAAGCGGCGAGATGGTCAAGCTGCATCACGAACACGGCGGATGGTGGTGGTCCGAGCGCGCCAATGGTGCGACGGGCTGGCTGCCGGCCCGCGAACTGGAACTGCTGGAAGAGAACTGCAAATGAGCCAGACCAAGAATTTCAACCTGCCCGACCTGGGCGAAGGCCTGCCGGACGCGACCATCGTCGAGTGGTTCGTGAAGGAAGGCGATGTGATCAAGCTGGACGAGCCGCTGGTGTCGATGGAGACCGCCAAGGCCGTGGTGGAAGTGCCGTCGCCGGTCTCCGGCAAGGTGCTGAAGCTGTCCGGTGCGGCCGGTGACATCATTCCGACCGGCTCGGTGCTGGCCAGCTTCGAGATCGACCCGAACCTGCCGCAGCGTGCCGATGGCCAGGACACCGGCCACAGCCACGGCCATGCGCCGGCACCGGCTGCGGCCGCAGCACCGACCCCGCCGCCGCTGCCGACTCCGGCACCGGCCGCCGCCGAGGACGCCAAGGCCGAGCGCGATGACGCCGGCACGGTGGTCGGCGCGATGCAGAGCTCCAATGCCGTGCACACCGAGCAGGCGCTGGCCGTCGGTGGCGTCAAGGCCGTACCGGCGGTGCGTGCGATGGCCCGCAAGCTGGGCGTGGACCTGAGCCGCGTGCGCGCCACCGGCAGCGATGGCGCGGTGACCATGGCCGACGTAAAGCAGGCCGCCGCCAACGGCACCGCCAAGCTCGGCGCCGCGCCGGCCCCGGCTGCCGCTGCGGCCTATGCCGCGCCGGCCCCGGCGCAGGTGTCTGCGCCGGTACAGAACGAAACCCGCACCCCCTTGTCTGCGGCGGGCAAGCCGATGCGCACGCAACCGCCGGGCGTGGTCGCCAAGGGCCAGCCGGAACCGCTGAAGGGCGTGCGCCGCAACATGGCGCGGGTGATGGCCGATGCGCACAGCAAGGTCGTACCGACCACGCTCAACGACGACGCCGACATCCATGCCTGGCTGCCCGGCAACGACGTCACCGCCCGCCTGGTGCGTGCCATCGTGGTTGCCGCGCAGAAGGTGCCGGCGATGAACGCCTGGTTCGATGGCGAAGCGCTGACCCGCACCCTGCACGCGCAGGTGGACATCGGCATCGCCGTGGACACCGATGACGGCCTGTTCGTGCCGGCCCTGCGCAACGCCGACATGCTGGATGCCCGTGGCATCCGCGAGGGCGTGAACCGCCTGCGCGAGCAGGTGGAAGCGCGCTCGATCGCGGCCTCGGAACTGAGTGGCTACACCATCTCGCTGTCCAACTTCGGCATGTTCGCCGGCCGCTACGCGACCCCGGTCGTGGTGCCGCCGTGCGTGGCCATCGTCGGTGCCGGCCGTGCCCGCCATCAGATGACCCCGGTGATGGGCGGCGTGGAAGCGCACAAGGTCATCCCGCTGTCGGTCACCTTCGACCACCGCGCAGCCACCGGCGGCGAAGCTGCCCGCTTCCTGCGCGTGATGATGGACGACCTGGCCCTGGCCAGCTGATCGACCACCACCTCTGAAACACAGAAGACGCCGGGCAGTGCCCGGCGTTTTTTTGTGCGCGCTCTACGGCAGAGCCGAGCCCATGCTCGGCAGCTTCCTGCTGGTCAACCGAAGGTGGGCGGAACCACATCCGGGAACAGCGGAACCGGCAGGTACCGGCTCCCCTCATTTCAACCGCGCGCGGGCAGGCCCTCGGCGCGGCTGTACACACGCAGGCGGTGCCGATCCGGATCAACACCCACGAAGGTATGCCCGAATTCCAGGGTGACCGGGGCCTGCACGATCTGCACGCCGAGTGCGCGCCACGCGTCGTGCATCTGCTGTACAGCCTCCGGGTTGGCGACCACCATCGCCAGTTCCGCGGCGCCGGCCTGCGTGGACACCGGCGGCTGCACGTCATCGCGCTGCCACAGGCCGAGCGCGGCGCCGTCGCCGAGCAGGAACAGGGCAAAGCCGGGCGACTGCTCGACGGGGGGTGTGCCGAGGATGCCGCTGTAGAAGGCGGCGCTGGCAGCGACATCGCTTGCGTACTGCAGCAGGGTGCTGGGCCTGAACATGGGGACGCTCCGTTGTTGGGAGCCTTCATGGTGGTACCGCCCTGCTGACAGATTCTGTCAGCAGCATCGCGATTGTTCGCCCGCTGTTCGCCAAGCTCGAAGGCCGTCGAGCAAGCCCGATGCTACGAACGATCCAACCAGTCCGGTGCGATGCCCTGGGCCTTCTGCCAGCGCCGCAGCAGGATCGCGCGTGGCACGTGATAGCGATCCTCCAGCGCGCGCACCTGGCGGATGCGGTCCAGCCGGAAGTGGCGGAAGTCTTCGCGGCTCTCGCACCACGCCGCCAGCATCGGAACTTCGTCGAAGTAGCCCAGCGCGAAGGGCCAGACGATGCGCTCGCTGCGCTGGCCGTGCGCATCTTCGTAGCCGAACTTCAGGCGCTGCTGTGCGCTTACGGCTTCGCGCACCGCCTGGAGCCGGGCCGCCGGCACCTTGGCCGCTGTTCGTGAAGGGCCCACGCGCAGACCGCTGTCACGCAGTGCCTCGCGGCGGGCGGCGGGCAACACATGCGCGATGCGCGCCAACGCATCACGGGCAGCCTCGGCCAGCGCCGGCTCGGTGCGGGCCGCCACCCAGCGCAGGCCCAGCACCAGCGCGTCGATCTCGGCCGGTGGCAGGGTCATCGGCGGCAGCGTGTCGCTTGGCGCGAGCTGGTAACCGACGCCCGCCTCGCCGCGCAGCTCAGCGCCCTGCCCGCGCAGCGTCTCGATGTCGCGGTACAGCGTACGCAGGCTGATACCCAGCGCATCGGCCAGCACCTGTCCGGCCACCGGCCGTCGATGGCGGCGCAGCAGCTGCAGCAGCTGGGTCAGGCGCAGCGCACGCGACATCAGCCGACCAGTGCGCTTGATGTCACCACGTGCTCACCCGGTTGCGGGGCCAGCGCGGCTCCGGTCAGTGCCCTGGCGATCTCGACGGCTGGATTGATCCGCCATGCCCGCGGCAGTGCCGGCCCCAGGGCACCGAGCACCGCCAGTGCGAAACGCTCGCCACGACGGACCTCGGTGCGCTCGCCGCCGATCAGTCCAGGCCGCACCAGGGTCAGCGAAGCAAACCCCAGCGCGCGCAGGTCACGCTCCAGCTCACCCTTCACCCGGCTATAGAAGATCGACGACTGCGGGTTGGCACCGGCGGCGGAATTCAATACATAGGTCTTCGCGCCCTGTGCCTGTGCGAGGCGGGCGAACGCCAGCGGATAGTCATGGTCGATGCGGTGGAAGGCCTCGCGGCTGCCGGCCTGGGCGATGGTGCTGCCCAGCGCGCAGATGACCGCGTCCACGCGCGCCCACTCAGGCGAGGCCGGCAGCGCGTCAAAGGCCAGCACCGGGTTCTCCAGCTTCCCATGGGTCAACGCCAGCGGACGCCGGGTGGGCGCGATCACGGCGCTGCAGCGCGGGTCGTCCAGCAGCCCGGGCAGTGTCAGCCCGCCGACCAGGCCGGTCGCCCCCAGCAACATCACGCGCATCACCACCTCCCGTGCGGCATCCTGTCGCCCATCCTAGCCGTTCAAGCCATCGGCAGCCGCGCCGATATGCTGGAACCAGACCCTGCCAGCCCCAGGATTCGCTCCATGACGGACCACCCCGATCCGCGCCCCGCCCCCGGCACCGCCCTCGGTCCGCCGGCACGCGTGCGCGCGGTTGCCGACGCGGGTGAGGGCGAGCGCGTGGTCCTGCAGGGCGGCAGCAGCGCAAGCCTGCAACGGCTCTTTGCCGGTGCCGATGCGCCGGAGCCGCTGCTGGCCGCGTTCGCCAATGGCATGGCGACGCTGCCGGGCGAACTGGGCGACATGGGTGATCGCCTGCAGTCCGCGCAGGCCAGCGCCGACTGGCCACGCTACGGGCGGGCGATGCGGCAACTGATCGACAAGTACATCCGCACCATCGACCAGCATTCACCGGATGGGCAGCCCGACAGCCTGCGCCTGTCCGAACAGCTGCGCCTGCTGCTGGGCGGCGCGGTAGTGGCGCTGCTGCAGCACGACCCGGACCTGCGCGAGCAGGCGCAGGCGCTGTCCCTTCGCCTGCGCCACTGGCAGCCGGGCAGCGCCCTGGAGCCGATCGAGCAGGGTGTGCGCGAGCTCGGCCATCAGATCGGCGTGCGTGCCGGCAGCTGGCAGGAACAGCAGGCGCTGCTGCTGGAGCTGTTCGCACTGCTGCTGGAGAATGTGAGCGAACTGCTGGACGATCGCAGCTGGCTGCAGGGCCAGATCGCGGCGGTGCGGCAACTGCTGTCCGGCCCGCTGCAGGCCGAGGCCGTTGAACGAACGCGTGCCGAGCTGCGCGAGGTGATCTACCGGCAGGGCCTGCTGCGCCAGGGCATCGACGACTCCAAGGCGGCGATGCGCGGACTGATGGGGGATTTCATCGAACGCATGGATGGCATGGCCACCAGCACCGGTGAATACCATGACCGTATCGGCAGCTACGCACTGCAGCTGCGCGAGGCGCGCAGCATCGCCGATCTGAACCAGCTGCTGCAGGAGGTGATGCGCGATACCGGCAAAGTGCAGCAGCAGGCCGCGCAGGCACGCGACCACCTGGCTGCCGCACGGCTGGACGTGGAGCGCGCTGAACAACGCATCGCCGAGCTGGAACAGGAACTGCGCATGGCCGGCGACCTCGCGCGCATCGATCCGCTGACCCAGGCACTGAACCGCCGGGGCCTGGACGAACTGCTGCAGCGCGAGCTGGCGCGCGCCGAACGCAACAACACGCCGCTGGGCGTGGCGGTGATCGATCTGGATGACTTCCACCAGACCAACAACGCGCATGGTCACGCCGGCGGTGACGCGCTGCTGCAGCACATGGTGGCGGTGTGCAGGCTGCTGCTGCGCGCCACCGATGGCATCGCGCGGCTGGGCGGCGACGAGTTCGTGCTGGTGCTGCCGGAGACCCCCGGTGCGGACAGCATGGCCACCGTGCAGCGCCTGCAGCGCTCACTGGCGCATCGGGTACTGACCGTGCAGGACCGGCGCGTGCCGGTGCATTTCAGTGCCGGACTGGCGCAATGGCAGCCCGGCGATGACAGCGAGGCGCTGCTGCGACGGGCCGACGAGGCGCTGTACGCGGCCAAGCGGCAGGGCAAGAACCGCGTGCAGGCGGGCTGAAGCGCTCCGCCGGGCATGGCCCGGCGCTACCGCCGCCCGTCCGGCGACGCGGCTACTTCCCGCGCAGCTTCTGGATGCCGGTCACCGCCGCCAGCACGATGGCGCCAGCGACGATACCCACCACCATGTTGGCAACCGCGCCGATCAGCCAGCCCCACTGGCCCTGGCCACCGAGCGCCTGCACCGCGTGGTGCAGCGCCGGCACGTTGTGCACCAGAATGCCGCCGCCGACCAGAAACATGGCCACGGTGCCGGCGATCGACAGGAACTTCATCAACCACGGCGCCGATGCGACCAGGCCGCGTCCGAACGCTGCGACCGCTCCGCCCTTGCGCGAGAGGTACAGGCCCGCGTCGTCCAGCTTGACGATGCCGGCAACCAGTCCGTAGACGAACACCGTCATCGCCAATGCGACCACCACCAGGGTGAGCACCTGCTGGGAGAACGAGGCGGCGGCAACCACGCCCAGTGTCAGGACGATGATCTCGGCAGAGAGGATGAAGTCGGTACGGATCGCACCTTTCACCTTGTCCTTCTCCCACGCCACCATGTCCACCTGCGCATCGGCCAGTGCCTTGCGCCGCTCGGCCTGGTGCTCGGCGTCCTCGTCCGCCGAATGCAGGAAACGGTGCGCCAGCTTTTCCACGCCCTCGAAGCACAGGAATGCGCCACCGATCATCATCAAGGGCACGATCAGCGGCACGTTCCAGCCACGACCATGCAGCCAGGCTTCCAGGGCGCTGATCGCCAGCGCGGCCGGAACCAGGATCACCTTGTTGAGCAGCGAGCCTTTGGCCACCGCCCAGACCACAGGCAGTTCACGGTTGGCGGAAACACCGGTTACCTGCTGCGCGTTCAGCGCCAGGTCGTCGCCAAGCACACCGGCCGTCTTCTTCGCGGCCACCTTGGTCAGGATCGAGACGTCATCGAGCAGCGTCGCGATATCGTCGAGCAGGGCAAACAGGCTGGCACCGGCCATGGGGGTTCCAGGAGGGAGGATGGACGGATTCTGACCGATCCAACGGCCCGGGAGGAAGTGGATTCACCGCGTGCCTACCCTGCCCCGGCCAGACTGGCGAGGTGATCCCGTTCCGCCGGGCATGGCCCGGCACTACCGGTCGTTGTCCACAAGGAGTGCCGTTTGAACAATCCGCCCACCGCCACTGGCAATCCACCGCTGGTAAAAGGCATGAGCCGTCGCAGCCAGATCCTGCGCCTGCTGATGCGCTACCGTCATTCGGGGGTGTTCTCCGGCATGAACCTGGACGCAGCCGGCAGCCAGGCCGAGGTGCCGGCCGACGGCAATCCCGAGCAGTTCGTCAGTGACCTGGAAGCGCTGGGGCCGACGTTCGTCAAGCTGGGCCAGATGCTGTCCACACGTCCAGACATGGTGCCGGTGGAGTTCGCCACGGCACTGGAGCGCATGCAGGAGAAGGTGGCCGAGATTCCGGTCGAACGCATCCATGCCATCGTCGAGCAGGAGCTGGGGGCACCGGTGAGCAAGCTGTTCGCGGCCTTCGACCCCGAGCCGCTGGGCTGCGCCTCGATCGCCCAGGTCCATCGTGCGGTGATGCATGACGGCCGGCAGGTCGCGGTGAAGGTGCAGAAGCCGGAGGTCGCCGCGCAGCTGCGTTCGGACCTGGAAGCGTTGCGCAGCTTCGCTCTGGCCGCCGATCACCTGACCCAGGTCGGCCGCCGGGTCCGCCTGCGCGACTGGCTCAACGAGTTCGCCAAGACCCTGATGCAGGAGCTGGATTACCACGCCGAGGCCGAGAACCTGGCCCGCTTCGGCCGCCATCTGCGGCCCTTCCGGCGCCTGTGGGTCCCGCAGCCGATCTGGGATTACAGCAGCCAGCGCGTGCTGACCATGGAGCTGGCCACCGGCGTTCGCGTGGACGCGATACCCGGCGTACGCCGTACCGAGCAGTCGATGGACCCGTTGGCAGCCGCGCTGATCCGGGGCTACCTGGACCAGATCTTCGTGCATGGCGAGATCCACGCCGATCCCCATCCGGGCAACCTGCGGGTGATGCCCGATGGTCGCCTCGCCATCTTCGATCTGGGCATGGTCGCGCACATGCCACCGCGGCTGCGCGAGCGCCTGCTGAAGATCCTGTTCGCCGCCGTCGATGGCCGCGGCGAAGAAGTGGCGGACGATCTGATCAGCATCAGCACCCGGCTGGAAGCCTTCGACGAGGAGCGTTACCTGCGCGAGACCGGCCAGTTGATCGCGCGCTATGCCGCCAGCGGCAACTTCTCCGAGGGACGCGTGGTGCTGGACATGGTGCGCATCGCCACGGCCTGTGGATTGCGTACGCCGCCGGAACTGAGCCTGCTGGGCAAGGCGCTGCTGAACCTGGAGACGGTGTGCCGCCTGCTCGCGCCCGAACTGGACACGCGCCGCATCGTCGAGCGCCAGCTGCAGCATGTGATGCGCGCGCGCCTGAAGAAGTCGCTGTCGGCCGCCAACCTCGCCAGCGAGGCGATGGAGCTGCAGCAGCTGCTGCGCGATGGGCCGCGCAAGCTGTCGGACATCATGGCCCTGCTGGCCGAGAACCGCCTGCAGATGAAGGTGACCGGGCTGGAGGAATCACGGCTGATGGAGAACCTGCAGAAGATCGCCAACCGCGTGGCGGCGGGCATCATCAGCGCAGCGCTGATTCTCGCCGCATCGCTGATGATGAAGCTCGATACCGGCTGGCATGTGTTCGGTTACCCGGCGATCGCGCTGGTGCTGATGCTGATCGGCGTGGCGTTGGGGCTGGGCATCGTCACCAGTGCGCTGTTGTTCGATCGGCGCGCGCGGGCACGCGAGGAACGCGGCCATCGATGAGCGGAGTGCGTGGTGCGCGAATGTGCACCTGCGCCATACGTCCATCTCCGAAGTGCCGCATTCATGCGGTTCTTAATGCAATCCAACGCGCATTTTCACGCTCGTTTTACTTGATCGCGCTGTTACCGCACGCGGTCGATCAACAAACATTTCAGTCAGGTTCGTGCATGCACTATCGGGTCATCGGCCTGTCATGCACACATGCTAGCGGCAGCGCCGGTCGGATGGACACGCGTCGGTACGACGTCCATCGCACCACCCCGTTCACTGCCGAAGCCGCCTATGCTCTGGATCCTTCTGCTGTCGTTGTTGCTGCTGGTCTGGCTGTTCCTCGCTTCCGACAAATGGATGTGGTGGAAGGCCGGTTCGTTCTCACTGCTGTTGCTGGCGCTCAGCACGTGGTGGCTGATCGACAAGCTCTCCGGTGACGGACTCAACGCCGCCACGCTGTACCACCTGGGTGCGGACATGGAGGGTGCCGGCGTCGCCGACTTCAAGGGCTACATCGCCGGCTTCATCGTGCTGGCCCTGGTTTCGCTGCTACCGCTGTTCGCCACGCGGGTCCGCCGCTGGCATCGGCCCGGACGGGGTGCGGCCTGGTTCGCCGGCTTCGCCGTCGCATGGGTGGTCACGCTCATGGTCAGTCCGCTGGCGCGCGACGGCCAGCGTCTTTACCAGCAGCTGCGACCGGTGGATTTCGCGCGCATCGCGCCGGAATACCAGGTGCCTACGCAGCCGTTGCAGCGGCCGCGCAACATCGTCTGGATCTACGGCGAAAGTCTTGAACGCACTTATCTGGACGAGAACGTGTTCCCCGGGTTGATGCCCAATCTCAATCGTCTGGCCGCCAAGTCGTTGGATGTGCGCGGCCTGGCATCGGCCGAAGGCAGTGGCTGGACCATCGCCGGGCTGGTGGCATCGATGTGCGGCGTGCCGCTGACCACCTCGCAGGGCGATGAGAACAGCATGGACCGGATGGGCAGCTTCCTGCCCAAGGCCGTGTGCCTGGGCGACTACCTGAAGCAGCAGGGCTACACCAACCATTATCTGGGCGGCGCCAACGGCCAGTTCGCCGGCAAGGGCCAGTTCCTGGCCAGTCACGGCTTCGACGAAGTACATGATCTGGCGTGGTTCAAGCAGCAGAAGAAGATCGGGCGCATTCACTACTCTGCATGGGGCGTACACGACGACGTGCTGCTGGACACCGCCTACCAGCGCTTCGAGCAGCTCTCGCGCGCCGGCGCACCGTTCATGCTGACCACGCTGACCATGGATACGCACCATCCCGCAGGCCACCTGCCGGTGTCGTGCAAGGGCGAACGCTACCAGAGCCAGTACGGCAACATCGGCCTGCTCAACGCGCTCAAATGCACCGACCGCCTGATCTCGCAGCTGGTCCAGCGCATCCAGGCCAGTCCGTACGGCAAGGACACGTTGATCGTGATCGCCTCGGACCATCTGGCGATGCCCAACGATCTCAGTCACGTGCTGGCCAGGCAGAAGCGCGAGAACCTGCTGCTGTTCCTCGGTGATGGCGTGGCGCCGCGCCAGCTGGCGGCGGAGAACGGCTCGACGCTGGACTCCGGCGCCACCCTGCTGGGCCTGCTCGATCCGGGCCTGCGCACGATGGGCTTCGGCCGCTCGCTGCTGGACGAAACGCGTGCCCCCAGTGCCAGCGTCGCGGCGCGTCGCGATGGCGGCCGCGATTACCCGCAGTACCTGGCATTCGCCCGGTCGCTGTGGCTGGGCGAGCCGACCCGCGAACTGAGGATCGACAACGACGACCAGGTGGTGGTGGGCATGCAGCACGTGCAGCCGCCGGTCCTGCTGGAGTACGACAAGGACTGGGGCCTGAAGTCGGTGTATCTGGAGAACACGTCCCGCCAGTTCGACGATGCCGATCCGGACAACACCCTGGCCTATGTGGATCGCTGCACCGCATTCGAGGATGGGTCGGCCGACGGCGACTGGTGCGCCTTGCTGGTGAACCGCGACAACGGCATCAAGCTGTACCGCGACGACGACCTGCGTGGTGGCATCGCGGTGGACGCGCCGCTGGATGCGTTCCAGGGACCGCGCCCGAGCGTGCGCCAGGCCCACATGATCACCCAGAAGGGCCGCCGCACCCGCGCCGGCCAGTACATGCTGCAGCTGGTGGCAAGCACGCGCCCGGACCGCGGTTTCTGGATCGAGGCCGTGTCATCGCAGCGCAAGGTGGTGCTGGCCCAGCAGTGGGTCCAGCCTGATGCCGACGGCAAGATCAATGTGTCCTTCGGACTGGATCATGAAGTGGACGATCTGGAGATCCGCGCCTGGTTGAATCACGCCGAGAAGCTGGCCGTGGATACCTTCGCGCTGGTGCCATCGCGCAGCCGACCGCGGGGATAGGGTTCTCTGCAGGGCTGTGCCCTGCACCTGCTGCAAGCTGGAGCAAAGGCAACAGCAACAGCAACAGCGTGCATTCCGTGGGATGGCGGGGCGGTTTCCGGCAGCCGTAGGTAGGTGCCGACCTTGGTCGACACTTCTGTCAGATATCGAAATCAATCTGGGGTCAGATCCGTTTTCTGCGGAAGAAAACGGATCTGACCCCAAAAGCAGTTCCAGCAGATCGCGGAAATCTGTCGAAGGCGGGGTGGGTCCGGTTGCGGGGGCGTGAGCCGCATGGATGCGGCGACCGAGCTTACATGGACGTACTTGCAGCGGCCCCCGCAACCGGACCCACCCCGCCATCCCATGGAATGCTTGGTGTTGCTGTTGCTGTTGCTCCGGCCTCGGCAGGTGCAGGGCGCAGCCCTGCCGGGAATCCCCTACTCCTGGGGGTCGCGGGTGATGTGGATGTCCGTTGGCGTGGACAGCGGAATGTTCCGCTCCGCCAGGATCTGCAACAGACTGAAATACAGATCGCTGCGGGTGCCGTACACCTGCCGCGGGCTGGCCACGTAGGCAAAGCTGTTGATGGTGATCTGGCCGCCGGCAATGCCGTCGATGTACACCGTCGGAGCGGGCGTCTGCAGCACGCTGGTGTGCGCGCCATAGGCATCCAGCATGGCCTGCCGCAGGCCGGCGACGTCGGTGCTGGTCGGTACCGCGAACTGGATCTGGATGCGGCCCTGGTTGTTGCCCATCGTCATGTTGCGGATGGTCTTGGTGATCAGCTCCGAGTTGGGCACGATCAACGTGGACTTGTCGCCCACCTGGATCTCGGTCGAGCGCACATTGATGCGGCGGATGTCGCCTTCCTGGTCACCCAGCTTCACCCAGTCACCGATCTTCACCGGTCGCTCGGCCAACAGGATCAGGCCGGAAACAAAATTCTGGGTGATCGCCTGCAGGCCGAAACCAATACCCACCGACAACGCACTGACCAGCAGCGCCAGCTTCTGCAGGTTCAGTCCCATCACCGTCAGGGCCCACAGCACTGCGATGATGATGCCAAGATAGCGGGCGACGGTGCTGATTGAATTGCGCGCGCCCAGATCCAGTTCGGTCTTGGGCAGGTAGGTGTCGGCCAGCCAGCGCTGCACCACCTGCATCACCCCCAGCCCGGCCAGCAGCACGCCGATGGCCAGTACGATGCGGCCCGGCTCCAGCGTCAGGTCCTTGGCGATGGGAATGCCATTGGCCAGCGACGCGAAGCGCTCCACGATCGAGCCGACATTGCCGAAGGGCGCGGCCAGTGCCAGCAGCGCGATCAGGACCACGAAGGTGCGCAGCACCGCCGACAGCAGCACGCCGGCCTGCTCCAGCCTGGAGACGCTCAGGCCGGTGCTGAGCAGGATGGTCTGGCCAACCTTGCTGTCGGCGTTCAACAGCCAGGTGCAGAAATCATCGACGAACTTGAACAGCAGTGTGGCTGCCAGCACCACGATGCTGCCGCCGATCAACTGCTGGTTCACGAACTTGGCGAAGTTCACATAGCCCAGCAGCGTGGCGATGATCGCCGCCACCACCGCGATGTTGCCAGCCACGCGCGCCAGTACCAACCAACTACTGCGGCGCACCGGCTGCTGTGCGCCGAGACCATCGGCCTGCGCTTCCAGCTTCGCTTCGGCTTCAGCCGTCTGCCGCCGGTGCAGGCGTGCCAGGGTCACCAGCATGGCCATGATCAGGCCGAGGTAGGTCAGCGCAATCACGCCATCCAGTGCCACCGTGGTCACGTCGCTGGTGCGGGTGGCACGGTCGATGGCCACCAGCACGTTGCTCAGCCAGGCCAGCGCAGCGGCACCCCAGGCGTACTTGCGCAGCTTCAGCGCGGCGGTGTCATCCAGGTTCAGCAGCCGCCAGGAGGGGCGCCTGGGCATCAGCAGGCACGCGCTGAGCGCGGCGATGAAGGCTGCAGCGAAGGTCGCCGCCACCAGGCCATCGGCCACGTTCTGCAGGCGCGGGGCGATGCCGCCAATGGCATTCAGCGAAGCCACCAGCACCACCACCGCATAGCCCGGCAGCAGGGTGCCCACCAGCAGCAGCCACATGGCCAGGCCGGAACGGCGCAGGCGGCCGTCCGGCGCGCGTTCCGAGGCGGCAAACCGGCGCCCCAGCGCGCGCAGCCACAGGCGCAGCGGGAACATCATCACCAGTGCTGCGGCCAGGCCGAGCAGCAGGGTGCCCCAGCCGTGGGTGTCGATGGCCTTGGCCAGGGTGTCACGCCCCTGTTGCGCCAACGGGCGCACGCGGGCGATGTCATCGGGAAGCTGATCGGCCACCTGCCGCCAGAGCGACGGCGACAGCGGTGAATCGACCTTGCGGCCCAGTTCCTCGCTGATCTGCGCGGAACGTTGCTTGTCGATGTCCGCACTCAACTGCTGGGCACGCACCGCGATGGCTTTGGCTTGGGCCACCGAGGCGGCCAGGGCATCGCTCTCGCGGCTGAGCGTACGTCGCTGCGCGGCCAGGTCGGGGGGCTCGGTGGTGCCCTGCGGCGCTTCACCCAGCTGAGCCAGCTGCTCTTTGAGCTGGTCCAGCTGTGGCTGCAGGGACTTTTCCAGCGCCTCTGCATCCCGCTTGGCCTTCGAGGCGTCCTCTGAAAGCGTGCCGAGTGTTTCGGTGGCTTCGGCGTCGTCGCGCTTGCGCGCGATCTCCTTCAGCGTGCTGTCAATCTGTGCCAGCTGCTGCTTCGGCGTAGGCGCCTCATCCTGGGCGAACACCGGCGCGGACAGCAGAAGGGCGGCGCCCAGCAGCAGGCCCAGCCAGGGCCCGCGCGTGCGGATCGATTGCAGGAAAGAAGACACGCCAGATGCACACCGGTTCGCGCGGACCACCGCGCCTGCGCGCGACTATACGGCACGACCGGTCAAGGTCGGATGCCCGGGGCGGCCTCGCCCGCAGCACCCGCCCCCGCGGTTCAGTACTTCAACCGCAGCTCCTCCACCGTCGGCTGCTGCAGCGCATACCAGTCCTGGAACTCTTCCTCGGTGATTTCGTCCGGGGCGTACACCGCCACCGGAGGCCAGTCGTGGTCGGTCGGCAGCGGCTGGCGCGGACCGGCGCGCAGGCTGTAGCTGACGCCCTCATAGTCCACCAGATCGTCGACCTGCGGCCATTGCTCGCGCGCGAACGCGGTTTCACTCTTCAACAGGATCACCTGGTACATCGGCACCTCCACTTCAGGTTGGATCGGAACACCCGGCGCTGGCGGCAGGATACCGCCGCGCCGATGACAGCGGGAATGACGCCGCGGCGACGCAATGTTCTGGACACCGCCATCGCTCCGGCTTCACCCGCTCGTGGCGAGGCCGTCGGCATCGTGGAGGCCCGTTCCCGCTGCGCCTGCCGATGACCGAACAGCTGCCACTGAAGACCGTCGCCGACCTCAAGCTGCCCCGCTACCTGGGCACCTGGTATGAGATCGCGCGCCTGCCCATGCGCCACGAGCCGGAAGGCTGCACCGATGTCTCGGCGCACTACAGCCTGCTCGACAACGGCAACGTCAGTGTCCACAACCGCTGCCGCATGGACGGCCAGGTCGAGGAGGCCAGCGGCGAAGCCTGCCCCGTCGACAACGACAGCGCGCGCCTGGAAGTGAGCTTCCTGCCCAAGGGCCTGCGCTGGCTGCCCTTCGCCAAGGGCGACTACTGGGTCATCCAGATCGCTCCGGACTACAGCGTGTCGCTGGTTGGCAGCCCCGATCGCCGCTACCTGTGGCTGCTGGCACGCGAGCCGAAGCTGGACGCCACCGTGCGGGACCATTATCTGGCCACGGCGCGGCTGCAGGGCTTCGATCTGTCCGAACTGATCCACACGCCGCACACCGGCCATCCCACCGCCTGACCCATCACCATGGACCTGAAAAGTGGCTATCCCTGGTGGGCCGTACGCAATGGCCTGATCCAGGCATTTCCCCCGCTGGAGGGCGACCTGCGCTGCGATGTGCTGGTGGTCGGCGGCGGCATCACCGGCGCACTGATCGCCGATGAGCTGTCAGGTCACGGTCACGAGGTCGCCCTGATCGAGCAGCGCGACATCGGTTGGGGCAGCACCGCCGCCAGCACCGCGCTGTTGCAGTACGAGATCGACACCCATCTGCTGGAACTGGCCCAGCGCTATGGCCACGACGCGGCCACGCTGGCCTACCGGGCCTGTGCCGAGGCGATCCCGGCACTGGGCGAAGTGGCGCGTGGCCTGAAGGACGTGGACTTCCGGCGCATGGACAGCCTGTACCTGGCCAGTCGCCACCGCGACGTGCCCCGCCTCATGGCCGAGGGCCAGGCACGCCGCAGCGCCGGCCTGGACGCCCGCTGGCTGGGCCCGGAGGCGCTGGCGGAGCGCTTCGATGTGGACGCCGGCGGCGCATTGCTGACCCGGCAGGCAGCGCGGGTCGACCCTTACTGCCTCACCTATGGATTGCTGAAGCGGGTGCGCCAGCGCGGCGGCCACATTCACGATCGCACCGTGCTGCACACGCTGACGCCAGGCACACGGGGCGTAACCGCCCAGACCGAATCAGGCGCGACGATCCGCGCAGGCCACGTGGTGCTGGCGATGGGATACGCCAACCAGCGCTGGCTCTCGCAGCGCGTCGCACGCAACCGCAGCAGCTATGCCTTCATCACCGACCCTGTCGATGCCGCGGTGCTGGGCCCCCTGCAGCGCACGATGGTGTGGGAAAGCGCGCGCCCCTATCTGTACCTGCGGGCCACCGGCGACCGTCGCCTGCTGGTGGGCGGGCTGGACGATGCCATCGATATTCCGGCACGGCGCGACCGGCGGGTGGAAGGCAAGGCGGACAAGCTCATGAAGCAGCTGCTGCACTGGTTCCCCAAGCTCGACCCGGTGCCGGCATTCTCATGGGCCGGTACCTTCGCCGAGACCGCCGACGGATTGCCGTTCTTCGGCCCGCATGAACAGTGGGGGCCGCGCGTGCACCTGGCAATGGCCTACGGCGGCAATGGCATCACCTATTCCATGATCGGCGCACAGCTGCTGCGGGCCCGCATCGAGCGGCGCAAGCATCCGCTGGCGGAGCTGTTCGGGTTCGGGCGGCTGTGACCTGCAGCCGGGCATGGCCCGGCTCTACCCCAATCCGGCGCCGACAGGCATCATTCAAGCACGCCCTGCTAGCGTCGGCCTGTAACGCCGCGTGTGGCGTGGTCCCTGTCCGCTGGAGCGCCAAGATGATCCGCCCCCTGACCCTGCTGTTGTGCCTGGCCCTGCCCGGGACCGTGCTCGCCCAGTCCGCTGCCGGCGCCACCGCACCGCAGGCATCCGGGTTGGACCTGACATTGCCGCAGGCGCCGATGCGTTACCTCAACGATCCGACGTTGCAGCAGGACCCGCCGGGCACCTACTACGGTGACAAGAGTGGCCCACGCGTGCACGACGATGCCCGCATCGCCGACGTGCAGGACGACAAGGTGAAGGTCTCCGGCAGTTTCACCACCGGCATCGGGTACTCCAAGCGGGGTGGCAACAGCCACTACAACGCCGCCACGCTGAATCTGAGCAAGAACTACACCACCGACGAGGGCAAGACCCGCGGGGTGAACCTCAACATCCACGTCAGCGAAGGCGAGGGCCCGGGCTTCTTCGGCCCGTATGGCGGCTACTACGGTCGCGGCCCCGGCTACTGGGACTACCCGCCGCCCTACGGCTGGTAAAGCAGCGCCGGGCCATGCCCGGCGAGCGCAGCGCATGCATCAGGCCGCCGGGCATGGCCCGGCGCTGCCCGAGGCGCTCAATCCAGCCAGCCGTCGCGTTCGCTGTGCAGGATGCGGCCGTCATAGCCGCTCAGGCGCACCTCGACCTTCTGGTTGCGGGCATTGCGCGCTTCCAGCGACCAGATGGCGCCATCGCGCTCCAGCGAGTGGATCTCGCGCAGGCCCTGCGACTGTGCCTTGGCCAGCACCTGCTCGGTCGGGAGAAGCGCGCGGCCGTTGTGCTCATCGAAGATCTCGCCGGTCTTCGGGTCCACGTAGACCTCGCTGAAGCGGCCATCGGCGCGGCTGACGTCGGCTTCCCACAGGCCGTCATCGCGTTCGATCTCGTGGATCTGGGTGTAGCCGGCCTTGCGCAGGGCCTGCTCGGCCTGGGCCATGCCCAGCGGTGCAGCGTGCGCGGCCGGAGCGATGGCCAGCACGGCGACGGTGGCGAGGGTGAGCGACTTCAGCATGGGAGTTCTCCTGTTCGTGGCCGGACCATTCCGGCAGCACCACGATGCCGCGGTCGGCTAACAGCCCCTTAGCGGCCATCGTTAGTCGGCTGTTAGTCAGCGGTGCCATGCTCGCGCCTGTCGCCATCGCCCGAGGATCCGTCACCGATGCTGGTCTCCCTGCCCCTGCTGCTGGCCCTGGCCACTCCGGGCTCCGCTGCCGGCCCTGCGCCGGACCCGGCGCAGCAGGTCGCGCGCCGCGCCGTGCAGCAGGGCCGTTACGTGCCCCTGGAACAGGTGGTGCGCGACGCGCTCAGGCGCCAGCCCGGCCAACTGCTGGAGGTGGAGCTGGACGACGCGGTGTACGAGGTGGAGATCCTGCGTGACGACGGCGCAGTGGTGGAGCTGGACTATGATGCGCGCAACGGGACGTTGTTGAAGATGGAACTGGACGACTGATGCGGATCCTGCTTGCCGAGGATGACACCGAGCTGGCCAAACGCCTGCAGCCCCTGCTGGAGCAGGCCGGCTACGTGGTCGATGTGGCCACCGATGGCCGTCGTGCGGAAGAGATCGGCCAGATCGAGGACCTGCATGCCGCGGTCGTCGATCTTGGCCTGCCCGGCCTGGATGGACTGAGCGTGATCGAGCGCTGGCGTGCCCATGGCCGCGATTTTCCGGTGCTGGTGCTGACCGCACGCAGCCGCTGGCACGACAAGCTGGCCGGCTTCGATGCAGGCGCCGATGACTACCTGACCAAACCGTTCCAGGCCGATGAACTGGTGCTGCGCCTGCGTGCCCTGATCCGCCGCAGCCGGGGCCACGCCAGCCCGCGCCTGCAGTGCGGCCCCCTGCAGCTTGACGTCAACGCCGGTCGCTTTGAACTGGACGGGCAACCGTTGCCGCTGAGTCCCCAGGAGTTCCGCGTACTGAGTTACTTCATCCATCACGCCGGCCGCGTGATCAGCCGCGACCGCCTCGGCGAACAGGTCTTCGAAGGCGGTTACGATCCGGACTCGAACGCGCTGGACGTGCTGCTTGGCCGGGTGCGGCGCAAGCTGGGCGTGGAACTGATCCATACCGTGCGTGGCCAGGGTTGGCGGCTGGCCGAGGCATGAGCGCGCGCCAGCCTTCATTGCGGCGGCGGCTGCTGCTGGTGGGGGGCATCGGCCTGGTGCTGGTGTCGGTGCTGGCCAGCGTGCTGCTGGGCGAGCTGTTCAAGCGCAGCGCGCGCGACCGTCTTGACGGCGAGTTGCAGCAGGACATGCTGACTCTGCTCGCGCAGGCGGAGATCGATCCCGACGGACAGCTGCGGCTGCGCCAGGAACCCAACGACGCGCGCTTCCAGCGTGTGTTCTCCGGCGCCTACTGGCAGATCACCGACCGCAACGGCAAGGTGCTGCTGCAGTCGCGCTCGCTGTGGGACCAGACGCTGCCGGTCACGGCCACCGGCCCGACCGAGCGCAATCTGAGCGGGCCGATGCAGCAATCGCTGCGTGCCCGTGTGCAGCAGGTGCGCCTGCCACGTGCATCGCAGCCCTACATTGCGCTGGTTGCCCATGATCGCAGCGCGCTGGACGCGGACACCGCCGCCTTCCGTCAGCGCAGCGCGCTCGCGCTGGGCCTGCTGGTCGCGGCCTGGCTGGCGGTGCTGGCCAGCCAGGTGCATTTCGGCCTGCGCCCACTGCGCGGCCTGGGCCAGCAGCTGGAACGCATCCGCCGTGGCGATGCCGAGCGCATCGACCGCAGCCGGCTGGATCTGGAGATCGCGCCGCTGGCCGATGAGCTCGATGCCCTGCTCGATCACCACCAGCGCATGGTCGCGCGCGCGCGCAGCAGCGCCGAGGACCTGGCGCATGCGCTGAAGACGCCGCTGAGCGTGCTGGCGGCCGAAGCGGAGGGTGAAGGACGCGGCTGGCGGCGCACGGTGCACGAACAGGGCGCGCGCATGCGTGCGAGCATCGACCGCTACCTGGCCGCCGGCCTGGCCGTGGACCACCACCAGCGCAGCGATGTGGCGCCCGCGGTGGAGGCATTGTGCCGATTGATGACCCGCGTGCATGCCGGCCGCCGCATCCGCTTCCAGATGGACGTGGCACACGGGCTGGCCTTCGCCGGCGCAGCCACCGACCTGGAGGAGATGCTGGGCAACCTGCTGGACAACGCCGGCAAATGGGCCGCCAGCGAAGTACGCCTGCGGGCCCTGGCCAAACAGGACCGGCTGCATATCGAAGTGCGCGATGACGGCCCGGGGCTGGACGAAGCCAAGCTGGAGAGTGTCCTGCAGCGTGGCGTACGCCTGGACGAACGAGTGGAAGGCAGCGGCCTGGGCCTTGCGATCGCCGCGGAGATCGCCGCCAGCCACGGCGGCTCACTGCGCCTTTCCAACGAGAACCCGGGACTGCGCGCACGGTTGGAACTGCCGCTGGCCCCGACGGACGCCCCGCCTCCCCGGTAGAGCCGCCCCGGCGCTGCACGACCCGCCTCAGCGGTGATGCATCCACCAGCAGTCGATGGCGTCGAGCACGATGTGGATCACCAGGCCGATGCCCACCAGGCGGGTCTTCTTCGGCACGCACAACCCGGCATACACCGCTATCGCCGGCGCGGTGTGCAACGGGTGGAAGCCGATGCTGCAGCGGTTCGGCGCGTAGATCGGATCGGCCAGCAGATGGTCCAGGTCGATGATCCAGCCCAGCAGCATCAGCAACCAGGCCGAAGCGAAGCGCTTGCGCCAGAACAGCCATGCCAGCAGGGCCGGCACGGCGGCATGCAGGAACAGGTGGAAGATCGCGCGGGCGCTCATCAGGACCGATAGCGCCGGGCCATGCCCGGCGTTGCCGCAGGCATCAGACCAGCGGCTCGTCGGACAGGTAGGTGTAGCCGGTCAGGCCCGCCTCCAGCGCCTGCGACAGTTCCTGCGCACGCTCCGGCGACAGCCCGGCGGCAGCCACGCGCTGGGCATAGGCCGCGCGCAGGTCGTCCAGCCGGTAGCCCACGTAGTCCAGCATCACGTCGGTGGTGTCGCCACGACGCTGCTGGGTGATCGCGTAGCCGTCCGCATCGGCCACCACTTCCACCGCGTCGGTGTCACCGAACAGATTGTGGATGTCGCCCAGGATCTCCTGGTAGGCACCGACCATGAAGAAGCCGATGCGGTAGCTCTCGCCGTGCTTGATCGCGTGCAGCGGCAGCGAACTGTCCAGGCTCTCGTTCTCGACATAGGTCTTGACCATGCCGTCCGAGTCGCAGGTCATGTCGGCAATGATGCCGCGACGGTCCGGCACTTCGTCCAGCCGCTCGATCGGCACGATCGGGAACACCTGGTCGATGGCCCACGCGTCGGGAATCGATTCGAACACGCTGAAGTTGACGAAGTACTTGTCGACCAGGCGCTCGTTCAGTTCATCCAGCGCCGGACGGTGGCTCTTCTCGTCATAGCTCAGGCGCGCACGCACGCCGTGGGCGATGGCGTAGAACAGGTCGTCGATGCGCGCACGCTGCGGCAGGTCGATCTGGCCCAGCGCGTAGCTGGACAGGCCTTCGGCATGGAAGTGCTGCGCCTCCTGGAACAGTTCCACCGCCGGGCGCACGTCCAGTTCCTCGTGGATCTCGCGCAGATGACGGATCGAAGCCGGCTCGTCATCGTGCTGGTCCGGCACGCGGCCTTCCTGCGCCTGTTCCACTTCGGACACATTCGCGATCAGCACTGCATGGTGCGCGGTCATCGCACGGCCGCACTCGGTAACGATGCGCGGGGGGGGCAGGCCGTACTCTTCGCAGGCGTTGGCCAGCGGCTGCACGATGTTGCTGGCATACGAATTCAAGCCGTAGTTGATCGAGCAGAAGCTGCGCGAACGGGTGCCTTCGTAATCAACGCCCAGGCCGCCGCCCACGTCCACATGGGTGATCTTCGCGCCCAGCTGCGACAGTTCAACGAAGTAGCGGGTGGCTTCGCGCATGCCGTTGGCGATGTCGCGCACGTTGGAGATCTGCGAGCCCATGTGGAAGTGCAGCAGGCTCAGGCAATCGGCGTACTCGGTATCGCGCAGCGACTTCCACAGGTCCAGCAGCTGGCGCGGGGACAGGCCGAACTTGGCCTTGTCGCCCCCGCTGTTCTGCCACTTGCCGGCGCCCAGCGACGCCAGCCGCATGCGCACGCCCAGGCCGGGCTTCACGTCCAGCGCCTTGGACTCTTCCAGCACCAGCTTCAGCTCGGACGGCTTCTCGATGACGATGAAGGTCTGCAGGCCCAGCTTGCGACCGATCAGGGCCAGGCGGATGTACTCACGGTCCTTGTAGCCGTTGCAGACGATCAGGCCGCCCGGGCGCGACAGTGCCAGCACCGCCATCAGCTCCGGCTTGCTGCCCGCTTCCAGGCCGAAGCCCTCGCCGTGGTGGCTGGCCAGGGTACCGGCCACGCCGCGGTGCTGGTTGACCTTGATCGGGTACACCGCGGTGTAACCACCCGCGTAATCCCAGTCCTGCTGGGCCTGGGCGAATGCCGCCTGCAGCTTGCCCAGGCGCTGGCCGAGGATGTCCGGGAAGCGCACCAGCAGTGGCAGCTTGGCGCCCGCCTCGCGGGCGGCGTCCACCACCTTGGGCAGCGACACCACCGGGCCGTCCGCCCCGGTCGGTCTCACCACCATGTGCCCGGCCTGATCCACGTCGAAGTAACCATCCGCCCAATGCGGGATCGAGTAGGTCTTGCGGGCTTGGTCGAGGGACCAATCGGTCATTTCAGTCGGCCTTGTTGGCAATAAAAGGGGGGGCATGATAACGCCTATATGCCCACAGGTTCGTTATCATGCGCGCCCGCGCCCGTGACCCGGCTCCTGCCGGACCTGAACAGGCCGATCCGTCCGGATGTGGCTTGCGCCACGCGGCCCCGTGCCGCCAACCCGGCTCTACCCCCTCCGAACAGGACCCCAGAAGGACACGTCCCATGACTGACAGCAACAACTGGTACATCGAGCATTTCGAGCGCACCGGCTCGGCCATCGGCTACCGCATCACCGGCAAGCTGGACGAGGTGCAGTCGCCCTTCCAGAAGATCGAGATCTTCCAGACCACCGACTGGGGCAACCTGATGACCATCGATGGCGCCATCATGCTGACCAGCAAGGACAACTTCTTCTATCACGAGATGATCAGCCACCCGGTGCTGTTCACCCACGCCGCCCCCAAGCGCGTGGTGATCATCGGTGGCGGCGACTGCGGCACCCTGCGCGAAGTGCTCAAGCACAAGGGCGTGGAGAGCGTGACCCAGTGCGACATCGACGAGCAGGTCACGGTGATGGCGCGCAAGCACTTCCCGGAGCTGTGCGACTCCAACGACGATCCGCGCGCCGAACTGCTGTTCGACGACGGTGTGGCCTACATGGCCAACTGCCCGGCCGGCAGCGTGGACGTGGTGATCGTGGACTCCACCGACCCGGTCGGCCCGGGCGAAGGCCTGTTCAACAAGGCCTTCTACGAGAGCTGCTTCAAGGCGCTGAAGGACGATGGCATCCTGGTGCAGCAGTCCGAATCGCCGCTGATGCAGCTGGAACTGATCAACGAGATGCGTACCGAGATGGGCAAGGCCGGCTTCGGTTCGTTCAAGACCCTGCCGTTCCCGCAGCCGTGCTACCCGACCGGCTGGTGGAGCGTGACCATGGCGCGCAAGGGCGACAGCAGCTTCGACTTCCGCCAGGCTGATTCGGCCGCCAAGACCTTCACGACCCTGTACTACACCGCCGCGCTGCACACCGGCGTGCTGGTGACCCCGCCGTTCGTGCAGGCGGCACTGAAGAGCTGATCCAACAAAAAACCCGCGCTGGCAGCAGCGCGGGTTGTTCGTGTTCCGGTAGCGCCGGGCCATGCCCGGCGGCCGTTCGATCAGATCGCCCAGATTCCGGCAATCACCGCCGCCACCAGGCCCCACTTGATGACCTGGTAGGCCACCACGCTGCGCTCGCGCAGCGCCTTGGCCTTCAGGCGCACCTTGTACAGGCTGCCGAATGCCTTGTTGACACCCCCGGTCGGATCACCTGGCAGGTTCGGCGAAGCGCCACCGGCCAGCAGCGTGGCGGCCACCGCACGGTTGAACAGGCCCGGCAGGCCGAAGCGCAGCGGGCGCGCGATGTCGCAGAACAGGATCACTCGGTCCTGCTCGGTCTCGTTATGCGCGTGGTGGATGTAGGTTTCGTCGAACATCATCCACTCGCCGTCGCGCCAGCTCTTCCGGATGCCGTCCACTTCGATGTAGCAGGCATCATCGTTGGGGGTGCTCAGGCCCAGGTGCAGGCGCAGCGAACCGGCGAACGGATCGCGGTGCGGACGCAGCTCGCTGCCCGGCGGCAGCTGCGCGAACATCGCTGCGCGAACATCCGGAATCGACTCGATCAGGGCCACGGTCTTCGGGCACAGCGTCTTCGCCGACGGGTGCGAGGGGCCGTACCAGCGCAGGTAGAAGCGCTTCCAGCCACGGCGGAAGAACGAGTTGAAGCCCGCATCGTTGAAACTGCTGGACGCAGCGATCTTCTGCGCATCGCGCAGCGCCAGCGCCTCGTCACGGATCATCTGCCAGTTCTGGCGCAGGGGTTCCAGCTGCGGGAACTCCTTGCCCGGGTCCAGAAACGGCGTGGTCGGCACCTTCGAGAACATGTACATGACCACGTTGATCGGGGCCATGAAACTGGAGTGGTCCAGCAGCTGGCGCGACCAGCGCGCGCGGACCCTGCCACGGAAGTGGATGTACAGCACGCAGGCCACGAACAGCACTGCCAGTACGATCTTGATCATCAAAAACTTTCCTCCGGCGGCAGCCGGAACGGGAATCAGGGGGCGATGCACGGCGCAGGCGGCCGGCATCGGTGGCAACGCGGCAGGGGACGGGGACGTGCCGGAACGGGGCGGCCGCCGATGTCGCGGATGAACAGCTTATGGTCGGCAGGCCGTGCGCCGGGGTCAAGCCACACGTGCGCCATGTTCAGCGACGCTTGGCTGAACGGGTGGATTTCTTCTTCAACTTATTGATTTTCAATGCCCCAAACCGGAGAGTGAGACGAAATTGTCCGCCCGTGCGCGACGAACTGTTCCAGCCACGGCCCCGACATTTCTCCGACAGAACGTGGATTAGCGAACTTGCCGGTACTAAAATTGACTTAACGAAAGTTTAGCCAGTTTCCCCCGCCTCACCGGTTCGCTTGACGCTTCAGCGCCGCCCACCGGGTCGTCCGAGACCCCGCCATGCCCCTTCCTGCCTCCCCCTGCCAGACCTGCGGCGATGACGCCACCACGCCCCTGCTGCTCAAGCGTGGCGAACGCCTGCTGGCTCCCGATGTCTATCGCACCTGCCTGGATGGCCGCGAGGCCGTCATCAAGGACTACTCCCGCTATCGCGGCACGCCGCTGTCGCTGGTCGCACGCCTGATGGTGCGCCGTGAAGCGCGCATGCTGCAGCGCCTGGGCGGCTGGAAGCACGCGCCGGCGCTGCTGGGAACACTGGGAGGCCTGGCACTGGGCATGGAGTTCATTCCCGGCCAGACCCTCAGCACCGCCCAGGCAGTCGGCAATGAAGTGTTCGAGCAGCTGCAGCACGCACTCAGCCGCCTGCATGCGGCCGGCATCACCCATAACGATCTGCACGGCACCAACGTGGTGGTCAGCGGCGGCGTACCGGTGCTGCTGGACTTCACCTCGGCCTGGCGCGCACCGCGCTGGCTGCGCCGCAATCCGCTGACCCGGCAGATGCGCCGCAGCGACATGAAGAACCTGCTGAAGATCCGCCAGCGCGTGACCGGGCAGGCGCCCAGCGCCACCCAGGCCGCCCTGGTGGCCGACCCCGGCTGGGTGGCCGCAGTGCGCCAGGGCTGGAAGCGGTTCTATAAGTGGGCGAAGCGCCGGTAAGCGTCGCTCCGCTCACCGCTTTACCGCTCCTTGTAGAGCCGAGCCGATGCTCGGCTGCTCTTTGTAGAGTCGAGCAAGCTCGACTCTACGTAACGGCGGAACGGCAGCCGAGCATCGGCTCGGCTCTACAACATCCCGCCGGACGGCTTACAGCGCGTCTGCGTCCAGCTCGCCGGTACGGATACGCACCACGCTGCCCAGGTCATACACGAATACCTTGCCGTCGCCGATCTTGCCGGTACCGGCCGCCTTGACGATGGCTTCCACCACCGCCTCCACCTGGTCATCGGTCACCGCCACTTCCAGCTTCACCTTCGGCAGGAAGTCGACCACGTACTCGGCGCCACGGTACAGCTCGGTATGCCCCTTCTGGCGGCCGAAGCCCTTGACCTCCGTCACCGTGATGCCGGTGACGCCACGCTCGGCCAGCGCTTCGCGCACGTCGTCGAGCTTGAACGGCTTGATCACCGCCATGACCATCTTCATCGTCAATCTCCTGTCTTCCGGCGTGGAGGATAGCGCCTGAACGCGCCCGGTGCGACGCCGCGGCTGCCTGTCCGGGCAGCGCGCGCCGGCAGTATCCTTGTGGCTGAACGGCCTGCCCGCGCCTGATGCGCGGGCGCCACCCACGGAGCACCCCATGATCGACCTGAACCAAATCGATGACCTCGCCCGCCGCCTCAGCGACCTGGTGCCGCCGGGCCTGCGCGAATCACGCGAGGAACTGCAGGCCACCTTCAAGAGCGCGCTGCAGGCTGGGCTGGCCAAGCTCGATCTGGTCACGCGCGAGGAATTTGAAGTGCAGCGCGCGGTGCTGCTGAAGACCCGCCAGAAGCTGGATGCGCTGGAAACAGCGGTGCGCGAGCTGGAAGGGCGCCGCGCCGCAGAATGAAAAAGGAGGCGCGCTGCGCCTCCCACTTACAGATTATTTCCCGGATGGGGCCTTGCAGCAAGGCCCACCTGGCCCCCTAGACTCGCCGGCCTGTCGATCCGGCAGGACAACCTGGGGGTATCGCGATGACGCAGGACACCGAATGGACACCCGTTTCGCAGGACACCTGCGATCAGGTCGCCGGGCCGTTCTATCACGGCACCCGGGCCGACCTGGCCACGGGCGATCTGCTGGTTACCGGCTACGGATCCAACTATCGCGATGGCGTGGTGATGAACCACATCTACTTCACCACGATTGCCAAGGGCGCCGGGCTGGCCGCGGAGATGGCCCGGGGCGAGGGACCGCCGCGTGTGTACGTGGTGGCACCGACCGGGCCGTTCGAGGACGATCCGAACGTCACCAACAAGAAGTTTCCCGGGAACCCGACACGGTCGTATCGCAGTGCACAGCCGTTGCGGATTGTCGGTGAGATCACCGAGTGGGAACCCTACGATGCGGACTTCATCCGGCAGTTGAGGGAATTCGTCGCATCGGGGAGTGGCGAGATCATCAACTGATCGTTGGAAGACGCCGACGCGATACGTCGGCGTCTTCCAACAGCCGCGCATGTACGTAGCGTGCTTCCATCATCAGAACCTGATGTGATGGCCTTAGAGGCGCTGCTCGGGCGGCGTCCGCAGTGCATTGGGGCCGTTGCGCAGCAGGTACAGCGCGACCAGGAAGGGCCACAGGGAGTTGATGGAAGAGAACAGGCGCTGGGTGAGCCCCCTGAAACCCTGCGGATCCGCGCCCACCAGGTTCAACCATAGATAGACCACTGCCGCGATGCTCACCACGGCAGTCACGGCATAGGCCCTTCGGCTGGCCGACCAGGCCCTCAGTTCGATATGCGACATCGCCGGCGCAATGATGTTCGCGATACCGATGGCGTAGAAGCCGTGCATCGGATGACCCATGGGCCAGAGCCCATTGGTCAACATGGAGACGCCAAAGATCATCCAGCAGGCGGCACCCACGGCGATCCGGCGACCGGATTCCCGCCATAGCGCGATGGCAAACAGTACGAACCCCAGCCCGCAGCCGATGGCGGCGATCCGTCCGCACAGGCTTGCGAGCGCGGGTGCCTGCAGCAGCTCGCTGGCGTGCTGTGCAATCGGGTTGTAACCGGGTGCGAGCATCGCAGCAACGGTGGTCCAGAACAGGAACCATGGCAGGGGTATCAGACCCGCGAAAAGAAGAGGTCGGCTGTGGCGCAACATCTGCAATGATCCTTGTCGGGGTCTGCACGGGTCGGCGAATCCATTCAAACGCCACTTCTCGTCCTGCGGGCAGCTACATCCCAGTGACTGCCGCGGCAGTCAGACTCGCCGTGGCGCGCTGGACGGTCAATAGGTGGAAAGTCACTCGCACCTTCGCAGACGCGCGCCGCACGCTGTCGCAATCAACGCACTCTTCTCCCTCCAACAGACGAATCTGACGGGGCCGTCGCAGAAGTACCGAAAGCCCCGCCGTTCAAGCCTCTCGCGCCACTCCTCCCTATACGACAATGCCGGAAACGTCTCGGGCCTGGCCGCATTGGCCCGATCCCTTGGCACTCCCCACAACGGCGGGCAAGCGTTGCTCCGCCACCGTGCATCGGTGGCCGGGCCTCGAAAACCCGCCGTTGTGATGAAGTCTACGCCTGCCGGCTAAGGCGGGCGGTGCGTGGGGGCCTCCGTGCCCGCCGGCCCAACACAACCCGGTTTTCGAGCCACGCATCGTCCGCCTCCCTACCGCTGGCAGCTCATGTCGGCCCGTGCCGGCGCACTCCCTCAGTAGTCGTAGCTCACGCTGACGCGCAGCGAGCGCGGTGCCTGCCGCACCGTCGCTGCGCCGTACAGCGGGTCCGGCTGCCCCGGATCCAGTTCGGAGTACGGCGATTTCCACAACGCCACCTGGCGGTTGAATACGTTGAACACATCCAGGTTGAAGCCCAGCCGCCCAGCCGCCACCGAAGGCCGGTAGGAGACACCCAGATCCAGCTGTTTCAGCCAGGGCAGCCGCCCCTGGCTGCCCGGAGGCGCGGGCTGGCCGTTGTAGAAGTGGTAGGCGATGCCGTAGCCGGAGGGGTCTTCGAAGTTCGGGCCATACGAACCCAACGCGCTGAAGGGCGCGCCGGAAATCACCTTGAGGTTGGCCGAGACCAGCCATTCCGGCGTCAACTGGTAGTAACCATGCAGCTTGAACTGGTGGGTGTGGTCGTTGCTCTGCGGCCCGTTGGTGTGTTCCATCAGCTGCGCGTAATCCCAGGCCTGCGTGGTCGACACCGCCGTCTGGCCGATGCCCGACAGCAGCTGGCCTTCGGTGGTGCCATAGCTGCGCGACCACGTGTAGTCCGCCCGGCCATACCAGCGGCCATCAAACGGGTGCTCCAGCGACAGGTTCACCGCGTAGTAGTTGCGCTTGAACCTGGGGAAGCCCATCTCGGCATTGGTCAGCGGCACGCTTACGTAGTTGCCGCTGGTATCGACCAGATTGAAGGTGTTCGCACGGCCAGGATTGATCAACCAGCAACTGACCGGATTGCTGTCCTTGGTGACGTCATACCCCAGGCTGTCGGCCTTGGCCAGCACCGCGCCGATATCGCAGTAGTCATCCACGCCGCTGCGCAGCACCCGATAGGTCGCCTTCGCGCCGTACACCCAGTTCTGGCCGAGCGCCCTGCTGAAGCCCAGGATGAACTCGTCCTGGTAGGACGGCTCGATGCCGGAGGTCGCCACCGTCTTCGGATCGGGCAGCACGCCGTAGTAGTTGTTGGCCGACACCGCGCCGGAGAACGCGGTGAGGTCGGTTGGATAACCGTTGCTGTCGATGCCGCCATAGGTGTAGTACGTCGAGGTAGCCAGCGTCGCGCCCGCCGCGTTGAAGGCCGGGTTGAGCGGCAGCGCGAGGTAGTAGCGACCCACGTTGCCGAACACCTTGAAGCGCCCGTCGCCGTCGACGTCCCAGCTGAAGCCCAGCCGCGGCGCCCACTGCCCGCTGGTCTGCTTGATGTAGGCGTCGCCATCGCGGTTGTAGTTGGTGAACTGATCCAGGCGCAGGCCCAGGTTCAACAGCAGGCGGTCGGTCACCTGCCAGTTGTCCTCGATGTACTGCGCCCGCTGCGAGGCGCGTACCGACGCCAGTGCGCTGTAGATGTACTGGCGCACGTAATAACCCTCCTCACCATTGCGGATGCCGCCGGTGGCCGGCACGCCCAGGCCGGTATTGAGGGGCACGTTCGGGTTGGACTGGCCATAGATCCAGTAGTAACCGTCGGCAGAGGCCACCGAGCCACGGTTGAGCGCACGGGCATTCTGGTTGTCGATGCCGACCGTGATGCTGTGGTTGCCCCATCTGTAGTTCGCATCCAGTCGCAGGTTGTTGGTGCGGTTGCCGCGATCCGGGTTGACCAGCAGCGACGTGGTCTGCGCATTGGTGATCGGCGTACCACCGTTCAGCGCCGGATTCTGAAGCGTGGCGCTGCTGATGTAGGTCAGGCTGCCGTCGTAGGCCGGGTTGCCGATGTAGTCATCGGTACGCATTTCGCCATACTGCGCGCTGACGGTAAGCCGGTCGGTCAGGTAGCCGGTGTACTTGGCCGTCCACAGGTCGCCACCGGTCTTGGTGGTGTCTTCCTTGCCACGCTGCGCACCGCGGGTGAGCGTGTCGTAGTCGTAAGCGAAGCTATCGCCCCGGAAGACATTGCGGCTGGAGGCTCCGGTCAGTTCCAGCAGGTGGTTGTCGGTGATGTTCCAGTCCAGCTTGGCGTACCAGCGCGGGCGGTCGTACTCATAGCGGGAGTAGGCATTGGTCGCCTCCACATTCTTGACGTCGGTGCCCTCACGGCGCTCGAGCTCGTACGAGCCGAAGAAGAACAGCCGGTCTTCCAGGAGCGGGCCACCGGCGTAGATGCTCTGCGTGGTCACCCACTCGCGGTCCTGGCTTTCCGGTGAATACAGCGCGCCATTGCCCGGGTAACGCACATCGTCCTTATCCGAGCGCGTGGATGCTGGTTCCCAGGTGACCTGGCCACCGAATCGCCACTCATTGGTGCCGCGCTTGCCCACCGCATTGATGACGCCGCCATCGGAACGGCCGTACTTGGCGCTGTAGCCACCGGTGTAGATTTCCTGCTGGTCGATGCTGCCGTAGGGCAGCGTGAGGCCACCCAGACCGCGCAGTGGATCGGTGCTGTTGAAGCCATTGATGTAGTAAGCGTTCTCGGCAGCGGACGAACCGCCGAAGCTCACCAGCTGTGCACCGGTCGGGCCGGCATAGGTGCCATTGCCACTGTTGCCGTTGACCCCGGGCGCAAGCTGCGCGATCGCCTCGGCCGAGCGACCCAGTGGCAGGCGCTGCAGCTGCTCGGCCGTGATCACCGTGCGCGAGTCCACGCTGCTGACATCGATCGCAGCCGCTGCCCGGTCGGCGCTGACCTGCACACCGTCCAGCCGGGTGACGTCAGTGAAGGACACCTCGGTACTGGCGCCTACCGTCAGCGAAATGCCCTCGCGGGTCTGCAGCACGTTCCCTTCGGCATCGCGTGCTTCCACCACGTAGCGGCCCAGTGGCAGCTGGCCGACGGTAAAGCGGCCTCGCCCATCGACCGTCACCTCGCGGGTGAGGCCGGTATCGCTGCGAACGAAGATGCGCTGGGCGGTGGCCGGCGCCTGTCCGGCGATCGCGCCGGTGGTGGACTGTGCATGAAGTGTGGGAGACGCGGTGGCAAGCAACACCGCCAACGCCAGCAATCGCGGGCGCAGTGAAGAACGAGCTGTCGTCATCGTGGGCTGTACGGGTAGTGGGGGAAGCAATGCCAGCCGCAATCGGCGGACCAGACATCGCACATTCATTAACCCCGCCCGCGCCCCAATGCAGAAATGCTCAGTGGTTATCTGCTTTTGGCCGACGGTCATACCCGCCCGCGAGCGTGCCCGATGCCCACCCGCCTCGTGCCACGCAGCTTCGATGAAGTGAGCTTCAACCAGCTGAGCACCGACGACACGGTGCAGCCACTTGCTAGCGAAAATCAGGAGGTCGGCGCCCGTCGCGCATGGACACCACCCGCCGCATACGCGCCGGTTCGGCGTTGCGCGGTCAGCGTGGCGCGGAACGCTTGCCGAATACCGCCATCAGACCGACGCTGGTGCCGATCAATGCGCCGAAGCCACCCCACTTGGCCGGTTCGCCGACTGACAGCACGATGCCCCCCATGTTCATGTCCATGCCCAGGCCGATCAGGGCACAGAGTATGCCGACGGCAACCCAGTAGGCCGGTTTGCCGGGCAGTTCGAACTTCATCCGGTCAATCATTCTTCTTGCCTCTCTTCATTTGGAATACATGAGGTTGCGGCCTTTCATACGACGTTCCCTTCGCGAACTGCTTGCTATCAGCGAAGTCGCCGACGCGATGATTCGCCATCGACTGTCGCATGAACACCGATGCCTCGGCCAGTGCTTTGGACGACGCTCCATTGCTCAGGCAGTCGTCGATCAGCGTCGCACGCTCAGCAGGTTCGCGTGGGTCCGGTTCTATCGCCGGATCGAAGCGGACCATGCGGCGCAGGCGCACGTCGCTGAGCGCCAGCTTGCGCAGCAAAGCCCTAGGCGCCTGGCCAGCAATGCCTGATGGCGACGGACAGAGTGACGGCCGCACCATCGAGCCTCTCTCTCTGCAGGAAGCACACATGAGCCTGGCCCTGGTCTACAGCCGTGCCCGCGCCGGGGTCGAGGCCCCGCTGGTGCGGGTGGAAGTACATCTTTCCGGTGGCCTGCCCGCCACCCAGATCGTCGGTCTGGCCGAAACCAGTGTGCGCGAGTCGCGCGAACGCGTACGTGCGGCGCTGCTCTGCGCGCGCTTTGATTTCCCGCAACGGCGCATCACCCTGAACCTGGCGCCCGCCGACCTGCCCAAGGAAGGTGGGCGCTACGATCTGGCCATCGCCCTGGGCATTCTTGCCGCCAGTGGCCAGATCCCGCCGCAGTCGCTGCTGCCGTACGAGTTCCTGGGCGAGCTGGGCCTGACCGGCGAGCTGCGCCCGGTTGCAGGCGCGCTGCCCGCCGCCATCGCGGCGGCCGAAGCGGGCCGCATCCTGGTGGTCCCACCGGGGAATGCGGCCGAATCGGCGCTGGCCGAACACGCCGACGTGCGCGTGGCCCGCACGTTGCTGGAATGCTGCGCCGGGTTGGGCAATCCGCGCCTGCTGCCGCAGGTTGAGCGGGTGGACACCACGCCCCTGCCGCTGCCGGATCTGGCCGATGTGCGCGGGCAGGTGCATGCACGGCGCGCGCTGGAAGTGGCTGCGGCCGGCGGGCACCATCTGCTGCTGATCGGCAGCCCCGGTTGTGGCAAGACCCTGCTTGCTTCACGCCTTCCCGGGCTGCTGCCGGCGTCCACCGAGATCGATGCCTTGCAGCTGGCGGCCATCGCCTCGGTCAGCGGCGAAGGGCTGGACCCGAAGCGATGGCGGCAACGACCGTTCCGCGCGCCACACCACAGCGCCAGCGCTGCGGCATTGGTGGGCGGCGGCAATCCGCCCTGCCCCGGCGAGATATCACTGGCGCACCATGGGGTGCTGTTCCTGGACGAACTTCCCGAGTGGAACCGCAGCGCGCTGGAGACCCTGCGCGAGCCGCTGGAATCGGGCCACATCCGCATCGCCCGCGCTGCACGCAGCGTGATGTTTCCGGCGCGGTTCCAGCTGGTCGCGGCTTTTGTGAGAAATCCCACCATGTAAGCATTTAGGTCGTCAGGGGTGACAGAACGAGCCGACCAAATTCTTCACGGCAGACGGGGTCTATTCTAGGGAAATGGAGGCCTTGGGCTCTGCTAGAGCAAGCGTGTAAGCCTTTCACCGTGGATCGCAATTCTGTCGAAGTCGGCTGCGGTGAGCTTGATAAGGCTTGTTGGGAATCTCGCTACGAAGTTTGCCTCCTCCTCATCTGCAGAGTCCGCACTGGTTGGACTGCCGATGTAGATCATTGCTCCCCTATTGGCACTCTTAGAGAGGTAGTGGTGAAAGGAGCGAACCCTCAGTGCATGTGACTGGTCAGACATGATGTCGGCCACGCGCTTGATCCGGAATGGATTCAGAGAGTATTTGCTGAAGCCCATATCCAAGGGCCTTCCTGCATCTGACACCAGGATGAAGTGGCCGTTCGGCTCCTTCGGCTCTCCACTACCCGCATCAAAGAAGGGCTCAAGTCCAAGGTTGTCGTATACGCCACCGTCGTAGAGATGGATTACAGAGCCCGGCTGGGAGTCTACGGTTTCGTGTGCAGGCCCGCTCCAGTTCGCTCGACGCTTCCACCTGAATTTGTCCGCCCTGAGGCGAAGCGGACCAAAGCCGCCTGGGAAGGCGGCCGAGACAGCCATTGCGCTGGCCAGGGGGAAGTTGCCCGCAGCTGCGTAGCCCGTGAGGTAATCTCCCAAGTCTGCACGCTTGAACCGAAAGCGGCGTCCGTTCTCAGCATTGGTCCCATTGATTGACCAATCAGGTGTCGCGGGAAGATCGCAAAGCCTGTTCTCAATGCCCCACCGGCGGCGCAGTGCAGCTGCCAAGAGATTCGAGCGGCTCAACAAGAACCGGAGATTCGAGAGGCTCGACAATTCGCGGAGTGCATCCCACTGGAGGCTGCGTGAGGTGAGTTCATCGCGGAGTGCCGGGTAGATCTGTTCGAGAAACCGCTCTGAAGTCGGCCATGCCATGCCAGAGCGATGCAGCACAAGTCCGGTGATAAGGCTCCCTCCCGACACGCTGGATATCCGAGACACTGACTCCAAACAACCAGCCCTTGCCAGCGCCCGCATGACCCCCAAGTGGAAGGTCATTGCTCTGATGCCTCCACCGGACAGCACTAGATCGATCTGGCGATCTTTCAAGGCTGAACCTCCGCCTGGACAACACGAATGTCATGGCTTCCAACGATGACTTGGATTACCGGAAGGCCTTCTTCGTGCATTCCCATAGCGAGCTCGACCAGCTGCACAAGATCAGCTCGGCTTGGCTCTGGAGGACAGCCGTCTGGGTGGCTGTGCCACTCTCCAACGTATCCAACGATTCCAGCAGTGCGGTTCTGTGCCTCTGCGACAGCCTCTGGCATTCCGGCAACGCCGCGCTCAAACGAAGCGGGCGTACCCTTACTGTCGGCTGGCGCCGGGAGCGCATCTACAACGACGAGCAGGTTCTGCGTGAAGTCGTGGTAACCAAGGAGGATGCCCCCCGTCTCGTTGGGAAGACTATTGCCGCGCAGAGCATGCAGATGTTCGTGTAGGCCTTCATCCATGTAGATGCAGAGACCATTAGCTGCTTGGTGTATCCGCCTATCAGACAGTGGGATCTCTATCGCTTCCGTTTGACCGCTCAAATCTCGCTGCCAGATCAACGCGGCGGCCTGGGGGTTGGCAATATGGACTGGGATGCTCTCGGCAAACTGACAGGCATGAATCATCACACTCGAGTACGGTAGGACCATTGAGATGTCACGGCACGATGCTCCGCTCCAAAACGCTCCGCGATGGCCCTCAAGATGGGCCCTTCCCCAATCGGAATTGATGATGGCGCGGTAGTACTGAGCTTCAATCGTACGCAAGCACCGTTCCTTGGCGACGTCCTCAAGCATCATGACTCCCGACCGACCGGTGGGAGTTACGAACACGCTCACATGCCGTGATCGATCATCCACGACTGCTGACGCCCGCGGGTACCCTAGGTCTGCAGTTGCATCTACGACCAAGTTTGCGCTCCTGAGGGCCTGCGCCAGCTCTGGCGATGTACTGGTAAGGACGTCTTCCTCGAGAGGAGTCACAGCCGAACCGTTACGCGTGACCTCCCTGGCATTCGCGGAGACTGCCAGAACCTTGGGTAGCCCAATCTGTCTATTGAATGCAGTGTGGCGTGACAGATTGTGCGGTCGGACATGATCCTTATCCACTACAGTCCACCGACCCCAGCCAGATCGAACCCATAGGTCCAACAAAGCACTTCCCAAAGATCCAACGCCGATCAATACGCCTTGCGGCCCTGCATCGCTGAAGCCTGACTGGGTGCGTGCACGTTCAGGGCTGTTCTCCCAAAGAACGGTGACTGGATCAAGCCCGATAGACTCCCAACCTTCCTGCGGCTGATTTCCAACAACACCAACTGAGCTGAAGTACCGACCGTCATGCGGGATAAGGGCACCGAGCATAGTTCCGATCTTCAGTGCCCCACCATCAAGGAAGAAGGCGCGATAGGTGATTCCTTCGACCTCGCCAGTCGACGCACGCTTGATGGGAACAGAGAGCAGCACAAGCGTGCTCGGAACCTCATCCTGGCGAGTGAGTCCGCCTGAAGGCGTCGCTGCCTGGATAGCTGCTGTTACAAGCGGAAGCAGGTCCGCTCCTCGCCGTGCCAAAAGCTCATTCAACTGTCCGAGAGTATGCGGATCCCATTCAATCATCCCGCCTTCAATGGGCTCAAGATCTACCTTGACCAGAGTAGCGTGGAGAGACTTGTTGGCAGGCAGTTGATCAACGATGCGCAGTGTCCAGCCATCGTCCTTACGCGCAGCTGCAGCGATGACACTGAGCTTCCCCCTTGCCGCCAGTTGGTCAAGATCCCAAGGGATCAGCAGTTCATGCCGAGACTCAAAGAACAGCATGTCCAAAGGCTGATCGGCCAGATGCAGCTCGCCCTTGGCATTCTTCTCCATCCACCACTGGATCCGAGCAAGAAATGACGAAGGAGTCCAGGTGCGAGCGACAACGGGGGGCGGTTCGAAATACAAGCAGAGCTGAGCTGGGCCCTGCGACGTCACGCTGTTTTGGTGTGCAAGCCTCGGAAAGTCCTTTCGCATTGACCAAACGACCGTTGCCTTCGCATCGTCCTGAGGTACATGTATAAGCATGCGCTCCCGAAAGCGGAGCCCGTATTCATTGTGGGTGGGCACACCGTGGCATTCAACGTCCACCATTAGGTAGACGGTCTCCAGCTCATCTACCTTGGCGCTACGCATCACCTCAATGAGCTTGAAGTCACGGTGAGCATTGACAGCTGCGATCATCGCGCTTGTACGCGATGTGACTGCCGCTAGATCGTCGAGAGCAGTCAATGTATGCGCAAAGTACTCCGAGCTCATGCTCCTGCCCTGGCTGGGCGGGAGGCAACGATGGCCGCAGAGCCAAATGACGACGCTGCTTTCGTCCATGTGACGCCTGCGGCAGCCACCTCAAAGACAATTGGCTTGGGCTTGTTGGCGTTAGGCTCTTCCATGGTGACGAGGAAGGATCTTCCACCAACCTTCTCAAGATAGGACGCGTAGGTTCTGCGGGCTTGAATGTGGGGTGGCTGGACCTGCTCGTAGGACTCTTTAATGTCGGGCACAGGTTTGCAGCAAGCGACGATGTACGAGTCCTTCTTTCCCATCATGAGAAGTTCAGCGACCTTTTCGCAGGGAACAGTGTCCTTCTCCCCCTTTTCTGCCCCGAGTGCCTTGTAGCTGCAGTGATGGGGAATGTTGAAGAGGTCCCAGGCAAGACGGTCTTCATTGCCGTGATACTTCGTAATGTCGACAATTCTCTCCAGGTCGCAGTAGTCGGCATCACCAACTTCCAGGTAGTCGTAGGTGCGGCCGTCTGCCTGGAGCCTCACGTTGAACACCAAGGCTGCTGAGTTGCGGATGATGTCCCCATCGTCGCAATGTTCGACGAAGGGCGAGTGGCAGAAGAACTCCACGTTGTCTTCTTGCAAGGTGAAACCCGGAACGACAGTGCCAGCGTCGACAAACAGGTGATCCCGGGCCGTCAATGCTTCGCCGCGTGCTTCCAACTTGGGCTCCAGCCACTCCATCAGCGCCTCTGGCTGTGAGAAGACCAGAATGCCTTTTCCTTCCAGCAGACGGTGGCGCGCCTCTTGCCTCAGAAGCACGAACTCTTCGCTCTGCTGTTCTTGGGTGGCCTCCTCCAAGAGCATTGCTGCGGGGACCCACAACTGGTCGATCTTGATCCGACCGTCGCCATGATAGACCTTTGCATGCTCCAGCCAGAAGAAGTCAGTGCTTCCCTCGATGTGATCATTGTCTGCGTGGGTGAATGCAACGACGTCGAAGCTTTCCTTGCCTGCGTCGGCAAGGTCTTTCTTGAGAGCTGCCTTCAGATCAATCTCTGGTGTCGACTCTTCTTCCGCGCACTGTTTGTGACGGAAGTCGAAGAGAACTCGTTTTCCATTATCAAGAATGATCTGCGTCGTGTCCCCGTTACCAACCGGGTAGAAAATCACTTGGTGCTTAGTCGCCATCTCGACATCCCCCTGAAAGTTGATCCATCAATCTCAGATTGCCGCCCTGCCGTCTCGAGGCATGAGACCGCGTGCAGCCGGCTGTTTCTGTTCAGCCAAGCGTCTATTTTGTGATGACCATCACTCTTTTCAAGGGCCGGGCGGAATTTTCTTTTGTGTTTGGAGAAGAAGGGCCGAGGCCTTTAAAATCAATAACATAACAAGCCGTCGAATTGTGCGCCGGCTTGTTTGAAGGGATGGTGTCTCGAGGCCACGAGCCCAGGTACGTCACTGAGAGCTGCTCCATCTCGGCAAGATCGATCAGATACACGCACTTCGACGTTTCAACTATTCGCCTGCATCCGGGCCATAGCCCTGCCAAGCGGGCAGCTTAATTGGATTGAGTTCGACACCGATCTTCATGCCCTTGAGCAAATCGAAGAATTTATTTTGAAGATCCCCTTGACCATCATCGAGATGAATGGCAAGCATCAAACTACAGTACAACGCTCTTGCCGCTAGCGCTTCGGCTTTTATCAGCAACGTATGTTTGACGCTAGTTACACCTGTATGCACAATTTCTGATCGAGCATCGTAAATTTTTCCAAGATCCGCATGGACGCGCCTTCGGTCCTCGCCCTTAAAGCAAAGTAGTGACGCGTAGTCAGCCAGAGTAATCTTGATGGGCGCGTGCTTATCGCGAGAGAAAATTGCCTCCATTGATATGACAAAGAATATGAATCGCGCCACGCTATCCTTCTCGCCCACGGCTCGACCAAAGAATTCCAGCGCGTTCCTAAGCTGTGCATTCAAGGTTTTTTCCTCACCCAAGGAGAGCAGCTTGAGGGCAATTGGTACGTCGGGCCGCTTCATTACTTGAAGAAGCTTTCTCTCCAGCGAAATGGACACAGTCAACGGGCGCATCGCCATAACCCGATCAAGCCACCCCGTACGCTTGTTGATGAGGAACAAATAGCTTGGTGTGGCCTCCTTCCCCAGCACCGGCTTCTTTACGCCGAAAACTCGACCAAACAATTCAATTAATCCGATCACGCGGCGAGCAGCTGCACGTGTCTGATGGCGTAGGGAATCCGAAGACCCATGGGTTGGCAGGAGCAACAAAGGATTGCTGCTCAGTGCCTGGTCAGTCTGCCGTTGCTGATGTTCGAATAAGTCGTCCGGCACAGCTTTGGAGTTAAACATCTTGATGCGCTTGTTCAGCGCTTCGCTCGTGGCTGCAGCTGGCACTAGTGTAAATGGACCAACTTGGAATGGGCGAAAAACGCTCTGCCTCTTCGAAGCGAAAGCTATGGGCTGAAAGAACCCTAAAGGGATGACGGCAATATAGTCGAGATGCACCGCTGTTTGTTTCAGCGCAGCATCAAGCCGCGTTGCAAACGCTCGGGCATCGTCGAGATCGCCAGCATTCAGCACTGCATAGATTAAATCGAGCGCGTGCTCCCAACCTATGTGACTACGTGTGTACTCCGACTTATAGAAGGCGGCTCCCAACTTCTGGTTCGCGTAGATGAGCTTGGCTTCCTCATCCTCATCCAACTCATTTCTCTTACGCAGCGCCTTCAACTGGGGCAGAACGGATCTCATGACCCGCTCAACCGCACCGATGTCGATTCCAGGCGTTGTACTCAGTGACATGTTGGCTACGCGTCCGTGTGGTCAGATGGTGTGAATGAGTTCTTAGACCTTCACTATAGCGTCTCCGCATCCTTGCGATGCCGCCGCTGTGACACTTACTCTTTCATCCTGCATCCAGCCAGAGAGGCCACAGTAGGTGAGTGCTTGCATCCCACGTATCTTTCACATTGAAACGCGAAGCCCACCGCGTAGCTGGGTAGGGAACCCGCGAAGATAGCTGTAGTGAATGAGGCAGAATTCTCCCGTCCAAAGATCGTCGCGATCTGAGACTTGCTCAGCTTTGACGGATCATCGCCGATGTCAGCTGGGATCGATGTGAGATAACAAAGAACCGAGGTCGACTCAGTTCCCTTGTGGGGTTTGACATAGCCATCGATTACCCAGATTTGATCGCCGTCGGGGAAGAAGGTGAGGTCAGTCATGCCTGATGTTGCTGGAGTGCATCACCAACATTAGCGGCACCTGGCCTCTTTAATTGATGATGTATGTTGACCGACGTCGCAAATTCGGCTCGCAACCGTCTCATTGCTGGGGAATGCGGCAAGTCACCCTACAGGCCTGAATTCCCGTACCGATATCAACCAACACACAATGGTCAGATAGGAGTAGTGATGAAAGAGGAACTTTGGTTCGTGGCCGAATGCGAGGACCTGGCGGACAATTGCCACTATCTAGTCTGGGTGCATAGGATCGGCTCGTCCGCAAGGCTAACAGTGGACGGTAGGGGTAGAGGGGTTCTTGTTGATGCGAAGACTGAGGACGAAGTCGTGGACCAGATCCTCGTCGTGCTTAAAATGGTGGTCGAGAAGACCCTTAGCCGGGAAGAGGTCGCAAGGGCGACGAACAAACACCTAGAAGATGCGGAGGAGGCATCCTCGGATAGCGAAGCCGACGACTCAGAGCAGATCATTGACGAGGAATCAGAAGAGCCTTCCGAGTCGGCACACCAGCAGCAGGGTTCGGCCTCCTGATGCCGTTCGGCAAGCCCGGGCGCTTGGTAAGCCTGACTGCTCGGGCCTTGTTGGCAGGAAGAAGAGTGGGTCTCCCGCAGAGACCCAGCGCACCATTGCCAATGCCCACAACGGCGCTCTGGTGATTCGACGCATTGAGCAGGATCACTCCGGGCCAGTGGATCTAATGAATCCGCGACCGCCTAGGTAGCGCTGCAAACCCATGTTGCCCTTGAGGAACTCGGCATTAGGGTCGATGCTATCGGGCTGAAGAGCGGCGAGCGGATCCACTTTGCCTTCCGGCCATTTTGCAAAAGTATGAATGACCACTGCCGACATCGGTTCAATGAGCTCTTCTTTTTCTGCCAAGGAAGGACCGCCGCTGTAGTACCCCACTCCGCGGACACCAATGAGGGGCTGCAGGAGTAGATAGAAGCGATGCCGCCAATGTTCTTCCTGTTCCTCCAGAACAAGCTTATGCGGGACGGAAGTCACCCGTTTCTTGATCCACTGATACTGGGTAAGTAGGCGTGCAGCACTAAGCCAGGCGATGCGATCTGGTTCAGGTGGATTGTAGGGCTTGGCATGTTGGCGCGCATCCAGAACTGACCCACTTTCGGCGGTGATGCGCGGGTAAAACTGACCCACCTGAAGCCCACATCCTGAGCATCTTTTGCTCGGGGGATTTCAGGAGTGATCACCATGGTCATGTTGGCCAAGATCCGGCGGATGCATTTCCGCGATGGCCTGCCGCTGCGCGAGATCGCCAAGCGCACGGGCCTATCCCGCAATACCATCCGGCGATGGCTGCGCAGCGGCCAGTCCGAGCCGGTCTATCCCAGGCGAGCCTCGCCCTCCCGGCTCGATCCCTACCGGTCCCAGTTGGAGACGTGGCTGCGTGCCGACAGCCATCGTCCCCGGCGGGAACAACGCACCGCCAAGGTGCTGTTCTCGCAGTTGCAGGCGATCGGCTATCCGGGCACCTACACCCGGGTGACGGCCTTCATCCGCCAGTGGAAGGCGGCCGGCGGCGCCAGCCGCCGCCCGGCCTTCGTGCCGTTGCACTTTCCTCCGGGTGAAGCCTTCCAGTTCGACTGGAGCCGCGAGTACGCCTTCGTCGGCAGCCACGCCAAGATGCCGCTGGATCTCGCCCACGTGAAGCTGGCCTGCAGCCGCGCCTTCTGGTTGGTGGCCTATCCCACCCAGAGCCACGAGATGCTGTTCGATGCTCATACCCAGGCGTTTACCGCCTTCGGTGGCGTGCCGCGCCGCGGCATCTACGACAACATGAAGACGGCGGTGGACGGGATCGGCCAGCACCGGGAACGGCGGGTCAACGCCCGCTTCCACGCCATGACCAGCCACTACCTGTTCGCCGCGGAGTTCTGCAACCGCGCCGCGGGTTGGGAGAAGGGGCGGGTCGAGAAGAACGTGCAGGACCGGCGCCGACAGATCTGGATCGAGGCCGGGGCCCGCCACTGGCCAGATCTGGACACCCTCAATGCCTGGCTCGCCAGCGAGTGCCGCGCCGCTTGGCCGATGCAGGCGCATCCGGATGCCTCCGACATCACCGTGGCCGAAGCTCTGGAGGACGAACAGCCCCACCTGATGCCGATGCCCGCGCCCTTCGACGGCTACATCGAGCGGCCGGTGCGGGTCAGTTCGACCGCGCTGGTCAGCTTCCAGCGCAACCGCTACAGCGTGCCGTGCGAACACGCCCACGCCGTCGCCAGCCTGCGCGTGTATCCCTTCGAACTGGCCGTGGTGGTCGGCGAGGCCGAGGTCGCCCGCCACCGGCGCAGCTTCGAGCGTGATCGGGTCCACTACGACTGGCAGCACTACATCGCCCTGGTCCAGCGCAAGCCGGGGGCACTGCGTGACGGCGCGCCGTTCCTGTCCATGCCCGATCCGCTGCGCAAGCTGCAGCAGGTGTTGCTGCGCCAGCCTCACGGCGACCGCGCCATGGCCCAGGTGCTGGCCGCCGTACCCGTGCACGGGCTCGAAGCGGTACTGGTGGCGGTGGAACTGGCACTCGAGTCCGGCCTGGTGCGCGCCGACCACGTGCTCAACGTGCTGGGGCGATTGCAGCATCCGGACCGCACGATCGAGACGGTCGCCTCGCGAGTGACGCTGCGTCATCCGCCGGTGTCCGATCCGGCCCGCTACGACGCCCTGCGGGAGGCAGATCATGTCGACGCCTGACCTGCCGCTGCGCATGCAGCAGCTCAAGCTGCACGGCATGGCCAGCCAGTGGCCCGAACTGCTGGCCAAGATGCGCCTGCACACCATGGAGCCCGAACACTGGATGGCCGAACTGCTGCAGGCCGAGTCCGCCGAACGGCAGGTTCGTGCCCAGGCCAACCAGATGAAGGCCGCACGTTTCCCCGTCCATCGTGACCTGCTCGGGTTCGACTTCGCGGCCAGTCCCGTTGATCGCGCACTGGTCGAACGACTCCACCAGGGTGACTTCATCCACACCCCCGAGAACGTCGTCCTTGTCGGTGGACCGGGCACCGGCAAGACCCACCTGGCCACCGCCATCGGCATCCAGGCCGTGCGCCAGCATCGCCTGCGCGTGCGCTTCTTCTCCACCATCGAACTGGTCAATGCGCTGGAGAAGGAACAGGCCCAGGGCAAGGCCGGGCAGATCGCCCTGCGCCTGACCTATGCCGACCTGGTCATCCTCGATGAACTGGGCTACCTGCCGTTCACCCCCTCAGGCGGCGCGCTGCTGTTCCACCTGATCAGCAAGCTCTACGAGCGCACCAGCCTCGCCATCACCACCAACTTGGCCTTCTCCGAATGGGGTCAGGTGTTCGGCGACGCCAAGATGACCACCGCGCTGCTGGATCGCATCACCCACCACTGCCACATCCTGGAGACCGGCAACGACTCCTGGCGGCTGCGCAACAGCACCGCCGCCAACAAGACCAAAGCCAGAATCAGGGCAAAGGAGGCCACCACCCAGACCACCAACTGATACCCTCAGCCCCGTACACCGGGTGGGTCAAAGTTCAACGCGCAGCCTGGGTCAGTTTTAAGTGCGCGCCAACAGGCTTGGCATCCTTGGCAAGGGCTTCATAGGCACGTTCCAAGGAAAGGACGGCCTGCTCCAGCATCTGCTTGCTCTCCTGGTCCCGCCGGGTTCCTCGGATTGAACTGGCAGTGATAACCGCTGTAATCGCAGAGCCGATGGCTGAAACTCCGGCAAATACTACCGTTCCAATCGTAATGGCTTCTGTGAAATTCATGAGGGCCGCCCGCGTCAATGTTGGTTCCGCATTCTATCAACGGCCCTGAACGGCTGGACGGAGGACTTGCGTCATCTAACTCCTAGGTTGCAGGCCTTTTGCTGCCATCAGGCGCGCAACCCGGCTCAGGCAGGCACTTTCGCCCCCCTCAACCAGGTTTTCGCGCATGCGACCAGCCCTCAATGTGCCGCGGCTGTCTTCGTGCAGTTCGCACAGTCTGGGCGTAACCGCGCAAGTACTCCATGAGGCAACTCAAACCAGAACAGTCATTGATCAGACAAGGCCGAACGTTGGCAGCAGCTCAACCAAAGAAGGTTCTCCGCTTCACAGGTGGCACCCCCAGAAAGAGCCCACATGAATCATCTGGCTTGACGCGATCGCCACCGTCGCTCGCTAGTGCCGGCCCTTAATCTGGCTGCCGCGCACGCTCTGTAGCATCTTCATGACCTGATCAGATACCTCAGCCGGAGAGAACCCCAAGGCAGCAGCGATGAGGCAGAACTCCAATACGTCCAAGCGTCGGGCCCCAGACTCAACGGAAGAGACTCGCTGCTGAGGCCACCCCAGATGAGCGGCTAGCCGGGTTTGACTGATACCCAACGACTCACGTCGCTCGCGGAGCAGACCGACCAACCGAAGGTACGCACTTTGGTAGATCGTCTTGGTAGCCATCAGGTCCGCCTGGAGGAGCGGAACGAAATCTATGGCCGAGCCGGGCACTACATGAAAATTGTGTAGACGACTTTCCGGTGGCTTGCTAGCATCAGAGCCGGTTGAACTGCCGGGGATCGAGTGATCTATGGTCGTGACCAACAGACCCTCATCCCTCCGTGGCCAGACCTCGATGCGCTGCTAGTATCGCTTGGGCCGTTCTACGCGTGCGCGTGGTGTGCGCTCGAGCGCTCCACTTCGATTTCCGCACCTGTGGCCGCTGACACAGCAGTTGCGCAGCACTTGCTGCTGTTCCTTCAGACAGCGGGGGTCCTAGCTGAGACGAGCTCGTCAAATGGCTCTACAAGGCGATCTCTTTACGACCCTATTAGCTGGAGCTATCGGGAGAGCAGTCAGCTGCCTGACGACCTGAGTAGTTCACTAACCCATGCACTTAGAGCATGGCGCCCCTCGCTTGGAGCACAGGACCGACAGTGGCTCTGGCGTCAGCTTTCCGACCGCGAAGCTGCTGCCTATCTCGTGTCATTGCTACGCAAGCATCGGATCCGTACTCAACACGCCGAGGAGATCCTATGTGTACAGGAAAGAGAATGGCGTGAGCTGAGTTTGGGACGCAAGCGATACGTGCTTTGGTCGTCAGTCCGGGGAGCTGCGAGTGAGTTCTTAAGCACCGGCGGCGACGAATCCGCAGCATTGACCGTGCTGAGCCGCGAGATACGCAGTCGAGCAGATTGGCTATCTCGCAAGCAAGCATCAGGAACGCTAAGCAAGTCTGACTACTGCTTTCTGCCGGACCCTGCATGGCGGCGACCGCTGATGGTCGATGTCGCGCTGGAGTGCCTACTGCCTATTGGCGACGACTACTGGCTCGCCCCTCCTATTCTGGCTCGGCAGCAAGAGGGGCCAGGACTCAGATCGCGTCTCTTACGACGCACTCAAACGTAGATAGGCTCCTATCGCATGCGCCCCAGTATCCTCGCCCTCGATCTTGAGGGAACCCTGATCTCCAATGCGGTCAGCCAAATTCCTCGACCAGGACTTCGGGATTTCCTAGATTATGCTAGAACCACCTTTGATGAGGTTGTGCTTTTCACAACGGTATCTCGGCATATGTCGCTAAGAATCGCCTTACTTCTGGCTGAGGAAGGCCATGTGCCTGGCTGGTTCACAGGGGTCCGCTACGTCGAATGGACTGGGCCTACCAAGGACCTTCGATTCGTGTCTCCACTACTTGGCCAAGCTCTGCTGCTTGACGACCACCGCCCCTACATCCACCGGGGTCAACACAAGTTCTGGGTTGAGGCCCCGCTATTCGCATCACCGTACCTTGCTGATGACAGTGGGTTGCAGGCCGCCCAGCGACGCATCGGGGAGAGAGTGTCGCTGCTTTCTAGCTCGCCTGACTAAGCATCAATCGAAGCCATCGCGCCAGAGCCGCAGACGAAGCCACGTCTAGGTTCTCTGCATGACAGAGCGCGCCATTCAATCGCCGGAGTCAGCGTGACCAGAACCAGTCTTTCCCACCCCCTTCAGATTGCGACTCTCCCGGTTGGCCATTGCGGTGGGGCCATCGGGGTGACGTTCGCGCCTGGCAAGCATCAAGTCACAGCTATGACCGGATCGTGGTCGCGAGACTTGGATATGGACCTTCAAGCTATAAGTTCATGGGGCGCAAGTCATCTCATCAGTCTAATTGAGCCTTGGGAGTTCGAGGATCTTCAGATCGCCGCTCTGCCAGAGCGTGCAGCAGACCATGGTCTACGGTGGTACGGACTGCCGATCGTGGATGGCGCCGCGCCCGACTACGGGTTCCTCCAGCGATGGAAGGAGTTGGAGACGTCCATCTGCAACGCGCTACTTAACGGCAAACGGGTTGTCGTCCATTGCAAGGGCGGACTTGGCAGAGCAGGCACTGTCGCCTGCATGCTTCTCCTCAGCACCAAGACTTCCCTGAGCAGCGAGGATGCGATCAGGCGCGTGAGAATGGTACGCCTTGGTGCCGTTGAGACATTGGAGCAAGAGGAGTTCCTGCACAACTGGGCATCTGCCTCACATCACCTCTAGGGAAGCACTGATCAGCTTCCTGTCCTTCTGATAAGACCAACCCCAACGTGTCGCTGCTGAGGATCGTCGCGTTAGGAGAGGGCGCGGCAGCAGCCGGCGCAAGTCAGTATCGGGCGACTGACCAATGCCCGGCTTCGGTCAGAAGACGATAGCCCCCTCCCCCGATAGATCTTTCTTATCCACGACTAGCCTTGAGCCTACTGGTCCCGCGGAGAAGAGAAATAAGGGGCGGACGGATTCTGGCGTTAGCCGGATTGCCGCCAACGACCTAGATCTCTCCAAGATCCTTGAGCACGGCCTGTCCCTTCTGCAAGAACCCAGCCAGCAACCGGCCTCCCGCCACTCGCCGGCCAAGTTGCTCATTGAGGTAGCTGGCCTGCAGGCGTGCGTGGGCCAGCAGATCCTTCTGGGCCATGCTAGGAATCACGGCCCGGAGCGGTTCGCCTGGTGAGGCCAGCTGCCCCCGGATCGGCTGGACCACGCAAGGGTGCTGGCTGCCGCTCTTGGCATATGCCGTGGCCATCATCCGGTCGCTCTTCGACGACCAGCCACCAAACACCAACTCGGTCCCGAGCTGCTCGATCGGTAATCCTGCCTCGGCTGCCGCCTTCTCGTAGTTCGGCCACAGCTGGTCCACCACCAACCCCAGCTCGACAGATAACTGTTCCATTGTGAAATCTGCGCGGTAGCTAGCCTGCAGCGCCAGCTCATAAATGCGAAGGAAGAACTGCGTAGAACCTCGCGTAGCAAACATCAGGTTGTGCTGAGGGATCAGCAGCAGCTTTGCCCCGGCGGAATGTGCCCCTGTGAGAGCATCCTCTGCCAAGGTATCCACGGCGACGACAAGGTGATCACGAGTGAGCAGAAGGTTGAGGATGCTCATGGCGGACTCGTCCAGATGTTCGCAAACTATCGCCTTCCCACCCCTTGCCTGTCCAGACTGCCATGACCTCCGAGATCACAGAAATCCTTGAGCGCCTCCACGCTTGCGAGGCCGCACTTGAGATGCACCGCGGCTACCTCAAAGCAATGGAGTATGGGTTGCGGGTTTCGTTTCTAACACACCAAGACCCGGTGATTCTGCTCGACACGTGGACCAGACTGCTCCCCTCGATCGCCCATAGCCACGAGAGGGAGGGCAGCCAGCAATTCGCCGCCGCATTCCAGCAGTCCCTGACAGTTCTCACTGAGCAGATCGGCACCGAGTGCAAGAGACCCTAAGCAGCCAAGGCGTACGGCTCAACGAGGCGGGCAATGTCCGATCTCGGCCAGAAACGGACGTCCCAGCACACGGTGCCTGCACTGCGACTTCTGCATCAATGTGGCCCGACACTTACAGCCGGGCCACATTGCCCACCGCTTACTTCTTCTTAGCGCCCGAAGCCGCCTCGGCGTCGCAACGCTCCTTCAATGCCTTGGTCTGAGAGTCATTCAGATCAACCTTGTACTTCGATCGATCAGCCAGCTGCTCGCACGTCTTTGGCTTAGCTTGTGGCGCGGCGGCCGGCACCGGATCGGCATGCAAGGCAGGATCGTGGGCAGATGCGCCTGAGGACCATGTCAGGCCGGCAACGAGGCATACAGCGAACGTATAACGCAGTTTCATGGATTGACTCCTGGGTTGGTTCCGGCGGAATGCCGGGGGTGTTACGGCTGATACAGGTCGGCCTGATAGCCATTCAGTTCGATTGTGATGATCACCGGCGAGGTACCTCGGTTCTGCCAATACCAGCCATGTGTTCCATCGAAGGGAGCGATGAAAGTCCCCTCTGCTTTCGATTGGGCGCCCTCTACGGCGTAGCTGGTCCAGGCTCCCTTCACGTCAGGTCTCTCGCCATGCATGTCCACGGCAACCGGAGCGCTGGATGTCCAGCGGAACAGCATTCCTGCACCCGTGGTCATGTGGGACTTCAGCTCCATGCCTTTGCCTGGCTCGATTTCGATGGTCATGGTGTCCTGACGCAGCGCGCCAGAACCAAAACCTACAGCCGCTGGATCAAGGGATTGCCCCTTGTTCTCTCCGAAGGCGACCTTGGCCTTCTCGGACAAGGCCGCAATGGCTTCCGGGCGCCCATTTGAGGTTTGAGGAACGGCTTCAGATGCGGAGGAATCGCCGCTCGCGGCCAGCGCATCCAAACCGAGGGCACGACCCACGCCAGTCGGGTCAATGCCGTACTCGGCGGGCAGTACGGTAGTGATCAGAATCACACCAGCGACCGCCACGGCGAGCGCGGTCGATTTGAGCAGTCGGCGAGTGCTGGGAAGTTGCTGATTGATGGAAATGGACATTGAAAGCCTCGATCAAAGGTCAGGAAACGAAGTAGCCCGTCAGTTGCATGCCCATCAGCACGAAGCCGGCACACATCAGGACGGTATTGATGCTGTAGGCCTGCCGATGGAAGGACGGCAGGCGACGCCAGAAGCCCATCAGAATCAGGATGCCGGCCAAGGCCAGCAGCTGGCCCAGCTCCACGCCGACGTTGAACGCCAGCATGTTCGGGACAAGACCATCAGCCGACAGGGTGAAATCCTGCAACTTCGTTGCCAATCCGAAGCCATGGAAGAAGCCGAAGATCAGCACGGCTGCTTTGGTGTTGGGCTGCACGCCGAACCAGCGCTTGAACGCCCCCATGTTGTCCAGTGCCTTGTAGACCACTGACAGTCCGATGATGGCGTCCACCAAGTAGGCATTCACGTGGAAGCCACCCAACACGCCCAGCAGCAGCGTCGTGCTGTGACCAATGGCGAACAAGGTCACGTAGATGCTGACATCACGCATCCGGTACAGGAAGAAGATCACCCCGAACAGAAACAGCAGGTGGTCGTACCCTGTGACCATGTGCTTGGCACCCAGGTAGGTAAATGCAATCAGCTGGGTGCCCGTGCTGTCCTCCAGGAAGGCTTGGTCACCCTCACTGACACCGTGGGCGAACGCAGCCCAGGGAATCAACAGCGCGGCCAGCAGGAGGAGCCACGACAACGGTCTGTTCAACGGAATCAAGCGTAGGTTCCTCAACGTTGGAAAAAGGGAAAGCGTCATTCGGCTTCATCCTTGGACGTATCGCCCTCGCGATGGATGAGGCGGTAAAGCGCAGGAAGCACCAGCAGCGTCAGAAGCGTGGACGAGACGATGCCGCCGATGACCACCGTGGCGAGAGGACGCTGTACTTCAGCGCCGGCACCGACGTTCAGTGCCATGGGCAGGAAGCCCAGGCTGGCGACCAGGGCAGTCATCAGCACAGGTCGCAAGCGTCCCGCTGCCCCCTCGCTGACAGCGCGGTGGAGAGGCACACCCTGTTCCCGCAGGCTTTTGATGAAGCTGATCATCACCAGGCCGTTCAGTACCGCCACGCCCGAAAGCGCGATGAACCCGACACCGGCCGAGATGGACAGCGGAATGTCACGCAGCCACAGAGCCGCCACACCGCCGGTAAGGGCGAGCGGCACGCCGCTGAAAACGATGGCGGCATCACGTCCCGAACCAAACGCCATGAACAGCAGGCCGAAGATCATCACCAGCACTACGGGCACCACCACCATCAGCCGCTCGCTGGCCGAGATGAGCTGCTGGAACGTGCCGCCATACTCCACCCAGTAACCTTCAGGCAGCTGGACTTCATCTCCGACGGCGGCGCGCAGCTCCTCGACGAACGAGCCGAGATCGCGTCCGCGGACGTTGCTGGTGATAACCACACGCCGCTTGCCGTTCTCGCGGCTGATCTGATTCGGGCCTGGAGCCACCTCAACCTTGGCCAGCTGCCCCAGCGGAACGAAACCGCGATCAGCATCGGCCTCTGTCGAACCTGACACCGTTACAGGCAGTGATTCCAGCGTGCGCGTGTCCTGACGCAGGTTCTCGGGCAGCCGCACGACGATGTCGAAACGACGATCACCTTCGAATACTTGGCCAACGGACTCCCCACCCAATGCGACCGATACGGTCTTCTGCACATCGTCGATTGCCACGCCATAGCGCGCCAACGCGTCCAGGTCAGGCGTAATGGTCATCAACGGAAGGCCCGAGACCTGCTCCAGCTTCACGTCCGCTGCGCCGGTGATCCGGTTGGCAACGTCCTCGATCTGGCTGCCGATCTGTGCGAGTTGATCCAGATCGTCGCCATAGAGCTTGATCGCCACTTCCGCGCGCACGCCGGCGATCAGCTCATTCATGCGCATCTGCACCGGCTGAGTGAACTCGTAGTTGTTGCCGGGGATGGCTCTGACGGTCTTCTCCAGCTCGGCAATCAGCTGGGCCTTTGGTTTGCGCGGGTCCGGCCACTGGTCCCGATCCTTGAGCATGATGAAGGTGTCGGCGACCGACGGAGGCATCGGGTCGGTCGCCACCTCGGCAGTACCGATCTTGGCCACCACCTCGTCGACTTCAGGGAACTGCTTGATGGCAGCTTCCAGCTGGCGTTGCATGCCGATGGCTTGGGTAAGGCTGGTTCCGGGGATGCGCAGCGCGTGCAGGGCGATATCGCCTTCATCCAGGTTGGGGATGAACTCTGTACCCATGCGACTGGCACCGATGCCGGCCACCACGGTAAGTGCAACCGCTGCGCCGACCACCCACCTACGGGCACTGACCGCCCGCTCCAGCAGAGGGCCATACAGGCGGGTTACGCCACGCATGACCTTGGTTTCCTTCTCGGACACCTTGCCGGTGACGAACTGCGCCACGGCAGCCGGCACGAACGTCAGCGACAACGCCATGGCACCGGTGAGGGCGATTACCACGGTCAAGGCCATGGGATGGAACATCTTTCCTTCCACACCCGACAACGCGAAGATCGGGATGTACACCGCCGCGATGATGAACAGACCGAACAGGCTGGGCTTGATGACCTCGGCGCTTGCCGAAGCGGCCAGGGAGAATCGCTCCTCGCGCGTTAACAGGCGTCCCAGCGCATGCTGGCGTTCACCGAAGCGGCGCAGGCAGTTCTCCACGATGATGACCGCGCCGTCCACGATCAGGCCAAAGTCGAGCGCACCGAGGCTCATCAGGTTGGCCGATACCCGGTTCTGAACCATTCCGGAGATCGTTAGCAGCATGGTCAACGGGATGACCGCAGCGGTGATGAGCGCGGCGCGCAGATTGCCCAGCAGCAGGAACAGCACCGCGATGACCAGCAGCGCGCCCTCCAGGAGGTTCTTCTTCACCGTTTCAATGGTGCGATCCACCAGCTCGGTTCGGTCATACACCGGGTGCGCACGAACGCCCTCGGGCAGCGTGCCGTCGATCTCCTTCAGCTTGGCAGCGGTGCGCTGGGCGACGGCCCGGCTGTTCTCGCCGATCAGCATGAAGGCCGTGCCAAGCACAACTTCCTTTCCATCCTTGGTGGCGGCGCCGGTCCGCAGCTCGGTGCCTTCGTGGACATCAGCAAGATCGCCTACCCGCAGCGGCAGCCCCTCTCGATTAGCCACCACGATCTTGCGCAGGCCGTCCATGTCGGCAACCTGCCCAGGCACGCGTACCAGGTATTGCTCGCCGCTCTTCTCGATGTAGCCCGCACCGACGTTCGCATTGCTGCGGGCAACGGCCTCCATGACGTCCTGCAGGGTCAGGCCATAGGCCTGCAGCTTGCGGGGGTCTGGCGTGATATGGAACTGGCGGACGTAACCGCCCACGGTGTTGACCTCGGTCACGCCCTTCAGGTGCCGCATCTGCGGGCGTACCACCCAGTCCTGCAGGGTACGCAGTGCCATTGGCGTCCAGGTTTTCTCAGCTCCTGGTTCGGCCTCCACGGTGTACATGAAGATTTCGCCCAGGCCCGTGGCAACCGGTCCCAGTGTTGGCTTCAGGCCATTGGGCAACTGGGAGGCCGCCTGCTGCAGACGCTCAGCAACCTGCTGGCGGGCGAAGTAGATATCTGTCCCATCCTCGAATACCACGGTCACCTGCGAAAGGCCGTAGCGCGAGATTGAGCGTGTGTACTCCAGACGTGCCAACCCGGCCAGTGCGGTTTCAACCGGGAAGGTCACGCGCTGCTCGGCTTCCAGTGGCGAATAGCCAGGGGCTTCGGTGTTGATCTGTACCTGTACATTGGTAATGTCAGGCACGGCGTCGATGGGAAGCTTGCTGTAGTTCCAGATGCCCAGGCCGGACAGCGCCAGCACGAGCAGCAGCACAAGCCATCGATGCGCGATGGACGCGCGAATGATTCGCTCTAGCATGGGATGCCCCTCAGTGATCGTGGCTCGCGCCAGACTTTTCGATGTCCGCGCGAATCAGGTAGCTTTGCTCGCTGACATAACGGGTACCGGGCTTGAGGCCACCGAGTACCTCGACCAGCTGCCCATCGCGCTTGCCGAGCTCAAGCATGCGCACCTCATACGTGTCGCCCACCTGTGCGAAGACCACGGTGAAGTCACGGAAGCGCTGCAGCCCGGATTCCTTGACTGCCAACGGGACCTGGGTTTCGGACAACACGACCTCGGCCGACACGGCCATACCCGGGCGCCACCGGCCGTCTTCATTGGGGATGCTGACCCGTGCGACTACGCTTTGGCCGGCACTGGCCAAGGGGAGCAGGCTCTGCACCCGTCCTTGGGTTTCATGGGCGCCAGTGGCTGAGCGAAGCGTCACCACCTGGCCTGCAGCAAGCCGCTCGGCGTCGGTGCCCAGTGCCCGCAGGTCTACCCATACCTCGGAGAGGTCGGCGATCTCGAACAACGTGTTGTCTGCCGCCACGTCCCCAACGCTGGTATTACGCGCCAACACAATTCCGCCAAACGGCGCGATGACGGCATAGCTGCGCATGCTGTCGTTGCCTTCCACCGTGGCCAGAGTCTGGCCCGCACTGACTCGCTGGCCCATCTCGACTGCAACGCTGCGCACCACGCCGGGAAAGCGTGCTTTCACTGCGGCTTGCCGCGCCGTGTTGACCGTCACGTTGCCCATCAAGGTCACTGTGTCGCGGATGCTGGCACTGCCTGCTGCTTCCACCACGATGCCCGCGTCCTTAGCTGCTTGTGGTTCGATTCGCGTACGGCCTTCATAGGAGGGGTAGTTCCAGCGATGGGACTTGCCTGCTGCGGTGGCTTCGGCCACCACATCGAACGAGTGCGGCTCAGTGACCTCCCCACTGCCGACGAGGTAGCCGTTCTCCGGCTTGAAGCTGAAGGTATTGACCTCGCCGTCCAGACGCTTGAGCTGCATGCTCGCCTGCACTTCGGAAGGCGGAATCGGTTTGTCGTTGCGATACGCGTAAAGACGGAAGTGTGGCGGCGTGTTGGTTTCGTAAACGGTGATCTCGAGGGCAAAATCGCCGTCACGCAGCATGCGCCCTCGATTCGGCCCTCGTTCGTAGTCGGCGGATGCGGCAGCTGTCTCGGTAGAGGCTTCGGTCGCGGCTTTGTCACCGCCGCAGGCGGAAAGGACCAAGGGGAACATGATCAGGAATGCGTAGCGGTTCATGGGCGGATGTCCAGAGCGGAGGCGGTGAGGCGATCTGCCTCGACCAGCAGTCGGAGATAGCGGGCGGCGGCTTCAACTTCGCGCTCGCGAAGGTCGAACAGGGTCTTCTGCGCCTGGCCCAGCGCCAGATAGGAGAATCGGCCCTCCTCGAAGCCGCGCCGGCTCTGCTTCAGTGCTGCCTCGGCCTTGGGCAGCTGGCGTTCGCGTACCGACTCGACCTCCAGCTGCGCTTGCCGCAATTGCTGGTAGATATCGAAAAGTTCCTGTTGCAGTTCAACGGCCTGCGCTTGGCGCCGGGCACTGAGGGCAGACAGCTCGTGGTCGACTTCAGAAACGGAATACGCTGATCGCTTGCGGCTGCCCAATGGGACAGAAACCGACATCACCAATCCGCTGTCTTTGGTGGCTTCCAGCCGGCGAATGCCCAGGCCCACGCTGACATCTGGCCGGGCGGCGGCAAGCGCCACGTTACGGCGCGCGGTCAGCACGCCTGCCTGGGACTCAAGAAGCTGTTGCTGAGGTGTCGAAGGCAGCTTCGCGGCCATCGCCTGGAACTGCTCAAGGGGGGGCAGCACCGAGGTATCACCAGCGACGGCGCCAAAGTCGACCGTCAACGCACCCCATGAAGCTGCGAGCGCATGGCGTGTCGACTCCAGACGCTCCAGCGCCTGATCGCGCTTGAGTTCGGCGTCGGCAACTGCGATTTCTGCCGCTCGCAGGTCGGAATCAGGATTGCGCGCCGCCGAGACCCAACGCCCGACCTCTCGCTGCAGGGCGCGCGCCATCGCGATGCGCTCCTGCGCGTGTTCCACATGCTCCTGCGCGGCCAGCACATCGATGAACCGTCCTGCGGCTCGGGTGGCGATGGTTACGCGAGTCACGTCCCCTGCCCGTTGGGCCGCGTCGATCTCCGCGCCGCCCAATGCCTGTCGCGCAGCGCGCTTGCCGCCGAGTTCCAGCAGGCGGGATACGCGGAACGTTGCCTCAGCGGCATCCATCCCTGAAACGCTGCCGCTGCCAGCAACGTTCTCCAGTTCCCCGCCCAGAATGATTGGCGCCGGCAGGCCCTCCCGGGCTGCACGGCTGCGGGTTGCCTCCAGCTGGGCGGCATCAGCTGCGGCGCTCGGATGACTGCCCAGGGCGCGGGCGACCGCTTCCTCCAGGCGCAGAACTTCGGCGGCATGGCCAGGCACGGCCATACCGCAGGCGCCGGCAATGGCCAGCGCCCACACACTACGGAATTTCACGGAAGCCTCCGGAAAGATGTTAGAACAACGCGCTGCCGCCCGCTAAGGCAGGCAGCAGAACAGGCCGCGCGGACGCGGCAGGCGTTGTCAGACGATCGGAGGCCGGAAGGGCGAGGCGGGATAACCCAAAGGCACGCGCAGCAGCCGCAATGCGGGCACGTCGGCGCTCAGTGCGAGAGCGACTACCTGGTGGTGGCCATTGAACAGGCTCCCTGCGAAGCTTGCGTCTGCCTGGTGCAGCACGCTGTGCGCACCAGAGGCGTGGTCGTCGTCGAGGTTGTCACTGGCTCCGGCCGGATGGGAATGCCCATGGTCGAACGCAGCGGCGATGTCGTGCTCCAGACCATGCAGTTCGCTCAGCTGGATCACCATCGGCCGCGCCACAACACTCAGCAGCATCAGCGCGAAAAGGCTGATGCGGGCGAGCACACGGTGGCGGGCGGAAAGACGCATGGGATCTAGGGTAAATGTGGCACGTGGCCTTGTCGAGATGGTAGGACGAATGTTTGCAGAGGAGCGTACCCGGCTGCCCCGGGCACGCCCTCCTGGCCTGGTCTTACATTTTCTTCAGCTGTTCATACTGCCCGCCCGTACGCAGCAGCAGGGTGACCGGTTCCTCGCCGCGATTGCGCCAGAACCAGCCGTGGTTGCCCGTAAAGGCGGCCAGAAGTACGCCCTGGTCGGACGCCTCACCTCGCCCCTTCTCATAGCTGATGGCACGACCACCGCCGTCACCATGGGTGTCGAAGTTCACCACCCCGCCCTGGACCGACCAGGTGTAGGTCGCACGCTCGCCTTCCTTCATGGAAAGCTTGATTTCGGTACCCTGACCGGGCGCCAGCACGACTTCGGCTTCGTCACGCCACTCCGTAGCTGCGGGCGCTGAGGCCGAAGCAGCGGCCGGCTTGGAAGTGACTTCGACTGTCTGGCGATCCCGCGTGGAGACCTGGGTGAGCACGGCGAGGCCCTCCTCGGCCCGGGCATCCATGGCCGCATCCGCTGCGGCTTCTTCGGACAGTTGCTGCTTGATCTGTCCCATCTCGGTCAGACCCAGCATTCGGCCTATACCCAACGGATCCACGGCGTGTTCCGCAGGCAGCACGACACCGATGAGAAGCACGACGGCGATGCCGGCGGCGATGAGGGTAGTGCGCGCCAGCTGACGGCTGCTGGGGAGGTCACTTTCGAGGGGCTTGCTGTTGTACATGATGGTAGGGATCTCTCAAGGATTCAGGAAATGGCGTAGCCGGTCAGCTGCATGCCGATCAGGACGAAACCTGCGCAGAGCATTGCCGCGTTGGCGAAGTAGGCGTGCTTGAAGAAGCTGGCGGTGCGGCGCCAGTAGCCCATCACAATCAGGATGGCGCCCAGGGCAAGCATCTGCCCCATTTCCACCCCGACGTTGAAGGCGAGCAGGTTCGGCAGAAGACCATCGGGGGAGATGTCGTATTCGATGATCTTGGTGGACAGGCCAAAGCCATGGAACAGTCCGAACACCAGTGTCGCGACCTTGGTATTGGGCTGGAAGCCGAACCAACGCTGGTAGGCACCGAGGTTATCCAGCGCCTTGTAGACCACTGACAAGCCGATGATCGCATCGATCAGATAGCTGTTGATGCCCACATTGAAGAGCACACCCAGCAGCATAGTCGTGGAATGACCGATGGCAAACAGGGTGACGTACAGCGCGACATGCTTCATCCGGTAAAGGAAGAAGATCACGCCCAGCAGGAACAGAATGTGGTCATACCCGGTGGCCATGTGCTTGGCGCCCAGGTAAGCGAAGGCGATCAGATTTACCCCTGATATCTCTTGGATGTAACCCTTGTCGCCCTCGGCGATGGCATGCGCCAGAGCACCATCGGCAGTGAAAACAAGCAACAGCATGGTTATCGCTGCGAGCAGCGTGCGCGGCCAATGCGACGGCATGGCCATGGGATGGGTACGGGTGGATAGCCCGGAATGTGGTCTGGGGATCATGATGGAGTTCTTGAGTGACATGACATGCCACGGTCCTCCGCGCCGCGCCCCGCCACAGGCGCACGGCAACGCCATGCAGATGTGTGCCAGGGCACGCATGCACGTCGTTACCGCGCGGTGGCGCAGGAGTCAGCCGGATCGTGGCCGGAATACAGAGGGGAACCGCGATGCGTCTAGCCGCAAGCCAGCCGCATGCCCGCAGAAAGCAGGCAGCGCGGCAGACATGCGCCCGGCATCAGGCCGCGACGATGGGAGGCCTGAACAACGATGAGCAGTGATGGGCAATGAACGCTGCCTGGCGATGCCAAGGGTGCGCACCACGGCCGATGGCTGGATCGTGGAGTGCTACGTCCAGCAGGATGCCAAGTGACCCGCCCAGATCGGACTGGTGCAGCACGCCATGGCCGCCCGACGCGTGCAGAGGATCCCGATCTGCAGCATCACGATCGCCCGCGTGCGGATGTCCATGTTCGGCTGCGGTCTGCACCATGTGCTGCAGACCATGCAGCTCGCCAAGATGATTCAGCACCGGGCGCAGGAACATGCTTGCCACCAGCATCAGAAAGATGCTGGTGAGCAGTCGCACATTCGATATCCGGCGCAGTGATGTCATGCTCAAAGACTAGTGTGTTGCTGGATCAAAGTCGACACGAAAAAGGGGGGTTGTTCAGCGTGCGCGCGCTACTGGGCATCTCTGGTGACTCGTCGTTCAACCGGGCCAACGGGTATGGTTGTCATCGATGACAAAACGGTGCGAGTGGCCTTGTTCCGTATGCGCGTGTTCCTGCATGTGCGGGTGGTCCGCAGGGAGATCATCATGTCGGTGGGTGATTGCGTCAGGATCATTCGCAGGCCAGGTACGCCAGGCGAATAGAAGCCCCGCGCAGGCCACCACCGCGAGCGCCAGAACCGCCACCGGCATGCCCAGGCGTGCCCCCACGGTACCGGCCAGTGGGTAGGCAATCAGCCAGCAGACGTGGGAAAGCGAGAACTGCGCGGCGAACAGGAAAGGAAGGTCAGTGGACTCTGCCGAGCGCCGTAGCAGCCGGCCGCCTGGTGTCACCAAGCCGGCGTAGCTCATGCCCAGCAATGCCCAGCCGGACAGCACCAGGGGCCAGCCGATCGCGGAGGGCGTCAGCCACCACGTAACCCCCAAGGCGGTAAGCACCGCAAGCATCATGCTGGCTGCAGAGAGCATCACGCGACGGTCCGGTACGCGGTCCAGTACCTTGGGAAGAACCAACGCCATCAGCATCGAGCCGCCGCCGAACGCAGCCAGGGCCCAGGCGACCTGGGCTTCAGCACCGCCCAGCACGTTGCGCACGACCACCACCGTATTGACGAATACCATCGCACCACCCGCGGCAGCGCACAGGTTCAGCGCCAGCAGGCCTTTCAGTCGAGGCGTCTTCAGATAGATACGCATGCCACGGATGGCCCGTGCATAGGGGCCTTCCTTGCGCGGCGAGGCTGCAACGAAGGGGAATGCCGTGACCACGACCAGCAGCGCTGAGCAGACGAAGCCCACCGACGTACCGGCGAAAAGGCCATGGAAGCTGATCAGTGTCAGCAGGGCCGCCGCCAGCGCAGGGCTGAGCAGGCTTTCCAGGTCATACGCCAGCCGCGACAAGGACAATGCACGGGTGTAGTCGCGCTCTTCCTTGAGGATTTCCGGAATGGTCGATTGGAACAGCGGCGTGAAGCAGGCTGATGCCGACTGCAGAAGAGCGATGAGCAGGTACACCTGCCAGATCTGATTCACGAAAGGCAGGCACAGTGCCGCGGCCGCGCGCACCAGATCAAGCCCGATCAGGACCGGCTTACGCAGATTGGCTGGCACGACCGCGCCGGACATAGGCGCGAGCAGGACGTAGACCACCATCTTGATGGCCAGTGCCGTGCCGAGCACCTGGCCGGCCTGCGCGCCAGCCAGGTCATAGGCGAGCAGCGAAAGCGCCACGGTCGCCAAGCCAGTACCGACCAACGCAATCACCTGGGCAGCGAACAGATTCCTGAAGGTCGGAAAACGGAGAACCTCGATCATGGCTGTCCTCGGAGGAATGGAGTGCAGAAATGCCAATACCCTGCGGATCGTAGAACGATCCGCAGGGCCGGGCGTGAAACTGTGGAAGGGAACGTACTCAATCGGTTTCCGGCGCCGGCAGTGGGTCCTCGATGCCCGCTGCCTTCCTGCGCGCAGTCCTGCGCAGCACCAGCCCACACAGTGCCGGCAGGACGAACAGGGTCAGCACGGTGGCCGTGATGAGGCCGCCGATGACCACGGTTGCCAACGGCTTCTGCACTTCAGCACCCGTGCCGGTTGCGATCGCCATGGGCACAAACCCCAGTGAAGCAACCAAGGCCGTCATCAACACGGGCCGGACGCGCTCCATTGCACCCTGCTCCACCGCCTCGTCCGGCTCCATGCCGTCATGCAGACGCTTCTTGATGGCGGAGATCAACACCAGTCCGTTCAGCACCGCCACACCCGAAACAGCAATGAACCCCACTGCTGCCGAGATCGAGAACGGAATGCCACGCAAGGCCAGCGCGAAGAAGCCACCGGCCAGCGCCAGCGGTACGGCCGTCAGCACAGTGCCGGTCAACAGCCCGTTGCCGATGGCCATATACAGCACCGCGGCAATCAGGATGAAGCACAGCGGCACGATGATGGCCAAACGCTGGGTAGCTGCCTGCAGGTTCTGGAACTGCCCGCCCCACTCGATCCACGAGCCGGTCGGCAGTTGCACCTGCTGTGCGATCGCTACCTTGGCATCGTCCACGAAGCTGCCCAGATCACGCCCCACTACGTTGGCCTCTACATAGATCCGGCGCTTGCCGTTGTCACGACTCACCTCGTTCAGACCCTGCGTGAAGCGGAAGCTGACCAGCTCACGCAGCGGCACCGAAGGGCTGCCTTCCTGATTCCCCGGCGGCAGCATGACCGGCACCGCACCCAGGACGTCCAGATCACTTCGGTCGACGCGGGGCAGCCGAACCACCACATCGAAGCGGCGATCGCCCTCAAAGATCTGGCCCGCCTGGCGTCCGGCCAACGCGGCCGACACCGTATCAGCCACATCCTTCACGGTCAGGCCATAGCGGGCGATCGCTGCGCGATCAAACGCCATGTCGAAGGTCGGGAAGCCACCGGTCTGGGCCACACGCACATCCGATGCCCCGGGAATCTTCTTCAGCACAGCAGCAATTTTGTCTGCGCTGGTGGCCAAGGCCGTCAGGTCTTCGCCGTAGATCTTCACCGCCACGTCGCTGCGCACACCACCGATCAGCTCGTTGAAGCGCATCTCGATCGGCTGCGTGGCGTCGTAGTTGTTGCCCACCAGGAACGCGGTCTTCTCGCGGATGCGCTCGATGACCTGCTCTTTGGTCTTCACACCATCAGGCCACTGGTCCTTCGGTTTCAGGATGACGTAGTTGTCCGATGCGTTTGGCGGCATGGGGTCTGCGGCAAGGCTCGCCGTACCCGCCTTGGAGTAGACGGTCTGCACCTCGGGAAGCGTCAGCACAGCCCTTTCCAAGGGAAGATCGATGGCCACCGACTGTTCGATGGAGGTGGAGGGAATACGAACGGAGGACAGGTTCAGGTTCTGCTCGTCCAGTGTCGGCATGAACTCACGTCCGACGAAGGAGAACGCCACCGCGCCGGCCAGCAATACGCCCAATCCGCCGGCAAGATATGGCATCGGTTGCCGGATCGCATTGCGCAGCAACGGCTGGTAACGGCTCTTCGTGGCCGCCACTACACGCACTTCCTTCTCGGAGATGTGGCCCTTCAACATGACCGCGACCATCGCCGGAACGAATGTCAGCGAGAGGACAAAGGCCGATGCAAGCGCCAGCATCAGGGTGATCACCATCGGCGAGAACATCTTGCCTTCCACGCCCTGGAACGTCAGGCACGGAACAAAGACGAGGAAGATGACCGCCTGTCCGTAGATCGTCGGGCGGACCATCTCCTTGGAGGACGCGATGGTCTCGTGCAGGCGCTCGCTCAGAGTGAGGATTCTACCTTCGGCATGCTGACGCTCGGCCAATCGTCGCAGTGAGTTTTCGACAATGATCACAGCACCGTCGATGATCAGTCCAAAATCCAGCGCTCCCAGGCTCATCAGGTTGCCGGAGATGCCCAGCTTGTTCATGCCGATGGCGGTGATGAGCAGGGACAACGGAATTACCAGTGCAGCAATCACTGCCGCACGCCAGTTACCCAGCAACGCGAACAGGATGACCACCACCAGCAGCGCGCCCTCCGTCAGGTTCTTGGCGACGGTCTTGATGGTCGCCACCACCAACTGCGAGCGATCCAGCGTCGGGACGATGCTCACGCCCGGCGGCATGGTCTTGCTGATCTCCTTGAGCTTGTCGCCGACGGCGGCGGCCACGGTGCGGCTGTTGGCGCCCACCAGCATCAGCGCGCTGCCCACTACCGTCTCGTAGCCGTTGCGACTGGCGGCACCTCGCCGCAGCTCGCCGTCGATCACCACCCGCGCAACATCACCCACCGTGACCGGAACACCGTTGCGGTTACCCACCACGGCCCGCGCGATCTCATCCACCGAACGGATACGGGCATCAGCTCGCACCAGATAGGATTCGCCAGAGCGCTGGATGTAGTCCGCACCCACCGAAAGATTTGCATCCTGCAGCGCGTTCGCCAGGTCGGTGTAGGAGAACCCATACTCAGCAAGCTTGGCTGCATTGGGCTCGACCACATACTCCTTCACATAGCCGCCCAGGCTGTCGACGTCAGCCACGCCCGGCGTCGTGCGCAGCTGCGGGCGCACGATCCAGTCCTGTACCGTGCGCAGGTACGCTAGGCGCGCCATGTCATCGGCCAGGCGATCGCCCTGATCGGTCAGGAACGAGCCATCGCTCTGCCATCCGGGCTTGCCATCGTTGCGTGGCGCGTCCTTGCCATCGGGGTGTGTGAACTCGACGCTGTAGTGGAATACCTCGCCCAGGCCAGTGGAAACCGGCCCCATCAGCGGCTCGGCGCCTTCGGGAAGCTGCGGCCGGGCCTGGGTCAAGCGCTCGGTGACCTGCTGGCGCATGAAGTACAGATCGGCACTTTCATCGAAGATGACCGTCACCTGGCTGAAACCGTTGCGCGAGAACGAACGCGTGTTGGCAACGCCGCGCAGGCCCGCCATCGCGGTCTCGATGGGATAGGTCACCCGCTTTTCCACTTCCACCGGGCTGAGCGTGGGGATGACGGTGTTGATCTGCACCTGCTTGTTGGTGATGTCCGGGGTGACATCGATCGGCAGCATGTTCAACTGCCAGGCACCGATGACCGAGATCACCAGCGTGATGAACAACACCAGCCAGCGGTGCCGCACGGCACCTGTAAGCACCTGTTCGATCATCACTCGTCTCCGCCGGACTTGTTCATTTCCGCCTTCACCAGGAAGGCGTTGCGGGTTGCTACGCGGGTTCCTGCGGAAACACCGGAGAGGATCTGCGCCATTCCACCACTACGCACGCCTACGAACACGGGCTGGGCGTTGAACCCCTTCTCCGTGCGCACGAACAGCACGTCTTTGCCATCGATGTTCTGCACGGCTTCTTCGGGAACGGACATGCCACCGGACTGCCCGGCTGACGCCACAAGGCGCACCTGCACGCCGTCACCGACGACAAGTCCGGCGCCAGCGTTTTCCGGCGTAATCACCACGGTTGCAGCTCGAGTCAATCCTCCCACCGCCGTCGCTACAGAACGGACCTTGCCTGATACCACGGTGCCGTCAGAGCGCACGATGGTGGCAGGATCACCGGAGCGGATCCGGCTGGTATCACCCGCGCGCACCGATGCCTGCACCTCCACGCCGTTCGAGCCGGTGACGCGATAGAGGGTGGCCTGTGGTTCAACGAATACACCCAGTGTGGCCTGGGAACTGCTGATGGTCCCGGCGATGGGGCTGACCACCGAAACGCTGCCGCCGCCATCGACGTTGGCGGTGCGAGCCACCAGCGCAGCCCGTTGCGCTTCGGCCTGTGCCGACAGGTAGGCAGCTTGGCTGGCTTCGGCCTCCTGCCGGGCAAGCACCCCCTGCGCCAACAGCGACTGGTCCCGGCTGGCGTTCTTCTGCGCCAGGGAAAGACCGGCATTGGCCACGCGCAGATCTGCTGCAATGCGTGCGCCATCAGGGCTGGCGACCCGTGCAAGGACATCGCCCTTGGCGACCTTGTCGCCCACCTGGCGAAGCACCTCGGTCACGTTGCCTGCGGCCCTGGATACAACCACGGCTTCGCCACCCGGAATGGCAACGACGGAGCCTGCTGCGCCAATGTTGGCTGCCACGTCGGCAGAGGTGACAGCCTCCACGGCAATACCGGCTGCTCCAAGATATGCATCGGGAATGGCAACGGCCTGCACGCCGCCGGTATCTTCAGCGGCAGTGGGCGCAGCGTCTGCCGGGGCAGGCGCGCTGGAGGACTGCGAAAGGCGGGCGATGCCGAAGCCTGCGCCAAGCGCCAGCGCGGCGACGCCGAGCATGCCCAGAGTATTCACGGAAGGGGTGTTTCGCTTCATTCAACGGTCTCCGAAGACGATCTGGCCATTGGCCATTGCAAGTGATGCGTAGGCACGGACCCGGGCAAGGCGCGCATCGACCACGGTCAGCCGCGCTTCTGTCAACGTGCGGCGGCTGAGCAGCAGTTCCACCAGGGGCGTGCGGCCGGCCTCGTACCCCAGACGGCCCATGCGGTAGGCCTCGGCCGCGGCTTTTTCACCCTCGGCAGCTGCCTCGAGGCCGCGTCGTGCCGCAGCCACCTGGGACAACGCGGTAGCGCGATCTGCCTGGCTCTGCAGGCGCGCAGCGTCCAATCGCGCCCTGGCCGCGTCGGTACGGGCACGGGCGGCGCTGATGCCGCCACTGTTGCGGTCGAACAGCGGCACGGACAGCGAAAGGCCCACGACCAGCGCGTCCCCACCTGCTGCAAAGCTGCGACGCCCTGCAGACACGCTCAGGTCCGGCGCACGCTTGAGCCTTTCGATACGCAGTTGGGCTTCGGTAGCGTCCACGTCCGCCTTGGCTGTCAGCACCGCCGTGGCATCGCCTGCGGTTGCGCCCACCGTTGGCCAGTCGCGCTCTAGAAGGGACTGGCCCACACCTGAGTACGTCTCGGTCTGGCCGGCCAGCACCGACAACTGCTCAAGAGCAGCCGTCGTCTCGGCATCGCGACTGGCAGCAGCCGATTGCGCCGCGCTCAGGCCGGCCTGGGCTTGGGCGGAACGAAGGCTGGCCTCTTTGCCAGCTTCCACCAGAGCCTTGGCCGCACGCAGGTCGCCCTCGGCGCGCTCCACATCCTCCTGCGCGATTGCCCGGCGAATCAGGCTGGCCTCGGCAGCGGCGTAGGCCACCGCCAGCGCTGCCGAGAACTCAACCTGCGCTTGGTGTTGCCGAGCTTCGGCCGCCTGCAGGCCCTTCTCGCCCGCCTGGATACGCGCGCTCCGCTGGCCGAAGATCTCCAGCGGCTGGGTTAGGGTGTAGGTCGTCTGGCGCTGGCTGCTGCCATTGCTTAAGGGTGCGTTGAGATTCTCGACAAGGCCGTCGATAGTGGGGTTGCGCAATGCTCTGGCCTGCCGGGCATCGCCGGCGGCCGCTGCGGTGTCGAAGCGCTTTTCCTGCAGGTAAGGCGATTGCGCCCTGCTCTGTTCCAGTAGATCTTCGTAGGTGGGCGCGTCGGCGGCCCACGCCACCGATGTGCCGAACAGCGCCAGCAGTGTCGACAAGGCAAGCAATGAGTACTTCATCCAGGGGTCCAGTGCAGTGATGCCGCATCAGCGGTCGTCTCATGCACTACGCGGCCTGTGTGCCGCTCCCCTCACATCTGGGAGATTTTTTTCTAACGACCCAACGCCGAGGCCAGTTTTGCCCGGGCGCGAAGTACGCGGCCTTCGATCGTTTTCAGGCTGATTCCCAGCGCAGCGGCCGCTTCAACCTGGGACAGACCGACGAATGCCGTCAGCACCAGTGCCTCGCGTAAGGCGGGATCGATGCTGTCGAGCACGCGCATCACGCTGGCGAGTTCAAGGCTGGAACTGGCGCTCTGTTCCGGGCCGGCCTGGTCCGATACCAGCGTCCGGCTCTCTTCATCGTCGATGGGCCGGGCCTTGAATAGGAAGTAACGCACGCGGCGGAAACGCTGGGTATCGCGAACCTTGTTGATTCCGATACGCATCAACCACGGAAGCACCGGGCGAGCGGGGTCATACTCAGCCAACGCGCGCCACGCCGACACGAACGTTTCCTGCACGACGTCGTCCACGTCGGTTTCCGGAACGCCCATGCCTCGCACCATCTGTGTGATGGCCGGCGAGTGCCTGCGCACCAGGCGCGCGAATGCCGCTGGGTCACCCGCAGCAGCTTCGACGGCCCAGTTGTTGTCTTCCTCGATCGTCACGCTCAGGCCATGCTTTCAAGGGGAATCGTTGCGCAGTGCGTCCAGCAGCGCCTTGTCGTAGGCAGCGCGGTGATCGGGCTTCAGCCCTGCACGCATCTCGAAGACGTGCTCCAGCGTGATACGCTGCAGATCACCCGCCGCACGCTCGACCTCCCTGCTTGCCGCCTCTACCTGCGGACTCCAGCGAGGATCGGCCGCAATGGCATCGGCAAGTTGACGGTTGGCGATTCGCAAGCGCGCCTCGATCTCGCCCCTGCGCGTCGCAAAGAGCTGCTCTTTGGCCTGCAGGATGTCCTTCTCCGAATTGTCCAGGGGCACCACGGCGTGCAGCCGTTCATGCAGGTCGCTGTGGCCAGGGTTGAGGTAGTGCCAGCCCCAGCCGATCCCCAGGGCGCAAACCACGCCGATGACCGCGCCGGCCAAGGTCGCCAAAGGCAGGCGCATGGCGGTTCCGATAGCCATCAGCGTTCCACCAGCAGGGCGTAGGGGGACATGGCAGACGGCGCCGCGACCCAGGTGGGCCGCGGGTTGGACTGGGTGACGAGGAATGCAGAGCCCACCCCGCCACAGGTCAGCACCGCAGACAACGCAGCACAGGTCACAGCGCGGCGGAGCTCGCGGCGTCCCGCCCACTTGGCAGGTGGCGGCTCCTGGGCCAGGCGGGCCAGCAGCGCATCGGTTCCCGCGCTGGCATCTGCGCGCGTTGCGTTTGCGGCTTTTGCAAGCCAGTCATCAAGGTTGTTCATCTGCAGATCTCCTCGTCCACATACTTCATACGGCTGCCAGGGCGGCTTCCCCTCGAACACTAGCAGTTGATGAACGTGGTTTCTGAATAGGCCTTCCGGGAGCTCTGCCCCAGCGGGATTCGTCAACGATGTCTGCTTTCGGCCATAAGCGATCGCCTAACCCGGGCTAGACACCGCCCTACTCTGCCAGCGGAGCGAACGATGCTTGGCTTGGCGTCCCCATGACTTTCTGGACAAGCTCGTAACCAGAAACCTCCTCGTACCGTGAGGGTATTCTTGCCTTTAGCCCATGGAGGCGCCGGTTTGCTGTCAATGCGAGCTGGTTGTAAGTGGTCGCTGTTACCCGTCCGCGCTGGGCTCCGTTGTATTCCAGGTTATTGACAGTTGGGATATTGGATGCGACCGAATGGCCGACCACGAAGGCATGGAAGAAAGGCCCACCCTGTATGCCTCCGCTGGAGACAAGTTCATCGACATACTCTGCCGCCTGATTCATTTCTTTGCGACCGATTTCAGAACGCCCTTTTTTCAACTCGATGAGCAGGACATCGCGCATCATCACGAGCTGATCCTTGCCGGTATCAAAACTTTCCGTCCCGACGATTGAGAGAGTGGCATCGGAGAGGACGACGATGTCGGGGCGCTTCGCAGCATTAGCAAAGGTCTGATTCTGCTTTCTCGCTTTGAATAGACTGGTGGCGACTGTTCGCAGGGTGTTGTTCGACGCATACTCCGAACTGTCGAACTCCGGCCCAAACAGCCAACGCGCCTGCGTCACGAGCGGATGAAGGGTATGCAACTCGTCAGCTTCCGGGTCGCCGCTGAGCTTCTCCATGGCGGCAATGATGGACAAACGACTGTCGATCTCATCCAGAACCGTGAGCGCATCCTCCACAGTCCACTGTCCTAGCAATCGATCCAGCCCGTCGATGTCGTGCTCATCCAGCTGCATCAGCTTGTCAAGGAAACTTGAACCGCTTCGTGCCTTCTGAATCTTGATAACCGCTTTGACGACCTTGTTGAGGGTCTCCGGCGGTATCCCTGGCTGGTCATGCACCACGGTCTTTGTGAACTGGGCTACTTCAAGCATGGATCGCCTAGGTAGCGTCCGCAGATCCTCTCGATTCTTGTAGAGCGCGTCTTCTGAGTTCTCCTCGATCAGGTGGGCCGACAACTTCTCGACCATTTCCTGGGCATACCCGTTGGCCGCTTCGAAAAGGTGATCAGTTCGCTCCGTAGTCTTGAACTTCGACCAGTCTGGTTCGATTTCGGAAAGCCACTCCGATCCGCACTCAATCACGAGGGCATAGCGCTTGGCAAAGCGCACCCGCCCATCCAGAACGACCATCGGCCCAACGGTCCAACTCGGCAGCCCGACCAACCGATTGCTCACCCAAAACGCTACGCCTTGGTAGCGGGTGGATTTCGCTGTGCGTGTTGTGTCCACCACATACGCCGTGACATCAAAGCCAGGTTCGACCTGAATCTTGCGTTCCTCCAGAAGGCCCTCATGCTCAGACAGCGGGACGGACTGGCCGTTCACCGAAACGACGAACTGCGGATCGTGCAGGAAGCGTCCTGACAGGACCGTCCTGATCCGATCTGGATCTGGGCGGTGGCGTTCAACCTCCACCAACAACCGGGTGCCATGGCCCGAACGGGTGGCTGTCTCATGGCTTTGGATGTAGAACGGCGACGGCTGATTTCGGGTCCCAATCACGAAGGTAGAAAGAACGCCATTTGTCCAAGTTTCGACCGTGTAATGATCAGAAAAGCACAACAAGCCATGGCGACCAATACCGTTGCGTCCGAAGGCCATGCGTACCCAATCGTCGCGTTCGGAAGGAAACTGGACGTTCGCCCCTTGGCTTCGATGCCTGTTGTATCCCAAGGTCATCCAGCGCTTGCGAAACTGGTCCTCGGTCATCCCGTGGCCATCGTCTTCGACCGACAGCATGCCACTTGTTTCCTCGGGGATGATCACGGCAACCCTGGCAGCCCCTGCATCCCACGTGTTGGCCACCAGCTCAGTGAGCGCCATATCTGGGTCATAGCCAATCCGCCCGAGTGACCGCAGCACGTAGTCTTCCTCAAAGAGAGCTTGGTTGGCTGCCTTGCCCTTCTTGGCCATGGGAATATCCGCTAAGTGCTTGATCGGTAATATGTGCAAGACTATGCCGCCTTCCGCCGAGTTTGGCAAAAAGCTAAGCCCAGCCCATCTCACCTGCCGCGACGCCAGCCGACGCGTGTGCTATTGCCGGAGCGCCGTTCAATCCCTCGCCCGCTCCGCTTGACCCACTTGGTAATCTCCGTCAGCACGCCGACCAGGAATGTGCCGTATAGACAGCCACTGAGCTAAGCGTCCGCTTTCGGCCAGAAGCGGATATCAGAGTTTCACGTCAGCAGCCCAGCTGCACCCGCTCAGCTGATGCGCTTTGGGCTGGTTCCCGCGGGACGTTGAGCACAATCGGTATCGGCGCCAGCCCAAGCGCTCCTCCGGACTGTCCGGCCTCGCCCCCGCCCAAGCCGCTTTTCCAATGACCTCACCCATCCAAATAGAGTCAAATAGCGCTCCGAAAGCGGTTCGGTTCCGACCAGCAGCGCAACACGCGTGACCGAGCAATGCCTGGCCCAAGGCTCTGGGAACCTATAGCGAAGACGGTGCGGCCGACGATCAAGCACGCTACCGTTGCCCAGAATGCCTGAGCATCCAGCGGAGAGGGCACCGAGGGAAACGAGCTACACGCTCGAAGTACGACGCCAGCGAACAGCACGACCGCCAACGATTGAATTCCGGTCAGTGCAAGGGCGACTCGGAACGCGAACCATGTGCTTTCGGGCACTCACGCGCGCATCCATTATGGCTGTGAGCCCGTGTTGGTGATGCTTCGCTGGGACGCCTGGTGGGACGACCACAAGCGTGTGCATCGCATCCGCAAGGAAGAAGGCGCTTTTTACGGCGTCGCCGGCAACCGATCAAGGTGGTCACGACACCCAATACTCTGTAGGACATTCACTGTCCCCAGTGACGCCCTGTTCGATGGACGTCGCTTCCGGCTACTAGAGGTGCTGGATCGCCCGCACCACACCAACAGCAAAGGGCTCTCACCCATACCACCGGCGCCCCTGCACAAGCAGTTCATCCCAGCCCCATCCCTTGGTGGGCGAGTACACCCAGTTTCGGAGCCTTCTCAAGCTGCGAAGCAAGTGCGCTACGAACCCGGCTAAGCAGGGCTTTCCCTTCGGAGCTTTCTATCGCCGCATCACCAAAAACCTCCAGTTCCCGGATGAGCTCGCCAATCTCCAAGGTCCCGCGGTTCTCGGCATCCGAGGCCATTTCCTGATAGGCCCAGTCAATGTAGTCCCACATGCTAGTAGGATTGGAGTGGCCGCTTAAAGAAGCCACCTGTGCGAGTACCGTTGCTGCTGCCTCAACGCCAAGAATCCCAATGTTTCGAAGCCTCTTGATCCGATCGATGACCTGAAGAGTTATGTACCTGTGTCGAAGCATATGAGCCGTAGCGCGCTCTGAAACTCCGGCAAGCGCCCGCAGATCCGAGAAAGTCTGGCTCACCGTTGCAGCAGCTAGCCTTGAACCGCTCTGAGAGCAGAAGACCCAACCCTTGTCGCGACTCCCCCGTCCGGACTTGGTATGGCGGCGCATATGCATTTCCCGTTGCACCCTGATGTACTTCATGACCTCCTGCAAAGTTAGTGCGGGAACAGGAACCAGACGTATAGGGTTCCCCCTCCTCTTCGAGGTCCGCACCTTCAGCATGCCATCACCCTTCGATGCATCAAGTACATCGGTGACCCTGATCCAAACAAGCTCTTCGCGCCTGATCCCGGTATCCGCGAGTATCAGGAGCATCGCGCGATTGCGACTCTTTACAAAGGTGCGCTTCGCGCTTCGCTCGCACTGCGCCAGGAGTCGGCGAAATACCTCAAGAGGCATTGGTCGTACGACTCGCTTTGCACCACTTGGAAGCATCGCTGCATGCCTGTCCGAGGACACCCGGTCCAGCCGTTTCGTCCTCACCACGCGCCTTTCAACCGTGATAATCGCCTGCTCACCAAGCCGGCCGATCTGGGAAGGGCCGAGACTGATACATTCGGCCCAGCCAATGAAAGCGAGAACACGTGAGAGGATACGATTGATGTGCCTTGCGCTGGACTCATCCCGAACCACCAGCCAATCAGCAAACTCGATCAGATGATCATCATCGATCTCTCTCAGCTCCAGGCGACGCAAGTACAGAAATCGTACCAGCAGGCTTAGCTCACTCGCATAGGTGGATATCGTACCTACCGTCAGCCCAAGGCGTCGGCAATGAACTAGGTACGCATTCACTTCCCAGCAAGAACGGCCGTTTGGGAAGAACACCACCTTCATGCCTCCTGCGGCGCCCCTATCGAGGAACGAGGTGACGCGTCCAACCCCCGGTAACCGGAATTGATTGCTGGCCCTCCTACACAAACCACCATCAATCTTCACTTCACTACCCGCAGGGAGCTAGAGCCGCGGTACCGATCGAAGTGTCGCTTTAGCTCATCGGCTGCGACCTCCGATCCAAGAGCCAGCCTCTTGAAGCGTTGCACGAGATCACTGTACCTAGCGGTCATGTCCAGAACAGCATCCTCCAGCCAAGCCTCATCTTCCTGCTGTGCAACAGGCTTCCTCGCGGCCCCCAGAAGCTCTCCGATGGCACGCCTAAACGCTTCCATCCCGCCTGGGTACAGCGATTCCACATTGTTCCTGAGTGTTCGAACCGACATCGGAAAGATGCCTCGAGCCTCATCATTCATCCCGGCAAGATCACTCATGCGTCTAAAGAGATCACTATGCTCTTCAAGAAGGGACCCAACTGCCACCGCCTCGTCCAGGATGGCGATGATGCCCCGAACACTCCGTTCAGCACGAAGCTGCTTGTCCCGCACACCCGCAGCTACCTGTCCTTTACTGAGCCTTGGCATCATTCCCCTCTGTGCGAAATGAGGATTGTGAACGTACTACGATCGCCGGTTGTAATCTGAATCGGCTTGACACTGATCTTTCGCTCCTCAGAGAGCATCTCCAGATACTCCAAGACATCATCATGATCGAGAACAGCGAGATCGTCGCTTCCGAAGTGCTCGAGAAGAAGCGTCTTCAATTTTTGGGCAGATTCCGAGCCATCACCTGAGTTCACAGCCGCCATCGCCAAACAGGCTTCTGCATGACTGATCTCCTTGCCCGTCATAGACTCCTTCACGTATCTCCAAGTCTCCTCGACATCATGATGACCCATGAGCCACGCGAGCGCAGGTAGAGATGACTCTTCCCCCTCCGAATGAAAGAATGTCATAGCAAAGCTCCTTCGCAGTTGATGAGGCTCAAGCACCCATCGCTTTCCGTCGGGGCCACGGAGATCAAAGTAGTCACTTATGAGCTGGAGAACGACGCGCGGATGATTCTCACTGAATGGCCTGATGCCCTGCATTCCGACGAAGAACATCACGCGATCATCCAGCAACGCATCCTCCCTGGGCATCACCCGAAGTAGTTGCGTCCTGAGATTGTTCATGATCGATATCGCCATGGCAACGATACGTGGCACAGGCTTGTCAAACCTCGGCCTCTCGTTCCCTTCCCCCCGCTTTGCCTGGTGAATCGTCAAGTGGTAGCGACCATCAGATGTCAGGAGCGCATGCAACCCCATGTCAATGATCTCGGATCTCCTTGCACAAGCAAACAAGGCCACAAGTCCAAAGCAAACTCCTAGATGGATTCGGATCAGTCCGAGAACCAAAGGGAACAACCGATAGGGTTCCAAATCACAGTACCTGTCATCCCCTCTCTCCCTGAAACGCTGGGAAACGAACCTCGAACAGCGTACTAGTGGACCGGTTTCAATCAGCGCTTCCGCATCCTTCAACAATGCAGTTGGCGACCGGTGGCCAAGGTCACCACTTTGGGCGATTTCATCAATCAACCCTGCAAGGTGAGCCTCCAATGCAGGCGCCTCCTCAAGCATCCACGCACACGCTGACCTAACAAACTGCCTACAGACGGTCGGTGGCAATGTCGCCGTGCGGCCCGACTGTTCTCTGCGAAAAGGTCGGCAAGCATCGCGAACCTCGCGAACATTGCTCAAAGCCCACGCGCTCAGGCTCTGGACGGAGTGCGAGGCCTGAGCCAGTAGCGGAAAGATATCCGCATAGCCGCTGGTGGTACGAGCGCCGCGGCTTAAGTCGCGTTCTCCTCGGTACCCGTACTGGGTCAGATGGCTCCGAAATGCGGGACTACTGCGCAGCCTCTGCCAGTCCACCGATATAGCCGCGCCAATGGCGACCAAACTCAACTGGTTTGTTTCCGTCAAACCAAAGTGGTTCCTAACCTCATCCGCGTCTAACCGTTCCAACGGAATCTCAGCCGAAAGGTAAGAGCTAAGCCGCTCAATGAACCGCCCCGTCCCGCAAGACCCCGCCTCAGCATAGGACTCCATGAATGCCTCTACGTCGTCCAGATGAGCGACTAGGAGTCCGTCACGCAGGAACTTCTCTTCGTACTTAAGGGCCAAGAACTCTGCGAAGAGAAACAGTGCGCCGTGAACTGATCTGAGCGACCGGGTTGATCCACGGACCTTCGCTACGGCGATGATCAACGCCTTACATTGTTCACAGATAACTGCGTGAGATGATGTGCTCAATCGTCCCGTTGGTAGCAGTAGATCCCATCTCAGAACCTGCCCACTGCGACTCTTCTCACCGACTTGGCGCAGATCTCTCTTTCCCGTCTCAACTCTCCATACAGATTCGTGGACCGCGGATTTCAGCCACCACGGACGCACTAATGGGCTCAAACCGGTTTGGGTCCGACTGAAGAAGGACAGGACCTCCGAGGGAAGTTGAGCCATCACCGGATCTCCGGCAGCCGAATGCGAGAAATGATGACAGTCTTTCTAGCCAATGCACACTCGACAAGATCAGTGATCTCAATCAATGCCGGGGGCAATGGCGCAGTCAGCGCATCCACAAAGTCTCTCCAGAATCGCGGGGCAACTCCGGTCCGGAGATCAGGTCGATCCAGGAAGGTCGCACTGGCGCTTTCCAAGCGATCCCGGTAGAGCATTGCAACCGCCAGCGCATCAGGATCCTTACAGAGGATCAGTCCCGCGCCAGGAGAAGCGGCCTTGTACACACGGCGGGGAACCTGAGCTTCAGCAGCCTCGTCCGCGCTACCCGAGAGGAACAGGTGGAGGTCCTCAACCGTCGAGAAATCCGACACTTCAAGAAGCCGCTCGTGATCAGAAAATGCTTGAACGATCAGTCTGTTCTGGTGCCGCCTAACCTGCCTCTCAAACAAGGCGATGCGAAGGGCATTTGGGACGTAGTGCCCCAAGGTCGTCTTGACCGATCGGTGGCCAAATATCCTCGCCGCTACGACAAGATCACCATCTGCCTCAAGGAACTTTAGCACTCCGGAGTTCATTCGTAGATTCTTGTAGGTGAGCTTCTCTCTCCATGGAGCGAGCTCGGCATGGCGCTCCCCGAAGTTCGTTGCCCGGGTGACCATGCCGGCTCCCCTGACACTGCGCCAAGCTTCAGATGCACCAAGTGCATTCAGGAACGCTTTCTCCGAGAAGGCTTTCAAACGGTAGTCGAGGCTACTGATGCCAATCCAAAGATGGTTTGCATCCTTCCTTCTCCCTTCCTGGATCATCCGAGTACGTACGGGCTCGGTCCACTCGAAGACCTTCACAAGAACTCGCTGGGCAAGAGGCGAAAGCTCCACACTCTTCTCCTCACCCGCACGCAGCTTCTCCACGCTAAAGCGAATACCCCCTTTTCCGACAAGACCATCGGAGGAGATGTAGGTTCCACCATGACGATCCCTTTCTATCCTGGCCCTGTACAACGCCACCGGGTTAAGAATCGGGTGTTCAATGAGTAGGATCAGTATGCAGACCGCCGCCTGCTTGCTACTCATGATGCCAAGGTATGGCAGGAGCTCGTTCTTTCCGAACGAAGAAACGAAGTCCCAGATTCTGCTAGACCCATCTAAGATGGATGCCTTGCTCGACTTCACATCGAATTTGCGTCGCTGCCTAGGAATCCCGCCCATATCAAAGACGCATATCCCCAAGGCAATCCTGAGACCCTTCTCATATCGCTCTTGATTCAGCAGGTGCCCCCAGTTCTCTCGGGAGAATCCGCCTCGGCGATGCGCCTTAAGCTCATGTAGTGAACCTACATCGAAACGGCTAATTTCAGCCAAGCCTCTCTCTCGTTGAGCCACGAACTCCTCGAAGTCCTTCACTGCGCAGCGGAGAATCGTGTTTACTGCCTTCCCAAGTTTTTCCTGATAGCGATCTAGGTACTCTGCACTTCCATCAACGATTGAGATCGACTCGAAGAGATTGTCGTTGTATGAGTTCTGTGCCGAATTCAAAGTCTTTGGGGCGTTGTTCAGGCACACTGGTGAGTTTGCAGCATGCTCCCTATCCGCAATGATGAGCGCGCGAGGCGGAGCGGAGATGGCAGCCAATTTCGATTCGACGAAGTTGATTGCACCGGTCTGAACAAGACAGGGGATGAATCGAACAAAGCTGGTCCACTGATTCGTGATCGTAGTTAGCGCGACTCCAACCGCCGCTCTGGCCGCGTAGAACTCACCCCGAAGATCAGACAATTGCGCGACCAAGGCAGCGGAACTCATTCGACGACTTGGAGCCGACCACCCCCTTCTTGCACCGAGGGCCTGCCAGAACTGAAGGACGCAGCGAACCGAGTACGTGTTCTGGGCCGCGACGTAGCGCCTTGATAGCTTGACAATTGCATCGACAAATGCGGCTTGACCGCGAGGTCCGATCCAACTCCGAAGAAATGTGAAGTCAATCGACGCTACTCCATGCGCCCGACCGATCGCCCTTACCGTGATCCAAAGTCCGTCCGGGCCCGTTTGGACCTCGCCGACACTCTTCTTCTTTCTAGTTGCCATGCAATGTGAGCTACCGTGGTGAGCAGAGCTAATTTGCCGCACCTTATCTTTTTTCCCAAGCACTATTCCTCACAAAACATCTGGATGAACCCCTGCCCCTGCGGTTGGGCCGGCGACCGCAGCAACCGTTGCCTGTGCACCGATGAGCGGATTACCCGCTATCGCGCCCGAGTCTCCGGCCCGTTGCTGGACCGCATCGACCTGCACATCGCGGTGACGCGCATGGATGCGGTGGAGCTGCGTGAGAGCACGCCGCTGGGCGAGCCCAGTGATGCGGTGCGCGGGCGGGTGGAGGCTGCGCATGCGCGGCAGCAGATGCGCGGGGGACTCAATGCGCATCTGCCGCCCGCTGCGCTGCGCGCGTGCACGCGGTTGAGCGAGGCCGACCAGGATCTTCTGGAACACGCCATCGAGCGCCTGCAACTGTCAGCGCGCGCGATGCATCGCATTCTTCGCGTGGCACGCACGATTGCCGATCTGGCCGGGTGCGAGAACATCCAGACCGCACATCTGGCCGAGGCGATTGGCTATCGACAGCTGGATCGGGGAAAGACTGGGCCGTGACAATTTCGTAAGCGGCCTGACCTGCCGGCCTGACCAACGTGGGTCCATCAAGGTCTGTGTTGCGGACCAGCTCAAGTTCTCCAGTCCATTAGGTCTCTCTGCAACCCTGGTAGACCGGAACATGACCCGCTGTGCGCGACGTCGAATGCCCCTCCCTGCCTGTAGAGCGGAGCGCCTCAGTCTACCAATCAATGGCGGACCTCTATTGCTCCGACAATGCGACTGCGATGAGAACTAAAAACGCGCATCCAACCCAACAAAATCACGTGGTCGGACTAATGGAGGGAACAACTCCCCGCATTCTGAGTAGCACGGCGAACTGGAGTTCAATCCCCAACGAGACGGAGATTAGACATGAAGAAGCGCATTTCCGAAGATCATATCATCGGCATTCTGCTCAGCCTCGGAATTCTCAATGTTTTTCTCCAAAGCTTGTTACCCCTTCTGCACGGAGTTACACAGGGCGACCGCACAATGGCAGACGCGATCAGCGTGCCTCGAGAGGTAGCTGCGATCGCAGATGTGATCGGCCTAGGTATCGCTGAGTACCTGCCTTGGGATGCAGTCGAGCTGAAAGGCAACAATCTCAACGAGACCGTTCGTCGCCGCTACGATGAGCTCAATCGAAGCTCAATTCATGCCTAACGCGCTCCTTCCATAATTTCATTATGAAGGAGCGCACGGCCACAATCTAACACCCCTCAATCCAGACGCCTGAATGGCTGCCACAACTTTGGCACTCACAATTATTTCATTAAACGATCTGTGACCTGAGCCGAAATATTCCGCGCTACGGAAGATCGGTAGTTCGGAGCGCTCAGCTGGGGCTGGGAAAAACCCTCGGGTATGAGGCTCATAGCGCTCTCTGCCGCAACTACTGCACACTACCCCAGACACATCCTCCATCGTCAGGGGCACACGAGCATCGGCCACCAGCTGAACCATGTTTTCCAAGCGGTGACCTTGCGTGTCTTCAACACTGCACGACTGAACTCCTAGCGGCGCCAAGTAATCCCTCCACGCTGAGGCCAGCATAAAGCACACGCCGCCCACCCAGTTCAGCTGAAGGAATGAATTCCTCCCCCATTTGAGCGTCTTCTTTACTCTAAACGAACTATTCTGACGAGCCCCCAATCCACACTCAGCACAATAATCGCCCAGATCGAATGTTTGCTCAAGGAATCCGAAATCCTCCTCCGGCTGAGGGTAGCCACTTATGTGGGTCGGGCGCAGTACGCAATAGGAAGCGCCCGAAATTTCACCCTTCGAAAACTCAGTATCTACGGTAAAGAATCCACCCCAACTCTCAACGAGATCGGAAATTTCCTGCCAGACTTCCGACCCCTCCTCCGCATGGCAGACTCCAATTCCCAATCCAATTGGTGAAGGCTTAGGCGCCTCGTACTTCACACCAAGCCGCTCCAATGGTGATCGATAGCTCTCGTCCCAATTAAATACGTATCGATACTTAATCTTCATTTCACTTCCAACTAAAGTCCGAGCGATTTGAGAATTGCCGGGTAATTCGCATAGATTCGACGGGCCGACGCCATGACTTGCTCTCTTGTAGCGTTTGCCGTGCCGGCTCCTCGCGGTATTGCGGCCTGCCAAGCATTGGTGAATACCTGATGCTCTTCCTTGGTCAACACAACTGAGAGCATTTCTCTTTCCTTCACTCCCAGCATGCTGGCGAAGCGCTTTTCTAATAGGTGATGAACCTGTAGTTTCGTCCCGGGTCCGACGGACCTACGTAGTGCATTGTACGGGGCAATACCAAATTCCGCTGCTCGTGAAAGATTGCCAAAGCCTCTCGCTGCATTCGCCCCACGCAGCACTACCAGAGCAGAGGCTAGCTTGAGACCACCAGCAGCGGTTGATCCCGCTGGAGAGTTCATCAGCGGAACGACGATCGCTTCAGACACTGCGTCAAAATCGGTAAAGCTCCCCTGCCCGGTGAAGATGTTCCGCTCAGCGAAGTATTCAGCGACCGCGTCCAGGCCTGTAGCCTTGACGGTCTCTGCAGGTGGGGGGGCATTGGGATTGTGCTGGGGTACTCCACCCGGCGTCGGCGACGGCGCACCGGTAAGGTTGGCCCCAGCGAACCAGCTGCCGTTACACATATGGGACCCGGTTGCCTGATCGCACGCGCCTGTAGGATCAGAGAATCGGAATGGGTTGTTACTGGCGTACCGATAGCGATTAGAGTTTGGCCCACCGGAGGTACTGGATGCCAGCGGATCAGGAGAAATGAACCTGGCCAGTTGCGGATCGTAGTAGCGTCGCCCCATGTAGACGAGCCCCGTGTCTGTGTCCGCAAGGTGACCCGAGTAGCCTGGGATTTTCGCAGCCGGCGCCACGTCTGCCTCACCATATGGCGACCAGAAGTGACGGGTCAGAACCGCACCCGTGGCGCTACTGGTGGCCACCAGGGTGTTGAGCGCGTCGTGGTGTAGGTAGCTGAGCGTTGCTCCCGCAGCAGAGCTGGTGCGAATCGCCAGCAGTCGCGTGCCTAGGTAGATGTAGTCGGACGTTTCCCCGCCTTGGGTGGATTCGATCAGCTCCCCGCCCATCAAGTACTGCCAAGTGCGATCTGGAATGTCTGACACATCTATGGAAATCTCGGACGCTCCTCGCTCCACAGGCGGTAGGATCGGGCTTCCACCCAGAGGACCCTTAATCGGTACCTCCAGCCCTGGGATTTGTGATGTGCGGCCTGAACTGCCCGATGCAGCTGCGCGCAGTCCTGTTCCGTCGTAGAAGTACTTCTGCACATTCCCTGCGGCACGGAGCTGACCGCCTACGTCGTACGTGAAAGTCTGGCCATTACGGATCGCCAGATTGCCTGCCGTGTCATAGGAGAAGCCAGAGACGCCATTGCCACTGGGGTCCCTCAGCAACTCCAAGCGATTGCGGAGGTCGTAGTGGAACGTACGCTCCCTCTTTCCCGGCAACCGCATCGAGACGATGTTGTCTAACGTGTCATAGCCGAACGTGTACTGCCCATTGCCACCATAGGCTGGAGCGCTGGCTTGAGTCAGTCGGTCGAGGCGGTCGTAGCCTAGACTGATCGTCGCAGAATCTCCGCGCACGCTATCGCGGATCTGAATTATGTTTCCTACTGCGTCGTAGCTATAGTTTAGGTTAACCACGCCACTCTCAACGATGCGGCTGGTCAGCTGTCGCACGTTCTCGGTTACGCTACGTGCGATGCCATTACCATAGGTCAGCGCGGTGGCTTCGCCACTGGGAGAATAGGCGATGTTGCTGGCGAGTACGCTGCCAGATCCATCTTGCAGCACTACGGGCTGGCCCAAGGCGTTTAAAGACTGACGGACGGAGTAGCCATCGGGATAGTCCGTACGGATATGCTGCCCCAAGGGGTCGTAGCCAAATGCGAGGGTTCTGGCGCTGGCGCTGCCCACTACACGGCTTTGACTGGTAATCGACCCGAGAGAATTGTAGGTACGCGTGGTCACTACTGGCACCCGATCTTGATTGAAGACCCTTTCGGTCTTCACTTGACCGGTGGCGGTGTATTCAATCAGCTGATCTCCCAATCCGTCGGGATAGACCACGGTCTGCAGGCGATTGTTGGAGTCGTATTCGCGTGAAACGCGGCGAGCCGCAATCTGGGGCGCATCGCGGTTGCACTCGGACAGACTGGGCAAATCCAACCCTATCGCGCTCCAGGCAATGTTCCCGGCCGCATCGTAACCAAACACGGTCGCCCCGGTTTCAGGTTCGATAACCTTGCACAGCCGCAGGTTGTCGTCGTAAACGTATCGCCGGGCAACCGTTGGGGCTGGATTGTCTGGGTTGGCTGGTGTGGTTGGCGCTGCCTTTGCCGTGGCAACCGCCGTGGCAATCGTGTCTCCGGCAACTGAGAGCGTAAACCGGCTAGTTCCCGCACTGAGCGGCACAACAACAGAGCCGCTGCCACCACTGCCCACAGTCGCGCCGCCATCACGCCGTAGCTCTGCACGCGAATCCGTTGCGGACCAGGCCAACGTGACGTTACAGGTTTGAGCGCCTGATGCGATTTCGCACATCGCCGGCGCCACAGAGACCGTACCACTAGGAGCGGCGGGAACTACAAAGGCGCCAGAGCCGCCGATGGTATAGTTGGGCTGCCCAACGGGGGAGATTCCATGAACGTGGATTGATTGCCCAGCACGTTGGCGTCGATTTTCGTTGCTCATGGCAAGGGAGAAGCGATGATTGCCGCCTGCCTTGCAGGCCGTGGCCACGGCAGGCTCGCTTGCCTGATTCGCCTTGCCGGTCAGGAAGATCGTTCCACCGCTGCCGGCGGCTCCACCCGTGTAGACATGAAGGTCAATTGAAGATTCAATGCCCGTTGAGCATGCCCATCCGCGGATCTGACCGTCGCTGGTGACAGCGTCGATATTGCCGATCACCTTGGACGGCGGTCCAGTCACCGTGACCTGGATATTGTCGCTTTCCCGACCAAACCACTCTTTGCCTTCTTCCAGCATATGCCATTGGAAGCTGTAAGTACCTGGCAGTGACGGCGCGACTACGTCAAACTCAAAAAACGCAGCCATCTGCGGACTCACATCCTTCGGGACCGGGACGCGGTGCCTGGACCATCGCATGTTGTCATTGGGGTTCCACGAACCAAGTGCATAGCCCGCCGACGCCGTCCACGTCGTATTCCCCGTGTTGACAAAATTCAGCTTCACGCGGTAGGTCCGTCCAGCCTCCATGCTGGTCGGCACGTCCTGTCCAGACATGACACCGTTATTGAGTCTGCCGGTCGTTTCGAAGGTTTGCTCGCTGCTGGTGCCCCCGAAACGCACACCGTTGCGATTCATCTGCCACTGAAGCGTAGTCGGTCCGTTCTGGGCAGCTGCTGTGCCACTGAAGGAGAACGTCGCTGTGCCACCCGGGCCCACATCGTGTGGAACGGCTACCTCGGCAATCCCCAACCTGACGGCGCTTGATGCGTAACGCTCAGCCTGTCCGAGTCTGTAACCCTCCCCCGCCCTCCAAGTTGTGTTACCGGCATTCCGGAATGTCACCGTGCCACTGAATGGCGTTCCCCGGTCGGCCGACCTCGGCCAACTGGCAGAAACATACTCAGCTCCGTCGAAGGGGGCCGGTGGCGCTTCCACCGTAATTGTGACCACAGGCGACGTCAGCTGGCGCGTGAATTCATCACCGTTGACATTGCGCACGGCGACCGCTCTGTAAACATACTGATAGGTTCCCGGAGAAATTCCATTCTCGGTGTATGTCCCGCTGGGAAGCCTTGAAATTACTTGTCCATTTCGTGTCAGTTTGATGTCTGACAGATACTCTGCTTTGGGTCCGGTCCCTATGACGCCGCTGTTGAGCTGCAACTGGTAAGTTGCGGGCGCCGTGTAAGAGGTCTGGGCGGGACCTACAAGCTGAATCCAAGCCTCCGCATGTGCCGCAGAGCAGAAGACGGTGATTACCAACCCCAGCAGGGCGGCCGCAGCCGCGCGCAGTTTCTCAGCGTTCACGAGTGCCATCCTTGACATGTCTTCAGTTTGCAGACTGGGCTACTTCTGTCGTAAGACCAAAGGCGTTCCGCTTGATATTGACTTTACTACCGTCGGCGCGAGTAATCTGCGCGGGCTTTTCATAGTCAGGCCCTTCAAAGGCGTCGAACCGGGTGATGGTCTGACGACCGAGTGGATCAATCACTGTGGTCGTCGCATTGCTGCCATAGGCAATAGTCGTGATAAGCAGACCCTGCTCGCTGTCCTGCGATGTGGAGGTCTTTCTTCCGAGCGCGTCATACTCGGTCCAGGTGCCCGTCGCCACGTTGCTATCGCCTGAAGGATAGGACGTAAACGTCAGACGACCTTCGCTGTCGTAAGCACTGCGGACCCACCGCTGTGTGCCGGCGACGTTGTTCGAATCGTATTCGCGAACCAAGTGTGGGCGCCAAAGCGCGTCCAGATAAGTCTCTTGACGGCGCGCACCTTGGGCGTTGTCGACCCGCCAGTGCCCCGGCGAGAGGCCGTACTCATCAGATGAGATCTGCCGGAACGAGATAGTTGTCTTGGTCCACTGGTTCTCATCGACCGGCGGCTGGACTTCCCGCACACGCCCCATCGGATCGTGCAAGTAGGAAGTGGTCCTCTGCAGCGCATCGGTCGTCGAAGTGATCCACCCATTCCCATCTACCGACATGCGATTGGTGGTGCCATCCGGATTGATGACCAGCCGCGGTACGCCCCGATACCAGTCCTGGATCTGCGTCGAGTTTCCCTTCCCGTCACGCACCGTGCTGATCGTGCCATTCGTGGCATAAGTAACACTCTGCAACAATGCCCCAGCACGATAGACCGCATTCGGCTTGGCCTGGGCGTCATAGCTGTATTGGGTGGTGGTCTTCCCGGACCCTGCCTCCTTGACACTCAGCACCTGATCCAGAACCCAGGGGCTGGCCGTATCCAGATACTCTCTTATCTCGCCCTTGGTTCCAGAAGGGCCAGTGTAGGTTACGCGTGCTGCACGAGCACTGCGATTGAAGTCGCTGTAGACCACGCCGTAGGTATCACCATCCTGGGAGTACTGACTTACACTCAGCGCACTGAGCGTGCCAGCCAAGAACTGACCTGACTGGATCCCGATCGACCGTCCCACTCGGACGACAAACGGTCCCGTCGGAGAACCAAATGTATAGGTGAGGTTCTCCTCACGCTGCAATTGGCCTGCGGCGTTCAGAATCTGCTTCTGAAGCAACTTTCGCTCGTTCTGGGCCGGATTGGCACCATAGCGTTCGCGAATCTGCGTCCCATCCGGCTTAATCAGACTGGACCACCGACCACCGCCCGGCAGCTGCAAATTGTAGCTTCGCGTGCTGACCAAAGACGCCAAGCCCGGCCCAGTGATAGTCCGCTTCTTCAATGACCATGCGTTGTAGTGCGAAGGCGTGAGCCCCGTGCAGGGATCCGAGCGGATGAACAACTCCATTTCAAAGTCAAAGATCCCTCTGGCACCTGAAGGCGCCACCACAGTCATCTGCGTGGGAGGGGGCGCGCTGCCAGCGCGGATCTCACACCCGCCCTCATCGTCGGCTTTACGGATGGGAAGGCTGGATCTGAGGCGCCCGCGATGGCTATACGTCCATGCTGATCCATCTGGAAGTGTCACTTGCGACAGTCCGCCGTCGTTGCTCTCTGTGTCACCCACATACGTGTATCGCCAAACTCTTCCATTGGCCGTTACGGTGGTCACTCTGCCATTCCCGTCGTAACTCAGGTCGATCCGGCGAGCGTCACTGGACTCGATCTTGGTGAGTCTGTAACCGTCATAACTGTAAGATACCCAGTTTCCGTAACGGTCCTCCACTCGTGAAGCCAAGAGATAAACCCGCTTACGTGCCACCATTCGATTGGCAGCACCGTCGCTGAACTTCGCAAGTGCGTAGGGCTTTTCCACGCCCCAGTCGAAGAAGTATTTCTTCCCATCAGGGGTTAGCCCAACGAACGCTTCGCCTGGATAGCCGTTGCGCGTCGCGGGAAGACAGGAAAATCGGGCCTTGGAGGCTGTCATCCACTTGGGGGATTCCAAGCCTGGAGCAGAGGCGTAGGACGGATCATCAGGGATCAGAAGTTCCTCGCCATTTCCACCATTCCACTTCACATCAATGCCGAAGCCGATGTCGGAATAGCCCCAAGTCTCCAGAAGTGTGGGGGCGGTGTTGACCGAGCAGCGCTGTGTGGTCTGGGCCCCTGGCTGGCCAGTAATCCAACCGGCACCCTTGGTCCAAACGCCCGACATATAGGGAACGACGATCTCCCAGTCATCGAACAGTGTCAGCCCCTTTGCTTCACTGTCACCAAGTCCTCGATTGACTGCTTCCACACCAAAGCGCCGAGCGACGCTAACCGGAAGGTCGAAATTTCCAGGAATGGAGACGTCTTCAACTAGGAATTCAGTGCTGCCATCGAATGCAGAGGTTCGATCTCCAAATACATCGTCTGCGGATATCGCAGCAAGCGACTGTGCGTTCTTTACTCTTCTCTCATATTCTTGATAACTGAAGAGTCCATCTTGAGCCGAGACGTGGAACGCAGCTCCCAGCACAAGTCCCACGCCCGCAACGAGCGAGCAAAGCCGAGAGGTCAAATGGGTGCTGGAGGAAGCTGCTGCCTCCCGCCTGTCCTTGGCAGAAATCATGTCCGCTACGTCCTTGAGTAATGGGTAACAAGCGACTCAGCTGCTGTTCAGGCGAACATTTACTTTAAATGATGTGTGTTGTCAAACGCGCAGCACCTAGGCGGAACGGCTCGGCCAAAATCGCTGACGCTTGGCCGCTAACAGAGCCCGCGAGCGTTCAGAGCCCCCTGTGCAAGTCTATCCGGCAGGCACCGGACCCCAGTCCCATTACCGAGCACGGGCAGTCTGGTCGCGGTGTTACATCCCTTAAGCTACGGGTTCCTGGAGAAGGTCGCCCCGGCATGTTCCGCATCTTCATAGTTGCCGCGCGCACGTAGCATTCGAAATGACTGCCCTAGCGTGACTTCCTAAACGACATCGACCTGCACATCGCGGTAACGCGCATGGATGCAGTGGAGCTGCGTGAGAGCACGCCGCTGGGCGAGCCAAGTGATGCGGTGCGCGGGCGGGTGGAGGCTGCGCATGCGCGGCAGCAGATGCGCGGGGGACTCAATGCGCATCTGCCGCCCGCTGCGCTGCGCGCGTGCACGCGGTTGGGCGAGGCCGACCAGGATCTTCTGGAACACGCCATCGAGCGCCTGCAGCTGTCAGCGCGCGCGATGCATCGCATTCTGCGCGTGGCACGCACGATTGCCGACCTGGCCGGGTGCGAAACGATCCAGACGGCGCACCTGGCCGAGGCAATTGGCTACCGACAGCTGGATCGCGGGAAGGCGAGCACGTAATTACATCGGCCGGGATCAGGGTGCGTCATGCGGGCACACGTTCAAAGAGATCCGGCAGCCATTCCGGCTTGAACAGGGAAGCTGGCTGTTCTCTCATCTCTTCTGCGCGCCACCATTTCCACGCCCTGATCGTGGCACTTTCCTCCTCCGTCCACCCATCACGCGGGATGTCGGGCTGGTTGGGGCTGCGGACCAGAAAATACTCTTCCAGCCATCGCGCAGGCGTTGATCGGGCGACCGCGTAGACGGCATCGCGCTTTTCCAGCCGCTCTCCTATCGGCAGATCCAATCCGGTCTCCTCCCGAAGCTCACGCCGTGCGGCGTCCGCATATCCTTCCCCGGGCAGAAGCTCCCCGCCCGGTGTAGCCCAGAAGGGAGCGTGGTGTTCATCGTGATACCGGAACAGCAGCACCGCATCCTCACCAACGATCACAAGGCGTGCAGATCGTCTGATTTCCATCGTTTCCTGTCCTTACCGGCCCACCCCAGAATAGGCCAAAAGCAGGCGGACCGAGAGAAAGCCATCAACGCGTGTCGATTCCTGGCCAGTGATTCGCTTTCCTGGGGATGGGCGCCTGTCGCCGGACGGCAACGGACGCCATGCGACGGCTGACAAGGCCGAAGAGGTCCCGCAGTTCGGCTGCGCGCTCGGGCGTGCTGTTGCTGCCGAATAGCACACGCGCCAGCGCGGCTTCACGTGTGTCATGCGGGAACCGCAGGCGGTCCCGGTACACCTTCTGGCATACCAGCCAAGCCCGGCGCAGCCCACCGCCGGGCAGCGGGCGGACCACGCGTTCGTAGACCTGCCAGAACTGGTATTCGCCCTGCAGGTCGATCGCCGGCGCCACGGACAGCGCCTGCCGGGGCCGTCGTGGGCCGCCTATGCCGAACAATCGGGTTGGCGGGGTGTGCTGTGCCATGCGAACAGAATGACCCAGCAACATTGTGGGAACCTTGCGTCACTGCCGGAAAATCGCTGCCGGCCGCGCAAAGGTGGGTCTGGGGTCAGAGCCCTTTGCTGGGCAAAGGGCTCTGACCCCGACCATCATTGCCTCAGAACGCCATCGAGGTGCTGAACATCAGCTGCCGGGGCGCGCTGCGCTGCAGGGTCTGGTAATCCCCCGAGAATGACGAGCCGGCGATGGTGGCGGTGCCGATGTTGTGGCGATTGAACAGGTTGCTCACGTCCAGCCGCAGTTCCAGCCCCGGTACCGCGCTGTCCGCACCGAAGCGGTAGGCGGCATAGGTGTTGACCTGCCAGAAGGTCGGCACGCGGATGTCGTTCTCGTAGGTGAAGGGCTGGCGCAGGTAGGAGGTGCTGGTGGCGCCGAGCCGCCAGTCGCCGATGTGTGCGGACAGATCGCTGACCAGTGATATCTGCGGGTAGCCCGGCTGCGCGTTGCCCTTGATCGGATACACCGTGTTACCCACCACGAAATCGCTGTCGTAGTACGAGCGTGCCACGGCCACGCCCTGGTAGAACTGCAGGTGGTCGGTCAGGTCGGCGGTGATACCAAGGTCGGCGCCGATCACATGCATCTTCGGCATCAGCCGCACGGTGTTGATCTGCGCGAACTGGGTACCGATGGCGGCCGACAGCAGTCGGTTGCGGATGTCGTTGTAGAACACGTCGCCGGTGATCGTCAGTCGGTCGAAACGATGCGAAGCACCGATGGTCAGGTTCCAGTTCTTCTCCGGGCGCAGCGTGCCGGCTACGCGGTCGAACTCATCCTGGTCGGTGATGGTCCACGCCGAGGCGGTGTAGCCGATGTTGCCGCGCTGGGCCACGCGGTAGCCGTTCATGGTGTTGACCAGGTCGATGAAGGCATCGGTGGATTCAGTCGGGCTCCAGAACAACGATACATGCGGCAGGAAGTTGCTCTTCGCGCGCAGCGAGCCGTTCACCGGCCGGTCCTTGGCATCACCGAGGCCGCCACCGCTGGTGCGGAAATCCACGGCCTTGAAGCCGACGCCCAGCTTCAGCGTATCGTTCAGCACGATGTCGTCCTGCAGGTAGAACTGACGCGAGCGGGTCACCCAGCACGATGCGTTGTCGGTCCTGAACGCCGGGCCGTACACATCGAACGGACCGGTGGCCTTCAGCGGCGGACCCTCGCCCAGCAGCGGCTGCTGGTACCACTCGGTCTTGGCCGCGGCCTTGCTCTTCTCCTGCCAGAAACCGGCAGTGAAGGTGTGCACGCCGGCCTCGAACTGCAGGTTGAGCATGCCACCCAGCCGGTTGAGGTGCGGCGTCTGCACCTGTTCGGAGAACGGCGCGCCGTTGGGCGACGGCACGTTCGGGTCGGTCAGCGTGGCCTGGGTGTGGCTGTTGGCGTTGTACAGCTGCACGTTGGCACCCAGCGCCGGGCTGATCTGGAAGCGATGGTTGATCGAAGACACCCGGTCGCGGGTGCTCTGGCCGGTGTCGTACGGAATCAGTTCGGACAGCTCACCGCAGGTGTAGGCACCGCAGGATCTGTCCGCATTCTCTGGCGAGGCCACGTACCAGGCCCACGCGTAGTCCGGGTAGAAGATGTCGGCCTTCCAGCCCAGCCTGCGGATCATGTCGAAGGAGATGTTGTTGTAGCCCCAGACCTTGGCCTTGCTGTCGGTCAGGAACACAGTGAAATCGCCCCAGGCGACGTCCTGCTGCAGCTTCAGGTCGCCGCGCAGGAAGTTCTGCGTGCCCTCGCCCTGGTACTTGTCGGCCGACACCCGCTGCAGGTCGACCAGCACTTTCGGGCCATGTTCGCCGAGCTGGCCAGTTTGCCCGGACACGGTGGTGACCAGGGTGCGGTTGCTGCCCACGCCCTGTTTCACGCCCAGGCTGGGCGTATCTTTCAGGTCGCGCAGACGGTATTCGAGACTGCCGCCGTTGACGCTGCTGGAGAACACGCTGACCGGTGCACCGCCGGGGCTGACCGTGATCGCGCCGATGCCATCGGGCACGCCGATATTCACGACGCTGGTGCCGGTAAGCGAGAGGAAGCCGTTGTCATTCAACGGCACGCCTTCGAAGGTGATGCCCATTTCATTCATGCGGAAGCCGCGCACGAACAAGCTGGTGGCCGAGATGTCCAGGCCCAGCCCATCGGTGGCGGTGTAGCTGGCACCGGGCACCTGCTTCAGCATGGCCAGGCCGTTGTTGCCGGTGACCATCGCGTCTAGGTCTTCGGCCTTGATGAGGTAGCGGTTGGGGCCGACCACCTGGGTCGGTGCAACGGCGGCGCCGCGCGGCGTGGCGATCACCTGCAGGGCATTGAGCGTAGTGGGCGTGTCGAGCGCAGCGTCGTGCGTGTCTGCGGCGTACGCAGGGGCTGCGATGGCCGCGATGATAGCCAGGGCGAGGCGCGTCGTGGGTGGGGTATTCATGGGCAGATCCAGGGTGCAGAGGGAGAGGGGCGCAGGCGCACGCCCAGCGCGTTGCAGCACCGGTGTCGGCGCCCTGGCTGGCGGTGCGATTGCGTTGAAGGGGAGACGACGCGGTGCGCGCCGGTCAGCAGCAGAAGACGATCATCTGCCGCATCATTCGATGGCGTGATTTCGACGTGCGGAATTCTTGCATCGCACTGCCGCGTCCGCCATTGCGCCGTGGTACAGCGGTCATGGCGGTGGGAGTATGTGGGCTATACGCGGGTATAGCCGGGCGCCTTACCGCAGCACGAAGCGCTCGATCGCGCGTGCCACGCCCTCGTCGGCATTGGTGGTGGTCTCGAAGCGCGCCACGGCCTTCACCGCATCGATCGCGTTGCCCATCGCCACGCTGGTGCCGGCGTACTGCAGCATGGTCAGGTCGTTCTCCTGGTCGCCGATGGCCATGACGTTGGCACGGTCGATCCCCAGGTGCTCCGCCAGTTTCTGCAGGCTGGGGCCCTTGCCTGCACGATGATCGAACACCTCCAGGAAGAACGGTGCGCTCTTCAGCACCGCGAAACGCTCGGTCAGCTCACTGGGCAACCGCGCAATGGCCGCATCCAGTACCTCCGGCTCATCAATCATCATCAGCTTGATGAAGGACATGGTGGGATCCATGTCGGCCACTCGGCGGTACGACAGCGGCATGCGCGAGAGGTGCGAGTCGGCCACCGTGTAATAGCTGATGTCCTGGTTGGGCGTGTACATGCGCTGGCTGTCCAGCGCCTGGAAGTGCACGCCCAGTTCGCGCGCCACCTGCTCGCAGAACAGGAAATCGTTAAAGCTGAGCGGGTACTCGACCACCGTTTCACGCGTGCCGATGCGCTGCACCAGGCCGCCGTTGCAGGCGATGCAGTAGTCGTCGTTGCCATCGATGCCCAGTTCGTGCAGGAACGGCGCCAGGCCGGGGACCGGGCGGCCACTGGTCAGCACGATGTGCACGCCCAGCGCGCGCGCCTGCGCGATAGCCTGCTTGGCGCGTGCGGTGAGCGCGTGGGTGGGATCCAGCAGGGTGCCATCCATGTCGATGGCGACCAGTTCGACGGTCGATTGCCTGCGGCCCATGTCCATTGCGTTCAACTCATGCGGGGCACGCCAGTTTACCCCCTCATGCCCGGTTCACCTCTTTGCCCACGTTGGCCGGGATACTGCCAGAGCCTGTGCGTCCCACACCGCAGGACGGCCCGTTGACCGCCCTTCCCTGGAGAAGCTTGCGACGCATGACCTACCGTGCCCCCGAAACCAACGACAGCGCCCCCTTGGCCCAGCAGATCGAGCAGATGATCGACGAGCTGCCCGGTGACCAGGTCAGCGTCGGCACCTTGCTCGGCGCGCTGGGCGATGAAGGCCTGCTGCTGATCGTGATCCTGCTCTCGGCCATCTTCATCATTCCGGTGTCGATTCCCGGGCTGAGTACCGTATTCGGTGCCTCGATCCTGCTGATCGGCCTGAGCCGGGTGCGCAACCGCCCGCTGTGGGTGCCCCAGAAGCTGGCCCGTCGCGAGATCGCCACCGACAAGCTGAAGGCCAACCTTGGCCGCGCACTGAAGTGGGTGCACCGCATGGAGCGCCTGTCGCGACCGATGCGGCTGGCGGTGATGGTGCGCTCGAAGAGAATGATGCGCCTGAACAACCTGGCCCTGATCGTGGCCACGCTGCTGCTGATGGCGCCGGCCGGGCCGATTCCCTTCAGCAACACGCTGCCGGCACTTGCCCTGATGTCCTTCGCCATCGGCTTCATCCAGCGTGATGGCGCGGCGGTGGCAGCCGGCTATGCCTTCCTGGTCGCCACGGTTGCGTACTTCGGCGTGCTGCTGGGCGGCGTCGGGTTTGCGGCCGAATCGGTGTTCAGCGGGATCCGCAGCGGTACCACGGAACTGTAGAGCCGAGCCCACGTTCGGCTGCTCTTCGACCTGTACGCGGAAACCCAGCGCTGCGCGCGTAGGCCGAGCATGGGCTCGGCCCTACAGAAGCCAGATCCAGAGCAGTCGAGCATGGCTGGACTCTGCAGAGCTACCTGGCCGACACACGCCACACCACATCGCCGACGTCGTCGGCCACCAGCAGGGCGCCCTCGCTGTCGATGGCCATGCCCACCGGTGCGCCCCTCAATGTCTTCTCGTCCTCCGAGGCAAAGCCACTGACCACGGTCTGCGGACGCCCCGTCGGCCTGCCATCCTTGAACGGCACATACACCACTTCATAGCCGCTCAGCGGAGAGCGGTCCCAGCTGCCATGTTCGCCGATGAAGGCGCCGCCGTGGTACTTCGCCGGCAGTGCCTGGCCGGTATAGAACAGCAGCCCCAACGGTGCCACGTGCGAACCGATGGCGTAGTCCGGGCGGATCGCTTTGGCCACCAGATCCGGCCGCTGCGGCTGCACACGCTCGTCCACATGCTGGCCGTAGTAGCTGTACGGCCAGCCGTAGAAACCATGTTCCTGTACCGAGGTGAGATAGTCCGGCACCAGGTCGGCACCGATCTCGTCACGCTCGTTCACCACTGCCCACAGCCTGCCGGTGCTGGGTTCCCAGTCCAGGCCGGTGGGGTTGCGCAGGCCGGAGGCATAGATGCGGCTGCCGCTGGTCGCCACGTCCACCTCCAGCACCACCGCGCGCCGGTACTCGATGGCCAGGCCGTTTTCGGTGATGTTGCTGTTGGAGCCCACACCCACGTACAGCTTGCTGCCATCGCGGCTGGCCAGCAGATCCTTGGTCCAGTGGTGGTTGACGGTGCTGGGGAGGTCGGTGAATTCGCTGCCCTTGTCGGACATGCGCGTTTCGCCGGGCACGTAGTGGTACTTCATGATGTTGTCGGTGTTGGCGACGTACAGCGTGTCGCCGATCAGGGCGATGCCGAATGGCGAATGCAGGCCCTCGATGTAGACGTGCTGGCTCCATGTGGCAGTGCCAGGCGCGCGCCGCAGCAGCGTGACCCGGTTGCCTCCCTTGCCGGCCTTGCCCGAGCGCGCCTTTACCTTGCCGGCAATCCATTGCTTGGGGGTGGTGACCGGCTCGGTGCCCGGACCGTTGCCTTCCACCACCAGCACATCGCCATTGGGCAGGGTCAGCAGGCGGCGCGGGTGCTGCAGGTTGGCAGCGATGCGCTCGATCTTCAGTCCGTCGGCCACCGACGGCGCCTGCCCATCGGCCCAGCCCACCCCGCGCGGTACCTGCATGGGCGGCATCAGGTAGTTCTCCGGCGCCGGCAGCGGCGGATGCGCACCGGATTGTTCGCTGGGGTGATATTCGGCTTTGCCGGCACACGCCGACAGGATTGCGGCCAGGACCAGCCCGCCTGCAGCAGGCACGATGCGATCAACCATGACGGCCTCCTTGCAGCACCGGCGGCTGCAGTGACAACAGGACATGGCCAAGACCGATCAGTGCAACGGTCAGCGCCGACAGGATCGTGCCGGGAACGGCCACCGCATACGCATCACGGCTGTGCACGAAGGCGTTCCAGATGGCCAGGGCGACCGCCACCAGATTGAGCAGGAAATCGAGACGGTCGATGCGCGTGGCAGTGTTGCCCCGGCGCCAGACGGCGAACAGGTTGATCAGTCGCGGCACGATGGCGATGAGCAGGCCGAACGTGATCAGCCACGCCGCGGATTTGCCCCACATCACCTCGGCAGAGTTGAGGTAGATGGCATCGAAGATGAGGGCGCCGACGAAGAAGCCGAACGGGATCGGGTTCAACAGGCTGAACAGCGTCGTGCCAAGGCCACGATGGGCCTGGGCCAGCGGATTGACCATCGTCCTGCTCCATTGCGGGGAAGTGCAGGGGCCTTGGTAGCACAGTCGGTGGTGAAGGCGCGCGATGAGCCTTCGGTTCTGCGACGAGGCCAGGCTCGGCCTTACAACAGGAATGCGCAGTCGTCATTACCGCGGGGCATGAGTGTTTGTGACGCAATCGGCACATCTGCAGATTGCTGCCGTGAAGAGGTAGGGGGTTCTCAGTTGTGTCGCGTTTGGCTCGTTGCGATGGGGCAATTCCGTCCCGCCGTCCTGCCATGCCGATTCACAACAGAAGGATTCGTGTATGAAGCGACACACGCACCACTCCGCGCCACCGCGCTCCGCGCGGCTGGCCCTGGCCACTGCCCTGGTACTGGGCAGCCTGGCCGTGACCGCCCAGGCCCAGCAGGCCGATCCGTTGGCCGGGATCCAGTGGCATCTGCTCAACACCGGACAGGCCGTACAGGGCGACACGCGCCCGGTTGCCGGCAATGATCTGAACGTGGATGGGCTGTTCCGCAATGGCATCCGCGGCGAAGGGGTGATCATCGGCATCGTCGACGACGGCCTGCAGATCGCCCACCCGGACCTGGCCGCCAATGTGGCAGCCGTGGCGGGCAAGAACTTTGCCAACAACTCCAACAACCCCTCCCCCTCCGCTCCGGATGTGGACAATCACGGCACCATGGTCGGCGGCATTGCCGGCGCGGTGGGCGCCAACGGCGTGGGCGTGCGCGGCGTGGCCCCGGCGGCCACGCTGAAGGGCTTCAACGTACTGGCCTCCGATGCAAGCGGCAGCCAGACGGCCAACATCGAGTACTCGTGGTGGGACGGCGCCGAGGCCGCCGACGTGCAGGTGTTCAACAACAGCTGGGGCGCAGGCCCGGGCAACCCGAACCTGCCGTTCGCGTTCAGCGAGAACGACATCCGCGCGTACGAGCAGGCGCTGTCCGGCACGCGCGGCGGCAGCGGCGGCATCTACGTGAAGTCCGCCGGCAACAACTTCAACAACGCATCGATCAGCCAGACGCAGGATGTCTGCACCACCGACACCAAGAACCGCGGCACCGGCTGCGTGCCTGCCGGCCGCGACCCCCGCAACAATCTGTTCAATGTGATCACCGTGGGTGCGGTACGCGCCGACGGCGTGCGTTCGTCCTATTCGTCCACCGGTGCCGCGCTGTGGGTGTCCGCATTCGGTGGCGAGTACGGCTGGCAGCGGCAGGTCGTCCCGGGCCAGCCTGCCGTCCGCTACGATCCGGCCATCGTCACCACCGATGTCACCGGCTGCGCGCAGGGCAGCAACAAGAACGCGAGCCTGCGCAACACACTCGACGGCAATCAGTCCGCTGTCGACAGCACCTGCAATTACACCGCCAAGATGAATGGCACCTCGGCCTCGGCGCCGATGGTGTCGGGCGTGGCGGCGCTGGTGCTGGAAACCAATCCCAACCTGACGTACCGCGACGTGAAGTACATCCTGGCCACCACAGCCACCCGCAACCACCCGAACCAGCCTGCCGTGACACTCGCCGATGGACGCACGCTGGTGCCGGGCTGGACCGTCAACGCTGCAAACCGGGCCTACAGCAACTGGTACGGCTTCGGCGTGGTCAACGCAGCGCGCGCGGTGCAGGTCGCAGAGAACTTCCAGTCGCTGGGCCCGCTGGTGGACAGCGGGTGGCGCAACACCACGCGCCGGGTCGCCATCGGCAACACCTCCGCTGCGGCAGCGCGGCTGACGGTGCAGCTGGCCAATGTCGCACGCAACGTCGAATCGGTGCAGCTGGGCTTCCGGGTGAATCACAGCAACACCCGTCAGCTGCAGTTCGTGCTGGTTTCGCCCAGCGGTACGCGCAGCGTGGTGCAACCGGCGTTCACCTCGATCGGCTCCGGCCTGTCGGGTTCCGTGGCGATCCAGCGCAACTTCACCAGTTGGGACCTGCTGTCCAGCAACGCCTTCCTGGATGAGACCGGCAACGGCACCTGGACCCTGGAAGTGACCGACATGGGGCAGTCCGCGAACGCAGCGTCGCGCGGCAGCCTCGAATTCTTCAAGATCCGCGTTCTGGGGCACTGATGATGAAGACGACCATTCTGTTGACCACCATCGCCGTCGCGGCGATCTCCTCTACCGCCTGGGCGCAGAGCTCGACCCAGGCCCCCACAGCCCGGAGCCTGTCTGCCGTGGACGCACAGGAACTGAAGGCCAGGGCCACGGGCCGCGCGTTCAACGTGGGCGCGACCCGCTTCCAGCTGGCGCCGTCGGCTACCGTGCAGCAGGCCAAGGGCGGTGAGTTCCGCATCACGCCCTCGACCGACGCACCGGCGCCCGCCACCGGTACCCGCAGCAAGCGCTCCACCGACGCCAGCAGCACCGGTGCCGCTGCACGTCTGGATGCTGGTGCCGGCAAGTTCGCCGCCGCCGTTTCAAGCGACGGCGCGCCGGTGGTGGCCACCTCCCGGGTAAAGGTCTTCTTCACCGATGCAGCCTCCGCACAGCGCGCGGCAACGGCCACCGGCGGCACCGTGGTGAAGGTGTCCAAGGCCTCCGGCCGTGCGATCGTCGAGTACCCATCGGTGAACGCCGCACTGGACGCGACCACACGACTGCTGTCGACCGCCGGCATCCGCGCCGCCGAGCCCGACGTCGTGCAGTGGGAAGAAACCAAGTAAGGCGGTAAAGCGTTGTGTGGTATCCCCGGCGGGCCGGCTCTCCCGGCCGGCCGGGGACTTTGCCGGAGTCGACCGGCGGCCCGGTTCTCTCCCCATGTCAGCCATCCACTGCGCAAGAACTGCTAAGCGCAGCGGCAGCCGATCCGCTACTGTGCCGGACAGTGCAGCGGGGATGGCGGGATGAGCGCGGCAGGCAAGGCGTTGTGGTACATCGAAACCCATGCGGGCCGTCCGCTGGCGTTGGCCGATATCGCGGCAGCCGCTGGCCTGTCGCCCTTCCATCTGTCGCGTCTGTTCCACGCGCGCACCGGCACGTCGGTGATGCGCTACCTGCGCGGCCGCCGCTTGAGCATGGCGGCGCAGCGGCTGGCCGACGGTGCCGACGAAATCCTGCCGGTGGCGATGGACGCCGGTTATTCCACGCATGCCGCGTTCACCCGTGCCTTCTGCGAGCAGTTCGGGCAGACCCCCGAACGGGTGCGCGAGTCCGGCACTGCGGATCTGGTCCTGGTGCAGGCGGCGCGCGTGGACGACATTCCCACCGCCTGCAGCGTGGCACCGCGCCTGCTCGACACGCCTTCGTTCCAGGTGGCCGGAATCGGCATGCGCCACACCCGCCACAGCAGTGGCGCCATCCCTGGCCAATGGGCGCAGCTCAACCGGGAGTGGCCCAAACCCGCACCGGTCAGTTTTGGTGTATGCCACGACAGCGATGACGACGGCGGATTCACCTACCTGGCCGCATTGCCCAGCGCCACGCTGACCTCGATTCCAGCACATTGGCAGCGCCTGCAGATTCCCGCGCGCCGCTATCTGGTGGCCTGGCATGACGGCCACATCTCGTCCATCCGCGCCACCTGGTTCTGGTTGCTGGATCACTATCTGCCCACCTCCGGATTGAGTCTTGCCGCGGCGCCGGACCTGGAACGCTACGACGCCCGCTTCGATGAGCACACCGGCAACGGCGGTGTGGAGATCTGGCTGCCCGTGGACCCCCACCCCTGATGAATGCAACACACTGAAAGGAGTCGTGCGATGCGCTTGATGCACCTGCTGCTGGGCCTGGTCCTGATTGCCCCCGCGTCGCTCGCCGGCGTCCCCGGCACTGGCCTGGCCGGCGAACACCAGGCGGTGACCACCGTGGCCAGCGCTGCGGTACGCGACGCGCAGCAGCGCGATACGCTTCGCTACACCGTCTGGTATCCGGCTATGGCGGGCAGCAACGAAGTGCCACTGCGTATCGGTCCGCCCGATGCACCGTTGTTCGTGGTGGGCCAGGCGGCGCCGGAGGCAGCCATCGCCGGTGGCCGCCTGCCGACCTTGCTGCTCTCGCATGGCAACGGCGGCAGCGCCCGCATGATGGGCTGGCTCGGCACCGCGTTGGCGCGCGCCGGCTATCTGGTGATCGCCGTCGACCATCCCGGCAACAACGGCATGGATGAATTGACCCTGCATGGCAGCATGCTGAGCTGGCTGCGTGCGGATGATCTGCGCGCCGCATTGGCCGCCGTGCAGGCCGATCCCAAGCTGGGGCCGCACGTGGATGCGCAGCGGATCGGTGTAATGGGCTTCTCGGCCGGAGGCTACACGGCCCTGCTGGCGGCGGGGGCGCGGCCGGACCTGCGGCGGTTGCGTGACTTCTGCGAAGCCCATCCGGATGACGGTGTGTGCCAGCCACAGAGCGAGGCGCCGTCGCACACCCTGGAGGCTCGCAAGGCCGCGGCGGCGGCGGCGGATCTGGCGCCGTGGATAGCCCACGCCGATGATGCCCGCCCGGTCCCGGGTGTGCGCGCCGTGTTCCTGATGGCACCGGCGATCATGCAGGCGTTCCCGCCCCAGCAGTTGCAGGCGCTGCGGCAACCGGTGTCGATCATCCAGGGCGCGGCGGACACGGTCGCTCCTGCAGCCACCAACGCGGAGGTCGCCAAGGCGTCCATCACGGAGGCGAGACTGGATGTCCTGCCCGGTGTCGGCCACTACGACTTCCTGTCCGAATGCACGCCGCTGGGCCAGCAGCGACTGCCCGCCCTGTGCAGCAGCCAGACGCCAAGAGCGCAGACGCATGCACGCACCGTGGCGGAGGCGCAGCGGTTTTTCGAGGCCGCCCTTAAGCCGCGACCATAGCGCTTCGCGACGCGCGGTTGCACGGATGAAGACGCCGCGCGAAGGCCCGTGCCGCTACACTGCCAGCGCACGCTTCGAGGCGGAGAGACCATGCGTCTGTTGCATCTCACCCTGCCGGTATCCGACGTCACCGGGGTGGCGGCCTATTTCCGCGATGTGTTGCAGCTGCCGGTCAGCGGCAACCGCATCCACATCGGCTGGAGCACGATCGAGCTGCGGCTGGCCGAGGACGTCGCGGTCGGCGGCGTGCACCTGGCCTTCAACGTGCCGGACAACCGTTTCGCGGCCGCCATGACCTGGCTGCGCGAGCGTACGCCGCTGCAGCGCAACCCGGCAGGACTGGACTACTTCGCGCTGGAAAGCAGCTGGCAATCGCAGTCGGTGTACTTCACCGGCCCGGATGGACTGATCCTGGAGCTGATCGGCCGGCGCCGGCTTCCGTGCAGTCCGCAGGAGGGCGCCTTCCATGGCAGTGAGATGACCTGCCTGAGCGAAGTCGGTCTGCCCAGCCACGATGTCGATTCGGTGCGCCTGCAGGCCGCCGGGCGCTTCGGCCTGCAACCGATCAGCGCGCCCTCGGCCCAGTTCGCACCGATGGGCGATGACGAGGGCCTGCTGATCGTCGTTGCCGCCGACCGGCGCTGGTTCCCCGAACAGAAGGACCTGCCCAACGCACGGGGATTGCAGGTGCTGATGGGAGATGTACCCGCGGGTGAGCTGCGGGATGCGGAATTGGGCTGGGAGGTACGCGCCGTACCGCATCGGCGGAGCTGAACGGGCCGTGTGCCGTGCAGGAACCTACAATGGCGCTCCCTCCCGTTGCCGGACCCTCCATGCGCCGCATCCTGCTGTTGTTCGCCCTGTTGTTGCCCGCTGCCGCGGCGACGGCCGTGGATCTCCAGGAGGGCGACCTGCTGTTCGTCACCGCAGGGCAAAGTGGCCTGAGCGCTGCCATCGATGATGCGACCGGTACGCAGGCTCATCCCGGTTTCGATCATGTGGGTCTGGTGGCCGCCACGACGCAGGGCTGGGAAGTGCTGCATGCGGACGAGAAGGGCTCGCGCCGGCAGACGTTGGCTACGTTCCAGCAGGAGGCGCGCGCCCGGCTGCGGCAGATCGTGGTCTACCGCCTGCGCGCACCGCACAACGCTGCCATCGGCGACGCCGTCGCCACCGCGCGTACCCTGCTTGGAAGGCCCTACAACGCCTCCTACGTGCCGAACGATGACAGCTACTACTGCTCGGACTTCATCGAACGTGCCTTCCGTGCCCACCATGTATTCGCGCTGCAGCCGATGAACTTCCGCAATCCGCAGACCGGGAAGATCGCCCGGCATTGGATCGACCTCTACCGCAGGATGGGCATGGACGTACCGCAGGGCGTACCGGGTACCAATCCCAACGACATGTCGGCGGCGCCCGTGCTGGAGCGGATCGGCACACTGGAATGAGAAGCCCCGCACAAGGCGGGGCTTCAGGCGATGCTGGACAGGGACGCGAGGGTCACTCTTCCTCGTCCTGCCCGCCCTGCTGCTGGTTGCGCTGGCCGCGCTGCTGCTGTTCCTGCTGCTGTTGCTGCTGCTGATCGCGACCGCGCCCCTGCTGATCCTGCTGATCCTGCTGCTTCTGGTTCTGCTGGTTCTGCTGGTTCTGATTGTGCTGGCCCATTGCGGTGTCTCCAGTGCCACTCGCGGAATGCGGTGGTTGCGGCCATCGTCTGCAGCGGTGGGTTAACCATGCGTTGTGACGCAGCTACAGAAATGTGCATGCGCGTGAATGAACCGGCGTGGCCCCTTGTGCCGCAAGCGGCTGAAGGATTCATGCGGGTTCGGCATGTGCTCATGCCCGCAGAGGCTGTGACCTATTCAGCGGCGCCGGCCCGGCCCGGCCGCGCAGCGGGCGCAGCACCTCATGGCATCACAGGCGGCACGTAATCCAGCGTCATGCCTAGCAACCACAGCAGGCCCAGCACCAGCGGGATGTGCACCAGCAGCTGGATGAAGGTGAAGCCGACGATGTCGCGGGCCTTCAGGCCCAGCACGCCCAGCAGCGGCAGCATCCAGAACGGATTGATCAGGTTCGGCAGTGCTTCGGCGGCGTTGTACACCTGCACGGCCCAGCCCAGATGCGCCTTCAGTTCGTTCGCCGCCTGCATCACGTACGGTGCTTCGATGATCCACTTGCCGCCGCCGGAGGGAACGAAGAAGCCCAGGACCGCCGAGTACACGCCCATCACCAGAGCGAACGTATCGGTGCTGGCGATATGCACGAACAGACTGGACAGCCGGTGCGCCAGCGTCTGCCCATCGGCGCCGGCCGCGTGGGTGAGGATCATCGCGATGCCGCCATACAGCGGGAACTGGATCAGCACACCGGTCGTGCTGGGCACCGCCTTGGCCACCGCGTTGAGGAAGCTGCGTGGACGCCAGTGCAGCAGCAGGCCGAGCGAGATGAACAGGAAGTTGTAGGTATTGAGGTTGGCGATTGCGGTCACCACCGGCTTGTTGGCGAACTCGTTGAACAGCCATCCGAAGGCCAGCAACGAGAGCAGCACGGTCAGCAGTGGGCTGTATTCGAGCCATTCGCCGGGGCGCGTGCGGCGCTGCAGCGGCTCAGGCTCGGCCTGCGCCGCACCGGGAAACGATTCAGCGGTGCGCGCACTGCCAGCCGCCGGTGCGGTCAACCAGGCAATCAGCAGTGACACCAGGATCAACGCCGCGGTCAGCACGATCGACTGCCACAGGAAGATGGTTTCAGTGAAGGGCAGTACGCCGGTGATCTCCACCAGCCCCGGCGGCATGCTGGCCGGGTTCGCCTGCAGCTGCGCAGCCGAAGAACTCAGGCCCATCGCCCAGACCGCGCCCAGGCCGAGGTAGGCGGAGGCACCCGCTGCGCGGTAGTCCATGCGTAGATCGGTCCGGCGCGCCAATGCACGCACCAGCAGACCGCCGAACACCAGCGAGAAGCCCCAGCTGAGCAGCGAAGCCAGCATGCTGACCAGGCCTACATAGACCACTGCACCGCGCCCCGTGCGCGGCACCCGCGCCAGCAGTTCGATGAAGCGCGCCACCACAGGCGCGGTGGCCACGGCATAACCGCCGATCACCACGAAGGCCATCTGCATGGTGAACGGAATCAGGCTCCAGAAGCCATCGCCAAAGGCACTGGCCGTGGTCTGCGGCGTGGAACCGAAGCCGATGGCTGCCAGGGCGACGATGACCACGCCCAGCACCGCGAACACGTAGGCATCAGGGAACCACTTTTCCGCCCAGGAGGCCGAGCGCAGCGCTGCGCGCGCCATCCAGCCATCCTGTACTGCTGCCGTCGAGGCCATCACCTACCCTCCCAGGTTCGATGGCTCGATTCTCGGCCTCGCGGCGGGGACTGTCAGTCGCCTATTGGTCGTAGGAGGGCCGCCCTATCGTGCAGGAGGGCTCTGACATGATCCTGCCCATCATGGCCGCTCAGGACTAAAGCCACAGAAGGCTGGGATAATAGCGGAGGCATCAATCCTCTACAGAATCATTATTTTCAACCACTCGCGACCTGGCGGCGCGCACCTCGCTACCATGGGTCATTGATTCCCAAAGAAAGTGTTTTGTCCCTGCCGAGGGCGCCTCATCTCGCAACCATCGTTGAGTATTAGGCATGGGCAGACCCATGCGTCCGTGCAGTTGGGCGAAGCCAATTTCAAGCGTTCCATCAAGATTGGACTTCAACTTTCCTCCGCACAGCCAAGCAGGAACCTGCTGGCCTGATCCATATTCAGTAACAAATTCCAGCGCTGCACCAAGGCGTTCCCTGCCAGAGGAATATAGCGTACCGCCTTGGATACGATCTGTCTCAGCCGCATTCAAATATGCCGCCAAGCCGAATGCAGTGTGGCGCAGGTCACGGCACATTTCTTGAACCATTCCGGATTTGAATACCTTCTGGCCATACCACGCTTGCCGCACCGGCCGACCACAACCGGGCATCTGCCTTGGAATCGCACCATCACTGCGGAGATAGATATAAGCCGGAAGTTGCGCGTTCCAGTCTGCGACGGCACGCTGGTATATGTCTCGACGATCTGTGTAGACACCAATGGACATCCTGGCATCAATTGCACTGGCCTGCCAGTTTCCATTCATACAGGCACCCATGCGATCAATATCAGGAAGATATTGTGCGAGCAGCCAACCGCCGAAATAACGGGAGTCTTTTTCCAACCAACCGCTGCCGGAATACCTGATTATTTCTGCCGCACGTGTCCACAACTGTGCTGCCCATGCTGCCTGCAACGGAGCATTGCTACCTTGATGCCCTCCAGTCAAAGTCGCGGACCAAGCATCCATGATCCTGATCGCATTGCGAGCCCGCCGATTGTCTCGCTCGTAGATCCATAGCAACGCTTGGGTATATGCAGCTTGCGCATCACGAACCTCGGCCTTGCAGCCAATGTCCGGCTTGGAGTGCGGACCGCAGACTACTGCAGCCACCGGCGAAGGATCGTAATTGAGTGCAGAAAGAGGAGAAGCCTTCATATCGGAAAGCATCCTCAACTTCTCCGCGTCGCCTGCCATCAGTGACCTGCGCGTTGTCTCAAGGCCGGCGTGGTCATTAAGAATCCCTGGATGCCGGAATTCAGCTGCTACTGCTGATGCCGGGAGGGTGAACAGGGCAATGCCGGGTATGAGCACCAGCACAGAAAACCGGCCCATGAAGCCATTCCAGAATGGAGAGAAATGTTCTTTCATGGCAAGCAGGTTACCGGACGATGTCTATGCCTCAGTGATCATGCAACGCTCGTCTCAGCGTAGCAAGCTCATCTCAATCCCAGATCCAGCGCGACACCGGCAAACAGCGCCGCGCCGACCCAGTTGTTGTGCAGGAATGCCTTGAAGCATGGCCCCCGCTCGCGGTTGCGGCAGATCCAGAATTCGTACATCACCAGCGCCGCAGCCACCGCCAGGCCGGCCAGGTACCAGCTCCCCAGGCCGGCGCGCACACCGACCAGCGCCATGGTCGCCAGGAACAGAGCGTAGAGCACCCCTTGTATCACCAGATCCAGATCCCCGAACAGGATCGCCGTGGAGCGCGAGCCCATCTTCAGGTCGTCCTCGCGGTCGACCATGGCGTACCAGGTGTCATACGCGGTCGACCAGAGGATGTTGCCGGCGTACAGCAGCCAGCCCAGCAGCGGCACATCGCCCTGGACCGCGGCGAATGCCATGGGAATACCCCAGCCGAACGACATGCCCAGGTAGACCTGCGGCAGGTGCGTATAGCGCTTCAGGTAGGGATAGCTGGCGGCGAGGAACACGCCGATGAAGCTCATGCCGATGGTCAGCCCGTTCAGGGTCAGCACCAGCCCGAATGCCACCAGCATCAGTACCGCGAACAGCACCAGCGCGGCACGGCCGCTGATCGCCCCCGTCGCCAGCGGACGGGCCTTGGTGCGCTCCACATGCGGGTCGAGCCAGCGATCGGCGTAGTCATTGATGACACACCCCGCCGAGCGGGTCAGCCAGACACCCGCGGTGAACACGAACAGGGTCCACAGCGGCGGCATGCCGCCTGCCGCCAGCCACAGCGCCCACCAGGTGGGCCACAGCAGCAGCAACGTGCCGATCGGACGATCCGCGCGCATCAGACTCCAGTAATGCCGCCAGCGCGGCGTCGCCGGCGAATGCGGCGAAGTGAGGGGGGTATCGGCCATGGGGATAGGATACTCCTGCGCTGAAGGGACAGCGACGCGGGCCTGGAAAAGACGAAGCCCGATGCGCCTGCGCGCACCGGGCCCCGGTGTCCTGCCCCGCGAGAAGATCAAGCCTTGTCGTCAGACTTGTACTCGTAGTAGCCATAGCTGTAATAGCCCGTGGCGCGCTTCTCGACCGCATTGAAAATCGCACCCTTGATCTGCACGCCGTTCTGCTCGAAACGCTGCAGGGTCAGCTCGATTTCCTTGGCCTGATTCACGCCGAAACGGGTGACCAGCAGACTCGAGCCAGCGTGGGTGGCGACCAGCGCCGGGTCGGTCACGGCCAGGATCGGCGGCGTATCGACGATCACCAGATCGTACTTGCCTGACATGTCCTGAAGCAGCTGCGCAAAGCGCGGGTGCATAAGCAACTCGGCCGGGTTCGGCGGAATATCGCCGCGCACCATGTAGTGCATGTTGTCCAGACCAGCCACCGGATGAATCACGTCGTCGACGTTGAGCTTGCCGCCCAGCACGTCTGACAAGCCCTTCTGGTGCGACACACCCAGGATCTTGTGCAGGGTGCCCTTGCGCATGTCCGCGTCAATGACCAGCACGCGCTGGCCCGCTTGTGCGATCACGGCCGCCAAATTGGCAGAAACGAACGTCTTGCCAACGCCTGGGCGGGGACCCGAGATGGTCAGGATGTTGTTCTTCGCTTCCAACATGGCGAAGTGAAGGCTTGTACGCAGGCTGCGTAGTGCCTCCACGGTCGGATCAGCCGGCGCGGAGACGGCCAGCAGGTGCTGGCGGCCATCGGCGACGACGCGCGTGCCGTGCTTGCCCTTGCGCAGCTTGGGCAGGGTGTTGGACACACTGAGCGGAATGGCCGCATAGACCGGCAGGCCCAGGGCCTCGATGTCGGCCGGGTCTTCGATGCCCGGGTTCAACATGCGCTGGAGGAAGACGAATGCTGCTGAGAGAAAGGCGCCGAGCAGAGTCGCGATAAGCACGATCAACTTCTTCTGCGGCTTGACCGGGTTGGCGGTGTCCACCATCGCAGGATCAACAATCCGCACATTGCCGACAGCTCCGGCACGAGCAACATCCAATTGCTGCGACTGGTTCAACAATGCCGTGTACAGCTCATTGCTAACCTGAAGGTCACGCGTCAGGCGCAGCAGCTCTTGCTGGGTGTCCGGCAGCTGGCCGACCTGACGTTGGAAACCTGCCTTCCGTCCTTCCAGGTCACCAATCTGCTTCATGAGCGCGCGGTACGCTGGGTGCTCCCGGGTGAAGCTGCGATCCATTTCAGCTTGCTTCAGTCGCAGCTGTTGGATTGCCCCCTCCACCGCGACTTCCTGCTCCAACAATCCCTTGGTCTGCAAAGTGATATCAACGGCATTTGAGCGAGACTGATACGCGCTCATGGCCGCTTGCGCCTGCTCAACCTGACGCCTGATCGTAGGCAGCTGATCTCGCACGAACTGCAGCTGCGAAGCCGCCTCAGCGGAGCTGCGCTCGACGTTCTGGCGCACGTAAGCTTCCGCAACGTTCTGAACTACACCTTGCGCACGGATGGCATTCTGATCTTCGTATGTAAGCAGCAGAATTCCAGAATCCTTGCCCTGTTCGGTCGCCTTGATGCCTTCTTGCAGACGATTGACGACGTCCAGTCGGCGAAGCTTCAAAACGTCGAAACGCATCCCCGCGTTCGCACGGAGGCTCTCGACTTCGATGGAAATCCCATGTCCTTGGGCAAGCTCTCCCACCTTCCCGTGGAGCAGCTCGGTTCCGTCCGGGTCAAGCAGCCTGTACTGGCCAGAAGCCTCCAAGGCCTCCACGACAAAGCCAGCACCGACCATGGCTGGTGGAACCTGGAATCTATGGATCTTGAGCTCTTCACCTCCCCAACCATAGCTGGAGAGCCCCATCCAAGGGGCCGCAACCAGGTTTGGAGCATCAGGCTTGTAACGGCGTGCGATGAAGCCACCAATCAGCGGAAAGCGCGAAGCTTCGATCACCGTGTCAAGTTGAAGGCTATCGACTGCACTACCAATCACGGTACGAGAAGTCAGCAACGCGACTTCGGTAGTCGCCGCAGATGTGCCGCCGCCAAGCGCCCCGAGATCGGACAACCCCGGGATGGCCGGGGCCTTTGTCTCGACTTGCACCATTGCCTGCGCCTGAAAAACTGGAGGTGCCAACAGCGCGTAGGCGACACCTACAGCAAAGAACAGAGCTGTAGTTCCGAGGATCAGCCACTTCCGGTCGATGAGCACACCCACCAATTCGCGCAAGTCTATCTCGTCGTCCTTGACCACTCGGGATTCCGCTTTTCTCGTCATCGCATCCACTTTGTTTTTTGGAACAGCCATACCGGATGGCGCTGCTAGGCCAGCCAAGGCCCTGCTGCCGGCAAACTGTCGGCACCGCGCACTCTACTCTACGGCACTGACAGGCACCGCTGACCAATGCACCTCAGCCCAGCCTGACAGTCTAACGCATCGAGGGAACGGGAGGGCCAAAGGAACGAGAAGCACCCTCGCAAAAGACAGGCCACGATTCAAATGAATGAAATCCACTCTCGTTCAGGATTGAAAACGAGCCTCGAATTGCTAAGATGGAATCAGGGGGAAGCACGCATGCAAGACCCATACCAACTCTGGTACATAGCCAAGCCCCCCCGATAGAGCCCATGTTGACAGACACCCCTGAATGGGCCACCCCCTTCAACCTCGCCGGTCAGTCTCGGCCAGATGGCAGGCGTCTGCTCAGCCGCTGCTGCGCAAATCCCTGGCAACGCGCGCATGGATACCGGATGAACTGGCAATTTCAGGTTGGCGGCATCGCCGGTCCCGTGTAGTAGCATCCCCTACGCCCTGCAAGGCTGGCCCCCACACGTCGGACTTGCGGCGCGGGCAATCGCCCACGCCTGCGCGATTGCAGGCACATCGTTCGCGAATCAGTAGCGTTCGATCTTTCGCTCAGAACCAGTCTTGTGCGCTGTACCAAAAGGATTTTGCGAATGAAAATTGCCGTGGCCGGAACGGGTTATGTTGGCCTCTCCAATGCAGTTCTGCTGGCCCAGAACCACGAAGTGGTCGCCTTGGATATTGACGCGAAGCGAGTTGCGCTCATCAATCATCGCAAGGCTCCAATCGAGGACAGGGAAATCGAAGATTTTCTGGCCCACAAGTCCCTGCAGCTCAGTGCCACGCTGGATCCTCGCGAGGCCTATGCGGGAGCTTCGTTTGTAATCATTGCAACGCCAACCGACTACGACCCCCAATCGAACTATTTCAACACAAGCTCGGTCGAGTCGGTGATCCGCGATGTTGTGTCGATCAATCCCGATGCCGTGATGATCATCAAATCTACCGTGCCGGTCGGATGTACCGCGGAGCTTCGCGAGCGTTTTGGCACGGAGAACATTATATTCTCGCCTGAATTTCTGCGTGAAGGGCGTGCTCTTTACGACAACCTGCACCCGAGCCGGATCATTGTCGGCGAGCGCTCCAAGCGCGCGGAAACATTCGCCGAGCTCCTGAAGGAAGGCGCTGTCAGCAAGGATTCTCCCGTCCTGTTCACTGACTCCACCGAAGCTGAAGCCATAAAACTCTTCGCCAACACCTACTTGGCGATGCGTGTGGCCTACTTCAATGAGTTGGACACCTATGCCTGTACCCACGGTCTGGATACGCGCCAGATCATCGACGGCGTGAGCCTGGATCCGCGCATCGGCTCACACTACAACAACCCTTCCTTCGGTTACGGGGGCTACTGCCTGCCCAAGGATACCAAGCAGTTGCTGGCCAACTATAGCGACGTGCCGCAGAACTTGATCCACGCTATTGTGGAATCAAATCGCACGCGCAAGGACTTCATCGCCGATACCATCATCGCAGGCAAGCCGAAGGTCGTGGGCGTCTATCGCTTGGTAATGAAGTCCGGTTCGGATAACTTCCGCGCCTCGGCCATCCAAGGCGTGATGAAGCGCATCAAGGCCAAGGGCATCGAAGTGATTGTCTATGAGCCGGTGCTCGACGCATCCGACTTCTACCGATCGCGCGTAGTGAACGACCTCGCTGCATTTAAAGCGGAGGCCGACATAATCGTGGCGAACCGTTTGTCCGACGAGTTGCGCGATGTGGCCGGCAAGGTCTACACCCGCGACCTGTTCGGCTCCGACTGATAATAACTTCCGGCCCTCACGGTAAGTCCTGCATGAAAATTCTTGTCACCGGTGCAGCCGGCTTCATCGGCTTTCATTCCTCGATGCGGCTGCTCGATAGCGGTCACGAAATCGTGGGCATCGACAACCTTAACGATTACTACGACGTGCGCCTGAAGGAAGCGCGCCTGGCGCAGCTCGATGGGCGTCACGCTTTCTCCTTCATTCGCCTGGATCTGTCCGATCGCGAAGGCATGGCCGCACTGTTCAACGACCACAGCTTTGACGCGGTGCTGCATCTGGGTGCACAGGCTGGCGTCCGATATTCCATCGATAATCCGTTCGCCTATGTGGACAGCAACCTGACCGGTACTTTGACCGTGCTTGAAGGCTGCCGCCGCCACGGCGTGAAGCACTTGGTCTACGCGTCTTCGTCATCGGTATATGGTGCAAACACCAAGCAACCATTCTCGACTGAAGATCGCGTCGATGCGCCGATCTCTCTGTACGCAGCGACCAAGAGGGCCGACGAGCTGATGTGCCAGACGTACGCGCACTTGTATCGTTTCCCGATTACCGGCCTCCGCTTCTTCACGGTCTACGGGCCTTGGGGTCGCCCGGACATGGCGTATTTCAAGTTTGCCAATGCTATCACCAGCGGCAGTTCCATCGATGTGTACAACCATGGTGACATGAAGCGCGACTTCACCTACATCGACGATATCGTCGATGGCATACAGACGCTGGTTGAAGGCGCTCCCTTGCCGGCCGACGATGAAACACCGCACCGCGTCTACAATCTTGGGAACAACAACCCGGAACAGTTGCTGGAAATGATCTCGCTGCTGGAGGCAGCACTGGGCCGTCAAGCACGGAAGAACTTGCTGCCCATGCAGCCGGGTGACGTGCTAGCCACTTATGCCGATATACGGCATAGCACCCAGGACTTCAGCTTCGTACCAAAGACCGATCTGGCTACCGGCCTGAAGCGATTTGCCGCATGGTATCGCCAGTTCTACCCAGAGCGCACCTCGTAAGACCGGGGCCCGCTCATGCAATCAGCAATCACCATGAAATTCTCACGGATACGCCAACGGCTTTTCGGCGGTGAATCTGGCGGCGTCGTGCGTGGAATGCTGACGCTGGCGCTTGGCACGGGGACGGCACGACTAGTCAGTATTGCGACCATCCCGCTGCTGACCCGCATCTACAGCCCGGACGACTACGGGGTGTTGGCGGTCTATAGCGCATTGGTGGCAGTGATTGCCCCCATGTTGACACTCCGCTACGTGCTCGCCGTGCCACTGCCCCGTTCCGATCGCATGGCAGCCAACCTGATGGTGCTGTCCGGCCTGTTGATGTTGATCATGGCTGCGCTGATAGCGCTGCTGTTCTGGGCCTTCGGCGACATTGTACTGGGCTGGATGTCCATGGACGTGCTGGCACCTTGGTGGTGGCTGGTGATTCTGGGTGCCATCGCAGTGGCCGTGTACGAGGGCCTGAGTCTGTGGGCAACGCGCCGTCGCTCCTACAAGGCAATTTCCCAGACCAAGGTCGTGCAATCAGTAATGGGCGTACTGGTCAAGATTGGCTTGGGCCTGGCGGGGCTCAAACCATTTGGCTTGCTGTTCGGGCATCTGGTAGAACAAAGTGGCGGCATCAGTTCATTCACGCTGCGCTTCCGGAAAGACTTTCAGGGAAATGTCCATCGCGTGAGCCGCGATGCAATGCTCTTGCTGGCCCGCTATTACCGTGGCTTTCCGGCATTTCGTCTACCTTCGCAATTCCTGTTGGCGTTCTCTACCCAAGCACCGGCAATGTTCGCCGCGGCACTGTTCGGTGCCGGCGCTACGGGCCAGCTTGGTCTGGCGCTGATGGCTCTGGCCATTCCCGGCAACCTGATTGGCCAGTCAGTAGGCCAAGCATTCTATGGTGAGATAGCACGCCTTCCGAAGGGGTCGGAAGTTCGCATCAAAGTCCTTGCCTACTCAGTGCAGAAAAAGCTGTTCTTGGTCGGCCTGCCGCTCACCCTGGCCCTGATGCTGCTGGGCGAGCCGCTTTTCCATATGGCATTCGGTGAGCGGTGGACCGAAGCCGGCATGTATGCCTCGATTCTGGCACCCTTCGTCCTACTGCAGTTGACGTCTGCACCACTGGTGCAGATCCTCAACATCTATAACGCACAGGGTGCATTTCTTTCGATCAATGTAGTGCGTGCCATTGGCCTACTAGTCATCTACCAAACCTGCCTCTGGTTGGCACTTTCGCCCAAGGAATTCGTATACGTACTGAGCGCATTCTTGTTCGCGTTCTACCTGCTCATTACTCTGTATATCCTGCACGTGGTCAACCGCGCGGCCGCGGCAGCCCGCCGTGACGGGCGCAGCTGAGACCTATGAAGAATCCTTTTCGCCTTATTGAATTGTTGTGGCTCGGCGGAGCCAAGCCACGTGTGCGCTGGCACCTCCGGGCGCTCATTCACGCACGCATGCGCGGCAACACGCTACTGGGCCGTTATGTGGAAGGCCGACTGGCGCGCAAGCACGGCTTGTTCATCTCGCACAAAGCAACGTTTCCGGTCTCGCTCGATCTAAAGCACCCTACCGGCGTAGTAATCGGTGAAGGGGTGGTGATCGGCGAGAACGTGAAGATCTTCCAGAACGTAACCCTCGGTGGTGCGCGCAGCGGCGACTGGCGATCAAAAAGTTACCCCGTTATCGGTGATGACACCACGATCTTCGCCGGAGCAGTGGTGATCGGCCGTATCACCGTAGGGCGGAATTGCATCATCGGCGCGAACGCGGTCGTCACCCGGGACGTCCCCGACAACGCTACCGCTGTCGGCATCCCCGCACGCATCATCCAGAAAGACTCCACAGAATCCTCATCCGAGCACACGAACCCATGAGCAACGCCGCTGTCCTGCATGTCAGAAAGTCCCGCCTCGAAGGCCGCGTTTCGCTGGCCGGCGCCAAGAATTCCGCATTGCGTCTGCTGGCAGCCAGCATCCTGACCCGAGATACTCTGGAACTGCGGAATTACCCAGCAGGACTGCTGGACACTCAGGTGCATGTGGACATGCTGCGCGCATTGGGCAAATCCGCTGAATTGCTGGGTACTGATTCAATCCGGATTACCGAAAGCGAGTCGCTGGCCAGCCAGCTGAAATGGGAAGGCCGTTCGATCCGAAACACCCTGCTGATCCTGGGTGCGCTGACCGCACGTCTGGGTGCAGGGAGCGTTCCGCTGCCCGGTGGCTGCAAACTGGGCGAGCGCAAGTACGACCTCCACGTCATGTTGCTGGAGCGCTTGGGCGCGCGTGTCTGGGAGGATGACGCATATTTGTATGCCGAAGCGCCCAATGGTCTGGTCGGGGCGGATATCCACCTGCCGATGCGCTCCACCGGCGCGACCGAGAATGCAATCCTGGCCGGCACCCTGGCCAAGGGCACCACGCGAGTGTGGAATCCGCATATCCGCCCGGAGATCCTCGACCTGATCGCAATGCTCAATTCCATGGGCGCTTGCATCACCGTGTTTGGCCAAGAGCACATCGAGATTCAAGGCGTTGATGCCCTTCATGGAACCGAGCACCGCGTGATCGCCGACAACATGGAGGCAATCACCTGGCTGTCTGCAGCGGTGATCACCGGCGGCGACATCGAAATCGCTGATTTTCCTTATGCCGACCTGGAAGTGGTGCTGGCGCACCTGAGGTCTGCTGGCGCGCGCCTGTATGTCGGCGATGATTCGCTGATCGTGCGTGGTGGCGCCTGCTATCCGATCGAGATCAGTACCGGACCGCATCCGGGCATCAATTCAGACGTTCAGCCAATCCTGGCTGCGTGGGGCGCCAGGGCCCGGGGTGAATCGCGCATCGTTGACCTGCGCTTCCCCGGTCGTTATGGCTACGCAGAAGAGATGGCGAAGATGGGCGTGAAGTACAACGTGGACGGTGACATGCTGCGGATCCATGGCCAAGGTGGCGTGCTGCACGGCGCTGTCGTACGTGCGCTGGACCTGCGTGCAGGGGCGGCACTGACCCTGTGTGGTCTGACGGCTGAGGGCGAGACTATCGTCACCGATGCCTGGCAGATCTCCCGCGGCTATGTCGACTTCGCCGAAAAGCTGCGTGCCATGGGTGCGGACGTTCGATGGGGCTGAACTTGGACAAGGTCAAGCTGGGCGGCATCGCCTCCGAGCTGGCACGCCTGTTCCCGGGAGCGGTACAGCGCGATGTCCCATTGGCCATCATCAGCCGCTGGCGGATTGGCGGTACTGCCGACGTTATGATTGCGCCCCGCAGCATTGAAGAACTGGCCCGTCTGCGTGGCTGGCTCGCTACGCGAGGCGTGCCATCGGTGGTGATCGGAGCGACCACCAACCTGCTGTTCGCCGACGAAGGCCTGCGTGCGGTTGCGATCCGGATTGGCCCCGAATTCTCTTCGCTGGCCATCAAGAAGAACCACCTCCGTGCCGATGCCGGTGTTTGGGTGCCAGGCTTGGCCCGTCGCGCGATGGCAGCAGGCCTGGGTGGCATCGAGCACACCTGTGGAATTCCGGGAACGCTTGGAGGCCTCATATGCATGAACGGAGGTAGCCAGCGTAAAGGTATTGGCACGCATGTTGTTTCGGTAATTTCAGTGGATGCAACTGGTCAGCTGATCGAGCGCAACAGAGATGAATGTGGATTTGCATACCGCACCTCGGTGTTCCAGACCCGACATGAAGTGATCGCCCAGGTGGAACTGGAGCTGGAGGCAGGCGTGGACCGCGCTGCGCGCAGGCGCGAGATGCTGGACATCATGCGCAGCCGGCGTATGAAGTTCCCGCAAAAACTACCCAACTGCGGCTCCGTATTTGTCAGCAATCCGGCGATGTACGAGCAATATGGACCGCCTGGAAAGGTCATCGAAGATCAGGGCCTGAAGGGTCGTGCCATAGGTGGTGCCTACGTCGCACCGGAACATGCCAACTTCATCATCAACGGCGGCAATGCCACGGCAGCCGACGTGCTGGCGCTGATCGCGCTGGTGAAGAACTCCGTGGCGCATGCGACCGGCTATTCGATGGCCGTTGAAGCGCGTTACGTTACGCCATCTGGTTCCATCGAGGAGATCTGATGGAACGCCCACCATTGATTTCCATCGTTTGTGCCTGGTACAACCGGCCCGACTACCTCAAGGACACGCTCGACAGCCTGTTGGCACAGACTGCTGCTTCCTTTGAAATTGTATTGGTCAATGATGGCAGCAAGGACCCGCGGGTACGGGATATTCTTGCGACCTACAACGATCCGCGGTTGGTGGTCATACACCAGGAAAATGCTGGTTTTGTGGCCGCCATCCGCAACGCGATCACCTTGTCGCGCGGCCGCTACATCGCCATACAGGGAGCAGGCGACATGTCCGAACCCGAACGTATTGCACTGCAGGCCAAGGCCATGGATGCCGATCCACGACTAGGCGTGGTCGGCTGCTTGCGCCGCCACGAATCGGTCAGTGCCGGTACAATCACGACGCTAGGTGTCCATGGAAAGCCTGGGGCGGCTCTCCTGGACGACTTCCTGGAAGGAGGCAATCCCTTCAGCCATGGTGAGGTCATGATCCGTCGCGAAGCCTATGACCAGGTCGGAGGCTACCGACCCTTCTTTATGTTTGCACAGGACCGCGACTTATGGATTCGCATTGCTGGCGCTGGTTGGAACATGTCCAATCTGGCCGAAGTACTGTACGTACGGCGTAACTTCGCCGGCGACGGCGTATCCACCAACAAGTCCAAACTTTACCTACAACAGGCGTTCTCCACGTTCGCCCGGCAATGCCATTATGATCGCGTCCGCGACGGGCATGATGCGATCGACCTGTATGGGGTGTCGGCCGGGCTATTCCGCCGTCCGCATCCTGGGCTCGCCCATGCAGCAGCAAAGATTGCCATCCAGTCGCTGTACGCGGGCGAGATGGACGATGCCTGCCTGTACGCCAAGCGGGCCCAGAATGAAAAGAGGACGCTGTTCACCATTGCAACCCGGCTAGCCGTGAATGCATCAGTCGCGCTGCCCGCCGTCCGCCGCCTGCTCATCCGCGTGATCGGCAAGCGCGCGGGCTGGGAAGCGTTGAGCTGAGCCCCCTTTACGTGAAACATTCAAGATCATCATGAAGATTCTGGCTGTCGCCTCTGCAGGCGGACATTGGGTACAACTACTCCGGCTCACGCCTGCATTCGAGGGAGCTGAGGTAGTGTTCGTGACAACCCAGGAGCCCGCGCCGCATGCGATCGGCAATCATCGCTGCCATACGGTTATCGATGCCAATTTCAGCCGTAAGATCAAGCTGGGCATGATGTCCCTGCAGGTGCTTCGAGTACTTCTACGTGAGCGTCCGCAGGTAGTGATATCCACTGGGGCCGCGCCTGGTTTTGTTGCTGTGGTGATAGGCAAAATACTAGGGGCACGCACTATTTGGATAGACAGCATCGCCAATGCCGAGGAGCTTTCCTTGGCTGGACGGAAGGTCGCCCGGTGGGCCGACCATTGGCTGACGCAATGGCCGGAACTAGCTAGCGAAGATGGGCCACGCTATTTGGGAGCCGTGCTGTGATCTTCCTTACCACCGGCACGCAGCTGCCTTTCGACCGCCTAGTGAGTATCGTCGATGCTTGGGCCGCACGCTCCGGGATCCAAGGCTTCGCGCAGATTGGTACATCGTCTTATATACCGACCACCTTGAAACACCAGCGTTTTATCAGCCAAGCAAACTTTGAAGAGCGCATCAGGGCCTGCTCCTGCATCATTTCCCATGCGGGAATGGGCACCATCATCTCTGCGCTGACCTATGGCAAACCCGCCATTCTGATGCCACGCCGCTTCGCATTGGGCGAACATCGCAATGACCACCAGCTGGCCACGGCCCGCAAGCTTGCCGACCGTCCGTTCCTGCGATTCATTCAGGAGGCCGATGAACTCGATGCGGCCTATCATGAGCTAGTATCCAGCGCCCCCCTCGGCGAAGTGTTGCCCCCTCATGCCGATGCCCGGTTCATCAATGGCCTGCGCGACCTGATTTTCGGCAATGATAGTGGAGTTGACACGCCATGAACCGTAGCTTGTCCGGCACATTCGCCGTCGCCCCACCCAGCGCCAAAGGTCTGCGCATTGGACACGTGGGTGGCATGCTGCTGGTTCTCGTGGCAGCCACCTTGCACAACTCGCTAGGCATTCTGGCTGCCATAGTGTTCGCGGCGGCCAACGGCAGCCTGCTGCGGCGACGACTCAATGTTGGCTGGTTTTCCGGGGCCTTCTACCTGATCGCCGCCTATGTGCTCGTCCGCGCCTTGTTCCCCTCCTTGGTGCCCTTCCTGGCACAGTCACAGGAAGCAGTGCGCTTCGTCACATTCGCGATCTTCGCTTATGCGCTACATCGCCTACGGGTGCAGGAAATTGCACTTACATTGATGCTTTTCCTCGCCTTCCTACTGTTGCCGTTCGCGCTTGATCTGGCAACGGGCGCTTTTCTATCAGGTGACTACCGTTACCGTTCATTGATGCCGCATGCGAACCACTTGGGTTATGTGTGTGCAACGGTGCTGATCACTTTCTTGTATCTGCACTTCAGCCGGCTATACAGCCCACGTGGCCTTTACGTCTTCCTGGCCGCAGCTCTTGGCATGCTGGTGGCATCCAAGAGCTCGGGCGCACTGTTCGTATTCATGGCCGGCGTGCTGATGATTTTCCTTAGCTTCCGCTTCAGCGTTACGCGTTTGGTATATGCAGCGATGGCTGTAGTGGCTGTAGTGATGGCACTTCAGACTCCCCTTGGCCAATACGCGCTCGAAAAGATCACAGTGTCCGATCTTGACCTGATCGTCGAGAAGGCCCGCAGCCACCAGTTCGGTAACCAAGGCTCCTCTTTCGCATGGCGCATGTCCTATTGGATCGCCATGATTGAAGCGCAGTTTGATAGCGGCTCGGCCATCGTGTTGTTTGGTCAGGGCGGTGGCTCAACCGGTGATGGCAACCGTGTATTTGACTTCATTTCCAAGGATCCGCATTCGGACTTCGTCCGTCTCTTCATCGAGTATGGCGTCGTCGGGAGCCTGTTGATCCTCGCCTTGCTCGCTCGCGGCTGCATGAAGGCAGGCCCAGTGGCTCTGGCCATGGTCATCCTGTTCGGCCCGATGCTGACCGGCAACAGCATCATCTCCCCACCAGTGATGTTCCCGATTCTGATGAACCTATTCCTGCTCAAATCACTGACCGAGGCCCAGAAATGAGCCGCCGCATCTTCCTGAGCACTCCACTACGCAACGAGATAGACAATATCCCTGACTTGTATGCAGCTGTGGCCGCACAGGATACCGCCATTGCCATGTGGGTCATCGTGGAAAACGGATCCACAGACGGTTCACGCGAACTGCTGCAGACGCTGGCCAAGCCCGCCAACGTCGAGCAACTCATCGTGCTCAATGAAGACACCGAATCCGGTGAGTACGCACTCGGTCAAAAGTACGCCCGCATCGTGTCACGTGGTTTCGACGAAATCCGCGGCAGCGTGGAATTGGGAAATGAGGATCTCATCGGCATTCTTGATGCGGACAGCTTTCCGGAGCCGGACTACTATCGTCTACTAATCGAAGCTTTTGATCGCAACCCCAAGTTGGGCATAGCCAGCGGAATCAGTCGTGATACTGGAACCGACAGGCGTTCTATGCACGCTGCTGACTGGGTGCGGGGCAGCTGCCGTCTTTGGCGCGGTGCGTGCATGGTTCAGTCCGGTTACATCATAGGCCCATCGGCTGATACGTTATCGCTGGCACGCGCCGAGATCGATGGCTGGGAAGCTCGTGTCGTAAAGGAGGCCACTTTTGAAGCCCGTGAAGTCGGCGCCCGTTCCAAGCAGCGCTATTACGGCGGTTCGGCCCACTTCCGCGGCAACACATTGACGTATGCGCTAGTACGCTTTGGCAAGTTTGTCATGCATGGTCGCTTCGCCGATGCCCGTGATTACCTAGGCGGTTACTGGAGCGCCCGCGCAAGCGGTTCCCCGCAAATCGACGACTCCGAAATCCGCGCATATTTCCATGGATACCTATCCCGGAAGCTCAAGCAGCGGTTGGGCCTAACGGCACACTGAGCACCTACTCCGCAGGCGGACATCTGGAAATGCAGAAGAATTACTACCCATTGGTTGATATGTCGCGCTTCTTCGCGGCCATGCTGGTCCTGATCTACCATTTGGGGTATTCCACTTGGCAACCGCGCAGCAACGGGTACTTCATTCACGAAGGTCTTTACAGCATCCCGCAGATGTCGTGGGCATGGTTTGGCTATATTGGTGTTCAGATCTTCTTCGTGATCTCCGGCTTCGTAATTACCCACTCGGCGGCCAAGGCATCACTGCACCAGTTCGTGATCGGTCGCATCACCCGTCTGTATCCGACGCTATGGATCTGCGCGACGATCACCTTGCTGGTGTGTATCGCTGGAGACCTGTACTCCGGTAGCGAACTGCTACGTCGTTACGTTGGCTCGCTGCTACTGTTGCCGAAGGCCCCATGGATGGAGGGTGTGTACTGGACGCTGGTACTGGAGATCATCTTCTACGCCTTGGTTGGCCTAATGATTCTCAGTCGACGCATCCACCGCATTGACCTGCTTGCTATTTTCCTAACGCTGTACAGCGGCTCGGCCATTATCGTCGCCAGTCTGTTCCACGCCACTGACATCGACTGGTTGTCGTCGTTGATCGGTCTTGCGCGCGGCAAGCGTCAGCTGCTGGCCTGGCATGGCGTGTTCTTCGCCATGGGCATCTACTTCTACTTGGCATCCGTCGGCCGCCTGCGGGCCATCAATGCGCTCTTCGCCATTGCCACGCTGGTGCTGTGCTGCCTCCAGATCTACGTAGGTGCCGCCCTGCCACGCGCCGAGGCGTTGGCGGAGATCGGTCAGGAGGAAATGGCCATGCGGCTACCCTGGATACCTATCGCGGCCTTCCTGGTGTTCACCGCCGTGATCCCATTGTCAATCCGCTATGGCGCGCGCATCGGACAGCACGTGTCGGTTCGGATGGCCTCTCTGCTACGTTTGCTGGGCCTGATGTCCTATCCCATCTACCTGCTGCACTTTACGCTGGGTCTGGTGATGATGCGCTTGCTGGTGACCCAGGGAGCCTCGCCGATGCTGGCGCTAGGGGTGGCTTGCATGCTGGTTCTAGTGTTGTCTTGGGCCATCGCACGCTTCGTAGAGCCGGATTTCCAGCGCTGGACCAGGGCCCAGTTGACCCGCCTGCATCAAGCGATCTTCGCCCGCGGTGCCGCCATCTCCTGAGCCTCGCAGCCGCCCTCCCCATCCAGGCCAGCAAGGTGGGAAGATTTATCCATGGAAAGTGGATAGAATAGCGGGACCGCACCAAAGTTTGGTGCGGTAGCAGCACCCAACGCGCCCGTAGCTCAGCCGGATAGAGTAGTGGCTTCCGAAGCCATTGGTCGGGGGTTCGAATCCCTCCGGGCGCGCCATCTTTCCCTGCTCAGGCCATCGATTGTTGGCCCACCGGCACGGCCCCAGAATCAGCAGGCCGCTGATCTTCCACGCTAAGAACTGGAAGCCGGCAGCCGCCGAGCGCAGGCCCAGCGCCACAGGGGCGAGCACACCGGTCCACACAGCAACGCCGGGCATGGCCCGGCGCTACCGTGGGTGTACGGATCAGTACGTGCCGTCGAAGGCGAAGATCGGCTTGCGCTGCTTCCACGCGCCAGCGGTGAAGTCAGGGAACTCCAGCGTCTGGAAGCCATTGGCAATGGACTGCTCGGACAGCGGGGTGATCGCGCTCCAGGTCACCGCATCGTAGATGTCGATCGGCATCGGCGCCTTGGCCTTCAGTGCCTCGACGAACGCATGGATGACGAACCAGTCCATGCCGCCGTGACCGGCGCTGGCCGCGGTGTCGGCATGCTGCTTCCACAGCGGGTGCTCGTACTGATCCTGGTAGGTCTTGAACTCTTCCCACTGGTGCGGCGGGCTGCGGCCTTCAATGTGGATCGAGTGGTTGACGTCCATCCACAGACCCTTGGTGCCCTGCACGCGGAAGCCCATCGAATACGGTCGAGGCAGCGAGGTGTCGTGCTGCAGCAGGATGGTCTCACCGTTCTCGCAGGCAAGCGTGGTGGTCACGATGTCACCCAGCTTGAACTTCACTTGGGTGCTGGGGTGGCTGGTGCCACCGCTTTTGGCCACGGTGTACTCGTGCAGGCCGCGTGCCTTGGTCGCGAAAGCGTTGATATGGGTAAAGCGGTTGCCGCGATTGATGCCGGTGTACATCGCGCATGGGCCGATGCTGTGGCTGGGGTAGAGCTCGCCGTTGCGCTCCACCGAATGCTCGGTGCGCCAACGCGCCTCGCTCCAGCCCTTGGGACCGAATTCCACGCCGCTGTCGTAAGGCTGGCTGGGATCACCGGAGTTGAACTTCACCCCGCGCAGGTCGTGCTGGTAGCCGGCCTGCAGATGCACCAGCTCGCCGAACAGGCCCTGTCGCACCATCTGCAGGGCGGCCATCACATCGCGGCGGTAGCAGACGTTCTCCAGCAGCATGTACGGCGTGCCGGTCGTGAGCTGGGTCTTCAGCACATCCCAGTGGTCCTGCAGGGTGATGCCGGCCACCACCTCGCAGCCTACGGCCACCCCCGCCTGCATGGCGGCGATCGCCATCGGCGCGTGGTATTCCCACGGCGTAGCGATGATCACGCCATCGATGCCCTTCTGTTCCAGAAGGCGCTTCCAGGCGTTGCTGTCGCGATCCTGGCCATAGGTTTTCGGCGCAGGCTTGCCCGCCTTGGTCACCATGTCCACGGCACGACCCAGCATGATCGGCTCGATGTCGCACAGTGCAATGACCTCGACATCGTCGCGGCGCACCAGCTCCTTCAACAGCACCTGGCCGCGCATGCCGGTACCGATCATGGCCAGGCGGAGCGTGCGCCCGCGCGCCCAGGCCGGGGTCTGTGGCAACAGGCTGCTGGCGGCGACGGCGGCACTGGCCGCGATGAACTCCCTGCGTTTCATGGCAAACATCTCTCCTCTTGGAAGCGCGCCGGCCGCAACCGGCGCGCTGGATCACTCGAACCTGCTTACTTGAATCGATAACCGATGGTCACACTGTAACCACGGCCGAAGATCGTCGCGTAGTCACTGGAGTCACCCAGGAAGCTGTTCGGATCGTAGAACGGCAGCCGGTCGAACAGGTTCTTGACGGTGAAGCTCAGGTTCCAGGCGTCGTCGGGGCGCCAGGTGACGCTCAGGTTGGCGGTCCACCAGGACGGCGCGCCGTCGCACTTGCTGGCCTGCAGCGCCAGGTAGCCGGCGGTGCAGGTCTCCTTGTTGTTATCCACCTCATCCACGCGGTCACGGGCCCACTTGGTACCGCCCACGTAGTTGACGAACATGCTGGTGGTCACCTGCTTGTAGGTCCAGTCGGCGTTGAGCGTGGCGCGCAGGCGCGGGTTGTTGTAGTAGCCCACCACGTCGCCGTAGTACCAGCCGCTTTCCTCATCCATGTAGTAGCGGTTGCGATTGGCGATGGTGGCGGCCAGGCCCACGTTCAGCCCGCCCCACTCGCCCAGCGAGAAGCGGCTGCGTGCGTCCACGTCGAAGCCGTCGACCAGGGTCTTGCCGCGGTTCTTGTACTGGCCGACCACGCTGGCCACGTTGCCCACGCTGTAGCCGGGCAGGACCGAGGGGCAGCTCACACCGCTGGCCGGGTCGGCGCACATCGCCGCCAGCTGGGCCAGATTTGCACGATCGGCATCAGTGATCGGCGAACGGGTGGAGGAGATGATGTCGGTGTCACGGCTGAAATCCGGGGCAACGATCTCGTTGTTGCGGTAGATGAACCAGTAGTCGGCCGACACCGACAGCCAGCTGGCCGGCTCGTAGACGAAGCCCAAGGTGGCGATCTTGGCCTTCTCCGGCTTCAGGTCCTGGTTGGGCTGGGTCATGCGGGCCACGGTGCGGCTGCAATCGACGTTGGCCAGGCTCTTGCCCAGGTCCACGTCACCGGCGCGCTGCGACTGCCGCAACAGGTCGGCGATCGCGTTGGTCTCGGCGCAGCGCACCTCATCGCGGTAGCCACCGAGCTGGGCGAACACGCCACCGCTGCCGGACTCGGCCAGGCTCGGCGCACGGAAGCCGGTCGAATAGGTGCCGCGCAGCATCAGTTGATCGAATGCCTGGTACTTGAAGCCGATCTTCGGTGCGACGTTGGCGCTGAAGTTCGGGTATTTGTCCACGCGGACCGCGGCATCCAGTTCCAGCTTGTCGGTGATCGGCGCCACCGTTTCGGCGAACAGTGCATAGGTGTTGCGCGCACCGTCGAACCACGAGCCGCCCTGCTGGGTGATCAGGCCGGCGGCTGCGTCGGCATTGCCCGGCGTGTAGAAGGTTTCGCGGCTGGCATTGAAGCCGAACGCGGCGCGCATCTCACCGGCCGGCAGCTGGAACAGCGGGCCTTCGATCTTGCCGTCCAGGGTGTGCAGGCGCGTCCAGGACTGGATGTCGAAGGTCGGGAACGCCTCGCGGATCAGCGCTGCGTTGGCTTCGCTGATCTCACCGAACTTGTATGCCGGATGGTCGGAAATGATCACCCGCCCGGTACCCGGATCCACCGAGTAGGGGCCGAAGGCCTTCTCGAAGCCCTTCAGGTTGACGTTGATGGTCTGGTAGGTGGTGGAGTGCGTGCCGGCGGTGGCGAAAGCAGTTTCCCAGTTCCAGTCACCCATGTTGCCACGTGCACCGGTCAGCACGCGGTAGCTCTTGTCGGTGTTGCGCTGGCCGAAGTAGTTGGCGCCGGCATCCTGCAGCAGGTACTGCAGGCCAACTACGCCGCCCATCATCGCCTTCAGTTCAGGGCTGGCGTGGTTGTACTCGTTGTTCGGCCCCAGGTAGGGATACAGGAACTGGTTGACCGTAGTGCCGGTATCGCGGGAGAACCAGCTGGTCGGGTTACCGGTGGTGGTGCCATAGCTGCGGGGTGTACCGCCATTGGCACGCAGATCGATGTCGGTGTAGGTCGCCTCGGCGAAGATTTCAGTCGAGTCGCCCACCAGGAAGGTGCCATTGAGGTAGGCGGTGTTGCGCTCGGACTTGGCGCCGGCGTCGATCTCGTTGTTCATCCAGGTCTCCCAGACACAACGCGGACCGGCGGCCTCGCCCTGCAGCACGTTCTTGCACCCCGGTGCGGCCTCCTGCACGCGGCGGCCGGTGACCGGATCGAAGGCGAAGTAACTGCCCGGGTTGAACTCACCCGGCTTGCTGCCCACGCCCAGGCGCAGGTTCGTCAGGTAATTGGGATTGTTGACGTAGTACTGCTCGGGACGCTTGTCGTAGAAATCACGCAACGGGATCGCGTCACGGCGGTACATGTTGACCGCACCGTAGATGTTGAAGCGGTTCTCGGCCAGGTCGCCGAAGCCGGCGGTGATGCTGGCCTGGCGCTCACCGTAGGAGTCGATGCGCGATGACGTATCGTTGGTGAAGTTGATCTCCGCGCCCTGGAAGTTGCGTTTGGTGATCACGTTGATCACACCGGCCACGGCGTCGGTGCCGTACACCGCCGAAGCACCATCGGTGAGCACTTCCATGCGTTCGATGGCGGCAGCCGGGATCGCATCGATGTTGACGAACTGGGTCTGGAAGCCGGCGGGCGCGCCGTAGTACGACAGGCGACGACCGTTCAGCAGCACCAGCGTGCCCTGTGCGCCCAACCCACGCAGATTGGCCTGCGAGGCACCGTCGGAGCCGGTGAACAGCGAGCGCGAATCCTGCTGCGCCGGGCGGGCAGCCGGCAGGTTGTCGAGCACCTGCAGCAGCGTACGCGCACCCATGTTCTGGATGTCCTGCTTGCTGATGACCTGGACCGGCGAGGCGGTTTCCACATCGGTACGGCGGATGTTGGAGCCGGTGACCTCGATGCGGGCCAGGTCGGTGGCGTTGTCCTTGCTGTCCTGCGCAGCGGCAGGCAGGGCGACCGACAGCAGCGCGCCGGCAATGGCCAGCGTCAGCGGAGCGATCGTGCGACAGGGGGGGCGGCGGTAGCGTGCGGGCAACATCGGGGTTCTCTCCTGGCAGGGGTGCGGCGCGAATGTGGATCAGCGGGCAAAACGCTCCCGGGCCACGGCCAGCAGGCCGCAGTCGGTATGGGCGGGGGAGGAGCGGTGTTACGAAGGGGTCATGGGGCGACGATGCTGGCGGAGTCGCCCTCCTGGCCGATCAGCACGGCGTTGGCCCAGTTGGCACAGACCTGGGCGGGTTGACTGCCCTGCGCACCCAGCGTGCGCAGGCTCAGGGTGGTAAGGCCACGGATGTCCAGCTCCGGCTTGACCACGCCGGGCGCCTTCACCAGGCCGCTGTCGTAGAGCAGGCGGTTGTCGCCCCAGACCTGGAACTGCAGGCCGCCTGCGCTGCGGCAGGCATCATCAATGCCCAGATCCGCACGCAGCAGGCGCCAGCCGCCCTGCAGACGCAGGTCGATGCGGCTGTTCGCGCCCACTCCCAGGCCACGGCGGAACTGCAGGCCGTTCATGCGCATGCCGGCCTCGCCACGGAACGCCTGGTCGGCGCGCACCTGGCTGGCCAGCGCGGCCGGCACCGGCAGCTCGGAGAGATAGCGCTGCCGGGCCGGTCGCTCCGGTTCCTGGTGCTCGAGGATGTGGAAGGTGGACAGCGCGATCGGGCCGACATCGCGTGGCTGCAACGCGTCGAACGCGCGGGCGCTGCCCTGTGCCGCAGTGACCATCGGGTCGGTGCTGCTGGCGCCGTCACCTTCGGGGTTCTGCACGCTCAGCACCCGGAAACGCAGCAGGCGACCGGCGTGTGCGGGGAAGTCGATGCGCTGCATCCCTTCCTTCAACTGCAGCCGGCCCCGGGCGATCGGCTCGCCCCATTCGCCATTGCTGTCGCCCAGGTACACCTCGTAGTCGCGGACCTGGCCATGCTTCCAGTTCTTGTCGTTGCGTGGCGCCAACTCGATGCCGTCGATCATCCGGCGCTCACCGAAGCCGACCACCCATTCGTGGGCGCCGGTGCGCACGGCCTGGTTGCGCACGCTGCGGAACCAGGTGGCCGGGTCATCGTCGAACGCGTTCTCCAGCGGATGGCCAGGCTCTTCCGCTGGGCGGTTGACCACCAGCAGGCTGTCGGCCGGCAGCTCGCGGCCGAGCACCGGCGCGGCCGGATAAGCATCGTCCGCAGCGGCGGCGGTCACGGCGAAGTCCAGCTGCACCTGCAGCGGCTGGCGGATATCCTGCGTGGCGGTACGCACATGGACGGTGCCGCCACGCTCACGGGCATCGAAATACCAGCCTTCGTCGGCACCGTTGAAGGCTGCCGCGTCGGCCAGCGCGGGCAGCACACGGGCGCCGGCCTGCACTGCGCGCGGGGCCTGCCGGCTCAACACGCGCAGGCCGTAGCGACGCTGCGCCAGCTGGCCCTGGTAGGTGCCCTGCACGGCCGCGATCTGCACCTGGACCGGGCCACTGCCCTGTGCCGGCGCCTGCACGCGGATCTGCTGCGTGCTCGATTCGCCCTGCTGGTAGCGGCGGGTGTTGCCGTCGTCTTCGTACAGGGTGTACTGCGAATCGCCCTGCGGATAGAGATCGAAGGTGACCTCGTCCAGTGGCTTCTCGCCATCGAACAGCATCGACGGATACATCGGCAGGATGGCCCCGGCGCGCACGAACACCGGCAGCGTGGCAAGGTCGACCTGGCGGTCGAGCTGACGGCCCTCGGCGCCGGCCTGCACGCGGCGGCCATCCCAGTAGTCGATCCATCCACCGGCCGGCAGATGGATGTCACGCCGCCAGCCGCGGCTGGCCGCCTGGCTGCGGTAGACCGGTGCGATCAGCAGATCGCGGCCCAGCAGGAACTGATACTTGTAGGTTTCGTCCTGCGCATGCGGATCGCGCGGGTAATCCCACATCAACCCACGCACCGGCGGCGCGCCGGTCTGCGCGGCGTCGTGCACCAGCCCGTACATGTACGGCGTCAGCCGCATCTTCAGTTTCAGATAGTCGCGGTTGATGCTGCGGTAGGGTTCGTCGTACCACCACGGGTGCTTGCGCGCGTTCGACGACCAGCCACTCATGCCCATCAGTACCGGAGTGAAGGCCTTCCACTGCAGGTCGCGGGTGTAGGTCTCGGCGCTGCCGCCGAAGATCGCATCGACATCGCCACTGGCATAGGCCATGCCGGACAATCCCGAGCCGACCAGGGTCGGCACGTGCCAGCGGATGTAATCCCAACTGCTGCTCTGGTCACCGGTCCAGGCAACCGCGTAGCGCTGGATGCCGGCCCAGCCCATCACCGTCCACAGGAAGGGACGCGAATCGGAATTGTCGACGATGCCATTGAACGCCTGGCGGTTGGCGTCCATCGCGAACTGATAGCCCTTGCCGGTCCAGGCCACATCCAGCTTCTGTACACGGCTGCCGGCCTTGCCGACTTCCCAGGCGATCTTGTCGACACCGTTCTCCGTCCACAGGCCGGTGCGGAAGCCGTATCCGGCCAGACCCTTCACCGTCTCGGGCAACTGCTTGTAGCCGCAGCCATAGCCGTCGTTGGGCAGGATCCAGCCACCGGGCATGTCGTGTGCCCGGTACTGCTTGGCCACGCTGTCGACCACGTCAGGCGTGGTGCCGGTCGGGCCATCGCTCCAGCCTTCGGGCACGGTGCCCGGCTTCTTCGCGTTGTCGCCGTCGTTGTAGCAATCGGCATCGCCATAGGACAGCGCCCAGCGCGCGACCATGTTGGGGCGGCCGGTCAGCTGCGTGTAGCGCTCGATCAATGCCGGCAGATCGGCACCGACGAAGTAGTAGGCGTCGAAACGATCTTCGCGATGCAGCAGGGTGGACTGATCGGGCTGGCGCAGGTCGTAGCTGCCGTCGCTCCACGTATTGCGCAGCATGCCCCAGCCGCGGCTGCTCAGCAGCATCGGCGCCGGGCTCGGTCGATCACCCTCTTCCCAGCCGCCGGAGTAGGACACCTCAAGCTCGCGTCCCTTGAACTGGTAACGGCCATTCTGCTGGCCGCCGCCGAAGAATCCTTCGTCGGGCTGCGACGAGAGTACCTGCACGCTCTGTGCAGCATCCAGGTCCAGCGGCTGCAGCTCCTGCCACAACGCAGTGGGCTGGCCATTGTCCAGACGCTCCAACCGCAGGCGCAGCGGCTGGCGCTGTACGTGCAGCACGAGTGCGCCGGTGCGCAGACGGATCTCCTGCGCATCTTCTTCCAGCTGTGCCTGCACGTCGGCACTGGGCTGGGGCAGCACGATCGGCGCGGCCTTGTCGCCGGCTCCGGTCAGTACCCCCTTGCGCCCCGCCTGTACACGGACAATGTCGGCAGCCGGCAGTTCGATGCGCACACGCGCGCCGGTGTCGGTCTGCAGGTCCCAGGCGGGCGTGCCCGCCTTGCTGGCGGTGACCGAGCGCAGGTTGCCGATGGGTTCGGCGTGGGCCGACATGGACGCCAGCAGCAGCACCGGCAACAGGGCCAGCATCAGCGGCGAGCGACGAATGCAGATTTCCACGCGGACTCCCAACCCGTTCACCGGGCGTTTCGAAAGCGGTTGGGCCGACTCTAGGGCAGGGATTCGAAAGATGTCAACAAATGGAAAGCAAAAAGTAAGATAAGTTCGACTGAAACGAAAGGTGATGCGGCGCAGTACTTTGTGTAATCGCTTGCACTCCCCTGTTAAGCTTGGTGCGATACGGCATTTTTCGATTCCTTTCGTTTGGGACGATTGCGGTCTGTCAGAAACGCCAAGCGCTCTTTATCTTTCTTTTTGCTTTCGGTATTTGACATTTCGAAAGAAAACACAGATCGTGCGATGGCCCAACTGGAACCTCCGAATGGACGTCACCCTGCTTTCCGATGTGTCCGCCTGGCAGCGCCGGGGCGGAGCCGATACCGCTACTGAAATCGCCCAGCAGCCAGCACTGTGGGACGCGCTTGCACAGGATCTGCTGCAGGCCCGCGAACGCCTGCAGGCCTTCCTGGGCGACCGCCTCGACAATCCCGATCAGCGCGTGTTGTTCACTGGCGCCGGTAGTTCCGGCTTCATCGCCGAGATGGTGGCCGATGCGATCAACGCGCAGTGGGCCGCTGACGTCCGTGTGGTGCATACCACCAGCCTGCTGACCCATCCGGCGCTGTATCTGCAACGCGACCGCCCCACCCTGCTGGTTTCGTTCGGCCGCAGTGGCTCCAGCCCGGAAAGCGTGGCAGCGGTGGACCGTGTGCGCAGCGACGTGGATGACGCACGCTTCCTCGACATCACCTGCAACGCTGATGGCGAACTGGCCCGGCGCGGTGCCGGCCGTGCCGATACCTGCACCCTGTTGATGCCGTCGGCCAGCTGCGACCGCGCCTTTGCGATGACCAGCAGCCTGACCTGCATGCTGCTGGCCGCGCTGACCGTGTTCGACCGCTCACCGTGGCAGACGCGGGTGGCGCGCCTGACGCAGCTCGCTGCGCTGGCCCGCGAAGGCCAGGCGCAGTGGGATGCACCGGTGGCCGCGCTGGCACAGCGCCCCTTCAACCGCGTCATCTACCTGGGCAGCGGTCCGCTGGAAGCGCTGGCGCGCGAGTGCGCGCTGAAGGTGCTGGAGCTGACCGCCGGCCGCGTGCTGGCGCTGGCCAACACGCCGCTCGGTTTCCGCCACGGCCCGAAATCCACGCTGGATGGCAGCACCCTGGTGATCGTGCTGCGCAGCGTGCAGCCGCTTGCACGCCGCTACGAGCAGGATCTGCTGGACGAGCTGCGCCGCGACGGTGTGGCAGGCCAGGTGCTGGCCATCGGCCCGCATTCGGACATCGGTGCCGACGATGACTACACCCTCGCCGTACCCGTCCTGGAGCCGGTTCTGGGTGATCCCTGGCTGGCGCCGGTGTGGCTGGCCTTCGGCCAGCTGTTCGCACTGCAGCGCTCGGCCGCGCTGGGGCTGACCCCGGACAATCCCTTCCCCGATGGCACGGTGAACCGCGTGGTCAAGGGTGTCACCATCCACCATGGCTGAGTTGATCGCCCATGCCTGCTACGGCATCGATATCGGCGGCACCAAGATCGAGCTGGTGGCGTGCGATGCGGCGATGCAGGTCACCTGGCGCCGCCGGGTGGCCACTCCGCAGGGTGACTACGATGGCTTTCTGCGGTCGGTGGTGGCGCTGGTCGCCGACGCCGACGCCGCACTGGGCCGCAACGATGCGGCCATCGGCATCGCGCTGCCCGGCGTGCGTGACCGCCGCACGGGCCGCCAGCTGAGTGCCAACGTGCCGGCGCTGACCGGCCACAGTGTGGCGGCCGACCTGCAGGCACGCCTGCAGCGTCCGCTCCATTTCGGCAACGACCTGCAGTGCTTCGCCTTGTCCGAAGCCCATGGCGGCGCAGCCGACGGCTACCCCAGCATGTTCGGCGCGATCCTCGGCACCGGCGCCGGTGGCGGCTTCTGCCTGCAGGGCCGCCTGCTGTCCGGCTTCAACGGCCTGGCCGGGGAGTGGGGCCACTGGAGCGTGCCGGGCCACCTGCTGCAGCGTCACGGCCTGCCGTTGATCGACTGCGCGTGCGGCCTGCAGGGCTGCGTTGAGCGCTATGTATCCGGCAGCGGCCTGGCGATGATCGAACGCCACCTGGGCGGCGCGGCCGTCGATGCCAGTGCGGTGATCGCACTGGCCGAAGGCGGCGATGCGCGTGCACGCAGCGCGCTGGACATCCACCGCGACCTGCTCGGCCACAGCCTCGCTGCGCTGGTGCTGGCCCTGGACCCGCATGTGATCGTGCTCGGTGGCGGCCTCTCGCAGTACACCCCGCTGTACCAGCAGCTGCCGGCGGCAATCGCTGCCCATCTGTTCAACGGCGTGCAGGTGCCGCCGATCGTGCCCCCGCGCTTCGGCGATGCCGGTGGCGCGCGCGGTGCCGCGCTGCTTGCCTGCCAACCCTCGTTTTCCTGATTGTCCGGAGCATGACCATGTCCCCGTTGCAGACCCTGCTTGCCTCCCACCGCGCCGGCCACAATGTGGGCCTGTACAGCGTCTGCTGCAGCAACGAACAGGTGCTGCGCGCGGCCATGCATGTGGCACTGGCACACGACACGGTGCTGCTGGTCGAAGCCACCTCCAACCAGGTCGACCAGTTCGGCGGCTACACCGGCATGACCCCGCCGCAGTACCGCGACTATGTCGGCACGCTTGCGGATGAGGAAGGCTTTCCGCGCACGCGGCTGATCCTGGGCGGCGATCATCTCGGTCCGAACGCCTGGCAGAAGCGCCCCGCCGCCGAGGCGATGGCCCACGCGCGCGTGCTGATCGAAGCCTACGTGGCCGCCGGCTTCCACAAGATCCATCTGGACTGCAGCATGTCCTGCGCCGACGATCCGGTGCCGCTGCCTGATGCCACCGTGGCCGCGCGTTCGTCGGAACTGGCGACGATCGCCGAGCGCACGGCTGCCCGGCTCGGCCTGCCGGCGCCGGTGTACGTGATCGGCACCGAAGTGCCCGTTCCCGGCGGCGAAGCCTCGCTGGCCGGCGGCCTGCAGGTGACCACACCGGCAGCCGCCGCGCAGACCCTGGCCATCCACCAGCAGGCATTCGATACCCCCGAACTGCGCGATGCCTGGCAGCGCGTCATCGCGATGGTGGTGCAGCCGGGCGTGGATTTCGATCACAGCAGCGTGCACGAGTACGACCCGGTCGCCGCCAACGCGCTGGCCGACTTCCTCGAGCAGCAGCCGCGCATCGTGTTCGAGGCGCACTCCACCGACTACCAGCGCGAAAGCGGACTGCATGCGCTGGTCCGCGATCATTTCGCGATCCTCAAGGTCGGCCCCGCCGCCACCTTCGCCTATCGTGAGGCGCTGTTCGCGTTGGCAGCGATCGAACAGGCGCTGCTGCCGGCTGCGCAGTGCTCGCGCCTGCCACAGGTGCTGGAGGAGGTGATGGTGGCGCAGCCGAAGTACTGGCAACCCTACTACCAGGGTGACCAGGCGACACTGCGCCTGTTGCGCAGTTATTCCTTCAGTGACCGCTGCCGCTACTACTGGGGCGAACCGGCACTGCTGCGCGCCGTGCAGACGCTGTTCTCCAACCTGGAGCAGCACACGCCACCGTTGGTGCTGCTGAGCCAGTACCTGCCGGAGCAGTACCGCGCCGTGCGTGACGGCCGCCTGGCCAACACGCCGACGGCCCTGGTGCAGCACCGCATCGGCCAGTGCCTGGGCGAGTATGCCCGCGCCTGCAGCGCCAACCAGGCAGGCAAACGCGGTCAGGAAACACGATCCGCTGCCGGCATTGCTGCGAACGGCTAATCTCTACCCCTCACAGCAGACCCGAGACTCCGCCATGCGCAACACCCGCTCCCGCCGGCAACAGATCCTGCAGCTGCTGATCGAGCACGGCTCGGTGCAGGTGGCCGATCTGGTCGAGCGCTTCGGCGTGTCCGCGGTGACGATCCGCGCCGACCTGACCCACTTCGAGTCGCAGGGCCTGGCCAACCGCACCCACGGTGGCGCCAATCTGGTGCGCACGCCTCCGCAGGAGCAGGACATCCATGAAAAGGATGCGCTGAATCTGCCCCTGAAGGAGTCCATCGGCGCCTGCGCGGCGAACCTGGTGCAGGCCGGTGACAACATCATCATCGACTCCGGTTCGACCACCATGACGCTGGCCCGCCATCTGCGTGGCCGCCGCGATGTGACGGTGATGACCAATGGCCTGAACATCGCGTGGGAACTGGCCAATGCTGCCGGCATCAATGTGCTGCTGACGGGCGGGCTGCTGCGTCAGCAGTCGCTGTCGCTGCAGGGCAGCCAGGCCGAGGCCAGCCTCAATTCCTACAGCTTCGACACCCTGTTCCTGGGCGTGGACGGATTGGACCTGCAGTTCGGCCTGACCACCCACGATGAGGCGGAAGCGCGCCTCAACCACCGCATGGTCGAGCGCGCGCGGCGCATCGTCGTGCTGACCGACGCCTCCAAGTTCGGCCGTGTCAGCCTGCATCGCATCGCCCGCCTGGATCAGATCCATACCGTCATCACCGACGCCGGCATCGACGACGCAACCCGCGAGGGCCTGCAGCGGCTGGGCATCGAAGTGATCATCGCCGAGCCGCCCGCATGACCGACACCCGTTCCCTGCATGGCCGCATCCTCACCCCGCTGGGGTGGCGACGTGGGCATGTCTACTTCGACTCGCATGTGCGCCAGCTGCAGGTGGACGACCACAGCGGTGGTGATGACCCGCAGCTGCAGGTGATCCTTCCCGGTTTCATCGACCTGCATGTGCACGGCGCTGCCGGTGTGGACCTGATGCAGGGCGGCGACGTCGCCCGCACCATCGCCCGCACCCACCTGCGCTTTGGTACCACCACCCTGCTGGCGACCACCATGACCGCCGGCCTGGACGAGATCGAGTACGCCCTGCAGGGCGTGGCCGCCACCATGGCAGCACCGGACGACGAGGCCGCATGCATCGCCGGCGTGCATCTGGAAGGGCCGTTCATCAGCCCTCAGCGCCTGGGCGCACAGCCCAACCGTACGATCGAGGCGACGCTGGCGCTGGTGCAGCAGCTGCATGCGCTGGCACCGATCCGGGTGATGACGCTGGCGCCGGAGATCGGCGAACACACGGCGCTGATTCCTGCGCTTTCGGCGATGGGCATCCGTGTGCAGCTCGGCCACAGCGCGGGTACTTACGAAGAAGGTGTGGCTGCTCTGCAGGCGGGTGCATCCGGCTTCACCCATCTGTTCAACGGCATGACCGGCGTCGATCACTATCGCCCGGGCATCGCGGCGGCGGCGCTCGCCCATGCACGTTACGCCGAGATCATTCCCGACCTGCAGCACATCCATCCCGGCGTGATCCGCCTGGCCGCGCGCGCGATTCCGCGCCTGTACGCGGTGACCGACGCTACGGCCGCCACCGGCATGCCGGATGGCGAGTACGCGCTGGGCGAACAGCGCGTGCACAAGTGTGGCGGTTGCGTGCGGCTGGCGACCGGTTCGCTGGCCGGCAGCGCGCTGACCATGGACCAGGCACTGCGCAACCTGGTGCGTGTCGGCCTGGATCTGGCCGACGCCTCGCAGCGCGTTTCCACGTTCCCGGCCGACTACCTGGGCCTGGGCGATCGCGGTCGCATCGCGCCCGACGCCCGCGCCGATCTGGTGGTGCTGGACGCTGGACTGCGCCTGCAGCAGGTGGTGGTGGGTGGCCGGGTGGTCGAGCTGCACTGAGCAACATCCCTGCCGTAGAGCCACGCATGGCGCGGCGCCACAGAACGCAATCTGCGAAGAACCGCCGCCGGGCAGGGTCCGGCGCTACCACAGGAACTGCCGATGACTGCAAGCACCGCTCCGCGCTGGCCCGTACGCTATCTGCTCTTCATCGGAGGCCTCGGCGGCCTGCTGTACGGCATCGATATCGGCATCATTGCCGGTGCCCTGCCCTATCTGGAAGCGACCGCCAGCCAGGCCTGGCAGCTCAGCAGCCAGCAGCTGGGATTCGTCGTTGCAGCCGTTCTGTTGGGCAGTGTGCTGTCGTCACTGTTTGCCGGCATGGTGGCCGACCTGATCGGACGCCGCGGCGCGATGCTGCTGGCTGGCGTTCTGTTCACCGCCTCCATTCCCATCATGGCGCTCGCTTCGGGCTACACGCCGCTGCTGCTGGGCCGACTGCTGCAGGGCATCAGCGGCGGCCTGATCGGAGTGGTGGTACCCCTGTACCTGGCCGAGGTGCTCAGTCCGGAGCGGCGTGGCCGGGGTGCAGCGATGTTCCAGCTGCTGCTGACCATCGGACTCGTGCTGGCGGCGCTGATCGGCCTGTACCACGCCCAGGCCGTGGATGCCGCTGCCGAAACCGTGCGCTCGCTGCCGCTGGCACAGCAGGCGCAGGAACTGTTCGCCGTGAAGGACCATGCGTGGCGGACCATCTTCTGGAGCTGCCTGACGCCGGGCCTGGTGTTCTGTGCCGGCATTTTCTGGCTGTCGGAGTCGCCGCGCTGGCTGGTCCGCCGTGGTCGGGTGGACGACGCCCGTCGCAGCCTGCTGCGGGTGCTGCCGGCCGCCGAGGTCGAGCCCACGCTCGCGCGCATCCAGGCACCGGAATCCAGTGGCACGAACGGCAGGCGTGATCCGCTGCTCAGCCGCCGCTACGTGGTGCCGTTCGTGCTGGCCTGCGTGGTCCTGGCCTGCACCCAGGCCACCGGCATCAACTCGGTGCTCGCCTATGCGGTGAACATCCTCAACCAGGCGGGCCTGTCCGGTTCGGTGGCCAATGGCGCCGACGTGGCGATCAAGCTGCTCAATGCGGTGATGACCGTGGTCGCGCTGCTGCTGGTCGATCGCAAGGGCCGCAAGTTCCTGCTGATGCTCGGCAGCGGCGGTATCTGCGTGGCGCTGCTGGCCGCCGCCACCCTGTTTTTCCAGGCCGAACGCGGCCGCGCCGATGTGCAGCCGCAGCTGCAGGCCGCAGCCAGCGGCGATGGCCTGCATCTGGTACTGGACGAGGCACAGTGGCAACGCCTCACTGACGGCATCGACAGCGAAGGCCGTCCGATGCAGCTGACCGTGTCCTACGCCTATGGCGATTTTACCAACGTGCGCGCACTTCGCAGTGACAACCTGATCGATCGCGGGCTGCGCATCGACCGTGCCGGCACCGTGCAGCCGGACAGCGTCATCGGCGCCTTCTTCCGCACCCTGCACCTGAATCCATTCGCAGACCCGGCCGGCGCCGCGCACGCACCACTGCGCATCGAGCAGGCGCGGATCGGACCGGTGCCAACGCCGGCCCACGGCTGGGCGGTGGCCGCCTGCATCCTCGTGTTCGTTGCCTTCTTCGCGGTGGGCCCTGGCGTCTGCGTATGGCTGGCACTGTCCGAGCTGATGCCCAACCGGATCCGCTCCAATGGCATGAGCATCGCGCTGCTGATCAATCAGTTCGTGTCCACCACCATCGCCGCGCTCTTCCTGCCGACCGTGGGCCACTATGGCTACGCCAGCATGTTCCTGTTCTGGGCGGCATGCACATTCGTGTTCTTCCTGGTGGCTGCGTTCTGGCTGCCGGAAACCAAGGGCAGGTCGCTGGAGGAAATCGAGGCCAGATTCGCGACCAGGCAGCGCTGAGCAGGGTTCAGGGCGCCGGCACCCGCTGGCCGGTGATGTGCCATGCCAGTTCCTGCGCCTCGGCCACGCTGGGCAGGCCACTCAACATCATCGATTCGCCGAAGGGGCCACTCACCGTCGCCACCGTCAGCACGCGGCCATCCACGCTGATCGCCACCCGCTTTCCCACCAGTGCGGCCGTGCCATCGTGGATGCGCTGCTGTGCCTCCTTGCGATAGCGGATCTGCAGGCCGGGCTGCTGGCTCTGGTCCAGCACGTAACGGACATCGGCGATGTCGGCACTGTCGGCGATCGGTGGCTCGCGCAGCGCGAGTGTTTCACCCTGCCACTGCACCGGTGTGCCATTGCCGGCAGCATCGACTGCGCTCAGACGCACATCCACGCCCGGACGCGGCGCATGATCCCTGCCAGCCTCCGCATCCGCTGTTGCGCCGGGCATGCAACCGGCCAGGCCCAGCACCGCGACCAGCAGAAACGAACCCGCCCGCCTCACTTCAGCTTCCTCAGCTTGAATGCCACCAGCACCTGCAGCAGCCCATACAGCAGGCTGCCGATGCCGATCCACAGCGTGGTCACGGCCACGCCCGCGTAGGGATTGGCCGCAAACAGCAGGCCCAGCACCACCGCCAGCACACCACTGAGTATCAGCAACCACTCGCCCTGGATCTGCCTGCGCACGCGGATTGCGTACACGATGCGGTAGATGCCGGCCACCAGCAGCCACGCTGCCAGGAACAGCACCAGCACGCTGGCGGTGGCCAGCGGATTGATCACCGCCAGAATGCCGAAGCCGAGCGAGGCGATGGCGTACAGCGCCAGCCAGCCACGCGAGACACCGCTGCCACCGCTGATCAGCGCGAACAGGCTGATGACACCTTCGATGATGGCCATCACGCCCAGCGTCCAGGCCAGGGCCGTCGCCGCCGACAGCGGCCAGCCGATCGCGATGATGCCGAAGCCGAGTGCGACCAGGCCATACAGCAGCAGGATCCACCAGCTGCGACCGACCGCCGACAACAGGGGAGACAAGGGGGAATTCATGACCACTCCTTCGATCCGGAATCGGCTTCATCCTAGCCCCTGGCGATGAAGAGGGCGATCACGGAACCCGTGCGCAGACCCACACGCGCACCTCTGCGGCACCCACGCAGCGCAGTGTCTCAGCGATTTCCATCACGGTGCTGCCGGTGGTCATCACATCATCGACCACGGTCAGCCGCGGCGGCACCGGCGCATGTGCATCGAAGGCGTCGAACAGGTTGTCCCTGCGCTGTTCGGCCGTGCGTTCGGACTGTGGTGCCGTATGCCGGCGACGGTACAGGCCCTGCCAGACCGGCATCGGCAGCAACCGGCATAGTTCGGCGGCCTGGTTGTAGCCACGCTGGCGCAGGCGCCGATCATGCAATGGCACCGGCACCAGCGGCGCGCACGACCAGGGCGGCGGCGCGCGTTGCATCAGCTGCGCGAGCAGGCGTCCGGCCGCCAGGTCCTGATGGAACTTGTAGCGCACCAGCAGCTGGTCCACCGGCGGCAGGTACAGCAGGCTCGCGTGCGTGGCCAGCTGCGGTGGTGCCTCCTCGCGGCAGCTGCCGCAGACGATCAGGGCCGCATCCGGCAGCGGCAGCGCGCAGCGCAGGCAGGCGCGACCCGACCACGGCAGTCCGGCGTAGCAGGCCGCACAGAGATCCAGCTCGTCGTGACCCGGGTCGTTGCAGACCAGGCAGCGCAGCGGAATCAGCAGGCGCAGCAGCCGCTGCAACGGGGCCCCGGCGACAATGCGGTGGACGATGCGCATGCCGCAGGCTCGCGCATGGCAGGCAGCGACGCCATCGGCGGACGGACCAGACATGGGTCGGTGAAATGCCCGTCATCGTGTGCCGACGGGCATGACCCACCATGCCCCTACTGCATGGCCTGCCAGGGTGGCTGCCGGTCGCCTCTCCCTGACAGCATCTGCCGGGCACGTACGCGGATCACCTACTTTCGACCGGGATCGACGGACGTGGCATCGGCCGATGGGCCAGGCACCATCAGCAGCTCGGCCAGGCCACGATAGATCGGCACCCGGCACACCAGACCGGATACCCCGCGGGCAATCAGTACCGTGGCCAGAATCGGCAGCAGCAGGTCACCGCTGTCCGTCAGTTCCAGCGAGATGACGGCAGAGGTCAGCGGCGCCTGGGTGACGCCGGTCAGATACGCACACATGCCGAGCAGCACGAACGCGCGTGGATCCACGCCGGGCATCAGTACCGCCAGGTTGTGGCCCAACCCGGCACCGACCGCCAGCGCGGGCGAGAACAGGCCCCCGGGGATACCGGCCACATAGGAGGCCAGATTGGCCAGCAGCTTCATCAGCCCGAACTCATGACCCACCAGCGCGTGACCCTGCACCAGGCTGCGCGCCTGTTCGTAGCCGGTGCCGAACGCACCTTCACCAAACAGCATCGCCAGCGCCACCACCACCAGGCCGCAGCCGGCGGCCAACAGCACGGGATGGCGCTGGCGCAGTTGCCCCAGCCAGCGCGGACGGCCTGCCGCGCTCGCCAGTACGGCGCGCGCGAACAGTCCTCCCAGCAATCCCGCCACCACACCGCACAGCAGGATCGCCAGCCAGCCCTGGCCCAGCGGAAGCCGCGCCGAAACATGGCCGAAGTAGGTGTAGTTGCCCAGCAGACCCAGCGATACCACACCACCGACGATCACCGCCGTCAGCAGCGTGCCCGAGAACCGGTGCTCGAAGCGGCCGCTGAGTTCCTCGATGGCGAACACGATGCCTGCCAACGGGGTATTGAAGGCTGCCGCGATGCCGGCGGCGCCGCCCGCCAGCAGGAAGTGCGACAGCTCACGCGGGTCCTTGAAACCAAACCAACGACCGAACAGGTACATCAGGCTTGCACCCACGTGCACGGTCGGACCTTCGCGGCCGACCGAAGCACCGCCCAACAACGACAGTGACGTCAGCAGCAGCTTGCCGGCCGATACCGCCGGTGAAAGATTCGTCGCGCGGAACGAGGCATCCGGCTTGTCCAGCGCAGCGATGACCTGGGGAATGCCGCTGCCGCGGGTAGGCTTCAGTACACCGCTGGTCAGCCATGCCAGCAGCGCGAAGATGCCTGGCGTGAGCAGCAGCGCCCACCACGGCGAATGGGTGGTGATGCGCTGGAACAGATGGAACGCCGCGTCGCTGGCCTTGGCGAACAGGATGGCCACCAGCGCCACGGCCACGGCACCGCCCCAGAGTGCGGCGCGGCGGCGCCAGGCCTCGCTGAGGACCAGCGCGGCGATGCGTCCGCGAAGACGATGGAGATCGGTCATGGGACAGAGTCTGCGCGCAAGCGCTTCCGTTGGGCAGTAGTCACTGTGGCCGCAAGCCTTGCAGGAAGCGGTGAAACGCGGCCATCCGCGTCGGCCTGATCAACCGATGCACTGTAAACCCCTAAAAACACTCCCGGGTTGACAGCCTTTCCACCCCCCTCCACACTGCCGCCCTCGCTCCACTCGTACCCGGGTCCCGCCATGGCCGCCGCCGTCCGCCACGACTGGCAACACGATGAACTGCAGGCGCTGTTCGAACTCCCCCTCCCCGACCTGTTGTTCCGCGCCGCTGCGGTCCATCGCGAGCACTTCGACCCCGCCCGGGTGCAGGTCTCCACGCTGCTGTCGGTGAAGACCGGCGGCTGCCCGGAGGACTGCGCGTATTGTCCGCAGGCCCAGCGCTACAGCACCGGCGTCAACGCACAGAAGCTGATGGACACCGAAGCGGTGCTGGCCAAGGCGCGCCAGGCCAAGGCTGCCGGTGCGTCACGCTTCTGCATGGGCGCGGCCTGGCGGTCGCCGAAGGATCGCGACATCCCGAAAGTGGCGGCGATGATCGCAGGGGTGAAGGCACTGGGCCTGGAAACCTGCGCCACGCTGGGCATGCTCAGTGGCGACCAGGCACGGGCACTGAAGGACGCCGGCCTGGACTACTACAACCACAATCTCGATACCGCGCCGGACTACTACGACTCGGTCATCCATACCCGCCAGTACCAGGACCGCCTGGACACGCTGGAACACGTGCGGGATGCAGGCCTGAAGACCTGCTGCGGCGGCATCGTCGGCATGGGCGAGACGCGGGCGCAGCGCGTGGGCCTGCTGCTGGCCCTGGCCACGCTGCCGGCCCATCCGGATTCGGTGCCGATCAACAGACTGGTGCAGGTGGCCGGTACGCCGCTGCACGGCAGTGCCGAACTGGACCCGTTCGAGTTCGTGCGCATGATCGCGGTGGCACGCATTGCCATGCCGCGTTCGATGGTGCGCCTGTCGGCCGGCCGCGAGGCGATGAGCGACGAACTGCAGGCGCTGTGCTTCCTGGCCGGCGCCAACTCCATCTTCTATGGCGACAGGCTGCTGACCACCGGCAACCCGGAAAGCGAACGCGATCTGGCATTGTTCGCGCGGCTGGGCCTGCAGCCGATGGCGGTGCAGGTGGACGCCGAGGGCCACGACCACGGCGGTACCGTGCATGCCGATATCGGCAGCGATGCACCCGGCTGCGGCTGCGCTCACGCAGCCTGAGACGGGGCCCGAGCAGGCGTCGCGGCAACGCGCTACCCTAGCCGCCCCGTCGCCGCCTCCCGCCGCCATGGCCCGCCCCGACCTCACCGCCCGCATCCAGGACCAGCGCGCGCTGCGCGATGCCCAAGGTCGTCGCCGCCCACGGCGCACGGTCAGCCGTCGCGATGGCGTCTGCCTGGAAGTGGAAGGCCGCTGGCTGACCGGCTTCTGCAGCAACGACTATCTGGGCCTGGCCCAGCAGTTCAGCGTGGTCAATGCATTGCAGGACGCGGCCGCCCGCGAAGGCGCCGGGGCCGGCGCATCGCACCTGGTCTGCGGCCACCACGCGATGCACGATGCTCTGGAACGCGAAATGGCCGAGTGGCTGGGCTACCCGCGCGCACTGCTGTTCGGCAGCGGTTTTGCCGCCAACCTGGCGGTGCAGCAGGCGCTGCTGAGCGAAGAGAACGACGTCTGCGTGCAGGACAAGCTCAATCACGCCAGTCTGCTCGATGCCACGCGGCTGGCCGGTGCGCGTCTGCGCCGCTACCCGCACCTGGATGCGGAAGGGGCCATGCGCCAGCTCAGGCACGCAGCCGATGGCGCAGCGATGCTGGCCACCGATGGTGTCTTCAGCATGGACGGCGACGTCGCGCCGCTGCGCGCACTGTCACTGGTCGCGCGCCTGCAGCAGGCACTGTTCTATGTGGACGATGCACATGGTGTTGGCGTGGTCGGCGATGGCCGGGGCACGGTGGCGGCCGCCGGTCTGGGGGTGGACGACGTGCCGTTGCAACTGGTCACCCTGGGCAAGGCGCTGGGCAGCGCCGGCGCGCTGGTGCTGGGCCGCGAAGACCTGATCGAACATCTGGCCGAAACCGCCCGCCCCTACATCTACACCACCGCGATGCCGCCGGCGCTGGCGGCGGCGGCACTGGAAGCAGTGCGCCTGGCACGCCGCGACAACTGGCGCCGCACCAAGCTGGTCGACCTGATCGCACTGTTCCGCGGCGAAGCGCGCCGCCACGGGCTGGACCTGATGGCATCGGAGACACCGATCCAGCCCCTGCTGTGCGGCGATGACCACACCGCACTGGCGCTGTCCAAGGCGCTGGAGCAGGCGGGATGGCTGGTCGGAGCGATTCGCCCGCCGACCGTTCCAGAGGGCAAGGCACGCCTGCGCGTCACCCTCTCTGCCCTGCACACGGCAGACCAGGTGCGGGGGCTGGTCGAGGCCATCGCCAGCGCGCGTGATCGCCTCTCGATCACGCCGCGCGAGGCCGCGCCACCGCCGTTGCCGGCCCTGGCTTGAGGTTCGGCTGGTTTCCGCATGCATATCGAAGTCGCCGGCCAGGGGCCGGACCTGGTACTGATCCACGGCTGGGCCCTGCAGGGCGGTGTGTTCGCGCCGCTGGTCCAGCGCCTGGCGCAGCAGTTCACCCTGCACCTGGTCGATCTTCCCGGACACGGCCACAGCCGCGGGGACACCACGCCGTTGCGCCTGCCCTTCGTGGTCAACGCGATCGCCGCCGCCACGCCACCGGCGGCGTGGTGCGGGTGGTCGCTGGGCGGGCTGTTCGCACTGCATGCCGCGGCGACCCTGCCGAAAGTGCGGGGACTGGCGATGATCGCTGCCACGCCCCGCTTCGTGCGCGGCGACGACTGGCCGCATGCGGTGGAGCCGGCCGTGTTCGAGCAGTTCGGCCGTGAGCTGGCCGGCGATTTCGGTGGCACGCTGGAACGATTCCTGGCCCTGGATGTAATGGGTTCGGCGCACGCCCGCGAGGAACTTCGCACCCTGCGCCAGCGCCTGGTGGAGCGCGGTGCCCCGACCGCACGCGCCCTGCGGGAGGGTCTGCAGCTGCTGGAAAGCACCGACCTGCGCGGCGCCCTGCCGGCACTGGGCAAGCCCAGCCTGTGGATCGCCGGTCAACGCGACAGGCTGGTGCCACCGGCCGCCATACAGGCTGCAGCGGCGCTCGCGCCCGGCGGACAGGCGCTGACCATCGCTCACGGCGGCCACGCCCCCTTCCTCGGCCACGCCGACGAAGTGGCCGCCGTCCTGCAACGCTTCGTTGCCGGCCTGACACCGGCGGATGACGGACAATGACGTTCCTTCGAACTGCGCAGGGCTGACGCATGGATCTGGGTATCAAGGGCCGCTGGGCCCTGGTCTGCGGTGCAAGCAAGGGGCTGGGCCTGGGATGCGCGCGCGCACTGGTGCGCGAAGGCGTGAACGTGGTGATCGTTGCGCGCGGCGAAGCAGCGCTGCAGGCCGCCGCCGAGCATCTGCGCGCACTGCCCGGCGCCGGCGAGGTGCACGCGGTCGCTGCCGACGTCAGCACAGAAGCCGGACGTGCCGCTGCGTTGGCCGCCTGCCCGCAGGTGGACATCCTGGTCAACAACGCGGGCGGGCCGCCGCCGGGCGATTTCCGCAGCTTCGAGCGTGACGACTGGATCGCTGCACTGGACGCCAACATGCTGGCCCCGATCGCGCTGATCCGCGCCACCGTGGACGCGATGATCGAACGCGGCTTCGGCCGTATCGTCAACATCACCTCGTCGGCGGTGAAGGCGCCGATCGATACCCTGGCGTTGTCCAACGGCGCGCGCAGTGGCTTGACCGGCTTCGTCGCCGGTCTGTCGCGGCGCACGGTCGCCCACAACGTCACCCTCAACAATCTGCTGCCTGGCCAGTTCGACACTGATCGCCTGCGCGCCAACTTCGCCCACAGCGCGGGCAAGGATGGCGATGCCGGAGAGATCGCCGAGCGCCGCCGCCAGCAGATCCCCGCCGGCCGCTTCGGCACCGCCGACGAGTTCGGCGCGTCCTGCGCTTTCCTGTGCAGCGCACAGGCCGGCTACATCACCGGGCAGAACCTGCTGATCGATGGCGGCGCCTACCCCGGTACGTTCTGAGAGATCCTGCAATGCCGTCCCACTTCGATCCCCGCCATGTGCGCCGTGCGTTCTCCCGCGCCGCCAGCAGCTACGACGCCGCCGCTGCCCTGCAGCGCGAAGTGCAGTCACGGCTGGTGGAATCGCTGGACTACCTGGAGGCACGCAGGCCCGAGGTGGTGCTGGACATCGGTGCCGGTACCGGCCATGCCAGCGCACTGATGAAGAAGCGCTGGCCGAAGGCACAGGTGATCGCGCTGGATATCGCCCTGCCGATGCTCGATCAGGCCAGGCGCCAGGCCGGGTGGTGGAAGCCCTTCCAGCGCCTGTGCGCCGATGCGGCGGCGTTGCCGCTGGCCGACAACAGTGTGGATGTGATCTTCAGCAATCTCTGCCTGCAATGGGTGGACGATCTGCCTGCAGTGTTCGCCGGCTTCCGCCGCGTGCTCAAGCCCGGCGGCCTGCTGTTGTGCTCGACTTTCGGGCCGGAAACCCTGATCGAGCTCAACGAAGCGTTCGCTGCTGCCGATGATCGCCCGCACGTCAGCCGTTTCGCGCAGATCGCACAGTTCGGCGACGCGCTGATGATGGCCGGCTTCCGCGACCCCGTGCTGGACCGCGACCTGTTCACCCTGACCTACGAGGATCTGCCCGCCTTGATGCGCGAACTGCGGGCGATGGGCGCGACCAATGCACGGGTGGACCGTCGGCATACGCTGACCGGCCGCGGGCGCTTCGCCGCTGCGGCGGCCGCCTACGAGCCGATGCGCCGTGCCGATGGCACGCTGCCCAGCAGTTGGGAAGTGATCTATGCCCATGCCTGGGCACCGGACCCGGGCGCACCGATCCGCGAAGGCGGCCACGACGTGGCCTCGGTACCGGTGTCGGCCATTCCGATCCGTCGCAAGCAGACCTGATCGATCGATCACGGGTGATGTGCCGACCAAGGTCGGCGACTACCGACTCATGCACGGAATCCGTTCTGGTAGGTGCCGACCTTGGTCGGCACAATGCCTGCGGCATCGCGATCTGGCAGGTTGTGCCGACCAAGGTCGGCACCCACCCAAAGCAGGCGGCAGCCGCTCAGGTATTGGCCGGCGAACTCAGCGGTGGCCGCACCAGATCGCGATGGAAGAAATAGATTTCCTGCAGCAGGAAACGCCAGCTGGTGTGGAAGCTGCGGAAGCGGGTGCTCGGCGTCGATGACGCCAGCGCATCGATGCCCAGCGCCCGGCTCAGGCGCAGCGCGCGTGCCATGTGCAGCGGATCGCTGACGATGATCACCCGGTGCAGGTTGCGCTGGTCCATCAGCCGCTTGGCCTCGATCAGATTCTGCACGGTGTTGCGCGAGGCGGTTTCAATCAGGATCGCATCGTCCGGAACGCCGTGCTTGAGCGCATAGCGCCGCGCCACCTGCGATTCGGAGAAGCGGGCGCCGCTGCCGCCATACCCCCCGGTGAAGATCAGCAGCGGCGCATACCGGGCCTCGTACAGGTCCAGGCCATGACGGATGCGCTCCTCGAAGACCGGCGACGGCTTGGCGTCATAGGCGGCGGCACCGAGCACGATGATCGCATCGGCCTGGGCGGCCTGATCACGCTCTCCCACCCAGACGATCCATGCGGTCACGCCCAGCAGCCAGATCACCAGCAGCACGAACAGCCGCCACGCCCAACCGAACAGGCCGGTACGCTCGCGGTGCCGGCCGCGGCTCAAGGCATGCCCCAGCGCAGGGCGGGAAGATCGACGTTGCCACCGGACAGCACCAGGCCCACCCGCTGCCCGGCAAACCGTTCCGGCTGGGACAGCACCGCCGCCAGCACCGTCGCCGAAGACGGTTCAACCACCTGCTTGAGCACCTCCCACAGCAGGCGCATCGCAGCCAGGGTGGCGGCGTCATCGACCACGATGACCTCCGCACCGGCAGCACGCAGCAGCGCGAAGTTGGGCGCACCGATCAGGGTGCGCAGGCCATCGCAGACGGTATCGGGGGTGAACGCGCCCTGCCGCTCGCCGGCGGCCAGCGAGCGGGCGGTATCGTCGGCACCAGCCGGTTCGGCCAGCACCAGCCGGGTCTGCGGGCCGGCCAGCTGCAGCGCCAGCGCAGTACCGCTGGCCAGGCCACCACCGCCCACTGGCACCACCAACACGTCGAACGGCCCGTCGCTGTGCAGCAGTTCCAGCGCAGCGGTGCCCTGCCCTGCCATCACCGCCGGATCGGCATACGGGTGCACCAGGGTTGCACCGGTGTCGGCCTGCACCCTGGCGCAGGTGGCCTCACGCTCGGCAATGGTCGGCGCGCAACGCCAGAGCGTGGCTCCATGGCGCGCGATGTTGGCCAGCTTGGCGGCGACGGCGCCCTCGGGCACCACCACATGGCAGGGAATGCCTCGCGTCCGTGCCGCCAGCGCCAGGGCCGCGCCATGATTCCCCGATGAATGGGTGACCACACCTCGTGCGGCGCGCTCGTCCGACAGCGACCAGACGGCGTTGCAGGCGCCCCGGAACTTGAACGCGCCGCCCCGCTGCAGGTGCTCGGCCTTGAAGGCCAGGCGTGCGCCGGCAAGCGTGTCGAGGGTGCGCGAGCGCAGCACCGGCGTCACACTTGCGTGCGGCGCGATCCTCGCGGCGGCAGCCAGGACATCTTCGGCACGGGGCAACAGTGAATCGCTCATGACGCAAGATTAACGTATGCCCTCGTGCTGGCGACCCCGGCACAGGTCATGCCAGCATGCAGGCCTTCGCCGCCATTCATCCTGGGTGGTGGAATTAAGGGCCGATTCAATGCCCACGCCCGAAGCTGACTGCACACCCGTTCTGGGGGGACCCACATGAAAACGCGCCTGATGCTTGCCGGTGGCCTGTTGCTGGCCCTGACCGGCTGCACCACCTACGACTATGTCGGCGGTGGCCGCAGCGGCAGCTACTACCACGGTGCGCCGTCGGTGGAGTACCGCTACCCCGCCGGCTATCCCTACAACTACGGCCCGTACTACGGAGGCTATGGCGGCTATTACGGCGGCTATGGCTACCCGTATTACTCGCGTCCGATCTATCGTCCACCGCACAATCACCGCCCGCCACCGCGCCCGCCGGGCAATGGCGAGAACCGTCCGCCGCGTCCGCCTCGCGAGAACAATGGTGGTTCACCGTGGCGGAACATGGACTCGATGCGACGCCCGCCGCAGCCGAGCGTGCAGCGCCCGGCACCGCCGGCCCGCCCGGCGCCGGCACCGAGTGCGCCCAGGATGAACGGTTCCCCCTGGCGCAACATGGATCGTGCGACGCAGCGCACACTTGAGCGCTGAACCGTCTTGCATTTCACACGGTCCAAGCGGCAATCTAAAGCGGTTGTGACGGCCCGCGTCACAAAGTGACAAGAAGCGGTATGGGCCGTCGCGGAAAGCTCTACGTCGATATCCGACAGGAACATCTGGATCCCCCCTGTTCCGGCCCTGTCGGATGTCGGCACCTCTGAAGGCAGACGGCCCCGCAATGCGGGGCCGTCTGTTTTTGCGGATGCCTTCCGCGAAGAAAAACAGGGCCGGACAGTCCCCCGACTGCCGGCCCTCTGCTCCCCCATCGTGCGCCTGTACCGGCCCCTGTTCCAATTCCGGTCACGGGCGCCTTCGGCGCCAGCCACGATGGGTGCTATTGGGTTATCTGCAAAAATCCTGCCAACTTTAGGGTCAATTTCGTCCGGCCCTGGCTTCTCCGGGCGTCGCCCTGCCGAATGGCGCTAAAATCGCCACCCCGGCACCGCCTCCGGCCGCGCCCGCCCCCATCGACTCCGCCCCCATGACCCACTCCTTCCATCGTTACGACGTCATCGTCATCGGCGGTGGCCACGCCGGCACCGAGGCCGCGCTGGCCGCGGCCCGCACCGGCGTGCGCACCCTCCTGCTGACCCACAACATCGAAACGGTGGGCGCGATGAGCTGCAATCCGGCCATCGGCGGTATCGGCAAGGGCCATCTGGTCAAGGAGATCGACGCGCTTGGCGGGGCGATGGCGCATGCCGCCGACCGCGCCGGCATCCAGTGGCGCACGCTCAATGCCTCCAAGGGTCCGGCGGTGCGCGCCACCCGCTGCCAGGCCGACCGCAACCTGTACCGCATGGCGATCCGCGCCCTCGTCGAGGGCCAGGCCAACCTGACCGTGTTCCAGGCGGCCGTCGATGATCTGGTCATCGAGGGCGACGCCGTGCGCGGCGTCATCACCCAGACCGGCCTGCGCTTCGATGCGGAGGCGGTGGTGCTGACCGCCGGCACCTTCCTGGCCGGCAAGATCCACGTCGGTCCGACCCAGTACGCCGCCGGCCGCATGGGCGATCCGCCGGCCACCACGCTGGCCGCACGCCTGCGCGAGCGCCCGTTCCAGGTCGACCGCCTGAAGACCGGCACGCCACCGCGCATCGACGGCCGCTCGCTGGATTACAGCGTGATGGACGAGCAGCCCGGTGATACGCCGCGGCCGGTGATGTCCTTCCTCGGCTCGGTGGACGAACATCCGCAGCAGGTCAGCTGCTGGATCACCCATACCACCGAGCAGACCCACCAGATCATCCGTGACGCCCTGCACCGCTCGCCGCTGTACAGCGGCCAGATCGAAGGCATCGGCCCGCGTTACTGCCCCTCCATCGAGGACAAGGTGGTGCGCTTCGCCGAAAAGGCCAGCCACCAGATCTTCGTCGAGCCTGAGGGGCTGGGCATCGTCGAGATCTATCCCAACGGCATCTCCACCTCGCTGCCGTTCGACGTGCAGCTGGAGATGGTGCGCAGCATCCGGGGCTTCCAGAACGCGCACATCACCCGCCCCGGCTACGCCATCGAGTACGACTTCTTCGATCCGCGCGGGTTGAAGGCTTCGCTGGAAACCAAGCTGGTCAACGGCCTGTTCTTCGCTGGCCAGATCAACGGCACCACCGGTTATGAAGAGGCGGCCGCGCAGGGCCTGCTGGCCGGCCTCAATGCGGCCCGCCAGGTGCGCGGCCTGGATGGCTGGTGCCCGCGCCGCGACGAAGCGTATCTGGGCGTGCTGGTGGATGATCTGATCACCCACGGCACCAACGAGCCGTACCGCATGTTCACCAGCCGCGCCGAGTACCGGCTGCAGCTGCGCGAGGACAACGCCGACCAGCGCCTGACTCCGGTTGGCCGCGACATGGGGCTGGTCGATGATCGGCGCTGGATGGCGTTCGAGGCCAAGCAGGCTGCCGTAGCCGCCGAACGTGCGCGGCTGGGGGCGCTGTGGGCGACCCCGGCCAATGCCCTGGGCCGCGAAGTGCAGGACACGCTGGGGGTGACTGTCAGCCGCGAAACCAATGTGCTCGACCTGATCAAGCGCCCCGAGCTGGATTACGCGCAGCTGATGCAGGTGCCCTCGCTCGGCCCGGCAGTGGCCGATGGCAAGGTGGCCGAGCAGGTCGAGATCGGCGTGAAATACGCCGGCTACCTGGACCGCCAGCGCGACGAGATCGCGCGCCAGCAGCGGCACGAAGCCACACCGATCGCTGAAGGCTTCGACTACGCCAGCGTGCGTGGCCTGTCGGCCGAAGTGCTGCAGAAGCTGGAACGTGTGCGTCCGCAGACCATTGGCCAGGCGCAGCGCATCCCCGGCATGACGCCGGCCGCGATCTCGCTGCTGCTGGTGCACCTGGAGCGCGCTCGCCGCGGACGCGTGGCGTAACGCAGCATCGACGGTGGCGCCGGGCCATGCCCGGCGAGCGCAGCGGCCCGCGTATCATCGTCGCGATCGCCCTGATTTCCGGAGACACCGATGACCCCGCTGCGCCCTTTCCGCGACAAGATGCCGGTGCTCGGCGCACGCGTATACGTCGACCCGGCGTGTACCCTCATTGGTGACGTGGAGCTTGCCGACGATGTTTCGATCTGGCCGGGTACCGTCATCCGTGGCGACGTCAATTTCGTCCGCATCGGCGCCCGCACCAACGTGCAGGACGGCACCATCATCCACGTCAGCCATCACAGCCCGTACAACAAGGCCGGCCATCCGACCCTGATCGGCGAAGGCGTGACAGTCGGCCACGGCTGCATCATCCATGCCTGCAGCATCGGCGATTACAGCCTGATCGGAATGGGCGCCTGCATCCTCGATGGCGCGCGCGTGGAGCGCCACGGCTTCGTCGGTGCTGGTGCAGTGGTGGGCCCTGGCAAGGTGGTCGGCGAAGGCGAACTCTGGCTGGGCAATCCCGCCCGGCCGGCGCGCATGCTGAGCGACAGGGAGATCGAGTCGCTGCATTACTCGGCCGACCACTACGTCCGGCTGAAGGACGAATACCTGGGCTGAGGCCCTCGACTGCCGGCGCGCTCTGCTAAAGTCTGGGCCCGACCAGGAACTGTCGAGACCCCCATGCCTGTGGTTGCCAGCCGGAGAGGACTCCAGCGCCCACAACGAAGGCCGTCGCTCTGATGGCCGCACCGATGCTCGACACCTACCGCGAGGTGGTGACGCCGGAAGGCGTGCCGCTGCAGCTGCCGGCCGCCGGTCCGGTGCCACGTGCGCTGGCCTGGCTGGTCGATCTGGCCATTCGTTTCGCGATTCTTGCCGCGCTGTCGATCCCGCTGGCACTGTTGAAGGAATTCGGCACCGGCCTCTACCTGGCCCTGATGTTCCTGGTGTACTGGGCGTATCCGATCGTCTGCGAGGCGCTGTGGGGCCGCACCCCGGGCAAGCGCGCGCTGGGCCTGCGCGTGCTGGCCCGTGATGGCGCGCCGGTGGGCTGGATGGCGGCGATCACCCGCAACCTGCTGCGGACCGTCGACATGCTGCCGTTCGCCTACGCGCTGGGCCTGCTCAGCAGCCTGTTCGACGCGCACGGCCGCCGCCTGGGCGATCTGGTCGCCGGCACCGTGGTGGTGCACGCGCCGGCGCTGTACCTGCCGCCGCCGGCCACCATCGACAGCGTGCTGGCGCCGCCGCAGCCGCTGCGGCCGGAGGAACAGGCGGCGCTGCTGGCCTTCGCCGAGCGTGCCCCGCGGCTGGCACCGCTCCGCCAGCAGGAACTGGCCGCCATCGCCGAACCATTGACCGGCACCCATGGCCAGGTCGGCGTGCTGCGCCTGTATGCGATGGCCAACTGGTTGCTGGGACGGCGATGAAGCAGGAACAGTTCGTCGCCCGCCATCAGCAGGAATGGCTGGACCTGGAGCAGTGGCTGCTGCTGCGTGCCGGCGCCTCCCGCCGTCGCCGCCGCCAGCCCGCGGCCACCACGCTGGACGACACTGCGTTTCCACAGCGTTACCGGCGGCTGTGCCAGCAGCTGGCACTGGCCCGTGAGCGGGGCTACAGCCCGCAGTTGGTGCAGCGCCTGCAACAGCTGATGCAGCAGGGCCACAGCGTGCTGTACCGGACGCCTCCCACGCGCTGGCGGCGCGCGCTTGAATTCCTGGTGGCCGATTTCCCGCTGCTGGTGCGCAGCCAGGCACGCAGCATGTGGGCCGCCCTGGCGATGTTCGCGCTGCCGGCGGTGGGCTGCTTCGTGCTGGTGCAGCTGTACCCGGACCTGATCCACCAGGTGATGGACAACCGCCAGATCGCCGAAATGGAACGCATGTACGACCCGGCTGCCGAACGCCTGGGCCGCGACAGCGGTACCGACTGGATGATGTTCGGCCACTACATCATGAACAACATCAGCATCGCCCTGCGCACTTTCGCCAGCGGCCTGCTGGCCGGGCTGGGCACGCTGCTGGTGCTGTTGTTCAACGGCGTCATCATCGGCGCGGTGGCCGGCCACCTGCAGCACATCGGCCATGGTGATCCCTTCTGGCGCTTCGTGGTCGGCCACGGTGCATTCGAGCTCACCGCCATCGTCATCGCAGGCGGCGCCGGTCTGCAGCTGGGCATGAAGCTGCTGGCGCCCGGACGCCGCAGCCGCCTGGACGCACTGGTCGAAGGTGGCCGCATCGGTGCCCGGCTGTGCCTGGGCGTGGCCTTCATGTTGCTGGTCGCGGCGTTCGTGGAGGCGTTCTGGTCGTCCATTGCCGAAGTGCCGGCGTGGGGCAAGTTCAGTGTGGCCGGGGTGCTGTGGGCCGGCGTGCTGCTGTGGTTGTGGCGTGGCGGACGCGGAGGCGGCGATGCGCATTGATCGCCTGGACGTCGTGCTGCGCGCACGCAGCGGCTGGGAAGCGATGGAGCTGGGCAGCGCGCTGACCCGCCGGCATGCGCGTGCGGTGTGGGGCAGCTGGCTGCTGGCCAGCGCACCACTGTTCGTGATCGCCAACGCACTGGGCTGGTGGCTGGACGCATTCGGCCTGGCCTGGCTGCTGATGTGGTGGTGCAAGCCCGTGTTCGAACGCGCGCCGCTGTATGTGCTGTCACGCGGTGTGTTCGGCGAGCCGGTCACCGCCCTGGCCGCCCTGCGGGCACAGCGGCAGTGGGGCAACCGTGGTTTCTGGGGCTACCTGGGCTGGCGTCGCTTCAGCGTGCTGCGCAGCCTGTGCCTGCCGGTCAACCTGCTGGAGGGCAACACCGCCGAACAGCGTGGCCCGCGCCGGCGCGCGGTCGCAGCCGGCGCGGCGGGTCCGGCGCTGGTGCTGACCGTCGCCTGCATGGTGTTCGAGGGCGTACTGGTCGCAGGCGCGATCGGCGCGGTGTTCATGTTCATCCCGTTCGAGCTGCTCTCCGATTCCTGGCGCGCGGCCTGGGACATGATCGGCAAGGACACGCCCGCCTGGGCGAAGCTGGGATTCAATCTGGCCTGCTGGCTGGCCTCCGTGCTGATCGGGCCGTTCTACGTCGGCGCCGGGTTCGGCCTGTACTTGAATCGACGTACGCAGATGGAAGCCTGGGACGTGGAGATCGCCCTGCGCCGGCTGCGCGAACGCCTGCTGCCGGTTGCCTCGTCGCTGGCGCTGCTGCTGTGCCTGGCACTGCCGCTCACCTCCATGCCGGTGCACGCGCAGGAGGGTGACGCATCGAGCAACCGCAAGAGCGACGCGCGCCGGGCACCGCAGATCAACCCCGGCGATACACCCGCCATGATCTTCGGCGACACCCCGGTGGATACCGCGGGCTTCCGCCAGGCCGTGAGCCGCGCCTACGAGGATCCATTGCAGCGCCCGACCCGCCAGGTCACGCAGTGGAAAGCGATCGAAGAGGCGGAAGAGAAAAAGGACGCACGCAAGGAACTGGAACGCGACGGCAGCAGCCAGAGCCAACGCACGTCGCGCAGCAGCAGCATCGCCTGGCTGGCGCGATTGGCCGAATGGGGCCTGTGGGGCCTGCTCGGTGCCCTCCTTCTGGTGCTGGTGCTGACTGCACGGTTGTGGCTGCCGTGGCTGCGCGGCTCGGGCCGCCGCCGGGCCGCAGCGGCGCCGCACGTGGTCGAGGAACAGGTCGAGCTGCCGGTGGTGCTGCCGCCGGACGTGGCGACCCAGGCTGGTCTGCTGTGGGACCAGGGCCGGCCGCGCCAGGCGCTGGCCCTGTTGTACCGGGCCAGCGTGCGCACGGTCAGCGAGCGTGCCGGCATCGCACTGCCTCCGGGCGCCACCGAATCGCAGTGCCTGCGTGCCTCGCGACGCATGCCCGACAGCGTCGACCGTGAACTGTTCGCGCGCATCGTGCGGATGTGGCAATACGCCGCCTACGGTGGTCACCTGCCCAGCCGCGGCGATTTCGATGCGCTGGCCACGACCCTGCGCCAGCAGTACGGGTGGCAGGCATGAACCCGCGCCTGTTCTGGTCACTGTTGCTGGGGACGCTGCTGCTGCTCGGCGTGCCACTGGCGATCCTGTTCATGCGTACCCATGAGCGGGTCACCGAAACGGTCACGCTGCCACCGCAGGGCGAGGCCCGTTACAACCCGCTGTACGTGCTCGGGCAGGCGCTGCGCGCCGATGGCATCGAGGTGCATGCGCGGCCGCGGCTGGACCTGCAGCAGATGGCGCTGGGGCCGCAGGACACGGTGGTGCTGCTGCAGGACAGCAGCGAGCTGCCGGCGCCGGCCGCCAGGGCGCTGTTGGCGTGGGTCGACGGCGGTGGCCATCTGCTGCTGCGCACGCCGCCGCCGGCCGAGGACGATGCCGGCAGTACGCAGGGGCCGCTGCTGGATGCACTCGGCGTGGACAGCCTTTACCAGCGCAGCGACTGCCAGCCCTTCCATGTCCAGGACGATCCCGGCCACGTGGAATTCTGCCAGGGCCGCCGCTTCACGCTAGGCTTCGCCGCCGAGGCGCGGACCGAACGCCGGTGGGGCAGCGGGCACGACCTGGTGTTCGCGCGCCTGCGTCACGGCCAGGGCCGGGTGAGCGTGCTGGCGGACATGGATTTCATGCGCAGCGAAGTGGAGTCGCAGGCCGCGCGGATGGCCGCAGCCAAGGGCCAGACCAGCGACGGCCTGCACGACCGTTCCCACCGCGATCTGACCCGCTACCTGCTCGATCCCAATTACGGCAAGGGCGCCATGTGGCTGGTCTATGCCAGTCGTCCGCCGTCACTGTGGGTGCGCCTGTTCTACCAGGGCTGGCCGCTGTGGGTACCGCTGCTGATGGCACTGCTGGCCTGGCTGTGGGCGCGCTCGCAGCGGTTCGGCAGCCTGTTGCCATCGCCCGTGATCGAGCGCCGCTCGCTGCTGGAACATGTGCGCGCCAGCGGCGAACTGCTGCTGCGCTTCGGCCAGGGCGTGCGCCTGTACCAGGCCGTGCATGCCCTGTTCGTGCATCGCCTGCGCCTGCGCGCGCCACTCGCTGCTGCGCTGGAAGGCGCGCCACGCGAACAGGCCATCGCCGAACTGCTGCAGTGGCCGCGCAGCCGCGTTGCCAGTGCCCTGACTCCCCCTCCGCCGCACGATTCCTCCGCCCTGCGCGAGCGCATCCGCTTGCTGCTCCAGATGAGATCCCTGCTATGACCGAAGTCCCCGAACGTCCGGCGGCCGCCAATGCCCGCCTGATCGAACGCGTCGACGCCATCCGCCAGGCCGTCGGCCACGCCTTCATCGGCCAGGCTGACGTGCTTGACCAGATCCTGGTTGCCCTTCTCGCTGGCGGCCATGTCCTGATCGAAGGCGTGCCCGGACTGGGCAAGACACTGCTGGTGCGCGCACTGGCGCAGGCACTGGAACTGGACTATGGCCGCGTGCAGTTCACGCCGGACCTGATGCCCAGCGATGTCAGCGGCCACGCCGTCTACGATCCGAAGAGCGAGAGCTTCAAGATCCGTCGCGGGCCGGTGTTCACCAACCTGCTGCTGGCCGACGAGATCAACCGGGCACCGGCCAAGACCCAGTCCGCACTGCTGGAAGTGATGCAGGAGGGCCAGGTGACCATCGAAGGCAAGGCGTTCACCCTGGCGCCCCCGTTCATGGCCCTGGCCACGCAGAACCCGCTGGAACAGGAAGGCACCTACCCGCTGCCGGAAGCGCAGCTGGATCGCTTCCTGTTGAAGGTGCTGATCGACTATCCGCAGCTGGAGGACGAGAAACGCATGGTCACGGCCATCACCCGTGGCCGCGCCGCCAGCGATTTCGATCTGAGCCGGGTGCCGCGCGTACTGGGCGCCGGAGAACTGCTGCAGCTGCAGCAGGCCACGGCCGCGATCACCGTCGATGACGAGGTGATCGACTACGCCGTGCGCATCGTCGCCGCCACCCGGCAATGGCCCGGTATCGCCGTGGGCGCTGGACCGCGCGGCAGCATCGCACTGGTGCGTGCTGCGCGCGCGCAGGCCGTGCTGGCCGGTCGTGACTTCGTCACCCCCGATGACGTGCGCGACATCGCGCGTCCGGCGCTGCGCCACCGTATCGCGCTGGCACCGGAACTGCAGATCGAAGGCCAGGACGCCGACGATGTGCTGGGTGCGCTGCTGGCCAAGGTGGAAGCACCGCGCCGATGAGGCCTGCGCCGCTGCTGCTGGTCCTGCTGCTGGCCTGGGCTGCGCTGGGAGGCGTGGTGCTGGCCGGCGCGTTGCCGCGCTGGAGCTGGGCACTGGTCGCCACGGTGATCGGTACGCTGGCGTTGCTGGACCTGTGGCAGCAGGCCCGGCGACCGTCGCCACAGGTGCAGCGCGAGCTGCCCGAAGCGCTGGCCCTGGGCGTGCGCCGCGAGGTGGGCCTGCGCCTGCAGACCACAGAGCCGATGCGGGTGCAGGTATTCGATCTGGTGCCGGGTGGCTGGCCGCTGGAGTCGCTGCCCCAGCGCGTGCAGCTGCGTCCCGGGCATGCCTGCGCGCTGCACTACACCCTGCAGCCGCAGCAGCGCGGACGCTTCCGCTTCGAGGGCGTGCAGCTGCGCATCCGCTCGCCATGGCGCCTGTGGTGGCAGCAGCGCACCCTGCCCCCTCTGCTGGACGTCCGCGTCTATCCGAACTTCGTGCCGCTGACCCGCTTCGCGCTGTTCAGCGCCGATCAGGCCTCACGCCTGGTGGGCGCCCACGTGAAGCGCCGGCGTGGTGAAGGCACTGACTTCCACCAGATGCGCGAGTACCGCGTCGGCGACAGCCTGCGCCAGCTCGACTGGAAGGCCACCGCCCGCGCACGCAAGCTGATCTCCCGCGAGTACCAGGACGAGAAGAACCAGCAGTTGCTGCTGATGCTCGACAGTGGCCGCCGCATGCTGGCCAGCGAAGGCGGACTCTCGCACTTCGACCATGCCTTGAACGCCTCGCTGGTGGTCGCCTATCTGGCGTTGCGGCAGGGCGATGCGGCTGGCCTGTTCGCCGTCGGCGGCGAGCGTCGGTGGGTGCAGCCACAGCGCGGCATGGGCACCGTCGAGCATCTGCTGCGGGCCAGCTACGACCTGCAGCCGCAGCCGGTAGCCACCGATTACCTGGCCGCCGCCACCGAAGTATCCCTGCGCCAGCGACGCCGTGCGCTGGTGATGCTGGTCAGCAACGTGCGCGACGAAGACATCGAGGACCTCCTGGCCGCGGTGCGCCTGCTGCAGCGCCGCCACCTGGTGTGCGTGGCCAGCCTACGCGAGCACGAGCTGGACGGCGCGCTCGAAGGCGAGGTGCATACGCTGGAGGACGCCGCGCAGGCCGGCGCCGCGGCGCTGTACCTGCAGCAGCGCGCGAAGGCGCACGAGGCACTGCGCAGCGAGAAGGTGATGGTTCTGGACGTGACCGCCGATGCCCTGCCGGCCGCGCTGGTGGAACGCTACCTGGCCGTGAAGCGCGAAGGCCTGCTCTGACCGGTAGCGCCGGGCCATGCCCGGCGGATCACCGCACACGCCGGGCATGGCCCGGCGCTACCGTCCACTACGTGTGCGGGTGCGCACCGTGCTCAGACGTAGATCCGCGTCGGCGCCTCGTCAACGATCGCGTGCGGTACGAAGCGCGCGCTGTCGCGGGTGATCGCGCTGTCGTCCTCGCGGATGCCGATGCCGCAGGCGTGGTCACCGACCACCCAGCTGCCGATCAGCGGATAACCGCCTTCGAAGCGGGTCAGCGGATGCGCGCGCTGGATGATCGCCGGTCCATCGTAGGGGCCGTCGCTGCGCTGGGTGCTGCCATCGGCCAGGTGCATTTCGATGTTGGCGCCTTCGCGCGAGAACAGCGGCTTGCGCACCCATCCGGTGGCCAGCGCGCTGCCGTCGTCGAAGTGCGCCTCCAGCAGGTTCGGGTGGCCGACATTGCGCTGCCACAGCAATGGCAGGATGCCCTTGTTGCTCAGCACCGCCTTCCATGCCGGTTCCAGCAGCTGCACGCCCGAGCCGGGCAGCGCGCGGCCAAACTCCTCGGCCATCAGGTCTTCCAGCGGATACAGCTTGAACAGCGTGCCGATCACCGAATCGTCCAGCGCGGTGAAGCGGCCATCCGCGGACAGGCCGATGTCTTCGATGGCGATGCCCTGCCCGTGCAGGCCTGCCTGCGAAGCACAGTCGCGCAGGTATTCCACCGTGCCGCGGTCCTCTTCCGAACTGCCCACGGCGCTGAAGTACAGCGGTGGCGGCAGGCGGCCGGCGAGCTCGCCGAACCGTTCGACCAGTGCCTCATGGATGGCGTTGAACTGGTCGGCATGCTGCGGCAGGCGGCCGGCGTTGCGCTGGTCCTCCAGCCACTGCCACTGGAAGAAACTGGCCTCGAACAGCGAGGTTGGCGTGTCGTAGTTCAGCTCGTACAGCTTGGCCGGACCGGTACCGTCATAGGCCAGATCGAGCCGGCCGTACAGATGCGGCTGGCGCTGGCGCCAGCTGTCGGCGATCCAGTCGCGGTAATGCGCGGGAATCGCCAGCTGGTCCATCAGCCGCTCGCTGGCCACCACGTCGCCCACAAGGTCGAGCGCCATCTGGTGCAGCTCGGCGCTGGGATCTTCGATGTCCTGTTCGATCTGGCGCAGGGTGAAGGCGTAATACGCGCTTTCATCCCAGTACGGCTGGCCGTCGATGGTGTGGAAGCGGAAACCGGCTTCCTCCGCGCGCGCCCGCCAGTGGGCGCGCTCGGCGATACGGATACGCTGCATGGGTCGATCAGCCGCCGTAGCTGCCGCTGGTGCTGCGACGCGCGCTGGTGTTGCCGAAGCCACCCCGGCTGGCGGTAACGGCACGGTTCGGCTCGCTGGTGACCGGTGCCAGGCCAGCCTTGCCGGCGCCGATGCCGCTGGCGGTATTCAGGCCCCCCGTACCGCCCGGGGCCGAACGCGCCCAACCCGCATTCTTGTCCTGGTAGGCCGGTGCCGACGCCGGCGCCTGCGGGGCCAGGCCACCGCGGTTGCTCAGCATCTGGGACATGAAGAAGCCCATCATCATCGGGCCGATGAACGAGGTACCTGCCGACGTGTGCTGCTGCACGCACTGCTCGGGCTTGTAGTCCTGCTCGCAGGCTTCCTTGGTGGCGTACTTCGGCGCAGCGTCGGCGGCCTGCTTCTGCGCCTCGGCGAACGCGTTGCGGCACGACGACGGATCACCGGTGGCCTCGGTGCAGGCCTCGACCGAAGTGAACAGGCCTTCCTGCACCTTCACCTCCGGCTCCTTCTGGCAGGCGGTGAACAGCAGCGGTGCGGCGCTCATCAGCAGCAGCGCGGTGGTGCGGGAACGTTTCATGGCCTCATGCCTCAAGCAGCGGATCAATACCCCAATGATGCCCGATCCGGGCCAACAACCGGAATCGGCAAAGTCCGAAAGATGAACGGCGTTTCATTTTCGTCAGGCCCGATCCGCCATCGCCGCATCGCCCGGCGGCGCCGCGCAGGCGAGCGGTGGTTGCAGCAGCAACCGAAAAAATTGGCGATGATCGTCCGACACCCCATGTCGTACGGCCCGCCCGTTCCGCCAGCCATGCCCGAATACCGCTCCCGTACCTCCACCGCCGGCCGCAACATGGCCGGCGCCCGCGCCCTGTGGCGTGCCACCGGCATGAAGGACGGCGATTTCCACAAGCCGATCATCGCCATCGCCAACTCGTTCACCCAGTTCGTACCGGGCCACGTGCACCTGAAGGACCTCGGCCAGCTGGTCGCGCGCGAGATCGAGAAGGTCGGCGGCGTCGCCAAGGAGTTCAACACGATCGCCGTGGACGACGGTATCGCGATGGGCCACGACGGCATGCTGTATTCACTGCCCAGCCGCGAGATCATCGCCGACTCGGTCGAGTACATGGTCAACGCGCACTGCGCCGATGCGCTGGTGTGCATTTCCAACTGCGACAAGATCACCCCTGGCATGCTGATGGCCGCACTGCGCCTGAACATCCCGGTGGTGTTCGTGTCCGGCGGGCCGATGGAAGCGGGCAAGACCCGGCTGTCCGAGCACAAGCTGGATCTGGTCGATGCGATGGTCATCGCCGCCGACGAGAGCGCCAGCGATGAAAAGGTGGCCGAGTTCGAGCGCAGCGCCTGCCCCACCTGCGGCTCCTGTTCGGGCATGTTCACCGCCAACTCGATGAACTGCCTGACCGAAGCGCTGGGCCTGTCGCTGCCGGGCAACGGCTCCACCCTGGCCACCCATGCCGACCGCGAACAGCTGTTCCTGCGCGCGGGCCGCCTGATCGTCGAACTGTGCCACCGCTGGTACGGCGGCGAGGAAGAAAGCGCGCTGCCGCGGGGCATCGCCACGCAGGCCGCGTTCGCCAATGCGATGACCCTGGACATCGCCATGGGCGGATCGACCAATACCATCCTGCACCTGCTGGCCGCCGCGCGGGAAGCCGAAGTGGACTTCGACCTGACCCACATCGATGCGCTGTCACGGCGCGTGCCGCAGCTGTGCAAGGTGGCGCCGAACACGCCCAGGTACCACATGGAAGACGTGCACCGCGCGGGTGGCGTGTACGGCATCCTGGGCGAACTGGCGCGTGGCGGCCTGTTGGATACCACCGTGCCGACCGTGCACAGCCGCACCCTGGCCGATGCTCTCGAGCGCTGGGATGTGGCGGTCAGCAGCGAATCAAGCGTGCACGACTTCTTCCGTGCCGGCCCGGCCGGCATCCCCACCCAGGTGGCTTTCAGCCAGGCCACGCGCTGGCCCACGCTGGACGTGGACCGCGCCGAAGGCTGCATCCGCAGCGTCGCGCATGCCTACTCGGCAGAAGGCGGACTGGCCGTACTGCGCGGCAATCTGGCCGAAGACGGTTGCGTGGTGAAGACCGCAGGCGTGGATGAATCCATCCACGTGTTCGAAGGCAGCGCGCGCGTGTTCGAGAGCCAGGACGCGGCCGTGGCCGGCATCCTCGCCGACGAAGTGAAGGCGGGCGACGTGGTGGTCATCCGCTACGAAGGCCCGAAAGGCGGCCCCGGCATGCAGGAGATGCTGTACCCCACCAGCTACCTGAAATCGAAGGGCCTGGGCAAGCAGTGTGCACTGCTGACCGACGGGCGCTTCTCGGGCGGTACGTCCGGGTTGTCGATCGGGCATGCCTCGCCGGAGGCGGCAGCGGGCGGTGCGATCGGGCTGGTACGCGACGGCGACCGCATCCGCATTGATATTCCGGCGCGGCGGATTGATCTGCTGGTGGATGCGGCGACGTTGGATGGGCGCCGTGCCGAGCAGGATGCGTTGGGATGGAAGCCGCGTGAGGCGCGCCCACGCAAGGTCACCAGCGCGTTGAAGGCCTACGCCCTGCTGGCCACCAGCGCCGACAAGGGCGCCGTACGCAACACCGCGCTGCTGGGCGATTGAATTGCCGTGGGGTCGGATCCCTTTCGCAGAAAGGGCTCCGATCCCGGCACAGCATTCCAGTCACTGTGGATCGCAATGATGGTCCAGCCGTGCATGTGACTCGCCGCGCGTGCAATCGCGCAGTATCAGTCCAATCTTCGAGGCTGCCGGCCAGCGGCCGGTACTACCCGTACGATCTGCTACGGTGTCCGGGTACTCACCGACACGGAGGTTGTGATGACGTTGCTTTCGCTTGCCCTGGCCGCTGCGTTGGGCGCCCCACCCGAACCGTCGAAGGCGCCGGACTGCAGCTACGACCGCGATGCGATGCTGGCGATGGAACCGGATGCGTTCGACCAGGATCTGGAAGGCGGGTGGCGCCCGTTGGCTGACCGCGGCTGCCACCGCGAGGCCGCTGAGCTGCTCGCCGCCTACGCTGCACTGCCCAAGGCTGCAGGCAACACCACGATTCTCTGGCATGAGGGCCAGATGCGCGCCGAGGCGGGCCAGTACAAGCAGGCAGTTGCGCTGATGCAGCGAACCTACAAGCCCAAGGACACCGACCCCGGTTACTGGAACGCCTACGTGGACGGCACGATCGCCTTCCTGCAGCGCGATCGCGCTGCGCTGGAGAAGGCCCGTGCGACGCTGGTTGAAATTCCCACGCCGGAGGTGCTCGCGGAGGCCGTCAAGAACGGGCGATACCACTTCACCACGCCGGCAGGCCAGGAGGTGGATGTGCCGTGGCCGCCGAACCTGGAGGTCCTCGACGGGTTGTTGCGCTGTTTTGAACGCGACTACCCCACTGCGATGGGCGACCAGGCCTGCAGGAAACCGGAAGGGGGCTGAGGGGGACGTGCTTGCGGGGGTCAGAGCCCTTCCTGCGGAAGGGGTCCGACCCCGTCTCAGCCGATCACGCGCTTGAACGGCGGCAGTGCGTCGATGATGCGCTTGCCGTAACGGCGGGTCAGCAGCCGCGAATCGAGGATGACCACGCGCCCGGTATCGGTGGAGGTGCGGATCAGGCGGCCGGCGAACTGGGTCAGCGTGCGCAGCGCGTGTGGAATGGCGATCAGGTTGAACGCGTTGAGTCCACGCGCCTCGAACCACTCGCTCAGGGTGGCGGTCTGCGGATCGGTCGGCACCGCGAACGGTACCTGGGTGATCACCACCGTGGTGCAGGCTTCACCGGGCAGGTCGAGGCCCTCGCCGAACGAGTTCAGCCCGAACAGCACCGAGCCCTCGCCCGCCGCCACGCGCCGCAGGTGTTCGTCGATCAGCCGGGTCTTGGACATCTCGCCCTGTACCAGCACCTGCTTGCGGCGCGAGGCAGGCATCAGTCCGGCCACCTTCTCCATCTTCCAGCGCGAGGTGAACAGCACCATCGAGCCCTTGGCCCAGTCCAGCTCCGTGTCGAGGTAGCGCGCCACCTCGCGGGGATGGCCTTCGCGGTCGTCGGGCGTGACCGGGAACTTCGGCACGATCAGCTCGGCCTGGTTCGGCAGGTCGAACGGCGAGGACAGCGAAACCATCTCGGCTTCCTCGGGAATGCCATTGTCGATCGCCAGCGACCGGAAATCGCCACCGCCGGTCAGCGTCGCCGAGGTCATCACCACCGAATCCACCTCGTCCCACAGCAGCTTGCGCAGCACATGCGCGGCCGAGACCGGTGAGCCATGCAGGACCAGATCGCCGTCGCGGGTGGCGGTGACCCAGCGCGCCATCGGCGGCGCACCGTCCTTGTCCTCACGGCGCCAGGCCTGCCAGAGGTTGTACTGCTGCTCGATCATCTCCAGCGCCATGCCGAGGTTGCGCTGCAGGCGTTCACGCGCCGGGTCGTCCGGCTTGCCCTTGGCCACCTGCGCGGTGGCGGCATGCGCCCAGTTGTAGAGGCTGCGGGTATCGTCGGCCAGCGCTTCGATCGGCTCGCGCCACGCTTCCGGCAAGCGACCGTTGGCCGCGCGCCACATCGGTTCCTCGTCGGCCGGCGCTGGCATCCACACCGCTTCGACCTGGTCGCGGAATGCGCGCAGCTGCTTGGCCACGTTGCTGGCGACGTCGATGGCTTCGTTCGGCAGCAGGTTGCCGAGGCGGTCCTTGTCGACCGCACGATACGCGCCGGCAATCAGGATCTGCAGGCGGCCGGTGCGTTTGGCCATCTCGTCCAGCGCCAGGCTGGCCGCGCCCTGGTCGATGGCGACGTTGCCGATGTGATGGCCCTCGTCCAGCACCAGCAGCATCTCCGAGGGCGCGGCGATCAACGGCTGGCCATTGTCACTGTCGCCGATCGACAGCGCCGACAGCAGCAGCGCGTGATTGGTCACCACGATCTGCGCATCACGCACGGTGTTGCGCGAGCGCAGCACCGCGCACTGCGCCGAATACGCACAGCGCCGCCCGGCACAACCCGACGCCGGCGTGGTGATGCGGCCACGCAGGCCCGGGCTGATGGTCTCCGGTGCGTTGTCAATGTCGCCATCCCAACTGCCACTGGTGAAGGCGTCGGTCAGGCGCTTGGCGATGTCCATTTCGATCGGCGCCAGCGGCCGGTCGAACAGGGGCGCGTCATCCTCGAACATGCCGCCCTGCGAGCCCTCGCCCTGGGCCTCGGCGGCATTGCGCGTGCACAGGTAGCGGGTGCGGCCCTTGGCCAGGGCCACGGTCGCTTCCAGTCCGGTGGCCTTGAGGAAGTTCGGGATGTCGCGCTCGACCAGCTGCGACTGCAGCGCCACGGTACCGGTACTGATCACCAGCTTCTTCTTGCTGGCCAGCGCGATCGGCACGCCGGCGGTCAGGTAGCCCAGGCTCTTGCCGACGCCGGTGGGTGCCTCGACCACGCCCACGCCACCGCTTTTCGACAACGCGCGCGACACCACGCCGATCATCTGGCTCTGCGAGCGGCGCGTGGAAAAGCCGGGAGTGTTGGCCTGCAGCGTCGTATAGGCCTTGCGGATCGCGTCCTTCAAGGGCTCATCGAGCGTGCGCGGAGCGGCGACGGTTTCGGTCACGCCGGGAACTACCGTGGCTGGATCAGGCCGGTCATTGTCGCATGGCCGGCGGCCGGGACCGAGGCGCGTGCGCTGAACAGGGTCAGCGGCGTCGGGCCTTGGCGGTCATGGGCTGGATGGCCGTACAGCGCCGGGGCAGATGCGGCGCTTCCGCCGGGCATGGCCCGGCGCTACCCGCCCATCGACGGTCGCGCCGGGCCATGCACGGCACGACCTTACCGGCCTACCACAGGCGGCCGCTGGCGCAGCAGGCGCACCAGCGCCCAGACCAGCAGCACCATGCCGATCGCTTCCACCATCGCCAGAGCGAAATGCAGCACGCCCAGGATGGCGCTCATGCTCGAAACCGCGCTGAAGTCACCGCTGCTGACCATCCACATCGGCAGGATGCCCGCTGCCATGCTGCCGAGGCTGGCCAGCAGCAACAGCAGCAGCCCGGCCAGCGCGCCGCTGCGGGTGGCATCGCGCGGCGCGCCCACCACCCACACCAGACCCACGCACAGCGCAATCAGCACCGGCAGGCGCACGCCCACCATGCTCAGCACCGTCACCAGCAGGGTCATGTTGTCCATCGCTCAGTCCTCGCCGGCCAGCGCCAGGGCGCCCTGCCGCAGCTGCTGGTAGATCTCGTCGGTCTGCGGGCGCACACCATGCCACTGCAGGAAGCTCTCGGCGGCCTGCTCGACCAGCATGCCCAGGCCATCGACGGTATTGCGGCACTGCGCCGCACGCGCCCAGGCCAGGAACGCGATGGCCGCCTCGCCGTAGTTCAGGTCGACTGCGGTGGTCATCGAATTGACCAGCGACAGCGGCAGCTTGAACTCCACGTCGCGGTCACGGCCGGCAGAGGTGGCGTTGACGATCAGCTCGAAGTCACCCAGCTCGCGCAGGTCTTCCCAGTAGCGGCTGATGGCGCGGCCCGGCTCGCCCATCGCGTCGATCAGTTCATCGGCGCGTTCCGGCGTACGGTTGACCACCACCAGCTCGGTGATGCCGGCATCGAGCAGCGCCGGGGCGACGCTGCGGGCCGAGCCGCCGGCGCCGATCATCAGCACCCGGCGGCCGCGCAGGTCCAGGCCATGGCGGTCGGTCAGGTCGCGCACCAGGCCGATGCCGTCGGTGGTGTCACCATGCCAGCGCTCGCCCTTGCGCAGCAGCGTGTTGACCGAACCGGCGCGGCGCGCACGGGCCGTCAGCGTAGTGCAGACCGCAAACGCGGCTTCCTTGTGCGGCAGGGTGACGTTGGCACCGACACCACCTTCGGCGGCGAATGCTTCCAGGCCGGCGAGGAAGGCGTCGGGGGCAAGGTCGATCGTGCGGTAGTCGATGGCGATGCCTTCCTGGCGACCGAACGTCGCGTGGATCTGCGGCGACTTCGAGTGGGCGACGGGGTGTCCGAAGACGGCGTAACGGTCGGTCATGGATTCCTCAAGCTGGCTAGACTGATGCTCTTTCGTGTACGGACCCGGATGATGCGCATCACCCCGACCCTGCTGGTGCTTGCCGCCAGTCTACTCTCTGCCCCCGTGGCGATGGCGTTGAACGAGTACGGCATCGAAGGCATGGGCGTGGTCTCGACCCGTGCCGACGAGGCTCGCGGCACGATCAGTGCCGACGGCCAGCGCATCGTTTTCGCCCGCCGCGGCGAGGGCGGCTGGGGCCTGTGGCAGGCCCGCCTGATCGATGGCCGCTGGCAGCAGGCACAGGCGCTGGCGGTCGACGTCAGCGGTGAGGCCCGGGATCCCTACTTCAGCCGCGATGGCCGCTGGCTGCTGTTCGCGGCGGGTACCGGAGGCCAGCTGGCGCTGTACCGTGCCGCCGTGACCGGCGATGGCCAACTTGGCAACGCACAGGCCCTGCGCGGCGAGCGTGGGCGGTACGAAGAGCGCGGTCCAGCGCTGAGCATGGATGGCCGGCGGCTGCTGTTCGCGCGCCAGCAGGGCCGTGGCGCCGGTTGGGATCTGTTCGTGGCCACCCTGGATGCCGAGGGCGTGCGGGGCCCGGCCACCGCGCTGGCCGCGTTGAACAGCGCCGATGACGAGACCGACGCTGACTGGCTGGGCAATGACGGCGCCGTGGTGTTCAGTCGTGGCAGCGGCACGAGCGCGCAGGTATGGAGCACCGGCTGCGCCTGGAGCGGCGTGGCGCTGCAGCCGCTGGGGCTGTCCTTCAACCAGGCAGGCGGCTGGACCGGTGCGCCGGTGATCGACAACGCCAAGCCGGGGGAAATGCTGGTCGCCAGCAGTGCGGCGAAGGCGCCGCGTGCCGGGGGCGTGGATCTCTACCGGTTGGCGGTACCGAAAGTGCCTGCCGTGGCCGGGTGCATGCGGTAGATCCCGGCCCGGGCACCGCAATCAGCGCGACAGCACTTTGGCGCGCTGCTGTTCGTAGTCCGCCTCGCTCAGCTGGCCCCTGTCCTTGCGCTGGTTGAGCGCGGCCAGTTCGGCCTGCACGCTGTCCGGCAGGGACTGTTCACGGGCGATCCGACGGGCGGCGGAGAGCTGCTCGGGAGGGCGTTTGCTCGCCCGCCAGGCTGCGATGAACACGCCGACGATGACGGCACCGAACACCAGCGTGCCGACGCCCCAGATCAGCCATTGCATCCATCCCAGTTCGGGTCCCATCAGCCGTTCCTCCCTCCATCGATGGCGCTATTGTCAGCGCTCGCGCAGCCAGCGCGCCACCTGTGGCGCGAAATAGGTCAGCACGCCATCGGCGCCGGCGCGCTTGAAACCAAGCAGCGACTCCATCACGCAGGCGCGCTCGTCCAGCCAGCCATTGGCGAACGCCGCTTTCATCATCGCGTACTCGCCACTGACCTGGTAGGCGAAGGTGGGCACGCCGAACTGTTCCTTCACGCGACGCACCAGATCCAGATACGGCATGCCCGGCTTGACCATCACCATGTCAGCGCCCTCTTCCAGATCCAGCGCGATCTCGCGCATCGCCTCGTCGCCGTTGGCCGGGTCCATCTGGTAGGTCTTCTTGTCCGCCTTGCCGAGGCTGGCCGCGCTGCCCACCGCGTCGCGGAACGGGCCGTAGAAGGCCGAGGCGTACTTGGCCGAGTAGGCCATGATGCGCACATTGAGGTGATGGTCGGCATCGAGCGCACGGCGGATCGCGCCGATGCGGCCATCCATCATGTCCGACGGCGAGACGATGTCCGCGCCGGCTTCGGCATGCGACAACGACTGCTTGACCAGCGCTTCGACCGTGATGTCGTTGAGCACGTAGCCCTTGTCATCGATGATGCCGTCCTGGCCGTGGGTGGTATAGGGGTCCAGCGCCACATCGGTCATCACGCCCAGCTCCGGGAAGCGCGACTTCAGGGCGCGGATCGCACGCTGCGCCAGTCCGTCCTCCGCCCATGCCGCCGAGGCATCCAGCGACTTCTGCGAGGCGTCGATCACCGGGAACAGATCGATCACCGGGATGCCCAGCTCCAGCGCCTCTTCGGCCACTTTCAGCAGTTCCTCGATGGACAACCGCTCCACACCGGGCATCGACGGCACAGCGGTGCGGCCGGCCGGTTCGTGCACGAACACCGGATAGATCAGATCGTCGGTGGTCAGCGTGTTCTCGCGCATGAGGCGGCGTGAGAACTCGTCATGGCGCATGCGCCGCGGGCGGTAGTGGGGATGAGGCATGGCAGGCTCCGAGGAGTGGCTAGTGCAACAGGTAGCCCTGCGGCAGCAGGGGTTCGGGCAGGGGGCGTTCACCGAGCGCGTCGAGCTGGTCGATCTCGATCGTGCGTACCAGCGCGTCCAGCGGCAGATCGTTCGGCTCCAGGCCGAACGGATCTTCCATTTCTTCGCCAAGCTGGTCCAGGCCGAAGAAGGCGTAGGCCAGCACCGCCGACAGCACCGGCGTGCCCCAGCCCAGCGAACTGGCCAGGCCGAACGGCAGCAGCACACAGAACATCCACGCGCAGCGGTGCAGCAGCAGGGTGTAGGCGAACGGCAGCGGCGTGTTCAGGATGCGCTCGCAGCCTGCCTGGATCGAGGACATCGCATGCAGGCGGTCTTCCAGCTGGGCGTACAGGATCGGATCGAGATCGCCGCTGCGCAGCGCCTGCGCCAGTTCGGCGGCGATCATCGCCAGCAATGCATCGGGTACGTTCTCGCGCTCGGCCAGCTGCGCACGCTGGCGCTTGTCCAGCCACGGCAGGGCCGCCAGCGCCACGATGCGGCCGCGCAGGCGGGCGGCCAGCGCATGGGCGAAGGCGGTGGCCAGATAGGCGATGCGACGGCGGCGGCCTGCGTCATCCACCAGCAGCAGGTTCACCTGCCGGGCCAGTGAGCGCGATTCGAACACCAGCTGCCCCCACAGCTTGCGGCCTTCCCACCAGCGCTCGTAGCAGGCGCTGTTGCGGAAGCTCAGGAAGATCGACAGGACCAGGCCCAGCAGGGTGAACGGCGTGACCGAGACGCGCTCGATGCCGATCGGCGGCGCCAGTTCCACCACCGCGGCGACGGCGATGGACAGGATCAGGATGGCCAGCACCTTCGGTGCGATCGCCGGAACGATCGATCCGCGCAGGATGTACAGCAGTTGCCAGCCGTGGGGACGAGGTCGGATGATCATGGGGCAGCCGCGCCGGGCGCGGATTCACAGGCACGCGCAGGCTCGCGCAGCCGTTCATTGTACGCCCCTGCCCGGCTGCGGGCCGCAGCCCTGCGACGCCCGGTCGCACCCGGCCGCAGGTTCAGATCACGCCACCGCCCAGGCCCAGGCGCAGGATGCCCACCACCACCACGATGCCGTTCAGGACCAGGCCGGCCCAGGCCCGGCCGCGCTTGCTCGGGTGGGTGAACAGGATGCCCAGCGCGGCGATCACCGCGCCGACCGCAGCGAACGGAATGAGGAACCAGTTGCCCCAGCCCAGCAGCGGTATCAGCGCCAGGATCATCCACAGCAGCGCCAATACACCCCACAACAGACTGATCACACCCATCGCCGCTCTCCCGCAGTTGGTTCCCGGCCCCAACCATAGACGTTCCGGCCGCCGTCGCCTACTCCCGTTGGCGGGCCGCTCACCTCGGCCGTGCTAGCGTCTGGATGCCCAGCGCACAGGGCGTTGGCGCCGATTCAGAGTGGCCCACCGATGATCCCATCCAGTCCTGCAGGGGTATTGCCATGAACATCCGTTGGGCCGCACTGGCGGCCATGCTGCTGGCCGCCGCCGGTTGTGCCAGCACCTCCAAGGTCATGCTGGGCCGCGCGCGGGCGCCGATCGACCCGGCACAGGTGCAGATCTATTCAACGCCGCCGGCCGGCTCGCAGGAGATCGCCCAGCTGGAATCCGCCTCGGCGGTGGGCTTCGGCACCCAGGGCCAGACCGACGCCGCCGTGGCGCGGCTGAAGCGCGAAGCCGCAGCACTGGGCGCCAACGGCGTAGTGCTGATGGGCGTGGGCAGCAGCGGCTCGCCGGTGGGCATGTCCGTGGGCGCCGGCAGCTATGGTTCGCATGTGGGCGGCGGTCTCGGCATTGGTATTCCGACCACGCAGAAGCGCGCCGCAGGCGTGGCGATCTGGGTGCCGAACCCGGCGCCGCCGGCACGGTTGCCGACCCAGGTGATCACGCCACAGCGGTGACGCAGCAGCGTCACCGCGGGTAGCGCCGGGCCGTGCCCGGCGGCATTTCGCTCTTCCCCGCTGCGCTCGCCGGGCATGGCCCGGCGCTACCGTTACTTCTTCCGGTACTTCGGCACGAACACCTGGTTCACTGCGTCGGCCAGCTGATCCGGCGGCAGCAGGCCCTGGTCGAGCAGGAAGTTGTTGAACGCCAGGCGGTCGAACTTCGCGCCCAGTGCCAGTTCGGTCTGCATGCGCAGCTCCAGGATGCGGGTGTAGCCATAGAAGTAGCTGCCCGCCTGGCCAGGCATGCGCACGGTGTAGCGGTCCAGCTCCTGGGTGGCCATGGCCTTGGACAGGCCGACCTGTTCGATCAGCACCCGTTCGCCGTTTGCACGGTCGGTCAGGCCGAGGTTGAGCATCGGATCAAGCATCGCGCGCGCGGCGCGCAGCAGGCGGAACTGCAGGGCGATCATCTGCCCGTCCAGAGGCTCGTACGGCACCATCTCCGCTTCGGCGTACAGCGCCCAGCCTTCCACGTTCACCGAATTGAACGCGAACATGGTGCGCGCGAGCGAGACGCCCCGCTCGACCATCGCGGTGAACTGCAGCTCATGGCCGGGACGGCCCTCATGTGCGCTTAGGGTCCACGCGGCCGCACCAAAGTTGAAGTCGTCGTACTGGGCGCCGGCACCGGCCGCCGGGTTGCCCAATGGCAGTACGAAGGTGCCCTGCTGCCCGGTGTTGTTCACCAGCGGTGCCGGCAGGAAATGCGGTGCCGGGCTGGCGGCGCTCTCGGCAGCCGAACCCAGGCGCATCTGCATGGCGCGCTTGGGCACGTCGACAATGCCGTGCTCGCGGATCAGTGGATCGATGGCGTCGATCACCTTGCGATAGTGGCCTTCGAGCTGGTCGTCGGCGATCTTGTCGGCCTTCAGTGCGCGGATCACGGCGACCGGATCGGTCGGGTCGGCGACCTTCAGGCCCTTCTCCTTCACCACCAGCGGCGCCAGCTGCTGCATCGCCGAGCGGGTTTCCATGAACTCCAGCTGGGCACGCTGCATCAGCAGCTTCGGGTCGATGTCGATGCCGACCTGCTTGAGCTGGTATGCGTAGAGCGGCGCCGGCAGGCGCGTGTCGGTACGCGCCTTCGGCAGCACCTCCTTGCGCGTCCAGGCCGCGTACTCCTTCATCTGCCCCGCCAGGGCCCTCATCGCTTCATCGGCGCCGCTGATCTGGTACTTCTTCAGCAGCGACTCGATGCCGCTGATGTAGGTCTCGACATTGTCCAGCGACTGCTGCACTTCGATCTTCGTCGGCTGCAGCAGCGCGCTGTCCTTCAGGCGTTCTTCGTAGCGCTGGCGCGCCAGCGTGGTGAAGGCGGTGCCGCCCGGCGTCAGCCCGGCGTACGCCTTGAGGCGATCAAGCGCCTTGGCCCGGCGCTCGGCCGGCACCTGGTCGGACAGCAGAAGATTGAGGCCGCTGAACACCGTCTGCGGCGCATCGGTCCACGGCAGCAGGTACTTGTCGTTGAGCTCGCTGCCCTCGATGTTCTGGTTGGCGGCGTGGATCATGATCTGCAGGTCCTGGCGGACGTTGGGATCCTTCTCCGTAGCCAGCCGGGTCTGCAGCTCGTCGCGCGCCTTGGCGGTCGCGGCACGGTAGCGCGCGCCATTGTCCGGGCCGAGGTCGGCCACCTTGTCGTCATAGCCCGGCACGCCGAAGAAGCCGGTCTGCTCGGGCTGGAACGGTCCCTGCGCGTCGAGCAGGATCTGCGCCAGCGCATTGCTGCGCGCGACCCAGGCGGGGCTGGCAGGCGTGGTGGCCTTGGCGGCCGGTGCGGCCAGGGCCGGGGGGGCGGACAGCAGCGGTGCAGCGGTCAGGGCCAGGGCGACGGCCAGCGCGATCGGCTTCATGAAGCACTCCAGGACAGGGTTGCCCGCACCCTACGCGCTCATGGCGATGGCGACAATCGGTGGGAAGTCATGGCGCCGGTCAGAACGCGGCCGTCATCGGGCAGCCACCGCGCTCGCGGCAGGCCTGCAGTTCGCACTCCTGCGCAGCCTCCTCATCGTCCAGCGCGGTCAGATCGAAGGTCTGTTTGTCCGCACCCAGCACATACATCACCGGGTAGTCCCAGACATCGTCGCGGCGGATGCCCTGCACGAACAGGCGACCGTGCGCATGGGCCCCTTCCAGCGACACGGTCAGGCCCACATCGCGCTCACCGGTGATCGCGGTCTGCATGCTGCCCAATGGCAGCGAGCCGGCGCGCAGCGGTTCGCCGAAGGCCTCCACCAGCTCGATGCTGCATCCGGCGCGCCGCATCGCCTCACGCATCGGCGGACTCTCGCGTGCGGCTTCGCCCCAGCGCATCACACTCCATGCCGCGGAACCGCCCAGTACGCCCAGGAACACCACCACGGTCAGTGGCATCGCCCATCGCCAGTGACGGCGCCACCAGCCGGGGGGATGGGCGGGATGGCCAGGAACAGGGGGTGGCAGGTGGTTCATCGGCGGGCTCCTTCCCGGTTGTGACTCAGGGTTTCAGGCAACGTCCCAGGAACGCTTCCGCCACACGGTAGCGGTGCAGCGCATCGGCACCGGACAGGCCATGCTTGGCGCCCGGGTAGGTCATCAGTTCGAAGGGCTGGCCGCGCTTCTGCAGCGCACTCATCAGGCTGGTCGAATTGGTGAACAGCACGTTGTCATCGGCCATGCCGTGGATCAGCAGCAGGGGTGAGCGCAGTCCGTCGATGTGGGTCAGCACGCGCGCTTCGCGATAACCGGCCTCGTTGCGTGCCGGCAGATCCATGTAGCGTTCGGTGTAATGGCTGTCGTACAGCCCCCAGTCGGTGACCGGTGCACCGGCCACGCCGCAGGCATAGCTGTCGGACGCCTTGGCCAGCAGCATCAGGGTCATGTAACCGCCGTTGGACCAGCCTTGCACGCCGATGCGCGCGGGGTCGACCCAGGGCTGCTGCTTCAGCCATGCCACGCCGCGCAGCTGGTCGGTCACCTCCACCGTGCCCTGCCTGCCATAGAGCGCGCCGCCGAACTCACGGCCACGCCGTGGGGTGCCACGGTTGTCGAGCGAGAACACCACGTAGCCCTGCTGCGCCAGGTACTGGTTGAACAGATGATCGCCACGTCCGGGCCAGCTGTCGGTGACGGTCTGGCTGGCCGGGCCGCCATAGACGTACACCGCCACCGGATAGCGCTTGGAGGGATCGAAGCCGGCAGGCTTGATCAGGCTGTAGTTGAGCGGTGTCCGGCCATCGGCAGCGGTCAGGGTGCCGAATTCGACCGGTCGCTGCGCATCGCGATAGCGCGCGTAGGGATGCTTGGGATCGGCCAGATCATTGTCCACCAGCGTCGCGATCTTCTCACCGTTGGCGCGGTACAGCTCGATCTGCGGCGGTGTGGTGCTGTTGGACCAGCTGTCGACATAGACACTGGCGTTGCGCGCGAAGCTGGCGCTGTGCATGCCCGGCGCCTTGGACAGCCGCTGTGGCGCCTGTCCGCCCTGCAGCGGGACGGAGTAGATCTGGCTCTCGCGCGACGTCTCGATGCCGGCGCGGAAATAGGCCTTGCCGGCCGCTTCATCCACAGCCAGGAGTTCATCCACGGGCCAGTCACCGTGGGTCAGCGCGGTGGCCTTGCCCGTGCTGTCGATGCGGTACAGATGCTGGAAGCCGGTACGCTCGGACGACCACAGCATGCTGCCGTCCTGCAGGAAGCGCAGGCTGTTGTGCAGTGGCACCCAGGTGGGGCTGGTTTCATGGGCAAGCACGCGCTGACGGTTTGAGTCCAATGCCACTTCCACCAGATCCAGCTGCCTCTGGTCACGCGACTGGCGCTGGAACGTCAGGTGCTGGGCATCACGCCAATCCACGCGCGCCAGGTAGATGTCCTGTTCCTTGCCCAGGTCGATCCAGCGCGGTTGTGCCGCGGCGGCCGGCGCGATCACGCCCAGCTGCACGCGCACATTGGCATCGCCGGCGGCCGGGTAACGCTGTTCGATGACATCGGTGCGGTCTGCATAGACCTCGTAGCGCTTCTGTACCGGTACCGGTGCTTCGTCGATGCGGGCGAAGGCGATGGCCGAATCATCCGGCGCCCACCAGTAGCCGGTGTGGCGGTCCATTTCCTCGTCGGCCACGAACTCGGCCACACCGTTGCCGATGGTGGCGCTGCCATCGCCGGTCAGCTGCAGCTGGCTGCCATTGGCCAGATCGATCACCCACAGGTTGCGGCCGCGGATGAAGCTGACGAAGCCGCCTTTCGGCGACAGCTTGGCGTCGGTGGCAAAGCCTTCGCCGTGGGTCAGCTGGCGTACTGCTGCCGGACCCTGCTGCTTCAGGTCGTACAGGTAGAGCTCGCCGCCGAGCGGGAACAACAGGCGCTGTGCGTCCGGCGACCACTGGTAATCGACGATGCCGGTCATCGCCGCGATGCGCTGGCGCTCGCGGCGGGCCTTCTCCTCGTCGCTGAGGGTCTCGGTGCCCGGCAGCACCACCTTGGAGTCGACCAGCAGGCGGGTCTGGCCGCTGGCGATGTCGTAGGTCCACAGATCCAGCTGGTTGCGGTCGCTGTCCTTGCCGCGCAGGAAGCTGACCTGCGAACCGTCCGGAGCGACCTTGGGCTTCATCAGGGTCGGCCCGGACAGCGGCAATGGACCGGTGATGGCTTCCAGCGTCAGTTTTTCAGCGTGGGCGGCGGTACTGGTGGCGAGCATGAGGGCAAGCGAAGCGAACAGGTGGCGCATGGAGGATCCCGGCAAACGGCAGGTCCGCCACCGCAGCATGTGCGGTGGCGATCAGCCCCCATCCTAACCAAGCCCGTGCGGGAAGGCAGCATGACCTTCTGCCCATGGCAGGGACCGGGCACGGCACATCGGCCGTTGACGGGCGGGTAGCGCCGGGCCATGCCCGGCGAGCGCAGCGGCCTGCGCAGGACCCTCAGCGCTGGCCGAACAGATGCTTGCGCTCGTCATCGCTGAGCGGCTTGCCGGCGTTCGGATTGACCTGCTGGCGCAGCGCATACGCCCGCTGGGTGGCCGGGCGCGCGGCGATGGCCTGATGCCAGCGCTTGAGGTTCGGGAAGGCATCGAAATCTGCCGGCAGCGCGTCGTAGGCACCGACCCACGGATAGCTGGCCATGTCGGCGATGGTGTACTCCTCGCCGGCCAGGAAGGCATGCCCGGCCAGCCGCTTGTCCATCACCCCATGCAGGCGCCGCACCTCGCTGTCGTAGCGCTCGATGGCGTAAGGAATCTTCTGCGGTGCGTAGACATTGAAATGCCCCATCTGGCCGCTCATCGGGCCCAGCCCGGCCATCTGCCAGAACAGCCATTCCAGCGTGGCGATGCGGCCACGCGCATCGGTGGGCAGGAAGCGACCGGTCTTCTCGGCCAGGTACAGCAGGATCGCACCGGATTCGAACACGCTCTGCGGCGCGCCGCCGTCAGCCGGCGCATGATCGACGATGGCCGGCATCTTGTTGTTGGGCGAGATCGCCAGGAAGTCCGGCTTGAACTGGTCGCCCGATCCGATGTTGACCGGGTGGATGCGGTACTCCAGCCCGCATTCCTCCAGCATCAGGGTGACTTTATGGCCGTTCGGGGTAGGCCAGTAATACAGATCGATCATGGCAGCGGCTCGGGTGCGGTAAGGAACCTGAAGTCTAGTGCGGGAGTTGGCTTGGCACCGTCATGGCGGGCCGGTAACCTCGCTCCTCCCCCGCAACGCACTGTCCTGCATGTCCCCCCAACGCCCCCTCTCCCCGCTGTCCTCGCTGATCTTCGCCTCGCGCTGGCTGCAGCTGCCGTTGTACCTGGGCCTGATCGTCGCCCAGGGTGTCTACGTGTTCCTGTTCGGCAAGGAACTGTGGCACCTGATCTCCCACTCGGCCTCGATGGGCGAACAGCAGATCATGCTGATCGTGCTGGGCCTGATCGACGTGGTGATGATTTCCAACCTGCTGGTGATGGTGATCGTCGGCGGTTATGAAACCTTCGTCTCGCGCCTGCGGCTGGAAGGCCATCCCGACCAGCCGGAATGGTTGAGCCACGTCAATGCCAGCGTCCTGAAGGTGAAGCTGGCGATGGCGATCATCGGCATTTCCTCGATCCACCTGCTCAAGACCTTCATCGCCAGCGGTTCGCTGGGCGGCCTGCCGCTGTGCGCGCCGGAACTGATGAACGTCGCCGCTGCCAACATCGGTGCCGCCAGGTGCTCGACCTTCACCGAGCAGGGCGTGCTCTGGCAGACCATCATCCACTGCGTGTTCATCCTCTCGGCGATCGGCATCGCCTGGACCGACAAGCTGATGTCCAACAGCCACGACAAGGCACAGGCGCATTGAGGCGCTGGCCGGTGGTGGCGCGGACGCCACCGCCGGTCGTCGCTGCCGCCCTTGTACGCAGCGCTGGCGGGGATGCTAGATTGCTTCCTCGCCGTTGCCGGCGGTGGCGTCGGGAAACGCCACCCTGCCGTGCTCGGACCCACGGTCCCGGCCATGCATATCAATGATTTACGTAACGTCGTCTTCTTAGAGGGGAGCAGGATGTCGCACGTCACAACGATCACCGCCGCGCGCCGGTGGCTGCCGGTTGCCTTGGTACTGGCCCTGGCCGCCTGCTCGGGCAAGGAAGAAACGCCTGCCCCTGCCCCGGCAGGATCGCCTGCCGCTGCGGCGCCGGCGACACCGGTAGTGGCCGCCAAGGTGCAGTCGATGGGCACCGAGCAGCTGCGCGAGTCGGCCAGCCAGGCGCTGCGCGAGAACCGCATGTACGCCCCGGCCGGCGACAACGCCATCGAGTACTACCTGGCCCTGCGCGACAAGACGCCGGACGATGCCGCGGTGAAAAGTGCGCTGACCGACCTGCTGCCCTACACCCTGATCGCGGCCGAGCAGCATCTGGGCCGCGAGGACTTCACCGAGGCGCAGCGCCTGGTCGCCCTGATCGAGAAGGTGGATGCCTCCGCACCGGCCCTGCCACGCCTGAAGGAAGGCCTGGCCAAGGGTGTGGAGAACGCGGCCAAGCGCACCGAGTCGGAAGCGGAGCGGGCCAAGAAGGACGCCGAGGACCGTACCCGGCAGCAGGCCGAGCAGCAGCGCCTGGCCGAGCAGCGTGCCAAGGAAGCCGATGCGGCCAGGCAGATCGCCGCACAGCAGGATGCCGCCCGCCGTGACAGCGAGCGCGAGGAAGCCGAGCGCCAGGCCGCCGCACGGCGTGAAGCGGAGCAGAAGCAGCAACAGGCCGCTGCGCAGCAGGCCAATGCCGCACGCCAGGCACCTGCCGCCGCGCCCAGCCTGCGTCCGGTCAGTACGCCGGCCCCCCGCTATCCGGCCGACGCCCTGCGCGCTGGCACGTCCGGCGAGGTACTGGTGGAGATCACCGTGGGTACCGACGGCTCGGTGGTGAACGCCCGCGTGCTGCGTGCGACGCCCGCGCGCATCTTCGACCGCGAAGCCATGAACGCCGTGAAGCGCTGGCGTTTCGAGCCGGTCAGCGCTCCGGTCACCACCCGCCGCACTCTGGTGTTCGCGCCGGGCGGCTGAGCCGGGACATCCCCGCCAACGATCACGACAAGGCCCGGTCTGTCCGGGCCTTGTTCGTATCAGCGCTCGCCGTCGATCAGGTGCTGCAGGGCCGGATCGCGTGCCCTCAGGATGCGGAACAGGCCCAACGCATGCAGACCCGGCAGCAGCGCGCGCAGGTCGGCTTCCGCCGCTGCCCGGGACGCAGGGCTGCCGGCGGGATCCTGCCAGTCGCGGACGCTGGCAAGGAAAGCGCCCACGCTGCCCTTGCGCACGGTGAGGCCGTTGGCCACCACGTCGTTCTGATGGTCAGGGAGGATGTCTTGAGGCTGCATGAGGAACTCCTTTCGGCGGGTGGAGTGCAGTGTGGACGCTCCTGTCTGCCGGATCTGCCGTATAACTGCCAGTTGATATGGCATATCAGACATCCCCCGCCCTGATTGACCCGCCCTTGGTCGACACCGCCCAAGGGCCGGTGCTGCTGACCGCGCAACTGGCCTTGGACCGTCCACGCCGGACCGCCCGGCACCAGCACGCCCGCGGGCAGCTGCTGGGGGCGCGACAGGGCCTGCTGCGGATCGAGGCAGGCGACCTGCACTGGCTGCTGCCAGCCGGCCATATGGCGTGGGTTCCGCCCGGACTGCCGCATGCGCTGGCCAGCATCGGCCCGTTCAATGGCTGGAGCCTGTACCTCGACGCAGCGACCTGCACGCGACTCCCGGCACGCCCACGCATCGTGCAACCGGGCGCCCTGCTGCAGGCAGCCGTGGATCGCGCGCTGCGCTGGGCGCCCGCACCGCTCGACGCGGTGCAGGAGCGTCTTGCCGGCGTCATTGCCGATGAGATCGACGCCAGCACGCCGCTGCCGCTGGCCTTGCCGCAGCCACGCGATCGGCGCCTGCGGCGCGTTGCTGCGGCGTTGGCGCGTGCACCACAGGACACCCGCAGCGTCGAGGCCTGGTCCCTTGCCATGGGACTGTCCAGCCGCACCCTTGCGCGCCACTGGCGCGCCGAAACCGGCATGACACTCAGCCAATGGCGCCAGCGCCTGCGCGTCCTGCTGGCGCTGCCACGCCTGCTGGCCGGGGAACCGGTGATCAGCGTGGCGCTGTCGCTCGGCTACGACACCCCCAGCGCCTTCATCGCCGTGTTCAAGCGCGAGATGGGGGTGACGCCTGCGCGGTATGCAGAGGGCTGACGTATTCAGCACTTCCTCTGCCTGCCTTCGCGCCCCAAACTGCCTGCTGATTTCAGGATGGGAACAGATGAAGTACGACGACGCCAGCTGGCATTCCGGCGGTGACTTCCCCGCAGATCTTCCGGCTGAGGCCGGAGCCACTCACATTGGCATGTACCTGGCATGGCTGCTGCTACAGGGCATGGCAAATGAAGAGCTCGCCGAGGATGCAGAAGAGGACCTGCAGGCACTGCGGGAGCGCAGAACGACACCCGGCCGGTTCCTGCTGGAATACAGCGATGGCAAATTCGTCGATGACCTGATCAGTGATGAGGCCAACACGTTCACAGCCGCATACTACGACCTCGAAGATGGCCAGTATCTCGAAGACTATGAGGAACAGCTGGGGGCCGATGTCCCGGATCTGTACCACGTCGCCGATACCTGGGAGAACGTCGACCGGCTGGCCCCGGTGATCGCCCGGCGCTTCGCCGCTTGGCAGGCAACGCGAACCTGAAAACAGCGAGGCCCGGAATGACCGGGCCTCGTTCCCTATCCGCCGGGCAGGGCCCGGCGCTTCCAGTGGCGGTCAGCCGGAAATCGCCAGGCGTTCGTTGTGGTAGCGGCGCACGGCGGCAAACCACAGCAGTGCGGCCAGACCGAGACTGGCGCCCAGATAGATCGCCCAGACGCTGGGACTGATCACTTCGTGGCGGATGACCTTCAGCAGCATCTGGTTCTGCGACAGGAACGGCACTGCGTACTGCCACAGCTCGCTCTTCAGTGGGTAAGCGACCAGCGCGTAGCCGGGCAGCATCGGCAGCAGCATCAGCCAGGTCATGTGGCTCTGCGCTTCCTTCATGCTCTTGGCCGCAGCCGACAGGAAGGTCAGCAGCGAGGTACCGATCAGCAGCATCGGCAACATCACCAGCAGCATCTGCAGCATCGAGCCGACATTCATGTTGAACTGGCGGCCGATGTTGCCCGGGGCGATCTGCGCGCTGACCTTGAAAGCCACCAGGGTCAACAGCAGCGACGCGAAGCCGACCACGCAGGCGGCGGCGATCTTGCCACTGACGATCGCGCTGCGTGAGCCGGGCGTCGCCAGCAGGGGCTCGAGTGACTGCCGCTCGCGTTCGCCTGCCGTGGCGTCCATCACCAGATAGGCGCCGCCGATGAACGAGGTCAGGGTCAACAGCACCGGCAGCAGCATCGACAGGATCATGCCCCGTTTCGCTTCGGCACTGGCCAGATCCTGGCTGCCCACGTCCAACGGACGCGCGACCTGGGCATCCACGCCGCGTGCCATCAGCCGCAGTGCGCCCACCTGGCCGTTATAGGTGGCCAGCGCCGCTTCCAGGCGTGCGCTGGGCACTTCGGCGGCACGCCGGGTGCTGTCCTTGATCACCTCCACCAGCGCCGGCCTGCCCGCGGCCCAGTCCTCGCCGAAGTCATCGCTGATGCGCAGCGCGACGTCGATGTCCTGGTTGCGGATGGCCGCGGCGAGGTCCTTGGGTGCTGCGCTGGCGTTGAGCCCCTGCGCGGCCAGGAAGCGGACCAGGTTCGGTGCGTTGTCCGCGCCGATGGTCGGAATCTGCAGCGGTTGCTCGATCTGCGTGCGCACGCGGCTCTCGGCCAGCTTGCCCATGCCCAGCAGCAGCACCGGGTACAGCAGCGGACCGAACAGCAGGGTCAGCATCAGCGTGCGGCGGTCGCGGGAGAGATCACGCAGCTCCTTGCGCATCACCGTCATCAGGGTCGACATCATGCTCATGCGTGCAGGCCCTCTTCGCTGCCGATCAGTTTCACGAACGCATCTTCCAGATTGGCTTCGCCGGACTGCGCGCGCAGCTCATCGGCACTGCCGGCGGCCATGACCGTGCCCTTGGCGATGATCACGATGTGGTCGCACAGTGCAGCCACCTCCTGCATGATGTGGCTGGACAGAATCACGCACCGCCCTTCCTCACGAAGTCCCAGCAGGAACCGGCGCAGTGCACGGGTGGTCATCACATCCAGGCCGTTGGTCGGCTCGTCGAGAATCACATTGCGCGGATCGTGCACGAGTGCGCGCGCGATCGCGGTCTTGGTGCGCTGGCCCTGCGAGAAGCCATCGGTCTGGCGGTCGAGGATGTCGCCCATGTCCAGCGCCTGCGACAGCACGTCGATGCGCTCGCGGATGCGTGCTTCGGACAGGCCGTGCAGCCGGCCGAAATAGGCGATGTTCTCGCGCGCGGTCAACCGCTTGTAGACGCCCCGCGCATCGGGCAGCACGCCCAGGTGGCGACGGACCTCCACGGGATTGCGCGCGGCATCGATGCCGTCGACGCTGATGCTGCCCTGGTCAGGCGTCATCAGGGTGTACAGCATGCGCATGGTGGTGGTCTTGCCGGCACCGTTCGGGCCAAGCAGACCGGTGATGCGACCGTCCTCGGCGCGGAAGCCGACATCGGCCACTGCCTGGATGCGGCCGGTGCGGGTATCGAAGGCCTTGTGCAGGTTGTCGGCGACGATCATGGTTCCCATCCGTTGAACGAGGTGAACGCCGGCACGTAGCTCAGCGTATCCAGGCAGCTGGCATCCAGCGCCTTGGCATCGGTGCTGTCGATGAACTGGCCCAGCAGGCGGGGCATGCAGCCGGCGGAGAGCGTGCCGTGGCCCTGGCCGCGCGCGACCAGTGCGCGCCCCTGCGGCAGCCCCTTGAGCACCTGTGCGGCGTAGCGCGGTGGCGTGACCGGGTCCAGTTCACCGGACAGCAGCAGCGCCGGCACCTCGCTGCGCAGCGGTGCGGCATCCGCGGCGGGGGCCGCGGTGTGCGGCCAGACAGCACACGGCGCGAAGAAGGCGCTGGCCACCTCGTTGCCGAACAGGCGCTCGGCATTGGCGGCTGGCGCGTGGTAGCGCGGAGCGTCCTCGCTGCAGATCACCGACCACTGCATGCCGCGGTTGATCTGGAAGCCCATGCTGCGGTTGGCACCGCGTGCCAGCGAGGCGAGCGGTGCATAGCGGCCCTGCGCAGCCTCGTCCAGCACCAGCGGCAACAGCGAGGCGTACTGCGGAACATAGGAGAAGGCGAACGCCAGCCCCATCACGCTGTCCGGCGTCAGCACGTCGCGCCGCGGCGCGTTCGTGCCGGGGTCGCGGTAGTCAACGGTCACCGGCGCGGCGCGGAGCGTATCGAGCACGCCGCGCAGCTGTTTGCCGGTGTCGGTCGGAAAGCGCTTGCTGCACGCCGGGTCCTTGCGGCACTGGGCCGACTGCAGATTGATCGCGTCTTCGAAGGTATTGGCGAAGTCACCCCCGACCACCAGCTCGTTCGGAACGACGCCGTCGATGACGATGCTGCGGGTGTGCTGCGGATAGGCCGCGGCATAGCGCTGGGCCACGCGGGTTCCGTAGGAACCACCCACCAGGTTCAGCGCATCCACGCCCAGCGCCTGGCGCACGGCATCCAGATCGGCAACGGCGTCGCGGGTGGTGTAGAACCGCGCATCGGCACGTCCCTGCAGAGAGCTTGCGCAGCGCTGGGCGTAGTCGCGCAGCAGCGCCTCGCTGGGGGGGGCCTCTTCGTCGAACGCCAGTTCCTTGCCATCTGCGCCCAGGCAGTTGAGCGGGTTGGAGCCACCGGTGCCGCGCTGGTCGATCAGGAAGATGTCGCGTTGCTTGCGAACCTGGCGCAGGGCGGTATCGACGATGACCGCCACCTCGCTGGCCGCCTGCCCGGGCCCGCCGGCGAGGAAGAACACCGGATCCGGTTGGCCGGAGCCACTGTTGCCCGATTCCAGCCAGGCGATACGGAGGTTGATCTTCCGCCCTTGCGGCTGCGCCCTGTCCTCGGCCACCTGCAGGGTGGCGCACTGTGCCTCGACGTTGGCGCTGGCGCCCATCGTGGTCAATGTGCAGGGCTGGAAGTCGATCTGTCCGTAGCGGCGGCCGGGCGTTTCCGCCGCCGCATCGGCGCTGCCGGAAGGCGCTGCGCCGCAACCGGCAAGCAGCAGGCTGGCCAGCGCGCCGGCCAGTGCGAGGTGGTGTCTTTGCATCGTGCTCGTTTCCCCTGGAAGACGTTCCTGTCGACCACGACGGACTGCCGCGGAAGATGTGACCCAACTTACACGGGCAGGAGGCTGGCGGCGATGGGCAATCGTCACTGGAAAGCCAGGCCCATGTCGGCCGGATCGAATGCGGCGTCGCATCATGGCGAGCAGCGCAGCAGTCGGCCACGCAGACTCATGGAGAACCCAGGAGATTCCCATGAACGCGTGGTACCTCAGCGGCCTCGATCACCGCCCCTTCCAGCACCTGTTCGAACAGAGCGACCGCGCGCTGGCTGCGCAGGGCATCCTGCGACGCTGGGCCGGGGATCGCGGCGGCCATCCGTGCCGGGTCAGCCTGTCCGACCCCCCAAGTGGCGCCGAACTGCTTCTGCTGCCCCATACCCACTTGGCCACGCACTCGCCCTATCGCGCGTCCGGTCCGATCTTCGTGCAGCGCGGCGCTACGCGCTGCGTCCTGCCCGCCGGGGTCGTTCCGCCCTACGTCGAGCGACGGCTGATCTCACTGCGCGCCTACGACGAGGATGCACTGATGATCAGCGGGCAGGTCTGCCCCGGCAACGAGGTCGGGGTGCAGCTCGATGTGCTGTTCGCCGATCCCGCGGTGGCCTTCGTGCAGTTGCACAACGCAGGCTACGGGTGTTTTTCGTGCCAGGCGGACCGGGTGGATCAGGACGCGCTGACACACGGCGTCGCGTGATCGGCACCACGCACGACGCGTGACCTTCTGCGCATCCGTTCAGGCCTGCGTGAAGCCTGTGGGAAAGGCTTCACGCAGGCAGTCACGGAACGGCACTTCCAAGGTACCGCGCGATGCAACGCACCTCGATACTCGCCGAGGTGCCGCCGACCGTCCGCTGCGCAGCGCAACGCCTGCGGTCACCGTTCCCATCGACGACCACAAGGATGCGCCATGTCATTCCGATCCACACGTGTAGTGCTGGCCAGCTCATTCGCAGCCGCCGGCCTGATCTGCCTGGCCAGCAGCGCATTCGCGCACGGCACCATGACCACGCCGGCCAGTCGCGTCTACGCCTGTTTCCAGGGCAATCCGGAGAATCCAACCAACCCGGCCTGCGCCGCCGCGAAAGCACTCGCCGGCTCGCAGGCGTTCTACGACTGGAACGGCATCAACCAGGCCAACGCCAATGGCAACCATCAGGCCGTCGTACCCGACGGCACGCTGTGCAGCGGCAACAACCCGACCTTCCGCGGCCTGGATCTGAACCGCAGTGATTGGCAGACCACGCCGATCCAACCCGATGCGAACGGCAGGTTCACCTTCGTGTTCAAGGCCACCGCACCGCATGCCACGCGTGACTGGCGATTCTTCGTTACCCGCGAAGGCTGGACACCGGGCAGTCCTCTGCGCTGGGCGGACCTGCAGGAGTTCTGCACACTGGGCAACACTCCGCTGTCCGCCGATGGCACGTACAGGCTGCAGTGCCCGCTGCCACAGCGCACGGGCCAGCACGTGATCTACAACACGTGGCAGCGCGCGGATTCGACCGAAGCGTTCTACACCTGCATGGATGTGCGTTTCGAGGGCGGCAGCACTCCCCCGGCATCGCAGTGGCAGGATGCCGGCCCGCTCACCGCGCGTGGCGATCTGCCGGTCGGCACCGTCCTGGCGCTGCGCGTGTTCAACGCCAGCGGCAACGATGTGGAGCGGGTGGAGGCCACACTGGCCAGCGGCCAGACGGCGGCCGCGCAGTGGCCGCTGGTGCTGGCCCGCAAGGTCAATGGCGCCAGCCAGCACGCTCGGGTGGGCGTACTGTCCAACGGCACGATCACGCCGACGGCGTCGGCGACCGGCAACCGGGTCTATCTGAAAGAAGGCAACCGCTTCCAGCTGGACACCCGGGTACCCGATCCGGGCACGCCTTCGCCGGGCGGCGACTTCGACTACGTGTACCCGGCAGGCATCGGCAGCTATGTGCCCGGGCAGACCGTGGTGAAGGGCAGCGATGGCCGGCTGTACGCCTGCCGTCCGTTCCCTGAAGGCGCGTGGTGCAACGTCAACGCCGACGCGTACCGGCCGGGCGTGGGCGCAGCCTGGCGTGATGCCTGGGTGCCGTACTGAGACCGGCGCGGTCTGCGGGAGGCGGCTGGCGCCGCCTCTCCGCAGCGCACTCACTTGCTGCTGACGTACTTCTCGCGGCGGATCTGCGGGTTGCCCAGCCCGGCCGCCTTGAGCAGCTCGGCGCAGGCATCAACCATGTCCGGGTTGCCGCACAGGTAGGCGATATCGGTGGCCGGGTCCGGCGTGAAACCAGCCAGGGCCTGCTGCACGTAGCCATGATGGACGTCGGCGTGGGCCTGTTCCGGCAACTCCCGCGACAGGCACGGAACATAGCGGAAGTTCGCGTGCTTTTCGGCGAAACTGTAGAAATCTTCGCTGTACAGCAGTTCGCCCGGGCTGCGTGCACCCTGCAGCAGGACGACCTGCACGCCGCGTTCGGTCATGGCCCTTTCCAGCAGTGGCAGCATCGAGCGATAGGGGGTCACGCCGGTACCGGTGGCGATCAGCAGATAGCGCGCGTTGTGATCGCCGGGGTTCAGGCAGAACCGCCCGTACGGGCCGGACGCGCTGATCTGGCCGCCGGTTTCCAGCGCCTCGAACAGCGCTGTAGCGGCGCCGCCGGGCACGAAACTGACCGCGATATCCACGGCTTCGCCGGGCCCCAGTGCGTGATCATGCAGGGTGGCCAGGGAATAGCTGCGCTTGGTCTCGGTGCCATCGGCGTAGCTGAAATGGACCTGGATGAACTGGCCGGGCTGGAAATCCAGCGGCTGGCCATCGTCGCGCACGAACTGGTAGTGGCCGACGGTCGGGGCCAGCATGCGGCGGCCGACCAGCTTGAGGGGGAATTGAACAGGCACGACTTTTCGGGACAGTGTGTAGCCGGGGCGAGCCCTCGGGGTCTTCTATAATAGCCCTTCCCCGCCCCTCTCCAGCGCCAGCCCATAGGCGCGAAGGCTTCGAGCTTGGCATCCCTGAACGATACGGCGCCCGCCCTGCGCGTGCGCGACCTGCGCAAAACCTACGACAACGGAACCCAGGCCCTGAAGGGGGTCTCGCTGGAGGTCGCCCCGGGCGACTTCTTCGCCCTGCTGGGCCCCAACGGGGCTGGCAAGTCCACCCTGATCGGCATCATCAGCTCCCTGGTCAACCTCAGCGAGGGCCAGGTGGAGGTTTTCGGCAGCGACCTGGTGCGCAACCGCAGCGCGACCATGCGCCTGATCGGCCTGGTGCCGCAGGAGATCAACTTCAACCTGTTCGAAAAACCCTTCGACATTCTTGTGAACTACGCCGGCTTCTATGGCGTACCGCGCGAGGAAGCGGAGCAGCGCGCGGAAGAGGAACTCAAGCGTGCCCATCTGTGGGAGAAGGCGCAGGTGATGAGCCGCACCCTGTCCGGCGGCATGAAGCGCCGGCTGATGATCGCCCGCGCGATGATGACGCGTCCCCGCCTGCTGATCCTGGATGAGCCGACCGCGGGCGTGGACATCGAGATCCGCCGCGACATGTGGCGGGTGCTGAAGGAGATCAATGCGGCTGGCACGACGATCATCCTCACCACCCACTACCTGGAGGAGGCCGAGTACCTGTGCCGGCATCTGGCGATCATCAACCACGGCCGGATCGTCGAGCAGGGGCCGATGCGTGCGCTGCTGGCCAAGCTGGACGTGGAAGGCTTCCTGCTGGACATCGATGGCGATCTGCCGGTGCAGCTGCCGGCGATCGAGGGCGCAACCCTCAGCGCGCCCGACGCGCACACCCTGGACATCGACATGCCACGGGCGATGGATCTGAACCGCGTGTTCGCCGCGCTGAATGAAGCCGGCATCCGCGTGCGCTCGATGCGTACCAAGAGCAACCGCCTGGAGGAGCTGTTCGTGCGCCTCACCGGCAACCAGGAGAAATCCGCATGAGCACCACCGAGCTGACCGACGGCCAGCGCAACCGCGTCGCGCTGCTGACCATCGTGCGCCGCGAAGTGACCCGGATCATGCGCATCTGGGGCCAGACGCTGGTGCCGCCGGCGATCACCATGACCCTGTACTTCCTCATCTTCGGCGGCCTGATCGGCTCGCGCGTGGGCGAGATGGGCGGGTACAGCTACATGCAGTTCATCGTGCCCGGGCTGGTCATGATGAGCGTGATCCAGAACAGCTACGGCAACATTAGCTCGTCCTTCTTCGGCGCCAAGTTCGGCCGCCACGTGGAAGAGCTGCTGGTGAGCCCGATGCCGAACTGGGTGATCCTGTGGGGTTACGTGGCCGGTGCGGTACTGCGCGGCCTGATGGTCGGCGTGATCGTGCTGATCATCGCGATGTTCTTCACCCCCGTGCGCATCCCGCACCCGCTGGTGACACTGACCACGGTGCTGCTGGGCGCCACCATCTTCTCGCTGGCCGGCTTCATCAATGCCGTGTACGCGAAGAAGTTCGACGACGTGGCGATCGTTCCGACCTTCATCCTGACCCCGCTGACCTATCTGGGCGGCGTGTTCTATTCGGTGAAGCTGCTGCCGGCCTGGGCTGAAGCGGCGACCCATGCGAACCCGATCTTCTACATGGTCAACGCGTTCCGCTACGGCCTGCTGGGCAGCAGTGACGTGCCGCTGTGGGTCGCGTATGCGCTGATGATCGGCTTCGTGGTGGTGCTGACGGCGGTGGCGCTGTGGCTGCTGCGCCGCGGCGTGGGCATGCGCAGCTGAGCGCCGATCGCCGGGGTCGCGATCCCCGGCACACCCGCAACATTGGTTCCGCAGACAACGGTGAACGTGCAATGCGCATCCTGATTCTCGGCGCCGGCGGTACCGGCGGTTACTTCGGCGGCCGCCTGGCCCAGGCCGGTGTGGACGTGACCTTCCTGGTCCGCCCTGCCCGCGCCGGGCAGCTTGCACGCGATGGACTGGTGATCCGCAGTCCGGTCGGCGATGCCGCCTTCCCGGTGCAGCACGTGACAGCCGATGCGCTGCCCGCGCTGGCCCGGGAGAGGCCCTTCGACCTGGTCATCCTCAGCTGCAAGGCCTACGACCTGGACAGCTCGATCGAGGCCATCGCGCCGGCGGTGGGCCCCCGCACCACCGTGCTGCCGATCCTCAACGGGCTGCATCACTACAACGATCTGGATGCACGCTTCGGCCGCGAGGCGGTGCTGGGTGGGCTGTGCTTCATCAGTGCGACCAAGGCACCGGACGGTGCGGTGGTGCATCTGGGAAAACCCGCCAAGCTCACCTTCGGGGAACGCGACGGTGGCGCGCTCTCGGCGCGCGTGCGTGCCTTCGCCGCCGCCTGCACGCAGGCCAACCTCGATCACCTGGCCAGCGAACGCATCGGCCAGGAGCAGTGGATCAAGTACACCTTCCTCACTGCGCTTGCCGCGGCGACCTGCCTGCTGCGCGCGGACATCGGCACGATTGTCGCGACCGATGATGGCACGGCCATCGTGCAGGGCCTGTACGACGAGTGCCTGGCCGTGGCGGAGGCGGCCGGTGAGGCAGTCCCGGCGGCAGCGCAGGACACTGCGCGCGGCACGTTGACCCAGGCCGGCTCGGCATTGAAGGCCTCGATGTTGCGTGACCTGGAGGCCGGGCAGCAGGTGGAGGCCGGCCACATCGTCGGTGACATGCTGGCGCGTGCACGCAGCGCCGGCCAGCAGGGCGTGCTGCTGCAGGTCGCCTACAGCAGCCTGCAGGCCTACCAGGCGCAGCGCCGGGCGTGAGCCTGACGCTGCCGGTCGGTCCGTTGCCCGGACGGGTGCTGATCCTGGGCATGGGCTGGAGCGGGCGCGTACTGGCGGCTCGCCTGGAAGCGCTGGGCGTGCAGGTCGCCGGCACCGTACGCGATCCGGCCACGGCAGCCGTGGATGGCCTGCGCTGCCATCGACTCTGCGCTGGAACAGCACCTGCACCCGCGCTTCTGGATGACATCGCGCGCGCCTATGCGGTGCTGGGCAGCATACCGCCCGATGCCGACGGCGACCCGGCAGTGCGCATGCTGCGCACGGCACTGGAAGACAGTCCCGCATTGCAGTGGGTGGGCTATCTGTCGTCAACGTCGGTGTACGGCGACCGCCAGGGCGGCTGGATCGATGCGGACAGCGTGGCCGACGCCACCGGGCCTGCGGGCCTGCAGCGCCTGCGCGCGGAGTCGCAATGGCGCGCACTGGCCAGCCGGCGCGGCATCGCCTCGGCAGTGTTCCGGCTGCCCGGGCTGTATGGTCCCGGCCGCAACGCACTGGTGCAGCTCGCGCAGGGACGTGCCCGCCATGTGCTGAAGCCGGGCCTGTTGTTCAACCGCCTGCATGTGCAGGACCTGGTGGCGGTGATCATCGCGGCGATGCGGCGACCCGCCCTGCAGGCGCTGTACTTGCCCAGCGACGATGAGCCGGCACCGCCACAGGACGTGCTGGCCTTCGCCGCGCAGCTGGGAGGCTTTGCGATGCCACCGGCAATGGCGTGGGACGACCCGGCGCTGAGCCCGGCCCTGCGCCGCTTCTACGAAGGCAGCAAGCGCATCGACAGCCGCGGTACGCGCGAAGCGCTGGGGTGGGCGCCGCAGTTTCCGACGTATCGGGAAGGGCTGACGGATCTTGCCGCTTCGCTCGCCGGGCATGGCCGAGCGTTACCGGATCCGGGCATTCACGGCTGACGTGTAGTGTCGGCGTCGGGCAGCCGGAAGAAGGCACGGGCCGCCGCCGTTGCATGGGCTGCGGTCAGCACGACGTCCTCGCCACGATCACGGGCCAACTCCTCGACGATGTGCGAAAGGAACATCGGTTCGTTGCGGCGATCCTTCGGCATCGGCTTGAGCGTGCGCGGCAGCAGGTACGGCGCATCGGTCTCGATCATCAGGCGATCGGCTGGAATGCTCTTCACCAGCTCGCGCAGGTGCGCCCCGCGACGCTCGTCGCAGAGCCAGCCGGTGATGCCGATGTACCAGTCCTGGTCGAGGTAATCAAACAACTCCTCCCGTTCACCGGTGAAGCAGTGCACCACCGCCGGCCCGAGGCGACCCTCGAAGTTCTTCATCTGCGCCATGAAGTCGGCGTGCGCGTCGCGCTGGTGCAGGAACAGCGGCTTGCCGTTCTCCGCCGCCAGCTGCAGCTGGCGCTCGAACGCACGGTGCTGGGCAGGTCGCGGCGAGAAGTCACGGAAGTAGTCCAGTCCGCACTCGCCGACCGCCACCACTTCCGGGTGGGCATGCAGGGCGCGCATCTCTGCATCGCATTCTTCGGTGTACTCCACCGCATGATGCGGGTGTACGCCGGCCGTCGCATACAGGAATCCCGGCTGCTGCTGGGCCAGCTGCAGCGCCAGCGGAGAGTGCTCGCGGCTGGCCCCCGTGACCACCATCTGCACCACCCCGGCCTGGCGGGCACGCTGCAGCACGGCGTCGCGGTCGCGGTCGAAGGAGTCGTGGGTCAGATTGGCGCCGATATCGATCAGGTGCATGGTCATCGCGGAGGAAATGTGCCTGCGCATTGTACCCGCGCCCAGCGTGGCCCCTTATCCTTTGCGCATGGACGCCCCGCACTTCCCCATTTCTCCGCTGCTGCCGCAGATCCAGCAGCATCTGGCCGCACAGCCACGGCTCGTGCTGGAGGCACCACCGGGCGCCGGCAAGACCACCCAGGTACCGCTGGCGCTGCTCGATGCACCGTGGCTGCAGGGCCGCAGGATCATCCTGCTGGAGCCGCGCCGGGTGGCCGCGCGCAGCGCAGCGATGTTCATGGCAAGGCAGCTCGGCGAGGAGGTCGGCGATACCGTCGGCTACCGCATCCGCTTCGAGAACCGGGTGTCCGCGCGCACCCGCATCGAGGTGGTGACCGAAGGCATCCTGACCCGCATGCTGCAGGACGACCCGTTGCTGGAACAGGTGGGCGCGATCCTGTTCGACGAGTTCCATGAGCGCCACCTCAGCGGCGACCTGGGATTGGCACTGGCGCTGGACGTACAGGCACAGCTGCGCCACGACCTGCGGCTGGTGGTCATGTCGGCGACCCTGGATGGCGAGCGGCTGGCACGCTTCCTCGACGCACCCCGCTTGAGCAGCGAGGGCCGCAGCTACCCCGTGACCGTCAGCCACTTCCCGGCGCGTCGCGAAGAATCGCTGGAACTGCAGGTCCGCCGTGCAGTGCAGCAGGCGCTGGTCGAGCACCCGGGCGACGTGCTGGTGTTCCTGCCTGGCCAGCGGGAGATCGCCCGCGTGCAGGCCGGTCTGCAGGAATCGATCGGCGGCAACACCGAGGTCCTGGCACTGCATGGCGAACTGCCGGTGGAGCAGCAGGCGCGCGTGCTGCAACCCGCAGATGAGGGCCGCCGCCGCGTGGTGCTGGCCACCAACGTGGCCGAATCCTCGGTGACCCTGCCCGGCGTGCGCGTGGTGATCGACAGCGGCCTGGCACGCGAGCCCCGCTATGACCCGAACAGCGGCTTCACCCGCCTGGACGTGGTGGCCATTGCGCAGGCCTCGGCCGACCAGCGTGCCGGTCGTGCCGGCCGCGTGGCCGAGGGCGTGGCCTGGCGCCTGTGGCCGCAGTCGCAGCGGCTGGAGCCTCAGCGGCGTGCCGAGATCGACCAGGTCGAACTGGCAGGACTGGCGCTGGAGCTGGCGGCGTGGGGCAGCAGCGACCTGCGCTTTCTCGATCCGCCCCCAAGCGGACCGATGGGTGCGGCGCGCGAGCTGCTGCACCGCCTGGGCGCGTTGTCGGAGTCGGGCGCGATCACCGCCTTGGGCCGACGCGTGCTGGCGCTGGGTACCCATCCACGCATGGCTGCGATGCTGCTCGCCGCCCCTGACCCGCACGCACAGGCGCTGGCGGCCGATCTGGCGGCGCTGCTGGAAGCACGCGACCCCCTGCGCCAGGGCGGCGACGCACTGGCGGCACGCTGGCGCGCGCTGGCCGCGTTCCGTGCTGGCCGCGCGCCGGCCGATGCCAGTCGTGGTGGACTGGCTGCCATTGATGCCGCCGCGCGCCAGTGGCGGCGTCGGCTGCGCTGCGATGCCGCGCCCCCTGCCAGCATCGAAGCGCACGCGCTGGGCGATCTGCTGGCGCACGCTTTTCCCGATCGTATCGGCTTCCAGCATCCGGGCGATCCGCTGCGCTACCTGCTCGCCAACGGGCGCAGCGCGCGCCTGCATGAACTGAGCGATCTGCGTGGCGAACCGTGGCTGGTCGCCAGCGAACTGCGTTTCGAGGCCCGCGATGCGCTTCTGCTGCGCGCCGCGCCGGTCGATGAGGACCATCTGCGCAGGATCTACCCGCAGCGCTTCGTCACCACCGACACGGTGCGCTGGGACGGCGAACGGCGTGCGCTGGTCGCACTGCGCGAAACCCGCTTCGATCGCATCGTGCTGGACAGTCGCTCGGCGGGCCGGGTCGACCCGGAACACGCGGCCGGCGCCTTGACCGAGGCTGTTGCCGAGCTCGGCCTGCAGGCACTGCCGTGGACCGAGGCCCTGCGCCAATGGCAGGCACGGGTGGAGTCGCTGCGTCGCTGGATGCCCGAGCTGGAGCTGCCCGACTGCAGCGATGCCACGCTGCTCGCCACCCGCGCGCAGTGGCTGCAGCCTGCGTTTGCCGGCAAGAGCCGCCTCGATGCGCTGGACGAAGCCAGCTTCGCAGAAGCGCTGAAGTCGCCCCTGGCATGGTCACAGCGGCAGCTCGTGGAGCGGCATGCGCCAACCCGCATCACTGTGCCCTCCGGGCTGGAGCGGCCCATCACCTATGCACTGGACAGCGAGTCCGGCGAACCGCTGCCACCGGTGCTGGCCGTGAAGCTGCAGGAGTTGTTCGGACTGGCAGACACTCCCCGCATCGCCGATGGGCGCGTGCCACTGACCCTGCACCTGCTGTCACCCGGCGGTCGTCCGCTGCAGGTCACCCAGGACCTGCGCAACTTCTGGGAAAACACCTATGCCGAGGTGAAGAAAGAGATGAAGGGCCGCTATCCCCGCCATCCCTGGCCGGACGACCCGTGGACGGCCACCGCCACCCACCGGGCCAAACCACGGGGAACATAGCAATCCTGCCTGATCCTGAATGGAGCGCGTAGAGTCACGCCGTGTGACTGCCCGACTGACATACCGTTTACGGGCAACGCGCCACACTGGACTTCGACCCGAGGCAAAGGACCCCCGCATGAGCAGACTGACCGTGATTACCGACCGCGCCCTGGAGCGCGCCCTGGACCTGGCCCACACTGCGGGCGACGGCCTGAAGAGTGCCGGCGGCAGCCTGCGCCATCTGGGTCCGCAGGCCAGCGACTGGATCAAGACGGGAGCCGCACTCGGCGCAGTGAAGACCGGTGGCAAGGTTGCCAGCAAGTTCGCCCGCCGCAATCCGGCAGTGACCATCGCCGCCGCGGCAGTGGGTGTGGGTCTGCTCGGCTATGCCCTGTATCGCAAGCAGCAGAAGAAGAAGGCGGCCAATGGTCACGTCGTCGATGGCCAGGCGCAGCGCATCAGTGCCCGCGACCGCCGCAACGACACCGTGGTCGACGAGCACAGCGATATCGGCAGCGACGCCTGAGGCAGGCGGCTGCATCCGGGCCGGAGATCGCCTGTGGGTGATCTCCGGCCCGTTTCGTTTCAGCCGATCTGCCGCCACTGTCCGGGGCGCAGATCATCCAGCCGGTAAGGACCCATTGCCACCCGCACCAGGCGCAGGGTGGGCAGGTTCACGGCGGCGGTCATCCGCCGTACCTGGCGGTTGCGCCCTTCACGGATCGTGATCGCCAGCCAGGTATCCGGCACGGTCTTGCGGAAACGCACGGGCGGATCGCGCGTCCACAGCTCCGGCGCGGGATCGAGCCGTTCGACCTTCGCCGGCAGGGTCGGCCCGTCATTGAGGATCACGCCGCTGCGCAGGCGCTGCAGCTGGTCCTCGCCAGGCGTGCCTTCCACCTGCACCCAGTAGGTCTTGTCGGCCTTGTGCTTCGGATCGGTCAACCTGTGCGCCAAGGGGCCGTTGTCGGTCAGCAGCAGCAGGCCTTCACTGTCATGATCCAGCCGGCCGGCCGCATACACACGCGGCGGCAGGCCGAACCCCGCCAGGGTCGGGCGCGGCGGGACGCTGCGATCGGTGAACTGGCACAGCACATTGAACGGCTTGTTGAAGGCAATCAGCATCGCAGGCACGGCAGGCGGTGGATGCGGCATTGTCCCATCCCGGCGCTGCCATCGCGATCACGGGCGCCTCAGCCGAAGACTTTCCACTTCAGCAGGAACGAAACAAGCACCAGCGCAATGCCACAGGCCGATGCGATCGCCGCCCGCCGCCGCTGGGACGCCAATGGCGGGCTCGCACGGCGCGCGCGTTCATCCTGCAGGATGCCGATCAACAGCACCGCGAACCCCACCGCGCCCAGCAGGTCATAGGTATTGCCGCCATGGAAGGTGAAGTCGAACAGGCGTACCAGCACCAGTACTGCGATCACGATGTACAGGATCTTCTTCAACCGCTCACTCCTTTGACTGTCGCGCCGGGCCAGGCCCGGCGGATACACGTGTGTCCATTGCCGCTTGCGGCTGCGAGGCTTCGCCTCAGGGCTTGATGAAGCGCAGGGTCATGCGATCGCTTTCGCCGATGGCCTGGTACTTCGCGGCGTCGGCCTTGTCATGCTGGTTGGTCGGCGGCAGGGTCCACACGCCGTTGGGATGATCCTTGGTGTCGCGCGGGTTGGCATTGATCTCGCTGCGCGCATCCAACCTGAAGCCGGCGGCCTCGGCCAGGGCGATCACCTGCTGCTGGCCGACATAACCAGTGTCATCATCGTCGGCCACATCGGCCTTGGCGCGGTGCTCCACCACGCCCAGCACGCCGCCCGGCTTGAGCACGTTGAAGAAGCCCTGGAACATGCCCTGCGCCTGGCCGGCCTTGCGCCAGTTGTGCACGTTGCGGAAGGTCAGCACCACATCGGCCGAGTTGGCCGGTCCGAACACCGGCGTGGCCGGATCGTAGGCGACCACGACTGCTTTGCCGAACTGTGCCGGCGCACCGGCGAACTTCTTTTCCAGGCCATCGCGGCTGCGCTGCTGGTAATCGCGGCCACGGCCTTCTGCCACCGCCATCGGGTCAACCACGGATGCCACGTACCGGCCCTTGTCATGCAGCAGCGGCGCGAGGATTTCCGAGTACCAACCGTTGCCCGGAGTGATTTCGATGACGGTCTTCTCCGGTGCCACCGAGAAGAAGGCCAGCGACTGTGCCGGATGACGGTAGCCATCACGCTTGACGTTGGCCGGATCGCGGGTCGACGCCTTCACCGCAGCGTCGATGGCGGGCGATACCTGGATCTGCGCCGGCGCCACCAAGGTCGGCGCAGCGTACGCGGGCACGGCAGCAAGCAGGGCGGAAGCAAGCAACAGGCGGCAACCACGCAGGGACGAAGCAGGCATCATCGGGGCGACTCCAGCGGAATGATGCGGCGAGACTAGCAGTCACCGCGCGCCAGGTGTTCACAAATCGTTAGCCGCGCGCCCGTCGCGGAACACTGTTTTGTGGTCAGCGCCGCAGCGCGGTAACACAACGCGTTCTATTCTGGAGCACTTCCCCCAAGGAGACCGTGCCCATGACGGCAACCCGTGAACTGGGCCGTTCCGGCCTGCATGTACGTCCGCTCGCCTTCGGAGGCAACGTGTTCGGCTGGAGCGCCGACGAGAAGGCCAGCTTCGCCCTGCTCGATGCCTTCGTCGACGCCGGCTTCAACCTGGTCGACACCGCCGACGTGTACTCGGCCTGGGTGCCCGGCAATGCAGGCGGCGAATCGGAGACGCTGATCGGCAGGTGGTTCGCCCGCAGCGGCAAGCGCGAGAAGGTGGTGCTGGCGACCAAGGTCGGCAAATGGGCCGAGCGCCCGGGGCTGACCCCGGACAACATCAATGCGGCGGTGGAAGACTCGCTGCGTCGCCTGCAGACCGATGTGATCGATCTGTACCAGGCGCACGAGGATGATGAGTCGACACCGCTGGAAGCCACGCTGGCCGCGTTCGGTCGCCTGATCGAAGCCGGCAAGGTGCGCGCCATCGGTGCCTCCAACTACAGCGCCACCCGCCTGGCCGATGCGCTGAAGGTATCCACCGATTACAAGCTGCCGCGTTACGAAACCCTGCAGCCGGAGTACAACCTCTACGACCGCGCCGGCTACGAGACCGCGCTGGAACCGCTGGTGCAGCGCGAGCAGATCGGCGTGATCGGCTATTACGCACTGGCCAGCGGCTTCCTGAGCGGCAAGTACCGCACGGCAGCCGATGCGGGCAAAAGCCCGGCGCGGGGCGAGAACGTGGTGAAGCGTTATCTCAACCCGCGCGGCCTGCGCATCCTGGAAGCGCTGGATGACGTGGCCAGCAAGCACACTGCCAGCCCGGCACAGATCGCACTGGCATGGCAGATCGCACGGCCGTCGATCACCGCGCCGATCGTCAGCGCCACCAGCGTCGAACAGCTGCACGACCTGCTGGCCGCGGCGAATGTATCGCTGAGCGTGCAGGATGTCGCGCAGCTGGACGCGGCAAGCGCGGAAGGCTGAGATTGGCCGGGGGCGGTCGCCGGCATCGGGCAGAAGAAAATAATTCAACAAAATGGTTGCGCACGACTAAATCGTGGTTTATCGTGCGCACCTCGTTTCAACACCCGCCTGGATGTTTCCCTTGAACGCGCATTTCTCCGCCATCGCCACACTGCTGCCATGCCTGCGCATGGATGTGCTGGCGCGCGCGTCCGGCAAGGAAGCACTGCCCACAACGGCCTGATACCCGCCCTGCGGAGATCGGCCACCCCGATCTCCGAGGCTTGACGACGCCCTCGGAACGCATGTCTCGGGGGCGTTTTCGTTTGCGTCGGCACAAGGACCCGCGATGCCAGAACTGCACCCCGCGCGGCATTCCGCCGCACACTGATCGGCCATTACCTGCACGCCGGAGTTTATCTTCGCGCGGGCGGCCGTGCCCGGACATTATCTGCATCGCCTCACAACATTATCGCCCGCCGATAATGTCGATGGCCTGCACCCTCGATTTTCCAACGGTCCCGCTTCAATGGCGGGCTGGTGCGCGCGGCGCTGCCGTAGCGTATGCCGGAGGTCGCGGACATGCCCTCGCCTGGATCGCCTGCTGGTCGCAGGCGCCGGTTCGCCGGCACGCGGTTCGATTCCGCGCGGTTCCCAACTGGATAGCTCAGCCTGGTCAGAGCAACGGATCCTGAGTCCGTCTGTCGTGGGTTCAATTCCCACTCCAAACCACATGACCTGTCACGTCATGACTTGAAGCAACACCCGGGACGCACGTCCCAGCGGCCATCGTCGCCATCCACGGACATCGCCTTCGGGCGGAGAAGTGGAAGCAACGGACCGCACGCCGGGCCCCGGTCCGCCGTCACTGCCCGCCTTGGTCCACCCCGGTGCTGCCTGCCGGCGGCGCCCATGGCGGTACTGCCGGCGCACCGAAGGCTCCGCGCGCGGACCGTCCACCGGTGGCCGCCCTCTTCCGCGGCCTGCACGGGGTGTGCAGGCCGCCTCGCCACGACCTGATCGGCCCGGGTCGCGGCGATGGATTTCCATCGGGTCGAACCACCAGAGCCATACAAGGAGAGACTCCCATGTTCTGGACCATCAAGGTCGTGATCGGCGACGGCGAGCGCGGCCTGGTGTATCGCAACCGTCGTTTCCAGCAGGTGCTGCTGCCGGGCGTGCACCGCCTGTCGCGGTTCGGCGGCTCGCCGCACGTGACCGTGCACAACGCATCGAAGGGCAGCGCCTACAGCGGCAGCGACCAGGACAGCCTGATCGACGCGCTGGGAGCACAGCTGCACGAACACTTCGTGCTGGCCGATATCGGCGCTGCACAGGTGGGTCTGCTGCTGCGCAATGGCCGTATCGACGATGTCCTGCCGCCCGGCAGCCGCCATCTTTACTGGCGGGGTTCGGTCGAGACCGCGGTGCGCGTGATGGCCCTGGATGACGAACCGCGCGTGCCGGCCGACGTGCAGCAGCGCCTGGGCCAGTTGGGCGTACTGCCGCGCGTGGCGGTGATCAGCACCGTGCCGAGCGAGTCGGTCGGCCTGCTGTTCGTCGACGGTACGCTGCGACAGACCCTGGATGCCGGACTGCACGCGTTCTGGAATTTCAACGGCAACGTGTCGGTGGAGCGCGTCGAACTGCGTGCGCGTTCGCTCGACGTGTCCGGCCAGGAGCTGCTCAGCCGCGACAAGGTGACCCTGCGGGTGAACCTGGCCGCGACCGTGCAGGTGGTCGACCCGGTGCGTGCACACCGCACGCTCAGCAACGCCGACGAGTTCATCTACCGGCAGCTGCAGTTCGGGCTGCGCCAGGCAATCGCCACGCGCAGCCTGGATGAGCTGCTGGGCGAGAAGGCGGCGCTGGACGGTGAGATCGCCGCGCACGTGCGCGCCGCGATCGAGGGCCACGGTGTGCAGCTGCTGGGTGTCGGCATCAAGGACGTGATCCTGCCGGGCGAGATGAAGGAGATCCTCAACGGCGTGGTGCTGGCCGAGAAGCAGGCACAGGCCAGCGTGATCCGCCGCCGCGAGGAGGCCAACGCCACCCGCTCGCAGCTCAATACCGCCAGGCTGATCGAGGACAACCCGGTGCTGATGCGGCTGAAGGAGCTGGAAGCGCTGGAGAAGGTCACCGAGAAGATCGACAAGCTCACCGTGTTCGGCGGCCTGGATGGCGTGCTGAAGCAGCTGGTGACGATGAAGTAGGGGGCTGGGGCGGCGCAGGGACGCGCCGCCGGCCCATCAAGGAGATGGATTGCAACATGGATACTCAACACACCTATCAATGGCTGCATGCCGAGGGCACCACGCCGATCAAGGGCTGGGTGAACGGCGTGCCGCTGGAAGCGCAGGCCCATGAGCAGCTGCGCAACATCGCCGCCATTCCATTCGTCGGGCCCTGGGTGGCCGTGATGCCGGACGTGCACCTGGGAAAGGGCGCGACCGTCGGCTCGGTGATCCCGACCCGCGGGGCGATCATTCCGGCGGCGGTGGGCGTGGACATCGGCTGCGGCATGGCCGCAGTGCGCACGACACTGCAGGCCAACGACCTGCCCGATGACCTGCGGCAGCTGCGCAACAGCATCGAGCGCAGCATCCCGGTCGGCAACGGTCGCGGTGGCGAGCATCAGCGCATGCCCGACAGCATCCACACGCGGCTGGTGCAGTCCGGCCTGGCCGCTGGCCTGGAGAAGATCAAGGACAGGCATCGCCGGATCCGCACCGACAAGCTCGATCGCCAGCTGGGCACGCTGGGAGGTGGCAACCACTTCATCGAGCTGTGCCTGGATGAAGCGGATGCCGTGTGGGTAATGCTGCACAGCGGCTCGCGTGGCACCGGCAACCTGATCGGCACGTACTTCATCGAGCAGGCGCGTCGCGAGCTGGAGCGCCGCGTGCTCGGCTTCCATCTGCCTGACAAGGACCTGGCCTTCTTCATGGAAGGCGAGCCGCTGTTCGACGACTACGTGGAAGCGGTGTCCTGGGCGCAGGACTACGCGCGGCACAATCGCGAGGCGATGATGGCGCGCGTGCTGGCCGAGATGCGGCATCGGCTGCCGCCGTTCCGGCTGGCGGCGATGGCCGTCAACTGCCACCACAACTACGTGCAGAAGGAAACGCACGCCGGGCAGGAACTGCTGGTCACCCGCAAGGGTGCGGTCAGTGCACGCCAGGGCGAGCTGGGCATCATCCCCGGCAGCATGGGCACGCGCAGCTACATCGTGCGTGGCAAGGGCAATGCAGACAGTTTCCACAGCTGCAGCCACGGCGCAGGCCGGGTGATGAGCCGCGGCACGGCACGCGAGCGGATCACCCTGGCCCAGCACCGCGAGGCGACCGCGCATGTGGAGTGCCGCAAGGACAGCGGCGTGCTGGATGAATCGCCGGCGGCGTACAAGTCGATCGACGATGTGATGGCCGCCCAGCTCGACCTGGTGGACGTGGTCCACACACTGCGCCAGGTGCTGTGCGTCAAAGGCTGATGGGGCGGGCCGGATGTCGTTCAAGAGAGCGGAATCCGGCCCTTTCCGTCACCCGATGCTGTCTTCGCTGACCAGCGCGTGATGCACGCCGATCCCGGCACGCACCCCTTCGGCGGCGGCCAGGGTGATGTTGCCAACCGTGGTCGCGTCGCCTGCGGCGTACACGTTCGGCACCGAGGTCTGCTTCATCGCGTCCACCTCGATCAGCACGCCGAGCGGGCTTTCGACCAGCGCGCAGCCCAGCTGCTGCACCAGCGGCGTGGCCATCGCCTGGGTGGCTGGAACGAACAGCGCGCGCTGGGCGATGCGACGGCCATCGGCCAGTTCCACTTCCAGCCAGGTCGGCTGGTCGCCCTGCACGGCAATCACCGGCGAGATCTCGATCTGCACGCCACGCTGCTGCATGGCCGCGCGTTCCTCTTCACTGATCTCCCCCGCCTGGCTGAAGAAGGTGACATTGCCCCAGTCGGCGAACAGCGGTGCCTTGCCGGCCGACATCGGATGGCCGCCGAGTACGCCGATCGCTCCGCCGCCGACTTCGTAGCCATGGCAGTAGGGACAATGCAGCACGGTGCTGCCCCAGCGCTCGGCCAGGCCGGGCAGGTCCGGCAGCTGGTCACTGATGCCACTGGCCAGCAGCAGCTTGCGTGCGGCCAGCACCTGGCCATCCGCGGTGCGGACCTCGACACCGTCGGGGCTGGCGGTGGCGTGCGCGGCCTCGGCATGGATCCAGCGCACGCTGGGATAGTCCAGCAGCTGCTGGCGCGCCGTCTTCAACAGCTCGGCACCACTGATGCCGTCCAGGCCGAGGACGCCATGCGAATGGCTGGCCGCACGGTTGCGGGGCAGGCCGGCGTCGATGACGGTGACCGCGCGGCGTGCGCGGGCCAGGATCAGGCCCGCGGCGATGCCGGCGTAACTGCCGCCGACGATGATCACTTCAGGATTCATGGTGTCCTTCCAGGGAGCGGTGATGGGCGAGGTGGCGCGCGAACTCCGCGCCGAGCTGGTCGAGCGTGGTGGACTGCAGGCGGTGTTCCAGCAATCGCTGCGCTTCGCGGGCACCATCGAGCAGCGCCGAGTCGACCAGTTGCTGGATCGGGCAGCCACGACCTGCGCCGCGTGTGCCGATCTGCACCAGCGGCGGTGCGCCGACCGCCAGGTAGATGTCGTGCAGCGTGATGCGGGTGGCATCGCGCGCCAGCTGGCTGCCACCGCCGTGCCCGCGTGTGCTGCGCACCAACCCGGCCTTGTGCATCTGTGCCAGCAGCCGGCGGATCACCACCGGATGGGTCGGCAGGCACATGGCCAGCTGTTCGGAGGTGCGCGGCCCCTGCTGGCCCACGAGATGGGCCATCACGTGCAGCGCGTCGGAAAGCGGGTTCGAGGATTTCATGTAACAACAATAGTTACATTTATATCCCCTGTCGAGCGTCCTGTTTCGTTCCATATGGACACATCTGTCCTATGAAACATTTCCTTCACCTCATTGAACGAAACGATAATGTGATCCTTATCGCACTTCAGAGCACGCGAGATCAGGTCGATACCGCATCGCCCCCCTTCCGAGATCTCGCCCCATGAATGCCTCTCCCCATGCGCCGCGACTGCAGACGAAGCTGCTCGGCGCCGTATCCCTTGGCCTCGCCGTCATCCTGCTGTGTGCCTTGGCCGGCCTGGCGTCGGCCTGGCTGAAGCTGTCTGCCGAGGTGCCTGCCGAAGTCGCCCATGGCCGCGATGCCGAACGCCTGCAGCGCGAGTTCCGTGGCCAGGTGCAGGAATGGAAGAACGTGCTGCTGCGGGGCCACGATCCGGTCCTGCGCCAGCGTCATCTGGATGCATTCGACAGCGAAGGCAGAATCGTCGATGGACTGGCACGCGGGCTGGCCAGCAGCCCCGATTCGCGTACGCGCGAGCTCGCCCTCGCCTTCGCTGGCCTGCATGCGCAGCTGCAGAAGGACTATCACGCTGCCCTGCAGGCGTTTGCTGCGGCCGGCTACGATGCCACTGCCGGCGATACCCTGGTGCGGGGCAAGGACCGCGCGGTGGCCGCATCGCTGGACGCGCTGAGCACGCAGGCCGCCCGGGTGGCCGAGGCCGCGGTGGCCACGCGCGCGCAGCAGGCAAGGCAGATGCTGCTGCTGTGCGCGGTGCTGACCGTGGTCGCCGCTGCGCTGCTGCTGATGGGCCTGGCCTGGTGGCTGCGCCGCGCGGTGGTGCAACCGGTGCTGGCGGTGGAGGCGGCTGCGCGCGCCGTGGCCGCTGGCGACCTGCAGCACGTCGTGCAGGTTCGCAGCCGCGATGAAGTGGGCCGGCTGGCGCAGGCCATGCAGGCCGTGCAGGCCACGGTGGGCGGCGTGCTCGAGGCGCAGGCGGCAATGGCGAAGGCGCATGACGCCGGCTCGATCAGCTATCGCATGGATGCCAGCGCCTTCCCTGGCGCATTCGGAACCATGGTGGCCGACAGCAACGCGCTGGTCGACGCGCACATCCGGGTGAAGATGCGCGCGATCACGATCATGGGCCGCTATGCGGTGGGCGATCTCAGCGAGGACATGGAGCGCCTGCCAGGCGAGAAGGCCGTCATCACCGAAGCGCTGGATACTGCCAAGGCCAACCTTGGCACCATCAACGGCGAGATCCGCCGCCTTGCCGCCGCCGCTGCGGCCGGCGATTTCAGCCAGCGCGGTGACAGCGCGCGCTTCGAGCATGACTTCCGCGCGATGGTGGAGGGCCTGAACCAGCTCATGCAGACCACCGAGCAGAATCTCGGCGAGGTCTCAACGATGCTGCGCGCGATTGCCGATGGCCGGCTTGGCGCGCGCATGCACGGCAGCTTCCAGGGCGTGTTCGCCCGCATCGCTGGCGATGCCAACACGACTGCGGCGCAGCTGGCCACCATCGTCACCGACATCAAGCACACTTCGGGCAGCATCCATGCCGCGGCCGCCGAGATCGCCGCCGGCAACAACGACCTGTCGCGCCGCACCGAGCAGCAGGCTGCCAACCTGGAGGAGACGGCAGCATCGATGGAGGAACTGACCTCCACCGTGCGCCAGAACGCCGAGCACGCACGCCAGGCCAACCAGCTTGCGATCGGCGCGCACGAGGTTGCCTCGCAGGGGGGCGAGGTGGTCACGCAGGTGGTGGCGACGATGGGGGCGATCGAAGCTTCTTCGCGGCAGATCGCCGACATCATCAGCGTGATCGATGGCATCGCCTTCCAGACCAATATCCTGGCGTTGAACGCAGCGGTGGAGGCTGCGCGTGCCGGTGAGCAGGGCCGGGGCTTCGCCGTGGTGGCCAGTGAGGTGCGTACGCTGGCGCAGCGTTCAGCCAATGCGGCCAAGGAGATCAAGACGCTGATCGATACCTCGGTGGACCAGGTGGCCGATGGCGCACAACGCGTGCGCCAGGCGGGCATGACCATGGCTGAGATCGTCGCCTCGGTGCAGCGCGTGACCGACATCATGGCCGAGATCTCCGCCGCGTCGCAGGAACAGAGTGCAGGCATCGAACAGGTCAACCAGACCGTGGTGCAGATGGACGGCGCGACCCAGCAGAATGCCGCGCTGGTGGAAGAGGCCAGCGCCGCCGCGCGCAGCCTGGAGCAGCAGGCGGACCGGTTGATGGACGCGGTGGATGTGTTCGATCTGTCGCCCCCCGCGGCGAGCGGCGATGCGCTGGCGCGCGCGGCCTGAAGGACTGCATGGACCCTGTGCAGCCGAGCATGGGTCCGGCTCTGCCGAACGCGCAGGTAACGCCGGGCCATGCCCGGCGAGCGCGGCATGCCTCAGCGCAGGTAATCCGACTGCACCATCGCGTCACCGAGATGGTCCAGGAACGAGCTGATCCGCGCCGAGACCGCCGTGTTGCGGTAGTACACGGCGTGGATCGGCTGGTAGACATCCAGCGTCTGTGCAGCCAGTACCGGCACCAGCGTGCCGGCAGCACGGTCGCGTTCGGTGACGAAGTCCGACAGGCAGGTGATGCCCACCCCTTCCACCGCCAACCGGCGCAGGGTCTCGCCGCTGGATACGGCGATGTCCGGCCGTACCAGCAGCTGGCCGTCGGCGTCGCCCGGCACGGGCCAGCGGTTCAGCGATTCGGGTTCATTGAATCCCAGCAGCGTGTGCTGACCCAGCGCCGCCACGCTGGCCGGTTCACCGTGCTCGGCCAGGTAGCCCGGGCTGGCCAGCAGCTGCAGCCGGCAGCGGCCCAGCGAGCGCGCGTGCAGCGTTGAGTCGGCCAGTGGGCCGATGCGGATGGCCACGTCGGTGCGTCGTTCCAGCAGGTCGATGTAGCGTTCGGAACTGTTCAACTCCAGCTGCACCTCCGGGTATCGCGCGCGGTAGCCCGCCACCAGGGGGACGATCACGTGCAGCACGAACGGCATGGCCGCATCCACCCGCAGGCGTCCAGCCGGGCGCTCGCGGCGCGCCGCCATCTGCTCTTCGGCCGACTCCACCGCGTCGATGATCGCCCGTGCATGGCGCAGGTAGGCCTCGCCTTCGGCGGTCAGGTGCAGCCGGCGCGTGGTACGGGTCAGCAGCGTTGTACCCAGCTTGTCCTCCAGCCGCCCCAGCGCCCGGCTCACCCCGGAAGGGGTCTGACCCAGCTGCTCGGCGGCGGCACTGATCGAACCGCTGTCGATCACGGCCAGAAAGGCCTGCATTTCATCGAGGGTGGTCTTCATGGCGCCATTATTGACCACCAGGCAAGAGTGATTGGCGTGAAGACCGGTTTTTCGGCAAAGGTGGGCCGCGCACACTGCGCGCCTTCCTTCCTCCGGAGCCCGCCATGATCCGCGGCATTCCTCTCGCCCTGCTGGCGCTAACCCTGGGCGCCTTCGCCATCGGCACCACCGAATTCGTCATCGTCGGCCTGATTCCGACCATTGCCGCCGACCTGCAGGTCAGCCTGCCTTCGGCCGGCCTGCTGGTCTCGCTGTACGCCCTGGGCGTAGCCATCGGCGCGCCGGTGCTGACCGCGCTGACCGGCCGCGTGCCGCGCAAGACCCTGCTGGTGGCACTGATGGCGCTGTTCACGCTGGGCAACGTCATCGCCTGGATGGCACCGGGCTACGCCTCGCTGATTGTCGCCCGCATCCTGACCGGCCTCGCCCATGGCGTGTTCTTCTCGATCGGCTCGATCATCGCCACGGCGGTGGTGCCGAAAGAAAAGGCCGCCAGCGCGATCGCGATCATGTTCACCGGGCTGACCGTCGCACTGGTGACCGGCGTGCCGCTGGGCACCTTCATCGGCCAGCACCTGGGCTGGCGCGCGACCTTCCTGGCCGTGGCCGGCCTGGGTGTGATCGCCCTGGTCGGCGCGGCGCTGTTCGTGCCGCGCACTGTGCCGCAGAGCGCGCCCGCCCGCTTCCGCCAGCAGCTGGCCGTGCTGGCCCAGCCGCGCCTGCTGCTGGTCTACGCGATGACGGCACTGGGCTACGGCGGCACGTTCCTGGCCTTCACCTACCTGGCGCCCATCCTGCAGGACGTCACCGGCTTCTCGGCCAACGCGGTCAGCCTGGTGCTGCTGGTGTATGGCGTGTCGGTGGCGATCGGCAATCTGTGGGGCGGCCGCATGGCCGACCGCATGGGTCCGGTTCCGGCGCTCAGGCGCATCTTCGCCCTGCTGGCCATGGTCCTGTTGGCGCTCACCTTCACCGCCTACAACACGGTGTTGATGTTGCTGACGGTGCTGGCCCTGGGTGCGGTGGCCTTCGGCAACGTGCCCGGACTGCAGGTCTATGTGGTCAAGCAGGCGCAGCGCTACGCGCCGCAGGCCACCGACGTGGCATCCGGACTGAACATCGCTGCATTCAACATCGGCATCGCCCTGGGCGCATCGCTGGGCGGCCTGGTGGTGGAGAACGTCGGCCTGATGCATACGCCGTGGCTGGGCGCGCTGGTGGTGGTGGGTGCCTATGCATTGACCGTGCTCAGCGGCCGCCTGGACCGTCGGGACGGCATCGACGACCGCGCCGAGGGCACCGCGATCACCGCACACTGATACGACGCCGCTCACTACCGACGCATCTCCACGCCTGCGCAATGCACCGTTGCCGGCATGCATGCAGGCCCTGCCCTACCCTTGTGCGGATCTACCGCGCCCTTCCCCCCCATTAGCTGGAGTTCCCCCATGACTGTCCCCGCTTTCGGTCTCGGCACCTTCCGCCTGAAAGGCCAGACTGTGATCGACTCGGTACGCAACGCACTGGACGTTGGTTACCGCGCCATCGATACCGCGCAGATCTACGACAACGAGGCCGAGGTCGGCCAGGCCATCGCCGAATCCGGCGTGCCGCGTGACGAGATCTACCTGACCACCAAGGTCTGGATCACCGAGTTCAAGCGCGATGCGCTGCTGGCCAGCCTGCACGACAGCCTGAAGAAGCTGCGCACCGACCATGTCGACCTGGCGCTGATCCACTGGCCCTCACCGAACGACAAGGTCGACGTGCCGATGGAGGAGTACCTGCCGGCGCTGGCCGAAGCCAGGGCGCAGGGCCTCACCAGGGAGATCGGCATCTCCAACTTCACCATCGCGCAGACGCGCAAGGCAATCGGCATCCTCGGCGCCGACGCCATCGCCACCAATCAGGTCGAGATCCATCCCTACCTGCAGAATCGCCTGCTGGTGAAGTTCCTGCAGGAAAACGGCATCCCTGTCACCGCCTACATGAGCCTGGCCTATGGCGAAGTCATCAAGGACCCGGTGATCCAGGCCATCGCCGGCCGCCACCAGGCCACGCCGGCACAGATCGCACTGGCATGGGCACTGCAGGAGGGCTTTGCGGTGATTCCGTCCTCGACCCGGCGCGAGAACCTGGCCTCCAATCTGGAAGCGGCGGCCATCCGTTTGACCGAGGAGGACATGGCACAGATTGCCAGGCTCGACCGCGGGCATCGGCTGGCCAATCCGGAAGGCATCGCGCCGGCCTGGGACTGAGCCGAAGCCGCCGGGCACGGCCCGGCGCTACCGGACGATGACGATGGGGCCGCCGGGCGCGCTCCGGCGCTACCGGATTGCCACAGGTAGCGCCGGGCCATGCCCGGCGGGCCCTTCAGTCCTGCAGCAGCCACCCGCGCATCGCCGCACTGACCTCATCCGGCTTCTCCATCGGCGCCAGGTGCCCGCAGTCGGGCACCACCACCAGCTGCGAGTGCGGTACCAGCGCGTGCATCTCCTCGCTCACCGCCAATGGCGTGATGCGGTCGTTGACACCGCACACGATCAGCAGCGGATCGCGATATCCGGCCAGCACATCGTGGCCGTCACGACGTTCCAGCGCGCTCTGTCGCAGGAACACCTCCGCGCCAAGACGCGCCGTCATGTCGCGCACGCGCTGCACCAGTACATAGTCGTCCAGCCGCGAGGCATCGATGTAGCTGCGCATCAGGGCGTCACCGAATCCATGGAACTTCCCGGGCAGGCGCACGCTGGCGCGCTGGCTGCGACGCTGCTCGGCGCGCTCCGGCGAATCGGCGTGGATCGAGGTGTCGATCAGCGCCAGCCGCAGCACCCGCTCCGGTGCGACGCGCAGGATCTGCTGGGCAACGAAGCCTCCCAGCGAGAACCCGGCCAGCGCGAAGCGCGCAGGTGCCTGCGCCAGCACATCCTCGGCCACCGCCTGCAGGGTCGCGCCGCGGGTCTGGTCGCCCACGCTGCACTCGGCGATATCGGCCAGGTCGGCCAGCTGCGCGCGCCACAGCTCGGCATCGTTGAGCAGGCCGGGGAGCAGCAGCAAGGGGATGCGGTCAGTCATGGCCCGCATTGTCGCAACCGCACGGACGGTATGCCACGATCACTTCGGCGTTACGACGCCGCCGATGGGATGACCGGCGTGTCCGGAGTGCCGTGCTACCGCAGGGCGGTGGTTGAGCGATTGCGATGGGGGACCGCCGGGCACGGCCCGGCGCTGCCGATGAGGAACCCTCACGCCACCGGCGGCACCTCGGGAACGTCCACCTGCTGCACCGGCAGGGTCACCATCATCACCGTCGGGTCGTCCGGGTCCAGCCGGGTCTTGAAGCCCAGGCTCTGGCACATCGCCAGCATGGTGCTGTTCTCGCGCAGCACCTGTCCCTCGACCACGTGCAGCCCCAGCCACTTCGCATACTCGATCATGATCGCCATCAGTCGCCAGCCAATGCCATGGCCCTTCAGGTCGGAGCGGATCAGGATGCCGTACTCGCCGCGGTGATAATCCGCATCCGCGTGCAGGCGCACGGCGCCGAGCATCTCGCCGCTGCGCGGTTCGATGGCCACCAGCGCGATCGAGCGCGCATAGTCGAGCTGGGTCAGACGGGCGATGAACTCGTGGCTGAAGTGCTTCACCGACTGGAAGAAGCGCAGGCGCAGATCCTCGTCGCTGACCCGGGCAAAGAACGCGCGGAACAGCGCGTCGTCCTCGGGGCGCACCGGGCGCACGAAGGCGTGACCGCCATCGGACAGCTCGATGGTGCGCTCCCACTCCTTCGGATACGGGAACACCGAGAAGCGCGGATGGCCGCGACCCTTGTGCAGGATGCGCGAAGGCGCGATGGCGACGCGTGCATCGAGAGCGAGAATGCCCTTGCCATCGACCAGCAGCGGATTGATATCCAGCGTGCGCACTTCCGGAATGTCGGCGGCCAGCTGCGCCAGTTTCACCAGCGCCAGGGCCAGTGCGCGCTCATCGGCAGCGGGAACATCGCCATAGGCCTTGAGGATCCGCGACGCACGGGTACGCCCGATCAGCTCGTGGGCCAGGCGCAGATCCAGCGGCGGCAAGGCCAGTGCCTTGTCGTTGATCACCTCCACCGCCGTGCCGCCGCGACCGACCACGATCACCGGGCCGAAGGTCGCGTCATCGGCGATGCCCACGATCAGTTCACGCGCTTTCGGGCGGACGATGGTCGGCTGCACCAGCAGACCGTCGATGCGTGCATCCGGGCGCAGCTGGCGTGCACGCGACAGGATCGCCTTGGCCGCAGCCTGCACCGCCGGCAGCGTCGACAGGTTCAGGCGCACGCCGTCCACTTCGGACTTGTGCGGGATGTCCGGTGACAGGATCTTCAAGGCGACGGTCGCACCCCGCTCCAGCAGCGGCTGCGCCAGATCCATGGCCTCGTGCGCGTCGCGCGCATGCATCACCGGCGCGGAGGGAATGCCATAGGCCTTCAGCAGCTCGTGCGTGGCCAACGGGTCCAGCCACTGCTGGCCGTTGGCCAGCGCGGCCTCGACCAGCGTGCGCGCCGCGGCCGCATCCACGCTGAAGTCCTGCGGCAGGCTCGGCGGGGTTTCCATCAGTGCGTTCTGCGCTTCCCGATAGCGCACCAGATGCTGGAAGCCACGTACCGCTTCGGCTTCGGTGGGATAGGTCGGCACGCGCGCCGCATTGAGCGTGGCGGTGGCCTGGTCATCGTTGCCCAGCCACACGGCGAACACCGGCTTGTCACGATGGTGGCGCGGGCGCAGGCCGAGCGTGCGGGTCAGCGCCTGCGCGGCGTCGGCCGAGGAGGTGAACGCCGTCGGTACGTTGACCACCATCACCGCATCGTTCTCGTTGTCGGCCAGCAGGGCCTCGATGGCCGCGGCATAGCGATCACCATCGGCATCCACCACGATATCCACTGGATTGCTGCGCGACCAGCCCTGCGGCAGCACCGCATCGAGCTTTTCGACCGTGCTGTCGGACAGGTTCGCCAGGGTTCCGCGCAGCGCGGCCAGCTGGTCCACGGCCAGCCGGCCGACGCCGCCCCCATTGCTGAGGATGGCCAGCCGACGGCCCGGGAAGGTACCCAGCCGGCCCAGGGTCTCTGCGGCGGTGAACAGCTCGTCCAGGGCACCCACGCGCAGCAGGCCGGCGCGGTTGAACGCAGCGCCGTAGACATCATCGGCTCGTGCAAGCGCCTGCACATGGGTATCACGGCTGCCAGGCTGCACGCGCTCGCTGCGGCCGGACTTCACCACCACCACGGGCTTGGCGCGTGCGGCCGCACGCGCCGCCGACATGAATTTGCGCGCGTCCTTGATCTGTTCGACGTAGAGCAGGATGGCGCGCGTGCGGTAATCGGTGGCGAAATAGTCCAGCAGATCGCCGAAGTCGACGTCCAGCGTATCGCCCAGCGAGACCACGGCGGAGAATCCCACCGAACGCGCCACGCCCCATTCCACCAGCGCCGCGGCGATCGCCGAGGACTCGGAGATCAACGCAAGATCGCCAGCCTGCGGGAAGTGTGCGGCGATGCTGGCGTTGAGCCGTGCATGCGGCGCGATCACACCCAGGCAATGCGGGCCCAGGATGCGCAGACCGTGCCGGCGGGCCACGGCCTCCACCTGCGCCGACAGTGAACCCGGGCCATCCCCCAGGTGCGCGGTGAGGATGATCGCCGCCTGCACACCCCGCTCGGCCGCGGTACGCACCACCTGCGGCACGATGGCGGCCGGCGCGGTGATCACCACGAGATCCGGCACCCAGTCCAGATCCTTCAGCCGCTTCACCGTGCGGATGCCATCGATTTCGGCATGGCGCGGGTTGATCCACGCCACCTTGCCGGGGAAGCCCGTACCGCGCAGGTTGCGCATCACCGCGCGGCCGGCCGAGCGCTCGCGCGGACTGCCGCCGATCACTGCGACCGACTGCGGGCGGAACACTGACTGCAGGTGGTAGGTGCTCATGCGCCTACGGTACACGCACCCGCGCAACAGGCGCATGATCCAGCGCAACAAAGCAGGCGGGGGATGCGGCGCCCCGCCGCATGCGGGGCGACAGGGCCCTACAGCAGCGTGCCGCGCAGGATCATCGCGGCGATGCTGAAATAGATCACCAGCCCGGTCACGTCGACCAGCGTGGCCACGAACGGGGCGGATGCGCTGGCCGGGTCGAATCCCAGCCGCTTGAGCACGAACGGCAGCATCGAACCCGACAATGACCCGAAGGTGACGATGCCCACCAGCGCCGCACCGATCGTGATCGCCAGCAGCACCCAGTGCTCGCCGTAGTCGTGCAGGCCACCCAGCTGCCAGATGACGATGCGGACGATCGCCAGGGCACCGAGAATGGCACCCAGCACCATGCCGGTCGGAATCTCGCGCAGGGCCACCTTCCACCAGTCGCGCAGGCGCAGCTCGCGCAGCGCCAGGCTGCGGATCAGCAGCGAGGTGGCCTGCGAGCCGGAATTGCCGCCGGAACTCATGATCAACGGGATGAACAACGTCAGCACCACCGCGCGTGCCAGTTCGTCCTCGTAGTGCTGCATGGCGCTGGCCGTCAGCATCTCGCCCAGGAACAGCACGCTCAGCCAGCCGGCGCGCTTGCGCAGCATCTCCAGGAAGCCGATCTGCATGTACGGCTTGTCCAGCGCTTCCATGCCGCCGAACTTGTGCGCGTCTTCGGTGGATTCCTCGATCAGCGCATCAAGCACGTCGTCCACGGTGACGATGCCCAGCATCCGCTGGCTGGCATCGACCACCGGAATGGCCAGCAGGTCGTGGCGACGGATCAGCCGCGCCACCTCTTCCTGGTCCATCAACGCGTCCACGGTTACTGGCGGATTGACCTGGGCCACCTCGAGGATCGACTCCTCGGGCAGGCCGGTGATCAGGCGGCGCATGGTCACCACCTGCTGCAGACGCTGGCTGGCCGGGTCCAGGACGTAGATCGCGTACACCGTCTCGCGCGTGCGCTCGACCTGGCGGATGTGCTGCAGCGTCTGCGCCACCGTCCAGCTGGCCGGCACGGCGACGTACTCGGTGGTCATCAGCGCACCGGCCGTGTTTGGCGGGTAGCCGAGCAGCGTCTGGATGGCCTGGCGGGCATCGGCGCCAAGCAACGGGATCAGCCGCGCGCGCTCGTCCTCATCCAGTTCGTGAACGATGTCGGTGGCGCGGTCGTCGGCCATCAGCCCGAGCAGCGCAGCGGCCCGCGCCGGCGGCAGCGCGGCCACCAGCTCGCCGCTGCGATGCAGTTCGGGGGCTTCCAGCATCTTCACTGCACGCGGCAGCGGCAGCGCCGCCAGCGTGTCGGCAGCGCGCTGCAGCTCCAGCGTGTTGAGGAACTCCACCGCGTCGGCGGTGTTGTAGTCCGCCAGCGGTGCCGCCAATGCAGCGGCATCGGCCACTGGACGCAGCAATTGCTTCTGGTTCATCGGTTTGCCTTGTGGGGTGCGACCTCGCGCAACGCCAACGCAGGCGAACCGTCCCGATGTCAGGCGGTGGCCATCGCTGGCGTCGAACGAGGTCGACTTCTACTGTCGCTGGACATGGGTTGGGAACTCCGGGATGCGTGTGCCGGCGGCAGGCCGCCAGCGGCGGGCAGTCTGGACCTGCCGGCCGCGCAGGTCAACCCGCAGCGGCCATTGCCGCGCGTGCACGATGCGGCGCGCATAATGTCGCAGCGGCGTCCGCCGCCCCTCTCCTCCCCGCACCCACGTACGGCAGGCCTCTGCGATGACCAGGTATTCCCATGCATAGCGGCGGTCTGGAACTGGCCCTGGTCCTGCTGCTGGCGGCCGTCATCGCGGTGCCGGTGTTCAAGCGCTTCGGCTTCGGCGCGGTACTGGGCTACCTGGCCGCGGGGGTGGTGCTGGGGCCGGATGGGCTGGGCTTCGTGCAGGACGCCGACCGCATCCTCGGTGCGGCCGAGATCGGCGTGGTGATGCTGCTGTTCGTGATCGGGCTGGAACTGTCGCCGGCCCGCCTGAAGGTGATGCGGCGCTCGGTGTTCGGCGCCGGTGCCGCGCAGGTGGCGCTGTCCGGCCTGGTACTGGGCGGCCTGCTGCTGCTGGATCACTTCCAGTGGAAGAGCGCGCTGGTGGTGGGCGTGGCGCTGGCGCTGTCCTCCACTGCCGTGGGCCTGCAGCTGCTGTCCGAGCACAAGGCGATCAACAGCGACCACGGCCGGCTCGGCTTTGCCATCCTGCTGTTCCAGGACCTGATCGCGATCCCGCTGCTGGCGGCCATCCCGCTGCTGGGCGGCGTCAAGAACCAGACGCTGCGTTGGGAGGATGCCGCAGTGGCGCTGGGCGCGCTGGCCGTGGTGATCCTGTGCGGGCGGCCGGTCCTGCGCCGGCTGTTCGGTGTCATCGCCCGTACCCGCAGCCCGGAGGTATTCACCGCCACCGCCCTGCTGGTCGTGCTGGGCACGGCGTGGTTCATGCAGGAGGCCGGCCTGAGCCCCAGCCTGGGTGCGTTCCTGGCCGGCGTGCTGCTGTCCGATTCCGAGTTCCGGCACGAGCTGGAAGCGCAGATCGAGCCGTTCAAGGGCCTGCTGCTGGGCCTGTTCTTCATCGCCGTCGGCATGGGCATCGATCTCGACCGCATCGCCGCCGAGCCGTGGCTGATCGCCGCCGGTGTGGCCATCCTGCTGGTGGTCAAGTTCAGTCTGCTGTATGCCATCGGCCGCATCGCCCGGCTGGGTTCGCGGCAATCGCTGCTGCTGGGCAGCGTGCTGTGGCTGGGCGGCGAGTTCGCCTTCGTGGTCTTCAACGAGGCGCAGCGCGCGCATCTGCTGGGCAACGCCAACCACGACCGGCTGGTGGCCATTGTCGGCCTGTCGATGGCGATCACGCCGCTGCTGATGATCGCCCTGATGCGGCTGCTCGGGCAGGAGAAGGTAGCCCCGCGCGCCGCGGCCGACGCCGACAAGGTCGCGCCGGACAACCGGCCGAAAGTCCTGATTGCCGGCATGGGCCGCGTCGGCCAGGTGATCGCGCGCCTGCTGACCGCACAGAAGGTGCCGTTCGTCGCACTGGAAGCGAACCCGGACACGGTGGCCGACCTGCGTCGCTTCGGCAACCAGCTCTACTATGGCGATCCGACGCGCCCGGAGATGCTGCGCGCCGCCGGTGGTGAACATATCGATGTGTTCGTGATCACCGTGGACGACCCGGAGACCAATCTGCGTGCGGTACGGATGGTGCGGCGCCTGTATCCGGAGGCGAAGGTGCTGGCACGTGCGCGCAACCGCCAGCACGCATGGCGACTGATGGACATGTCGGCCGAGCCGTTCCGCGAAGTGTTCGCTACCAGCCTGGAAATGAGCGGTCGCGTGCTGACCGCGCTGGGGGTGGCACCCGATGTTGCCCAACGCCATGTGCAGCGCTTCCGCGAACACGACGAACAGCTGCTGCGCGACCAGTACCTGGTGTACGACGACGAGGCGGCCGTGATCCAGACCTCGCGCGATGCCCGCAACGACCTGATGCATCTGTTCGAGGCCGACGCGGAAAGCGACGGCGACACGCAGCGGTGACGGCGAAAGGGCTGCCGAGCATCGTCGGCATTCCGCATGATCGGGGTCAGAGCCCTTTCCAACGGAAAGGGTTCTGACCCCCGATTCTCAGCCGTTGTCGCGCAGGAACCGGGCCATCGAGGACACGCCCGGTACGCGCGGCTCGAACTCGCCGGCAACGTCGATGAAGCCACGCATCACGGCGATCTCGCGCGGACTGCGGTTCAGGCTGTCCCGCACGTCTGGGTCGGCGCCGGCACGCAGCAGGCGCTGTACCAGCAGCGGCAGGCCGTGCAGCGCCGCCAGGTGCAGCGGGCCGAAACCACGCGGATCGCGCACGTCCAGGCTGACATCCTCTTCCAGCAGACGCTCCACCGCGGCCATCACCACCTGCTCGTCGCAGGCCGTACCCGGCTCGGCGCGCGCTCCCAGCAGCAGCAGCAGCGGTGTGACCGAACCGGCGGCGGCCTGGTCCGGTTCGGCACCGGCCAGCAGCAGCGTGTCCAGCAACGCCAGCAACCGCGGGCGGTCACGTGCGCTGAAGCCGTACAGGGCCGCGCAGTGCAGCGGGCCCAGTTGCTGCGCGTCTCCGGCGTGTACATCGGCACCTGCGGTCAGCAGGCGCGCAGCGATGTCCGGCAGGCCCAGCGCGGAGGCCAGCATCAGCACGGTCACTCCCCCCGGCAGCCGGTGTTCGAGCTTGGCACCGGCATCGAGCAGGGCCGACACGATCTCGACCTGGCGCATACTGACCGCGGCCGACAACGGCGTTGCGCCGCTGGCCGCTGCGTGCTGCGGATCGGCGCCCCGTGCCAGCAGCAGGTCGGTCACCGCCAGATGGCCGCCGCCGGCGGCACGTAGCAGCGCCGTGCAGCCCTGCGCATCCACGGCATCAACGGCGAACCCCAGATCGATCAGGCGACGCACCGCATCGACATCGCCGGCCATCGCCGCAGAGGGCAGGTCGGCATCGCGCAGGGTACGGCGTGGCAGTGGCCACACCCGCCAGTCCAGCCAGTCGGCCAGATCACGACGACCACTCGACAGCGCCACACCCAGGGGGGTCTGGCCATCGGCGGCGCGTGCCTCCGGCGAGGCGCCGTGCTGTACCAGCAGCTTCAGCGCACCTTCCCGGGCCAGCGCGGTCGCCAGGTGCAGGGCGGTCATGCCATGGCTGTCGCGCGCCTCACGGTCGACACCAGTCTTGAGCAGGGCCTGCTGCAGGCGCAGCCAGCCCAGGCGCACCGCCAACGACAGCGGCGGATCGCCTGCCGGCGATGCGGCGAACGGATCAGCACCCCGCTCCAGCAGTTCCAGCGCCAGCTGTTCCAGTCCGCGGGCCGCCTGATCGTGCTGCGCGCAGGCGGCCAGGAAACGGGCCAGGCCGCCGCGGCCGGCCGGCGACAGGCCATGCTGCAGCATGACCTGCAGCGCCGGCACCGCATCGACGCCGCGCGACAGCAGCGCGAACATCGGCGTGTCGGCGCAGGCATCTCGCACATAGGGATCGGCACCATGGGCCAGCAGCCAATCCACGGCACGCGGCTCCAGCGCCAGCTCCGGATCCAGCAGCAGGCTGCCCAGCTCCTGCGGCTGGCACAGCCTGGCCAGGGCGGCCATGCCGTCGGTGTTGCCGAAGCCCAGTGCTTCACGCAGCAGGGTCAGCGGCGGCCGATCAGGCAGCAGGCCACTGGCGCTGGCGGCCTCACCGCGCTCGGCCAGGCCATCGCTGACCGCCGCAGGCAGCGGATAGGACGGATCAAGCAGCGCGACGATGGCCCAGCGACCGGCTTCGGCCGCGTAGTCGACCGCACGCCGACCGACCGGATCGGCCGCATCGGCGGTGATGCCCAGTTCGACCAGGCGCTTGACCAGCAGGGGCGAAACCGTATCGGCCATGGCCGCCAGCTGCACCGCGTTGCGGCCCTCGCCATCGACAGCCACCAGGTCGGGCTTGTGCGGCAGGAGGTGTTCGATGACGGCGGCGCGACCGGCACGCGCGGCCTCCAGCCACGGCGTGCGACCGAGCGCGTCGCGTGCTTCCAGGTTTGCACCGGCAGCGAGCAGCACGCCGATGATTTCAACGTGGCCGGCCAGGGCCGCTTCGTGCAGTGCGCTGCGACGCTGGCGGTCGCGCGCATCCGCACGCGCCTTGTGCTTGAGCAGCAGCTGCACGCCGGCCGGATCATCGTCTTCGGTGGCGGCTGCGGCGAGCAGGACCGGCGTGCCGTCCGCCGGCTCGGTGCGGGCACCGCGTTCGAGCAGGAAGCGGGCCAGGCGCCAGTTGCCTACCTGGCAGGCCACGGCCAGCGGGGACCAGCCCTCGTGGTTGAGTGCATCCACTTCGGCCGCGGCATCGCGCAGCAGCGCGGCAACGCCGGGGTCGGAGCTTCGAGCCGCGTGGTGCAGCGGCGTGTTGCCCTCGCTGTCGGTAGCGCGAGAATCGGCGCCATTGGCCAGCAGGGTCATCACGGCTTCGGGGCGACCATGCCAGCTGTCGCGGGTGGCCGCCAGCAGCGGCGTCATGCCCCGGTGCGGCGCGTTCACATCGACCCCGCGGGCAATCAGTTCACGCAGCAGGCGCAGGTCCGGCAACACCGCCGCCAGTACCGCCAGGCTGCGCTGATCACGCCAGTTCGGGTCCGGCAACGCGTGCGGGTCCGCGCCGGCCTGCAGCAGCTGCAGCGCCCGGTCGATGCGACCGTGGCGCGCCGCTTCATGCAGCGCAGGCGTCAGTTCCTGCGGGGCCATCGCCTCCAGCGGCGTGGTCTCGCTGGCAGCGGGGAACAGCGGCGCGTGTGTCGCACCGGCATCGGCCAGCGGGCCCGGGTTCACGCGCAGCGACACCAGTGGCGCCGGTGCGACCCGCTGCAGCAGCAGATGCAGCAACGGCGACCCCAGCAGCACGGTCAACGTGGCGGGCCAGCGCGCGCTTTCCGGCAGCAGCCCTGGCCATGCCGGCAACACCACCAGTGCGGCCAGCGCGATCACCAGCGCGGCCACGACAAGGCCACGCCAGGCGGTGAGGTCACGGCCGGCCAACGCCTGCCAGTGCTGCGCCAGGCTGCCATCCAGCCGCTCGACATCATTCCACAGCGGCCACGTACGCCAGGCCGCCAGCAAACCGGCACTGACCAGCACGCTCAGCCCGAGCACCGCCGCCAGGCTGCCGCTGTCGCGCAGTGCCGCCAGCGGCCAGGCCAGCAGCAGGGCCAGCAGTACCGGCGCGGCGGTCCACAGCGCCAGCAGGGCCGGCAGGTCCTGCTGCGCGATCAACTTCGGCGGCAGTACCGCACGGCTGCGCCGCCACCACGAAATGCCCAGGGCATACGCCGGCTGCGCCAGCGCAGCAAGCACCGCCCCCGGCAGGCCGCCGACGGCGGCACCCAGCGCCAGCAGGGCACCCAGGACGAAGGCGATCGACAGGGCGCGCGGACGGGAAAGCTCAGTCATTGTGGCGCGGCATCATGCTGGTCACCGACGGCGGCACCTGCAGGTAGAACCCGCGTTCGCTCATTTCGCTGCGCACCTTGGCCGGATCGGCCTGGGCGAGGCGGCGCTGCGGCTCCAGGGCCACGTCCAGGACGAAGGTGAGCGTGCCCAGCGACGCCACCAGCGGCGCAGGCAGCGCGCTGAAGTCATCGCGTCGGGGAACGTAGACGAAGGTGTCCGGCTTGAGTTGGCTTTTATAGACGTAGGCGTGCATGTCCACGGGACGATAACCCGGGAAGAGCCCTGATTGTGTCGGAAAGCCGACACCGGGGAAAGCCGTCGGCCGACGATGCCGGCAGGATCGACGGCGTTTCCCCGGCGGGGTTCAGCAATGTGGCGGCGGCGTTCAGCCTCGGCCGCCGCCACACGGATGCTTACTTGACCTTGGCGTAGGTGCCCTTCAGGGCGACGCCGGCCACGAACGTGCCCGCCCAGCACTCGTAGTTGCTCGCGCTCCTGAACTCGTTCTTCTTGTAGTAGCTGACGATGTCGACCACCGCATTGGCGCCACGCGAGCGGGCGCCGTCCTGCAGTGCGCGCAGCGCCGACAGCGCCACCCAGCGGCAGGCTTCGGCATCGCTCTTGTTGGCGGCGTTGGTCTTCCGGTTGGTGACGTCTTCACCCAGACGCTGCTGCACGCTGACCGGCTGCCCGGCCAGATAGAAGCGCACGCTGCCATCGATGCCGGCATCGCGGGCGGCCTGCGAGCTGACAAGTTCCTGCAGGGACTGCTCGACTCGGGTGTCACGGGCGGAAGCCGTGGCAGTCACAGCCAGCAGAAGGGTGGCACTGGCGATCATCAGGGTGCGGCGCATCGAAACATCTCCTTGTCCGGGGTGCGTTGGGGGTGGTGCGGATGGGGTGCGGGGGTCATTCGCTCCAGCGGCGGAATACCAGCGAGGTATTGATGCCGCCGAAGGCGAAGTTGTTGCTCATCACGTACTCGGCCTGCAGATCGCGGCCGTGCCCGGTGATGAAGTCCAGCTGGCCGCAGCGCGGATCGACCTCGGCCAGGTTGAGGGTCGGCGCGAACCAGCCGGCACGCATCATCTCGATGCTCAGCCAGGCTTCGAACGCTCCGCACGCGCCGAGCATATGCCCGACGTAGCTCTTCAGCGAGCTGATCGGTACGCGGCTGCCGAACACCTGCGCGGTGGCCTGTGTCTCGGCGATGTCGCCGTGATCGGTGGCGGTGCCGTGGGCGTTGACGTAGTCGATCCGCGCCGCGTCGAGCCCGGCGTCCTCCAGGGCCAGGCGCATGGCCTGGGCCATGGTGTCGGCGCTGGGCTGGGTGACGTGCTGGCCGTCGCTGTTGGTTCCGTAGCCGACCACCTCGGCAAGGATGGACGCACCGCGTGCGAGGGCGTGCTCCATGTCCTCCAGGATCAGCGTGCAGGCGCCCTCGCCCAGTACCAGGCCGTCGCGGCCTGCATCGAAGGGCCGCGGCGTCGACTGCGGCGCATCGTTGCGCACGCTGGTGGCGAACAGGGTGTCGAACACCGCTGCAGCGGTGGCGTCGAGCTGCTCGGCACCGCCGGCCACCATCACCGTCTGCTTGCCGCTGCGGATGGCTTCATACGCCGCTCCGACGCCTTGGCTGCCTGACGTGCAGGCGCTGGAGGTGGTGTAGACACGCCCGGACAGGCCGAAGAACACGCCGATGTTGACCGGCGCGGTATGGCTCATCATTTTCAGGTACGTGGTGGCACTGATGCCATCGGTCGTGAACTCGTTGAGCATGCGGCCGAACTCGCCGGTCGCTTCGTGGCTGCCGGAGGACGAACCGTAGGCCACGCCGGTGCGGCCGCTGCGCAGCACCGGATGCTCATGCAGGCCGGCCTCGCGCAGGGCCATCTCGGTGGCGCGCACCGACATGATCGCGACCTTGCCCATCGAGCGGGTGGTCTTGCGGTTGTAGTTCGGCGGCAGCGTGAAGTCCTGCGCGGGCGCGGCCAGCTTGGTGTTCAGGCCCGCGTAGACGTCCCATTCCGGCATGGTGCGCACTGCGTTGCGGCAGCTGCGCAGGTGCGCGTGGATGGTGGGCCAGTCGTGGCCAAGCGGACTGATGGCAGCGGCACCGGTCACCACCACGCGACGATCAGCGGCCATCAGAGCATGCCCCCGTTGACCGAGATCACCTGCCGGGTGATGTAGCCGGCCGGCTCGGACAGCAGGAACGCGACCGTTGCGGCCACCTCATCGGGATGCCCCACGCGGCCGGCCGGAATCAGCTTCAGGGCGTGTTCGACCACTTCATCGTTGAGCATTTCGGTCTCGATCAGGCCCGGGGCCACGCAGTTGACGGTGATCTGGCGGCTCGCCAGCTCCAGCGCCAGCGCCTTGGTGGCACCGATGATGCCGGCCTTGGCCGCGCTGTAGTTGACCTGGCCGCGGTTGCCGGCCAGCCCGGACACCGACGACAGGGTGACGATGCGACCGGGCCGGCGCCGCCGCACCATCGGCATGATGAGCGGATGCAGCACGTTGTAGAAGCCGTCCAGGTTGGTGTGGATGACCTGGTCCCAGTCTTCGGACGACAACGCAGGAAATGCGCCGTCGCGGGCGATGCCGGCATTGCACACCACGCCGTAGTACGCGCCGTGCGCCTCGACATCGGCCTCCAATGCGCCGCGTGCTGCATCCCGGTCGGCCACATCGAACGCCAGCACGCGGGCCTGCCGGCCCAGTGCCTGGATTTCGTCCACCACTGCCTGCGCCTCGTCCACGCGGCTGCGGCAGTGCACGGCTACATCGAACCCATCGCGCGCGACGCGCAGCGCGATGGCCCGGCCGATGCCCCGGCTGGCGCCGGTGACCAGCACGCTCCGATTCCCTGTCATGCCTGTCCACTCTCCAGATAGGCCATCGCGTCGGCAGGTTCGTACACCGACACGTTGGCGGTCGCCCATTCTTCGTCGCCTGCCAGGATCCGGCAGGCGAACATCCCCAGTCCATTGTCGCCCAACAGCTCGCAGCGCGCCTGTACGCGAAGGCGGCTGCCCACCGGAAAACCGCTGCGCTGGCTGCCATAACGGCGACTGCCCAGCAGGAATCCGAGCTGCGGCCGGTTGCCGGCAGCGCGTGCACGGCAGCCGGCCCAGGCCGCGATGGCCTGCGCCATGTATTCGATGCCGATCCAGGCCGGCACCTGCCCATCCTCGACGAACAGCCCGCTCGCCGGCACGACCAGCTCGGCCTCGATGCCGTCCTCGTCCCAGTGCATGATGCGCTCCAGCAGGCACATGTCCTGCCGGTGCGGCACCACGTCTTCAATGGCATACACCGTATTCATCCGCGCTCCAGTGCCAGCACGGCGTTGCTGCCGCCGAAGGCGAACGAGTTGCTCAGCACGCGCCGGGGCGGCTGCGCCAGGCAGGTGGCCGGCGCCACCAGCGGCAGCGGCGGCAGAGCCGGATCAGCGATGCCATCCCACCAGTGCGGTGGCAGCTGCTGCCGGCAGTTCTCGGCAAGCACGATCCAGCACAGCGCCGCCTCGATCGCCCCCGACGCACCCAGGGTGTGGCCGGTGAGTGGCTTGGTGGAACTGCAGGGAACGTCATTGCCCAGTACCTGCGCCACCGCCAGGCTTTCCATCGCATCGTTGTGGCCGGTGGCAGTGCCGTGCAGGTTCACGTAGTCGACATCGGCGGGCGACCAGCCGGCACGATGCAGCGCCTGCTGCAGGGCGTCGATGGCGCCAAGGGCCTGCGGATCCGGCGCCGACATGTGATGCGCATCGGCGGACTCGCCCCATCCGGCCAGGCATACCGGGCCAGGTTCGCGGGTCAGCAGGAACAGCGCAGCGCCCTCGCCGATGTTGATGCCGGCACGATGCTGCGAGAAGGGATTGCAGCGCACTGCCGAGACCGATTCGAGCGCATTGAAGCCTGCCACGGTGAAGCGGCACAGCGAGTCGGCCCCCCCGGCGATGACCGCATCGACGGTGCCGGCACGCAGCATTCGCGCGGCCGACATCAGCGCCTTGGCACTGGACGAACAGGCAGTGGACAGGGTCCACGCCGGGCCCTGCGCGCCGCTGCGCTGACGCACGAACTGCGCGGTGGTGCCCATTTCCTGCTGTGCGTAATCGAAACCTTCAGGCCAGCAGCCCTGCTCCGCATGGGTCCGCAGTGCCTGCTCCGATTCGCCGATGCCGGAGGTGCTGGTGCCCAGCACCACGGCCACCCGATCGGCGCCATGGCGTGCAATGGCCGCGCTCACCGCAGGCGCGATCTGCGCCAGTGCGACCTCCAGCAATGCATTGTTGCGCCCGCGCAGGGATACCGGCAGGTCTTCCAGCGTCGGCAGTGGCGTGCGCACTTCACCCAGCGCCAGGGTACGCCCCGGCAGCAGGCGGTCGTTGTCGCTCAGGCCGCCCGGAGCATCGGCGAACATCGCCGATGCCACGGCGCCGCGGCCTTCGCCCAGCGCGCAGACCAGGCCGAGGTCGTTCAGGTAGATCGGTGTATTCATCGCGCCTGCCCGGCCATGTCGATCGATTCGATGCGCAGGGCGTAACCCTCGGCACGGTTCTCCAGCTGGACGCTGCCATCGTCCAGGCGCCGCAGCTGCAGCCAGACCGTACCGCTGCGGGACAGGCTGCGCTGGCGGCCGTCATCGCTGACCTCCCAGCCCGCCGGCAATGCCGCAGCGATCGCCGCGGTCGGCCACAACGCAAACTGCAGGTCATCCAGTACGCGTTCGGCACGCACCTGCGGCGGCAACCACGGCGCACGCTGCTGGGTCAGTTGCCGGCCATCCCACTGCAGGCGCACGCCGGTCTGGCCCATGGCCTGCACCGCCAGCCGCACCTGCTGTGCGTCGGCTTCGAGCAGCGCATCGAGATCGCGCTCATGGCTGCCGAACCGGAAATGCAGCTGCTGCTGCAGTGCCAGCGGCGCTGGCAGGCTGGCCGGCGACAGCCGCAGCGGTGGCAGCTGCACCTGCGGGCGTGGCATGCGCCCGGTACAGGCGACCAGCAGCAGGCACAGCAGCACTGCAGCGGAAAGGGCCATCAGGCGCCGCACAGTTCCTCCAGCACGCGCATGCGACGGCCGCTGGGGTCGGCCACGTAGGGGTTGTTGGTGTCCCAGGCGTATCCGGCCAGGATGGAACTGATCATGTCGCGCACGTCCGGCTGCGGGTCGGGGTGGTAGATGATCTTCTGGAAGCCGCCCTGGTACCAGCTTTCGACGAAACGACGGAAGGTTTTCACGCCGGCACGCAGCGGAACGGAGAACTCGGCCTCCCAGTCCACAGCCTGCCCGGCATAACGGCGCGCCAGGCACTCACTGGCCAGCTGCGCCGATTTGAAGGCAATGGTCACGCCCGAGGAGAACACCGGGTCGAGGAACTCGCCAGCGTTGCCAAGCAGCGCATAGCCCGGGCCCCACAGCGAACGGACATTGGCCGAATAGCCCGTGATGCGGCGTACCGGCAGCACCGCCCATTCGGCATTGGCCAGCAGGCGGGTCAGGTTCGGATCCTCGCCGACGATGGCCTGCAGCTTCTGCAGGTCGTCGCCTTCGTAGCGATCAAAGAACGAGGGCTCGGCCACCACGCCCAGCGAGCAGCAGCCGTTGGAGAACGGGATCGTCCAGTACCAGACGTCGATGTGCTCGGGATGGGTCGTGATGAGGATCTTGTTGCGGTCGAAGTCCGCTTCGGCCGGAATGTTGTCACGCACGTGGCAGAAGATCGCGCCACGCACCGGGAAGTTGGAGGGTGACTCCAGATCCAGCAGGCGCGGCAGCAACCGCGCGAAGCCGGAGGCGTCGAGGATGAAATCGGCCTCGATGCGGTACTCACTGCCATCGGGACGGCGCACGTTGACGGCAGGCTGCTCGCCCGGCTCGACCGACAGCACCTCGTCGCCGAAACGCAGCGTGGTACCCATCCGCTCGGCTCCCCGCGCCAGCACGTTGTCGAAGTCGGCGCGCTGCACCTGGTAGGTGGTGCCCCAGCCGGGCGAGAACTTCTTCCTGAAGTCGAATGCGGTACGCGCCTGGCCATGCACGAAGGCCGCGCCATTCTTGTGCTGGAAGCCGGCTTCGACCACATCCTGCAACAGGCCTGCCGCTTCGATGTACTCCATGCTCTGCGGCAGCAGGCTTTCACCGATCGAGAAACGCGGGAACTGCTGGCGTTCGATCATCAACACCTGGCGACCCTGCCGGCGCAGCATCGCAGCAGCAACGGAACCGGCCGGTCCGGCGCCGATGATCAGGATTTCGGTGCGTTCCACAGCATCCACAGCAGTACTCATCGGGGCGTCCTTGTTGCTCGATAGAGGGAGAGAAGAAGAGCCGAAGGCGGACTCAGGCCGCCGGCAGATCATGCGGCGGCGGCCGGAACAGCGGCGAGATCAGCCAGACCAGCCCGATACCGAACAGCAGGGTCAGGCCGAACGCGCGCAGCGCCGGAGTCTGCGACAGGCCCAGCAGGCCGAACGACAGCCAGGTACTGGCCGCACCCACGCACACCGCCAGCCATGCACTGGCGTCGCCACGATGCTCGATCAGGAAGATGCCATAGTCGATGCCCATGCCCAGCAGCAGCATCAGCGCCAGCACGTTGAACAGCTGCAGCGGCTGGCCGAACAGGCCCAGCAGGCCCAGGGTCAGCGCACCGGCGATCAGGGTCGGGGCGAACACGCGCCAGGCCTGGCGGCGATAGCGCAGCCACAGCGCGCCGAACACCAATGCGATGCCGACCAGCAGCAGCCCGCCCATCAGCTTGCGGTAGTGGCCCAGCAGCGTGGAGAAATCGGAGGTTCGGTCTACCCAGCGCACGCCGGGCAGGCCTTCGGCGGCACGTTCCAGCGTGGCCAGAGCATCGGCACGCGACAGGTCATCGACCATCACCACGCTGATCATCTGCCCACCGACCTTACCCACCCACAGGTGGCGGAACGGCTGCGAGGCCGGCGAGGCCAGGAAGGCGTCGGCGGTGAGCGGCGCTGCGGCAAACTGCGGTCGCTGCAGCGGCTCGCCCACGGCTTCGGACACAGCCGACAGCACGCCGGGCTCCACCTTCGCGGTCAGCGCAGCATCGGCCTGCTGCCGGGCCGGTGATGGCAGCCAGTCACTGATCGCGCGGTAGCCACCAATGCGCTTGTCATCGGCCAGTACACGCAAGCGTTCGGTCAACGCCTCTTCGCGCTGCAACAGCTGGGCGGCATCGCTGCCCTGCACCAGGTAGAACTGTGCCGGGCTGGGCATGCCCAGCAGCTGGCTCAGGCGGATCTGCTGGGCCATCAGCGCCGGTGGAGACGACTGCAGGCTGCGCAGGTCGTCGTTGCTCTGCAGGCGCGCGATGCCCACCGCGGACAACGCCAGCGCCGCCACCACGAAGATCGCCACCGGGCGCCGGCCGTGCAGGCGCGGGAAACGTTCCAGCGTATTGCCCAGCCAGTGCGAGAAGCGGGTCTGGCGGATCTCGCCACCGTCGAGCCACGGGAACCAGAAGATCACCGTGAGGAACGCTGCTGCCAGGCCCACCACCGAGAACAGCGCCATCTGGCGAAGGCCCGGGAACGGGGCCAGGCCCAACGCGAGGTAGGCCAGCGCACTGGTCAACAGCGCCAGCCACAGGCCGGGCAGCAGATGCCGCAGCAGCTTCCAGCGACGGTCGGCCGGTTCGGCCTGGCGCGACGCAAACCAGTGGATGCCGTAGTCCTCCGCTACACCCACCAGCGATGCACCGAACACCAGGGTCAGCACGTGCACTTTGCCGAACACCAGCACGGTCACCGCCAGCGCCACGCCGCAACCGATCAGCAGCGACGCGGCCACCAGCAGGATCGGCCGCAGCGAACGGAACGCCAGCCACACCAGCAGCAGTACCGCGGCCAGTGAGCCCCAACCGATGGTGTTGATCTCGCGGTTGGCCTGCACCGCAGCGGCTTCGGCGTGCAGCGGCACGCCGGCATGCAGGATTTCCAGCTCGGGCGCTGCGGCCCTGGCCGCCTTCCCGGCCCGCTCCAGCAGGCCATCAAGATGGCGCTCGCCATCGAGCTGGAACGCCGAACCCGGCGTATCGAACTGCAGCGCCGCCCAATGCTTGCCCTCGGCTTCAAGCAGGCCATCATCACCCAGCCGCAAGCCCGAACCCTGCGCCTGCTGTTGCCACCACTGCGGCCACAATGACAGCGGATCCTGCCGCCATTCGGTGAGCCGCGGCGCACCCATCGGCCCGTACAGCGCGGCGAGTGCCTGTTCGGCCAGCGCACCGGTTTCCGTGCTCTGCAGCTGGTCACGCTGGGCCGGGGTCAGCAGGCGGTCGCGATACGGCGCGTAGAACGCACGCGCCTCGTCGAACCAGCCTTCAATGGACCCACTGGGCACCAGCAAAGCGCTCTCGGCATCTCCAGCCATGGCCGCAGCGAACGCGGCCTGCGCCCGCTTGGCGGCGGCGCCATCCTGGCTGCCGAGCAGCACCACCACCTGCCGCGAACTGCCATCGGCGATGCGCCGGGTGACATCGCTCAACAGGCGGTCATGTGCATCCTGCGGCAACAGCGCGAGGATGTCGGTATCGATCCGCGGTTCCTGGCTCCACAGGCGCCACTGCTGCACGCCCAGTACCAGCAGCAACACCAGCCAGGCGATGCCCAGCCAATGCCACCAACGCCGCAACCGGTCCGGTGCGTTCAACGCCACGGCGTCACTCAAAGCGGCGCGCCTCGTCGGGGTTCAGCGTGGCGGGGGCTTCACTCAACGCGCTGAACTGGATCTGCGTGCGGTCCTTGTTCGCCTCGACGATCTCGACCTGGCGCACATAGCGGTCACCCTGCAGCGTCAGCGACTCGAAGGCCTTGGCCAGCATCGCCGACTTCGGTGTCAAACGCAGGCGCCAGCCCTGCCCTTCACGGCTGGCCGCCACGTTGAACTGACCGGAGAGTGCCTGCACGTCGCCACTCATCAGCGCGAACATGATCGCATTCACCGAGCGCATCGCCGGCTGCTGCCGTGCATCGAGTTCAACGCGGGTGCTGCCATCGCGCTGGCGGCTGAGGATGCGGTCGGCGGTGACCACCACCTCGGAGGGGAACGGCGTGAGCGTGGTCCAGATCACACCGTGCTGGCGCGCGACCACGAACCGGCCGTGCGAGCGCAGCGGATTCCTGAAGCCACTGACCTGCTTTTCCTGGCTGAACTGGCCACGCAGCACCTCCGGACGCGCCACCGCCTGGGTGATCGCGTCGACGGCAGGATCGGCCGCCTGTACACGCGGTGCGGCCACCAGCAGCAGCGCGCACAGCAGCACGCCTGGAAGACGGGCGAGCATGTTCATGGCGCGGGCACTCCCAGACGTTCCCACAGTACCGGCGGGCATTGGTACAGCATCTCCTTGCTGGCGGCATCCACCGCGACCTGGATGGTCATGGCCCGGGTGGCCACCTGGCCGCTCTCCGCATCCAGGATCTCGTAGTCGATCTTCAGCCGGTTCTCCCATTCGACGATGCGTGCACGCACCAGCAGCCGCTGGTTGAACAGCAGCGGCCGCACGTATTTCACGCGCGCGTCGACCACCGGCCACAGGTAGCCCGATGCGAGCATCTGCGGGTAGTCGTAGTCGTGGCGCTGCAGCAGCGCACACCGGGCGATCTCCAGATACTTGAAGTAGTTGCCATGCCAGACCACGTTCATCGGATCGCAGTCGTGGAAGGCGGGGCGCAGCTCGATTTCACAGACCAGGTCATTCACCGGAATACAGTTCCCAACGTTGCGCGCGGATCTCCACCAGCAGTTCCCGCAGTTCGCGATCCAGCGCGCGGTCTTCCTCGACCAGCGCGATGCGCTGCCCCAGGTCCACATACATGTCGGCCAGACTGCCATGCAGCTGCGCGTTCAGGCCAACCCGCTCGCGCAGTGCCAGGCCCTGGCGGGCGGCGATCAGCATCGCCGCCACCACCTGTTCAGTCAGTTCGATCACACGCAGGCAGTCGCGCGCGGCGATGGTGCCCATGCTGACCTTGTCCTGGTTGTGGCATTCGGTCGAGCGCGAGAACACACTGGCCGGAAGGGTCTGCTTCAACGCTTCGGCGGTCCACGCCGAGACGCTGATCTGCAGTGCCTTCAGCCCGTGGTTGATTGCTGCCCGCGGGCCGGTAGCCGCCGACAGATTGGCGGGCAGGCCGTGGTTGTAGCGCGCATCCACCACCAGCGCCAGCTGCCGGTCGAGCAGGTCGGCAAGGTTGGCCACGGTGTTCTTCAGCGTGTCCATTGCCAGTGCGATATGGCCGCCGTAGAAGTGGCCGCCGTGCAGGATGCGCTCGCCGTCGGCATCGATCAGCGGGTTGTCGTTGGCGCTGTTCAGCTCGGTTTCGATCAGCTGCCGCAGGAAGGGCAGGCTGTCTTCCAGCACGCCGATCACGTGCGGGGCGCACCGCAGCGAGTAACGATCCTGCAGGCGCTGTTCGTTGCGCGGCGGCCGTTCGCTGTGCAGGTCGCGGCGCAGCCGTGCGGCGATGCGGGCCTGGCCCGGATGCGGCTTGGCCGCGAACAGGGTCTCGTCGAAATGGTGCGCGTTGCCGTCGCTGGCCAGCACGTTGAATGCGGTCAGGCGGGTGGCCAGGCGGGCCAGGTAGTCGGCACGCTGCCAGGCCAGGCAGGCCAGGCCGGTCATCACCGCAGTGCCGTTCATGATCGCAAGGCCTTCCTTCGGCCGCAGCTTCAGCGGGACCATGCCGATGCTCGCCAGTACTCCGGCAGCCGGTTGCACGCGGCCATCGTGCAGGACCTCGCGCTCGCCGCACAGCACCGCCGCCACGTATGACAGCGGCGTCAGGTCACCGCTGGCGCCGACCGATCCCTCCGCCGGGATCATCGGCAGCACGTCATGCCGCAACAGTGTGGCCAGGCCTTCCAGCAGGGCTACGCTGACACCGGACATGCCACGCACCAGCGACGCCAGACGGGCAGCCAGCACCGCGCGGGTCTCGGCCGGGTCCAGGTAACGGCCCAGTCCGCAGCCATGGTAGGTGTACAGGTGGTGCGGCAACTCGGCCACCAGCGCCGGCGGGATGTTCACCGTGCACGAATCGCCGTAGCCGGTCGTCACGCCGTAGATCACCCCGTCCTCGCGCAGCAGGCGGTCGAGAAAATCGGCACCGCGCTGGATATGGGCACGGAAGGCCGGGGCCTCGCTCAGTGCGGCCTCGCACTGGCGATGGGCCAGCGCCACCACGTCTTCGATGGTCAACGGTGCGTCGCCAAAGCGGCACACGGGTACGGCGTCAGTCGTCATGCGGAGCCTGATCCCAGAAGGGGAAGAAATTGAACCAGTCCAGCGGGGACTGGATGACCTGCAGTTCGAGCCACTGCGCGAAACGCTGCGCCTGCCCTGCCAGTGCCGCGTCCCGCGAGCCACGCGGCAGCACGATGCGATCGGCGAACTGCTCGAAGGCGACCCGGTACCCCTGGCCTTCATGCAGGCAGGCCATGGTGTACACCGGGCAGCCCAGTGCCGCCGCCAGCACGTAGGCACCGATGGGGAACGGGGCACGGTGGCCGAGAAAATCCGCGGTGACGCTGCGTCCACCCTGCACTGGCGTGCGGTCGCCGACGATGGCCACGAAGCCACCGGCAGCCACGCGCTCGGACAGCATCATCGCCGTGGCCGGCCCCATCGCGGTGACCTGCACCAGTTCCACCGTTGCCAGCGGGTCCAACCGCTGCAGCAGGCGATTGAAGCGCTGCGCGTGCGCGGTGTGCACCAGCACGGTGATGCGGAACCCCGGCACCTGTTCGGCCAGCACCTGGCACAACTCCAGGCAGCCGATGTGGGCGGTCAGGATCAGCCCGCCTTCGCGGCGTGCGATCCTGTCCAGCACCAGATCGCGCCGCAGCTGGATGCGCTCGGGCGGATAGCGTCCGCCCAGGCCGAGGATCTTGTCCAGCAGGGTGTCGGCGAACGCGAAGAAATGGCGCAGGCTGTCGCGCCGCGTCGGCTCGCGGCCCAGCGCGCCACTGTGTGCCTGCAAGCGCTGTAGATACTGCAGTGATGCCTGCCGGGCCACGCGGTTGCCCAGCCAGTGGCAGAGCACCACCGGCCACACGCACAGGCGGAACGGCCAGCGCCCGAACCACCGATGCACCCAGCACAGGAACAACACGCCGGCCACCGATGTGGATTCACCGATGTCGGCCCAGTGCGGCGCACCTTGGGGGGCGGCCATCTCAGCCCTGCCCCTGCAGGCGGCGCCAGAGCAGGCGCGGTGCGCGCCGGAGCATGCCGAAGAACAGGCGCGCATGCATGCGGCTGATGCGTACGTTGTCGCGCCACACATCGAAATGCGAGACACCGTCTGCCGGATAGGTCACCCGCGTCGCCAGATGTTCCACCGGCACCTGCCGCCAGTACAGCCGTACCATCACTTCGGTATCGAAATCCATGCGCCGGCCGATGGTCTCTTCGCCCATCAGGCGCAGCACCGGAGGCAGTGGATAGACACGGAAACCACACATGGTGTCGCGCAGATGCAGCGACAGCGTGTTGATCCAGACCCAGACATGCGTTGCGTAGCGACCGTACAGGCGGGCCTTGGGCACACTGGCATCGTAGGCGGGAATGCCGCAGATCACCGCGTCCTGCCGCGCACGCGCGGCCGCGATGAAGCGCGGCAGGTCGCCGGTGTCATGCTGGCCGTCGGCATCGATCTGCAGCACGTGGCTGCAGCCCCGCCTTGCGGCCTCGGCGAAGCCCGCCAGCATCGCCCCACCCTTGCCCTGGTTGACCGGCAGACGCAGCAGATCGACCCCTTCACGCTGTGCCAGCGCCTGCAGCACCGAAGCACATGATGCATGCGAGCCATCGTCCACAAGCAGGCAGGGCAGGCCAGCGCGCTGCACGCCATCGACCACCGCGGCGACAGCATGTTCGTGGTCGTAGACGGGAATCACCACCAGTGGCGCGAACGCGGCACCGGCATCGGCCGGATCACTGCGCATCGGCGAAGACCATCCTGCCACTGGCATGTACGCCATGCACGGAGGCATAGCGGAAGACCAGAACGTTGCGTGCGGTATCCCAGTCCAGATGCAGCGTCAGCTCGTCGCCCGGACGCGCCACATGCTGGAACTTCACCGCATCCATGCGCACGAACCCCTCCGGCATCGCAAAGGCCTGCCGGGCAAAGCGCACCGCCCAGTCCACCTGGGCCACGCCGGGCAGGATCGCGGCCTGCGGGAAATGTCCCTGGAACGGGCGCAGCGCCGGGTCCAGTGTCATGCGCAGGGTAGCGCTGGCCGCCTCGCGCCGATCCCATACCGGCACCGGCATCGACGGCTGGAACAAGGCCACCAGCGCGGCCTGGGTCACCTTGCCCTGCGCATTCACCGGCAGCGTGGGTACCAGCCGCCAGCGGCGCGGACGGGTCACGGCGTCATGGCTCTGTGCCAGGCGCGCGGCCAGCCGCTGGCCCAGCGCGCGGCGCGCGGCATCATCGGCATCAAGCAGTGCCGCATCGGCCGGCACCACCACGGCCGCCAGCTGCTCGCGCTGGCCGGGCAGCACCAGCACGCGCACGTCATCGACGTCTGCGTCGTCGCGCAACGCACGTTCCAGCGCATCGAGCGAAACGCGGCGCTCTTCGATCTTGACGATGCGGTCGGCGCGGCCGAGCAGGCGGAAGCAACCCTCGGCCAGCGCTTCCACCCGATCCTGCGTGCACCACCAGTCGCGGCTCTGCAGATGGGGTGAAGCCACCGCCAGGCAGCCTCCCTCGATTCTCCACTGCACCCCCGGAAGCGGCTGCCAGGGCGGAAGATCGGTATCCCAGCGACGCCAGGCGATGCCGCCGGTCTCGCTGCTGCCGTAGACCTCGGTCGGTGCGACTGCCATCCATTGCCGCACCTGCCGCGCTGCCTCTTCCGGCAGCGGGCCGCCAGAGGAGAACACAGCGCGCAGGTGGCCCTGCAGGCTGGCCCAATCCAGCTGCGCAGGCAGGCGCTTGAGGTGCGCCGGGGTCGCCACCAGCACCGTCTGCGTGCCCGCCAGCGCAGCGACCAGATCCTCATGGAAGAACCGCCGCGGATGGATCAGGCGACCGGCGGCCAGCGGCCACAGCACGCGGAACAGCAGGCCGTAGATGTGCTGGTGCGACACCGTGCCATGCACCTGCGCGCCTTCCAGCTGTGCGCCGAACGCGGCCTGCAACGCATCGACCTCGCGCGCCAGCTGGTCCAGGCGCTTGTCGATCGCAGTGGGTTCGCCGGTGCTGCCCGACGTGAACACGCACAGCTCGCAGGCATGCTCGTCCAACGCATCCAGCTCGACCAGCGCACCGGCGGCCGCCATCATCAGTGGCCGGTAATCACGGGAAACGTCACCGGCAAAACCGCTCACCTGCGGCTGCAGGGCCTGCAGCGTGGCGGGCAGGTTGTCGGCGGCCAGGAACACCCGCTTGCCGGCGTGCCAGGCACCGAACAGCGCCTCGGCGAACGACACGGCATCATCGAAGTACAGCGCCCAGTCACGGCCGTCAGTGGCGGCAAACGCCGTACGCCAGGCCAGTACGCGCTGACGGAATTGCTGATGGTCGACCACTTCGCCATCGCGGATGCCGACAGCACGCTGCGGCCGCGCATCCCGCAGCAGCCGGTCCAGGGCAATCCACTCAGCCATGGGCGTGCGCCGCCTTCACCCGTCGCCGCACCAGCCATTCGCCTGCGAACAATACGCCCATCATCACGTACGCCAACAATCCGTTGTAGAGCATCCAGACCCGATCCGATGCGTACAGCGCGGTGAGCAGGGCCAGACTGCCGTTGAGAACGAAGAAGCCGCACCACACCTGGGTGACGCGGCGGGTATAGGCCACCGCGAACGGTGGCAGGTCCGGCTCCTGCAGCCGCGCCAGGCGCTCCACCAGCGGCGGCCCGAACCGCAGGCTGATGGCGAACACGCACAGCATCACCACGTTCACCAGCGCCGGGTACAGCTTCAGCGGCAGCGCCTGGTTGAGCACGGTGGCCAGCACCGCCAGCAGTCCGGTACCGGCTGCAGCAGCCCACCACAGCGGCTGGCGCGTGCTCAGGGCACGCAGCAATGCCAGGGTGAACAGCAGCAGTGCCAGCCAGCGCGGCTCGAAGCGGCCCATCGCCAGGTAGACGAGCAGCGGGTAGGCCAGCGAAATCGCCGCCACCACGACCGTACGCGCGCGTGCCAAGGCGGAGCCGCCCGCGCTGCGGTCAGGCTGCTGCCTGGTCCGGCAGCAGCCGGTGCACGACATCCACGATGTCCTGCACGGTGCGCACGGCCTTGAACGCTTCAGGCTGCAGGTTGCGGCCGAGCAGCGGCTTGAGCTGCACGATCAGGTCGACCGCATCGATGCTGTCGATGTCCAGGTCGTCATAGAGACGTGCCTCGGGGGTGATCCGGGCCGGTTCGATCTCGAAGCTGTCGGTCAGGATGTTGACGATGCGTTCGAACAGTTCATTCTTGGTCATGGCAGCTCCTGGCGCCGTTACGACTGGCGGGCGGCGACGAACTCGCCGAGCGCGCGCACGCTGGAGAAATGGCGCCGGGTCTCTTCCGAGTCGGACGACAGGCTCACACCGTACTTCTTCTGCAGCGCCAGGCCCAGTTCCAGAGCGTCGATCGAATCCAGGCCCAGGCCCTCGACGAACAGCGGCGCGGTCGGATCGATGTCCTCCGGCGTGATGTCCTCCAGTGAAAGCGAGGAAATGATCAATTCCTTGATCTCGTGCTCAAGTGCTTGCACGGGTCGAATCTCCAGACAGGTCGAAATAACGAGAAAGGTGCTCGGTGACGCGGCGTGCTGCCAAGGCATCCCCCCTTGGCGCGTCGTCTTCGGCCAGGAATGGCGCGATCGGGATATCTTCGCCGATCTGCAGCCGAACGTGAAAGCGACGTGAGGGCACACGATACCATTTCTGCCCTTTGCTCAGGGTTGGCGGGGTACAGGTGATCCGCACCGGCGTGATGTCCAGCCGGCCGCGGACGGCGATATTGGCGGCCCCACGCTGAAGCCTCGGCGACTGGCCGGGCACGCTGCGGGTCCCTTCCGGGAAGATGACCAGGCTGCCGCCGGCCCGTACCGCGGCCACGCAGTCATCGACCAGGCCGGCCCCGTCGTCATTGGAAATGTAGCCGGCGGCCCGGACCGGGCCCCGCATGAACGGGTTGCGGGCCACCGCCCGTTTGACCACGCAGTCGGCATTGGGCAGCAGCGAGACCAGGCAGACCACGTCGATCAGGGTGGGGTGGTTGGCCAGGACCAGCAGGCCGTCGCGCTGCAGGCGCTCGCGCCCTTCGATCTCATAGGTCATCACCCCGAGCCCGCGCATCAGCCGCAGGTGGCTGGCGAACGCCACCTGCACCACGCGGCGGGCGCGACGGCGGCGGGCCACCGGATCACGCATCAGCAGCAGGACCGGCATCACCACGGCGCCCAGCAGCAGTCCGCCGATGCCGAACGCAGCAAAACTCAGGCCGGTGCCCACCACCCGCCAGGCAAGATCGAGGCGGCGCAGCGCCTCAGCCACGGCGGCTCCAGCGCCAGCGCTGGCCATTGGCAACGTGTTCCAGCGCCGGCGCGCCCGCGAGCAGGAAGCGGTGCAGGTCCAACGCGTGCGGCAACAGGCCGGGCGCGGCGGTAACCGGGGCCGGCGCGCCATCCCACTGCAGCGACAGCGTCGGCAGCGCCTGTGTCGGCGCCACCACACGCCAGCACCAAGCGAAGAACGGGTCGGGTTCGTCGGCGAACGTCGCGTAAACTTCGGGCAACGGCGACTCGTAGACCACCACCCGCACTTCGCGGGCGCCATCGGCCAGCAGACCGGCGGCCTCCAGGCAGGCGGCCTCCACCGTCGCCTGGCCGGCAGCCAGCGCCAGATAGTTGCCGCGATGGCCACGAGCGATCGAGTACAGCGCAGCGATCGCGTTATGGACCGACAGGCCGAATCCGGTGGGCGACAGGGGCTGCTCGTTCACCAGCGCCCCGAGCAGGTCCATCGAGCGCGCCACATCACCATGGCGGCTGGCAAACACCAGCGGTACCTGGCTGTCGGCCCCTTGGCCATCCTCGCACCAGCAGGCCGTCTGGATCGCCATCCGCCCCAGCCGCTCGATGCGGCGACGCTGCATCGCGGGCACCTCGGACAGCGCCGGCGTGCCCTCGCCCTGTGGCAGGAAGGGCGCGTCAGCCCAGCTCAGCCACTGCCTGCGCTCGCTCAGGCCAGGTGCCCAGGCAGCCCAGTCGACGATGGAGAATTCGATCATCTAGCGATGGTGCTTCATCAGGAGAACGATGGCACGAGCCATTATGGCGACGCGCGGCGGCCCCCCGTCCCTGCAGCCGTGCGTCCGTCCAGGACGTCGCCGGCTGCCCCCCTGGCGGCCGGAAAGGAGCGCACGCTAGCACGTCCTGCGCACGGTGTGCAGGTTTCACATTGCACAACACGGGGCCGGCACCTGTGGCCCCGCACGCCATTGCTCAGTGGTAACCGGCTCCGGCCTGCACTTTGCCGCGGAATACCCGGTACGACCACGCCGTATAGCCGAGGATGACCGGCAGCAGAATGACCAGCCCGACCAGGGTGAAGCCGAGCGAGGACGCCGGTGCTGCTGCCTGCCACAACGTCATCGAGGGCGGCAGCAGGTACGGCCACATGCCCAGCACCAGGCCCAGGAAGCCGAGAATGAACAGCGCCAGGCTGAGCAGGAACGGCGGCAGGTCGCGGCGTGGATGCGTGGCGCTGCGCCACAACGCAGCGGCCACCGCCAGGGTCAGCAACGGCACCGGTGACAGCCACCAGAAGTTGCCGTCACTGAACCAGCGCGCCATCAACCGCGAGTCCAGGAACGGCAGCCAGCTGCTGACCAGGCCCATCGCTGCGATCACCGCCACCACCAGCGGCCGTGTCAGCTGCCGCGCCAGCGCCTGCACGCGCCCTTCCGTCTTCAGGATCAGCCAGGTGCTGCCCAGCAATGCGTAACCGGCGACCAGCGCCGCGCCGGTGAGCATCGCAAACGGGCTGAACCAGGCAAACGCACCGCCGTGGTAGACCCCGTCCACCAGGGGCAGCCCCTGCACCAGCGCGCCCAGGATCACGCCCTGGGCGAACGTGGCCAGCAGCGAGCCGAGCGCGAACGCCACGCTCCACAGCCTCCGCGAGCGATGCGCCTTGAAACGGAATTCGAAGGCCACGCCGCGGAACACCAGTGCCACCACCAGCAGCAGCACCGGCAGATACAGCGCCGACAACAGCACTGCATAGGCCTTGGGGAACGCCGCCAGCAGGCCGGCGCCGCCCAGCACCAGCCACGTCTCGTTGCCGTCCCAGATGGGCGCAGCCGTGTTCATCATCAGGTCGAGCTGCTCCTCGTCCTCGGCGAACGGCGCAAGGATGCCGATGCCCAGCACGAACCCGTCCAGCACCACGTACATCAGTACGCCGAAGCCGATCACCGCGAACCACGCCACCGGCAGCCAGGTCACCAGGTCCATGTCAGCGCTCCTCCAGCGGTTCGTCGGCGGCGGACAGCGGCCGTGCCGGGGTGTGGCTGCCGTGGTCCAGCGAGGGCCCCTGGTCGTGGGGCTGCGGTCCATGGCGCAGGATCTTCACCAGGTACCAGATGCCCCAGCCGAAGACGAAGGCGTAGCCGACGACGTAGACCCCCAGCGACAGCGCGGTCATCCATGCGCTCTGCGGGCCGACCGCATCGGCAGTACGCAGCACGCCGTAGACCACCCACGGCTGCCGCCCCATCTCGGTGACGAACCAGCCGGAGAGCAGCGCGATGAAGCCGCTCGGCAACATCCAGTTCCAGCCGCGCAGCAGCCACGGCGAATCCAGCAGCTTCCTCCGCCACAGCTGGAACGCCGACACCCATGCCAGCAGCAGCATCAGCGTGCCCAGTCCAACCATGATGCGGAAGGCGAAGAACACCGGCGTCACCGGTGGCCGTTCGCTGGCCGGTACCGAAGTCAGCGGATCGAAGGTGCCGTCCAGCGAATGGGTCAGGATCACGCTGCCCAGCTTCGGAATGGCGACTTCGAAGTCGTTGCGCTCTTCCTTTTCGTTGGGCAGCGCGAATACCACCAGCGGCACGCCCTCGCCTTCGCCGGATTCATGCCAGTGCGCTTCCACCGCCGCGATCTTCATCGGCTGGTGCTTGAGGGTGTTCAGGCCATGCATGTCGCCGACGAAGATCTGCACCGGCACGGTCAGCGCCGCAAACGCCACGGCCGCGATCAGCATGCGCCGGCCCGCCTCCACGTGCGTTCCCCTGCGCAGGTACCACGCACCCACGCCGCCGATCACGAAGCAGGTGGTGATGAACGAGCCCAGCGCCATGTGCGCCAGCCGGTACGGGAACGACGGGTTGAACACCACCTGCCACCAGTCCACCGGATGCACGATGCCATTGACCATCTCGTAGCCGGCCGGGGTGTGCAGCCAGCTGTTGGACGACAGGATCCAGAACGTGGAGAACAGCGTGCCCAGCGCCACCATGCAGGTGGACAGGAAATGCAGGCGCGGCGAAACCCGGCCCCAGCCGAACATCATCACGCCCAGGAAGCTGGCTTCCAGGAAGAACGCGGTCAGCACCTCGTAGGTCAGCAGCGGGCCGATGACGGTACCGGCCACCTCGCTCAGGCGCGGCCAGTGGGTGCCGAACTGGAAGGCCATGACGATGCCGCTGACCACGCCCATGCCGAACGATACGGCGAAGATCTTCTGCCAGAAGAAGTACAGCTCCCGCCAGACCGGGAGACGGGTACGCAGCCAGCGCCATTCGACGAAGGCCAGCCAGCTGGCCGTGCCAATGGTGAAGGCCGGGAACAGCACATGGAAACTGATGACGAATCCGAACTGGATCCGGGACAACAACAACGCGTCCAAGGGACGCCTCCTGCCTGCGACCGGTGGGATACCGGACCACTTTAGGAATATTTCGTTACGCCGGGATGCGACCGGGTGACGCGCTGCTTCACTCTGTCGCAGGGGAAGCCGCCGGGCATGGCCGCGCCCCATGACCTGCCGGCGCCGATCCGCCGGGCATGGCCCGGCGCTACCCATTGATCCCCAGGTAGCGCCGGGCCATGCCCGGCGAGAGCCTCAAGGCCAGAAGTACCAGGCACCGGCCGCCAGCAGCGCACCCACCAGCAGCACCTGCACCACCACATAGCCCACGCCACTGTCGCGCGACTCAGTGGCAATACGCGTCTGCAACGCCTCACTCACGTCCGGGGTCTGTTCCTGCCGCGCCTGTTCACGCAACGCCTGCGCCAGCGCGCGCTCGTCGGCATCGCGGGGATCGGTCGGTGGGTTCACAGCAGTTCTCCGGCGGTGGCATGCCGCGTCAGTTCCTGCTTCAGGAGCAGACGCGCGCGGTGCAGGTGGCTCTTGATGGTACCGCGCGCAAGACCGGTCACCTGCTCGATCTCTGCCAGGTCGAAATCCTCCAGGTAATGCAGGCCGACGATCAGGCGCTGCGGCGGGCTCAACCGCTCCAGCGCCGCACCCAGCTGGCGGCCGGCCTGCAGCGCTTGGCTGAGTTCGGCCGGGCCCGGTCCCTCGTCACCGATGCCCAGATCCTCCGGTACCTCCACCGCCACCATCCACTGCGCTTCCAGGCGCCGGCGACGCAGGTGCTGCAATGCGGTGGTGTAGGCCACCCGTGAGATCCAGGTCCGCAGCGAGGATTCGAAGCGGAACCGGTGCAGTTGCCGGAACACCGCCAGGAAGGTCTCCTGCAGCAGGTCAGCGACCTGATCGCGGTCACCCACCATGCGCCCGATCACATGCGCGCACGTGCGCTGATGGGCCTGCACCAGCTGCGCGAACGCCGGTTGCGAGCCATCGATGATGGCCCGCACCAGCGCCGCATCATCTTCGATGACCGCGGCCGCCGCGGCGTCCTGCCGGCGGCGGCCGCGCAGGGCGGACAGGGCTTCGCCCAGCAGGCTCATGCGCACCGCTCCCCCGGGGCGTGTGGCATGCCGGCGCTCAGCTCTTGCGCACGGCGGGGCGGGTGAAGTGCCAGGCCAGCAGCTGGCCCAGGCCGGCACTGCCCACCAGGGCGGCGGCGGCGCCAAAGGTGAGGTCGCGAGCGCCCAGGACTTCCAGCAGGCCCATGGCCAGGGCCAGGCACACCAGGCTGATGCCCCAGCGCAGCGCGCCCTGGCGGCGGCGCTCTTCCTCCAGCACGGCCAGGGAGCGGATCACCTCCTCGGGCACGTGCGGTGCGACCAGCTTGCTGCGCGCGCGCGCATCGGCGATGGCGTGGATGGCGTAGGCGATGCAGATGAAGAGGGTGATCGGGATGAGTTCCTGCATGGTCGTGCTCCTGTGCGGTGAATGATGCGGGTTCAGGAGAATGGATGCGCGATGGGGGGCACCGGTTGCACCGCTTTGCCGATCCCGCTGCCATGACCTGTGGCCCCCTCCTGCGGCGCGAACGGCTGCTACCCTTGCCCGGTTTCCTTTTCTGGTGCCGTCCGCCCATGTCCCGAGTGCTGCCCCTGTCCCTCCTGCTGTCGGCCGTGCTGGCCGCACCGGCCGCCCATGCCGCGCCGACGCCGATCACCATCGAACAGGCCATGGCGGATCCGGACTGGATCGGTCCGCCGGTCGAGAAGGCCTGGTGGTCGTGGAACAGCCAGCAGGTCGAGTACCAGCTCAAGCGCAACGGCAGCCCGGTGCGCGACACCTTCCGCCAGCCCGTGGCCGGTGGTGTTGCGGCCCAGGTGGCAGACGACCAGCGCGGCACCCTGGACGTGGCCGATCCGGTCTACGACCGCACCCGCACCCGCAGCGCCTTCGTCCGCAACGGCGACGTGTTCGTGCGCGACCTGCGCAGCGGCGCGCTGACCCAGCTCACGCGCAGCAACGAGCGCGCCAGCGGGGTGAACTTCGCTGCCGACAACGGCGTGATCTGGCGGGTGGGCCAGAACTGGTTCCACTGGACCGCTGCCGGCGGCGTGCAGCAGGTTGCCAGCCTGAAGGCCGACAAGGACCCCAACAGCGCGCCCAAGGACGACCTGCTGCGCGACCAGCAGCTGCGTACCCTGGAAACCCTGCGTCGCGACCGCGAGCAGCGCGAGGCATTGAAGGACCAGGACCAGCGCTGGCGCCAGGCCGACCCGACCCGCGCGCCGGGCCCGGTATACCTGGGCGCCGACGTGGAGATCGCCGACAGCGTGCTGTCGCCGGACCTGGGCCACCTGATCGTGGTGACCACGCCGAAGGACTTCGACGAGGGCCGCACCAGCAAGATGCCGCTGTACGTGACCGAATCCGGTTACGAGGAAACCGAGGACACCCGCACCCGCGTCGGTCGCAATGGCAACGAGCCGCACACCCTGTGGTACGTGGACGTGCGCAGCGGCAAGGCGCAGAAGCTGTCGCTGTCCGGCCTGCCGGGCATCGCCACCGACCCGCTGGCCGACCTGCGCCGCAAGGCCGGCAAGGAGGCGCTGAAGGGCGAACGCAGCGTGCAGGTGATGAGCGACTTCATGGGCGGCGGCATGCGCTGGAGCGCCGATGGCCAGCAGGCGGCGGTGATGCTGCGCGCCAACGACAACAAGGACCGCTGGATCGTCAGCATCGGCAGCGACGGCCGCGTGCAGAACCGCCACCGGCTGACCGACAACGCGTGGATCAACTGGGGCTTCAACGATTTCGGCTGGATGGCCGATGGCCGCACGCTGTGGCTGCTGTCCGAGGAATCGGGCTTCTCGCACCTGTACACCCAGGCCGGCACTGCCCGGCCGCAGGCGCTGACCAGCGGCAAGTGGGAGACCTCCGCACCCGTGCTGTCGGCCGACGGCAAGGGCTTCTACTTCCTGTGCAACCAGCAGGCCCCGCACGATTACGAAGTCTGCGCGGTCGACACCGGCAGCCGTCAGGTCCGCGAGCTGACCAGCCTCAACGGCGTGGAAGACTTCTCGCTGTCGCCGGATGGCCAGCAGCTGCTGGTGCGCTACTCCGGTGCCTACCTGCCACCGCAGCTGGCGGTGCTGCCCAGCGCGGGCGGCCAGGCCCGCGTGCTGACCGATACCCGCAGCGCCGACTTCAAGGCGCGCCAGTGGATCCAGCCGAAGCTGGTGGCGGTACCGTCCAGGCATGGCGCCGGCGTGGTCTGGGCCAAGTACTACGAACCCGAGCACAAGGAACCGGGCAGGAAGTACCCGATCGTGATGTTCGTGCACGGTGCCGGCTACCTGCAGAACGTGCACCAGCGCTACCCGGCCTACTTCCGCGAGCAGATGTTCCACAACCTGCTGGTGCAGAAGGGCTACATCGTGCTGGACATGGACTACCGCGGCAGCGAGGGCTACGGCCGCGACTGGCGCACGGCCGTCTACCGCAACATGGGCCACCCGGAACTGGAAGACTACAAGGACGGCCTGGACTGGCTGGTGGACACCCAGCAGGGCGACCGTGACCACGCCGGCATCTACGGTGGCTCCTACGGCGGCTTCATGACCTTCATGGCGCTGTTCCGCGCACCGGGCACCTTCAAGGCCGGTGCCGCGCTGCGCCCGGTGGTGGACTGGCACAACTACAACCACGCCTATACCAGCAACATCCTCAACACGCCGGACATCGATCCGGAGGCGTACCGGGTGTCCTCGCCGATCGAGTACGCGCAGAACCTGCAGGACAACCTGCTGATCGCGCACGGCATGATGGATGACAACGTGTTCTTCCAGGACTCGGTGAACCTGACCCAGCGCCTGATCGAGCTGCACAAGGACAACTGGTCGATCGCCCCGTACCCGCTGGAACGCCACGGCTACGTCCGCGCCGACTCCTGGCTGGACCAGTACAAGCGCATCCTCAAGCTGTTCGAGCAGAACCTGAAGTGAGCAGTGCCGCGGCCACGATCCACATCGTGGCCGCGGTCATCGTCGACGACCACGGCCGGGCGCTGGTGGTACGCAAGCACGGCGCCGACCGCTTCATCCAGCCCGGAGGCAAGCCCGAACCGGGCGAAACGCCACTGCAGACGCTCGCCCGCGAACTGGACGAAGAGCTGGGCGTGCGCCTGCTCGCCGACCCGACCGTGGCGCTGGGCCATTTCCAGGACTGGGCGGTGAACGAGCCTGGTCATCGCGTACAGGCCGAGGCCTGGTGGGTGCAGGTACAGGGCACGCCGCAGGCACGCGCGGAAATCGCCGAGCTGGCGTGGGTGCCGCTGCGCCCGCCCCATGGCCTGCTCTTGGCACCCTTGAGCGAACACCATATCCTGCCGGCCGTTGCCACCCGGGTGGCGACCCGCTGAAGACGCCACTGCAGCCAAGGACATCGGATGTCGCTTCAACCGCCCCGGCACCGCCCTGCCATGCCGCTCAACCCGGAGGATTTCGTGCGGCCGCTCGGCCTGGCGTCGTTGCTGATCTGCGCAGCGTTCGTGGTGGCCATGGCGATTCAGGCGCTGGTGGTCTGGCAGCTGTCCGACGGCCCGTTCTGGCGGTGGATGCTGCTGTCGGCCACTGAACAGCAGTTCCCGCCAAGCCTGCTGTGGATACTGCGCAAACCAGTGGACGCTACCCTGTGGCTGATGCTGTCAGCGATCCCCGCCGTGCTTTCCAGCTGGGGATTCGCCCGGCGACGTCGCTGGGGCCTGTGGAGCTACGTGGCATTGCTGTGGCTCTCGGCCCTGGCAAACTTCGCCGTCGCCGGGTGGCTGGACAGCGTCGTCGCCGACGTCATCGGGCGTATCGTCGATCCAGGCACACTGCGCGAAGCGCGAACCCAGCACATCCTCATGTCGCTGACCTTGTTCGGCGGCGCCTTCGCCCTGCTCGTCGCGCAGGGCTGGCTGGCCTGGCGCCTGCTGCGGCCGGATATCCGCTCCTGCTTCCACTGACCTGCCCTCACCCGCGGCGTGCGGCAGGCCCTGCGGTAAAGTACGCGTCATGAACGAATTCGAGCGCGTGCGCGCCTACCTGACCGACCTGCAGGACCGCATCTGTGCGGCGATCGAAGCGGCCGACGGCCAGGCCCGCTTCCAGGAAGACCTGTGGCAGCGCGCTGAAGGCGGGGGGGGCCGTACCCGCGTGCTGCGCGACGGCGCGGTGTTCGAACAGGCCGGAATCGGCTTCTCGGATGTCTCCGGCAGCCGCTTGCCGCCGTCGGCCTCGGCCAACCGCCCGGAGCTGGCCGGCGCCTCCTGGCGCGCCACCGGCGTATCGCTGGTGTTCCACCCGCTCAACCCCTATGTGCCCACCACCCATGCCAACGTGCGCTTCTTCCAGGCGCAGCGCGACGGCGAAGTGGTGGCCAGCTGGTTCGGGGGTGGTTTCGATCTGACCCCCTTCTATCCCTTCGACGAGGACGTGCGCCATTGGCATCAGGTCGCCCACGACCTGTGCGCGCCGTTCGGTGAAGAGCGCTACAGCGCGCACAAGCGCTGGTGCGACGAGTACTTCTTCCTGCGCCACCGCAACGAAACGCGCGGCATCGGCGGCCTGTTCTTCGACGATCTGCACGGCGATTTCGAACGCGACTTCGATTACCTGCGGGCGGTCGGCGACGGCTTCCTCGATGCCTATCTGCCGATCGTGCAGCAGCGCAAGGACATCGCCCATGGCGAGCGCGAGCGCGAATTCCAGCTGTACCGGCGGGGCCGCTATGTGGAATTCAACCTGGTCTACGACCGCGGCACGCTGTTCGGCCTGCAGAGCGGCGGCCGCAGCGAAAGCATCCTGATGAGCCTGCCGCCGCGGGTGCGCTGGGAATACGGCTTCACCCCCGAGGCGGGCAGTCCGGAAGCCCGGCTGGCCGATTACCTGGTCCCGCGCGACTGGCTCTAAGGCATCTCGCGGGGCGGCGTGGCCGTCCCCGCACGCATGCCGCCGGCCCTACGCGTCCGTGTGCCGGGCGATGATCGTGATGTGGCCGGTGGTTTCCAGCAGCGCCACCTGCACATCATCGATGCGCAGGCAGCCCTGCTGGCGCATGGCGGCATCGAAATCGGCCCGGCTGATCAGTTCGCGGCGCAGAACATCCCGCAACAGGGTGCCGTCACGGGCGATCACCACCGGTTCCCCCTCGATCAGGCGCTCCAGGCGGCGGTTGCGGGTGGTCACCCAGCCCACGCCGTAGTTGAGCAGGATCAGGGTCGCGGCGAGCAGCAGGCCACCGCCCAGGGACGTGTCCTGGCCCAGCAGCGCGTTCTGCACCGCGTTGCCCAGCAGCACGATCAGCAGCACGTCGAACGGGGTGATCTGCCCCAGCCCGCGCTTGCCGCTGAGGCGCACCAGGCCCAGCACGACGGTGTAGACCACCACCGCGCGCAGGATGAACTCCCACCACGGCATCGCCAGTACGAACAGATCGTGCATTGCGGGCTCCCCTGCTGGGCGGTGGCCCAGCCTAGCAGCCGGCAGCCTGCCGGCGGCGCAAATAAAAAGCCCCGCTGACCAGGGGGAGGTCAACGGGGCCGGGGAACGGGCACTTGGGGAGGAGTCCCCGTTCCGAGATCTGCTCCAGGGGATGGGAGAGATCCACAACAGGCATTGCGCCTGTCGAGAGCTATAGAACCACTCCGAACACTAACGGTTCGTGAAGGGAGCCAATTTAATGAACCGCAATGGGGCGAGTATTCATGGCCGAGTCAGAAACTGTGGCCAGATGAACAAATTCACGTCGTTTCAGGCCCGAAAGCGACTCAGTGTGCCTCGTCCCAGTTGTTACCTACGCCGGTGTCGACCACCAGAGGAACGCGCAACTGTGCCGATTGCGACATGCGCTGCACCACATTTTCCCGCAGCTCCTCGACAAACGCAGTCTCGGTTTCGAACACCAGTTCATCGTGCACCTGCAGGATCATCCGCGCCGGGGCCCCGCTGTCGCGCAGCCAGCGGTCAACATCCACCATCGCGCGCTTGATGATGTCGGCAGCGGTGCCCTGCATCGGCGCGTTGATCGCGGCGCGTTCAGCACCGGCACGCAGGCCCTGGTTGCGTGCATGGATATCGTTCAGATACAGGCGGCGGCCGAACAGCGTCTCCACATAGCCCTGGTCACGGGCCTGCTGGCGCATCCGCTCCATGAAGTCACGCACGCCCGGGTAACGGCTGAAGTACAACGCCACATAATCCTGCGCCTGGCCACGGTCGATGCCCAGGTTGCGGGCCAGGCCGAAGGCGCTCATGCCGTACATCAGGCCGAAATTGATCGCCTTGGCCGCGCGGCGCTCGTTCGGCGTTACCTCGTCCAGGGTGCGGCCGAACACTTCTGCGGCGGTGGCGCGGTGCACGTCGGCACCCTGCTCGAAGGCGCGCACCAGGCCCGGGTCTTCGGACAGGTGGGCCATGATCCGCAGTTCGATCTGTGAATAGTCGGCGGCCAACAGCTGGCAGCCTTCCGGTGCGACGAAGGCGCGGCGGATGCGGCGGCCATCTTCGGTGCGGATCGGGATGTTCTGCAGGTTCGGGTCCGAGGAGGACAGGCGGCCGGTGGCAGCGCCGGACTGGTGGTAGCTGGTGTGCACCCTGCCGGTGTCCGGGTTGACCATCTCCGGCAGCTTGTCGGTATAGGTGCTGCGCAGCTTGGCCAGGCCACGGTAATCGAGGATCACCCGCGGCAGCTCATGCTGGTCGGCGATCGCCTCCAGCGCCTCTTCATTGGTGCTGGGCTGGCCCTTCGGGGTCTTCACCACCGCCGGCAGCTTCAGCTCGTCGAACAGCACGGCCTGCAGCTGCTTCGGCGAATCCAGGTTGAAACTGCGCCCGGCCAGCTCGGTGGCCTTCTGCTGCGCGGCCAGCATGCGCGAAGACAGGTCCTGGCTCTGCCGGCGCAGCTCGTCGGCATCGATGCGCACACCGTTGGCCTCGATGCTGGCCAGTACCGGCACCAGGGGCATCTCGATGTCGCGGTACACGCTGTCCAGGGCCGGTTCGGCCAGCAGCTGCGGTTGCAGCGCGCGGTGCAGGCGCAGGGTGATGTCGGCGTCCTCGGCCGCATAGCGGCTGGCCTCGTCGATGCCCACCTGCGAGAACGGAATCTGCTTGGCGCCCTTGCCGGCCACGTCCTCGAACTTGATGGTGGTGTAGCCCAGGTAACGCAGGGCCAGCGAATCCATGTCGTGGCGGGTGGCGGTGGAATTGAGCACGAAGCTCTCAAGCATGGTGTCGTCGTGGTAACCCTGCACCTCGACACCGTGGCGCCGCAGCACATGCAGGTCGTACTTGCCGTGCTGGCCCAGCTTCTTCCTTGCCGGGTCCTGCAGTACCGGGCGCAACGCGTCCAGCACCTGCTGCAGCGGCAGCTGCGCCGGTGCGCCGGGGTAGTCATGGCCCACCGGGATGTAGGCCGCCCTGCCCGGCTCGACCGCCAGGCTGACACCGACCAGGCGCGCGCGCATCGCATCCAGCGCATCGGTTTCGGTATCGAAGCTGATCAGGTCGGCCTGCTGCAGCCGCTCCACCCAGGCCTGCAGCTGTCCGCTGGTAAGCACGGTCTCGTATTCACCTGGCGCGGCCAGTGCCGGATCCAGCGTGCCCTCGGCCGGTGCCTCCGCACTGCCACGGGCGAAGCCGGCCGCCGTGCCACGCAGGCTCGGTGCCGCCTCGCTGGCCACGGCCGGTGCCGGCAGCGGCGCCCCCAGTTCCTTCAGGGCCTGGGTGAACCCGTAGCGCGTGTACAGCTCGGTCAGCGCCGGCACGTCCTGTTCCCGCAGCGCCAGCGTGGTCGGGGTGGCCTCCAGTGCGACGTCGGTGCGGATCGTCACCAGTTCGCGGTTCAGCGGCAGGCGCTCCAGCGCCGCACGCAGGTTCTCGCCGATCTTGCCCTTCATGGCCGGCGCGGCGGCCATCACGCCCTCCAGGTGCTGGTACTCCGCCAGCCACTTGGCGGCGGTCTTCGGCCCGCACTTCTCCACGCCCGGCACGTTGTCGACGCTGTCGCCCATCAGCGCCAGCAGGTCGACGATCTGGTCGGCGCGCACACCGAACTTCTCCATCACCGCCGCGTCCGAATCCATGCGGCTGCCGGTCATGGTGTTGACCAGTTCGATGCCCGGCCGCACCAGCTGGGCGAAGTCCTTGTCGCCGGTGGAGATCGTCACCTTCAGGTCCTGCGCCTGGCCCTGCAGGGCCAGCGTGCCGATCACATCGTCGGCTTCCACGCCCGGAACGCGCAGGATGCTGATGCCCAGCGCTTCGACGATGCGGCACATCGGCTCGACCTGGCTGCGCAGCTCGTCGGGCATCGGGGGACGGTTGGCCTTGTACTGGTCGTACAGGTCATCACGGAAGGTCTTGCCGGGCGCATCGACGACGAACGCGACGTAGGCCGGCCGCTCCTTCAGCGTCGAGCGCAGCATGTTGACCACGCCGAACAGCGCGCCGGTGGGCTCGCCCTGTGCATTGGACAGGGGCGGCAGCGCGTGGAACGCGCGGTACAGGTAACTGGACCCGTCGATCAGGACTAATCTGCTCATGCAGCGATTCTACGCGCCTGTCCCTGCACAGCGGCGACACGGCGCATGCCCGACGATGGGGCATAATCGAATCTCTTTCCAGGCAAAGGACCACCGCCCATGAAGACTCTGATGCTGGCCTCCCTGCTCCTGCTTGCCGGCTGCGCCAGCATGGGTGGCGCCGGGGCGCCCCCGGTCGACGTCAAGGGCGCCGAGGTCTCCAGCCGCACCATGAGCAACGGCGACACCATCGAGGAGTACCGCGTGGCCGGGCAGCTGCGCATGGTCAAGGTGACGCCGTCGCGGGGTGCCCCGTTCTACATGTACGACAAGAACGGCGATGGCCGCATGGACACCGACAAGGACGGCGTCTCGCCGGTGTACTGGAAGCTCTACAGCTGGTGATGTGACAGGGGTCGGATCCCTTTCCGCAGGATCCGACCCCGGCGAGCCCGGCTGCACAAAAGATGACGCCGGCGCGCATCCTGCGGCCGGCGTCGGTGTCCCCTCCCCGGGAACACGTGCCTCAGCGGATGACCAGCACCGGAAGCGTGCTGCGTGCCAGCACCTCGGCGGTCTGGCTGCCCAGCAGTACGCGGGTCACGCCACGACGGCCATGCGAGGTCATCACGATCAGGTCGCTGTTGCGCTCGGCAGCGGTCTCGATGATGCCGTCGGCCGCGTAGCGGTCCAGCACATGCACCGGGTTGGCCTGGATGCCCTGCTCAGCGGCTTTGGCCAGTGCAGGCTGCAGTACCTTCTGCGCGCCTTCCTCGCGATCGGCCTTGTACTCGGGGCTGTTCATGTAGCCCACGCTCCATCCCATGGCGTCGTACATGCCGACAGCCCACGGCTCGGAAACGGTGACGATGTCGACCTCTGCATTGAGGTCCTTCGCCAGCTCCAGGCCCTTGGCCAGGCCCTTGTCGGCCAGCTCGGACCCGTCGGTGGCGATCAGGATGCGCGTGTACATGGTGGGGCTCCGTGGCAATCCGCCGGATGGGAACGCCACCATTGCACACCCGATGTGCACGTGGCGCTTTGAGCAGGATCAATCCGGCGCCTGTAGAGCCGAGCCCATGCTCGGCTCCGGATGGATGAGCCGAGCGTGGGCTCGGCTCTACAGGTGGCCCTCTCAGGCGATCTGCACCACGCGTGCGTTCTGGCACAGCGGGTAGCTGGCCACGAACCCGGCGATCGCATCACGCATCGCCTCGAACGACTGGCCGTACATGTACAGCGCGGTCTCGGTCGGGCCCTGCCACCAGCTGCAGATCTCACCCAGGCCATCGATGCGTTCGGACAGCTGTTCGAACACATGGTTGGAATCGCATTGTTCGTAGACCTCGTCCGGCAGGTTCTGGCCATCCAGATAGATGCCCAGGCCTTCGGTAACACCGAAACCGCGGTCGCCGTCCCCGGCGCCCTGCACCTTCGATCCCTTCGGCGCGCCCAGCTGCTCCAGCAGATCGATCAACTTCGGCACACCCGCCGCGTCATGAAGCGCCACCTCGATGTCGCCGTACTCGACCTCGCCGTCATCGGAGAGGGCGGTCCCGCCGCCGGTGATTTCGCCCACTTCGGCGGCCTGCAGCAGCGCGTCGAGCGGATCCTCGAACAGCTCGTGGCGATGCTCAGGCTGCAGCCTGGCGTTCAAGGTCACGGTGACATGCAGCGTGGGCTCGGTCATGGGGGCATTCCTGGAAGAGATGCCGCCCATTGTAGAGCCGAGCCCATGCTCGGCTGGGTGTTCCCTCGGGGGGGTCAGATCACCGTCAGGTTGGCGTAGGCCATCACCAGCCACTTGCTGCCGGCGTCGGCGAACTCGACCTGCACGCGGGCGTGGGCGCCGTTGCCTTCGTAATCGGTCACCATGCCTTCGCCGAACTTGGGATGGCTGACCAGCGCGCCGAGCTTGATCGGCGGCAGCTCGATGGCGGCATGCCCCATCACCCGGCTGCTGCCCAGCGACGCGGGACGCGAGACCTGCACCTTCGGCCGCACTTCATGCAGCAGCCCGCGTGGAATCTCACGCAGGAATCGCGAAGGCAGGCTGTAGTTGTCCTGGCCATGGATGCGGCGTGATTCGGCGTAGCACAGCACCAGCTTCTGCCGCGCCCGGGTGATGCCCACATACGCCAAGCGCCGCTCTTCCTCCAGCCGGCCGCTTTCTTCCAGCGAACGCGCGCTCGGGAACAGGCCATCCTCCATGCCGGCCAGGAACACCAGGGGGAATTCCAGGCCCTTCGCCGAATGCAGGGTCATCAGCTGCACGCCATCCTCGCCGGCCTGCGCCTGGCCCTCGCCGGCCTCCAGCGCAGCGTAGGCCAGGAACGCCACCAGCTCGTCCATGTCCTCGCCCACTTCCTCGATGTCATCGGCCCGCCGCACGAAGCGCGAGGCGACCGAGACCAGTTCGTCGAGGTTGTCGGTGCGCGATTCGGAGTCGAGCGAATTGCGGCTTTCCTTGCTCCAGTGCTCACGCAGCTGCGAGCGCGAGAGCACGTGATCCACGCGCTCGGCCAGGGTCATGTCCCGGGTCTGCGCCTGCAGTTCGTTGACCAGCACCAGGAAGCCCGCCAGTGCGTTGCGCGCACGCGCGGCCAGCGCATTGCCCTGGGTGACCAGCATGGTGGCTTCCCACAGCGAAATGCCCTGCGCTCGTGCTTCGCGCCGCACTTCGTCGAGAGTGCGTTCACCGATGCCGCGGGTCGGCGTGTTCACCGCGCGCTCGAAGGCGGCATCGTCGTTGCGGTTGGAGAGCAGGCGCAGGTAGGCCAGCGCGTCCTTGATCTCGGCACGTTCGAAGAAGCGCATGCCGCCGTACACGCGGTACGGCACCTGCTCGCTCAGCAGAGCTTCTTCCAGCGCGCGCGACTGGGCATTGCTGCGGTAGAGCACGGCCACTTCGGTGTAGCTGCCACCATCGCGCACCCACTGGCGGGCACGTTCGACGATGTAGCGGGCCTCGTCCATCTCGTTGTACGCCGCGTACAGGTCGATCGGCTCGCCGTCACCGCTGTCGGTCCACAGCTGCTTGCCGATGCGATCGGGGTTGTGCGCGATCACCGCGTTGGCAGCACCGAGGATGTTGGCCGTGGAGCGGTAGTTCTGTTCCAGGCGGATGGTCTGCGCGCCCGGGAAATCACGCAGGAAGCCCTGCACGTTCTCCACCTTGGCACCGCGCCAGCCATAGATGGCCTGGTCGTCGTCGCCGACCACGAACACATGGCCGGACTCCCCGGCCAGCACGCGCACGAAGGCGTACTGGATGGCATTGGTGTCCTGGAACTCGTCCACCAGGATCTCGCGGAAGCGGGCGCGGTAGTGCGCCAGCAGTCCGGGATTGTCACGCAGCAGCTCATGCGCGCGCAGCAGCAGTTCGGCGAAGTCGACCAGGCCGGCACGGTCGCAGCGCGCCTGGTACTCGATGTAGGCCTGGCGCATGGTTTCCAGCCACGCATCGTGCGGCTCGGGCTGGATGTGCTGCGGGCGGCGGCCTTCATCCTTCTGTTCGTTGATCCACCACGCGATCTGCTTGGGCGGATGCTTGCCGTCGTCGATCTCCAGCGCCTGCACCACACGCTTGACCAGCCGCAGCTGGTCGTCCGAATCCATCACCTGGAAACCTTCGGGCAGCTTCGCGTCCTGCCAGTGCAGGCGCAGCAGGCGGTTGGCCAGGCCGTGGAAGGTACCGATCCACATGCCACGGCTGCCATGCGGCAGCTGTGCGTCGATGCGGTGGCGCATCTCGCCGGCGGCCTTGTTGGTGAAGGTCACCGCGAAGATGCCATGGGTCGGCACGCCTTCGACTTCATGCAGCCAGGCGATGCGGTGGGTAAGTACGCGGGTCTTGCCGGAACCGGCACCGGCCAGCACCAGGTGGTGGCCGGGGGGAGCGGAGACGGCTTCGCGCTGGGCCGGGTTCAGGCCATCAAGCAGGTGGGAGACATCCATGCCCCCATTTTACGGCATCGCCGTCGCGGCTCCTGCGACCACCTGGGTGGCCAGTGCCTGCGCCTGCTGGCGCAGTTCAGGCACCGCCAGGCTTTCCCACAGGCTGCCGATGCGCAGGCTGCCAAGTACGCCCAGCCGCGCCTGCGGCTGGCCGCCGGCGCTGCGCACGCGGTCGCCGGGCACCGTGCTGTCCAGGCCCAGCCCGTGCGGCCCGGGACGGGCCAGGCCATCGGCCTGAAGCTGCTGCAGCAACGGATTGCGCAACGCGGTGGCGCGGGTCTCCACACCGGTGGCGTTGATCACACCACCGATCGTCCACTTTTGCGGGTGTCCGGCCGCATCGTGGCCCGACAGCTGCAGCGCACCGCCCTCACGCCAGACCCGATCCAGGCGTGCGCGATGCACGCGCAGCTGACCGCTGGCCTGCAATGCACGCAACTGTGCATCGACCTCTTCGGCGATGCGATGGCGATGTACATCCCAGTAGCGCACCACATGGCGCAGGAACCGCCGCTGGTCGGCCTCGTCGAGGCTGCGCCACAGCGCCTGTCCATGCGGACGGAGGCGGTCCATCACGCCCTGCCAGGGCAGGCCATCCGCCTCGGCCCGGCGCACCTGCCGGCGCAGCGTGCGCAGGCGCTGGCGCAGCGTCATCGGCAGCAGGGGGGCGGGGTCGAAATCCGGCAGGCCCGCGTGCGCGTGCGGCAGCGGCAGCAGGCCGTGACGGGAAATCACATGCAGCGGGCCGGTGTGACCGGCCGCGACCAGCGCCAGCACCGTATCAGCCATGCTCAGACCGGAACCGACGATGGCCAGCGCGTGCGCGCCTGCCATCGCGCGCACGCCGTCGTAGTCCCAGGCTTCGACCACGGTGTCGGCAGGCAGTCCATCGGCACCGGCCACCGGCAGCGGACGCATGCTGTTGCCGGTGGCGAGCACCCCCTGCGCGGCATGCCATGTGTGGCCATCGCCCAGCTGCAGGCGGTAACCGGAGTCATCCGGGGTGAGGCCCCGCACCGGCTGCGCGATCACCTGCAGCTGCGCCGGGCTGGCCGCAACCGCCTCCTGCAGACGCTGCTGCAGGTACGCGGCGAAATGATGGCGGCCGACATAACGCTCGCCCAGCACCTCGCGCGTCTCGCCCGGGTAGGCGTTGACGGCCATCAGGTAATCGAGGAAGTCAGCCGGCTGCTCGGCGAACGCACTCATTTTCGCCGCCGGCACATTCAGCAGGTGCTCCGGCCACGGCGTGGCATAGGCGATGCCCTGGGCCAGCTGCGAGGCGGGTTCGAAGATGGCCAGCGCCAGTGGCGACCGGGCCTGGCGCAGCACCTGGATCGCCACCAGCACCCCGGCCGCACCACCACCGATGATCGCCAGGTCCAGTTCGCCATTACACGGTGAATCAGTCATGTGCCGATTGTAGGCCATCGGCCATGACGGGCCGGAGTGCCGCCGCGTGCGCAATGATCGAGACCGCTCGAGCTCCGGCGCACCGGTTCACATCAACGCGTCGGCCAGGCGTGCGATGCCTTCGCGGCTGCGGCGCCAGGCAGGACGCTTGCGCCACTGCTGCAGATCGAGCTGGCGCGACTGGCGCAGGTAATCGTCTTCAATGGCACACAGCTGCGTCACCAGCACGCGGTCGTAGCAGACCAGGCCGATCTCGGCATTCAGCGCGAACGAGCGGATATCCATGTTGATCGAGCCGAGCACCGCGATGTCTTCATCCACGCTCATGTGCTTGGCGTGCAGGAACTGCGGCTCGTACAGGGCAATGCGCACGCCACAGCGCAGCAGCTCGTCGTAGTAGGCCTCCTGCGCCCAGGCGGTCAGCCGCTGGTTGTTGCTGGCCGACAGGATCAGCTGCACCTGCACCCCGGACAGCGCGGCGATGCGCAGCGCGCTCAGGGTCGCTTCGTCCGGCACGAAGTACGGGGTGACCATCACCAGCCGCCGGCGGGCCAGATGGATCAGTGCGGCGACGGCATCACGCGCGTTGCTGTACGGATAGGCCGGCCCGCTGGGCAGCAGCTGGGTGGCAACATCGTCGCTGCACTCGGGTACGTCGGCAATGACGTCCAGGCGCTGGCCGGTCTCGATGTACCAGTCGCTGGCGAACACGGCTTCCAGGTGTGCCACCGCCGGGCCGCGCACACGCGCCACCAGCTCGCGGTTGGGATGGCCTGGCACGAACTCCGGCCGTGCCAGGTTCTGCGAACCGATGTAGCCCACTTCGTTGTCGATCACCGCAATCTTGCGATGGTTGCGCAGGTCCATGCGGCCGCTGCGGCGCCAGCGCAGCCCGCCGGGCAGCATCGCCCGCACTTCGATATCGCGCGCCTGCAGGCGCTTGCGGTAGGCGCGCAGGCCACGCTTGGCGCCCACCGCGTCCAGCAGCACCCTGCACTGCACGCCACGGGCGGCGGCACGCTGCAGCGCCTCGACGATGGCCTCGCCCACCGAATCGTCGAACATCAGGTAGTACAGCAGGTGCACGCGGTCTTCGGCCTGGTCGATGTCGGCGATGAGCGTGTGCAGCGATTCGTCGTAATCGGTGAGCAGATCGACGGCGTTGCCGTGCACCGGCATGAAATCGCCCTGGCGCTGCACCAGCGGCACGATTTCCGCACTGGCCGTATCCGGTTCCGGCTTCCAGCGCAGGCGGCGCTGCAGTGCCTGCTCTTCGCGGATGACCTGCGAGGCCTCGGCCTGGCGGCGGATGCGCTCGCGCGACAGCCACGGGTGGCCGAACAGCAGATACAGCGGCAGGCCCAGCAGCGGCACGAAACCGACCAGCAGCAGCCAGCTGCGGGCCGCGCCCGGCGTGGTGCGGGTCGGAATCCAGCACAGCGCGACCAGCCGGATCAGCCAGTCGATCAGCAGCAGATACGATCCCAGCAACCACTCAACCAGCATCGCGTCGTCCGTCGGCAGGTGATGGGCCATTCTGCCCAGCAGGGTGTGTAGAGTCGAGCTTGCTCGACTGCCTCAGCGCAGCCGGGCACGGGCTCGGCTCTACAAGGGAGGGCGGGCTTCAATGCCGCACCGGCACCTCGCTCAGCTGGCGAACCGATTCGGCGTGGCGGCGGCCGTTGAGCGCCATGCAGGCAATGGCCTGCGCCGCCCGCTCCAGCTGTGCATCCGGCAGCGGCGAGGAGATACCCTTGCTCAGCGCCAGATGGTGGTCGCACAGCAGCAGCGCCATGCCTTCGATGCCTTCCAGCATGCGCTGCAGGCGCAGCCAGCCCAGTTCCAGGTCCTGCCGGTGTGATGGGGTGTTCATGCAGCCTCCTTCAACGGATCTGGCCACCGGTGAAGGTGGCGGACGATGCGTGGTTGCAATACCGGGAAGCAATCAATGAGCAAACGAACCGGCGGGCGCGAGGCCCCCACGCACCGTCCGCCATAGAGGCGGATAGGTCACCAACCGTCGCCGGAGGGATCTCCGGCGACGGCGGGCGAGTCTACTCATGATTGACTTCACGGGATTGCAAGCCCGGCCACTGCAACCGCAGCGGCTTGCCATCATGGGCGCGGCAGGGCCCGTCGTTCCAATCGATTTGAACCGCGCGAACTGCCGGAACCGGTAGGAACAATCACTTATCGCATTCGGCCCATGATTCCGCGCACTGCGCCATAGGCGACAGCCTGCGCAGGGAGTACGGCCGTGCCGGCCAAGGGCCGACACCCACCAGACCAGACGACAGGCAAGAAAAAACCCGCCACAAGGGCGGGTTTCTTCGCGGGGACCAGCAATCCGTGCGGATTACTTGATCTTGCCTTCCTTGTACAGGACGTGCTTGCGCACGACCGGATCGTACTTCAGGAATTCCATCTTCCCCGGGGTGTTCTTCTTGTTCTTGTCCGTGGTGTAGAAGTGGCCGGTACCGGCCGAGGAAATCATACGGACCTTATCGCGCTTGCCTGCCATGATGCTTTACTCCTCAGACCTTTTCGCCGCGCGCACGCAGCTCAGCCAGAACGGAATCGATGCCGTTCTTGTCGATGGTGCGCAGTGCATGCGCGGAAACACGAAGCTTGACCCAGCGGTTCTCGCTGGCCACCCAGAAACGGCGCTCGTGCAGATTCGGCAGGAAACGACGACGGGTCTTGTTGTTGGCGTGCGAGACGTTGTTACCCGTCTGCACTCGCTTGCCGGAAACCTGGCATACGCGGGACATTGCGCACCTCGATAGTAGTTGTTGTCAGCCCGTAGCCCGGGAGACGGCGGCCTCGGTGGTTGCCCACCACACGTCAAGAGAATCAAAGGGTTACGCTGGCGTTGGGCGGCCGGGGACGTGCTCCCGGGGGCGCCGCCCGGCACGAAACCGGACACAGCGAGCCGCGCATTATGCATGCAATCAAGGCCTTGCGCAAGTTACCCACAGGAGCGGCCGGGCGTGGGCTCGGCCCTGCGGGTCCATCACCCCAGCGCTTCCACCACCCAGTCGATGAATACCCGCAGGCGCTGGCTCATGTGCCGGTTCGGCGCAAACATGATGTGCATCGGCATCGACGGCAGCTGCCAGGCCTGCAGCAGCGGCAGCAGTTCACCGCGTGCCACGTGCGGCTCGGCCATGTAGCTGGGCAGGGCGACCACGCCCAGCCCGGCCAGGCCGGCGGCGAGATAGGCATTGCCGTCATCGAAGCCGACCGTATGGCGGCCCTGCACCTGGACGGTCTCATCGCCGCGCCGCGCGGCGAAGACCCGCGCCCGCCCGCTGCGTGGGCTGAGCAGCCCAACCATGTGGTGCTGCGGTCCCTCCAGCGCGCGCGGATGCTCCGGCAGACCAAAGCGCTGCACGTAGTCCGGGCTGGCGTGGAAGCCGATCGGCAGCTCGCCCAGCGGCCGTGCCACCAGGGCCGGGTCGGCCGGGGTGCCGCCACGGATCACGCAGTCGACGTTGTCAGCGATGACGTCGACCTCGCGGTCGCTGACGCCGATGTCCAGCTGGATCTCGGGGTAGCGCGCCTGGAAGTCCGGCAGTGCCGGCACCAGCCGCAGCCGCGCATAGGGCCCGGGCACGTCGATGCGCAGGCGGCCGCGCGGCTGCACGGCGGCATCGCCCAGGCCACCCTCGACCTCTTCCAGCTCGGCCAGCAGGCGGGCAATGCGGGGGTAGTAGGCCGCACCATCGGCGGTGACGCTGACCCGCCGCGTGGTGCGGTTGAGCAGGCGCAGACGCAGGTGCGCTTCCAGCTGCTGCACCAGCTGGGTCACCGTGGTGCGACTGATCTGCAGGGTCGTCGCGGCACGGGTGAAGCTGCCGGTCTCCACCACACGGGCAAAGGCGCGCATGGCCTCGAAGCGGTCCATCGGCGATCCGATTGTTTGGGTTGTGCGATCAATCTAGTCCGATCATCGCCGTATATCCAGACAACAATCGCGAGCAGGATGGCGGTTCTTCCCATCAGGCCCTTCCCATGTCACACCGCGATGTCGTTTTCCCCGTTGGCCGCCAGGCCCTGTATGACCGCAACCGCTACTCTCCGGCGATCCGGTCCAATGGCTTCCTGTTCGTCTCCGGGCAGGTCGGCAGCCGCGAGGATGGCTCGCCCGAACCGGACTTCGAGGCGCAGGTCCGTCGCGCCTTCGACAATCTCAATGCCGTGCTGGCCGCCGCAGGCTGCACGTTCGATGACGTGATCGACGTGACCGTGTTCCTGGTCGATCCGGAGAAAAACTTCGAGAAGGCCTGGGCGATCGTGCCCGAGTACTGGGGCGAGGCGCCGCACCCCACCCTGACCGGTATCGGCGTGACCTGGCTGTACGGCTTCCAGTTCGAGATCAAGGTGATCGCGAAACTGCCGTGAGCGGAACGCCGCCGGCCCGCACCGGCTGCCAGGGCTACTCGGACGCGAACTGCAGCGTGCGGCGCCAGCGCAACGGCTTCGCCTGGCGGGCCGGGTCGGGGCCGAACCGGCTCAACCAGCCTGCCGCAAGCGCACGCTCGCGCAGGCGCTCACCCACGCCCTCGGCATGCTCCACCTCAACGTGGGTCACATTGCCCTCCGCATCCACATCCATCGCCCAGACCAGCGTGCCCACCCACTCGGCCGGCGGAATGGACGCGTCGTAGTTCGGCCTCCCAGCCACGTACGGCTGGTCGTGCCGCAGGTACAGGGGCGACGTTTCGAGCCGGTGGTCCACGCGGATCTGCGCACTGCCACGGCGCCCATCGCCCAGCACGGCGTCGACGGTCCACATCCCTGCGGCACCGGCAGTGCCCAGATTGGCCTCGTAGCATTTCTTGCGGCCACGGTAATCCTCATGGGCCGTGCGCGAGACCCGTCCACCCTTGGCATCGCGGATCTCGATCTGCAGCCCACCCACGTCGGTGTCGTCGAGATCGGCGGCCACGCAGATGCGATGGTCATGCTGTCCATCGGCAATGAACAGCTGCGTCTGCGAGCGCGCCAGCGCATCGGCCGGCGTCGGCGACCACAGGAATTCCACATAGACGTCGTCGGCTGCGCGGGCGGCCGGGATGGCCAGAAGCAGCACCAGGCCTGCGGTGGCAATGCGTGCGTTCATCTTCCTGCCTCGGTGACGGGACTCGATGCGGGGCGGGGGTGGAACAGCGCAATCACCCCCAGCTGAACGGGAGATTCCGACGAATTCCCGAAGTGGCCATTGATATTGTATCCGGCGAAAACCGCTTGCTAGCCTCCCCTCCATGCGCCGGATCGCCCGCCACCTACGCTCGTACCTGCTGATGCTGCTGATGGCAGCATTCGTGGTCGTGCCGGTGGCCGACGCGCTGGCGTGTGCGGTGGAACCGCATGCCAGCGTGGCACATGTGGAGTCGGCGGCCGATGACACCGCAGGCGACAGTGACAGCAAGCACACCGGTGCCTGCACGCATAACCACTGCCACCATTCCACCTCCAGCCTGCCGGCGAACACCTTCGCCGCCTTCGATGCGCCGCTGCCGGCGCGCTGGATGACGGCCGGCGATGCGACGGCCTACGCCGTCGCCCAGGATGAACTGACGCGTCCCCCCCGGGCGTGAGCTGAGCGCGTCCCGCTGCTGCGGGCTCCCGTTTCACTCACAACCGGAATCCCCCTATGTCGATCCTGACACCACGGTCGCCGCGTGCGGCCGGGCTGGTCGTCGCCGTGTTGCTGGGCCTGGCCCCGGCGGCATCGGTGATGGCGCAAGCTGCTCCTTCCTACGACACCCTGCTTGAACGACTGGACCAGCTGCCCGGCGCCCGTGTGGGCTCGGCGCTGGCCGAGGCTGCCGACGCCCGCGCCGACCAGGCCCGTGCGCTGCCCAATCCTTCCCTTTCCTGGTCGGCCGAGAACGCGTGGGGCACCGGCTCCTACGGCGGCATGGGCAAGGCCGAAAGTGTGCTCAGCCTGTCCCAGCCGCTGGAGGTCTGGGGCCAGCGCGGCGCGCGCGTACGTGCCGCCCGTGCCGAGGCCCAGGCCGCCAATCTGCGCGGCGCGCAAAGCCGCAGTGATGTTGCCGGGCAGCTGGCCGCGGCCTACGCACAGGCAGAGAGCGCATTGCGCCGTTACACCCTGGCCGAAGAAGCACTGGCCCTGACCCGCGACGATGCCAAGGCCGTCAATGCCATGGTCAGGCAAGGGCGGGAACCGCAACTGCGTGCGGTGCAGGCGCAGAGCGAGGTGGCCAATGCCAGCGCCGCGCTGGACGAGGCGCAGGCCTTCCGCGACGCCGCGCTGGCGCGCCTGGCCGGCGCCGCGCTGCTGGATTCGCCGGTGCAGTCGATCGACAGCAGCCTGCTCGACCGCGCACCTCCGCTGCCACGCGGCGCCACCGATGCCGCACTCGCGGTGCGTATCGCCGAAGCCGAAGCCGATGCGGCCGGCCGGCTGGTGGACGTCGAGCGCAAGCGGGCGCTGCCCGACCTGAGCCTGACCGCCGGACAGACCCGCTTCCGCGAAGGCGGCGAACGCGCTTACACGCTCGGCGTCAGCCTGACCGTGCCGTTGTTCGACCGCAACCGGGGCGGCATCCGTGCCGCCAGTGCCGACCAGCGCGCGGCCGAAGCCCGCCTGGACCAGCAACGCCGCGACAGCGAGGCCGGACGGCTGTCGGCCATTGCCGGGCTGAAGGCCGCCAGCAGCCGCACCCGCGCCGCCGATGAAAGCGTGGTGGCGGCCGAGGAAGCCTATCGGCTGGCCCGCGTCGGCTTCGATGCCGGACGCATCTCGCAGCTGGAACTGCGCAGCACGCGCAGCGCGCTCATTGCCGCCCGCGGCACCGCGGTGGATGCACGCCTGTCGCGCGTCGCCGCGGAAATCGATCTTGCCCGCCTCGAGGGGCGCGCACCCTTTATGGAGGCCCCATGACACTGTCCCGTTCCTTTCCCCTGCTTGGCGGCGTCGTGCTGGCCGTTCTCCTCGCCGGCTGCGCCGGCAACGCACAGACACCGGAAACAGCCGATGCCACTGCAGCCAAAGCCGGCAGCGATGACGGCCACGGGCACGCAGCCGACAGCCCGGACGCCAAGGCCGAGGCTACCAAGGCACCGGCCGACGCCGACGAAGGCGTGGTGCAGCTGACGCCGGAACAGATCAAGGCGTCCGGTATCGAAGTGGTGGCCGTCGGACGCGGTGGTGGCGGCTCCACCCGCCTGTCGGGCCGTGTCGAACCATCGGTGGGCGCACGTGCCTCGGTGGCGTCCACCGTGAGCGGTCGCGTCGAACGTGTGCTGGTGGCACCAGGCACAGCGGTGAAGCAGAACCAGGCCCTGGCGATCGTGGTCAGCGGCGAAGCCGCCGTGTTCCGCGCCAACGCTCTGGCCGCATCGGCCGAAGCCGAGGCGGCACGCCTGGCCTACGGCCGCGACAAGGCGCTGGTCGAACAGGGCGTGGTCGCCCGCCAGGAGCTGGAAGCATCGCGCGCCCGTTCGCTGGCCGCACAGGCGCAGGCGACTGCCGCACAGGCGCAGGCCGCGGCCAACGGTGCGCCCGATGCCAGTGGCCGCGTGCGCATCACCAGCCCGGTGAGCGGCATCGTCGGCAACGTCCAGGTCACTCCAGGTGGCGTGGTCGCCGCAGGCAGCGCGGTGGCCGATGTCGCCGATCCGGCGATGAACGAACTGGTGTTCACCGCACCGCCTGCGCTGGCCGCGCAGGTCACCCCGGGCATGACGCTGGACGTCACGGTGCCGGGCGGCAGCTTCACCGCCACGGTCACCGGCTCTGCGGCCGACGTGCGCCAGCAGGGCGGCGTGGCGGTCATCCGCGCGACGCCGGTGGAGGCGGCTTTGCCGCCGGCCGGTTCGCCGGTGTCGGCCAGGGTGGTCACCGAAGGCCGGGACGGTGCACTGAGCGTGCCAGCCGATGCCGTGCAGAACGTCGACGGCAGCAGCGCCGTGTTCGTCGCCGTGGAAGGCGGTTTCAAGGCACAGCCGGTGCTGGCCGGCCGTCGTGCCGGTGATCGCATCGAGATCCTCGGTGGACTGAGCGGCAACGAGCGCATCGTCGGCACCAATGCCTTCCTGCTCAAGGCCGAACTGGCCAAGGGCGAAGCCGAGCACGGCCACTGAGGAGGCGACCATGTTCAAGCTCATCATTGAATCAGCGGTGCGCTTCCGCTGGCTGGTGGTGTTCCTGGCGGCGCTGATCGCGGCCTGGGGCCTGTTCCAGCTGGGCAAGCTGCCGATCGACGCCGTGCCGGACATCACCAACCGCCAGGTACAGATCAACACGGTGGCACCTGCGCTGACACCGGAACAGATCGAGCGGCAGGTGACCTACCCGCTGGAAACCGCGCTGGCCGGCATTCCCGGCCTGACCACCACCCGTTCGCTGTCGCGCAACGGCTTCTCCCAGGTCACCGCGATCTTCACCGACGCGACCGACATCTACTTCGCCCGCCAGCAGGTGGCCGAGCGCATGCGTGAAGCGGCGGAAGATCTGCCCGATGGCGCGTCGCCGCTGCTGTCGCCGGTCACCACCGGCCTGGGCGAGGTGCTGATGTGGACGGTGGACTTCACCCCGTTCGATCCCGCCCGGCTGGCCAGACCGGGGGATGCGGGCTGGCAGGCCGGCGAGGTCTACCGGACGCCGGAGGGCAGCCTGCTGCGCACGCCGGAAGAACGCGCCACCTACCTGCGTACGGTGCAGGACTGGATCATCGCGCCGCAGATGCGCTCCAGCCCGGGATTGGCCGGCGTCGATACGGTCGGCGGGTACGTGAAGGAGTACGGCGTGCACCCGGACACTGCCAGGCTGGCTGCGCATGGCCTGGGCCTGGCCGACCTGGTCACGGCACTGCAGCGCGCCAACGTGCAGGCGGGTGCCGGTTTCGTGCAGCGTGCCGGCGAAGGCCTGGTGGTACGTGCGGACGGCCTGGCACTGACCACTGATGATCTGGCGCAGGCCCCCGTTGCGACCCGCAACGGCGTGGTGGTGCGCGTGGCCGACGTGGCCGATGTCGATCTCAGCCGTGCACCGCGCCTGGGCGCGGCCAGCCGCAATGGTCACGAGGCCGTGCTCGGTACCGCCCTGATGATCGCCGGCGGCAACAGCCGCACCGTCGCGCAGGCGGCAGCGGCGCGCCTGGAGCAGGTCAACAGGTCGTTGCCGGCCGACATCGTGGCCGTGCCGGTGCTGGACCGCAGCGTGCTGGTGAACTCCACCATCAGAACCGTGGCAAAGAACCTCACCGAAGGTGCGCTGCTGGTGGTGGTGGTGCTGTTCCTGCTGCTGGGCAACCTGCGCGCGGCAACCATCACTGCGCTGGTGATTCCGCTGTCGTTCCTGTTCGCCGTGATCGGCATGAACCGCTTCGGCATCAGCGGCAATCTGATGAGCCTGGGTGCGCTGGATTTCGGCATCCTGGTGGACGGTGCAGTGATCGTGATCGAGTCGACGCTGCTGATGCTGGGCCAGCGCCGCGCCGAACTGGGCCGTGCGCTGACCGCGATGGAACGTCTGCGCGTGGCGGCGGAGTCGGCGCGGAAGATGGCGCGTCCAGCGGCGTTCGGCCAGTTGATCATCCTGCTGGTGTTTGCGCCGATCCTGACCCTGGAAGGCGTGGAAGGAAAAACGTTTCATCCGATGGCCGCCACGTTCATGCTGGCTCTGGTGGGTGCCTTCCTGTTCTCCTTCACCTTCGTGCCGGCCATGGCTGCGCTGCTGGTGCGCGAGCCGAAGCTGAAGGAAAGCGGGGCGCACGCCGATGACGGCGAACACGAAACACGCCTGATCCGCGTGCTGCGCGCACGCATCGAACCGGTGATCCGCAAGGCGGTGGACCACCCGCGCTCGGTGCTGGCCGGCGCGGTGATGATGGTGGTGGTGGGCATCGGTTCGTTCTCGCTGCTGGGCCGCGAATTCATGCCGACGCTGGATGAGGGCAATGTGGCGATGCAGGCGTTGCGCGTACCGTCGACCTCGCTGGAGCAGTCGCTGGCGATGCAGCTGGCGCTGGAAAAGGCGATTGCCGGGCAACCGGAAGTGGAAACCGTGTTTTCGCGCACCGGTACCGCTGAAGCCGCGATCGACCCGATGCCGACCAACATCTCCGACAGCGTGATCGTGCTGAAGCCGCGCAAGGAGTGGCCCGATCCGACGCTGGACAAGGAGGCGCTGGTGGCGCGCTTCGAGGCGCTGGCCGGGCAGCAGCTGGGCAACAGCTTCGAGTTCAGCCAGCCGATCGAGCTGCGCTTCAACGAGCTGATCTCCGGCGTGCGCACCGACCTGGCGGTGATGATCTTCGGCGATGACTTCAGCCAGCTGCAGAAGGTGGCCGACCAGGTCGCGTTGAAGCTGCGTGCGGTGGACGGTGCGGCTGACGTGCGGGTGGAGCAGATTTCCGGCCTGCCGACCCTGAACGTGAAGATCGACCATGTCGCCGCCGCGCAGTACGGGCTGACCGCTGCGGACGTAAGCGATGCACTGGCCACCGGCATCGGTGGCACGGCGGCCGGCAAGATCTTCGAGGGCGACCGACGCTTCGACGTGGTGGTGCGGCTGGACGATGCCGCGCGCAACGATCCGGACCAGCTGTCATCGCTGCCGATCGCCACACCGGCCGGGCTGGTCATTCCGCTGTCCTCGGTGGCCCGCATCACGGTCAGCGAGGGGCCGAACCAGATCAGCCGCAACAATGGCAGCCGCCGGGTGGTGGTGCAGGCCAACGTGCGCGGCCGCGACCTGGGCGGCTTCGTCGGCGAAGCGCAGGCAGCGGTGGCCGACGTGGCGCTGCCGCCGGGCGCCTATCTCACCTGGGGTGGCCAGTTCGAGAACCTGCAGCGCGCGGAAAAGCGCCTGGCAACGGTGGTACCGGTCGTGTTCCTGCTGATCGGCAGCCTGCTGTTCATGGCCCTGCGCAGTGGCAAGGAAGCCGTGCTGGTGTTCAGCTGCGTGCCGCTGGCGCTGGTCGGCGGCATTCTCGCCCTGCTGCTGCGTGGCATGCCCTTCTCGGTATCGGCTGCGGTCGGCTTCATCGCCGTGTCCGGCGTGGCCACGCTGAACGGCCTGGTGTTGATGCAGGCCATCCGCGAGCGGCTCGATGCCGGTGACCTGCCCCTGCAGGCGGCAATCAACGGTGCCGCCAGCCGGATCCGCGCGGTGCTGACCACGGCACTGGTGGCGATCGTCGGCTTCATTCCGATGGCGATCGCCAGTGGCTCCGGTGCGGAGGTGCAGAAACCGCTGGCGACGGTGGTGATCGGTGGCCTGATCACGGCGACCGCGCTGACCCTGCTGGTGCTGCCGACCTTCGCTGCGCGCGTGGCCAGGCCTCGGCCGGTGCGCTGAAAGACGACGGGGCAGGATCATGTGATCCGGCCCCGTCTGCCGCGCTTCGCGCTCGCCGGGCGTGGCCCGGCGCTACCACCGCGCATTCCGGTAGCGCCGGGCCATGCCCGGCGGCATTTCGGATCAGGCCTGCTTGCGCTGCGCGATATAGGCCTGGATCTGCTGTTCCAGTACCGGCAGCGGCACCGACCCCTGCTTGAGCACGGCGTCATGGAAACCCTTGACGTCGAACTTGTCGCCCAGCTCCTTCTCGGCCTGCGCGCGCAGGCGCACGATGGCGATCTCGCCGAGCTTGTAGCTCAACGCCTGGCCCGGCCAGGAGATGTAGCGATCCACTTCGGTGGTCACTTCGTGCTCGCTCAGCGCGGTATGGTCACGCAGGTAGGCGATGGCCTGTTCCCGGGTCCAGCCCTTGCTGTGCACCCCGGTATCGATCACCAGGCGTGCCGCGCGCCACATCTCGTAGGTGAGGCGACCGAAATCCTCGTAGGGGGTTTCATAGATGCCCATCTCCACGCCCAGCTTCTCGCTGTACAGGCCCCAGCCTTCGCCGTAGGCGGAGATGTAGGCGTTGCGGCGGAACTCGGGCTGTTCGCCCTGTTCGGCAGCGAGCGCGCCCTGCAGGGCATGACCGGGATCGGACTCGTGCAGGGTCAGCGCTGGCAGGTTGTACAGCGGCCGCGCCGGCAGGTTGTAGGTGTTGAGCCAATAGGTGCCCATGCCACCGCGGCCTGCGGTCCAGAACGGCGCGATGTCCGGCGGCACCGGCACGATGGTGAAGCGCGCGCGCGGCAGCGTCATGTACTTGCCGATGACACCATCGATGCGCTTGGAGATCCACGCCGCCCGATACAGCAGCTCGTTCGGGGTCTTGGCGTAGAACTGCGGATCGGTGCGCAGGAAGGTCAGGAATTCGCCGAAGCTGCCCTTGAAGCCGACCTGCTGGATGATGTCGTTCATCTCCTTCTGGATGCGCGCGACTTCGCCCAGGCCGATGCGATGGATCTCATCCGGCGACAGGTCCAGCGTGGTGTATTCGTGGATCTGCTGCCTGTAGAACGCCTTGCCCTCCGGCATCGCTTCGGCCGCCAGGGTGGTACGCGCCTGCGGCACGTACTCATTGACGAAGAAGGTACGCAGCTGCTGGAAGGCCGGCACCACCTTGCCGCTGATCGCCGCACGGGCCTGCGCCTGCAGCTGCGCCTGCTCGGCCGCCGGAATGCTGGCCGGCAGCTTCTTGAACGGCGCGTACAGCGGCGACTCGGTGGGGTCCTTCAGCTCGGCGACGGTGGCAATGGAGACCTCGCGCCCGTCAAGCACCGCGCGGGGCACGCTGAAACCCCGCTTGAGTCCGGCGCGCATGTTCTCGGTCTGCTGGCCGAAATAGCGCGGCACATCGTCCAGGCGTGCGATGTAGTTGCGGAAGTCCTGCGCGGTCTTCATCTCGCGCCGGGCCATGAACGAGAGATTGGACCAGAACGAGGAATCGGAGTTGAACGGCATCTCGTAGGCCCGCAGACGCACCTCCTCGGCGAGGTTGAACACCTGGTCGCGGTAGATCGCGTAGTTCACCTGGTTGTCGGCGCTGAGTGTCTTCGGGTCGATCTTCTTCAGCTCGGCCAGGGTCTGGTCCCAGACCTTCAGGCGCGCCTGCTGCGCGGCCGCGCCCACATCGGGCAGCCGCGTGGCGTTGGCCGGCGCGTCGCCATCCTCGCTGGCTTCACCGCCCCCGGCCTGGCGCCACTTCCATTCCTTTTCGTACAGCGCGCGGAAGGCGGCATCGGCCGCCGATTCGGTGGTCGCAGGGGCGGACGCCGCGAGCGCGGGCGGAGCCGCCACGACGGCAGCCGGAGCGGACAGGGCGATGAGCAGGGCAACGGCAAGACGGGTTTTCACGAGCACAGGTTCCCGGGAAGGCAGACGCCGATCATGGCACCGCCGGACAGCCGGGGCATGGTTCAAAAGTCCTGCCTGCGCTGCAGGACCGGTAGCGCGGGGACCGCACACCTTCGCCGGGCATGGCCCGGCGCTACGGGCGTTCGATCCCGCCCAGGTGCCGCCTCAACGGTTGGATCGGTAGCGCGGAGAACGGACACCTCTCCGGCGCTACCTCAATGGCTGGCTTTGTCCCGCTTCCAGCCGCGGTGCCGGATGTCCAGGTGCAGGCTGTACAGCGCGGTGAACGCCGGGAACAGGTTCTGCAGCACGCCCACCGAATCCTGCTTGGCCGAGAACAGGAAGTAGCTCAGCGTCATCAGGCTGCCGATCACGCTCATGTACCAGAACAGGCGCGGGATGACCGGCTTGCCGGCACGCCGGGAGGCGATGAACTGGACCAGCCAGCGGCCGCCGAACATCAGTGCGCCGGTATAGCCGATCAGCTTCCAGCCCGTCACATGCAGGCCGGTCCAGAACAACCAGGTCAGCGGCTGGTCGAGCCAGTGCAGCGCCATCATCGTTCTTCCACCGCGGTACGCCTGCTGCGGGTGATCAGCCAGGCAACGCCCCGCAGGTCGCGGATGCCGACCAGCGCACGGCCGAGGTTGTTGTACTTGGAGACGCCAGCGGTACGGTGGCGATGGTTGACCGGCACGCTGGTGGTCTTCCAACCGGCACGCTGCATCAGCGCCGGCAGATAGCGGTGCATGTGGTCGAAATACGGCAGGTCGAGGAAGGCTTCGCGCTCGAACAGCTTGATGCCGCAGCCGGTGTCGGGCGTATCGTCGCGCAGCATGCGCGCCCGGATGCGGTTGGCCCAGCGACTGGCCCAGCGCTTGCTGCCGCTGTCCTGGCGGTTGACGCGCCAGCCGGCAAACAGCTTCACCTGCCCGTCGGCAGCATCGCGGGCCGCCAGCAGCTTGGGGATGTCGGCCGGATCGTTCTGGCCATCACCATCCAGGGTGGCGATCCACGGCGCACGGGCATGCTTGACACCGGTGCGCACCGCTGTGCTCTGCCCGCTCTGCTCGACGTGGTGCAGCACACGCAGCTCCGGCGTGGTGGCTTTCAGGCCCTGCAGCACCGCCAGGCTGTCATCGCGGGAGTGATCGTCGACATAGACGATCTCGAACGGCAACCGGCCCCGCAGTGCCGCGACGATTTCGGCGATCAGGGGCGCGACATTGTCGCGCTCGTTGAATACGGGGACGACAACGGAAAGCTCGGGTTGGCTCATGGGTCACTCGGCCAAGAGGGGACAAAGACCGCGCATTCTCCGAAGCCGAGGTTATCCGAAGATGAATCCGGCTGTGTGAGGATTGCTCCTCAGGCGCGATCGCCGAAATACTCGCGGCACCACTGGACGACGGGCGGCAGCCCCTGCTCGATCGGGGTCACCGCATCGAAGCCGAATGCGTCATGTGCGCGGCGGGTGTCGGCCATCGTGCGCACCATGTCGCCCGGCTGCATCGGCTTGTAGACCTTCTGCGCAGGGCGGCCGGCGGCCTGCTCGATGACGCTGATGAAGCGCTCCAGCTCGACCGGCGTATGGTTGCCGAGGTTGAATACCCGATGCGGTACCGGACCATCGGCCGGGTGCGCGAGCGCGCCGAGGATACCCGACACGATGTCGGAGACATGTGTGAAATCGCGCTGCATGCGCCCCTGGTTGAACACCTCGATCGGGCGCCCGGCCAGGACGGCACGCGAAAACAGCAGCGGCGCCATGTCCGGCCGTCCCCACGCGCCGTACACGGTGAAGAAGCGCAGGCCGGTGGCATGCAGGCCATACAGCTGCGCGTAGGTGTGCGCCATCAGCTCGTTGGCAGCCTTGGTGGCCGCGTACAGCGAGCGCGGCTGGTCCACGCGCTGGTCCTCGGAGAACGGCGGCGTGGCCGAATCGCCGTACACCGAACTGCTGGAGGCGTAGACCAGATGCTGCACGCCGCGGTGGCGGCACAGTTCCAGGATATTGACGAAGCCGACCAGGTTGCTGTCGACGTAGGCCTGCGGATTCTCCAGCGAGTAGCGCACCCCGGCCTGCGCGGCCAGATGGATCACCGCGCTCGGCTGCAGTTCGTCGAACAGCGCGGCCAGGCCTTCACGGTCGGTCAGGTCAAGCGTGCGCAGATCCAGCGTGGGGCACAGCGCGGCCACGCGGTCCCGCTTGATCTGCGGGTCGTAGTAGTCGTTGAAGTTGTCCAGGCCCACCACCGGCTGGCCCGCCTCCAGCAGCGCGCGGGCGGTGTAGGCACCGATGAAGCCGGCAGCGCCGGTGAGCAGGATGGTCATGGCAAAGGCTCTGCAACGAAGTTCAGACGGTGGATGTTACCGCTCTCAGAAAAAACCGAAGCGCTTCCTGGCAACGTTGACCCGGCCCGGCACGATCACGTCCTGGATGTTCTTCGCATCGAAGCGATCCAGCAGGGCCTCGGCGTCCTTCTTCAGCTTCAGATCCATTTCTTCCGGGTAAAGCGGGACGATGGTCATGAACGTGATACGCCTGCCGTCGTCCAGCTGCAGCGTGCCGAAGCCCTCGGGGGCGGTGACCGGCGGCAGCACGATGGCGCCATCAAAACCCACGCCCGAGGCGTAGGGCTCGGCCGGGTGGCCGTTGGGAATGGTGTGGCCGAAGCCGAGCCAGGTGTCGTACTCGTGCGGCAGCCGTGCCAGCGTCTTCAGCAGCCGCACCGGCCAGTAGTTGCGCTCGTCTTCGAAGGCATCATCGCTGATCGGCCAGTCGGCCGGCAGGGTCACCATCAGCTCCATGTATGCCGAGCCAGGCGCACCTTCGGGCAGGGTCATCGGCAGGTCGCTCATGCCTGAAGTCACCAGGCGCAGATATGGGAACTGCTCGTTGGCCGGCACCACGTGCACGTCGATATGCACGAGGTCGGAGATGATTTCGTGGAATACGCCCGAGATCGGCCCCAGGTGGCGCTCGATGTGCGCGCTGATCGCCTCGATGTGTTCTTCGCCCTGCGGCGGGGTGAAGTCCTTCTGGCGGCTGTGCACCATGATCGGGCTGCCGCCCGGGCTGACGTCGTCGAATGTGTTGCTCATGTCCTGCTCCCTGGATGAGGCCACGGACCGGAGAGCAGTGTATCCCCCGGCGCGCGCGGCGGTGCGTTCCCTGTCATCTACAGGACGCGGCAGGAACAGGCCGCATCCCCTGGCGCTGCGCCGGGCTCAACCCTGGCGGGTCCGCAGCTTTTCCAGCACGCCGTCGAGGGTATCCAGATCGGTGTAGTGGATGATCAGCTTGCCCTTGCCGCCGCGGCCGTGGCTGATCGCCACCTTGGTCCCCAGCGACTCGGACAGTTCGGTTTCCAGCGAGGCGATGTCGGCCTGCTGCACCTTCGGCGCGGCCGCCGGGCGGTTGCTCGGCACCTTGCCGGCGGCGAAGGCCTGCGCGCGGCGCTCCACTTCACGCACCGACCAGCCTTCATCGGCCGCTTCCTGCGCCAGCTTGCCGGCCAGTTCCGGGGCCAGGGTCAGCAGCGCGCGGGCGTGGCCCATTTCCAGGCGGCGGGTTTCCAGCAGCAGGCGGATGGCCAGCGGCAGTTCCAGCAGGCGCAGCAGGTTGGACACCGCCGCGCGCGAGCGGCCGACGGCCTCGGCCGCCTCGGCATGGGTCAGGGTGAACTCGCTGATCAGGCGCTGCAGCGCCTCGGCTTCTTCCAGCGGGTTGAGGTCTTCGCGCTGGATGTTCTCGATCAGCGCCATCGCGATGACAGTGCGGTCTTCCAGTTCGCGCACCACCACCGGCACTTCGTCCAGACCGGCCAGCTGCGAGGCGCGCCAGCGGCGTTCGCCGGCGACGATCTCGAAGTTGCCCGCCGGCAGCTGACGCACCAGGATCGGCTGGATCACGCCCTGCGACCGGATCGAGTCCGCCAGTTCGGACAGCTTGCCCTCGTCCATTTCGCGACGCGGCTGGTACTTGCCCGGCTGCAGCTGGCCCACCGGCAGCTTGCGCAGCACCTCACCCGGCAACGGTTCGATCACCGCGGTGGTGGCCTGCACCTGGCTGACCGCTCCCTTCGGACCGAGCAGCGCATCCAGGCCACGGCCGAGGCCTCGCTTCTTGGCTGCCGGCTTGCTGCTGGTCATCAGACGGTCTCCACGGCCTTGGTGGCCTTGTTGCGTTCGTTGTTGCGACGGATGATCTCGCCGGCCAGGCCCAGGTAAGCCACGCCGCCGCGCGAGGCGCGGTCGTAGCCGACGATGCTCTGGCCGTGGCTGGGCGCTTCAGCCAGGCGCACGTTGCGCGGCACGATGGTACGGAACACGCGGTCGCCGAAGTGTTCGGTCAGTTCGGCCGATACGGCGTTGGCCAGGTTGTTGCGCACATCGAACATGGTACGCAGCACGCCCTCGATCTCCAGCGCCGGGTTCAGGCTGGCGCGCAGCGCCTCGATGGTTTCCACCAGAGCACTCAGACCTTCCAGCGCGTAGTACTCGCACTGCATCGGCACGATCACCGAATCGGCGGCGGCCAGTGCGTTGAGCGTCAGCAGTGAAAGCGCCGGCGGGCAGTCGATCAGGATGTAGTCGTACTCGTCGCGGATCGGCGCCAGCGCGCGCTTCAGGCGCTGCTCGCGCTCGCCCTGCGCCATCAGCTGGATTTCGGCTGCGGTCAGGTCGATGTTGCCGGGCAGCAGGTCGTAGCCTTCCGCGGTCTGCACACGCACGTCGGCGGCGGTGTTCTCGCCCAGCAGCAGGTCGCAGGTGGACGCCGCCAGCTCACGCTTGTCCACACCACTGCCCATGGTCGCGTTGCCCTGCGAATCCAGGTCGACCAACAGCACGCGCTTGGGTGCGTTGGCCAGGGAAGCGGCCAGGTTGACGGCGGTCGTGGTCTTGCCGACGCCACCCTTCTGGTTGGCGATGGCGATGATGCGGGCCATGCGGGTGTGCCTCGTCGACGGATGCTGGGACCGGTCATTATGCGTACAACCGGGCCCGGGCGGAAATCGTGGATCGCCAACACCTTGTCGCGCAAAGGGTTGGCGCCGGGATCAGGGGCCTGTAACGGTGACCAGGTGGCGCTCGCCCGCCAGGCCGGGCACGCTCAACGGGGCCACGTCGCGCACCTGCCAGCCTGCCGGCAGTGCGGCGATCTCTTCATGCGGGTAGACGCCCTTCATCGCCAGCAGCACGCCGCCAGGACGCAGCAGGTGGCCACCGACGCGGATGATGCCGGCCAGCGTGTCCATCGCGCGGGCGGTCAACTGGTCGTAGTGGCCGGCCTCGTCCAGCGCTTCGGCGCGCGACTCGGCCACGCGGGCATTGCCCAGGCCGAGCTGGCGCACGGCCTCGCGCATGAAGCGGGCCTTCTTGCCGTTGCTCTCGACCAGGGTGACCTGCAGACCCGGGCAGGCGATCGCCAGCGGGATACCGGGCAGCCCAGGACCGGTACCCAGGTCGGCCAGGCGGCCATCGGCCACGAACGGCTGCATGGCCAGCGAATCGAGCAGGTGACGGGTGACCATCTCCTGCGGGTCGCGGATGGCGGTGAGGTTGTAGGTGCCGTTCCAGCGGTGCAGCAGGCCCAGGTAGCGCAGCAGCGGCGGCGCCAGTGCGGCGTCCAGGCCCATGCCGGCCAGGCCCTGCTCCAGCGTGGCGGTCACGCCGGCGGGAAGTTCGTGTTCGCTCATGCCGCCATTATCGCCCGTTTCCCGGGCTGATTCGCCGCTTCATTGCGGATACCAGGCCAATGCGGCACGGAACTGGCCGCTGGCCTGCCATTCGTGCAGATGCCACTGCCGGGCATCACCCAGCGCAGGGTCGCACCAGCGCAGGTGCAGGGCGCCGTCGACACCTGGCGCCAGCTGCAGGCGATGCAGGCCGAACGAAATGCCCTGCCCGTGTGCCTTCAGCAGCGCCTCCTTGGCGCACCAGACACGGAAGAACCAGTGTTCGCGTTCCGCGGCGTCCAGGCCCTGCAGCCAGGCCACCTCTTGCGGATGGAAGAAGCGCTGCACGATCTCCAGCAGGCGCGGGCGCGGGCGCAGCAGTTCCAGGTCCACGCCGAGCCGTACACCTTCACCCAGCGCCACCAGCAGCACGTCGCCACTGTGGCTCCAGCCCGTGCCGTGGTCGGCCAGCGCACCGGTCAGCTCGGGTCGGCCCTTGTCGTCGCGGAGCAGCGGCAGTGCCTCCGGCGCGAGATCCAGCGCCTGTGCCAGCACCTGCCGGGCCTGCGGCTCACCGCGCTGGCCCGGCACATGTGGCCGCCGCCAGACCGTCACGGGCCCGAAGCGCCAGGGGCCATCCAGGGTGGCTGGCAAGCTCATCCGCACGCAACCGTCACGCGATTGCACGACGGGTTCACAGCCATGCGCGTCAACTGGTCACGGTTTTCCACCGGAGGTTCGATCATGGGCATCATCATCTGGCTGATCGTCGGCGGCATCGTGGGCTGGCTGGCAAGCATCATCATGAAGCGCGATGCGCAGCAGGGCATCATTCTCAACATCGTGGTCGGCATCGTCGGCGCGCTGATTTCCGGCTGGCTGTTCGGCGGCGGCATCAACGAAGCGATCACCATCCGCACCTTCCTGTTCTCGCTGATCGGTGCGGTGATCCTGCTGGCGATCGTCAACCTGTTCACCCGCAAGAGCATACGTTGATCCGACGGGCAGCGCCGGGCACGGCCCGGCGCTACCTCACCCCAACTGCACCCATGCCGGCGCGTGGTCGCTGGGGCGCTCCCAGGTACGTGGCTCGCGGTCAATGCCGGACGCCACGGCGCCGCCCTTGAGCGCATCGGAGACCAGGGTGAGGTCGATGCGCAGGCCCAGATTGCGGCGGAAGCCCGCCGCGCGGTAATCCCACCAGCTGAACGTGCCGGCTTCCTCGTTGTGCAGCCGGAAACCGTCGTGCAGGCCCAGCTGCAGCAGCTTGTTCAGCGCGCCGCGCTCGGCGGTGGAGGTGAGGATGTGGTTCTCGTTCCACACCTCCGGATCATGCACGTCGCGGGCGTCCGGGGCGATGTTGAAGTCACCCAGCACGACCAGCTTCGGGTGCCGCTGCAGTTCCTCGCCGATCCAGGCGTGCACGGCCTCCAGCCAGCGCAGCTTGTACGCATACTTGTCGGTGCCGACGTCCTGGCCGTTGACCACATACAGGTTGATCACCCGCAGGTCGCCAAAGGTGCCGGCGATGACGCGCTTCTGCTCGTCCTCGAAACCCGGAATGCCGATCTGCACGTCCTGCGCCGGCTCGCGTGACAGCAGGGCCACGCCGTTGTAGGTCTTCTGGCCGGCGAATACGCTGCGGTAGCCGGCGCCGATCAGCGCCGCATCCGGGAACTTGTGGTCCTCCAGCTTGGTTTCCTGGATGCCGACGATGTCCGGGCCGAACTCCTTGAGCCACTGCTCCAGGTGCGGCAGGCGGACGTTGAGCGAATTGACGTTCCACGAGGCGATCTTCATGGGGGCATTCTACCCGGGCCTGCTTTGGTAGGCGCCAACCTTGGTTGGCGCCTACCAGTAGAGCCACGCCATGTGTGGCTTCACCGCAGCAGCAGCTTCAACATCCCCGCAATCTTCGAATACGGCGGCCGCAGCCTGTCGCTGGCCGCCCAGCGCGACTGCCACAGCACCGGCAACCGCTTGCTCATCGCATCGAACCCGGCGCGGCCGTGGTACGCGCCCATGCCGCTGGCGCCCACCCCGCCGAACGGTAGGCCATCGGCGGCGAAGTGCAGCAGCGTGTCGTTGACCGTCACTCCCCCGGCCACCACGTTGGCGAGAATGCGCTCCACGGTGGCGCGGTCGTGGCTGAAGGGATACAGCGCCAGCGGCCGGTCGCGGGAGAGAACGTCGACCAGCGCCGCATCCAGATCCGGGTAGGCGCGCACCGGCAGGATCGGCCCGAAGATCTCCTCGCGCATCAGGTCCAGATCGTCCGGCGGGTCCAGCACCACGGTCGGCACCAGCAGGCGCTCGCGGTCGGCGCGAGCCTCATCCACGTGCGCCAGCGGGATCACCGGCACCCCGCGTTGCCGCGCCTGTGCCAGATAGCCCTGCAGGCGCTGGTACTGGCCTTCGTTGATGATGCGCGTGTAGTCGCCGGCCTCGCTGAAGTCACCATAGCGCTCGCGTACCTGCTGCTGCAGCGCCTGCACGAACTCGCGCTGACGCGCGCTATCGATCAGCACGTAATCCGGCGCGATGCAGGTCTGGCCCGCGTTGAACCACTTGCCGGTGGCCAGCCGTGCGGCGGCTTTGTCCAGCGGGAAATCGCGGCAGACGATGGCCGGCGACTTGCCGCCCAGTTCCAAGGTAACCGGTACCAGATGCTCGGCTGCCGCTGCCATCACCTTGCGGCCCACGGCGGTGGAACCGGTGAACAGCAGATGGTCCAGTGGCAAAGAGGAGACCGCTGCGGCTACGTCGGCCCCGCCCTGCACCACCGCCACCCGATCGGGTGGGAACACACTGGCCAGCAGATCGGCCAGGAACGCGCTGGTGCGCGGCGTGTGTTCGGACGGCTTCAGCAGCACGTGGTTGCCAGCGGCGATAGCGGTCGCCAGCGGCACCAGGGCCAGCGTAACCGGGTAGTTCCACGGCGAGATCACCCCGACCACGCCCAGCGGCGTCGGCCGCAGCTGCGCGCGCGCCGGCCACAACTTCCATCCCGCCGATGCCCGCTGCGGCTTCGACCAGCGCCGCAGGTGGCGGCGCAGGTGGTCAATGGCCGACAGCACGCTCATGCCGTCGGCCAGCTTCGATTCAACGTGGGCGCGGTGGCCGAAGTCCTCGGCGATGGCCTGGGCCATTTCATCCAGACGCGGCTTCAGCGCCTCGCGCAGGCGGCGCAGGTCGGCTTCGCGCTGGTCCAGCGTGGGCCGCTGCGACTGCCAGGCGCTGCGAAGGGTGTGCAGGAGGGCGGGAAGGTCGGCTGGGGTGGTGGTCATGGGCCGACTATACGGCGTGCGGCACTGTCCGACGGGGTCAGATCCCTTTCGCGCGCGAAAGGGATCTGACCCCGGACGCCAGGAAACGAAAAGGCCGTGGTCTGCACCACGGCCTCTCCTTCATCCGGTGAACATCATTCCTACTTGGTGATATCCACGTCCTTGGTTTCACGCAGGAACAGGCCACCGATCACCACCGACATCAGCGCGATCGCGATCGGATACCACAGGCCGTAGTACAGGTTGCCGGTACCGGCCACCAGCGCGAAGGAGATCGCCGGCAGGAAGCCACCGAACCAGCCGTTGCCGATGTGATACGGCAGCGACATCGAGGTGTAGCGGATGCGGGTCGGGAACAGCTCGACCAGGTAGGCGGCGATCGGGCCGTAGACCATGGTCACGTACAGCACCAGCAGCCACAGCATGAAGATCGTGCCCGCAATGTTGATGCGCGCGCTGTCCGCCTTGGCCGGATAGCCGGCGGTGGTCAGGGCGGTCTTCAGTTCGGCACCGAACGCGTCGGCCTTGGCCTTGCCTTCGTCCTTGCTCAGTCCCGCCGCTTCATACGAGGTGACGCTAGCGCTGCCGACGTTGACGATCGCCAGCGAACCCGCCGCTGCCGGCTGCACGTCGTACGGCACGCCCGCCTTGGTCAACGCGGCGGTGGCCACGTCACAGGAGCTGGTGAACTTGCGCAGGCCGACCGGATCGAACTGGAACGAGCAGGTGGACGGATCGGCCACGACCAGGGCCGGCGAGCTGCTGCGGGCCTCTTCGATGGCCGGGTTGGCGAAGTGGGTCAGGCCCTTGAAGATCGGGATGTAGGTCACGGCAGCCAGCAGGCAGCCGGCGAGGATGATCTTCTTGCGGCCAATACGGTCGGACAGCCAGCCGAAGAAGATGAAGAACGGCACACCCAGCGCCAGTGCGGCTGCGATCAGCAGGTAGGAGGTGGTGGCGTCGACCTTCAGCATGCTGCTGAGGAAGAACAGCGCATAGAACTGGCCGCCGTACCAGACCACGGCCTGGCCGGCCGCTGCGCCGAGCAGGACCAGCAGCATCAGCTTCAGGTTGCCGCCCTTCAGGCTGTCACGGAACGGCGTCTTGGAGCCCTTGCCTTCCGACTTCATCTGCTGGAACAGCGGCGACTCACTCAGCTGCAGGCGGATCCACACCGAGATGCCCAGCAGCACGATGGACACCAGGAACGGAATGCGCCAGCCCCAGGCTTCAAATGCTTCATTGCCCAGGAAGTAGCGGCAGGCCAGGATGATCAGCAGCGACATGAACAGGCCCAGCGTGGCGGTGCACTGGATGAAGCTGGTGTACAGGCCACGCTTGTCGTCCGGGGCATGCTCGGCCACGTAGGTCGCCGCGCCGCCGTATTCGCCACCCATCGCCAGGCCCTGGGCCAGACGCAGGATGATCAGGATCACCGGCGCGGCAAAGCCGATCGAAGCGTAGTTGGGCAGCACACCGACCAGGAAGGTCGAGATGCCCATGATCAGGATGGTGACCAGGAAGGTGTACTTGCGGCCGATGCGGTCGCCGAGGCTGCCGAAGAAGGCCGCGCCGAACGGTCGCACGAAGAAGCCGGCGGCGAACGCCAGCAGGGCGAAGATCATGCCCGTGGTTTCATTGACACCGCTGAAGAACTGCTTGGCGATGATGGCGGCGAGCGAGCCGTACAGGAAGAAGTCATACCACTCGAAGACCGTACCCAGGCTCGAAGCGAAGATGACTTTCTTGTGGCCCTTGGTTAGGGTGCCCGCGGGATTGTGCGCGGTGCTGGGTGTGCTGGACATGAGACGCTTCCCCTCCGAAGCAATCGTTGTTGGTAGGTGCCGACCGTGGGTCGGCACTCAGTATCGGTAGCGGCCGACCTGGGTCGGCGCGCCGTCAGAAGCTGTACTTCGTGGTGAACTGCAGCCGGGTGATGTCACCCTTGTTGCCGTTCTCGATCTCGCGGCGGCCATACATCAGCTCGGCGCCGACATCGACCTTGGGCAACGGTGAATAGAAGATGTTGCCGCGGATGCTCTGCACGCTCTTGGTGACCAGCGGGCCCAGCACGCTGTCGTTGTCGTAGTCGCTGCGCGCATAGATCAGGTTGGTGCGCAGCTTCGGCGAGAACGCATGGCGCCAGCCCACGTAGCCGGCCAGAACGCCGGTCGGATTGAGCTCGTCGCGGGCGATGTCATAGGCCGAGTCGGCGGTGATGCCCAGGCCGATGTAACGCGCGATGCCCTCGCCTCCGGTGAACTGGTAATGCAGCGAATCGCTGTCGCCCATCACCCACTTGCCGCCCAGGGTCAGGCCGCCGGCAACCTTGTCGGCCTTGGCGCCGGTGGTCTGGTTGTCGACCTTCAGCTGGCGGACGATGCCGCCGACGCCGAAGGTGCCCCAGTCGCCCTTCCAGCCGTAACGCATCGTCAGATCAGGCAGGCTGCCGCGATCGGAGTTGGCGCTGGCGTTGGTCCAGGCGCCGGTGACCGGATTGCGGGTACCGGTAAGCGTGGTGGTTTCCGGGTTTTCCAGGGCAACGCTGAAGCCGCCGCTGGTGTAACGCACCTGTGCCTGGCGTACGAAGATCACACCGTCGGTCGGGCCGACGAAGTCGACCGCTTCCGGCAATGCGGCCGCGTCCATGAAGTTGGACCAGGTCTGGCCGGCGAGCCAGTTGTTCCAGTACATGTAGGCATGGCGCAGGGTGACGCCGTAGGTGTTGGTGGCGGTCTGGTTGCCGAGCGAGTTGCCGAAGAAGTCCATCTCGAAGAACGCGCCGGCCTTGTTGCCGGACTCGCTCACGTTGTCGATGCCCAGGTTGAAGCGCGAGAACTTTGCGTGGGCGTTGTAGTCGGTGCCCGAACGCCTGCCGTTTCCGCCGGCGCCTTCCACCGGGGTCTGGCCCGGCAGGTACAGCGAACGGCCGGTGGCATCGTCGGCCAGCTGGCCGTCGCTGGTCTGGGTCGCCAGGAAGTCAGCCTTGATGAAGCCACCGATCTTGACCGTGGTACCCGGTGCGGCACCCGGAGTGATGGTGGTGACCTGGATCGGCTGCTTGCCGGCCGGCACCGCCGGCTTCTGCTCGGACTGCACGGTGCGGACTTCGGTCACCGCCTGCTGGGTCTGGGCGATCTGGGTCTGCTGCTGTTGCTGCGAAGACAGCAGCAGCTGGACCTGGCGCTCCAGTTCGGCGATGCGTGATTCGAGTGCTTTCTCTTTGGCGGTCTCTGCGAACGCCATGCCCGGTGCGACCAGGGCGACCAGCAGGCAGGCCGCCAAAGGTGTGCGCACGGCTTTCAACGTACGGTGGCTCATGTTGCCCTCTCTCCCAAGTGGCAAGGTGATGCCGCGCGTGGGGCACGGTCGAGCCGAGACTGCGGGGCACATGCGCGCACCGGCTATTCGCCATTGGTCGAAGCCGGGCCCGCAGGGCGCTCACTTTCGACCATGGTCTAAGCACAGTGGTGACGCGGCCGGGGGTGGATGGGGCAAACTGAGGGGGATCGGTCGTTGCGATGCTGCGACCGCACATACAAAGTCAACGTGCAAGTGAGGGTGCCATGGCTGATATCTACCCCGTCGATCCGCAGTTCGCCGCCAAGGCACGCATCGACAAGACGTCCTACCAACAGCAGTACCAGGCTTCTGTGACCGACCCGGAGGGTTTCTGGGGCAAGGCCGCCGAGCGCCTGCAATGGATGCGCACGCCGACGAAGATCAAGAACGTCAGCTACGACCTGGCCGACTTCCACATCAAGTGGTTCGAGGACGGCGAGCTCAACGCCAGCGTCAACTGCCTTGACCGCCAGCTGGACAGCCGTGGCGACAAGACCGCCCTGCTGTTCGAGCCGGACAGCCCGGACGCACCGGCCCAGCACGTGACCTATCGCGAGCTGTACGAGCGCACCTGCCGGCTCGGCAATGCGCTGCGCAACCTGGGCGTCGGCAAGGGTGACCGGGTCACCATCTACCTGCCGATGATCGTCGATGCTGCCGTGGCCATGCTGGCCTGCGCGCGCATCGGTGCGATCCACTCGGTGGTGTTCGGTGGCTTCGCGCCGAACTCGATCGCCGATCGTGTCAGCGACTGCCAGAGCAAGCTCATCATCACCGCCGACGAGGGCCTGCGCGGTGGCCGCAAGGTTCCGCTGAAGGCCAACGTCGATGCAGCGCTGAAACTGCCGGGCACCAACACCGTGGAGACCGTGCTGGTGGTGCGCCACACCGGCGGCGCGGTGGACATGCAAGCCCCGCGCGACCGCTGGTTCCATGACGTCGTGGACAGCCAGCCCTCCACCTGCGAGCCGGAGCGCATGAACGCCGAGGATCCGCTGTTCATCCTCTACACGTCCGGTTCCACCGGCAAGCCGAAGGGCGTGCTCCACACCACCGGCGGTTATCTGCTGTACGCGGCATACACCCACGAAGCGGTGTTCGACCTGCGCGAGGACGACATCTACTGGTGCACCGCCGACGTCGGCTGGGTCACCGGCCACAGCTACATCGTGTACGGCCCGCTGGCCAACGGCGCGACCTCGCTGATGTTCGAGGGCGTGCCGAACTACCCGGACACCTCGCGTTTCTGGAACGTCATCGACAAGCACAAGGTGTCGATCTTCTACACCGCCCCGACCGCCATCCGTGCACTGATGCGCGAAGGCGAGGAGCCGGTGAAGAAGACCTCGCGCGCCTCGCTGCGCCTGCTCGGCAGCGTCGGCGAGCCGATCAATCCCGAGGCCTGGCGCTGGTACTACGAGGTGGTCGGCGACAGCCGCTGCCCGATCGTCGATACCTGGTGGCAGACCGAGACCGGCGGCATCCTGATTTCGCCGCTGGCCGGTGCGATGGACCTCAAGCCGGGGTCGGCCACCCTGCCCTTCTTCGGCGTACAGCCGGCGCTGGTGAATGCCGATGGCGAGATCCAGGACGGCCCGACCGAAGGCAATCTGATCATCCGTGATTCCTGGCCGGGCCAGATGCGCACGGTGTACGGCGACCACCAGCGCTTCATCGACACCTATTTCCGCACGTATCCGGGCAGCTACTTCACCGGCGACGGTTGCCGCCGCGACGAAGACGGCTACTACTGGATCACCGGCCGCGTGGACGATGTGATCAACGTGTCCGGCCACCGCATCGGCACCGCCGAGGTCGAAAGCGCGCTGGTCTCGCACCCGAAGGTGGCAGAAGCCGCCGTCGTCGGCTTCCCGCACGACGTCAAGGGCCAAGGCATCTATGCCTACGTCACCCTGGTGGCCGAGGAAGCGCCGAGCGAAGAGCTGCACAAGGAGCTGATCGCATGGGTGCGCAAGGAAATCGGGCCGATCGCCACCCCGGACCACCTGCAGTGGGCACCGGGCCTGCCCAAGACCCGCTCGGGCAAGATCATGCGCCGCATCCTGCGCAAGATTGCTGAAAACGCGCCGGACCAGCTCGGCGACACCTCGACCCTGGCCGATCCGTCGGTGGTGGCGTCACTGGTGGACGAACGCAAGGTACGCTGACGTACGACCCGGGGTCGGACCCCTTTCCGCAGGGAAAGGGCTCTGACCCCAGGGGCCTGGCCCCCGAACAGTTTCCCCACGGTTCCCCCCGACCATGACCACCCTCCTGATTGCAGATGACCACCCGCTGTTCCGCGAAGCCCTGCGTGGGGCCGTACAGCGGGTCATCCCCGGCGTGCAGCTGTTCGAGGCTGACAGCGTGGAAGCGCTGTATGCGCTGGCCGACCAGCACAACGATGCCGACCTGGTCCTGATGGACCTCAACATGCCGGGTGCACAGGGTTTCAACGCACTGGTGCACATGCGCTCGCTGCATCCTCACCTGCCGGTGGTGGTCGTCTCCGCGCGGGAGGAGCCCACGGTGATGCGCCGTGCGCTCGATCACGGTGCGCTGGGCTTCATTCCCAAGTCCGCCGACTCGGACACCATCGGTCATGCGCTGGGCACCATCCTCGACGGCGAGACGTGGGCCCCGCCGGAGGCACACAACGTGCCACCCACCGAGCGCGAGGAACGCGAGGTCGGCCAGCGCCTGCGCGAGCTGACGCCGCAGCAGTTCCGCGTGCTGCAGATGCTGGGCGCCGGCCGTCTGAACAAGCAGATCGCCTACGACCTCAACGTCTCCGAAGCGACGATCAAGGCACATGTGACCGCGATCCTGCGCAAGCTGGGCGTGACCAACCGCACCCAGGCGGTGCTGATGGCCGGCAAGCTGGCCATCGACGACGACGCGATCGTGCTGCCGCCGGAAGAAGACTGATCGTGCCGGGCTGCGGAGCCGTGCACGGGGTCTTGTGATGCCCTCGTAGAGCCGAGCCCGTGCTCGGCTGCTCTTCGCCTCAATGCCAATCATGCCTCAAGCGGCCATCGACTCCAGGCATAGGGGTACTCCGCGATACGGGTAGCCAACCCTGCACGCACGGGATTGGCCGCAATGTATCTCGCCTGCGTGTGCAGGCATTCATCACTGCGCAACGCATGGTCGTAGTACCCCGGCTGCCAGATCGGCACATTCGCATCAACGCGCGTGGCGATGGATCTTCCACTCCTGGACTTCAGGATCTGCATGCAGCCGGCCAGCGTGCCGGTACGCAACTCCATCAACCAATGCAGGTGGTCGGGCATGATCACCCAGCCCAGGGAGAAGGTACGACCGGTCCGCTCTACCGTGCGCAGGGCTTCGATCAGCAGCTCAACGTTGGCCTTGTCTATGAACCAGGGACGACGCGCGTGCGTTACCGTGGTAAGCGCATAGACATTGCCGGTATGCGACCAACGACCATAACGAAGTGCGGGACTGGCCATGCGAAGAGGCTATGGCACGCATGACAGCCTCTCCATCAGTGCAACACCGCAATGCCTGTCAGCCAACACCCTGACGTAGAGCCGAGCCCATGCTCGGCTGCTTCATACGCCAGCCGAGCATGGGCTCGGCTCTACAGGTAGCCCCTGCTCAGCCCACGCCGCGCAGGTGTTCGTACAGGATCGTCGCGCCGATGATCACCAGGATCGCGCCGCCAATGATCTCGGCACGCTTGCCAACCATGCTGCCCAGCACGCGGCCGAGCATGATGCCGACGGTGACCATTGTGAGCGTGCACAGGCCGATGACCGCCGCCATCACGCCGATATGGACATCCATGAACGCCAAGCCGATACCCACCGCCATCGCATCGATGCTGGTGGCGAATCCCGTCAGCGCCAGCTTCCAGAAGCCGTGGTGCTGCGACGGGTCTTCATCTTCTTCACCCTCATCCGGACGCAGACCGTTGTAGATCATGTGGATGCCCAGAGCGCCAAGCAGGCCGAAGGCGATCCAATGATCGAAGGCTTCGACGTACTGCAGGGCGGCGCGGCCGAGCAACCAGCCGATGATGGGCGTGATCGCCTCGATGACGCCGAAGATGATGCCGGCACGCAGTGCATCGCGGAACACCGGCTTGCGCATCGCCGCGCCCTTGCCGATCGCCGCGGCGAAGGCATCGGTGGACATGGCAAAGCCGATCAGGAGGATCGAAATGGGGGACATGTGTGCTTGCTGAGGTCGGGCTTGGACGGACGCACGGCCTGCGCTCGCGCCCAACCTGACGTTGCGCGCGCGGGCCGCTGGTCTCGCCAACCATCATGGTTGTCCACGCCACGGCGCACTGGCCGAGTATGTTGACGTGGACGATTCCTGCGTAGGAATCCGGCTACTCCCCAAGGGGACGCGAAGCTTAGCATCGCGATTCGCGCCTGGCACATTTCTGGTGAAACGCGCAGGCAGGGCTGGTTTGTATAGCGATGGCTATATCAGCACCGCACTGCGCGCGGAGCCGAGCATGGGCTCGGCTCTACAGTTGCCATCAGGCTTCGTTGCTGCCGGCGTCGCGCAGCGCGCCGAGGAAGGCGCGCAGCGAGGCCGGCTTGATCGGCTTGGTCAGCACCCGATAACCCCGCTCGCGCGCCATCCGCTTCAGCTCATCACGACCATCGGCAGTGAGCAGGGCACCGGGCAGCGGATATCCCGCCGCCTCGCGCAGTGCCACCAGCGCGTCCAGGCCATCCATGCGGTCATGCAGGTGGTAATCCACCAGCATCACCTGCGGGCGCTCGGCAATCTTTTCCAGCGCCTGATCGACGGTGGCGGCGGTGATCACCTGCACCTGCCAGCGACCCAGCAGCGCACGCATGCCGTCGAGGATTTCCTCGTCATTGTCCACGCACAGCACGCGCAGGCCGGCCAGCGAATCGCTGCGCACCGGCGTGGCGGCCACCTGGACCGCCGTGGCAGGCTCGGTGTAGCCCGGCAGAGGCGCCACGCGAGGCAGGATGATCGAGAACATCGACCCGCTGCCGACGCGGCTGCGTGCGTTGAGCCGATGGTCCAGCAGGCGCGAGATGCGCTGGCAGATCGACAGGCCCAGGCCCAGGCCCTGCTCGCCCCAGTCGAAGGGCTGCTGGTAGCGATGGAACTCATCGAAGATCTGCCGCATGTGATGCTCCGGGATGCCGGGGCCGGTATCCCACACCTGCAGTTCCACTTCCTCGCCCCGGTGGCGCACGGCCAGCACGATGCGGCCCTGCCGTGTATAGCGCAGCGCGTTGGCCAGGAAGTTCTGCAGCACGCGCCGCAGCAGGCGCCGGTCGCTGCGCACCCATGCCGGGCGCGCGAACAGATCCAGGCGCAGGCCACGGCCGGCGGCAACCGGCGTGTACTGTGCGGCCAGCTCGCGCATCAGCGCGCTGACGTCGAACTCGCCGATGACCGGATGCAACCCACCTGCATCCAGCCGCGATACGTCCAGCAGGCCATCCAGCAGCTCCTCGGCCGCGCGAAGCGAGGCATCCACGCGCTCGGCCAGATGCTTCTGCTCGTCGCTCACATGAACGCTGTCACGCAGCGCCGAAGCGAACAGGCGCGCGGCATTGAGCGGCTGCAGCACGTCATGGCTGATCGCGGCCAGGAAGCGGGTCTTCGACTGCTGGGCGGCTTCAGCTTCGTGGGAGCGCTCGGCGACGCGCTGTTCCAGCGTTTCGTTGGCTTCCAGCAGCGCCTTCTCGGCGTGCTTGTAATCGGTGATGTCGTTGTAGCTGGTCACATAGCCGCCGCCAGGCAAGGCCTGGCCACGCATCTCGATCACCTTGCCGTCGCTGCGCGTGCGCTCGAACACGTGCGGTGAACCGGCGCGCATGTAGCCGATGCGGCGGTTGATCTGCACCTCGATGTCGCCCTCGCCCAGCTCGCCCCGTTCGGCGTTGTAGCGGATCAGGTCGGCCACCGGGCGGCCCACGTACAGCATGCCGTCGGGGTAGCCGAACATGTCCTGGTAGCGGCGGTTCCACGCCGTCAGGCGCATGTCCGGATCGACCACGCTGACACCTGCACTGATGTTCTCCAGCGTGGTGGACAGGATCTCGCGGTTGAAGCGCAGTTCCTGCCCGGCTTCGTCCAGCACCGCCACCACCTCACCCAGGTCCATGCCGGAACCGCGCAGCAGGCTGGTCAGGAGCAGGCGCGCGGAGGCGGCACCGATCGACGCGGCCAGCAGGCGCTCGGTGAACTGCACCCAGGGCCGGTCGGCCGGCGCGGAAGACTGCAGTTCGCGGCCCAGCGACTGCGCCTGCTCGAAGAACGAACGCCGCGCATGACGCTCGCCCACCACGCGCGAGGCCAGCGCCAGCAGGTCGCCCACATGCACGTGGCCGGGCCAACCGCCGGCGACCGAGGGGCGCTCGGCGTACGGATCGAGGAAGGGCGCAGCACGCAGTCGCTCGTCCACCCCCGGCCGCCAGCGTGCGGACACCAGCATCATCGTTGCTGCATTGACCAGCAACGACCAGAAGGTACCGTGGGTCAGCGGATCCCAGCCGGTCATGCCGAACAGCTGCTGCGGGCGCAGCCATTCGATGCCGAACGGGCCCTGCTGGACCCAGCCGGCGTCGACCCATCCCGCCATGGTCATCGCCGGCAGCAACAGGGTATAGAGCCAGGTGGCGAAGCCGAGCAGCATGCCGGTTTCCACGCCGCGGCGGCTGGCGCCACGCCAGTACAGGCCGCCGATCAGGCCCGGTGCGAACTGCGCTACTGCGGCGAACGCCATCAGGCCGTAGGACGCCAGGGTGCTGTCGTTGCTGCTGCTGCGGTAGTAGCTGTACGCCATCAACGCGAGCAGCAGGATCGCCAGGCGGCGGATCCACAGCACGCGTGAAGCCACGTCGGCTGCTTCCTGGTGATCGCCACTGCGGCGCAGCAGCACCGGCATCACCAGATCATTGCTGACCATGGTGGCCAGCGCGATGGACGAGACGATGACCATGCCGGTGGCGGCAGAGAAGCCACCCACATAGGCGACCAGCGCCAGCGCGTTGCGGCCCTCGGCCAGCGGCAGCGCCAGCACCATCGCATCGTCGGCGACGCTGCCGCCGGTGCCGAACAATGTGACGCCCGCGGTGGCGATGGGCAGCACCATCGCCGAGATCAGCACCAGGTAACCACCGAACATCCAGCGTGCACGGCGCACGTCGCGTACATCGCCACATTCCACCACCGCGACATGGAACTGGCGCGGCAGGCAGACGATGGCGAGGAAACTGAGCAGGGTCTGCGAAATGAATCCCACCGGCGGCAATCCGGTGAACAGCGTATGCACCGACTCGACCACCGCATCGGTGCGGTCGGTCAGCCACACATAGGCGAATACGCCAACGGCGAGCATCGCCAGCAGCTTGATCACCGATTCCAGCGCGATCGCCAGCATCATGCCGTGGTGATGCTCGGTGGCATCCACCTGGCGCGTGCCGAACAGCGTGGCGAACAGGGCCATCAGCAGGGCGACATACAGTGCGGGATCGCTGAAGAAGCCGGTCGGGCCGGTGTTGCCGGTCAGCACCTGCAGGCTCATCGCCACCGCTTTGTACTGCAGGGCCAGGTAGGGAACGATGCCGATCAGGGCGATGATCGCCACCAGCGCGGCCAGGCGCCGCGAGCGGCCGAAGCGCGAGGAGATGAAATCGGCGATGGACACCACGTTCTGGCTGCGGGCGATCAGGGCCAGGCGCTCGATGATGCGCCAGCCGAACAGCAGCAGCAGCAGCGGCCCGATGTAGATCGGCAGGTAGCCGATCCCGTTGCGCACGGCGGTGCCCACCGCGCCATAGAAGGTCCAGGACGAGCAGTACACGGCCAGCGCCAGGCTGTAGACCACCGGCCGCAGCCAGGGCCGGTCCGGGTACATCGGCCGACGGTCGCCCCACCATGCCACGCCGAACAGCAGTGCGGCATAGGCAACCGAGACCAGCAGCAGGATCCAGCTGGAGACCACGCGCGCGTTTCCGTCAGAGGAACCCGCAGTGTAGGCCAGAGGCGGCCAGACGTACGGGCTCGTTGGGGGCAACACCCCCCCACCGGCGTGGGGGGCCTACGCGGTGCGGGCCACGACCGGGGTCGTGGCCGGCGACTTACTGGGCCGGAACGCCCATTTCCTTCAACAGTTCCGGCGCCGGGTAGACCTTGGCCAACAGCCAGCGCAGATAGCGCATGTCCACGTGAACGGCGCGCTTGTAGCGCGGATCGAACCACCAGCTGGCACTGACCGATTCCCAGTTGCTGTCGAAGTTCAGGCCAATCAGTTCACCCTTGGCATTGAGCACGGGCGATCCCGAGTTGCCGCCGGTGGTATCGAGGTTGGTCAGGAAGTTGACGGTCTGTGTCTTCAGGGCCGGATCGGCCGTGCTGCCGAAATCACCCTTGGCGATGGCGGCCAGCAGCGGAGCCGGCGCATCGAAGGGATAGGCGTTGTTGTTCTTCTCGACGATACCGGCCACCGTGGTCACCGGCGAGTAGGTCACGCCGTCACGCGGGTGAAGTGCCTCGACCTTGCCGTAGCTGATGCGCAGGGTACGGTTGGCATCCGGGTACACCGCGCGGCCCTGCTTGGCACGCCAGGCGAACAGCGCCTGCATGTAGGCCGGGCGCAGGCGCAGCTGCTCGCCTTCGCGGGTCTTGCTCTCGTTCTCGATGCGCAGCTGCGCCGCCACCAGCGGCGCGGCCACTGCGATCAGCGGATCGGGTGCCAGGGCCTTGCCTTCGCGCGCAGCGGCGAAGCGCGAGAGACGCTGCGCCTCGTCGCCCAGCCGGGTGCTGGCGTAAAGCGTGTCCAGCGCCTGCGCCAGTTGCGCCGGGGTGCGGCCGAAGGCGGCATCGAACTCGGCCACGCGCTGCGCGTCCGGCAACTGCTGGTATCGCGTAAGCAGGGTGGTCAGCAGCGCCTTTTCGACCTCCGCTGCATACCGACGCTGCACCTGCTTGAGTACGCCCTCGATCATCGCCTGGTCGCGCTGCTGGTAACCGCTTTCGCGCTGTGCATCCGGCTTGGCCGACTCGATGCGCAGGCGTTCCAGCAGCAGCGCCGAGCGCAGCAGCTGGCTCTGGTTGGCCATCTGCTCCAGCAGCAGGTCGCGCTCACCCACCGCCGCACCCTGCGAGAGATTGGCCAGCAACGCCTGGATGTCACTCCGGTACCGGCGGTCGGTGGCCGCCAGCATGGCCGACTCGTCGGCAGCGCGCTGCGCCTTGGCATCGCTGCGCAGCAGGCCTTCCAGCTCACCGGCGGCGCGCTTGCGGTTGTTCTTCAGCGACTGCAGCTGCGAAGCGTAACGGGTACGCGCCTGCGCGTCCTTGGCAGTTGCCACCTCGATGGTGTCGATCATCTGCTGGAACACCGATACCCGGCGCGGCAACACCGCATCGACCTGGCTGGCGAACTCGGCCGCGGTTCGGTGGCGGTAGGTGATGCCCGGGTAACCGGCCAGCATCGCGTAATCACCCTCCTTCGGACCTTCAACGGACATCTTCAGGTGCGCCGGTGGCTGATAGGGCACGTTGTCCTTGCTGTACGCGGCCGGCTTGCCATCCTTGCCGACATAGGCACGCAGCAGAGTGAAATCGCCGGTATGGCGCGGCCACATGAAATTGTCGATCTCGTCGCCATAGTTGCCGATCGCACGCGGCGGCGCGTAGACCAGGCGCACATCGCTCAGTTCCAGCTGGGCGATGCGGTAGAAATCGGTGCCGTAGTACATGTTGGCCACCGAGCAGCGCACGCTGCCGTCCTTCTCGCACTCCGCCACGATCTGCTTGCTGGCCGCATCGACCGCATCGAAGTACGCACGGCCGGTCTTGCCGCGGGCATTGGCCAGCACCTGATCGGTCACCTTGTCGAAACCAACGGTGACCAGCACGCGGAAGTCCGGATTGGCCGGCCGCTCGTCGGCGCGCCCCTGGGCGATGAAGCCGTTGTCGATCAGGTTGTGCTCGGGCGAACTGTTGTACTGGATCACGCCCATCGCCACATGGTGGTTGGTCAGCAGCAGTCCGTCGGCGGAAACGAACGAACCGGTGCCGCCGCCGGCCCGCACCACGGCGCTCAGCGGCGGTGCGGTGACGTTGGCAAGGTCGGCCGGATCGCCCTTGAAGCCCGCTGCGCGCAGCGGCTTGGCCAGCTCCGGCAGCTGGGTCGGCATCCACATGCCTTCATCGGCATGGGCGCCCGCAGCGAGGGTGAGGCCCAGGGCCAGGGCGGCAGGAAGGGTTTTGCGTGGCGACATGAGGCGATCCGGTACGACAGAACAGCCCGGGACCATAGCCGCTGGGGCCGGCAGGGGCAACGGCCGATGGTTGGGGGCCGGGCGCGGCCCGGCGCTACCGGTCGATGGCGGCGGGTTACTTCTCCCGCCGCCAGTTGATCGAGCCGCGGTTTTCCACCGTGCTCGACTCCACTTCCACGTCGAAACCGCGGCGCAGCAGATACTTCAGGGTGATCACCGAACCGGCGCCGACCAGCGATACGCCATAGCCCACATACAGCTTGGGCGAGATGTACTTGCCCACGCCGATCACCGATCCGCCCAGCGCGCGCGACTGGCTCACGCCCGCATCGTCCAGGCCCAGCTTGGCCCCCAGCTGCGATGCCAGCAGGCCGCTGCCGGCCGACAGTGCGGCCGAGGCTGCATTGACCTGCTGGGCCTGGTCGCTGCTGGCACCGGTGAGGCTGCGGCCCAGCACCAGATAGGCCAGCGCTTCGGACTGCGACATCGCCGGGTCGGACCACACGTCCGCACGCGGCTGCTGTGCACGGCCGGTCACGTCGATGCCAGCAGTGACATCACCGATCCGGCGCTCGGCGCGGATGTTGATGCGCGGGTCGGATACGGCGTTGTAGTTCCAGTTGAGGTTGCCGCGGGTGATGGTCAGGTCCTGGCCATAGGCCTTGTAGCGGCCACTAACCTCCAGCCCGCCATTGGCGGTCATCTCGCGACCGGGCTTGGCCCAGACCTGCATCTTGCCGGTCAGCGCGCCCTTCAGGCCGAAGCCGGTCATCTTCACCTTGTCGCCCAGGCTGACGGTCAGGTCCATGTCCAGCGGCGAGGTGCGCGATTCCTCCGGATCGGCCGGGTCCAGCACCACCACGTCCTCGGAAACCGACGTCCCGCGATCCAGCCGCTCAAGATCGATGTCCGCCTCCGGCACATGCACGGTGCCACGCAGCTCCATCGCGGCCTTGGCCAGGGTGAAGTCTAGATTGGGGTTGGCGACGATGCGCAGTTCGCTGGTATTGGACACCAGCACGTTCTCGCCGTGGATCTTCAGCTGCAGCGGCTGCGCATCACCGAACCAGGACAGGCCGCCATCGACATACAGCGTGCCCTGGCCCGAGTTGGCCTGCGCGGTGATCTTGGCCGAGCCGTCGGGCTGGGCGACGAAGCTGCCCTTGCCCTGGTCGAACGTCAGCCCCAGCGCGGGGAATTCGCCCTTGAAATTGCTCAGCTGCGCGTCGCCGCCCAGCGACGGCTGGCCACGGGTACCGCGCAGGCTCACGTGGCCCTCGATCAGGCCGGTCGGGCGCACGATGTCCGGCGAGAACAGCTCCAGCCAGTACAGCCGCGACATGTTGAGGTAGAGCTCACCGTTCAACGGCGCGCTGGCTTCCCAGCCGGTCTGCATCCTGGCATCGACGAAGCCGTTGCCCTGGAAGCCCATGCCCAGATAGCCCTTGATGCTGGCCGGGGTCATGTCCAGCTTCAGCGAGAACTGGTCATAACGCACCAGTTCGCCCCGGGTGCTGTCGCCACCGACGTTGCGGTTCTCGCCCAGGCGCACCCCGCCCTCCAGCGAACGCACTTCGACGTGTCCTTCCCACGCATTGCCGCGCGGCCGGATCTGCGCATCCAGACCGAGCTCGCCGCGCAGGTAGATGCGACGTCCGGACTGCGGCGGCAGCCACGGCTGCACCAGTGCCAGCGGCAACGCATCGCCGCGCACCACCAGGCCCTCGCGCGGCCAGTTCGCCTGCGCACAGAGCGCCCCGCTGCTGGCGGCAGCCAGGCAGGCCTCGGCCAGCGTGTAGCTGCCATTGTTGATGGCGAAGGCGGCCGGCGCGCGCAGCGCCCAGGCATCGCCCTTCACCGGTGCGATACGCAGCGAAGCCAGTTCGCCCCGCCATTGCTGGCCCTGCTGGCGCAGGCTGCCCTGCAGGTCGATCGCGCCCAGTTCGTTGCGGGTCTGTGCCGCCAGGCGCAGGTTCGACACGCTGCCCTGCGCATCGATGTTCAACCGTTCCAGCAGCATGCCGGCGTTGACCTGCTGTCCCTGCACGGCCAGCGTGCCGCTGTCGCCACGCCACGGCAGTCGCCCCTTGATGCTCAGGCTCTCGGCGCCATAGCCGTCCCAGTTGAGGTTGTTGCCGACCAGGTCCGCGGTGATGTCCGGTGCGTCACGCGGGCCGGTCACCTGTACCTGCCCGCGCAGGCCGCCATCGGCGCCAGGCAGCAGGTCGCTCAGCTGCAGCGGTTCGAAACGTGCGTCGATGTCCAGGCGGTCGCCCACCTTGCCCGAGGCGGTGACCCGGCTGCTGCCGACGGCCAGCTTCAGCTCGCCCTGGCCCTGTTCGCCCTGCAGCGCGAACTTGCCCTGCGCATCAAGGTTGCGCTGACGCAGCACGCCCTTCAGCGACGGCAGATCGACCGTGGCTTCCAGCGTGCCGGCAGTACCCGGCGGGGCATTTGCCGGCGGCGGCAGCTGGCGGCCCTTGGACGCCAAATTGCCCGACAGCCGGCCATTCCATCCAGGCACGAAATAGCCCGGATCGAAGTCCTTCAATGTGGCCTTGGCATCCCAGTCCAGCTGCGGGGCCCATGCCACCTGGCCCTCCACCTGCAACTGCCCGCCGGGCGTCTGCGCCTGCAGCTCGCGGATCGAGGCCGCCTGGTCGTTGCCGCGCACGTCGAAACGCAGCTGCGCCTTCTGCTGCTCACGCTCCACGTCGGCACGACCGATCGCAGCCCATGCCTTCAGCGTCCCTGCCAGGCCGAAGCGGGCTTCCTTCAGTGTCACCGGTACGGGCGGACCACCGACGGTGTTCGGATCCTCCGCCGGCACCCAGGTCAGATCATGGGCGATGACCGAGAAATCGAGTTTCTGCTGGTCTTCCTGGCTGAAATCAGCGGTACCTTCCAGGCGTGCCTCGCCCCCCAGTCCCTTCACCACCAGCGGCGAGACCTTCAGCACCTGGTCCTGCAGCGAGATGACCGAGGGCGCCAGCTCCAGCGCCTGCTCGCCCTGCTTCACCGTGCCGCGCAGCTGGGCGTTGCCGCCCTTGCCGGTGGCGCTGAAATCCAGCGCGAGTGGCGCGATGGCCGAACCCGCGAGCGCTGGCGACAGCAGAGCCGGGTCCAGTTCGTCGCTGCGCACGGTCGCGCTCCAGCTCGGATCGGTCCGCCCGTCAAACACCAGCATCGCATGCAGCGGTTTGGGCGCGCGCCCGGCCACGGCCACTTCCATGTGCGCCAGATTGCCCCGTGCAACCAGGCCGAGCGTGGCGGCCGTGCGCCCACGCGGCGCCGGCAGCACCGCGGTGACGGTCACGTCGGTGTCGTAGTCCTTGGCCGGGATGTAGCGGCCCTGGGCGGTGAAGTTGCCCATATCGCTGTCCACGACCAGCGCGCGCGCCTGGAATTCGCCGTTGGCGATTTCCACGCCGCCGCGCACGCGGCTGATGTCGATCACCGGTTCACCGGCCTGGGTCACCCGGAAACCGTCGATGGCGATGGCGTCGGCCTGGATGGCCAGCGGCATCTCGATCTGCGGCAGCGAGTCCGGCCACGACGGCAGCTTGAACGGCTCCTCGCTCTTGGCCAGGTTCAGCGAGGCATTGGTCAGTTCCAGCCTGTCGAGCAGCAGTTTGCGGCCCAGCAGCGGGCGCAGGTCCGGCTCCAGGTACGCGCGCTCGGCATGGAAGTGGATGTCGTCATAGCGGAAGTCGACGTTGTGGAGCGTCAGCGGGCCGGCCACCGGTCCTTCCACCTTGTCCCAGGTGAAGCTGGCACCCACCGGCAGGCGCGCGACCACCTGCGCCAGCAGCACGTCACGGCCGGCCACGGTCTGCAGCAGCCAGTACAGCAGCAGCAGGCCGAGCAGGACCAGACCCAGCACGCCCACGCCGGACCATGCCCAGAAGCGGCGGCGGCGATAGAAGCGCACGCGCGGCGGCGGTGTTCCCGGGGTCTGTGCGGGCGTGCTCACAGGTCCGCTCCGATATTCAGATACAGCTGGAACTGCGAATCCGGGTTGTTCAGGCCGTGGGCCACGTCGATGCGCACCGGGCCCACCGGCGACTTCCAGCGCACGCCGAAGCCCACACCGGTATGCAGGTCGATGGTGTTGTCGAAGGCACTGCCGGTATCGACGAATACCGCCGCACCCCAGGGGCCACCGTTGAAGTAGTGCTCGTACTCGGCCGAGCCGATCACCAGGTTCTTGGCACCCAGCGCGTACTTGTCCGGCGCGGGCGTGCGCGGGCCCACCTCGCGGTAGGCATAGCCACGGATGCTGCGGTCACCGCCAGCGAAGTAGCGCAGGCTGGGTGGCATCGCCACCAGATCGCTGGTCCAGGTGGTGCCCCCCTCGCCACGCAGGATCAGGCGGTTGCTTTCGCCCACCGGAACGTACCAGCGAAGCACGGCATTGGCCTGCACGAAGCTGGTATCGGAACCGGCGCCTTCAACGCCCGCGCGCACGGTGGCCGTGCCGCTGATGCCTTTGCGCGGGAACATCTCGTCATCGACATTGACGTAGTCGGCCACCAGCTGCGGATAGACCAGCGTGGAGGTGTTGTAGACCGCGTCGGTGAACTCGGTACCCGATGCATAGCGCCAGCGCTCGCGCAGCGCGTTGACCGACGCGATCGCGGTCCAGTATTCGTTGATCTCGCCGCTGCGGCTGGCGATCAGCTTGAAGTTGCGCAGGTCGATGTAGTCGGTCTGCTCGTCGTAGGCGCTGGCGGCGAAGGTATACCAGCCATCAAGCCAGGCGAACGCGGGAATCCGGTAGCTGGTCACCAGGCTCTTGCGCTTCTGCGCATAGTCCAGCTGGGTGTTCATCTTGTGGCCGCGGTTGTTGAGGAACCGCCGCTCGACACCGCCGCGTACACCGGGACCACTCTCGCTGCCGTAGCTCAGGCCCGCGGTGTAGATCGTGCGCTTGGCACGGGTCAGCTTGACGTCGACCGGCACCTCACCATTGTCGTCGGCCTGGTCCGGCCGCGGCTGGATGTCGATCACGCTGAAGTAGTCGAGCTTGGTCAGCGACTCGCGCAGCCGGTCCAGCTTGCCTTCGTGGTAGTAGCTGCCCTGTTCCCAGTACACCAGCGGATCGAACAGCTTGTCGACGAAGTAATCCTGCTCGAACCGGACCGGGCCCATGTTGTAGCGGCGGCCGCTGTCCCAGGTCAGGTCGATGTCCGCGGCGTTGTCGGCGCGGGTGATCTGTACCTGGCGCTGGGTGTAATCGGCATCGAAGTAGCCACGCTCGGCCAGGCGGCGGGTGATGGTGATCTTGCTGGCTTCGTACTGGGTATGTTCGAAACGCTGGCCCTTGCGCGGCTTGAAGGCGGTCAGGTCATCCTGCAGGTACTGGTCGTACATGGCCGGGCCGGTGATGTCGATGTGCTCGCGCCGCACCGTCACCGGCGTGCCCTTGTCGACGTGGATCAGCACCTGCACATGCTCGTCCTGGCGCGGCGCCTCCACCGTGATCACCGGGTTGTAGTACCCGAACGGCTCCAACGCCTGCCGGGTCTGCCGCTCGGCCTGTGACAGCAGGTACTCCAGCCGCGATTCACCCTGCTCCTTGCCGATCGTGTCGTACAGCGTGAGCGATTCCTGGATGTTCTCGATGATCGCGGCGTCGTCGCCCTTGTCCAATCCCTTGATGTCCACCTTGTCGATGGTGCCGCGCGCGTGGGCCACGGGGGTGGCGACCAGCGACAGGACCATCAGCGGCAGGGCGTATTTCTTTGGCTGCATGCGGCACAGCATACCGACCCAACGTGACGATGCGAAATGCATCACGCCTTCAGGCATCGGTTGTTAAGTGGCGGTCAAAATACGCGTTACCGACATCATCCGCATGATGTCGGTAACGCCGGGCCATGCCCGGTGGCTCCTTCCGGTACCACACCGCGCACTCGCCGGGCGCGCCCCGGCGCAACCACTCAGCTCGACAGATGCTCGATCGCGGCGACCTTGCCCAGTCGCTCGCCCAGCAGGGTCAGCAGCGCCAGGCGATTGCCGCGAAGTGCGGGGTCTTCGGCATTGACCATCACACCATCGAAGAATGCATCGACCTGCGGGCGCAGGCGGGCCAGGCGGGCCAGCACGGCCACGTAGTCCTTCTGATGCAGGCTGGCGCCCGTGTCGTCGATGGCGGCGGTGACGGCTTCGGCCAGCGCACGCTCGGCCTCCTCCTGCAGCAGCGACGGGTCGATCTGGCCCGGAATGTCGCCTTCAGCCTTACGGAGGATGTTGCGGATGCGCTTGTTCGCGGCGGCCAGGGCCTCGGCCTCGGGCAGCGCTGCAAACGTGCCGATCGCGTCGAGGCGGCGATCGAAGTCGTACAGCGACGCCGGCTTCAGTTCGGCAACCGCGTTGAAGTGGGTGGCCGGCACGCCCTTGTCGGCGTAATAGCCCTTCAGGCGATCCAGGATGAAGTCGTACAGCTCACCCACATCGGCCTGCACGCCACGCGCCGCCAGGCCCTGGTTGGCGCTGGCCAGCAGCGCGCGCAGGTCCAGCTCGAAGCCACTCTCGATGATCGTACGGGCCAGGCCCAGTGCGTTGCGGCGCAGGGCAAAGGGATCCTTGTTGCCGGTCGGCTTCAGGCCCGCCGCGAACCCGCCGGCCAGTGTGTCCACACGCTCGGCGATGGCCAGCACCTTGCCCAACGGCGACAGCGCGATGTCATCGCCACCGAAGCGCGGCTGGTACGCCTCGTCGAGGGCCAGCGCCACGTCCGGCGATTCTCCGCCCGCCACCGCGTAATGGCGGCCGGCGATGCCCTGCAGTTCCGGGAACTCGTTGACCATGCGCGACTGCAGGTCGTTCTTGGCCAGCTCCGCGCTGCGGCGGGCCTGCACCGGATCGGCACCCACCTGCACGGCAACCGCTTCGGCCAGCGCCGCCACGCGCGCGACCTTGTCCGCCACGCTGCCCAGCTTGGCCTGGTAGGTCACGGTCTTCAGGCCCTCGCCCATCGCGGCCAGCCCCTGCTTCAGGTCTTCATCGAAGAAGAACTTGGCATCGGCGAAGCGCGGGCGGATCACGCGTTCGTAGCCCTTGGCCACTTCGGCCACATCCTTCGACTCGATGTTGGCGATGCCGATGAACTGCTCGGTCAGCGTGCCCGCGTCATCCAGCACCGGGAAGAACTTCTGGTTGATCTCCATCGTTTCGATCAACGCTTCCTGCGGCACGGCCAGGAAGGCGCGCTCGAAGCTGCACAGCACTGCCGAGGGCCACTCGACCAGGTTCACCACCTGCTCAAGGTTGTCCTCAGTGATACGCGCACTGCCGCCAGCCTTGCCGGCGGCGGCTTCGACCTCGGCGACGATGCGTGCGCGGCGCTCGGCCGGGTCGACCAGCACATGGGCCGCGCGCAGCGATTCGACGTAGTCCTGCGGCTGGGTCAGCCACACGGTCTTGTCATGGTGGAAGCGATGGCCACGGCTCATGCGGTCGGCCTTGAGGCCGAACAACTCGGCCGCGACCACGTCCTTGCCGTGCAGCAGCACCAGCCAATGCACCGGCCGCGCGAAGCCCCACGGGTGGTCGCCCCAGCGCATCGGCTTGGGGATCGGCATGGCGGCGATGGCCTCGCGCAGGATCTCGGGCAGCAGATCGGCGGTGCTCGCGCCCGGCGTCACCGCGCGATGCACGAAACGCTCACCCTTGTTGTCGGTGGTCTTCTCCAGCGCGGTCCAGTCGATGCCGGCCTTGGCGGCGAAGCCCTGCAATGCCTTGGTCGGCTGGCCTTCGGCATCCAGCGCGATGTTCAGGTACGGGCCCAGCACTTCGCTGTGCTGCTCCGGCTGCTCCAGGCCGACGCCCGGCAGCAGCACGGCCAACCGGCGCGGGGTGGACAGCGGACGTGCATCGCCCGTGTCCAGCGCAATGCCGCGCTTGCGCAGGCCTTCGACAACACCGTCGAAAAACGCCTGGGCCAGGCCCGGCAGCGCCTTGACCGGCAACTCCTCGGTGCCCAGTTCGATCAGCAGGGGGGACAATTGGCTCATCGGTTCGATCCTGTGGTGGGGGGCGCAGCGCGCAACGCGTCCGGCGCCCCGGGGTGTGATGAAAAGCAGGGTGGGAGAGCGGCCGTCAGGTTTTCTTCGCGCCCGGGAAGCCCAGCTTCTCGCGCTGCTCGTAGTAGGCCCGGGCCACCGCCTGGGCCAGCGCACGCACGCGCAGGATGTAGCGTTGGCGTTCGGTCACGCTGATGGCGCGGCGGGCATCCAGCAGGTTGAACGTGTGGCTGGCCTTCATCACCTGCTCGTAGGCCGGCAGCGGCAGGCCCACTTCGACCAGCTTCTGCGCCTCGCGCTCGCAGGCGTCGAAGCGGTGGAACATTTCTTCCACGTCGGCATGCTCGAAGTTGTAGGTGCTCTGCTCCACCTCGTTCTGGTGATAGACGTCACCGTAGGTCACCGGCTGCCCGTCCGGCCCGTAGGTCCACACCAGGTCGTAGACGTTGTCGCAGTTCTGCAGGTACATGCACAGGCGCTCGAGACCGTAGGTGATCTCGCCCAGCACCGGGCGGCACTCCAGGCCACCGGCCTGCTGGAAGTAGGTGAACTGGGTCACTTCCATGCCGTTGAGCCAGACCTCCCAGCCCAGGCCCCAGGCACCCAGGGTCGGCGACTCCCAGTTGTCCTCGACGAAGCGCAGGTCGTGCACCAGCGGGTCGATGCCCAGCGCCTGCAGCGAATCCAGGTACAGCTGCTGGATGTTGTCCGGCGCCGGCTTCATCGCCACCTGGTACTGGTAATAGCGCTGCAGGCGGTTCGGGTTCTCGCCGTAACGGCCGTCGGTGGGACGGCGCGAGGGCTGCACGTAGGCCGCGTTCCAGCCTTCCGGACCGATCGCACGCAGGAAGGTCGCCGGGTGGAACGTACCGGCGCCCACCTCCAGGTCGAGCGGCTGGATGAGCACGCAGCCCTGCTGGGCCCAGAACTGGTTCAGGGTCTGGATCAGGCCCTGGAAGGTGATCGGAACGGTCGGGGTCGCGGACATGCGGACGATTCTTGGCCGGCAAGGGGGTGCGCTAGTATAACGGCCGACCTGCGGGGCATTCCGTACCCGGGAGGAGCAGGCAGATGGAACATCGGCTGCCGGCGGGCACGCCCGGCGAGCCCGGCGCGGTACCGCTGCCGTGGGGCCGCCTGCTGTTTGAACAGGTCTCGGCCGCACTGCTGGCCGATGGCCTGGTGGCCGGGCAGGACCGCGAGCGCGTGCGGTTTTCCGCGCAGGGCGCCCGCAACGCCAGTGAAGTCCATCCGCTGGTACTGCTGTCCAACCTCAAGCTTGCCGCCAGCGATGGCGGCGAACTGACCCTGGAACGCCTCACCGAGTGGCTGGCGCGGCGCACCGGCACCCGCTACCTGCGCATCGACCCGACCCGCGTCGATGTGGCGGCGGTCACGGCCCTGGTTTCGCACGCCTATGCGCGCCGCCATCGCTTCCTGCCACTGGCGGTGGACGCCGAACGCGTGCTGGTGGCCACCAGCGAACCGCTGGTACAGGAATGGCGCCGCGACCTGCAGCACCTGACCCGCCGCCGCATCGAGCTGGCCGTGGTCAATCCGCTGGACCTGCACCGCTACACCATGGAGTTCTACGGCGTCACGCGCTCGGTGCGTGGCGCGCGCGGCGACGTGCGCGGCGAGGTGAACACCGCCCTGCCCAGCTTCGAGCAGCTGGTCGAGCTCGGCCGCACCGGCGACGTCAATGCCGACGACCAGCACATCGTGCACATCGTCGACTGGCTGCTGCAGTACGCCTATGAGCAGCGTGCGTCGGACATCCACCTGGAACCGCGCCGCGACATGGGCCGCATGCGGTTCCGCATCGATGGCGTGCTGCACAAGGTGTTCGAGGTGCCACCGGCGGTGATGACCGCCGTGGTCAGCCGCATCAAGGTGCTGGGCCGCATGGACCTGGCCGAGCGTCGCCGGCCGCAGGATGGCCGCATCAAGACCCGGTCACCGGGTGGGCGCGAGGTGGAAATGCGCCTGTCGACCATGCCCACAGCGTTCGGCGAGAAGTGCGTGATGCGCATCTTCGACCCGGATGCGGCGTTCAAGAGCATCGACCAGCTGGGTTTCAGCCCGCAGGAGGCTGCCGGCTGGAACGCCCTGGTCGAGCGTCCGCACGGCATCGTGCTGGTGACCGGCCCGACCGGCTCCGGCAAGACCACCACCCTGTACTCCACGCTCAAGCGCCTGGCCACCCCGGACGTGAACGTGTGCACGGTGGAGGATCCGATCGAGATGATCGCGCCGGAGTTCAACCAGATGCAGGTGCAGACCAACATCGACCTGGACTTCGCCAGCGGCGTACGCACCCTGCTGCGGCAGGATCCGGACATCATCATGATTGGCGAGATCCGCGACCTGGAAACCGCGCAGATGGCGGTACAGGCGTCGCTGACGGGCCATCTGGTGCTGTCCACCCTGCACACCAACGACGCCCCCTCGGCCATCACCCGCCTGCTCGACCTGGGCGTGCCGCATTACCTGCTGGCCTCCACCGTCAACGGCATCCTCGCCCAGCGCCTGGTGCGCACCCTGTGCCCGCACTGCAAGCAGCCGCATACGCTCGGTGCCGCCGATTGGGCGGTACTGGCTGATAGCCATGCCGCATATCCAGATGCCGCCACGCCCTGTCGGCCGGTCGGTTGCCTGGAGTGCCGGCGCACCGGTTTCCTCGGCCGCATCGGCCTGTATGAGTTGCTGCCATTGGGTTCGCGGCTTCGCGCGCAGATCCGCGCCGACATGGATCTGGCCGGTTTCAGCCGTGCCGCCCGTGCCGAGGGCCTGCGGACCCTGCGCCAGGCGGGGCTTGAAAAGGTGGCGCAGGGGCTGACTACAATCGAGGAAGTCCTGTCTGTCCTGCCGCCCCCGGATGAACCCAGCGCCCTTCCTGATTCTTGAAACCGGCCGTCCAGTGCCCTCGCTGCGTCGTTATGGGCGTTTCCCGCACTGGATCCGCGTCGCCGCCGGCCTGGAAGAACACGAGACGGTGGTGGTCGATGTCGAGCACGGCGGCGTCCTGCCCGACCCGCGCGCGTTCGCCGGGGTGATGGTGACCGGCTCGGCCGCTTTCGTCACCGACCACGCCGACTGGAGCGAGCGCAGCGCGGCGTGGCTGCGGCAGGCCGCCCACGATGACGTGCCGGTGTTCGGCATCTGCTACGGGCACCAGCTGCTGGCGCATGCGCTGGGCGGCGAAGTGGCCTACAACCCGGCCGGACGCGAGTCGGGCACCATTGAACTGGAGCTGCAGCCGCAGGCAGCACAGGACCCCCTGTTCCAGGGGCTGCCGCAGCATTTCGCGGCACACGCGACCCATCTGCAGACCGTACTGCGTGCCCCCGAGGGGGCCGCCGTGCTGGCACGCTCGCCGCAGGATGGCTGCCATGCCTTCCGCTGGGGCCGGCAGGCGTGGGGCGTGCAGTTCCATCCCGAGTTCGCCACCCACCACATGCGCGGCTACGTGCGTGCGCGGGCTGACTGCATCGGCCGCCACGGTGGCTGCGCCCGCAGCATCGAGCGCGCGGTCAGCGCCGCCCCCCTGGCCCGGCAGCTGCTGCGCCGTTTCGTCCGCCAGGCGCGGCAGTCTTCAGCCCAGCCGGCGGCAAAACAGGGATAATCGGCGGCGCGGGTACTGCCCGCTCCCCTTCTGTCCTCTCCGGATGTCCATGAAAGAGATTCGCAAGCTGCCGGCCTCGGCGGGCGCCCAGTGGTTGCTGGATACGTTCTCCCTGTACCGGCGTGCACCGCTGCAGCTGGCGCGGATCGGCCTGACCTGGATGCTGGTCAGCTGGGTGGTCACCCTGCTGTCCACCCTGGTGCCCGGCGCGCTGGGCCTGGCCGTGCAGCTGATGACCCTGGCCGTCTCGCCGATCATGTTCGGCGGCATGCTGTACGCCATGGGCGAGATCGACGATGGCCGGCCCGGCCTGGTCACCCACCTGCTGCAGCCGATCCGTGACCACCGCGTCAGCCACCTGCTGGTGCCGCTGGCGATCCAGGTGCTGGTGGTCCTGCTGCTGGGCGTGCTGCTGTACCTGATGATCGGTCGCGAAGGCTTCGCCGCCTTCAGCGACGTCATGGCACGGATGGAAGAGATCGCCCGCAGCAACCAGCAGGTCAGCCCCGAAGCCGCCGCCGAACTGGTCGCCCAGCTGCCGGCCACGCGCATCGCACTGTGGATGCTGCTGGTGTTCGTGACCGCCATCGCCCTGACCCTGGCGATGTTCACCCAGCCAGCGCTGGTGGTGTTCGACAAGCAGAGCGGCATGCACGCGCTGCGCCTGAGCCTGCAGGGCTGCATCGAGAACATCGCGGCGATGGCGGTGTTCGCTGTGCTCGGCGTGATCGCCGCCTTCTGCGGCTACATCCTGTTCGTGATCGTGATCCAGATCGCGATGCTGCTGGGGGGGCAGATGGTGGCTGTGTTCATCGCACAGCTGCTGCTGACCACCGTGGTGATGCCGCTGTACGTCGGCGCGGTGTATGCCGCCTGGAAGCAGATGTTCGTGCACCGTGGCAGCCGTGGCGCTCCGCCGGTTCCGGCCACGCCGCCGGCGAACGACGTCTTCCACGCCTGAGCACGCCCAACGGTAGCGCCGGGCCATGCCCGGCGCTGCCGCATCACGCGGCGGGCTTCTTCACCACCGAGGACGGCACCAGCCATCGCGCGGCATGGATGCCCAGTTCGTACAGCAGGCACATCGGGATCGCCAGCATCAGCTGCGAGACCACGTCAGGCGGCGTCAGCACGGCCGCCACCACGAAGATGCCCACGATCGCGTAGCCACGGCCCTCCTTGAACTGCTGCGGCGTCACCCATCCCAGCAGTACCAGGATCACCATCGCCACCGGCAGCTCGAAGCTGCCACCGAAGGCGAAGAAGATCGCCAGCACGAAATCCAGGTAGGCGTTGGCATCCGGAGTGATCGCGATCACATCGGGGCTGAAGGTGGTGAGGAAGTGGAACACCGCCGGCAACACCAGGAAATACGCGAAGGCGCAACCGGTGTAGAAAAGCAGCACCGACGACACCAGCAGGGGCACCGCCAGGCGTTTTTCGCGGGCATACAGTCCCGGCGCGACGAAGGCCCACAACTGGTACAGCAGCCACGGCACCGCCACGAACAGCGCGACGAAGAAGGTCAGCTTCAACGGAGCGAAGAAGGCGCCGGCCGGGTTGGTGGCGATCATCGTCTGGCCGTTCGGCAGCTGCGAGACCAGCGGTTCGGCCAGCGCGTTGTACAACTTCTGGGTAAAGGGCAGCAGTGCCAGCAGCACCACGCCCAGGCCCAGCAGCGCACGCACCAGGCGGCCGCGAAGCTCCACCAGATGCTCAACCAGCGAGCTCTCGCCGAAATCCTGTTCGCTCATCGGCCGCGCTCCTCGCTCTGCGACGCTGGCACCGGACGGGTGTCGTCTACATCCGCTGCGGATGCAGCGGACGCCCCGCCGGCATCGGCCGCAGTGCCGTCGCCCATGGACGCGGGAGGTGCAGCCTGCTGTGCCTGGCTGACATGCGGCGGCAGGTCCGCCGGCGCCGGTGCCCGCGTCTCCTGCGCCAGCGCATCACCCTGCTGCTGTGCCTGCGCGGCTTCGCGACGGATCGCCTCGCCGCTGGCACGCAACTGGTTCTCGGTGTCCTGCATGCCCTGCCGCACGTCCTGCATCTGCCGCTTGATCTCTTCGGCCTGCAGTTCGCGCTCCAGTTCCTGTTTCACCGAGTCCCACTGATTGCGGGCACGACGGACCCACAGGCCGGCAAAACGGGCCGCCTTGGGCAGACGCTCGGGACCGAGCACCACCAGGGCGACCACCGCAATGACCAGCAGTTCGCTGAAGCCGATATCAAACACCGCGACCGCTCCGGATCAGCGTGCGTTGCGGTCGTGCTCGTCCTGCGCGGTGCGCGAGGCGTCCTGGCTGCGCGTCTCATCGCCCAGCTGCGCGTTCGGCTTGTCCTCGTCGCGCATGCCCTTCTTGAATTCCTTGACCGCCGAACCGAGGTCCTTGGCGCCGCTGGTCAGACGCTTGGTGCCGAACACCAGCAGGACGATGGCCAGCACGACCAACCAATGCCAGATGCTGAAACTGCCCATAAAGACGCTCGTTACGTTAGTGATCAGGCTGTCGAGCATAGCGCACCGGCCGTTAGCCGGCGCGCGTGACGAAAGTCAGTTCCCGCCCAGCGTCTCCGTGCGGATTTCGCCTTCATTGACCGGCTGGAAGCCCTGCTGCTGTGGCGGCGGGTTCTGCGGCACGTTCTGCAGGGGCGCGGTGGTGGCTTCCGCCGGGACCGCCGGGGCTGCCTGAACAGGCGGCGGTGCGACCGTCGGCGCCGGAGCCGGGCGCGAGGCCGTGCCACCATTGCCACCGCGGTTGTTGCGCGCGGCATAGGTCGCCTCCTCCAGGCGATCACGGAAGGCGACCACATCCATCGACGGCGCACCTGCTGCCCGGCCCTCGAAGATCATCCGCGGCGTGGTGTTGCTGCCATAGGCGTCAAGGTTGGCGGCATCGTCGATCTGCAGCACCGCACCGTCCAGGGCGACGCCGGCGAACAGGCCACGCGCACGCGACCACGACCAGATTTCGGCCTTGAGCTGGCCGTCGGTGGCCGCGGCCGCATTGCGGCCGACCGGACCGGCCGCCACACCGGCATCGGCGCCCAGGGTGAACTTGCCGTTGACCAGGTTGTCCAGGCTGCGGTCGTTGCGGAACACCAGCACCACGTCCGACGACTGCACGCCGGCCTGGAAGCCAATGCTGCCGCCGGTGAGCTTGACGAAGACCGGGTTGGACCAAGCGCCGTTCGGCATGCGGACCGACATCAGGCCATGGCCACGGCGGCCACCAATGACCAGGCCTGCCTTGATCGTGTCGGGAATGACGATGACCGCGCGGCCTTCGTCGAGCAGTTTGTCCGGAATCCCCTGTTCAGGGATTTCCTGGATTTCAGCCAGCACACGCACCGCGTTGCGGGCGCGCTGGTCTTCCTGCGGCCCGGCCATGGCCTGGCTGGACAGCAGGCTGGCGGCGATCAGCAGGGCTTGGATCGGGCGACGCATGGCAGGCTCCAGAAGTCAGTCCATAGGAAGATATAGCAAGTGACTGAAATTAGTAGTGTTGTGATGAATCGGCAATGAGCGTCATCGGTCCCGCATCGGAGATGACTATGCCTGCGATGCAGATCCTGCATCCCGATACAGCGGCAGATCGGCGACAATGAGACCCATGCTCGACGCACCCGATACCGCCGTGCTGGCGGTCAACCTAGGCACGCCCGAGACGCCGACGGCCCCCGCCGTACGCCGTTACCTGGCTGAGTTCCTGTCCGACCCGCGCGTGGTGTCGATTCCGGCGCTGCTGTGGCAGCCGCTGCTGCGCGGCCTGATCCTGCCATTGCGCAGCGGCCGCTCGGCCGCCAAGTACGCCCAGGTCTGGCTGCCCGAGGGCTCGCCGCTGATGGTCCATACCCGGCGGCTGGCGCAGGCGATGCAAGCTCTGCTGCCGACCCTGCGCGTGCGCCATGCGATGCGCTATGGCGAACCCGCATTGACCGCGGAACTGGACCGGCTGGCGGCGGAAGGCGTGCGGCGCATCGTCGTGCTGCCGCTCTATCCCCAGTATTCGACCACCACCACCGCATCGGTGGAGGATCGTGTCGATGCCTGGCAGCGCAGGAATCCGGGCATCACGGTCAGCCTGGTACAGGACTACTCGGTCGACCCGGACTGGGTCGCAGCCGTGGCAGCCTCCATCCAGCGCTACTGGCAGGCGCATGGCCGTGGCCAGATGTTGATGTTCTCCTTCCACGGCATTCCACAGCGCCTGGCCGATGGCGGTGATCCCTATCCGCAGCGCTGCGAGGCCAGTGCGCAGGCGATCGCCAATGCGCTGGGCCTGGAACGGAGCGAGTGGCAGCTCGGCTACCAGTCGCGTTTCGGGCGCGAGCGCTGGTTGCAGCCGTATGCCGAACCCAGCCTGTGGGCGCTGGCCGAGGCCGGCGTGAAGCAGATCGACGTGGTCTGTCCCGGCTTTGCCACCGACTGCCTGGAAACGCTGGAAGAAGTCGAGATGGGATTCACTGAAACCCTCGCCGAACGCGGCGCACGGATGCGTTACATCCCCTGCCTCAACGATGGATCCGAGCACGCGCGTGCCTTGGCACGGCTGGCCGTGGCCTCGCTGGCATGAGCCTGCAGGGGTTCGAACTCGAGGTCGGCGGCGCGCGCGTGGCCGGCCTGCGCAATCACGGGGAGGGCCCGCGTGTGCTGGCCCTGCATGGGTGGTTGGATAACGCCGCCAGCTTCGTGCCACTCGCGCCGCATCTGCCCCATCTGGATCTGGTGGCCATCGACCTGCCTGGCCATGGCCACAGCGCCCATCTCCCGGCCGGCGCCAGCTACACCACCGCTGCCGCGATCTGCCACGTCCTTGACGTGGCCGACGCGCTGGGCTGGGAGCACTTCAGCCTGCTCGGCCATTCGATGGGTGCGGGCATCGCCAGCCTGACGGCGGCGGTCAGTGACCGCATTGAACGCCTGGTCGCCATCGAAGCGCTGGGCGGCCTGCGGGGACCGGAAGAGGACACCGCGGATCGGCTGCGTGAGCATGTGACTGCCACGCGCGCGCTATCGCGCAAGCAGCTTAGGGTCTTCCCCGATCTTGCCGCGCCAATCCGCGCGCGGATGATGACCAACCAGCTCAGCGAAGGCTGCGCGCGCCTGCTGGTCGAGCGCGGGGTCGAGCCTGTGGAGGGCGGCTATCGCTGGTGCAGCGATCCGCGCTTGATGCTGCCCACCGCCATCCGGCTCAGCGAGGGCCAGATCGACAACCTGCTGCAGGCCATCGCCTGCCCTACGCAGGTGATCTACGCGACTCCCGCGCAGTCGTACTATCCCGAGCCGATGCGCAGCGAGCGACTGCAGCACCTGCGCGACGGGCGCCTGGCCGTGTTTCCGGGCAACCATCACCTGCATATGGAAGCGCCCGCCCAGATCGCGGCACTGATCCAGCCGTTCCTGGGACACGGCAGCGCCGGCTGAAACATCGGCTGCTGAAACGCATAAAGAAAAACCCCGCTGCGTGAGCAGCGGGGTTTTGGGTATAAACCCTGGCGATGACCTACTCTCGCATGGCTTGAGCCACACTACCATCGGCGCAGCTGCGTTTCAC